>CAVSTQ010000014.1:0-142460 GCA_963730825.1 uncultured Actinomycetes bacterium
GCGGTCCCGGTGATTCACTGTCCGCCAACGGCTGGACTGCCGGGTAGGCTCACGAGTCCGGTCTGGTAGGCCAGAACGACGGCCTGGACCCGGTCCCGTAGCTGCAGCTTGGCGAGGATGTTGGCCACATGGGTCTTGACGGTCGCCTCGCTCAGCGTCAGTTCCGCGGCGAGTTCGGCGTTGCTCAGGCCGCGGGCAAGAAGCCGCAGTACCTCAAGTTCCCTGGGTGTCAGGCCCGCCAGGTCGCCGTGCACCAGCGGCGGCACGGACGCGTGGGGCGCGAACCGCTCCACCAGCCTGCGCGTGATGGACGGGGCGAGCAGGGCATCGCCGCAGCGGACCAGCCGCACCGCGGCGACGAGGTACTCGGGCGAGACGTGCTTGAGCAGGAACCCGCTGGCGCCCGCGGCCAGCGCCTCGTAGACGTAGCGGTCGAGGTCGAAGGTGGTCAGCATGATGATCCGGCTGCCGTTCCCGGGCTGTGCCGCGAGGATACGCCTGGTGGCTTCCAGCCCGTCCATCTCGGGCATCCGGATGTCCATCAAGACCACGTCGGGCCGGTCCCGCAGCGCCGCCGCGACGGCCTCGCCGCCGTCGGCCGCCTCGGCGACGACCGGGATGCCGGCCTCGCGCAGAATCATGCGGAAGCCGGTCCGGACCAGGTTCTGATCGTCGGCGATCAGAACGCGGGGTTCGGAGTGCTCTGCGACGTTCTCGGCCGCGGCGTTCATGACTGACCCGGATGGGGCAAGCCGGCCGCCCCGCCCACAGCCGCGGCTCGTGCCGTTTCGGGCATCCCGCTGGCCGCGGTGGGTGCCAGCGGCGGATCCTCCGCGGGGAACCGGCCCATGACGCGCCAGCCGCCGCCGGGCCGTGGACCGGCATCGAACTCCCCGCCATGCAGGATGACCCGTTCCCGCAGGCCGAGCAGGCCGCGCCCGGTACCGGGTATGTCCGCCGGGCGGCCCGCTGGCTGCGAACAGGCCGACGGCCCGGCCGGCTGGCCCGGCGGTCCGTCGTCGGTTACCTCCACTGTCAGCCCGCTGGGCCGGTAGTCCAGCGTGATCACCGTCCGCGCCATACCTGCGTGCTTGAGCACATTGGTGAGCGCCTCCTGAATCACCCGGTAGGCGGCCAGGTCCGGGCCGGGCGACAGGCTCCATGGCGCGCCAAGGATGCGCAACTCAACATCGAGCCCGGCGGCCGCCATCCGGTCGGTCAGCGTCGTGAGCTGGTCAAGCCCCGGCAGGGGCCGCAGCCGCCCGCGGGCCTGGCCGTCAGCCAGGGAGCCGGGCTCCTGCTCGCCCGGCACGGAAAGCAGGCCCAGCATGTGCTGCAGTTCGGCCATGGCCGTCCGGCCGCTCGCCTCGACGGCGAGCAGGGCCGACCTGGCCTCGTGCTGTTCGGCGCCGAGCACCTGCCGGGCGGCGCCGGCCTGCACGACCATCACGCTGACGTTGTGGGTCACCACATCGTGCAGCTCGCTGGCGATCCGCGCCCGCTCCAGCTCCAGCGCACGCCGGGTCGCGGCCTCATGCTCGGCCTGTGCCCGCAGCAGCCGCGCGCCGGAGTCCCCCGCCCGGGCACGCCAGACCCGGACCGCGTTGCCGAAGCCCGTGATCGCCAGCAGGATCGCGAGGGCGGACAGCCGGCCCAGCGGCGGCGTCGTGTCCCGGAACGCCGCCGTGATGATCAGCCCGGCCAGGGGCAGGCTGAGCAGCGCCAGGCCGCGGTACCGGCTGTAGACGACCGCGCAGTAGCCGGCGACCAATATCGCGGATAACTGACGATCGTATTGTCGCTGCCGAGCGTCGATGACGCCAATCAGGATCACCCAGAAGGCGGCGAGCGGCGCGAGCCTGCGCGCAGCTAGCGGCGCCGTGGTCAGCACCGCGGCGACCTTGGCAGCGAGGGGGCTCGAACTCCATCGCGGCCAGCGCCGCAAGGACGGCTACGAGCGCCAGGCAGGCGTCGGTGATGATCGCCTGCCTGGGCAGCGCGGTTCGCGGCTCCGTGCTGCCCAAGAACGCCATTGCCCGGCGCGGCCAGCTGCGTACGCTCACTAGCCATTGTCGCCGGGAAAAGGGCCCTATCGCATCAGCCGCAAGAGCTAGCTGGCTCCGTCGCAATGATGACGGCCGCCGCGAGTCAGCCAGCTACGGTATCGCGAATTCGCGCTCGCGGCCGAGGCGCACGGCGGCAGGCCACGCCTACCGTGCCCGCATGGACTCTCTCATCAGCCTCAGCGAGGTAACTAAGCGCTATCAGAGCGGCGGCCAGCCCGCGGTCGACCGCATCCGGCTGGAGGTGGCCCCGGGCGAGGCGGTGGCCGTCATGGGCCCGTCGGGCAGCGGCAAGTCGACGCTGCTGAACCTGATCGCCGGCCTGGACCGGCCGACCAGCGGCACGGTCACCGTCGCCGGGCAGCGGATCGACACGCTCAGCGAGACCGGAGTGGCGCGGTTCCGCCGGCAGCGGATCGGCATGATCTTCCAGTTCTTCAACCTGCTTGACGACCTCACCGTCGCCGACAACGTGCTGCTGCCGGCGCAGCTCACCGGCATCCGCCGGGCCCGCGCCCAGGCCAGGCTCGACGAGCTGCTGGCGGCGCTGCGGATCGAACGCCACCGCGACGCCTACCCGGCCAGGCTGTCCGGCGGGGAGCGGCAACGCGTGGCGATCGCGCGGGCACTGGTAAACCGGCCCGCGCTGCTGCTGGCCGACGAGCCGACCGGGGCGCTGGACACCGCGGCCGGCGAGCAGATCGGCGAACTGCTGCTCGATCTCAACCGCAGCGGGCAGACCATGGTCCTGGTCACGCACAACCCGGGCCTGGCCGCCCGCTACGCCAGCCGGACGGTCCAGCTCGTCGACGGCCGGGTCGCCAGTGACACGTTCACCGGGGCGCAGCTGTGATGCCCGGCGCCGGGCCCGTTGCCCGGGCGGTCGGCGGCGGGCTGGCCCGCCGCAAGGTGCAGACGCTGGTGATCGGCCTGGTGCTGCTGGTATCCACCGGCGCCTGCGTGCTGGCCCTCGGCCTTGTTGTCGACTCCAGCGCCCCATTTGACAAGGCCTTCGCTGCTCAGCACGGCGCGGATGTGGTGGCCACCGTCGACCGGGCGGTGGCTACGCCAGGGCAGCTCGCCGCGACAGCGCGGCTGCCGGAGGTTACGGCCGCGGCCGGGCCCTATCCCGAGGCGATGATCAGCCCGCAGGTTCCGGCAGGCGCGCGGCCACCCTCCAGCCGATGACGGTGGCGGGTCGCGGCGGGCCGGGCGGGCCGCTCGATGACCTCGTCATCCAGCAGGGCCGCTGGGCGCAGCGGCCGGGTGAGCTCGTTCTGTCCTCCGATTCCGGCCCCGGCGTGCCGCTGGGCACGCAGGTCACCGTCAGCGGGGTGCCGGGCACGCCGCGGCTGACGGTGGTGGGCTACGCCAGCTCGATCAACCGCTCGGCCGACGGCTGGGTAGTGCCCAGCCAGATCGCGGCGCTGCGCGCACCGGGGGCGCCCGCGACCGCGCAGATGCTGTACCGGTTCGCCAGCGCGGGCAGCGCGGCGGCGCTGCGCACCGATGCCGGCCGGCTCAGCGCCGCGCTGCCCTCAGGCGCGGTGACCGGCACGCAGTCCTACCTGGCGGTCAAGGCGCAGGAGACGTCGGGGATTGCCCCGATCGCGCCGTTCGTGGTCGCGTTCGGGATCATCGGGCTGGTCATGTCGGCGCTGATCGTCATCAACGTCGTCAGCGGCGCCGTCGTGGCCGGCTATCGCCGGATAGGCATCCTCAAGAGCATCGGCTTCACCCCCGCCCAGCTGGTGGGCTCCTACGCCGGGCTGGTCACCGTGCCCGCCGTAGCGGGCTGCATCGGTGGTGTTCTGCTCGGGAATGCGCTGTCGGTGCCGCTGCTCGGCCGCACCGCCACCGTGTACGGGGTCGGGGCGCTGGGGGTCCCGGTGTGGGTGGACGCTGGAGTCCCGTGCGCGATGTGCTGCCTGGCGGGGATCGCGGCCCTGCTGCCCTCCCTGCGGGCCGGGCGGCTGAGCGCGGTCCAGGCGATCGCTATCGGCCGGGCGCCCGCCGCCGGACGCGGTTACGCCGCGCACCGGCTGCTGGGCAGGCTGTCGCTGCCCCGCCCGGTGACCATCGGCCTCGCGGCGCCTTTCGCCCGCCCGGCGCGCGCCGCTGGCACGCTCGCCGCCGTGGGACTGGGCGCGATCGCAGTGACCTTCGCCGTCGGCCTGAGCTCCTCGCTGAACATGGTGGCCGACGGCCTCTCGCATGCCAAGACCGAGCCCGTTCAGGTGACCCTGGCGGGATCGGGCGGCGGCGGGCAGCAGCTGTCACCGTCGGCGCAGCAGGCGGCCGTCGAGGCGGCGTTGCGGGCGCAGCCGGGAACGCTGCACTACGTCGCGCAGGCCGACCAGGCGGTCAGCGTCGCCGGGCTGTCCGGGCAAGTCCGAATGACCGCGTTCCGCGGCAACGCGGACTGGACCGGCTACGACATGATCAGCGGGCACTGGTACAGCGGTCCCGGGCAGGTGGACGTGCCGACCAACTTCCTCACCGTCACGGGTAAGGCGGTCGGCGACACCGTCACGTTCAGTGTCGGCGGTGCGCAGGTCACGGCCCGGATCGTGGGTGAGGTCTTCGACACCGACAACCGGGGGCTGGCCATGCTCACCGACTGGCGTACGCTCGCCGCCGCGAACCGCCGCCTCACCCCCTACGTGTCTGACGTCGCGCTGCGGCCCGGCACCTCCCCAGAGGCGTATGTCCACGCGCTGGGCAGCACGCTCGGTCCTTATGCCTGATCGTCAGCATCAACGGCAAGGACCCGTTCGTCCTCACCCTGATCGGCCTGATCGGCACCCTGACCCTGCTGCTGGCCGTCGTGGCCGGGCTGGGCGTCCTGAACACGGTGGTGCTGCACACCCGCGAACGCGCGCATGACCTGGGCATCTTCAAGGCAATCGGGATGACCCCGCGGCAGACCATCGCCATGGTGGTGTGCTCGGTCGCGGGAACCGGCCTGGTCGCGGGCCTCCTGGCAGTCCCAGCCGGAATGGCGGCGCACCGGTACGTGCTGCCAGTCATGGCGCACGCGGCGGGAACCGGGATTCCAGCCAGCTACCTGGCTGTCTACCGGGCATGGGAAATCGCCGTGCTGGCCCTGGCCGGTCTGGTCATAGCCGCGGCCGGGGGGATACTGCCGGCCGCCTGGGCCGCCCGAGCCCGCACCGCGGCTGCGCTGCACGCTGAGTAAGGCCGAGGCAGCGACCATCGCCGCCGACGGACGCCGACCTGAACACCCCGAGGTCCCGCCTGTCCCCTACTCAGGCGCTCTGGAGCATCTGACTCCCGCAGGAACCGCGAACAGCGTCAGCCGCCGGATGACGCTGCGAGCCGCGACTGCCCATTTCACTGGCAACTGCCGACAGGAAAGGACAATGACACAAAAGCCAACCGCAGCGGGGAACACCACGCCGGCCGTTCCGATGACGGCTGAGCAGCGGGGCGCCTTCGACCGCGACGGCTACCTGATCATCCGGGGCGCGCTTGGCCCGGATGAGGCCGCCGCCGCCCGCGAGGCGATCGACCGGGTGTACGCCGCCATGGCCAAGGCGGGCTCACTCGGCCCGGACGGCTCGATGCACCTGCTCAGCGCGGTCACCCACTGCCCGGAAGTCGCCTGCCTGACCGACCACCCGGCCACGTTCGGCCATGTGTGGTCGGTCCTCGGCTGGAACATCCACATCTACCACTCCCACCTCGATGTCCATCCGCCGATCCGGGTACCCATGCCGTTCCGGTTCGGCTGGCACCAAGACGGCGGCCGGCAGAACCGCGAACTCGAGACGACCCCGCGGCCGCGGCTGTCGGTGAAGCTGGCGTACTGGCTGTCGGATGTCTCCGCGCCCGGCCGCGGCAACCTAAAGGTGGTGCCGGGCAGCCACCTGACCAACTGGATCGACGGCCCGCCGCGCCGCGACATCCGATGGCCCGACCCCGACGGCGCCGTCGAGGTGACCGCCGGGCCCGGCGACGCGGTGTTCTTCGACCGCCGGATCTGGCATACCCGGTCATGCAACTACTCCGAGCACACCCGCAAGGCGGTGTTCTTCGGCTACACCTACCGGTGGACCGCCATCCGGGATGACATCGCCCCGATCCGGGCCAGCGACTGGCTCGGCCGCCTGACCCCCGTTCAGCAGCAGCTGCTAGGCGGCGCCGAGGACCTCGGCGGGGATCACGCATGGGGCCACTACCCGGAGGACACCCCGCTGTACGGCTGGCTGAAGGAGCGGGGGCTCCTTGATCCGGCGAATCCACCGCTGAAGCCCTGAGGTTAACCATCCGCCCTACGACCACCGGACACACCCGCACCCCTGAGCAGGTTGACATCGATTGCGCCATCAGCTGGATCCGCTGCCGGAGCTGTGATGAGCGTTCCTTTGGTGCTGTGGTTCGTCGGACGAACACGCCTACGCTTCGTGCGTGCGTGCGCACGCCGGCGTGCCCGTCTTGACGATGGAACCTGTCTCAGACGGCGACCCGGCCGCCGTCGACCGGGAGCACGACACCGTGCGTGAATGCCGCCTCCGGAGAGGCCAGGTAGACGATGGCTGCGGCGATCTCCTGCGCGGTGCCCAGTCGCCTGGCCGGTGCGAGCGAGGCCAGGTATCCCTGCGCTTCGCGCATGCCCTCGGTGCCCTCGGTGCTGATCGGCCCCGGGGCGACGGCGTTGACGCGGATGCCCTTGGGCCCGAACTCCGCCGACCATGCCTTGGTTAGCAGTTCCAACGCGGCCTTGGTCGAGCCGTAGAGCGCCATGCCGTCGAGCCCGAACTCGGCGACCATCGTCGAGACGTTGACGATGACTCCGGTGCCGCGCTCGGCCATGCCCGGGGCCAGGGTGGCGGTGAGGAAGTACGGCACCTTGACGTTGAGCGCGAACAGTTCGTCGAACGCGGCTTCGGTCGTATCGCCAGTCGGGCCAAAGGCACTGGACCCGGCGTTGTTGACCAGGATGTCCACGTGTCCGAGCACCGCCTCGGCCGCGCCAGCCAGTTGAGTCGCCGATGCGGCGTCGCGCAGGTCGGCCGGGACAAAGTCGGCTCGGCCGCCGGCTGCCCGGATCGCCGCCACGGTTAGATCACCCCGGGCTTTGTCGCGTCCCGATACCGCCACGTGAATCCCGGTCGCGGCGAGGGCGATCGCGGTCGCCCGGCCGATGCCGCTGGTGGCCCCGGTGACCAGCGCGGTTGACGGACTGGAGATGGTCGAAGTCATGCGAACCTCTTCCGCTAGTTTTGGCTTGAACAGGCCAATCTTGCTCATACTGTTTCTGGCTTGTCAAGGCCAAAATCGGTAAGGTGAAGTCATGGCCACAGCAAACGCATCCGCCGGGCGGCTCACCCGCAAGGGGCTCGCGACGCGAGCGCGGATCGTGGAAGCCGCAGCGGAGCTGATGTTCCGCCACGGCGTCACCGGCACCAGCAACGAAGACGTCCTCGCGGCCGCGCATGTCAGCAATTCGCAGCTCTACCACTACTTCCCCGACAAGAACGCGCTGGTGCACGCCGTGATCGAGCATCAAGCCGACCAGATCATCGACGGCCAGCGGCCGCTGCTCGACCAGTTGGACTCTCTCGCCGCGTTCCGGCAGTGGCGCGACATGCTTGTCGACCTGCAAAGGCAACGGCACTGCGAGGGCGGGTGCCCGCTCGGGTCACTGTCCAGCGAGCTTGCCGAGACCGACGAACCCGCCCGGACCGCGCTCGCCGCGAGCTTCGACCGCTGGGAAGCCCCGATCCGCAACGGGCTCCGGCGCATGCGAGACCGGGGCGAGCTGCGTGACGACACCGATGTCGAACGGCTCGCCCTGGGAACCCTCGCCGCCCTGCAGGGTGGCTTGCTGCTTACCCAGGCCAAACGCGATGCCGGTCCGCTCGAAGCGGCCCTCGACCTCGCGATTGGCCAGATCAGCTGCCACCTCACCTGAGGTTTGGTAGGCCAATATGCGTGCCTCCGCGGCGAAAGCACCAGCCGGCGCCACTTCGATACTCGTGCCGCCCGCCGCGTTCCCGCCGGCGCCCTGCGGGGAACGCGACGTCTCGGGTCAGCCGAACATGACCGGGACGGAGAACGCCCCGGTCGCGGTTACCGCGGCGGAGTTGTTGAACTTACGCCAGGCCTGCGGGCCGAGCTGGAACAGCTCACCGATAGTGAGGGTCTCATCCGGCTTCCCCGGCCGCCTGACTGTCAGCGTCAGGTGGTAGTCCTCCTCGGGGATGTCCAGGAACCAGCCCGGAGGCAGGGCGGACTCCTCGATCTTATCGTCCAGCTTGAAGTAGACCACGGAGCGCTGCACTCTCGGGTCGGTGCCCTCGGCCACGTAGTACATGATCGGGATGTCCTTCTCCACCCAGCCTTCGTCGTCGGTGTACACCGGCGGGCTGGCCAGCGCCACGTTGTACCGCGCGAGCCACGGCCACGCCTGCTTGTTCGGCTGGGCGAGGCGGGTCTTCTCCGCGTTCCAGGTGTTCAGCGCGTCGATGGACAGCGAGCTGAACTCGCTGTCCGGGGCCATCGACCGGTTGATCGCATCGGTGGCCGCGGCCTGCTCCGGGCCGCTGCCGTAGGCGGCCACCGTGAACAGGCCGCGCAGCGCCCGCAGGTGCGCCACCCGGCGCGTCACCAGGTCGGCACGGTTGAGTCCAAGCAGCTGGATGGTCCGGGTGCCGCGCAGCAGCACGCCGGGCACCCGGGCGGTCAGCCGGAGCCAGCTGTCGGGGTCCATGAAGACGTTCGGCACGGCCATCGGCTGCGTGTCGTAGCCGTCGGCCTTGGCGTAGGGGTCAGGGATCAGCCGCGGCTCGGTCCAGATCGCGGTCGGCACGTCGGGCACGCCGGGGGTCACCTTCTGGTCACCCACGTTCGATTGATGCAGGTAGAACTTGAGCAGGTCGTACGGGTAGGCGTAGCCGGTGCGGGGGTCGAACCTGATGAACTCGCGCGGATCCTCCACGCCCGGGTCGATCAGCACAGGGCTTTCCGGCGCGTCGTCGTCGGTGTAGGACTTGCGCCGTTCCACCATGTCCTGACCGAGCAGGACGGGGAAGTGGTTGCCCTTGTACACCTGGTTGCAGACCTGGCACGAGTAGTACAGGTTGCGCCAGTCGTACGCACGCCAGAAATATCCGTCGTGGTTGAAGGCGCGCCCCTGCTCGTAGCCTGCCTTCGGCCGGAAGTGCTCCACGTCGCCGTGCGCGACCGCGCGCACCTTGCACTCGCAGAACGCGCACTTGCCGTAGTGCGCGGTCATCAGCGCCTCCTTGATGCCGTGGCCGGAGTAGTAGGCGCTGTCGAAGGTCTCCGACGCGAACCCGAGCAGGGGCCGGAATCTCGTGGTGGGCCTGGGCGCGGTCTGCGGGCCCATCACCTCGCCGAGCGCGCGCACGGCCAGGAAGTAAAACACGGCGTTGCCGGCCTCGGGCGTGCCCGCGAGCTGGCCGAGTTCGGCGGAGGTCATAGTCGCGTCCAGCGGCGCCCGGCGCGCGATCCGCTGCAGGAACACATCCCTGGCGTAGCCGAACAGCGTGTCCCCCGCGGGCGGCGCGGCCGGGTCGGCGACCATCCATACGGCCGGGACCAGCCAGCCGTTCTCCCCATCGAGGCAGCCCTTGCGCGCGGCGTGCAGCACCTTCTGATAGGCGGCGAACCAGGCGGCCACCAGGTCCACCGGCGGGACCGGCTTGGCGTCGGCGAACGCCGCCCAGGTCCGCATCTCCGACGGGAGGAACCAGCCCGGGTTGGCCGCGCTCTCCCGGCTACGGAACGGCCGCGTCCCCTGCAGCGCCTGCTGCTGGTAGAACTGGCCGACCCGCTGCCCGACGTACCCGACGCGGCTCGGGTCGGTGATGCTCATCTGCTGCTTCAGCACCTCGGCGTAGGCGCCGGCCACGCTGGTACGGATCGCGCCGTAGGCGGCGACGAGCTCGCCCATGCGCTTGCCCCAGTCCGGGCGCAGCGGCTCGAACTGCTCGGCCTTGGCCGGAAGCACCGTCGGCTCGAGCGTGTAGGTCACGTCCTCCATGAAGACGAATTTCGGCAGCTTCTTGCCCGGCATCACCTGGGCCAGGGTTTCGTTGTCGGCCTTGGTCAGCTCGATCTTCTGCCCGGCGTTCTTCTTGGTGGTGTACAGCTGGATCAGGACGGCGTACACCTTGACCAGATGGTCAGTCAGTTCCTGGTTCTTCGCGTCGGCGCCAGCCCATCGTGCGTCAGGGGCATTAATCTCGTGTTGACTCCCGGCTAACCTGCGGCGCGGCAGGAACCAGGTCCCCGAGGCGATAAACCACGGTCCGTTCGGCCGATAATAAGATCAATGCCGAACGGGCCGTGGTGCCTGTGCTGGCGCCGGCCCTCGCCTACCTGAGGGTTTCCATGAGCAGGATCCAGGCGTTATTGATCACGATGCTGACGCCGGGGACCACCTCGCCCACCGCCTAGAACAAGCCGCCGCCCGCTCCCGCCAGGACGCTCACCGCGGGCGCCAGAACGAGACCTACGGTCAGGACTTCGCGCCCGAACACCTGCCAGGCTGGATGGACCGGCTCGGCCTCGCCGGGCGCTTCCCGGCCCGCGACTCGCAGGAGCAGCGGATCGCCGCCCAGGTCCGCCAGGCTCTGCGTGACCTGCACCGTCCCGCCCGGCTAGCCGCCAACCCGCTCCTAGCCTGGCTGGAGCTGTCAACGGCCCAGGACCTCCGGAGCGCGCTCCTGCTCGCCATCGGCGACCTCTGCTCCAGCGACACGCCTGCCGACGCCGACGCGGGCCGCGTTCTGGCCGACTACTACCGATCACGCCGCGGCGGCCACGAGCACGTGGCCAACAAACTCCATCTCAGCCGGTCCACCTATTTCCGCCGGCTCAACCACGGCATCAACCTGCTCACCACCCGCCTTCTGCCACCTGGCCGGTAAACACGCCCGCAGGAAGAGGCTCGGTGCGGTCCGCAGGCGGCTGCGGGGTCAGCCGGCGAGGCCGTAGGCGCCGACCACCGTCCCGTTGGCCGGTGCGGGCCCGCTGGTGCAGCGGTCGCTGATGGCCGAGACGAACTCACCGAACGCGGGGAGCGCGGTCAGCGGATTGTGATCGTCGTCGGGCACGGCTATATGTATGAAGCTGACTCCGTCATCGAGCCGGATGGCAAGATAGCGGAGGCCGCCGGGCTGCCCTTCGGCGAGCTGGTCGAACACGGCCTTGATTAGCTTTTCGTTCTCGTCGGCGGAGCCTGGCTTGGTGGTGTAGCGGACGACGGTGGCCTGGCTCATCATCACATGCCTTCTCTTCGGTAACTTTAAGGTTACCGTAACGTACAGGTTACCTATTTGCAAGAGCGCTGACCACCGGAGCGCGAACAACGGGACCGGCACCATCTACCCCGGAGCCCAGATTCCCGACGACTGCAGCCTCGCTTACAACAGTTCCGTGAGCATGTCACTCACCTGCACGGGCCCGTCGCGGCCGAGCGGGCAGAACGACCTCCGGCGGATTTCGGACGGCCGCACCGGCGGCCTACCGGCGGAAAGCGGCCCGGACGGCAGCCGCGGCGGAGCTGAAGTACCCGGGTGGTTCGATAAAGCCCCACTCGTTGAAGGGCCGGCCGCTGGTGAGGGCGCGCCGGTAGCCGAAACAGGCGAGGTAGAGCGTCCGGATGTACATGACCGCCTCGAGCCGGCCGAGCTCGTCGCCGGTCGGCTCGATGTGCCGCCGGTAGGCGTTGACGGCGGCCTCGATCAACTCCTGGTTCGGCCGGCGTGGGTGCCACGAACCCGTGCCCCAGATCAGGTAAGCGAAGTCGGCGAGGCGCGGTCCGCGCCCGGACGCCTTCCAGTTGATCGCGACTGGCCCTTGTTCGGTCAGGACGGCGTGATCGGGGGCGTGCAGGAGGTTTCCGTGGAGCAAGCCCTCCGGCAGGCCGTGACCGTCGTCGGCCGAGCGCACCTGGTCGCGGAGCCGCTCGAACCGCTCGCGCTCGGCCGCCGCGACCTTGGTGTCGACGGCGTCGAGAAACGACAGGGCGGCCAGCAGGTCCTGACGCGGCGTGCCCTCACGGCTCGGGTCCTCACCACTGGCTCCACCGGGGCGGCCGGCGGTTGCGTCGTACGGCAGCGCGTGCAGCCGTCCGAGCAGCTCACCCATCATGGCGAACTTCGCGGCGCCGTCGGGAAGCTGGACGCCTGCCACGAACCGTGTCACGAGGACCGCGCTGCCATCGAAGTCAGATACCGCATCGTCGACCGCCAGGCGCTCCGCGGGATAGTCCTGCCGTTCCAGGAACTCCAGGATGGCGGCGTCGCCCTCAACTCCGGCACGTGGCCGAGCCGGGGGGAACGCGCGGGCGACCCACGGGCTGCCATCACGGCGGTCGATGCGGAACACGTAGGTCTTGTGCGCACTGAGCTTCGTCGCCGCGACCGGGTCAACGCCATAGCGATCCCGGAGATGAGCCAGGAGCCGCTCAGGAACCGGCTGGTGGTGCATGCGCGCACCGAGACCCTCAAGATCCGTCAGCGCCTGGGTGTAGCGCTGCCCGGTCTCCTCGGCGTGGCGCCGGACAACCTTCTTGAAGCTGGCGTCCTTGGTCATGGACAAGCCTCCCCTTGACACCTTCGCCCCCAGCGGCGCGGTGTTGGAAGATGGCCTGTGACATTGACGACCGAGAGGGCGAATCCCCTTCGCCGACGGAACCCCGGCTGGGTCGGATGTTCCACGACTCGGCGACCGGCCGCCGCCGGGAACAACTCTTCCTGAGTCCCTCGGTCTTCGTCAAGCGCTTCACCCCGCAAGCTGACGCTGCGGGAAGTGGCCGGCAGCAGCAGGCCTACTTCAGGGGCGTCTCGTTGGCGACGACTGCGTACAGCAGGCCCTGGCCGCCGCCCAGGTTGCCGCCCGCGCCGCAGCTGCGCGGCGCGGCGCAGGACAGAGCGTAGAGGGATTCGGTGTCCTGCGCGCCGATGTAGCCATCGTGCAGCGAGACCGCCTTGCCCCAGTGCCCGGCCACCTCATCGATAGCGATCGTGCTAGCCGGGGCGGACGTCGTGGACGGCGGGTTGATCCGCTGGCCGCCGGCGGCGCAGTAGCCAGGGGCCGGACAGGACAGCGCGGTGATCGTGGAGGCTATCCCGTCAGGCAGCACGTACAGCTGGCCCCACCGGCCGCCGGTCTCGCCCGCGAGGAACCCGCGGGTGCTTGACGCCCCGGTCTGCAGCGTACCGCCGACCTCACAGGTGGCGGCCGAGGCGCAGGACACCTCGCCGACGGTGCTGCCGTCATAGCTGACGAGCTTCCCGGAACCGGGCAGCTGGATCGCGCGCTGCCACTCGCCGGCGTTCTCCCTGACCACGAAGATCTGGTCAGGACCCACGCTGGGCAGGTAGGTCCCCGCCGCCACGCAGGCGCCGCCGGCCGGGCAGGACAGGGAAGTGACGCTGGCATCGCCGCCGGCGTTCAGCGCCGCGGTGCCTGGCACCTGCTGCGCGTTGCGCCAGGTCCCGTTAACCTCGTCCGCGACGAACGCCTGGGAGCGGCCGGACTCGTCGGCGTAGTAACCGCCGAGGCCGCAGCTGCCCGGGGCCGGGCAGGACACCGAGGTCACCGCGCTACCCGGGGGCGTCACCGCAAGTCCGGGCACTGGCTGTGCGGTTCCCCACGTGCCGTGCACCTCGGCCAGGACGAACCCGGCACTAGTGTCCGGCGGGAGGTGCGAGACGCCCGCGGCGACGCAGTTCAGCCCGGCTTTCTGGGCCGCCGCAGTCGTGGCCGGGGCACACGACACCGTGGTCAGCTGGGCGAAATGGGCGGCGCGGTTGAGGCCAGGCACCGGCCGCGCCTGCTGCCACCTGCCGTGGACCTGGGTCGCGACGAATCCTGCGACTCCCAGCGCGGTCCCGTTGTACAGGTACGTGTAGTAACCGACCGCCGCGCAGTTCCCCGGTGACGAGCAGGAGACCGCCGTGGTGGCCGCGCCGGTGCCGGTGTTGAGCGCCACCGTCCCCGGGACCGCTTCCGCGTTGCCCCACGTGCCGTTGACCTCGGATACGACGTACGCCTGGTCGGGACTTGGGCCGGTATCCTCGGTCGACTGGTAGGCCCCTCCGGCCGTGCAATCGCCAGGCCCCGTGCAGGAGATGGACGTGACGACCTCAACGTTCTGGGGACTAAGAGCCGGCAGCCCAGGCACGCCCACGGCCGGACCCCAGACCCCCCTGATCGGGGACGGGGGTGGTGCGGCGGCGGCCCCGGTCCACCCGGCAGAAGCCGCCACGACGAGGAGGACCGCCACGGTAGTTACGATGCGTCGCATCATGCCTCCCTAAAGTGGCCCCTCGACGTAGTAGCCAGTAAATGCCGTCCGCGCGCTAGAGGCAAGGGTCCGGTACGGGTATCCACCCCGTTCAGGGCAGGCTCCGGATGAAGCGAACCCGGTCGGCGCCATGGCCGTCGTAGCCGGAGCAGACCGGGATGCCGTCTACCTCTTCGTCGCCGGGCTCTAGCTGGAAACCCATCCGCTGGTGGAACGCGACCGAGCCGCGGTTCACCGGGGACGTGATCGCGCGGACCAGGACGCAGCCGCGAGCCTGGGCCGCGGCGAAGTACGCCTCATAGAGCAGGCGGCCAAGCCCGCTGCCGCGCTCGGCCGGATCCACGCCGACAAAGTGGATGTAGGCCTCGCCCGGCCTGGACTGGGAGATGAACCCGGCGAGGAAGGCGGCCAGCCTGCCGTCGCGTCCCGCGGCGAAACTGGTGTCGGCGAAGTGCTCGAAGAATAGCCGCGGCAGCTTGTCCGTCATCCTCCGGCCACCCCACCACTGGTCGATGACCGAGATCACGTACGGGTAGTCGGCCGGGCTGAGCGGGCGGACCTGGAACGTCATGGTGCAACAGCCTCCTTGATACCGGCGGTCGGCACAGCCGCTCAGTCATCATCGCAGGCTACGGGGGCGCGCGGGCCGCGGGCGTGACCTGTCAGCTCGTCCCGGCCGTGTCGCCGAACGAGAATCCGATCGCGTTGAGCTGCTCGCGTCCCTCAGGAGTGATGTCGGCCGGCGCCTAGGTCCCTCCTGCTTGATCGCGGGGGTTTAATGGCGCTGACGTTAACGAGGTCAGGGGAGCCCTGGCGAAGCGCAGCAGGAATCCGAGGTTCTCCGACGGGATCGGGCAACGCCTTCTGGATACGGGGGTCAGCCGAGGGTGAAGGGGTCGCGGGTGCCGCCGGTGAGCTCAACCCAGACCGCCTTTTCTTCCAGGTACTCGTCGATAGCGTGGATGCCGTTCTCCCGGCCCAGCCCGGAATGCTTGAACCCGCCGAAGGGCACCGAGGGAGCGACGACGCGGTAAGCGTTGATCCACACGCTGCCCGCCTTGATCCGGGCGGCCACCCGGTGGGCGCGGTGCACGTCCTTGGTCCACACGGCTCCGGCCAGGCCGTAGGGCGTGTCATTGGCGAGCTTGACGGCTTCGTCCTCGTCGGTGAAGGTCAGTGCGGCCAGCACCGGGCCGAAGACCTCCTCTTTGTAGACCGTGGACTCGGGGGTGATGCCGGTGAGCACGGTCGGCTGGACGAACAAGCCGCCGAGTTCGCTGTCGGCGACCCCGCCGTACGCGACCGTGGCCCCTTCTTCCCTGGCCTTCTCCAGGTAGCCCAGGACCTTCTGATACTGCGGCGCGTTCGCGACCGGCCCCATCTCGGTGTCCGCGCCATTCGGGTCGCCCAGCTTGATCCGCGCGGCGCGTTCGGCGACCAGCCGGATGAGCTCATCGTGCACGTCGGCGTGCACGATGAGCCGGGATCCGGCCATGCAGGTCTGCCCGGTCGCGGCGAACACGCCCGCCACGATCCCGTTAGCCGCCGCCGCCAGGTCGGCGTCGGCAAAGACGACCTGGGGCGACTTGCCGCCGAGTTCCAGTGTCACCTTGTTGATGTTCTCCGCCGCCGCGTGGGCCACGGCGCGGCCTGTCGCGGTCGAGCCGGTAAACGCGACCTTGTCGACTCCGGGGTGCGAGGCGAGCGCGGCCCCGGTCTCGCGGGACAGGCCGGTGACGACGTTGACCACGCCGGGCGGGAACCCGGCCTGCTCAATAAGCTCGGCGAATCCGAGGGTCGAGACGGGCGCGTGCTCTGAGGGCTTGATCACCAACGTGCAACCCGCCGCCAGGGCCGGGGCGACCTTCCAGGTCATCAGCAGCAGCGGGGAGTTCCACGGGGTGATCGCCGCCACCACCCCTACCGGCTCGCGCCTGGTGTAGACGAGGTAGTTGGGGTTGGGGGAGGGAATCTGGCGTCCTTCGATCTTGTCGGCCAGGCCGGCGAAGTACTGGTACCACCCGCCCAGGCCGTTGAGCTGGCCGAGCATCTCGCGGTGGAGCTTGCCGGAGTCGTTGACCTCGAGCCGTGCCAGCCGGCAGGCGTTCTCCGCGACGAGGTCGGCCAGCCGGCGCAGCAGCGCCGCCCGGGCGAACCCGGTCATCGAGCCCCACTCGCCGTCCAGGGCCGCGCGGGCGGCGGCCACCGCGGCGTCCACGTCCGCCGGGCCGCCGTCGGGCACCACGGCCCACGGGCGGCCGGTATAGGGGTTATGCGACTCGAATGTCGCCCCGGACTCCGCATCCACCGCCTTGCCGCCGATCAACATGCGGAAGTGCTCGAGCTCGCCTGCCATGCTGTGTCCTCCTCGACCTAGTCCTGCTCCAGACATTACGACGACGGGCCGTGGCGATAGCCGGGCGGTGCCGGCCGCCGGTCAGCCCGGCACCCGGCCGGTGGACAGGTCCATGCGCAGCGGCACCACGTCGCGCTGGCTGTCGGCGTAGCCACGCTGGGCCTGCAGGACCCGGTAGACGATCTCGGACAGGTACATCGGCGCCAGGACCCGCCGGTCCGGACCGACCGTGGCCGCCCGGAGACCCGGCGAACGATCGCCGGGTCTATCTGCAGGACGAGCGACAAGAACGGCTTCTGCACGGTGGCCTCCAGGATCTCGGCCTCGAAGCGCAGTCCCGCCAGAGTCGTTCTGTCGTCAGCATTCACTTGGCATCCTCCCCCTCTCTATGTACCCCGGCAGCGAGCCCGCCGCTACCCCATGACGGGCATTCGGCACGGACGAGGATCATCATGACTGAGATAACACAGATTTGTGTTATCTCAGTTTTAATTGTATGTTCTGTGCATGCCGACAGATGCTGAGATCACCTTCGCCGACCACATGGGACGTTTCTACGCGCGCCGTTACGGCATGGCGCCGATGGTGGGGCGGCTGCTGGGGTATCTGGCGGTCTGCGAGACGCGGGAGCAGAGCATCGCGGAGCTGGCCGATGCGCTCTTGGCCAGCCGCAGCGCCATCGCCGGCGCGATCAAGGCCCTGGAGGCCCTGGGGGTAATCCAACGGTCGCGAGCCGCGGGCGAGCGGATGGACCGGGTGCGCATCGAACTCGCCGGGCCCCGGGCCATGGGATTCGACACCTCGGAATACCGGGAGCAGGGCGATCTGGCCCGGGAAGGCCTGGAGATGCTGGCCGATGCGCCGCCTGAGCGGCGAGCGGTGCTGCTGGAGTGGGCGGCGTTCGCCGATTTCCTCGCCGACCGGCTACCGGTTCTCGAGCAGGAATGGAAGGCCCACCGGGAGGCCCTGCGGGTCGCCGGCGAGCTCCCGGATAACCACTAAACCACGGCCGTTACCGACATCGAGACGAGGACCTCATGAGCAATTCGTCACCCGCCGCGGCCATCCAGGCGAGCGGGGTGCGCAAATCCTACGGCGACAAGGTCGTCCTGGACGACGTGAATCTCACCGTGGCCGAAGGCAGCATCTTTGCCCTGCTCGGGCCGAACGGCGCCGGCAAGACCACCATGGTGCGGATCCTGTCCACCCTGATCCCAGCCGACGCCGGCGAGATCCGCGTGGCCGGCCACGACGTGACCGCCGAGCCGGGCGCGGTGCGGGCCGCGATCGGCGTGACCGGGCAGTTCTCCGCGGTGGACAACCTGCTTACCGGCGAGGAGAACCTGCGGCTGATGGCGGACCTGCGTCACCTGCCCCGCAGCGCGGGCCGGCTGCGGGTGGCCGAGTTGCTGGCACAGTTCGAGCTGACTGACGCGGCGCGAAAGCCGATATCCACCTACTCCGGCGGGATGCGCCGCCGCCTCGACCTGGCCATGACGCTGGTCGGCCAGCCGCGCCTGATCTTCCTCGACGAGCCCACCACCGGGCTGGACCCGCGGAGCCGGCGCACCATGTGGCAGATCATCCGCGAGCTGGCCGCCGGAGGGGTCACCATCTTGCTCACCACCCAGTACCTCGACGAGGCCGACCAGCTCGCCGACCGGATCGCGGTGCTGGATCGCGGCCAGGTCGTCGCCGACGGTACCGCCGCCGAGCTCAAACGCCGGATTCCCGGCGGGCATATCCTGCTGCGGTTCGCCGCGCCCGATGCGCTCAACCTGGCCGCGCACCTGCTCACCGAGGCGGACGCCGACGAGGAGAACCTCACCCTGCAGGTACCCGGAGACGGCAGCCTCACCTCGCTGCGGGCCCTGCTCAACCGGCTCGACGGCGCCGCGGTCGAGGTCGAGCAGCTCGCGATTCACACCCCCGACCTCGACGACGTGTTCTTCGCCGTCACCGGCCACCCCACCACCACCGGTCACCCCACCGAGCGAGAAGGTCCTGCAACGATGAGCACTCTTGCCTACACCGTCGGCGACTCGGCCACGATGCTGCGCCGCAATATCAAACACCAGCTGCGTTACCCGTCGATGACCCTGATGCTCGTCGGCATGCCCATCGTGTTCCTGCTGCTGTTCGTCTATGTCTTCGGCGGCCAGCTCGGCGCCGGGCTGGCCGGCGGCCATGGCGGCCGGGGCGCCTACCTCACCTACGTGGTGCCCGGCATCCTGATCGTGACCGTGGCCTCGGCCGCGCTCGGCACCGCGATCTCGGTGGCCATGGACATGACCGGAGGCATCATCGACCGTTTCCGCACCATGGCCATCGCCCGGGCCGCGGTGCTCACCGGTCACGTGATCGGCAGCTTGCTGCAGACCCTGCTCGGGGTCGCCATCGTGCTCGGGGTCGCGCTTCGCGGTCGGCTTCCGGTCCAGCGCCGGCCCGCTCGCCTGGCTGGCGACCATCGGGGTCCTGGTGCTGTTCGCCTTTGCGCTCATCTGGCTGTCCACCGCGCTCGGCCTGGCCGCCAAAAGCGTGGAGACCGCCAGCAACACCCCCATGTTCCTGACCCTGCTGCCTTTCCTCAGCAGCGGGTTCGTCCCCACCCGCACCATGCCGGCCGGGCTGCGCCAGTTCGCCGAATACCAGCCCTTCACCCCCGTCACCCAGGCCGTCCGCGGGCTGCTGGCCGGCACCCCCCTCGGCACCGGCACGATCGTCGGCGCCGTCGCCTGGAGTGCCGGCATCGCCCTGGCCAGCTACCTGTGGGCCGTCCGGCTCTACAACCACCGCCGTCCCGCTGACCCCAAATGACGGGGCCGGAATCCCGGCGCCGGGATCACCGGTCAGCTGAGCAGGTCGGCGATGGCGGCGACGGCAGGTTCGATAGCTCGCCCGCGGACGTTGCCAAAGCCAACGACCAGCGCGGGTGGCGCCGCGGGGTCAGGGTCGCCGCGGTAAGCGCTGAGGCCGTGCAGCCCGACCCGCCGGTCACGGGCGGCGGCGATCACGGCCGCCTCCTCGGCGCCGGGTGGCAGGGGCGCGACCGCGTGGAATCCGGCGGCGAGCCCGGTGAGCTGCAGTCGCGGGGCGTGCCGGGCGAACGCGCCGGTCAGGGCGGTGCGGCGGGCGGCGTAGACAGTCCGCATCCGGCGCAGGTGGCGGTCATACCGGCCGGTTGTGAGCAGGGTGGCCAGGGCGAGCTGGTCTAGCGCGCAGGAGCCGCGGTCGCTCATTTTCTTCTCCGCGGCGACCGCCTGGGCCAGGGGTGACGGGGCGTGGACCCAGCCGAGGCGGACGGCGGGCGCCAGTGCCTTGCTGGCCGTGCCGAGCAGGAAGACCTGCTCTGGGGCTAGTCCCTGGAGCGCGCCGACGGGTTCTTTGTCGTAGCGGAACTCGGAATCGTAGTCGTCCTCGATCACATACCCGCCGCCGCGCCTGGCCCAGTCGATCAGGGCGTGCCGCCGCGACGGGGACAGCACCACGCCGGTAGGGGACTGGTGCGCCGGGGTGACCACGACGGCCTGGGCTCCGCTGGCCGCCAGGTCGCTGACCACGAGACCTTGCTCGTCGACCGGCACATAGCTGACGTCGACGCCCAGCGCCAGGGCCGCGCGGACGGTTCCGTCCGCCTGCGCGCGGCCGTAGCCGGGGTCTTCGAAGGCCACCCGCGTCACACCGCCTTCGCCGGCCAGGGTGCGCAGGACCAGGTTGATTCCTTGCGCGAAGCCGGTGCTGATGATCATCAGGGACGGGCTGGCGGCGGCGGCGCGGACCCGCCGCAGGTAACTGGCGAGGACCTCGCGCAGCACCGGGCTGCCGCGCGGGTCCCCGTAGCCCAGGTCCGCATCGGCAGCCTGGGCGCACGCCTGTTTGACGGCCCAGGCCCAGTCGGTCCGCGGGAAGCTGGACAGGTCAGGTACACCGGGCTGGAAGTCCGCGATCAGCGGCGGCTGCCCAGGATGGCTACCTGGCGAGGGCGCCGGGCCCACGGCCCGGCGGGCCGCGGGCTGGTCACCGGCCAGCTGGCCGCTGATGCCGGCCACCAGGGTGGCGGACCCGGTACGGCTGGTCAGGTATCCCTCGGCCAGCAGCTGCCCGTAGCAGTCCTGCACCATGCCGCGGGAGACGCCGAGCTCGCGGGCGAGCTCCCGCGAGGACGGCAGCCGTTCCCCGGCGTGGAGGCGGCCGCCCCTAATCGCCTCGCGCAGGTTCGCCTCCAGCTGGGCGTGCAGCGGCTGGCTCGCCGACCGGTCAAGCTGGACCAGCAGCCCCGGACCCAAACCGGACCACTCAATCGCCATGAAATCGGACCCTACAACATGCCGGCTGGGTCCTGCCGTACGTGCTGTGAGTACTCTCCGCCGTCAGCAGTTGCACGCGCCTTCGGGCCATAGCAGTGGCTCCGGCTACCGCAGCACGGTTACCGGCCATGGCCAGGGCGACCGGCGTCCCGAAGCGCACCGTGACCATAGCCCGCCTGGGGGCCGGCCCGGACCGGTCCGGCGGCAGCAGCGTCCGGGTCCCGCTTATCCCGGCGGGTACCAGCGGCACGCCCGCCGCCGCGGCCAGCCGGGCCGCGCCGCGGTGGAACTCCCCGGTCCGGCCATCCCGCGAGCGGGTTCCCTCCGGGTAGAGGATCACGTCGTGCCCGGCGGCGAGCAGCGCGGCCGCGGCGGCTAGGTCGGCGCTGCCGCCCCCGGTCCGCCGGACCGGGAACGCCGCCGACAGGCACCGGCTCACCGAGGACCGGAACACGCCCTGGAACCAGTAGTCCGCAGCGGCCGCGACCGCTGGCTTGCGCCGGGCGGGCAGCGCCGCGATCAGTGCGGCCGTGTCCGCGTGCGAGCTGTGGTTGGCCACGATCACGCACGGCCCGGCCGGCAACTCCCCGGCTCCGGCCACCCGCAGTCCGCCGGTAAGCCCGAGCACCGCCCGCCACAGCCCCTTCCGCGCCGTCGCGCCGGCGCAACCCCCGGATCATAGGATCACGGCCAGGGCCAGCGTCACCAGCAGCGAGTCGATCCGGTCCAGCAGCCCGCCGAACCCCGGCAGCCACCGGCCCGCGTCCTTGACCCCCGCGCCCCGCTTGATCATCGACTCCACCAGGTCACCCAGAGGCGCGCCCGCCACGACCGCGACCACGTGCCCGGTCGTGAACACGCCACCCCCGGTGCTGAGCGCGGCCGCCGCGGCCAGCGCCGCCGCCCCGGCCGCCGCTCCGCCGGCCAGCCGGTCCAGCGCTTGCCGGGTGACAACGCCGACAGCGCGGGTCCGCCGAACCGCCGCCCCGCGCACCACGCGCCCACGTCGGCTACGCAGACTGCGAAGACGACCGGCAGCGCGGCCGGGCCGAGCAGCACGAGCCCGCTCAGCGCCCCGAGCCAGGCGGTGCCGAATACCCCGGCCGCGGCCCGCCGCGCGCCGGCCGCCGCGTCGCCGCCGAACACCGGCACCAGGGCCGCCGCGAGCAGCGCACCCGCCAGCACCCGGCCCAGCTGGCCTGGCCTTTGCCAGGCCACAAGCGGCAGCACCACGGCGGCCAGGCCGGCCAGCACCGAGTCGGTGCTGCCGAGGCCGGCCAGCCGCCCGTATTCCACCGCACCCACGACGCCGAGCCCGGCGGCCAGCAGCACGGCGCCCGGCCCGCCCAGCCACAGGCAGCCGGTGACGAGCGGAGCGGCCACCAGCCAGGTCCGCCACCGGCGGCTCACCTCGTCGTTCCGCGACACCAGGGCGCCGAGCCCGCCGGCCGCCAGCACTCCGACCAGGCACACGGCCGTTCCCGTCGGCGGGTTCATCGCTCCTGCCCGATGCGGGCGAGCCCGCCGATGCGGGCCAGCCGCACCGCCGCGGTCAGCGCCGACCCGCCGGCCAGTACACCCAGCCACACGGCCGGGTGCCCGAACCCCGCGAGCAGGACGAGCAGCAGGCAACGCTCGGTCTTGCCGACCGGGCCGCCCTGGACCCGGTCCAAGCCGGCCGCCGCCCCGGCCAGGGCTATCCACGAGGGCACGGTGGCCGCCAGTGCGGCCCCCAGGACCAGCGCGGACGGGGCGAAGGCCAGGCAGCCGGCCAGTGCGGCCAGTTCGGCGGCCCGGTCGCCGGCCTTGTTCAGGATCGAGCCGAACGGGGTGGCCCGGTCCCCGTCGCGGGCCACCCCGCCGTCGAGGTTGGCGCAGCCGAGCCGGGCCGCGAGGAGGGCGGCCACCGCGAGGCCGCGGCGGGTCCGGGCCGCAAGATGGCCAGGGTCACGCCCGTCCCACCGCCGAAGACGATGCCCGCCGTGGTGATCGCGGCCGGAGGCACGCCCGCCGCCACCAGACGACGCCGGACCGGCGCCAGCCGGCCCGCGTACCAGGATTTGAAGCCGTACAGGCCGCCTGCGGCGGCACCAGCGGAAATGTTCATGGCCATCAGCCTCCTGGCTGACGGCCCGCCCGGCATCGGTGCTGCTACTCAACTGGGATGGGCAACGTACTCATGAGTAACTTACTGAAGAGTAACAGAGAGGGGCCGGCCGAGCCGAGCCTCGTCAGCCCGGGCCCGGCTTATCGGTCAGGCCATGTTCGATGGCGTACCTGACCAGTTCGACCCGGTTGTGCAGCTGCAATTTGCCCAGCGTGTTCTGGACGTGGTTCTGCACGGTGCGGTGAGAGAGCACGAGCCGGGTGGCGATCTGCTTGTAGGACAGGCCGGTGGCCACCATCCGGAGGATCTCGGTCTCCCGCTCGGTCAGCGCGGGCGTGCCGCCGTCTTCCGGAAGGCCGCCCGGAGCACCGGCCGCGAGCCGCCGGAACTCCCCGAGGACCAGCGCGGCCAGCCCGGGCGTGAACACCGCGTCGCCGGCCGCCGCGCGCCGCACCGCCTCGAGAAACTCCAGGCGGCCCGCTGACTTGAGCAGGTAGCCGATGGCCCCCGCCTTGACCGCGTCCAGCACGTCTTGCTGCTCGCCGCTGGCCGACAAGACCAGGACACGCACGGCGGGATCGGCCGCGCGCAGCCCGCGGGTCACCTCGACGCCCGGCATGTCCGGCAGTTGCAGGTCGAGCACGACGACGTCCGGCCGGGCCGGGGCGGCCAGCCGGAGGGCCTGCCCGCCGCTCGAGGCGGTCGCGACGACCTCGTATCCGGCCTCGGCCAGGTCCCTGGCCACCGCGTCGCGCCACATCGGGTGGTCGTCCACCACCATGACCCGGACCGGCGCCTGCTGTCCCACATCCGGCACCTTAGCCCCGTCCCGGGCCCCGCGCCGCCGGCTGGCCCGCCCGCCGCGGCAGCCGCAGCTCCAACTCGGTGCCCTCCCCGGGCACGGACCTGACGGTGGCCGAGCCGCCCAGGTCACGGAGCCGACCGCAGATGGACTGGCTGACCCCGAGCCGCCCGTCCGCCGCCGCCTGGCCGAGCCGGCCGTCCGGGATGCCCGGGCCGTCATCCCGGATCGTCACCGTGACCAGGCCGGGCTCGTCTTCTACCAGCACCCAGGCGTGAGCCTGCTCGCCGCAGTGCTGCCTGACGTTTTCCAGCGCCGCCCGGACCGCCGACCCGAGCTCGTCGGCCGCACTGGCCTCCAGCCGAACGACTCCCGCCGGTACCGACACCGTCACCTGCGTGGACGAGGCGGGAAGGAGCAGCGCGCGCAGATCAGCGTGGCCGGTCGCGCTGGCCGGGGAAGTCTCCGCCGCCATCCCGCCGACCAGGGCGCGCAGCGCGGCTTCCTGCTGGCCGGCCAGCGCGCCGAGTTCGGCGGCCGCGCCGCCCGCCTCGGCTCCCCGGCGCTGCACCAGCGCCAGCACCTGCAGGACGGAGTCGTGGATGTCGCGGGCCAGCCGCTCGCGCTCCCGGCTGGCCGCCTCGACCTGGATGACGTGCCGGCGTTCGGCCTCCACCTCGGCGGCAAGCCTGGCCAGGTGGCCGACGATCGACGCCGGCCAGGAGCAGCAGGACCACGCCGTTGAGCACCACGGTGATGGCTTCGCCGCGCAGCGCGAAGTCGCAGCTGGACAGGAGCAGCGCGGTGACCGCGCCCGCCCGCCGGCCGTGCCGGATCGCCCAGGCCAGCACCGGGCCTGCCACCCACGTCGCCGTCACCGGCATCACCCCGTGCCGCATGGCGTGCGGGTACTGCAAGCCCGCGGTGCTCAGCAGCAGCCCGGCGGTGATCGCGAGGTCGGCGCTCAGCAGCGACCGGGTCCGGCCCTGCGGGCGGGCGTACGCGGTGGTGGTCACGGCCGTCCAGGCCGCCATCACGGCGATAGCCGCCCAGGCCCAGTCGGGCCGCGAGTAGTCGGCCCGGTTCACCAGGGCCAGCAGCAGCACGGCGTAACCGAGGCTGGAAAACCGGAACACCGCCAGCGCCCGCCACAGCGGCTCGGCAGCACGGTGCGCGGCGTCCGCCGGGGCGGACGCCGCGTCGGCCTGCTCGGTGTCGATCTGCACGGTGTCGATCTGCACGGTGTTCGTCCGCATGGTGTCGAGGTCCATGTTTCTCGTATCGTCCCACGCCGCCGGGTCTGCCGCCGCCCCGCCTACGGCTCGGGACGGGGGAGTTGCGGTCGACCGCTGTCCAGCAGGGCCGTGGCCAGCGCGACGGTCTCGCTGGGCGAGACGCTCCTGGTCGCCGACCACGCTCACCTGGGTGCGGACCAAGCTGAGCCAGGCCTCGGTGGCGATCGTCATAGCCTCCTGGTCGTCCTGTTCGAGCCGGACCGCCGCCTGGTGCGCGGCCTGAGCCCGGTGCCAGCGCCGCCGGGCCCAGAACAAAGAGCCGGACTCCATCCGGGCCATGAGCACGGCCGCGCCCACCACCAGGACGAACAGGGCCACGCCGACGAGCACTCCGAACCACAGGCTGGCGCGGGATGCGGGCCGGCCCGGATCGGACCCGAAGGTGTGCACGGACATGATCAGCAGGCTGACCAGCACGGCCGCGGCGACCCCGGCGATGACCAGGGGCCAGCGCCGTTCCCGGCTGGCCACCGCGGCCAGCCAGGCTCCGGTCAGCCACATCGCGGTGGCGGCGAGATCGGCCGGCAGTGACCACATCCCGTCCAGGTCGATGACGTCAAGCAGCGTCAGCCCGGCAGCCAGCAGCGCCAGCACGACCAATCCCGCGCCGAACCCGACGGCGTGGCGCAACCGCGGGTCGAGCCGGTGCCTAAGCTCCTCGTAGCCCAGCCGGGCGGCCTGGGCCACGGCGAACGCCCGGCCCGCGTTCGCCGCCGAGATGCGCGCCAGTGCGCGGCGGTGGCTTGCCTCGGCGAGCAGGCTAGCTGCCTCCGGGTGACCGGTCAGCAGCTCGCCCACGATCTGCGACGGAGTTCGCGGGTCAGCTGGTAGCACTGTCGTTCCTTCCTCGCGTCCGGGGTTACCTGGTTAGAGGCGCTGGGCCCGGTCACCTGACAGCCGCCGCAAGGTGTCAGCCCCGCCCTGGCCTGTCCTCATCACCGGTGAGAGCAGCTGTCCCGCGGCCTGACCGCAGGACCGGGCCGAGGAGGACCGACGTGAGGAAGATCATCGAATGGGGCGGGGCCGTGATCGTGGCCGTCGCCCTGGCCGGCTGCGGGCCGCTGGCCGTCGGCGGGCCAGCCGCGGTGCCCTCAGCCGGCCCGCCCGTCGTGCTCACGCAGGACGTGGCGCCGTCGGCGTTGCTGGCGGTGCTGAACGGGACCGCCTTTTCGTCCGCGCTCTCCGGCTTGGTGGCCGCCACCGCCCGGCCGCGG
Organism: uncultured Actinomycetes bacterium; assembly: GCA_963730825.1. Classification (GTDB taxonomy): domain Bacteria; phylum Actinomycetota; class Actinomycetes; order Streptosporangiales; family Streptosporangiaceae; genus Palsa-504. The sequence continues at coordinate 26,452 of CAVSTQ010000014.1, forward strand.
GAGTACCTCACCGTCCTGCAGGCGGGCACGCCGCCGCGGAGCATCCTCAGCTCGGCGTCTCCTTCCCCGCCCGCGGTCGTGGTTGCGGGTCAGCCGGCCGCGCCGGGGAAAGGCGCGACCAGTTACCTGTCCGCGCAGTACGCCAGCCGCCTCAAGCACTGGCGTGGCGTGGTCGCCGCGGGACGCCGGGCCGAGGTCAGTCAGAGCCGGGACGCGATGTCGGCGTGGCTGCGCGGTCTGGGTCTGCAGGCCAGGACCGGCCGGCGGGCCGATCCGCCAGGTCCGGCGGGCAGCCTGGCCGCGGAGAGCGCGGCGGCCGCCAGCGCCCTGGTCGGCCTGGGCGAGGAGGACGGCAACGTATTCGGCCGCCGCCGCGTGCTCGTGCTCTACACCCAGGACCTGGCGGGCCGGCCGCCGGCGGGCGAACTGACCGGCGACACGGTCCTCGTCGTCACCCCGTTCCTGCCGACCGCCGCCGCGGCCAGCGCGGCCCAGGCGGACCTGCTGGCGGCCGGCGCTGCGCAGGCCGCCGTGGTCGGGCCGGAGGCGACAGGCGCGTCGCTCGCCGCGCTGGTCTCGGCTGACCTGAGCCAGGGCGGCAGGCACGACTACGTGTCGGCGCCTGTGCTGTTCGCCAACGCCAGCGCCGCTTTGAGCCCTCGGGCCACGGCCCAGCTCACCGCGCTCCTGCCCCGCCTGCGCGGGGCGGGGGTGAACGCGGTTATCAACGGTTTCGCGTCGACGTCGGGTACCGCCGAGATGAACTACACGCTGTCATACGAGCGCGCCTCGGCCGTGGCCGCCTTCTTCGAGGCTCACCGGATCCCGGCGGCCGCACTGATCATCGTGGGGCACGGGGCCGGCGATCCGGTCGTCTCGGGCGGCTCGGGCCTCAATCGCCGGGTGACCGTGGTCGTCGAGACGCCCTGACGTCTGGGCCCGCGCGGCCGGGCAGCGGCATGGCCGGCCCGGCCGCGGGGTTCAGTAGCCCACGACCTCGGCCAGGTAGGCCGGGCCAGGAGCCAGCACACCCGGGACCGGCTGGACCTTGGCCCGGGCGGGGTGGCCGGCCGCGGCCCAGTCGCGACGGCACCGCTGCCAGGCGATGGCGGCCAGGGTGGCCCAGTCCCCGGCGGCCGATGCCGGCGCGAGGCCCGCCGGGGCGCGCTCGGCCCGCAGCGCGGCGTCCGCCCAGCGCAGGGCCCGGCGGATCAGGTGCGCCTTGGTACTGAGGACCGGTCCGTGCGGCCCCTCGGCCACCTCTATCCAGGCTTCGTCCAGCTCGTCCAGCGGGAACGGCAGCGGCAGCTCCGCCCGGATCCGGGATCCCGTCAGGTGGCAGTCCGCCTGGGCCAGGACCCGCCGCACCGCCGGATCGACGAGCCGGGCCTGGCACCGGCCGACGGCCGCGGCGTCCGCACCCTCGGCTAGCACGGCCTCCACGGTCACCAGGCCCGCACCGCCGTCAGGCCGGACGAGCAGGTCGGAGTGCGGGGACAACCCCGGCCGGAAGAGACCGGCCGGGACGTGGGCCGGATCGAGTACCCAGTTAAGGCCGCCCTGGCGCACTGAGTCCTTCTCCAGTGCCTCGACCTCGGCGGCGACGTCCATCTCAGCAGTACAGGGCCGGTGCAGCGCGACGCTGTCCCGCAGACGGCCGGACTCGGCGCGGGCCAGGTCGTGCAGGCCAGCCTGTTCGGCGAGCACCGCCGTCTCGGCCGCCCACCAGGGCGAGCGGCGCGGTACCGGACTGGTGTCCCGGACCGCGTCCAGGCGGGCCAGGCTGGACAGCGCCGCGCACAGAACCGGCTCGGGCGAGAGCGCGCGCGGCCGGGAGGCGTTCGCCGCGGCCGGGCTGGCCGCCACCTCGTCGAGGACGCGGGCGGCCCGCACGCCGAACAGCCGGGTCATCAGCGTCGTCGCGGCCTTGCCGCCGGCTTCCGCCGCCACCCGGACCAGGTGCCCGTCGCTTCGGTCGAAGGCCAGGTCCGCGCCCGCCAGCACGAGCCCAGCCTCCCCGGCCAGGCCGGCCGGGCGGCCTTCGAGGATCAGCTGGCCGCCGTCGGGCTGATAACTCGCCTTGAGCTCGTTCATGACTACAACTCCACACCGGCGGCGTGATCTTGGCTAGCTCATTATGTCCTCGATGGCTCGTGTCGGTATCGGGTCGGCGGATCTGCGGGGGAAACGGGCAGGCACCGCCGGTCACGACGTGGGGAACAACTGGCGGATGGCTCGCTCCAGGGCGGCGGCCCACTTCGTGCGGTCTACCCCGGCCGGGGCGGCCGAGCGAAGCGCCCAGGGCAGCTGCAGCTGCCAGAGGCCGCCGATGTGCCGCTGCAGCTTCTCGGCGGCCTGCGTCTGCGCGGCGCGGGCCTCCGTGGCGGACTGCTGGTTACGACGCGCGGCGGCCCGCGACCGGGACAGGCTCGGCGACCGGGTCCGGCCCAGGACCGCCGACCCGGAGAGCACCAGGCAGGCCGAGATCGCGGTCAGCATGGCGGACTGGAGCAGCGCGACCAGGAGCGACTCGCCGGCCACCGTGATCAGGAACTCGGTCCGCAGACCCAGCAGCGCGATGTACCCGATCGCCACGACCGCGGCCAGCAGACCGCGACGACGCGGGTGCTGCCGGGTCAGTTCGAAGCCGAGCATCGCCCCGGCCGACGCGATGACGAGGATGAGCGTCACCAGCCAGGTCCCGCCCGAGTCGAGACCAAACGCCTGAGCCGACCAGTTCAGCGGGATGGTGTCGAGCACCACGAGCAGGACGATCAGGATGGCGCCGAGCGCGGACCCGAGCACCCGGTGACCGCCGGGGTCGTGCCTGGTGATCAGCGTGGCGTTACGCTGCTCGGCGACCCGCTGCGCCTGCTCGGCCTCCTGCGTCCGGCGCTCGAGTTCTTTCAGGTAGATGTGCGCGCGCACGGTCTCCGTGATCTCACCCGCGACCTCGGGGTGATCGGAAAGCCAGCGTTCGAGGGCGGCGCGAGCCTGCGCCTCGAGGTCCGGAAGGTCGTCTCCGCTCGGGGCAGGCTCGGGGTGCGTGGTGAAGGGGTCGATGGACATGGCTGGCTCCTCAGCTGTCGGCCTGCCTGAGATGAGCTAGCCGGAGCGTCAACCTGACAGCGACTCAGGGAATGAGGTCGGCTCGGTCGATGATGGTCCGCAGTAGCGTGCGCACATCGGCCCGGGCTCGCCGGAACCGCTGGTGGCAGGTGTTGTCGCTGCATCCTGCGGCCGCGAACCAGTCTGGGTAACCGGCGCGCAAAGCCGCGTTGCAGTCGGCGTCGCTGACGGCTTCGATGACAATGGCGCGTAGCACCTGCTCGGCGACCGTGACGATCATGGCCCGGTAATGGCCGGGGTCGGGCGAGCGACCGGGAACGCTGGCGGTCAGCTCCCCGCGCCTGGCCGCGAAGGGCGTGAGCCAAGCCTCGGTCAGCAGGTGCGTACTGACCAGCTCGGCCACCGACGGCGGTGCACGGCCCGGCCGCCTGATCTGCCCTGGCGCGCGTCGGCCACGCTGGCGAAGTCCTCCATGAGCGTGGCCCCGAGCTGCCCGAGCAGACGGTAGGTCTCACGGATCAGCACCTGGCAGAAGTAAGCTCGGAGATTCCTGATGGCGGCGGGGTCTGCCACCCGGGCCACGGCACAGTACGCTGCCTGCAGGGCGTCCATGGCGAGATCCGGGTCGCCGGCCCGCTGCCGGGCCAGGCTCCTGACCTTAGGGTCGTCCCGGATCGCCAGCAGTTCTTGCTGAAAGTCCGGCCATCTGTGGGGGCTCGTGGTGAACATGGCTTACCCCCAATTGAATACAGAGGCTGTGGGGAGAGATCTTCAATCTCTACTTGTCTCTACCTGACTTCGATAGACTTTGGTGCTCTTTTGCGTTGTCATCCAATTCATGGTAGACACGTATATGCCCTAGTTTCAAGGCCCGAAAATGGGCTACGCTGCGTCAAGCGAGCTTGAACGCTTGTCGGCTGTGGCGCGCCTCCTGGCACCACAGCCGTCCGTGCTTCCTGGGAGGTGGCCTCGTCGTGCAACCCGCTCCTCCCGCCGCTCAGCAGCTCGCCCAGCGGCTCAAGCAGCTCAGGCAAAGTCGTTCCCGGCTGACCCAGGAAAAACTGGCGGCGGCGTTCAGCGCCGAGGAACAGCTAGCCGCCGCCACCGTGTCATCGTGGGAAAGCATCAAAACACCGAAGCTGCCGCCGCCGCATCGGCTCGAGGCTTACGCGCGTCTGTTCGCCACTCCGCGAACCGCCGAAGGGGAACCAAGGCTGTTGCGGGTCGACGACCTTACCTCGGACGAGAAACATACCTACGAGGAACTCGCAGCAGAACTATGGCGGCTCAGATCCTCGGCTAGCGGGGAATCATCCGCGGCGGAGTCGACATTCAACCGGTCCTGGCATTTTCAAGATGCCGCTCTGGTAACTTTGGTCTGCGCACCGCTTCCTGCCGACCAAATTGGGCCATTCGGGGATCCGTCAAATCCAAATTATACCGAACTGCAGACATACGCTGACATAGACGCCTTGATGGAATTGCACGGGCATATACGGGCAGAAAATCCGACCGCCACTGTGCATTTCAAGACTCCTTCCGACGTGCTGCCCGACGAACTTACCGGGCACCTCATCCTTCTCGGCGGCGTGGCCTGGAACGAGATAACCGGGAGGCTGTCCGAGATGGCCCAGCTGCCAGTCAGGCAGGTCACCGACGCGGGACTCGAGTCCGGCGATATCTTCATCGCCGACGTCGAAGGTGAAGAACGCCAGTTCTGGCCACATTGGGCGGACGAGGACAAGAAGGTGCTCACTGAGGACGTCGGCCTTCTCGCCCGGGTGCCGAATCCGCTAAACGCGGGCTGCACCCTGACCATCTGCAACGGCATTCACAGCCGGGGGGTCTACGGCGCCGTTCGCACTCTGACCGATGCGACGCTGCGCGGAAGTAACGAGCATTTCATCGCCACGACTTTCGGCGAGGCCAAGTCGTTCGCGATCCTGATGTCGGTCAACGTGATCAAAAACAACGCGATGACGCCGGACTTTAATAGCCCAGACGTCGTCCTTTACCAATGGGCACCGGACGCCGCATGATCCCCGTCAAGCTCCGTCGCGCCCCATCCGGAAGGCGGGGATACTGATGATGCCGTTCGCGGAAGGCGTCAGACAGCACGACACGCACAGCACGCTTGCCCTGATGGCAGGACCGCGGGACACCCTGCTCCCCGCACTGGGCCTCGACGCGATCGTGGTACCCGCGTCACGCCCCGCGGCTCATCTTGATCACGCCGTCACGCTGGCCCGCGCCGCGGGCTGCTGGCTTCTCATCTTGTGCAGCGGGCGCCTCGACAGCACCGAAGCGGCCAAGTTCCTCACCGCCCGCTCGTACCGCAAGGCGGTCGCCATCGACCTGCCGCGCGGTTATTCACACAAGCTGCTCTGCTCCCCGAACTGCTCGCTATCAAAAGCGAGCTGCCCAAGGCCTGCGGCTTCTTCACCACCGATCTCAGCATGAAGCGGAATATCGGCTTGGTCCTGGCGCGGATGCTCGAGTGGCGTCGCATCTTCTTCCTTGACGACGATATAAGGGATATTTCTCACCCTCATCTACAGCGCACGGTCGACATGCTGGGACCGTTTTCTGCGGCCGGGCTCTGGGTGACTGACTTCCCGGACAATTCAATTGTCTGCCACGCCAACCGCGAGACGAGAGGATCCCAGGATGTCTTCGTGAGCGGTGCCGCCCTGGCGGTGGACTGCGAGTCGGATCTTGGTTTCTTTCCGGATATCTACAATGAAGACTGGCTCTTCATGTTCGACTACGCATCAGCTGGGAAACTGGCCAACTCCTCCCTGGAGGCTACCCAACTCTGCTACTACCCCTTCGCTAAGGCGAGACGGGCGGCATGGCAGGAGTTCGGCGACGTCATCGCAGAGGGCCTCTATACATTGCTCCACCTCGGCCTGGAAGTAGCACAGGCGACGCGCGAGTACTGGGGTTATTTCCTCGAGGCCCGGCGGAATTTCCTCGAGGCTATCCTTACCCGCCTCCCTAACGCTCATCCGGAGATGCGTGACGAGATACAGATGTCGGTGCAGCACGCAGAGAAATGCCTGCAAACGATTAAGCCCGACCTTTGCGAGCGTTACGTTCAAGCCTGGCGTCACGACCTGGCGGACTGGAAGCACCAGGTGCCGGGGATACCCTCGATGCCTTCCATCGAGGCCGCCCTGCTGGCGATGGACCTGCCGTTCGCGGCACCAGGGCGCAGCGCCGGAAGGATCCTGCCCCACTGGGTCGAGGCGGCGCCGAGCGTCACGGCGGGGGCGGTCAGCATTCCGCGATTCGACACGCTGCCGGAGATGTCGGTGCACACCAGAACCTTGCGCCCGAGTTCATCCGTCGCTAGCGACCGTGCCCTAGTCACGACGCCTAGACACCTGGAGGCCGTGGCGAAGGGCTGCGATAGTTCGGTCTTCCTCGGCTAAGCGATGGAGTCCTTTCCCAGGATCCGGTAGGTCACTCCGTACTGGTGCTTGTCCTGACGGCGGCGGGCGGCTTCGTCCACGGGCGAGCGGACGGCCGGGTGCGCCACCGAGCCGGGGTCAAGGCGGTACTTTATCTCGGTCTTGACTCCCTCGTTGCTTTCCGGGGTCTGCACGAAACCCAATCGCTCGTACATCCTGATCGCCGCGGAATTAGTCGTGAAGACCCAGAGCAGAAAATGCCTGATGTGCTGGTTTTTCCGGTACTCAGCCGCCAGCAGGTACTTGATGAGGCGCTGACCCAGCCCGTGACCGCGAAGGTAGGGGGTGATCCAGACCGATTCGATGTACCTGGCTGTCGCCTGATCTTCCTGGTCAATCGTAGGATCTGGGCGTTTGGCGGCGGCGACGCCGACCACGTTCCCGGCCCGTTCCGCCACCGCCCATGTCGAGGACCGCATCTCGCCTATCCAGTAATCCAGCGGCTTTGCTTCAGTATCCTCGGCGGTCGTGAGAAAAGAATCGGGAGAGGTTCTCTTGGCCTCGCGTACAGCGTCGTACAAGATCTTGGCGTCCAAGCGCTCGGTATTCCTCCTGGTGTTAAGGGGTTTTTCGGTCCGACGCGGGTGATCTGTCATTTCTTCCCGTCCCGCTCGGCCGTGCTCCGCCGGGCGACAGCAAGACGAGCGGCCGAGAGCTGGCGGTTGACTGTGCTGCACCTGAGCGGAAGGCTGCACATTTCACAATAACCACAGTAGTGTGACGGCACCACAGTAATCAGTTTCCTTATCATTCACCTCTAGAATCAATTGTGAGTTCGGCCTGGACCCGGCGCCAGTAATCGTGCGGCAGCATAGTGGATGTTTACCCGCTTATCGCGTATCAGTCGCCCGTCCGGCCTCCCCAGATCCGCCGAGACGACCCGGGCCCAGCGCGCATCCGGCAGCAGAGATGCCGCTGGGGCACGGTTTACGGACGGGCGCGGCATGCGGAACAATGTGATCGCTGGCGATGAGGCTCGCAGCTGCTGCAGGGGCGCCGGGGGCCGCGCATCGCCCAGCCGCATTACGACTTGGCCAAGCTGTTCCGCAAGGAGGCACTGGCTCCGGAGGGGGCGAGCTGGTTCTTCCTCGCCGCGCCGCTGATCGCGGTGACGGCTTATCTGACCATTCCGCCAAGGATCCCGGTCGGCTGTTAACCTCGGATCGATGGCGATCGAGGTCGTAGATTACGACGACGAGTGGCCGGGCCGGGCCGGGCCGAGGCGGCGTGCGGGGAACTGCGGGACGCCCTGCCGGGGTTGTTCACCGCCATCGAGCACGTCGGCAGTACGGCCGTGCCGGGACTGCCCGCCAAGCCCGTCATCGATCTGATGGCGGCGGTCGTATCCCTGGATCAGGTCACCGCCAGGCCCTATCACCTGCACGTTGTGCCGGCCGCTAGCTGGCCGGCCAGGAACGAGCGGTTGCTCCGCGATTACCTGCGCACCCATCCCGTGCAAGCCAGCGGTACGCCGACCTGAAGCGTAACCTGGCGGTTCGCCACGGCGCCTCGTCCGGCTACACCCGGGCCAAGACCGAACTCATCCAGGAACTCACTGACCGGGCCAGGGCGGCCCGCGGACTGCCGTCCGTCCCGGTGTGGGAACAGTAAACGACATCCGTCAAGCGTCTCGTTAGGTCACTATCTGCTACATGTTGCGCGCGTTGCGTTGCTGCTCAGCTAGGGTGCTGCTAGCCTCAGCCTTTCCTCAAGCCAACATGGAGGTACCGATTTATATGCTGCGACGACTTTCGGCCATTGGTGCCGCCGCGGTGATGCTGGGCCTCAGTGCACTGCCGGCCTCGGCGGCCACCGTGAAATCCAACACCCACAAAATTTCTATTTCTTTTCCTGGCCTGCGCGGCCTCGATGCCTGGGGCAGCTACACGAAGTCCGGGGCTAATATCCGGATTAGCGTGTGCGTAAATGACACCAGCCGCAGCGTCTTCGCCGCGGGCGCGGTCTCTGTGGTATCAAATGCCAATAATAGCCGCCATAGCGAACTAGGTGCGGTGGACATCGGATACAACCATGGCGTGTGCACGAGCCAGACTCTGCACTACACCAACCACCTTCACGTGTATACCTTCATCGGCAGCAATGCCGGGACGATCCGGGCGAAGAGCAAGGTCAAGTCCATTTACTGACCAGCTGGCCAGGCATGCCCACGGCGGCCACGGCGGCAGCCGTGGCCGCCGTGGCCAGTGTGAAGCCAGGTAACGGTGCTAGTTCCTCATCAACCAACGTCCGCCCCGACGCGCCACGAACGCTGCCGGAGTCCGGGACTCGGCCACGCACCCCGGCGAGGAAGGCCCGGCCACGCACCCCCGGCGAGGAGGGCCCGGCGCGAACCACCATGGAGCCAGCCGGCCGCCGCGGGGCGAAGGCCAGGTGCCACGGTACTAGCATGACCGTCCGGCTCGGCGGCACCGTGATCGACTGGGCGGACATGGAGCTGAGCCGGGCCGGAGGATGGCCCGGCGTCGGGGGTCGGCGTCAGGAAATGGTGATGACGATGCGGCCGGTGACATGGCCGGCCGCGCTGGCCGCCTGCGCCCGACCGGCCTCCTCCAGCGGGAAAGCCCGGTCGACTGGTATCCCGAACGCGCCCGCGGCGAAGAGCCGGGCGGCCTCGCCGAGCGCCGCGGCGGAGTCCGTGGACGTGGAGGAGACCTGCGCTCCGTGCTCGGGCGCGCTGAAGTCGGCGATCGACAGCACCTTCGACGGGTCGCCGGTCAACTCGATCAGCTCCGGGATGACGCCCGAGCCGGCGATGTCAAACGCCGCGTCCACCCCGTCAGACGCGAGGGCGCGAACCCGTTCGACCAGACCATCGCCGTAGGTGGTGGGCACCGCGCCGAGCAATCGAAGGTAGTCCTGATTTGACCCGCTCGCGGTGCCGATGACGTGGACACCTCGCTGCCGGGCGAACTGGACGACGGCGGAGCCGACCCCCCCGGATGCGCCGCTGACCAGGAGTGTCTGTCCCGGCTTGACGGCCACCTGGTTGATGATCCTGATCGCCGTCTCGACCGGGACCGGGTAGCCCGCCGCCTCGGCGAAGGACAGCCCGGCCGGCTTGAGCGCCCAGCTCGAGAGCACGGCGTTCTCCGCGTAGGTGCCGGAGCCCGAGCCGAACACCTCATCGCCGACGGCCACCCCGGTCACGCCCGTGCCGATTTCGTCGATCAGGCCAGCCGCGTCTACCCCTGACCCGGCCGGAAGCGGCAGCGGGATCATCTCCCGCATGAACCCGGCACGGATCTTCCAGTCGATGCCGTTCACGCCGGCCGCTCGCACCGCGATCCGGATCTGACCAGGGCCCGCGTGCGGGGCCTCGACCTCGGCCAGTTCCAGTACCTCGGGACCGCCGTAGCGAGCAAACCGGATTGCCTTCATGGCTTCAGCCTCTTCTTCGCGATCGTTAGTGCGGGATGCCGGAGATCAGGTCGCCCGCTCGGGCCAGCAGTGAGGTGCGCGCCGACCGGCGAGCCGATTCCTGCCGGTCGGCCGTGCGGTAGAGCGCGTAGAGACCATGGACGCCCGCCCAGCGGGCGGGCTCGGGCTCCCAGCGAGGCGAGCGGTGTCCCACCCAGGGCAATGTGGTGAGCAGGCTCGGGACGTCGCGGATCAGGTCGGCGAGCGTGCGGCCGGCCAGGTTGGCGGCCGCCACGCCATGCCCGGAGTAGCCACCCGCCCAGCCCAGGCCGGTAGCCGGATCCAGGACGACGGTGGCGCACCAATCCCTCGGCACCCCGAGCACACCGCTCCAGGCGTGGTCGATCCCGGCCTCGGTCGCGGCCGGGAACATGCGGCGCAAGATCTTTCCCAGTTGCGCTACCGTCGACGCCGCGACCGCCCCGTCGTGATCGAGCCGGGAACCGAAGCGGTAGGGGATGCCCCGGCCGCCGAGCGCGATCCGGCCGTCCGGGGTGCGCTGGGCGTAAATATAGGCGTGGGCCTCGTCGCTGAGCGTTTCGCAGCCGTCCCAGCCGATCGATTTCCAGGCCTGGTCGCTGAGCGGACCGGTGATGATCATCGAACTGTTCATCGGCAGCAGCGCCCGGCGCTCCCCGAGCATCTCTGCCGTGAAACCTTCCGTGCACCGCAGGACGTACGGCGCGCGCACCTCGCCGCCCGGCGTGCCGGCCCGCCCGGCTGAGATGGACGTCACCGGAGTCCCCTCGTACAGCAGGACGCCGGCCCGGGTCACCACGTCGGCCAGTCCGGCGGCCAGGTCAGCGGGCTGCACCCGGGCGCAGTGCGGTGAGTACAGGGCCCCGGCCGCGCCTGTCACCTGGAGCCGCGCGGCGAGCTCGGCCCGGCCCAGATACCGGATGATCTCCGGCCCGTCACCCCAGGCTCGGTCGGCGGCCAGCCGCTGGCGGAGCCTGGCGTCCTGGGCGGCCGAGGTGGCGACCGTGAGCGTGCCGCCTTTTACCAGGTCAGCGTCGATGCCCTCGACCGCGCAGACCCGGCTCACCTCATCGATGGTCTCGCGCAGCGCCCGCTCGAGCTCGCGGACGCCGGCCCGGCCCGGCCCGTGCGCGGCGTAGCGACCGCGTGAACCCGGCAGGGTGGCCGTCACCCAGCCGCCGTTCCGGCCGGAGGCGCCGAACCCGGCGAAGTCTGCCTCGAGCACGATGACCCGCAGGCCAGGGTCAGCTCGCTTGAGGTAGTAGGCGGTCCACAGCCCGGTGTAGCCGGCCCCGACGATACACACGTCGGCCTCGGCGCGGCCCGGCAGCGGCGGACGCACGGCCGGCCGGCCGTGCGACTGCCACCAGTAGGACACCTCCCCGTTCCGCACGTAAAGACCTCCCCTGGCAGACGCACCGCGGTTCGTTCGTCATCACTCCGGCCGGCGCTCCCCTCAGCAGCAGGGTAGCGTCATTGGTATGCGACTTGGGGTGCTTGACGTGGGCTCGAACACGGTGCATCTGCTCGTGGTCGACGCCTACCAAGGGGCACGGCCCATTCCGGCCTTCTCCCACAAGGTCGAACTCAAGCTGGCCGCGCACCTGGAGGACGGGAGCACGCTGTCCAGCCGCGGCGAGAGCAGCCTGCGGGCTGTGGTCGAAGAGGCGCTGCGGATCGCTGAGGACAAGGGAGTCGAGGACATCATCGCGTTCGCGACCTCGGCGGTCCGGGAAGCCGTGAACGGCGAGCAGGTCCTGGCCAGGATACGTAAGCAGACCGGCGCGGAGATCAACGTGATGACCGGCCAGGAGGAGGCGCGGCTCACGTTCCTCGCGGCCCGGCGCTGGTTCGGCTGGTCGTCGGGGCGGCTGCTGATGATCGACATTGGCGGCGGCTCGCTCGAGGTGGCGACGGGAATCGACGAGGAGCCCGACGCGGTGGCCTCGCTTCCGCTCGGCGCCGGCCGCCTGACCAGGTATTGGATCAGCTCTGACCCGGCGTCAGGCCAGGAGATACGCCGCTTGCGCAAGCACGTGCGGGCGGAGATCGGCCGGGGCGTCGGCGGCATGCTGCGGCAGGGGGCGCCAGACCACGTGGTGGGAACCTCCAAGACCTTCCGCCAGCTGGCCAGGATCGCCGGCTCGGCTCCGTCGGGCGAAGGCCCTTACGTCAAGCGGGTCTTGCGGCACGCGGACGTGGCGGCCCTAGCCGAGCGGCTGCCCTCGATGTCGCAGGCCGAACGCGCCCGGCTACCTGGCGTGTCAGCCGGCCGGACGCCGCAGTTGCCGGCCGGAGCCATCGTGGCCGACGCCATCTTGGACCTGCTAGACGTCGACCAGCTCGAACTGTGCCCGTGGGCCCTGCGCGAGGGCGTCATCCTGCGGCGCCTGGACATGCTCGCACAGGGCCTGGACACCGGTCAGCTGAATCCGGGCCGGACCGGTTAGTTGTCGCCGGCCGGCACGATGCGGATGTTCTCGGTCTGGTCCTGGGAATCCAGGGCGGCGGTGCGTGGCTGGGATCGCTTGTCCTGCGTCTGTCCCGGCTGGGCCGGACCGGCCTGAGACTGGCCCCGCTGGGACTGACTGGCCTGCTCTGCCTGACGGCCCGGCTGGGCCTGACGGCCGGGCTGGGCCTGACCGGCCGGGGTCTGGCCGGGCTGGTGGATCGGCTGGGGCGACGTCGGCTGGGACAGGCCCGGGTGAGCCGGGACCGCCTGCTGGGTCGGAGCCTTCTGCACCGGGGTCATCTGGGTAGCGGAAGCGGCGGCGGGCTTGGCCGACGCGGCGGCGGCCGGCTGCGGGGCACCCGCGGACTCCGGCGAGCCGATCGCCTGGGCGGTCACGTGATCGACTTCGTCTTCGAGTGACATCCGGGCGGTTTCGGCCGCGACGAGGGCGGAGACTCCGTCGAGGATTTCTGTGAGCCGCTTGATCGTTTCCGTGTGCCGGTTGGACAGCAGGTTCAGGCGGCGCTCCGCGCCATCGTGGATGGCGGTGGCCCTCGCCGTCGCCTCGTCGAGCGCCTTCTTGGCCTGGGCGTTGGCGCCGTTCAAGGCGGTCTCGGACTTCTTCTTCGCATCGCCGGTGGTGCGCTCGGCCTCGGCCCGCGCGGCGGTCAGGGTCTTTTCCGCCTCGGATCGCGCCGCCGTGATCGCCCGCTCGGCCTGCTCCTGGGCCGCGGTGAGCATGCGCTCGGCCTGCTCGCGCGCCTCGGCCCGTGCCTTGTCCGCCTCCGCCTGAGCGTCGTTGCGCTGGCGGGCGATATCTTCGTGCGCCTTGGATTTCTGCGACCGGGCCTCGTCGTCGGCAAGTTTGAGGATCTGGGCGATGCGCTCGCTTACTTCCTCGTGCGCGGGCTTGGCGCCGAGGGCCTGCTGGCGGGCTGTGGCCAGGTCGTGCCGCAGTTCTTCGCCCTCGTCGAGGGCACGGCCCAGGCGCTGTTCTAGGTCGCGGATCTGGCTGCGGCAGCGGGCAATATATTCATCCACCTGACGGCGGCTGTATCCACGCATCTGCATTTCGAATGCGTCCTCGTGGACCAGGTTCGGCAGGAGATCACTGTTGTCATTCATGGCTTCCCGAGGTGATGTGGTCCGAAGTAGACGGAAAAGGTGTCCGGAGTAGCGGGGCATGCGGGTGCCGGGTCGCCTGGGCGATCCGGCCTGGGACCGCTACTTCTGTAGTATGCGTGCTCAGAGCGGCAGGGCGGGGCGAATCGTCGAGGACTGGGCCGGGAACCCGCAACGAGGTGCCACCTATGCGGCTAATACCCGTTTTTGCCGGTTTTGCCCGCTAGTGAGTTGTGTATAGGATAGTGGGAACTATACACCGTGGTGTGAATGTTAAAGATGTGATTTGCGTTATAGGATTGATCGCCACTTCGTGACGCTTTGCCGGAATCGTTACCGCCAGAGTGGGTAAAACCGCACGTGAAGGTGGTAGGCGAATGGCCCTGATGGGTCATGCGGAGGAGCAGTGTCGGCACGTAACCTGGGGCGCAAGCGAGCGGAGTCGCGATCAGCGCCGGAGGTGAGCACGATTCCCAGGCAGTTGGACCTTCGTGTGCACGACCGGGTCGCTCTCGACGAGATCGAGCTCTACGCCGAGGTGCTGACCGCGGTGGCGGCCGCCGACCGGCCGCTGACGGCCGCGGAGCTAGACGAAGCGCTAGGGATCCGCAGCCACTAGCGGGCGGCCGGGCGGCCCGGCCGGTACATGACGTCTGTCCTGGCGCGGGTGAAGCCGAGCGTCTCGTACATCCGGATCGCGGCCGTGTTGTCCTCGTCGACGTACAGTATCGCCGTCTCCAGGCCGAGGTCGCGCAGGTGGTTCAGCCCGGCCAGGGTCAGCGCCCGGCCCAGCCCGCTACCCTGCTCGGCCGGGTCCACCCCGACGACGTAGACCTCCCCGACGCTCGGCTTGGCTCCGGCGGCGGCGAGGCCGTGAGCCGCCCGGGCCTCGTGAGCGGCCGGTTGCGGCGGAGGGACCTTGGTCCAGTGGAAGCCTGCCATCTGGCCGTCTCGTATCGCGACGAAGAAACCCGCCGGGTCGAACCAGGGTTCGCGTTCGCGTAGCTCAAGGTCGTGCCTGGTCCAGCCGCCCTGTTCCGGGTGCTTGGCGAAAGCCCGGCTGTTGAGGCCCAGCCATTCGTCCTCGTCCCGGCCGGGGACAAAGGTGCGCAGCGCGCGGTCGGCCGGGAGCTTCGGCCGGGCCACCGGGTCGCGCAGCGGGCGGCTCATTTGCCACAAGGTGCGGAAACGCTCAAAGCCCGCCGTCGCGGCCAGCCTCGCGGCGGCCGGCAGGTCGCCGTGGGCCCACAGCTGGAGGAGGTGCCCGTCCGCCGCGGCCGCCAGCTCGCCCACCAGGGCCCGGCCGAGGCCCTGCCGGCGGTGGTCCGGGTGCACTACCAGTTCGCCGCTGACCTCCGGCTCCGGTGCGTCCAGGTGTGCGTACGCCGCGATCTCGCCGTCCACGCGGGCGACATAATCACGTCCGGTCCGCGGATCCGGTTCGGCGGGCTCCGGGCCGGAGCCGTCGTAACGCAGGTGCAGCAGCACCGGCTCCGACAGCGGCGGCACCCCGTCGGCCGCGCTCGCCCGCCCGGCGAGGTCCAGGATGCCGGCCACCTGCGTCGCGCTGAGATCGACGCGGGAAATCGAGCATGCGGTCATGGGCTGGCGGTTATCGCGCCGCGGTCGCGGTCCTGCCCCCGGCGGCTCCCGCGGCCCCTTCGTCTGGCGCGCTCCGCGCCCGGTCCTCGCCGAGGGCTCCCTGCGGCCGTTCGGCCCGCTCGCCCTTGACCGGTACGAACCGGTATCCGACGTTGCGCACGGTGCCGATCAGCGCCTCGTGCTCGGGCCCGAGCTTGGCGCGCAGCCGCCGGACGTGCACGTCCACCGTCCGCGTGCCGCCGAAGTAGTCATAGCCCCAGACCTCTTGCAGCAGCTGCGCCCGGGTGAAAACCCGGCCTGGGTGCTGGGCGAGAAACTTGAGCAGCTCGAACTCCTTGAAGGTCAGGTCGAGTACCCGGCCGCGGAGCCGGGCGGCATACGTGGCCTCGTCGATGGCCAGCTCGCCGGAGCGGATCTCGTCCGGCGCGTCCGCCACGGCGGCGATGGCCCGGCGGCCGATGGCGAGCCTGACCCTGGCCTCCACTTCGGCGGGGCCGGCCGTGTGCAAGATCACGTCGTCGACGCCCCACTCGGCGTTGACCGCGGCCAGCCCGCCCTCGGTAACGATCGCGAACAGCGGGCAGTCCAGGCCGGTCGTCTGTAGCAGCCGGCAGATGCTCTTGGCGTGCGCGAGGTCACGCCGTGCATCCATCAGCACCGCGTCCGCGGGCGGGGCCTCCACCAGAGCGGACGCGTCGGCGGGCAGCACCCGGACCGGGTGCAGCAAAAGTCCCAGCGCGGGCAGGACTTCCGCGGACGGTTCAAGCACGCCGGTGATCAGCAGCAGGTCGCTCACTCGGTGGCACCTCCACTCGGTGGTGCGGTCGCACCCTTACTTGTATAAACAGACAAGGACCCGGGGGCAACGGCGCCCGGGTCCCGATGACAAGAGGATATCCCAAATGGCCAAAGTAACAATCCAGTACTGGGCCGCGGCCAAGGCGGCGGCCGGCGTCGAGGTGGAGTCGGTGGAGGCGGAGACGCTGGCCGAGGCGCTCCAGGTCGTGGTGGCCCGGCGCGGTGGCGACGGGCGGCTGGCGTCGGTGATCGAGAGTTCGTCCTTCCTGGTCGACGGCACGTCGGCAGGCCGCCGGGTGGCCGCCGACCTGGTCTTGCGGGACACGGCCGTCATCGAGGTGCTGCCCCAGTTCGCCGGCGGATGAGGGGGAAGGCCGCCCAGGGGTGGGCATTCAGAGCGTTTTGCGGCACACTGGGGGGATAATGCCCTACAGTGTCCGAGCGAACACGTTCTGAAGTCAAACGCCAACGGCCGGGTGAGCATGAGCCAGCACGGACCTTCAAGCCCCCCGGGTCCCCACGTCCCCGGGGCCGCGCCAGGTGACAAGAATTTTTCCGGCGGTTTGAACCGCCCCGCTCCGCCGCACGTACCAGCTGATGTGCCGAACGCGGGAACCGCGCCCCATCAGGGGCGGGTGGCAGACGAGGCCTTTGTCCGGGCGCTGTACGCCGAACACGGCGGTGCCCTGCTTCGTTACGCCCTCCACCTCACCGGCGGGGACAGGCAGCGTGCGGAGGATCTAGTGCAGGAAACAATCGTGCGGGCATGGCGCCATCCCGAGGCGCTGGCTGACCGCCCGGCCCGGCCATGGCTGTTCGCGGTGGCGCGCAACCTTGCGGTCGACTCCTACCGCGCGCGGCAGGCCAGGCCCCCGGAGACCGGTCAGGCGGCGCTGGAACTGCTGCCCTCGGACGACGACGCCGACCGCACGCTCGAGTCGTGGGCCGTCGCGGACGCCCTGGCCTCGCTGCGGCCGGATCACCGGCGGGTGATCGTGGAGACCTACTACCGGGGCTGCTCGGTCGCCGAGGCCGCCGCCACCCTCGGCATCCCGCCAGGTACCGTTAAATCTCGGACCTTTTACGCATTGAAGGCGCTCAAGCTGGCGCTACAGGAACGAGGACTGGCGCCATGAACCCGACGTCCCAGGGGTGGGACTGCACTGAGGCCAGGCCGTCGCTTGGCGTTTACGTGCTGGGTGCCATCGACCCGGCCGAACGCACCCTGGTCGACCACCACCTGGCCACCTGCCGCGACTGCCGGGACGAGCTGGCCGGCCTGGCCGGGCTGCCCGCCTTGCTGGCCAGGGTCAACCCGGACGAGGTCAGCCGGATCCGGGCCGATGACACGGTGCGCACGGCGACCGAAGACCGGCCGCCTGACGAGCTGCTCGGCACGGTGCTCGACCTGGCCGAAGCCAGACGGCGCCGGACCCGGTGGCGGTTCCTGGCCACGGCGGCCGCGGTCGTCGTCGTCGCGGGCGGCTTGTTTGGCGGGCTGCGCACGGCGACGTCCAGCTCGCACACGGTGTTTGCCTCACAGTACCCGGCCGGGACCGGGGCCTGGGAAAGCGTCCAGGCCACCAGCAAAGTCACCGGGGCGAGCGCCACCATCAACTATGCGAACGAACTATGGGGCCATACCTTCGAGGTCCTGGTCACAGGCATACCGACCGGGACCACGTGCGACCTGTGGGTTGTCCACCCCGACGGGACCCGGACCCTGGTGGCGGCGTGGACGACGGCGCACGACGAAGGCCGCGTCTGGTACCCGGGCTCGATGGCCAACAGCCCCAAGCCGATCAGTTCCTTCCAGGTCACCGCCGACAACCGGGTCCTGCTCACGGCCACCCCGACCTAGCTAATACGCGGCTGTTGTCCTGCTTGCGCAGCGGGAATGTTCGTTGTGCCGACGGTGCTGGTATAAGCGTGATTGTCGGATTGATCGCGCTTGTCGCGGCCCTGGTCGCGGCGACCGGGCTCGGGCTGGTGCTGAAATGGCGGGCGGGGCGTTTCCGTGCCGCCAAGTCCGGTCAGGCCCGTCAGGAGGCCGGACCCGGGCCTGATGTTCTCACCGCAGCCGACCTGGGTGGCTGTCTGGGCCAGCAGGCCACGCTGGTCCAGTTCTCCACCGCCTTCTGCGCGCCCTGCCGCCCGACGCGGCAACTGCTGGCCCAGCTGGCCCAGCAGACCGACGGCGTGACCCACCTGGAAATCGACGCGGCCGACCGGCTCGACCTGGTGCGGCGCCTGCGCATCAACAGCACCCCGACCGTGCTCGTGCTGGGCCCGGACGGCGCCGTCGTCACCCGCGCGACGGGGCTGCCCCGCAAGGCGGATGTGATCGCCGCGCTGGGTGCGGTGATGCAGCCCGACCCCAGCACCCGCGGGTTGAACGCCTCCGCAGGCAGAGAATGACATGACGGCTGGCCGCGGTGGTGAATCACGCTGGCTGGCCATAACGGAAATAACTCACGGCTTGAGAGTGACAGCCCGACCGAGCCCGCATAGCATCTGGTTCGTGATCTCCCGGACGGCGAAGACGCTGACCAAGCGGCGTGCCGTCGATTTCTGCCATGTCGCCACCGCTCTGTGTCCCCGTGCCCTGCTGCCCTAGCCTCTGGATTCGCTGACGCCGCGTACCGATGACCACGGCGGCCTCGGCATCCAGCCCGGCCGGGGGCGGCGACCTGGCCGGGAGTAAGGCGTTCAGTGGTGAGGAGCACGACCATGGAAATCGACCCGCGCGGTCCTAGATTCGGAGCCGCGATCACCACCGCCGTGCTGGCGGTGGTCCTGATCACCGGCAGCGTCTGGCTGCTCGCCGCGCAACTCGTGGTCTTCGCGGTCGGTGCGCTCGCCGGGTTGCGGTATGCGCCGTACGGTGTCCTGTACCGGCGGCTGATCCGGCCCAGGCTCGGGCCGCCCGCGCATACCGAGGCCGAGGCGCCGCCGCGGTTCGCGCAGGGCGTGGGCATGGTCATCGCGGCGGCCGGGGTGATCTGCTACGCCGTCGGCGCGACCCCGGGCGGCCTGGTCTTCACCGCGCTCGCGCTGGTCGCGGCGTTTCTCAACGCAGTCTTCGACCTGTGCCTGGGCTGCCATGTGTATCTGTTCATTCAGCGTAATCATAAGGTCCGGCCGTCCGTTTAGGACCTGGCCGGAGAAGGAGGCATATCCACCATGAGCCGATCCGACGTCCTCGTGGACGCCGACTGGGCGGAGGCCCACATCGGTGATCCTGGTGTCGTCATCGTAGAAGTAGACGAGGACACCAGCGCGTACGACAAGGGCCATATCCCGACCGCGATCAAGATCGACTGGAAGAAGGACCTGCAAGATCCGGTCCGCCGCGACTTCGTCGACAAGACGGGCTTCGAGGCGCTGCTGTCCGAGCGCGGCATCTCCAATGACGACACGGTGCTGCTCTACGGCGGCAACAACAACTGGTTCGCGTCCTACGCCTACTGGTACTTCAGGCTTTACGGGCACGACCGGGTGCTGCTGCTCGACGGCGGCCGGAAAAAGTGGGAACTGGACTCGCGTGAGCTGAGCACCGACGTGCCCGAGCGCGCGCGGACCAGCTACACCGCGTCGGAGCAGGACGCCTCGCTGCGCGCGCTGCGCGATGAGGTGCTGGCCGCGATCGGCAAGCGCAACCTGGTGGACGTCCGTTCGCCTGACGAGTTCGCGGGCCGCCTGCTCGCCCCGGCCCATCTGCCCCAGGAGCAGGCGCAGCGGGCCGGCCACATCCCGACCGCGCGTAACGTCCCCTGGTCCAAGGCGGCGAACGAGGACGGCACGTTCCGCTCCGACGACGAGCTCCGCACGCTCTACCAGGGTGAGGCGGGGCTGGACTTCGGCAAGGACACGATCGCCTACTGCCGGATCGGTGAGCGGTCCGCGCACACCTGGTTCGTGCTGCACGAACTGCTCGACCAGCCGAACGTCAAGAACTATGACGGCTCGTGGACCGAGTACGGGTCGCTGGTGGGCGTGCCGATCGAGCTGGGTGACGGACGATGACCGCCGACGGCTGCGGCGCCCCCGCGGGCGGTGTCAGCGTCACCGCCGCCTCCGGCAGCCAGGCCGTGGTGGAGGGGCGGGTGGTGCACGACGGGAGCCCCGTCGCCACTGGTTACGCCCGGCTGCTCGGCACCGGCGATGAGTTCGTGGCGGAGGTACCGCTCGGCGAGGACGGCGGGTTCCGGTTCTTTGCCGCGCCCGGGTCCTGGACCCTGCGCGTCCTCGCCCCCGGCGGGTTGCGCGCGGAGCGTTCGGTACAGGCCGACTACGGGCAGGTGACCAAGCTGGACGTCGACATCTGAGCAGGCCGGTACGGCCGCCGTGTCAGCCGCGGCGGCCGTACCCGGGCGCGCCTCAGCCGGCTGGGCGGGCCGACATCGTGACGAAGTCGCGCGCCCACCAGGCCGCGAAGAAGGTCGCCGGACCCTGCACGGTCGAGGCGAGCAGCTTACGGCCGTTGGCCGGTCCGGCCAGGGCCCCCGCCGGGGGGTCATAGCTGACGAAGTCGGGCCAGTCGGGGTTGATGTCCAGCTGCATGCCGCGCACCGCGCCGGCCCGCACGAGCAGCTGCGCTAGCTGCAGCGGGTCCAGGGCTGGTCCGGTCGCGTAGACCAGCGCCCCGGCGGCGGTCAGGCCGAGCCCGGAGCGCCACTGGTGCTCGATGCCGGGAACCGTGGCCGCGCAGGACGTCGCGCCGCACGTCGAACCCCACGCCTGCCAGTGGCGGCTCGCCGCTTGCGGAGTCGGGCGGCCGGCCGCCACCAGCGGGACCAGGTTCTGCCGGACGCTGACCACGTTGGCGGCCATCCGCACATCGCGGCCCCAGGCCCCGATGTCGACGCTGCCGTCCGCGTAGATCACCAGGGAGGCGGCGCCCCGCCGCAGCGGATCGACCGTCCGGCCTTGGGTGTAGTAACCACCGCGGGCGGCGTTCATGAGGAACCCGCCGTTAAACGCGGCCACCAGGGTGGCGGCCTGGGCCGGCTCGACTGGCGCGGTGTACCGGTAGGGACCGCCGCCGGGACTCCTCGAACCGGAGTACAGCCGGGCGGTCAGCAGGTGGCTGTCCATCCACGCGATCCCGGCCGGATACCTGCCGCCGGGCGGCACCAGCGTGGTCTGGTAGACGACGCGCAGGCCACCAACTGGCCGGCCGACCGGGGTCCAGGTGCCTGCTCCGGCGGCCGTCGAGGGCCCGAACGGGGTCAGCGCGGCGGGAGCGGGCAGCGGGCCGCCGGGCCGCCGGGCCGGGCCGGCGGTCCTGACCGCGGCGGGCGCGGTGGCCGGGAACCGGCTGGCCGCGGACGGCGCGGCCGCCGAGCTCGGGGCGGCAGCCGGGACCAGGGCGGCTGGCTGGCCGTGCCCGCACGAGGCCAGCGCCACGGCGAGCACGGCCAGCGGCAGCAGCCAGGCCGGCCGTGGCCAGGCCGGCCGCAGGAACGGCGGCCGCGGCGTGCGGATCCCCATGACGCCTAGCATGCTCGACCACGATGAAGGGATCGTGACGGGGCCGCCGTTTCCGCGCGGTACCGAGCTGGCGGAGGTCGTTACCCTTTCGCCTTGTCTTGTTTGGGCTCGCGTTGCCTCACGTCCGTAGTCTGTGCTCATGAACGAGCACCGGCAGGAATTCGACAGCGAACTTGAGGCCATCGAGGGCAAGGTCATCGAGCTGTTCGCGATGGTCGCCGAGGGCGTGCCGGTAGCCACCCAGGCGCTGCTGAACGGGAACAACGAGGCCTACCTGACGCTGGCCGAGCGTGACCGCGCCATCGACGCTCTGTACCTCGAGGTGGAAGGCCTGGCCAACCGGGAGATACTGCTGCAGGCTCCGGTGGCCGCCGACCTGAGGTTCCTGTTGTCGGTCCTGCGCATCGTGCCGGAGCTTGAGCGCTCCCACGACCTGGTGGTGCACATCGCCGCCAGCGCCGGTCACCTCGTCGACGACGACCTCACCCCGCGCGCCAGGGGCCTGGTCGCGCGGATGGGCGAACTCGCTTCCGAGATGTGGCGGCAGGCGGCGGACGCTTGGTACCAGCGCGACCGGGGCGCCGCCGCGGCCCTCGCCGAGCGCGACGAGGGCCTGGACGAACTGCACGGCAGCCTGGTGGCCGAGCTCGCCGCCGGGCACACGGCGGTCCCCGTCGCGATGGAGATGGCCCTGATCGCGCGGGACTACGAGCGGCTCGGCGCCCACGCGGTCAACATCGCCCGCCGGGTGATCTACCTGGCGGGCTCCGCCGGTCACCCCCGCGAGTTACCCCATCCGGCCGGTGACGTAAGCCTGGGTGCGGCTGTCCTGCGGGTCCTCGAAGATGTGGGCGGTTGAACCGTACTCGACGAGGACGCCGGTGCGGGTGTCGCTCTTCTCGTCCCGCAGCACCGAGTAGAAGGCGGTGCGGTCGCTGACCCGGGTCGCCTGCTGCATGTTGTGCGTGACGATGACGATCGTGTACCGGGTCTTGAGCTCGTGCATGAGGTCCTCGATGCGGCCCGTCGCGATCGGGTCCAGAGCCGAGCAGGGCTCGTCCATGAGCACGACGTCCGGTTCCACCGCGAGCGTGCGGGCGATGCAGAGCCGCTGCGACTGGCCGCCGGACAGGCCCAGGCCGGACTTGTTCAGCCGGTTCTTGACCTCGTCCCACAGGGCCGCCTGCTTCAGCGACCGCTCGACGATCTCGTCCAGCCTGCCCTTGTTGCGGATGCCGTTGATACGCGGCCCGTACGCGACGTTGTCGTAGACCGACTTGGGGAACGGGTTGGCCTTCTGGAACACCATGCCGATGCGCCGCCGCACCGCCGTCGGCGAGACGTCCTTGCCGTACAGGGGCACGCCGCGGTAGCGGATGTCGCCTTCCACCCGGGCCCCGGCGATCAGGTCGTTCATCCGGTTGAGGCTGCGCAGCACCGTCGTCTTGCCGCAGCCGGAGGGCCCGATGAAGGCGGTGATCTCGTTCTCGTGAACGGTCAGCGAGACGTCGGTCACCGCGCGGAACGCGCTGTAGTAAATCGAGGTGTTCCGCACCTCGAATACGGCCGGGCTGGCCAGCTTCTCCGGCGGAGCTGTGTCCTGTACCACCAGCTTGGGAAGGATTTCTTGATCCTGCTGTACGTCCAGCTGGTGCTGCTGCTCTTCCATGGGATCCCTAGCGCGTATTGCGGGTGAACAGGGCCGTGATGATGCGGGCCGCAATCATCAGTATGAACGTAATCGCGACCAGCGTCAGCGCCGCGCCCCAGGCGCGGGCGTTCGCGCCGACATAGGCGGACTGCGCGTTGGCGAAGATCTGCAGCGGCAGCGAGGTGTCCGGCCCGCTGAACAGGTTGGGGTTGGTCTGCTCGACCGTGAGCACGGTGAAGATCAGCGGCGCGGTCTCGCCCGCGGCCCGCGCCACGGCCAGCAGCGCGCCGCTGACGATGCCGCTCAGCGCGGCCGGGAGCACCACGGTCAGCGTGACGCGGGCCTTGGTGGCGCCCAGGGCGTAGCTGCCCTGCCGGAGGCTGTCCGGTACCAGGCGGAGCATCTCATAGGAGGAGCGGATCACGATCGGCAGCATCAGGCAGGCCAGGGCGAACGAGCCCGCCATGCCCGAGTACCCGAAGTGCAGCACCCAGATGATGTAGATGAACAGGCCCATCACGATCGACGGCACGCCGGTCATGACCGAGGACATGAACGAGATGAGCCGGGCGAGGATGCCGTTGCCGCCGTACTCGTTGAGGTAGACGGCACCGAGCACGCCCAGCGGGATCGCCAGCAGCGCGGCGAACCCGGTGATCTCCAGCGTGCCGACCACCGCGGCGCCCATGCCGTCGACGCCGAGCGGCAGGACGTTGGGCGGGATGGTGCTGTTGGTCAGGAACTGCCAGCTGATGGCGTCGGCGCCCTTGGCGATCAGCGTGACGAGCACAAAGCCGAGCGGGATCAGGACGAGCACGAACGCGAGCCACATGGCCGCGGTCATGATCTGGTTCTTGGACCGCCGCCAGCCGGACGGCTCCCGCAGGTCGACCGGCTGGGGCAGCGAATCGGAAGTGGCTGCCATCATTCCCCCCTGGCCCGGCGCGTGGAGCGCTCCACGAACCACCGGGCCACCAGGTTGACCACGATCGTGAGCACGAACAGGAACAGGCCGAGCCCGATCAGGGCCGAGCGGAACTCACCGCCGGTGGCCTCGCCAAACTGCAGCGCGATGATCGCGGCGATCGAGTGGCCGCTGTAGAACAGGTGCGGGGTGACCTCGATCGAGTCGCCGATGACAAGCGCGACCGCGATCGTCTCGCCCATCGCCCGGCCAAGCCCGACCAGGATCGCGCCGACCACGCCGCCCTGGCTGTGCGGCCAGACGGCGCCGCGGATCATCTCCCAGCGGGTGGCCCCGAGCGCGTACGCGCCCTCCTTGTCGATATCCGGCACGGTCGCGATGACCTCGCGGGACAGCGAGGTGATGATCGGGATGATCATGATGGCCAGGATGAGGCCGGCGGTGAAGAACGAGGCACCGGTGACGTTCGGCCCGCCGAAGAGCGAGTCGAGGACCGGGATGCCGTTGACGCCCGAGGCGATATCCAGGTAAATCTTCTGCAGCCAGGGGACCAGCACGATGATGCCCCACAGGCCCCAGACCACCGAGGGGACCACGGCGAGCAGGTCGATCACGTACACAAAAGGCCGCGCCCACCGGGCCGGGACCACCTGCGTCAGCAGCAGCGCGATGCCGACGCTGACCGGCACCCCGATGATGATCCCGATGACCGAGCTGATGACCGTCCCGTACAGGACGCCCATCGCCCCGAAGTGGGTGTTGCCGTCGAACGCGACCGAGAAGATGCCCTTGACGCCGGCCGTGCTGAACCAGCTGGCGGACTGCTGCGCCGTGGTCACGGTGATGAGGACGAGGATGACGAGGACCAGCAGGCCGGCCGCGAGGGCCAGGAGCTGGAACCCCCGGTCGCCGAGCGGCCTGCGGTGGTGGAGCGGGTCGGCGGACCCGGCCGGGGGGGCCGGGTCCGCCTTCGTCACGGTGCTCATGACGGTTCGCTCGTCCGAGCGGCGTGCATCATCTGCACAGCCTTAGGAGGTGATCTTGCTCAGCTGGGCCACGGCCGCCGAGTCGAGGCTGGCCGGGAGCGGCGCGAGGTTGAGCGGGGTGAGGAGCGCCTGGCCGGTGGAGCTGAGCAGGTAACCCAGGTAGGCCTTGAGCAGGGCGACGTCGTTCGCGCTCGGCTGCACCGAGTACACCAGGTCCCATGACTGGTAGGTGACCGGGTAGGAGTCCGCGCCCGGCTCGTCGGCCGCGGCGAAGGTCAGGTCGGCCTTCGGGGTGACGTGCGACGCGGCCGCGGTCGCGGACGCGGTGGAAGGCGCCACGTAGTCGCCGGCCGAGTTCTTGATCGAGGCGGCGTGCAGGCCGGCCGCGGTCGCGGTGGAGAAGTCGACGTAGCCGATGGCGCCGGTGGTGGTTTTGACGATCTGCGCCACGGCGCTGCCGCCGGCACCCGCGCGCGCCGTGGACGGCCAGGTGATGGTGGAGGCGGTGCCGAGCTTCCACGCGCTGCCCGCGGCGTCCACGAGGTACTGGGAGAAGTTCTGCGTGGTGCCGGAGCCGTCGGAGCGGACGGCCAGCGTGATCGTGGTGCCCGGCAGGCTCATGCCTGAGTTGAGGGCCTTGATCGCCGGGTCGTTCCAGGTCTTGATGGTGCCCTGGAAGATCCCGGCGAGGACGGTCGCGTCCAGCTTCAGGCCGGTGATGCCGGGCAGGTTGTAGGCCAGGGCGATCGGGCCGACCTGCACCGGGAAATACAGGATCGTCTTGCCCGCGGGGACCTTGGACGCCTCCTTGGCCGGCACGGGCGAGTCCGAGCCGGCGAACAGCACGGTGTTCGCGTACAGATCGGCACGGCCCGAGCCCGAGCCCACCGAGGCGTAGTCGACGGTGATATTCGGGCTCACCGACTTGAACGCGGAGATCGCGGTCTGCTGGAAGTTGGTCTGGAAGGTCGAGCCGGCCGCCTTGATGGTGCCGCTCGCCGTGCTCGTGCTCGCGCTCGACGAAGCTGATGTGGCCGCACCGCTGCCGCCGGTCGACGGGGCGGACGACGAGCTCGACGAGGAGCAGGCGGCGAGAGACAGCGCTGTCGCCACGACGGCCGCCCCCATCGCGGTGACCTGCTGTCTACGTCCAAGTTGCATATCAAGTACTCCTTATAGTTTTTATCTTTTCCCCGGCCGCGTAAACGGCTCCCAGCGGGTCAGCGGGCTTACCATGGCGTGCGAATACAGTTTGTCGGCCCCGACGAAACTGGCGGGCAAACGAATAGTGGACAAACGTGGTCCAGAAGGTTAACTTCTGGTGTCTTGAATTGGCCCGCCTGGCGCCGCCGACGCCGGGAGCGCCGATGCCCCCAGGTCGCTGGGTCGCTCGGGTTCGCGCAGGCCACGACGCCCAGCTGACGATAGCTTGGCCGGCTTTCTACCCCGGTCAGGTCCCAGTTCACCTACCTGACATCAAGTGGCCGTCTGATCGTTCCTTTTTCGTTCAGCTTCTGTTCACCTGAGGTGAATATCAATGGCGGGAACAGCGGGTGCTGCCGTCTGTGCTTAAGCCGAGGACGAGTGAGGCAAATTGTCGGTCGATGCGGAACGAACGCAGCCCGGTGGCTCGTGACCGGCCAGCTGACGGTGACCCGATCGCGACCTGCGGGATGATGCCTGGCGCCGCCGGAGGTGACAGTCCGGTCCCCTCGCAGCCGGCATCGCCGCCCGCCGAGGCCTCGCCGTCCCGGAGCGACACCGGCATACCGGCCGCCCGCGGACCTGTCCGGGCCGCGGACGTCCTGGCCGACCGGATGGCGGCGGCTCTCGTGCACCGCGAGCCGGGCTGGCGGCTGCCCCGGCGCAGCGCGCTGGCCAGGAGGTATAACGTCAGCTTGAGCGAGATCGACGCCGCGCTCGACGACCTGGCCCGGCGATCGCTGGTCCGCAGCCTGCCAGACGGCCAGCTGTACCGGGCCAGCCCGGCCGACTACTGGATCCCGGTCGAGGGCGCGGCCGGGTTCGGCACCCGGCTCGATCCCATGAGCGGCACGATCGACTGCCAGGCCCGGCACGTGTCACGGCGTCAGGCGGCGCAGGATATCGGCTGGGCGCTGCGGCTGCCGCCGGGCGCGCTCGTCCGGGTCATCAGGTGCGTCTGGGTGTCGTCGGGCGATCCCGCCGCCGTCTCAACGGCCTACCTGCCCGCCTCCTCCGGCGATGCGGACTCCGGCGATGCGGACTCCGGCGATGCGGACACCGGCGATGGGACACCGGCGATGCGGACACCGGCGAGGCCGGGCTCGATGAGCGGGTGCCTTTCGGCTCGGTGCTGGCCGGGCGGCCCGCGGCGGCGGTGAGCGTGGAAATGAGCCCGCCCCAGCCGTCGATCGCGCGGAGCCTGCGGTTGTCGCCCGGGCAGTCGGTGATCACGGTGACGGCCAGGTTCGACGACGCCGTCACCGCTGAGCCGGCTGGGCTCACGGTCATCATGCTGAAGCCAGAGTTGTTCCGGATCGCCATCGATACTGTTGGGGCGCAGGTTAGGACGTCCTTATTACGGCTATCTGTCAGGAAGCCGTCACCGTCTGGACACGTCCGGCTGGCACCTGGGACGCTGGAGCCGATATGTCGGCTGAGGTCGTGACAGGGGCAGAGCGCAAGCCGCGGCGGGCCCGATATCTTCTCCCCAGGGGACTGCCGCGCCGTGGCGAGATTCTCGCTGCTTGCGTACTGGTCCTCCTGGGTGGGCACGTGTTGTTCGGGCAACTGACGATGATCATGGCCGCGCTGTTCTACCTCATCACCAAGCTGACCAGATGGCGCCTGTGGTGGCTGATGGTCCCGGCCGCGGCCGGGCTGGCCTGGACCGTCGCGGTGGGACCGCGCGCGGCGGCCGCCGGGCTGGCCGCGGGCCCGGCCCAGGTGATCAGCTATCTCGGCGCGAGCGGCCAGCAGGTCCACCACCTGCTCCACGTCACCGCCGCGTTCGCCGGGATGGCCCGCTGGCTGCCCAGGCAACTGCCGCTCGCGATCCTGGCGGGCGCCGCGGAAGCGGCCCTGGCGGGTGGCCTGAGCTGGCTGCACACCGACGAGTGGGACGTACCGCCAGCCCGGCCCGGCTTGATCGCGGCGGCCCGGCGGGCGGCGACCGCGCGGACGATCCGGACCGGTGGCGTGGTGACCAGGGAGGGTGGCTCCCTGGGGGTGCTGCCGGGCTCCGGAGCGCGGGTCGCGCTTTCCTGGTCCGAGGCGGCGGGCGGGATAGCGGTCTGCGGCTCGGCCGAACGGGACGTGCTGACCGCGAGCTTTCAACTGGTATACGCGGCGGTGCGGCGGCGCAAGCCGGTGTTCGCGGTGGATCTCACCGGTGACCCGGACCTGCCGGGACAACTGGCCGCGGTCTGCGCCGAGTCCGGCGCTCCGCTGCAGGTGTTCTGGGACGCCGGCGCCGAGCGGCCGGCCGCCGCGGACCCGCGGATCGCGCCGGCCTGCTACGAGCCGTTCCGGCACGGCGATCCCGCCTGGCGGGCTGCGCTGGTGACAGCCATGCTGAGCTGGGACGGCCCGGGCCGCCAGTACCGGCGCAGCTGTGCCGCCTATCTCGAGGACGTCTTTGAGCTGCTGGACGCCGCCCCAGGCGACCCGCGGGTCCCGATCCTGGACGAGGTCATCCACTTGCTGAACCCCACGGCCATGCGGGCCCGGATGGAGTACGTGCCCGGGGCCTACCCGCGCCGGGCGGCCCTGGCCGAGCGCACCGGCGTGTCGGTGAGCCTGCTCAGGGCTGAGCCCGCCACCACCGCCCAGCTCAACCGTCAGCTGCGTGAGCTCCGGGCCTCCGGTTTCGGCCGCTGGCTGCGGCCTTCCCGGCCGGGGCAGGGCGCCGGGATCGATCTCGGCCGAGCGGTCACAGAGCGCGCCGTGGTGCTCTTCCGTCTCGGCGCCCCTGATCCCGGCCGCCCGGAGAGACCAGGAACCCGGCCGGCCGGCGCGGCGATGCTCACCCGGCTGGTGTGCCAGGACCTGCTGGCCGCGGGCGCGGCGCTGAGCGCGATCGACGTCGACGGGGACGGGATCATCTGGCTGGCCGAGTGCGGCTCGCTGCCCAGGCAAGCGGTCACCGACCTGATCGCCCGTGGTCCTGGCACCGGGCTGCCCGTGCTGGCCGCCACGACGTCCCCGCGAGCCGCGGCGGACTTGGCGGAGCTGACCAACGTGGTGGTCGCGCACCGGATGACCGACGTGGCTACCGCCAGGAAACTGGCCTCGGCCGTGGGCGCCGACGGCCCGGCGCGGCCGCCCGGTGACCCGGCGGCCGGTGCCCGGCTCACACCCGGGCCTGCGGCGGAAGCCACGGTGCTGGCCGCGCTCCGCCCAGGTGAGTTCCTCCTCGCCGTCAAGCAGCCGAAGCGCCTGGTCGGCCCGGCCCAGCTGGTCCGGGCACGGCCCCCGTCAGCGGTCCGCGACGCCAGGCCGGCCGGCCCGCCGCGGCCAGCGCTCGCGGCCGCCTGGGACCGGGAGGGAGCGTGACGTCGCCCCGGCTCGACCGCCTGTACCTCGGATGGCAGTACGCCACGCCTTATCCGGAGCCCGGTCCGCCGCCGCGCCGGCCTACCCCGCCCGAGGCTGAACGGCTCAACCCGGACTGGGCCATGGCCCAGCGGCGGGAGGAAAGCATGCTGCACCGGCCGCTGAAGGCGGCCGTCATCGTCGCGGCGGCCGTCGCCGCCGTGGTGGTCCTCCTCGCCGCCGTGGGTGTGATCGACGTGCTGGTGGCCGGCCTCGGCGTGATCTGCTGCGCGCTCGTCACGGCCGTGAGCGGATACGCCATCTGGCAAGGCGAGCAAGCGCTGCGGTCCAGGCTGGCCGACGAGCGGGCCCGGGTGGGGCGGATCCGGGCGGCCCAGGAGAGCCAGCTGTTCGCCTGGCAGTCCGAACACGCCGACCGGGTCAGGCAGTGGCAGGCGCTCCGCGTCGCCTACGAGCACCAGAAGCGGTGGTACGCGGTCTGCGCGCCGAGCGGCGTCCACCGTGTCGACGTGGCCGGGGGCACCTTGTCCGGGTGGTCCGCCATGCTCGCCACCGCCGGCGCGCACCGGCTGGCGGCGGGCGGCGAGGTCACCGTGCTCGACCTGACCGAACGCTCGGTCGCCCTCGACCTGATCGGCTTCGCCCGGACCTCCGATATCGACCCGCTGGTCTGGGTGCTGCCCGACGACCTGCCCCGGCTCGACCTCGGCACCGGGCTCGGCCCGGCCGCGCTGGCGGATGTGCTCTCCCTGGTCGTCAGCGTGAGTGACGAGGGGCGGTCCCCGCGGGACCTCTCTCTTGACCACGTCCTGCTCGAGCGGGTCACCGACGTGCTCGGGGCCGAGGCGACCGTCGCCGGGGTCGCGGCCGCGCTGCGGGCGCTGGCCCAGGTCGGCGACCCGCACGACGACGTGGCCGCCGGCCTGCTCACCGCCGGTGAGGTGGACAGGCTCACCGCGATGTTCGGCCGCGGTGCCACCGACCACGTGGTCGTCGAGCGAGCCTGGCTGCTGGAATCCCAGCTGCGCAAGCTGGCTGGTGTCGGCACCGCGCTGGGGCCGCTGCCGCCCAGCCCGCTGCGCGTGGTCGCCCTGAGCCAGCGGGCGGGCGCGGTCGAGGGACGGGTCTTCGGGACCTACCTGGCCGTCGCGATGACCCACGCGCTGCGCGGGACTCAGCCGGGGCGCCCCTGGCAGCACACGCTGTTCGTGCTGGGCGCGGACCGGCTGCGCGGCGACACGCTCGACCGGCTCAGCGACGTGTGCGAGAGCACGGGGACCGGGCTGGTCCTCGCCTATCGCACCATCCCCCCGCAGGTCAGGCAGCGGCTCGGACGCGGTAACGCCGCGGTCGCCTTCATGCGGCTCGGTAACGCCGAGGACGCCAAGGCGGCCAGCGAACAACTCGGCACCGAGCATCGCTTCGTGCTGTCCCAGCTCACCGAGACGATAGGCCTGTCCGTCACCGACACCACCGGCAGTTCCTACACCAGCACCACGGGTTCTGTGAGTTCGTCCGCCACGTCGCGATCCACCAGCGACGGGTCGTCCCGCAGCGCCGGGCAGGGCCGCAGCGACGCGGCCGGCTCGCCGCTGCCGTTCCGGGGAACCTTCTCCCGCAGCGTCCAGACCAGCGATTCGTGGAGCACCGGCGAGAGTGACTCGGTCAGCACCGGTATCAGCTCGAGTACCGCGTGGGGCCTGTCCACATCAAAGGCGACCGGGGACAGTGAATCGCTGGCCCGCGCTCTGCAGCGGTCCCGTGAGTTCCTCGTCGAGCAGCACGAGCTCCAGCAGCTCCCGGCGAGCGCGATGATCATTACCTACGCGGGGCCGGGCGGGCGGCAGGCGGTCATGGCCGACGCCAATCCGGGCCTGGCCGGCCTGAGCACCGCGACCCCGCTGACCCTCGAGGAGTTCGCTGGCAGGTCAGCCGAGCCCGTGGCCGGCCCGGCCGCGGCCGCCGGCCCTCCCCCCGCGGCCGGCCCGCCGCCTGGGCGGCCCGGCGCCGGGCCGGTGACGCCGGTGAGCTGGCGTTCGGGGGGTGACCAGCCCACGCCCAATCTCGGCCCGCCGCCGCCGCGCCTGGACTGGCGTAAGCGGCGCCCCTGACGGGTGCGACCGGATAGCATCGGGCCGAGATGAGCACTAGCAGCGCGCCGTCCCGGCGATTCAGTCTTCCCCTGCGGGCCCGTCTGGCCACCACGGTCGGCGGCGCGGCCGGCCGGGTGTCCCGGCTGGCCGGCCGCGGCGACGGATCGGTGATCGGCGGGGTCATCGGCTTGCGGCTCGAGCCCGGCCTGCTGACCCTGCTCGCCCGTGGCCGGCAGGTCATCCTGGTGACAGGCACGAACGGGAAGACCACCACGACCAGGCTGATCACCGCCGCGCTAGGCGCGCTCGGGCAGCAGATCGCGTCCAATGCGTTCGGTGCCAACATGGAGGCCGGGCTGGTCGCCGCACTGGCCAAGGCGCCGGATGCCACCCTGGCCGTGCTCGAGGTCGACGAGAAATACGTGCCATCCATGCTCAAGATCACGGGCGCGCGCGTCGTGGTGCTGCTGAACCTGAGCCGGGACCAGATGGACCGGGCCGCCGAGATCTGGATGCTGGCCCGCCGCTGGCGGGCCGCGCTGGCCGCCGCGCCCGATTGCCGGGTCATCGCGAACGCCGACGATCCGCTCGTGGCCTGGGCGGCCGGGCAGGCGCGCCAGGTCACCTGGGTGGCGGCGGGTCAGCGCTGGCACGACGATTCCTGGTGCTGTCCGCTCTGCGGCTCCCACCTGCTGCGGGAGGGCGAGGACTGGAACTGCGGCGAGTGCCCGAACCGGCGGCCTCCGGTCAGCTGGGTCCTCGCTGACGACAAGGTGATCGATCCGACCGGGAAATCATGGCCGCTCGACCTGATCCTGCCCGGCCGGGCCAACCGGTCCAACGCCGTGGTCGCGCTGGCCGTGGCGGATGTCTTCGGGGTCGGCGTCGGGCAGGCCATGGACGCGGTCAAGCAGGTGCGGTCGGTGGCTGGCCGGTACACCCAGATCGAGCGCCGGGGCTGCGCGCTCAGGCTGCTGCTGGCCAAGAACCCGGCGGGCTGGCTGGAGGCGCTGGACATCCTGGCGCCGCCGCCCGCCCCGGTCCTGCTGGCGGTGAACGCGCAGGTGCCGGACGGGCGGGACACCTCATGGCTCTGGGACGTGGACTACCGCAGGCTGCGCGGCCGGCCGGTCTTCGTGACCGGAGAGCGCAAGATCGATCTCGCGGTCCGGCTGGAAGCCGACGAGGTCTCCTTCCGCCTCGTGGCCACCGTCGACGAGGCCGTGGCTGCGGCCCGCAGCCCGACCATGGAAGTGATCGCGAACTACACGGCGTTCCAGTACATCCGTGCGGTTCTCGGGCGCACGGACTAAAAACGACCAGGCTCCGGGACAGCATCGACGGTGCCGGGCGGACAGAATCGGCCTGACCGGCGGGAGAAACGATGAGCGAGGGCCAAGGGCGGCACCGGATGGGCGCCAAGAGCCCGCAGGGACCGCGGCCACCGCAAAGATCTGCCGAACCGCGGCCGCCGCGGGAACCTCAGGGACCGCAGAGTCCGCTGACCGCTCACGGGCCCGTGAGCCCTGATCCTGGCCATGGCGCCAGCGGCCCGTCGGCCATCCGGCTGGTATGGGTTTACCCTGACCTGCTCAGCACCTACGGTGATCGCGGCAACCTGCTCATGCTGGCTCGCCGGGCCCGGCTGCGCGGTATCGGTATCGAGATCGCCGAGGTCAATTCCGACCAGCCGGTCCCCGTGGACGGTGACATCTACCTGCTCGGCGGTGGTGAGGACTTGCCGCAGGTCCTCGCGGCGCGCCGACTGCGGGCGGGCGGCGGGCTGGCCGCCGCGGCGGGCCGGGGCGCGGTGATCTTCGCGGTCTGCGCCGGCTACCAGATCCTCGGAGCCGAGTTCGGCGGCCCGGAAGGCGAGCCGGTTCCCGGGCTTGATCTGATCGACATCCGCAGCGCCCGGGGCGAACGGCGCGGGGTAGGTGAGATAACGGCCGACGTGGATCCGGCGCTCGGCGTGGAACGGCTCACCGGGTTCGAGAACCACCAGGGCGTGACCAGGCGCGGGCCCGAGGTAAGGCCGCTGGCCACTGTGCTCACCGGCGTCGGTAACGGAGACGGGACCGAGGGCGCGCAGGCCGGGCGGGTGGTCGGCACTTACCTGCACGGCCCGGCGCTCGTCCGCAACCCGAGCCTCGCCGACCTGCTCCTGGGCTGGGTAGCGGGCCCGCTGCCCGCCCTTGACCCCGGGCAGGAAGACCTGGTGCTCAAGCTGCGCGGCGAACGACTGGCGGCCCAGCGCGCACCGGCCCAGCCGACGGCCCGGCAGACGGCTTAGTAGACCAGGCCCTGGGCGCCTTCGGTCATGACCTCGGCCACGAACGTGGCCGCGCCGGCGATCCGGACCCCGCTGATCAGGTCCTCGGGCGTGATGTCCCGGCGCGCGGCACACTGCGTGCAGACCGTTACCGCGCCGGCCGCCAGCACCGCGGCCAGCAGGTCCGCGAGCGGTGCGGCCTGCGGCAGCGAGAAGTCCTCCGCGCGGCCGGGCAACCCGAACCAGGCCGCCTCTCCGGTGAGCCACAGGGAGACGCGGACCCCGCTGGCGACCGCGGTCGCGGCGACCGTGAAGGCCTGATTGCAGCGCTCCGGTTCGTCCTTGCCTGCGGTGACCTTGATGACCAGGGAGCGCTCGGGCATGGCAGAACTCTAGCCCGCGGCGCGCCTGCGCGCGGCGCGCGCGCCCAGACCGTAAACTGCGGGCCATGCACGGCATGCTTAGCGCTGCGATCGTGATCGGCGTGCTCGCCGTGGCGGCCGCCGCCTTCCTGTATGTAGTCGTCCGCGTGTACCTGGCCGGGACACGCCGGAGCCGGGCCGCCGGTTCAGGGCAGGACGGCTGATGACCAGCGACGGGTCCGATACGGGCGGCCCCGGCTCCGGACTCGCGCCGGTGCATCCCGAGCTCGCGCCGCTTGAGTTCCTGCTCGGCCGCTGGGAAGGTGCGGGGATCGGCGGGTACCCGACCATCGAGTCGTTCCGGTTCGGCCAGGAAGTCAGCTTCAGCCACAACGGCAAGCCGTTCCTCATCTACACCAGCCGGACCTGGCGGCTGGATGACGAGGGCCGGATCGGGGCGCCGCTGGGTACCGAGACCGGTTTCTGGCGCCCCCGGCCCGACAGCCAGGTCGAGGTGATGCTCGCGCATCCCACCGGGATTGTCGAGATCTATCTCGGCGAGGTCTCGGGCTCTCGCATCGAGATGGCCACCGACGTGGTCGCTCGCACCGCCACGGCCAAGGAAGTGACGGCTGGCCACCGGCTCTACGGGCTCACCGGGCCGGGAACCCAGGATCTCGCCTACGCCTACGACATGGCCGCGATGGGCCAGCCGCTCCAGCCGCACCTTTCCGCTCAGCTCAAGCGAGTCAGCTCGAGCGTTCCGGCGGCCTGAGGAGTCACACCGGGACATAAATAAGTCCCCGGGCGACTCCGGTGTAGCGGGTTTCCGCCGCACCGGGGACGACTGGACAAGGTCGGCCAGCCCGGGGACTCGGTGTCTGTCAGGATTTCAGCCGGCCGCCGCCTCGCTGGACGTCATGCCGGCGGATAGGCGGCTAGCTGACAGCCACCTCACGAGTCCGTTGTCTATGCATGCTGTTGGACCACCTCCTTTCCCGCGTACCTAGAACGCTAGCCGCGAAGCGGGGCGTGCAGGCAAGACCATTTCGCCGTGCGCCGGATCACACCAGCGGATCTACTATGAGGCCATGGAGGCCGATGCACCGTCCCCCGAGCCTGCCCGTACGCGGGTGGGATGAGCAGCTGCGTGCCCGTGGCTACCGGGTGACGCCGCAGCGTCAGCTCGTGCTGGAAGCGGTGGCACGGCTGGACCACGCGACCCCGGAGGAAATCGGCACCCAGGTCCAGCAGACGGCCCGCGGCGTCAACATCTCGACCATCTACCGCACGCTGGAACTGCTCGAGCAGATCGGCATGGTCACCCACACCCACCTCGGGCACGGCGCGCCGACCTATCACCTGGCCACCGACGCCGACCACGTTCACCTGGTCTGCCGCGACTGCGGCCGGGTCACCGAGATCGGCCCGGACGCGATCCGCCCGCTGATCACCGGCCTGGACGAGCGCCACGGCTTCGAGACCGACGTCGGCCATCTCACCGTCTTCGGCCGCTGCGCGGAATGCCGAGCCGTCCGCGCGATGGCTGAGTGCGAGGTGACCACGAGCAGCAAAGGGGCGAACCCGTGAAGCACCTGCTTGACCTTCCGGGGGCGGTACAGGCGAGCTGGCCGGACGAGGGGGTGGCCGCGCACTACGGTGACCCGGTGCGCGAGCAGCGCGCGCTCGACGGCGCCGCGGACGCGCCCGCCGGGCTGGTGGACCGGTCCAACCGCGGCGTGCTGAGGATCACCGGTGCGGACCGGCTCAGCTGGCTGCACAGCCTGACCACGCAGCACCTGCAGGGGCTGTCGCGGGCCAGAGCGCCCAGGCGCTGATCCTCAGCCCGACCGGGCACGTGGAGCACCACCTTGAGCTGAGCGACGACGGCACCTCGGTGTGGGTTCACGTGGAACCAGGGACCGCGCCGGCTCTCGCCGCCTTCCTGGAATCGATGAAGTTCATGCTGCGGGTCGACGTCGCGGATATCAGCGCGGACGCCGCGGTGCTGACCGTGATGGGACCGGCCGGGGCTGATATCACGACCGGGCTTGACGGGGTGCTCGGCCAGGTTAACCCAGGTTCGTTCGGCTCTATTGACCTGATCGTGGTCGCGGGACCGGCTGGCCGGGCGCGGTCGCCGAGCTGGTCAGGCGCGGGGCCGTGCCGGCGGGCCTGTGGGCGTTCGAGGCGCTGCGGATCGCCGCGCACGTGCCCAGGCTCGGCCTGGACACCGATCACCGGACCATCCCGCACGAGATGGGCTGGATCGAGACCGCCGTCCACCTGAGCAAGGGATGCTACCGAGGCCAGGAGACGGTCGCCCGGGTGCACAACCTCGGTCACCCGCCGCGGCGGCTGGTCTTGCTGCACTTGGACGGCAGCGTGGACCGGCTGCCCGGGCACGGCGACCCGGTCGACGCTGGCCGACTCCGGATCCGGTGCCGCCGTGGTCGGCTTCACCGGATCGGCGGCGCGGCACTACGAGCTCGGCCCGATCGGGCTTGCCCTGGTCAAGCGCACCGTACCGGTGGAGGCTACACTGCTCGCCGCGGGTGTGGCCGCGGCGCAGGAGGTCATCGTGCCACCGGACGCCGGCGCCAACGTGCAGGTCACGCTGCGCCGCCGTCAGCTCAGCTAACATCGTCAACCAAACGGGAGGTTCGCTCGCCGTGCTGCGCAGGGCCCTGCTCGCGGCGTCAGCCAGTTCTCGGCTGCGCCGGCTCATCACGACCGCGCCGCAAACGCGCGCCATCGTGGATTCCTACGTCGCGGGCGAAACCGCCGACGACGCGGTCCGGGTAACCCGGACATTGCGCGCGGCGGGGTTGCTCGTCAGCCTGGATTACCTGGGCGAGGACACCAAGGACCCGGCTCAGGCCGCGGCCGTCACCGACGAGTACATCGAGCTGCTCGGCAAGCTCAGCGCGGAGGGACTGACGCACGGCGGGGCGGCGGAGGTCTCGGTCAAGCCGACCGCGGTGGGGCTGTTCCTCGGCACCCGGATGGCGAAGGAAAACATCGCCAGGATCTGCGCGGCGGCCAGGGATGCGGGTACCACGGTGACCCTGGACGCCGAGGAGTTCGCGGCGATCGAGCCGACGCAGCGGATCGCGACCCAGCTCCGGGCCGAGTACGCCGATCTCGGCTGCGTCATCCAGGCTTGCCTGCGGCGCAGCCAGGCGGACTGCCGCGCGCTGGCGGGATACGGGCAGCGGGTCCGGCTCTGCAAGGGCGCCTACCGCGAGCTGGACACCGTCGCCTACCGCTCGCGCCGGGACGTGGACATGTCCTACGCGCGCTGCCTGCGGGCGCTGATGAACGGGTCGGGCTACCCGATGGTGGCCACTCATGACCCGCGGCTGATCGAGATCACCGGGTCGCTGGCCCTGCTGACCGGGCGGGCCGCGGACAGCTTCGAATACCAGATGCTCTACGGCATCCGCCCGGTCGAGCAGCGGCGGCTGGCCGATACCGGCGCGCGGATGCGGGTGTACGTCCCCTACGGCGCCGACTGGTACGCCTATCTCGTGCGGCGGCTGGCGGAACGGCCGGGTAACCTCGCGTTCTTCCTGCGCTCCCTCCGCTCAGAAACGTAGGTGCTGACCTCGTGATCGCGATTCTCGGTACCGGCAAGATGGGGGAGGCGCTGATGTCCGGGCTGCTGCGCGCGGGCAGGCCCCCGTCGGCGGTGGTCGCCGCGGTCCGCCGTGAGGACCGCGGGCGCGGAGCTGCACGCCCGCTACGGGGTGCAGGTCAGCGACGCCGCGTCGGCGGCCAAGAGGCGGACACCTTGGTGCTGGCGGTCAAGCCGCAGGACATGGGCAGGCTGCTGGCGGAGATAGCCCCGGCGTGCCGCCGGGCAAGCTGGTGATCTCGGTCGCGGCCGGGATCACCACCGCGTTCATCGGCCGGCGGCTGGCCGGCGATGTCCCGGTCGTCCGGGTGATGTCGAACACGCCGGTCCTGGTGGACGAGGCGATGAGCGTGATCTCCGCCGGGGCGCACGCGGGCGAGGAGCATTTGCGCCTGGCCGAGGAACTGCTGCGCCCGGTCGGCAAGGTGCTTCGCATCCCCGAGTCCCAGCAGGACGCGGCGACCGCGCTGTCGGGTAGCGGCCCGGCGTACGTGTATTACCTGGTCGAGTCGATGGTGGACGCCGCCATCTTGCTGGGCATGGCGCGCGGGGCGGCGCTGGAGATAGTGACCCAGGCGGTCTACGGCGCGGCCACCATGCTGCGGGAGTCGGGCGAGCATCCGGTGATCTTGCGCGAGGCGGTTACGTCGCCCGGCGGGACCACGATCTCGGCCATCAGGGAGCTGGAGAAGCACGGAGTACGCGCCGCGTTCCTCGCGGCCATCGAAGCCGCCAGGGACCGGGGCCGGGAGCTTGGCGGCGATCCGGAGGCTCCGGGAGATGGGCGTTGATCACCGAGATCTCACGGCGGTCGCGATCAGGAACAGGTACTCGGTCGATATTACCGGAGCGGACCATCCTCCGCTGATGTGGCGAGATCCAATTGGCCTAGCGGCCGGGCGAGCTTGATCAGTTTCGGGGAATGTTCCCCTTGCGCCGGGCGATGCCGGCAGATCACAGACGAAAGATGTTCTGCGAAAGATGCAGCTCAGCGGCGTGGATCGGGGATTTCCCCGCCACCGTGGTGATCATAGCGGCCAAACAGTAACAACAATGAGGCTATGCACGGGGTTGCTCTTTTCTGTGCGGGACTTACCCTGGAGACGTACGTGACTGGTGCGCCGAATCCCGTCAAGTGCTCGGCTTCGTGCGGAAGAGGCAACTCGATGGCAAGTGAAACCCCCCTAAGCGACGTGAGATTTCTTACCGTCGCCGAAGTGGCCTTGATCATGCGCGTGTCAAAGATGACCGTGTATCGCTTGGTGCACTCCGGCGAGCTGGAAGCGATCCGTGTCGGTCGTTCCTTCCGGGTCCCTGAGTCGGCAGTCAATCAGTACCTGAAGGCTGCCTTCGTCGGCACCGGTTGAGGGCACCTGATGTAAAGGCTGCCCAACCAAGCCGGATCCCTGCGCTGCAGGGGTCCGGCTGGCATGCGGGCATACCCGGCGTCAGACCGACGGCGGCGGCCGGCCGCCCCAGCACCCCGTATCGGGGGTACTCTCTAACGTTGGGTGTGTGTCCAGCCGCCCTTACCGGGCGAGCGCGTTGGCGTGCCCGTCATCCGCAGTGCCAAGGAAGGGTGGTCCCATGGGGTCTGTCATCAAGAAGCGCCGCAAGCGCATGGCCAAGAAGAAGCACCGCAAGCTGCTCAAGAAGACTCGCATCCAGCGCCGGAACAAGAAGTAACGACTCCTTCGTCATGGTCCCGGCGCGGCCGGGTATCGGGCACCATAGGGGTTGATGTCTCTTCCTGTCCTGGCGGGTTTTGCGGGCGTGCTGGTCGCGGCCGCGGCTACTGGCATGCTCGCCGGGACGGTGCGTACGCCAGCCGCGCGCTGACGTTATCCTCTGGACGGTCGCGACGCTGGGGCTGACCGTGGCGCTGCGCGGCGCAGAGCATGGGTTTTGCCAGCGGTTTCGGTCCGGCTACGTTCCGGTTGGTCCAGTTGTGCGCGCTGCTGCTCGCGCCGCTGTCGCTGGCCTGGGGCCTGGTGGAACTGGTCGCGCAGAGCGGAGCCGTCAGGTTCGGCATGCGGCTGGTGTCCGGCGCGCTGATCGCGGTGGCCGCGGTGATCCTGGCCACCGATCCGCTCACCGCGCAGCCGTTCAGCAAGTCCTGGCCGTCTGCCGACTCGTATGCGCAGCCGCTCTCGCACTACGCGCTGGCTGCGGTGCAGGCCGTGGCGTCCTCGCCGTGCGGTGAGCGTGGCTCTGGTCGCTGGTGTACGCCAGGAACGATCCGCGCTGGCGGTCGGCGCTGATGGCCGTGGCGCCGGTCGGCCTGGCCGTGTTCATGACGGTCGCGCTGCGTTTCTCGCTGCCCGGACAGGTCGGCGTACCCGCTGCTCAGCCTGCTGGCCGCGGCGCTGGCCTGGTTCGGCATGACCCGGCCAGGGACGTGCCGGGCGGCCGCGGCCGGGGGCCCGCCGGCGAAGGCCTGGTTTCCGATGCTCCGGCCGAGCGGTACGCGGCCTACCGGACCCCCGCGGCCTCCTTCGATCCGCGGGACCCGGCGCGGACGGTGCCCGCTGGACTCGGGGCCGGCCTGCCCGGCCCCGAGACCGCGCCGGGCGGACGGGACCGGACCGCAGGCCACGGCCGGCCGGCAGCGCGCACGCTGCGCCCCGGCGGCTCGCGCCGCCAGGCCGTACGGCCGGATCTTGATCTTTACCGTGCTCGAGGACCGGGTCACCGACTTCGACCGGCTCGCCGAGCAGGAGGCGGAGGAGGTCAGGACGGCCGAGCCGGACACCTTGGTGCACGTCATCCATCTCGTGCCGAACGCGCCCCTGCAGCGGATCTTCTATGAGGTCTACCGTGACCGGGCGGCGTTCGAATGGCATGAGAACCAGCCCGTAATGAAACGGTTCGCGGCGGATCGCCGGTCCTGCGTGCTCGCGACCAACGTCATCGAACTGCGGCTCAAGTACGCCAAGGTGGCGCCGCTGCGGCTCCGGCTGCCCCGCGCCGGGGCAGCGCGCGGACGTCGCCCAGGGACGCCGCGGGCCCAGCGGCCGCCGCCGGCAGCGGCCCGGCCGGCCCGGCCGGGGCAGCTGCCCTCGAGCTGGCCGCCGGTACGGGGGTGGCTAGGATGCCAGCCGCGCGCCCGGATCACGCTGCTGGCCAAGCCGGGCTGCCATCTGTGCGATGATGCTCGCGCCATGATCGAGCGGGTGGCCGTCGATCTCGGCGTCGGCTGGGAGGAACGCGACATCACCGCCTCGGCCGCTGACATGCGGGACTACTGGGAGAAGATCCCAGTAGCGTTGGTCGACGGGGTGCAAGTCGACTTCTGGTGGGTGAACGAGGACCGGTTGCGGGCGGCGCTCGGCTAGCCGCGAACGGGTGGGCTCTGGGACGGCCGGTTCGGGGTTCAGGGAGGCGACTGCTGGCCGACTTTGTGAATAGATGCACAAAGGCGTACCGTGAGAAGTGACGTCGGCTGACGCGGGCTCCTGCCGTCGCCTTCCTGCCAGCCCCTGGAGCCCGGACCCCAGGAGCGCTGCCCGATGCACCGTAACGCTACGCCGACTGGGTCCGAACGGCCAGGCTCGAGGCCAGCGAGCAGGCTGAGGCTCAGCGGCCCTCCGGACGGGATACCAGAAGCCACGGTGGCGCGATTGCCGGTCTACCTGCGGGCGCTGTACGGCCTGGCGGAGCGGGGCATCGGCACGGTGGCGAGCGAGGAACTCGCGGCGGCCGCGGGGGTCAACTCGGCCAAGCTCCGCAAGGACCTGTCCCACCTCGGCTCCTACGGCATCCGGGGCGTCGGGTACGACGTCGACTACCTTGTCTATCAGGTGTCGAGGACGCTGGGCCTGACCCAGGACTGGCCGGTGGTCATTGTCGGGCGCGGGCAATCTCGGCCGGGCCCTGGCCAACTACGGCGGTTTCGTTTCCCGCGGCTTCACTATCTCGGCCATGCTGGATTGCGACCCCGCTATCGTGGGCAGCAAGATCGCGAGGCTGATCGTCCGTCACGTCGATGAGCTGGAGAGCATAGTCACCAGGCACAAGGTGTCGATCGGCGTGATCGCCACCCCAGCCGGGTCCGCGCAGGCGGTCTGTGACCGGCTGGTCGCGGCGGGCGTCACCAGCATCCTCAACTTCGCGCCGCTCGTACTCAGCGTGCCGCGAAGGGGTGGATGTGCGGAAGGTCGACCTGTCGATCGAGCTGCAGATCCTCGCCTTCCATGCCCAGCGCAGGTCGACGGCCAGGCCCGAGACCGAGCTCGCCAGTCCGGATGATGCCCCGTCAGATCCGGCCAGTTCGGGGGATGGCGCCGGGCGCGTTGCGGGCCAGGGTCCACACACCGTTGAGGGAAACTCTAGGACCACCGCTTATAAACTTGTGGCTAAAGGCTAGGTGGTGGACACATGAGCGTACTGGTAGTCGGCCTGAGCCATAAGAGCGCGCCGGTGGCCATCCTGGAGCGCGTCGCCGTGAGCGGGGACACGCTCAGCAAGCTGCTGCGCGACGTGGCCCAAGCCGAGTCCGTGGCCGAGGTTTTCGTCGTCTCGACCTGCAACCGGGTCGAGGTCTACGCGGACGTGGACCGGTTCCACGCGGGCTTGGCGGTGATCTGCGAGATGCTCGCGCGGCACTGCGGGGTTCCGGCCCACGAGCTCACCCCGCACTTGTACGTGCACTACGAGGACCGTGCCGTCAGCCACCTGATGGCTGTGGCCTGCGGACTTGACTCCATGGTGATCGGCGAGGGGCAGATACTCGGCCAGGTGCGGTCGGCGCTCAAG
Organism: uncultured Actinomycetes bacterium; assembly: GCA_963730825.1. GTDB lineage: Bacteria > Actinomycetota > Actinomycetes > Streptosporangiales > Streptosporangiaceae > Palsa-504. Next base: position 69,095 of record CAVSTQ010000014.1, read on the forward strand.
CTGGCCACCGATCACGGCACGATGGGCCGGGTCCTTTCCGACCTCGGCCGGCTGGCGCTGCGGGCCGGTAAGCGGGCCCGGGCCGAGACCGGGGTCAGCCGAGCCGGACTCAGCCTGCTCACCGTGGCCATCGACCTCGCCGCGGCCGCCTGGGCCAGGCTCAGCCCGGACCCGCTCGCGGGCCGCGACGTGCTAGTCGTCGGCGCGGGCTCGATGAGCGCGCTCGCGGTCGCGACCGCGAGCCGGAGCGGCGCGGCGAGCATCGTGGTGGCCAACCGGACCCGCCGCCATGCGGCCCGGCTGGCCGCGGATGTGAGCGCCACCACGGCCGCGCTGGCCGACCTGCCGGCCGCGATGGGGACCGCGGACGTGGTCATTTCCTGCACCGGGGCGACCGGAGCAGGTCATCACCGCCGGCATGGTGTCCGCCGCGGTCGCGGCCAGGACGCTCGCGGGCCGGGCCGGCCCGCTGGTCGTGCTTGACCTCGCGATGCCGCGGGACGTGGAACCCGCCGCAGGCGCCGAGCCTGGCGTCGTGCTGATCGGCATGGACCAGCTCGCCGCGCACGGCGCCGCCGTCACCGAGGACGACCTCGCCGCCGTGCGGGCCATCCTCGAGGCCGAACTCGCCGCCTACCACTCGGCCATAGACGCCGCCCGGGTCGCCCCGACGGTCGTCGCCCTGCGGGCTAAGGCGGCCAAGGTAGTCGACGCCGAGCTGGTCAGGCTGACGGGGCGGCTGAGCGTCGATAGTGTGAGCGGGCACGCGCTTGAGGAAATAGCCCAGACGGTGCGGCGAGTGGTAGACAAGCTATTGCATGCACCCACGGTGCGGGTGAAGGAACTCGCGGGCTCTCCGGGGGGCGAGGAGTACGCCGCCGCGTTGCGAGTTCTCTTCGATCTTGATCCACGCGCAGTCGAGGCGGTCACCCGCGCCGCCCCGGAGCAGGAGGGATCACGGTGAACGCCGCGACGCTGAGGCTCGGTAGCCGCAGGAGCCCGATGGCCATCGCGCAGTCCCGCCAGGTGGCTGACATGATCACCAAGCGGACCGGCCGCCAGGTGGAGATCGTCGGGGTCACCACGCTCGGCGACGTCAGCAGGGCGCAGCTGACCCAGATCGGCGGGACCGGCGTCTTCGTCAGTGCGCTGCGCGAGGCGCTGCGCAGCGGTGAGGTCGACGTGGCCGTGCATTCGCTGAAGGACCTGCCGACCGGGCCCGCGGCCGGCATCGCGCTGGCCGCGGTACCGCCGCGGGACGACCCCAGAGACGCTCTGGTCGCGCGGGACGGTGCCAAGCTGGCCGATCTTCCGGCCGGCGCCCGCATCGGCACCGGCTCGCCACGCCGCGCCGCGCAGCTACTCAGGCTCCGCGCCGATCTGCGCTGCGTGCCGATCCGCGGCAACGCCAACACCAGATTGGCCAAGGTACACGATGGCGAGCTTGACGGTGTGGTGCTGGCCTACGCCGGCCTGGTCAGGATTGGGTTCGTCCATGCCATCACCCAGGTCTTCGAACCAGAAGAGATGCTGCCTGCGCCCGGTCAGGGAGCGCTCGCGGTCGAGTGCCTGGCGGATGAGCGTGACCTCGCCGGATGGCTCGAAGCCGTGACTGACCAGGCGAGCATGGCCGCCGTCACCGCCGAGCGCAGCCTGCTCGAGGCACTGGAAGCCGGCTGCAGCGCGCCGGTGGGTGCCTACGCGGACGGGCTTGACCAGCTGCGGATGCGGGCCGCGGTGATGAGCACCGACGGAAGCCGGGTGCTGCGGGCGCGCGGCGACGCGCCCAGTGCTGATGCGGGCCAGCTCGGCCGGGCCTTGGCGGCGGAGCTGCTCCAGTCCGGAGCAGGAGATCTCATCAGCGTGCCACAGGCACCGACGAGCAGCGGGAATGATGCGTAGTGAGCGTTAGTAAAGGTGCACAGGACCGGATGCAACCACGGGAAACCGGCCGGCGGCCGGATCCGGAGGCCCCGGAGCGGCCGCAGGCGGGCTGGGTGGCGCTGGTCGGAGCGGGTCCTGGTGACGAGGGGCTGCTGACGGTACGCGCGGCGGAGCTGCTCGGTCAGGCCGGCCTGATCGTCGCCGATGCGGACCTGGCCGTCGTCGCCAGGCGCTACCTCAGCCCGGACGCGTCGCTGGCCGATCCCGCCGACGGGGGCGCCGGGTCCACCGCCCGGCTGCTCGTCCAGACGGCCAAGGACGGGCGGCTCGCGGTCCGGCTGTACCACGGCGATCCGCTGCTGACCGGCGCGGCCCAGGACGCGACCGCGTGCGCCAAAGCTGGGGTCAGGTTCGAGATCGTGCCGGGTGTGCCCCCGGCCACCGCGGTGCCCGCCTATGCGGGCATCCCGCTGGCCAGTGACCGGAACGGCGAGCTGCGGATCATCCACGCCGCCGAGGTCAGCCAGCTGGCCTACAGCCCGGCCACGCTGGTCGTGCTTGGCGCCGACGCCGGCCCGGCCGAGCTGGGCAAGATGCTGGTCGCGGCGGGCTGGCCGGAAACGGCCAAGTTCGCCATCACCTGGGACGGGACCACGAGCGCTCAGCAGACGGTGGTCTCCACGCTGGGCCGCATCGGGCCCGACCTGAAGGCGGCGGGGGTGTCCCTGGCCAACACCAGGGGCTCGGCCATCGCGGTGGTGGGCGACACCGTAGCGGCCAGGGACCGGCTGTCGTGGTTTGAGACCAAGCCGCTCTTCGGCTGGCGGGTGCTGGTGCCGCGGACCAAGGAGCAGGCCGCGGTGGTGTCGCAGCGGCTGCGAGAGTACGGCGCCGTGCCGGAAGAGGTGCCGACGATCGCGGTGGAGCCGCCGCGGACCCCGCAGCAGATGGAACGCGCGGTCAAGGGACTGGTCACAGGCCGCTACCAGTGGGTGGCGTTCACCTCGGCAAACGCGGTCCGCGCGGTGCGGGAACGGTTCGAGGAGTACGGCCTGGACGCCAGGGCGTTCGCCGGGGTGAAGGTGGCCGCCGTGGGTGAGCAGACCTCCGCGTCGCTGCTGGAGTTTGGCATCCGGCCGGACCTGGTCCCGGAAGGCGACCAGTCGGCGGAGGGACTCGCCGCGGTCTGGCCGCCCTACGATGACCTGCTCGACCCGATCAACCGGGTGCTGCTGCCCCGCGCCGACATCGCGACCGAGACGCTGCTCGCCCGGCTGGTGGACCTTGGCTGGGAGACCGAGGACGTGACGGCGTACCGGACCGTCCGGGCCGCGCCGCCGCCCGCGCCGATCCGCGAGGCCATCAAGGGCGGAGGCTTCGACGCGGTCCTGTTCACCTCCTCGTCGACCGTGCGGAACCTGGTCGGTATCGCGGGCAAGCCGCACGCGGTCACGGTGATCGGGGTGATCGGGCCGCAGACCGCCAAGACCGCGGCCGAGTTCGGGCTCCGGGTGGACGTGACGGCGGCCAAGCCGTCGATGACGTCCCTGGTCGACGCCATGGCCACATATGGGGCGAGCCTGCGGGACGCGGCGGCCGAGGCGGGCGAACCGGTCCGGCGGCCCAGTGAGCGCCGCCGCGGCGCCCGCAGGCGGCTGCGCTTAACCGTTGTGGAGGGATGAGATGAGCGCTGGATTCCCGGTCGAGCGGCCCCGGCGGCTGCGCCGTACTCCGGCCCTGCGGCGGCTCGTGGCCGAGACCTCGGTGCGCCCGGGCGACCTGGTGCTGCCCGTGTTCGTCAAAGAGGGACTCAGCGATCCGCAGCCGATCGGCTCGATGCCGGGAGTGGTCCAGCACACCCGGGACAGCCTGCGCAAGGCGGCCGCGGAAGCGGCGGGTGCCGGGGTGGGCGGGATTATCGTGTTTGGTATCCCGCGAGCCAAGGACGGCCGCGGGTCGGCGGCCGACGACCCGGCAGGCATCTCCCAGCTCGCCCTGGCCGATCTGCGCGCGGAGATCGGCGACGCCTGCGTCGTGATGGCCGATCTATGCCTGTGCGAGTACACCGACCATGGCCACTGCGGGCTGCTGACTCCTTCCGGTGACGTCGGCAACGACGCCACCCTGGAGCGGTACGCCGCGATCGCGGTGGCCCAGGCGCGCGCGGGCGCGCACATGGTAGCGCCGAGCGGGATGATGGACGGCCAGGTCACGGTGATCAGGGCCGCGCTTGACCAAGCGGGCTACGCCGAGGTCGGAATCTGCGCCTACTCGGTCAAGTACGCGTCTGCCTTCTACGGCCCGTTCCGGGAGGCGGCCGAGGGTGCGCCGGCGTTCGGTGACCGGGCTGGCCACCAGCAGGATCCGGCCAACGCGATCGAGGCGCTGCGCGAGGTGGCGCTTGACGTCGCCGAAGGCGCCGACATGGTGATGGTCAAGCCGGCTCTGGCCTACCTGGACATCATCAGGCGGGTGGCGGACAGCGTGTCGCTGCCGGTCGCGGCGTACCAGGTCAGCGGGGAATTCGCGATGGTCGAGGCGGCCGCGGCCAACGGCTGGCTGGATCGGGACCGGGTCATCGGCGAGACCCTGACCGCCATTCGCCGGGCCGGGGCGAGCGTCATCATGACCTACTGGGCCGCTGAGGTGGCTCGCGGCCTGAACCCTTAAGCCGGGCAGATTGTGACCCAGGCGCCCGCTGCGCCTAGCTCAATGGGCCGAACGGCCCGTGCCGCGTGCCCTACGATAGGTGACAGGCGAAGCAGGGGAGTGGCGGAACTTTATGGTCGACGTTGTGCGGCGCCGAGGCCGAGGGGTCATGGGGGGTCGCGGCCGGGCGGCGGAACGTGAGCAGTCGCTGGGCCTCGTAGCGGCCCAGTACGCGGGCATGGGCTGGCCGGTGTGCGTGGGCGAGCACCCCTACCGCGGCAAGGCCGCCGCGCTTGAGCCCAGCCGGGGATGCTCGTGTGACCGGGTCGGGTGCCCCGCGCCCGGCGCGCATCCGGTCTCCCCGGCCTGGCAGATGCAGGCGACCGTCGACGAAAACGTGATTGCGAGCTGGTGGGAAACCCGGCCGGAGGCGAACGTCATTCTCGTCACCGGACGGGTTTTCGATGTGCTCGACGTGCCGGTCGCGGCCGGCACCGCCGCGCTGATGCGGATCGAAGCCGCCGGGGTGGCGGTCGGACCTGTGGCGGTGCTCGGTCAGGACCGGATGCTGTTCTTCGTGGTCACCCGCGGCTCGCCCGCCGACGAAGACGAGTGGTGGTCGTGCGGGCTCGACTCCGAGCCGGAAAGCGTCGTCGAGGGCCTGCGGTGGCACTGCCGGGACAGCTACGTGCTCGGGCCGCCGTCGCGCTACGCCGGCCCGCTGGGCTCGCGCTGGGTGCGCACCCCGCAGGAGCATCCGCTGCCGGACGCGCTGCGGCTGCTCGAGTTTATCGTCGACGCGTGCGAGGGTTAGGGTGACCGACCACAGCGCCGCCCTGTTCGCGCGGGCGCTCGAGGTGACGCCGGGCGGAGTGAACTCGCCGGTACGCGCGTTCGGCGCGGTCGGCGGCGTGCCCAGGTTCATGGTCCGCGGGTCGGGACCCTACCTGACCGACGCGGACGGCCGCGAGTACGTCGACCTGGTCTGCTCGTGGGGCCCGATGATCCTGGGTCACGCCTATCCGCCGGTGCTTGCGGCCGTCTCCGCCGCGCTGCGGGACGGGACCTCGTTCGGCACGGCCACGCCGGGTGAGGTGGACCTGGCCGAGGAGATCGTGGCGCGGACCCCGGTGGATCAGGTCCGGCTGGTCAACTCGGGGACCGAGGCGACGATGTCCGCTGTCCGGCTGGCCCGCGGGTTCACCGGGCGCCCGCTTGTGGTCAAGTTCGCCGGGTGCTACCACGGGCACGTGGACGCGCTGCTCGCCGCGGCGGGCTCGGGCGTGGCCACGTTCGGGCTGCCCGATTCCCCCGGTGTCACCGGCGCCGCCACCGCGGACACCGTCGTGCTGCCCTACAACGACCTCGACGCGGTGGCCGCGGTGTTCGCGTCGCGCGGTGACTCGATCGCGTGCGTGATCACCGAGGCCTGCCCGGCGAACATGGGGATCGTGCCGCCCGCCGCCGGGTTCAACGCCGCGCTGGCGTCGTTGTGCCAGTCGGCCGGCGCGCTGCTGATCATGGACGAGGTGCTGACCGGGTTCCGGGTCACCGCCGCGGGCTGGTACGGCGTCGACGGGGTGCCGGGTGACCTGGTGACGCTGGGCAAGGTGATGGGCGGCGGGCTGCCCTGCGCGGCCTTCGGCGGCCGCGCCGAGATCATGTCCAGGCTCGCCCCGGCCGGCCCGGTCTACCAGGCGGGCACGCTGTCGGGTAACCCGCTGGCGGTCGCGGCCGGCCTGGCGACCCTGCGCGCGTGCACGCCGGAGGTGTACGCCCGGGTGGACGCCGCGGCCGGCGCCGTGGCGAAGCTGACCGCGTCCGCGCTGACCTCAGCGGGCGTGCCGTTCTGGCTGCCGGTGGCGGGCAACCTGTTCTCGGTGTTCCTCGGCCGGACCGCGCCGGTGCTGTCCTTTGCCGACGCCAGGGAACAGTCGGCGCCCGCCTACGCCGCGTTCTTTCACGCCATGCTCGACGGCGGCGTCTACCTGCCGCCGTCGCCGTACGAAGCGTGGTTCCTGTCCGCCGCTCACGACGATCAGGCCCTGGCCCGCATCGAGACGGCCCTGCCCGCCGCCGCCCAAGCCGCCGCCGCCGCCCTGCACGCCTAACCGCGCCGCCGCCCCTCCGGTTTTGTCTACGGTATTGGGCGTGGTAGCACCCGAGATCCGCGGCGCGCTGACGCGGGTGCGGGCGGTGTGTGGGTAAGCTGGCCGGGCTATGTCGGACACAACCATCGTTCACCTGCTCAGGCACGGCCTGGTGGAAAACCCGGGCGGCATCATCTACGGGCGGCTGCCCGGATACCACCTGTCCGCCGAGGGGCGCCTGATGGCCAGCGCCGCCGCGGATTTTTTCGCCGAACGGCCCGTGGTTGCCCTGTTCTGCTCCCCGCTCGAGCGAGCCCAGGAGACCGCGCGGCCGGTGGCGGACCGGCTGGGGCTGGACATCGTCACGGACGAGCGGCTGATCGAGTCCACGAATCACTTCGAGGGCCTGAAGTTCGGGGTCGGGGACGGATCGCTGCGGCGCCCCGCGCACTGGCCGTACCTGATCAACCCGTTCCGGCCGTCCTGGGGTGAGCCGTACCGGGCGGTCGCGACCAGGATGCTCGCCATGATGGAGGTCGCGCGGGCGGCCGCGGCCGGCGCCGAGGCGGTGTGCGTCAGCCACCAGCTGCCCATCTGGGTGACCCGGCGGATGGCCGAAGACAAGCGGCTGTGGCACAACCCGGCCATGCGTCAGTGCGCGACCGGCAGCGTGACGAGCTTCAGCTATTCCGGTGACCGGCTGACTGGGGTGTCCTACACGGTGCCGGCCCGGCGACAGGTCGCCCAGGGCGATGCGGCACAATAGGCTGGTACTACCCCCTGTAGGAGATCGCAAGGATCCGCCCGTGTACAAAGCCCCGGTATGGCTAGCTGGGCGCCGCGCGGTCGTCTTGGCGGCGGCCGTGCTGGTCGGGGTGCTGCTGATCGCGGTGCTGGTCACGGGGTGGGCGACAGGCGGGCACAGCAACGTGACCGAGGTCGACGGCAGCCAGAGCGCCGTGTTGTACACGGCGGGCCACCGTCCGGTCGCGCCCGAGTTCACCGGGACCACGCTGACCGGTGCCCGGCTGAATTTCTCCTCCTACCGCGGCCGGGTCGTCGTCGTCAACTTCTGGGGGTCCTGGTGCGTGCCCTGCCGTGCGGAGGCCTCGACGCTGGCCTCGGTGGCGGCGCTCTACCGTTCGTCCGGGGTGGCCTTCCTGGGCGTGGACGTGCGGGATACGACGGCCAGCGCTGAGGCCTTCGTCCGCAGCTACGGCATCACGTATCCGAGCGTGACCGATTCGAGCTCGGCGATCACGCTCGACTTCACCTCGGTGGTGCCGATCGCCGCCACCCCCACCACGCTGGTGATCGACCAGACCGGTCACATCGCCGGGGCGGTTTTCGGCTCGACCACGTACCCGGTGCTGACCACGATCCTGGCGAAGGTCACGGGGAAGACGGGCGCCGTGGCGGTGAGCCGATGACCGACGTGCGGGTTCCCGAGACGGACCCCTTCGACTCCGACTCCACCGACTCCGCCCCCGCCGACTCCGGCGGCCAGCCAGGTCCGGGGCTCCGGTCCGCCGGCGGGCGGCACGTTCGGGCTCACTGACTGGCTGAAGTGGGCCTGGCGGCAGCTCACCTCGATGCGGATCGCGCTGGTCCTGCTGTTCCTGCTGGCCCTGGGCAGCGTGCCGGGGTCCATGCTGCCGCAGCAGGGCAACGACCCGGCCGGGGTGCAGCAGTACTACACCTCGCATCCGGCCCTGGCGCCGTGGCTGAACCACCTGGGGCTGTTCAACGTCTTCGCCGCGCCCTGGTTCGCCGCCATCTACCTGCTGCTGTTCGCCTCCTTGGTGGGCTGCGTGGTGCCGCGTACGTTCCGGATGGCCGGTTCGGCGCGTACGCTGCCGCCGCGCGCCCCGCGTAACCTGGCCCGGCTGCCCAGGTTCGCCGAGTACACCACCTCGCTGGCGCCCGCGGAGGCGGCCGAGGCGGCGGCCCGCGTGCTGTCCGCCCACGGGTTCCGGCTCCGCCGCCCGGACCGGGGAGCAGGAGGGGCACTGGGTTTCCGCGGAGAAGGGCTACCTGCGGGAAGCGGGCAACCTGGTCTTCCACCTGGCGCTGCTCGGGGTGCTGGTGTCGGTCGCGCTCGGCGGGCTATTCGGTTACAAGGCCGACCGGCTGCTCGTGCAGGGAGACAGCTTCGCCGACACCCAGAGCGCACTGGACGAGTTCCACCCGGGCCGGCTCGTCACCGCCGCCGACCTCCCGCCGTTCACCCTCACGCTCAACAGCTTCGACGCCAGCTATATCTCCTCCGGGGCGCAGCGCGGCCAGCCGTCCTCGTTCGACGCGCAGGTCAGTTATACGGCGCAACCCAGCGGACCGGTACGCTCGGCGAGCATTCAGGTCAACCACCCGCTGACGGTCGACGGCGCCAGCGTTTACCTGATCGGGCACGGGTACGCGCCCGAGTTCAAGGTGACCGATGCCCGCGGCCAAGTCGTCTATAACGGCCCGCAACCCTTCGTGGCCGGCGCGACGGGGAACTTCCTGTCGCAGGGCGTGCTGAAGGTGCCTGGCGCGCAGCCGGAGCAGCTCGGCTTTACCGGTGTGTTCGTGCCGACGGCGGTGGACATCGGCGGCACGCTCGAGTCCGTGTTTCCCGCCGCCGACAACCCGGTGGTGAGCCTGATCGCCTACGCGGGCAACCTCGGCATGAACTCCGGTGCCCCGCAATCCATCTACCAGATCGACACCGCCGGGATGCGGCAGCTGACGGCGACACCGCAACTGCTGCGGATCGGTCAGTCGGTCAAGCTGCCGGACGGCCAGGGCACGATCACCTTCACCGGCTACCGCCAGTGGGTCAGCCTGGCCATCACGCATGACCCAGGCCAGCTGCCCGCGCTGATCTGCGGCATGGCCGCCCTGGGCGGCCTGCTGCTTTCCTTCGTGGTCCGGCGCAGGCGGGTCTTCGTCCGGGCCCGGGCCGGCCAGGATGGCACTACGATGCACGTCGGTGGCCTGACCCGGACCGACGCCAGCGGCGCCTTCGAGGACGAGTTCGCCGCGCTCGCCGCCGAGCTCCGTTCGGCCCACCATCAAGCCGCGCAGGATCAGGCGGCGGCGCCGCACGTTCCGGCCACGGCCACTCCATCCGAGGGAGAGTAAAGGGGCTATGCCTGTCAACCTTGCCCTAGGTCACGTCAGCAATGACTTCCTGATCGCGGCGCTGGTCATCTACTCCCTGTCGGTGGTCGCGTTCGCCGGCGACTTCGCCTTCGGCCGGCCCAGGCGGGCCGAGGCTTCGGGCCGGGTTCAGCTGGCGCAGCAGCGAGCCGCCGCGCTGGCCACAGTCGGGGCGGCGGGCGGCACGGCCACGCCGGTGCCCGCGGGCGGCCAGGACGCGGGCGGCCAGGACGCGGGCGGCCAGAACTTGAGCGGCCAGGACGCGGGCGGCTCCGCGGCTGACGCCGCGACCGGGCCGGCCGCACCGACTCGATGCCCGAGGTGGCGCTGCCCGCGCTGCGGGCGATCGCGCGCGGCAGGCCGGTGGGTGCAGGCCGCCGTCGCGCTCAGCGCCGCCGGGGTGGTGGCCCACACGGTGGCCGTGGTGACCCGCGGGCTGGCCGTGCACCGGGCGCCCTGGGGCAACATGTACGAGTTCGTCACCGCTCTGACCTGCGTGGCGGCGATCTTCTTCCTCTACGCCATGATCCGGTACCGGGCTTGGACGCTTGGCGTCTTCGTCATGGGTGCGGTGGTGGTCGCGCTCGGCCTGGCCGAGACGCTCATCTACACGGCGGCCGGCCAGCTGGTCCCCGCCTTGCAGTCGTACTGGCTGGATATCCATGTCACCGCGATGACCCTGGCGACCGGTATCTTCTTTGTCGCGGCCGTGCTCGGCCTCGTCTACCTCACCCTCGACAGGTACGCCAAGCGGGTGGCGGCCGGACGGGCCCAGCCCGGCCACCCGGTCGTCCGCAGGCTGCCGACCATCGAGCAGCTCGACCGGCTGACCTACCGGACCATCATGTTCGGCTTCCCGGTCTGGACGTTCGGCGTCATCGCGGGCGCGATCTGGGCGGACCAGGCCTGGGGCCGGTACTGGGGCTGGGACCCGGTCGAGACCTGGGCCTTCATCACCTGGGTGATGTACGCCGCGTTCCTGCACGCCCGGGCGACCGCGGGCTGGCGAGGCCGGCGGGCCCATTACATTCAGCTGCTCGGTTTTGTCAGCCTGACGTTCAACATCTTGGTGGTGCAGGTGTTCATCGCCGGCCTGCATTCGTACGCCGGCGTCAGCTGACCGAGCCAAGTCCGTCCCGGCGCGTGGCCGCCGTCCTCAGACCTCTTCGCCCGGCTGGAAGTTGCCGCGAATCACGCGGTCCAGGGCGCGCAGGAAAACCGGGTCGTCGTCCGGGCCCTTGGGGGCCAGGTGGGCGACGCCGGCTGTCCTGGCCCGGCCTGCCGGGTGGCGCGCGACGGCATCGTCCGCGGCTGTCCATCGCTCGCTCAGAAACCCGGCGTCGTCGTCGAACGATCCGGGTCTGCGGCGGGCGCGGGGGCAAGCGGCCTGACGGCGGAGCCGCGCACCGGCGGCCGGACGATGAGCCAGGCGATCGCGCCGCCGATGAACGTCAGGGCGATGATGACGACCCAGGCGGGCTTGGGCAGGCCCCGGCATTCCGGCGCAGGCGTCAGGATGGCGTCTGTCAGGCAGTAGAGCCAGAAGCCCGTCATGAACAGGGCAAATAGGGCACCGGACAGCAACATGGCGGAAGCCTAACCGCAGGCGTCTAGCTTGCGTGCCCGAATTAGTCAAGTTGTCCCCCGCTCGCCCCCTGGCGCCTGGCCGTTGGGCCCATTACATGACGCGGCGGGCGATATCGGCATACGCTGGCCACTAGAGGGCAAAGAGAGCAGGAGACCGGTACATGCGGCTATGGCTGTTCGACCGTATCCGCAGGCTCACTCACCGCCGTCGTCCCGAGAACGAAACAGCGTCCGGGGTGCAGGGCCGGCACCGCCGGGCGCAGAACTCCGCGTCCGAGGCTCCTCCCGCTCGTCCGATCCCCGCAGATCTGCTGACCTCGACGGGCCCGTCGAGGTCCGCGAGCCCGCCGCCGGAATTCGGTCCCGTGGGCGCAGGCTGGCCTGCCTCGGCGGCGAGGCCGGCCGGCTGCGCTCGCCGCCCCGGCGGTGCGGGCCGGAGCGGCCCGGGCGCGCATCCGCGAGGCGCCACCCCCTACGGGTGAAGTCGCGCAGGCCCCGGCTCCGCCTGGACTGTCCGGCGCCCGCCCGCACGGGCACGAGGCCGCCCGGCCTGGTCCGGCGCACGCGGCGCCGGCCGGCCGGGCGGATACGCGGGACGCGCAGCTCGCCCGGGTGGCGGCCGGCGTTCCGCGTCAGCCGGACGGACGCAGCCGGGCGTCCTTGCGGGCGGCCGGCGCGGCCCTGCGGACCAGGCTGCCGTTCACGGCGCCGCATGCGCGGGAGCGGCCGCCCACCGCCGACGGCCGCCGGAACTGCGGCTCCATCGAGCGCATCCTGTGGCGGCAGTGGGACGCGGCGGCCGCACCGCCACCGGAGGTGATCGAGGCGGTCGACCGGCTGGCGGAGCTACCCGAGCGGATCAAGCAGCGGCTGGCCGATGGCCTCGACGCGATCTTCATCGGGCCAGGCGGAGTGCCCGAACTCGATGAGATGACCGGGCTGCGGGGTGTCGCGCTCCCGGCCGGGCGAGCTACCTGGGACGCCTGCGCTGGGGCGTACGGTGAGCGGAAGATCGTGGTCGGCTCCCAGCCGTCCCCGACCCCCGACGTCATGTGTCACGAGGTCGGACACGCGCTCGATGATCTCGACAGCCCGCCGGGTAAGTGGCAATCTGACTCTGCGGAGTTTCGCATCGTCTACGATCAGTGCCAACCACATCTCGCCAGCGATTTCCACCGCCAGCCCGGTGGCCTGGGACGTAAAGAATTCTTCGCGGACGCGTTTGCCGCGATCGCGTCCCGGCAGCGGCCGGCGCTCGTGGACATGCTGAGTGGTGACACACGTACGGCGCTCAGGGTCATGCTGTATTTCAACCGGCGCTACGGCATCTAGGGTGAGCACGATGTTTGTCATACGACTGCCGAACGGGAACCTCAGGGTCCCGCAGTCCGCGATCGCCCACGATGGGCGCCTTCTCGGCGACGTGTACGTGGAGATCGGGCCTCAGGACGCTGATTACTCCCGGCTGGCCGAGCAAGCGCTGACACCGGAAGAGTTCCAGCAGCGGCGCGATCGGTGGCGGCAGGACGATGAGGCGCTACGTCAGGAGTTTCTCGAGTTCGCCCGGAGCCACGACGAGTATTCGTGGCCGGACGGCGACGAGTTCTGAGCTGAATTCCAGCCCGGTAGAACCCAAAACCGGAGAGACCATCGCTGGCCTCATCCGGTTTTGTGGATGGTGAGCGCGGGTCAAGCGGGTTCAGGCCGCCGGGTGGCCCTGCGGTGCTGGTTCGCTGTCACCGCGCAGCAGTGCTCGCACTTCAGACTCACGGAACCTGCGGTGCCCGCCGGGGGTACGGATGCTGGTGATGCGCCCGGAGGCCGCCCACCGGGTGACGGTTTTCGGATCCACCCGGAAAAGGGCAGCTACCTCTCCCGGCGTGAGCAGACGCTCGTTGTTGCCGTCCACGTTCAGTCCCCTCCGACTGTCGCCTTAAGCCTCTGGTCAGATATCCCTCTAGTTTGGCGCTGAACGAGTACTTTCTACCTAGATTTCTGGAAATTAGATCAACGATTAACCAATAATCTGACAACGATTAGTAATTATTTACATGCGATAAGTAGTTTTCGTCCCAGTCGGCAGGTTTTCCCGTCGCCCTGGAGTCTTGGGCGGGCGCGGGCCACCATGAATCAGGTGAGAATGAGCCCGGTCGCGAGCGGGAATCAGGCGGAATACAGCACGAGGGCGCGGGACGGAGGCGACGGGACGATGAGTGACGACGGACCGGGGCTGGTCAGCCTGGCCGACATCAGGGCAGCGGCCCGGTTGCTCGCGCCGGTGGCGGTGCGGACGCCGCTGATCCCGTTGCCCGGCCCGGAGCCCCGGCTGCTGGTCAAGCCCGAGTCGCTCCAGCCCACCGGATCGTTCAAGCTGCGGGGCGCCTACACCGCGATCATGGCGAACGAGCCTGCGGCCAGGCGGTACGGAGTCATCGCTCATTCCAGCGGGAACCACGGTCACGCGGTGGCCTACGCCGCGGCCAGGCTCGGCGTCCGCGCCGTGGTGGTGGTGCCGAACACGGCACCCCAGGTCAAGCTGCAGGCGATCGAGTCCTATGGCGCCGAGCTGGTCATGGTCGCCCCGACGATGGCGGCCCGGCTGGCCGCGACCGAGGAACTCGCGGCCCGGGAAGGGTACGTGCTGATCCCGCCGTTCGATGACCGCGCGGTCATCGCCGGGCAAGGCACCGTCGGCTTGGAGATCGCGGCCGACTGCCCGCAGGTCGACCTGGTGATCGTGCCGGTCAGCGGGGGCGGCCTGATCGCCGGGATCGCGGCGGCGGTCCGGGCCTGCTGTCCGGGGGCGGCCGTGGTCGGCGTCGAGCCGGAGCTGGCCGCGGACGCCCGTGACTCCTTCCGGCGCGGCGAGCCGGTCGGGTGGCCCGCGGCGCAGGTCCAGCGCACGATCGCGGACGCCCTGCGGGTGGAGCAGGTTGGTACGCTGCCGTTCGCGCACATCCGCGAGCTCGTCACCGACATCGTCACCGTGACCGAGGACGAGCTGCGCGCCGCGGTCCGGCGGCTCGCCGGGCAGGCCCGGCTGGTCGCCGAGCCCGGCGGAGCGGCCGCGGTGGCGGCGTGGCTGTTCCGCTCCGGCCAGCTGCCCACGGCCACCGCGCCGGTGGCCGTGCTCTCCGGCGGCAACATCGATCCCGCCCTGCTGGCTGCGATCCTGGTCTCCGGCTGACCGGGGTCTGGCTGGCGCCAGGCCGGCCTGGGCGCGAGCTCGCCGGTCAGCTTCTATGCTGGGAACGTCATGCGTACCACTCTGGCTTATACTTCCGCGCGGATCCTGTTGCTTGTCGTCTCCATGATCCTGCTCTACCTGGTCGGGGCCCGCGGCCTGCTGCTGCTGGCGCTCGCGTTCGTGGTAAGCGGGATCGCCAGCTTCGTCCTGCTGTCCCGGCAGCGCGACAAGATGTCAGGAGCCTTGATGGCGCGGCTCGGGAACCGGCGTCAGCGCGACTCCAGCTTGCGCGCCAGGCTCGACGAAGGCGCCCGGGCCGAAGACGAGGACTGAGCCGGGCGGGGCGCGGGGGTTACAGCCGCCTGATCGCGGGACCTAGCCGGAGCGTTGACGTCGGGGCCTTGATCGCCGAGGTTCCGTTCGGCTCGGCGGCCTGGTCCGCCGCGGCGCCTAGCCATCCGCCGGTGGTGAGCAGCGCCAGGACCGCGTCGATGGCCTCCTGCCGGGTCATGGTCGAGGTGTCGAGCACCAGGTCCGCGTCCCGCGGCTCCTCGTAGGGATCAGACACCCCGGTGAACTCCTTGATCAGCCCGGCCCGCGCCTTGGCGTACAGGCCTTTACGGTCCCGGGCCGCGCACACCTCGACCGGGGTCGAGACGTAGACGAGCAGGAAATCCCCGGTCTTGCTCACCATGTCCCTGGCGGTGGCGCGGGCCTGCGCGTACGGCGCGATCGGCGCGCAGATCGCGATGCCACCGTGCCGGGCGATCTCGGCGGCGACGTAACCGATGCGCGCGATGTTGAGGTCACGGTCGGCGCGGGAGAAGGTCAGCCCGGCCGAGAGCAGCTGCCGGACGTGGTCGCCGTCGAGCAGGGAGACCGTCCGGTCGCCTCGTTCGGTGAGCGCCTCCGCCAGGCCGCGGGCGATGGTGGACTTGCCCGAACCGGAAAGGCCGGTAAAGAAGATGGCCACACCGCGCTCAGCTCGGGGTGGCCGGGCCCGCCGCAGCTCAGCTGTCACGCCTGGCGGGGTGAACCAGGCCGGCACGTCGGCGCCGGCATCGAGCAGCCGGCCGAGCTCGGAATCGGTCAGCTCGCCCTGCTCGGCGCCCGGCTCGATCAGGGCCAGCGGCCGCCATACCTCAGAACGCGGTTCGTAGGCCCATTCGCCGGCGCTGATGACCGGAATGGGAACTCCGGGCAGCGTCACCGGGCCGTTCTTCTGGCTGGCCGCAGGTCCGCCGACCGCCGCCACGTCGGGTGAGTCGGCGAGCAGGTGGGTGGCGCCGTAGGCGGCGGCCACCACGGCCTGCGCGCGCAGGTCAGCGGCCGCCGGGTCCGGATCGCCCGGCGGCGGGCCCAGCGGGACCGGGACGACCAGCGTGTTCGCGGGCAACTGCTCCCGGGCGGCGAGAACCGCGCGGACCAGCGCCTCAGGCCGCTGCACCACCAGAGCAGGTCCGGCGATCAGGGGCAGCACGAGCAGCCGGGCGTTCAGCTGGCCAGCGAAGTGACGCAGCTGGCCGATGTGCCGCTTGTTCAGCGGGCGGCGGGTGGCGTAGGCGAGCACGTTGGCCGCCGAACCGGTACCGGCGGAGAGCTCGGCGCGCACCTGCGCCGGCTGCCGCCGCAACTGGCGGAACGGCCCGTGCTCGGGCTCGCGCAGTACCTGGACCGGACCGGCCAGCCGCACCAGCGGCACCGGATCGTGCGGTTCCGGGGCTGGCCGCCGTTCGGTGATCGAGAGCACCGCCAGCGGTGAACCCTCAGGATCGGCCAGGACCAGGTGTCCCGCGTCGGGCGAGACGGCGTCGGCGGGCACGTCCAGTGTCACCGCCATGGACCACGGGGTGCCGTCGGCCAGCATGCCCCGCTGCTTGACCGCGGTCACGTCCGCGTCGTCCATGAAGCCGCCCAGCGGCGCGAGCGCACCCGAGGTGAGCAGTTCCAGCTGCCCCAGCTGGGTCTCGCTGAGCGTGTAGGAGGGCCAGTTCGCAAGCTCCGCCGGCAGTGCGGGCGGTGATTGAGCAGTCAGCTGAGCCTCCGAATGTCACGTCCGGCGCGGTACGCCGGAGCGCCGCACGAGCACGCGCCTGGGCCTGGCCGGACGTCAAACGACGCGCGCGAAGCGGTCCTGTGGCTTTCTTATCACGTACAGCACCTCGTCGTGCGCATCACTCAGACGGTCACGGGTCAGGCAGGCGATCAGGCGGCGAGCCGCGGCCACCACCCGGACGGCCAGGGCGCCCCCGGCGGTCCGGCCGGGTCCGGCCGGCCACGTCCTGGCGGTCTCGCGCTGGCAGATGACCAGGCCCCGCATCCGCAGATACGCCTGGACACCGCGATCTGACCCCGCCGGGGAGTACACGGCCCGGAACGGGCCGGGCTGACCTGGGTTGACCCGCGCCCACAGGGCCCGCCTGAGCCACTGCGGCGCGGTCCGGTCGAGCAGGCCGGCGGCGCAGTCCCGGTCGCGAATGCGCAGCAGGAACAGGCCGCCGGGGCGAAGCGCCGCGGTGAACCGGTCCAGGATCAGCTCGACGTGCGAAATGCGGTCGAGCAGCAGCGCGCAGTGCACGATGTCGAACGAGCGCGGCGGGAGCGGAATCGTGCGCAGGTCGCCGTGGATGACCTCAGCGGAGAGGTCCCGGCCGGCCGCCTGGTCGCCGGTCACGGGCGGTCCCGGCGGCACGGGCCGTCCCGGGTCCTGCTCGTCGACCGCCAGCACCGTGATGTCGAAGCCGGCCGCGCGCAGCTGGGGCAGGCCGAGTTCGTCCGGCGAGGCCAGGTACCCGGCCAGGAGCAGGCGGACCGGCCGTCCGACGCACTGGTAAACACAGTCGCGGATCGGCAGCGCGAACATCTCCCGCACCGGGGTACCGCGGTACGCCCGGGTCGCCGCGGCCAGCCGGGCCTGGCTTGCCGCCTGCCGCGCCCGCGACACCGCCCGCTCCGCTTCGGTCCGCCCGCCTGTAGTGGCCATAAACCCGAAGCGTAATAGATCAATTACGATCTGTCGGCAAGAGTCACGGGGCCGGCCCGTCGAGCATCCGGTGCGGTGCCCTCGGCGGGTCCGGCCCACGCCGCCGGGCGCCGGCCGCGCAGTCACCAGTAACCCGAGCCTTAGCCGGGGGCGGCTCCGCATCCGGTGCGGCGGAACGCGTAAACTTGGGACCGTTCCGTGAAGCGCCGGGGCGGCTAAAACCCGGCCAAATCATGCTGCCCGGAGCGGGTCACGGACCAACCCGATGGTCCGCCCGCGGGCACTGGCCCGCCAGGACAAGGGACACACGGCGATAACAAGGACATTATGAGCCTCGCAGGACTGCTCACCATTCTCGATGACGACCCGCAACTCCACGACGTGGTCGCGCGCGCTGACGACGATGCCGCCGAGCACGGCGCCGCGGCCTCCGGTGCGGCTGACGACGGGCTCACCCCGGCTGAGCTCAGCGGCGAGGACCTGGTCGCGCCGCCGACGCTGCGGCCGGTACTCGCGGCCGCGCTGACCCGCCGGGCAGCGGCGGGTTCCGCCAGGTTCGTCCTGGCCGTGACGGCGACGGCGCGGGAGGCAGAGGACCTGGCCGCCGGGCTCGGCTCGTTCTTGCCGCCCGGCAGCGTGGCGGCTTTCCCCGGCTGGGAGACGCTGCCGCACGAGCGGCTCTCGCCGCGGTCAGACACCGTGGGCCAGCGGATCGCGGTGCTGCGGCGGCTCGCCCATCCGGCCGGCCCGGGCGAGCCGAACGGCCCGCTGACGGTGGTGGTGACCCCGATCAGGAGCTTGCTGCAGCCGATCGTGGCCGGGCTCGGTGACCTCGAACCGGTCAGCCTGGCCGCGGGCCAGGACGGCGAGCTCGACGATCTGCTCGTCCGGCTGGTCGAGATCGGCTACTCCCGGGTCGACCTGGTCACCAGCCGCGGTGAGATCGCCGTCCGCGGCGGCATCGTGGATGTGTTCCCGCCAACCGAGGAGCACCCGCTGCGGGTCGAGTTCTTCGGTGACACGGTGGAGGAGATCCGTTACTTCAAGGTCGCGGATCAGCGCAGTATCGGCCCGGCCGGCAACGGGCTGTGGGCACCCCCGTGCCGCGAGCTGCTGCTCACCCCCGCCGTGCGGGCCCGGGCCAAGGAGCTGGCCGACACCCACCCGGCGCTGGCCGATATCTGTGGCAAGCTGGCCGAGGGCATAGCGGTGGAGGGTATGGAGGCGTTCGCGCCGGTGCTCGCCGACCGGATGGAACTGCTCCTTGACTACGTACCTCCGGCCGGCATCGTGCTCGCCTGCGACCCGGAACGGGTCCGCAGCCGGGCCGAGGAACTGGTCAGGACCAGCCAGGAGTTCCTCGAGGCCTCCTGGGTCAACGCCGCCGCCGGGGGTGAGGCGCCCGTCGACCTGGGGGCCGCGGCCTTTCAGCCGATCGCCCGGATCCGCGCCGCCGCGGCGGCGCTCGGCGTGCCCTGGTGGACGGTCGCGCCGTTTGGCGTGACCGACGACGCGGATCCCACGGCCGGGAGGTCCGCCCCGGCTGGCCCGCAGCTGTCCGGGCGCGAGGACCGCGTGCCGTTCCGGATAAATGCCTCGCTGGCACCGGCCTATCGCGGCGATACGGCGCGGATGATGACGGACGTGCGGAGCTGGCTGGCGGACAGCTGGCGGGTGGTCCTGGTCACCGAGGGGCACGGGCCAGCCCAGCGGCTGACCGAGATGCTCCGCGGTGAGGGCATCGGGGCCCGCCTGGCCGACCTCGAAGATCCGCCCGAGCCTGGTGTCCCCTACGTCACCACCGCGCGGGTGGAGAACGGCTTTATCTGGCCGGCCGCCAAGCTGGTGCTGCTCACCGAGAGCGACCTGGCCGGGCATCCGGCCGGGATGCCGACCACCAGGGACATGCGGCGGATGCCGAGCCGCCGTCGCGGCGGCGTCGATCCGCTCCAGCTCAAGTCCGGCGACTACGTGGTGCACGAGCAGCACGGGGTGGGCCGGTACGTGGAGATGACGTCCAGGACCACGGCCGGGGCCACCCGCGAGTACCTGGTGATCGAGTACGCGCCGAGCAGGCGGGGCCAGCGGCCGACCGGCTGTACGTGCCGACCGATCAGCTGGACGAGGTGACCAGGTACTCAGGCGGTGAGGCTCCCACCTTGCACCGGCTCGGCGGAGCGGACTGGGCCAAGGCCAAGGGCCGGGCGCGCAAGGCCGTCCGGCAGATCGCCTCGGAACTGATCCGGCTGTACTCGGCCCGGATGGCCTCGCCCGGGTTTGCCTTCGGCCCGGACACCCCCTGGCAGCGGGAGCTGGAGGACGCGTTCCCTTACGTGGAGACCCCGGACCAGCTCGGCGCTATCGACGAGGTCAAGCACGACATGGAACGGCCGGTGCCGATGGACCGGCTGATCTGCGGCGACGTTGGCTACGGCAAGACCGAGATCGCGGTGCGGGCCGCGTTCAAGGCGGTGCAGGACGGCAAGCAGGTCGCCGTGCTCGTGCCGACCACGCTGCTGGTCCAGCAGCACTTCTCCACGTTCTCCGAACGGTATGCGCCGTTCCCGGTCACGGTGAAGCCGCTGTCCCGGTTCCAGGGCAGCGCCGAGACCGCGGAGACGCTGCGCGGGCTGGCCGACGGAACGGTAGATGTGGTCATCGGCACGCACAAGCTGCTGTCCCCGGAGACCCGGTTCGCCCGGCTCGGCCTAGTCATCATCGACGAGGAACAGCGGTTCGGGGTGGAGCACAAGGAGTACCTCAAGCGGCTCCGGACCGAGGTGGACGTGCTCGGCATGTCGGCCACCCCCATTCCCAGGACCCTGGAGATGGGGGTGGCCGGGATCAGGGAGATGTCCACCATCTTGACCCCGCCCGAGGAGCGGCACCCGGTGCTCACCTTCGTCGGCGCCTACGATGCCAAGCAGGTCACCGCCGCGGTCCGGCGCGAGCTGCTGCGGGACGGGCAGGTCTTCTTCGTGCACAACCGGGTCAGCTCGATTCGCAAGGTCGCCGCCCAGCTGGCCGAGCTCGTGCCGGAGGCGCGGATCGCGGTGGCGCACGGGCAGATGAACGAGCATGAACTGGAACAGATCATGGTCGACTTCTGGGAGCGGAACTACGACGTGCTCGTCTGCACCACGATCGTGGAATCCGGCCTGGACATTCCCAACGCCAACACGCTCATCATCGACCGCGCCGACATGTACGGCCTCTCTCAGCTGCACCAGCTGCGCGGCCGGGTGGGACGGGGCAAGGAACGCGCCTACGCGTACTTCCTGTACCCGCCGGAGCGGTCCCTGACCGAGGTGGCGCACGAGCGGCTGGCCACCGTGGCCCAGCACACCGAGATCGGCGCGGGCATGTACGTCGCGATGAAGGACCTGGAGATCCGCGGCGCGGGCAACCTGCTCGGCGGTGAGCAGTCCGGGCATATCGCCGGGGTGGGGTTCGACCTGTACGTGCGGATGATCGGCGAGGCGGTCAACGAGCTGAAGGGTGACGGGCCGGCCGAGAAGCCGGAGGTCCGGGTGGAGCTCCCGGTCAACGCGCATATCCCGCACGACTACATACCTGGCGAACGGCTCCGGCTCGAGGCGTACACCCGGATCGCGGCCATCGACTCGGAACTGGACGTCACCGCGATCACCGACGAGCTGTCCGACCGGTACGGTGATCCGCCCGAGCCGGTCCTCAACCTGCTCGAGGTGGCCCGGCTGCGCACCGCCGCCCGGCGGGCGGCCTGTCCGACATCACCGCGGCCGGTAACCACATCAGGTTCGCGCCGGTCGAATTGCCCGATTCGCGGCAGGTCCGGGTGCAGCGCCTGTACCCGAAGACGGTGCTGAAGCCGACGGTGCGTACGATGCTCGTACCAGTGCCGAAGACCGCCGTGATCGGCGGTCAGCCGCTCCGGGATACCGAACTGCTGGCCTGGTGTGGCGAAGTCATCCGGTCGGTCCTGGCCGACCTGGCGGTAGGAGTGTCATGAGAGGGGAACGTCCGGTGCTTGCCCGGCTTGTCAAGGTATCCGCCGCGGTGCTCGGCGCCGGCCTGCTGCTGGCTGGGTGCTCGCCGGTCAAGATGGGTGCCGCGGCCGTGGTCGGCAACCAGCGGAT
The DNA here is from genome assembly GCA_963730825.1 of uncultured Actinomycetes bacterium. Taxonomy (GTDB): domain Bacteria; phylum Actinomycetota; class Actinomycetes; order Streptosporangiales; family Streptosporangiaceae; genus Palsa-504. Next base: position 90,734 of record CAVSTQ010000014.1, read on the forward strand.
CACCATGGCGACCCTCGATACCGAGGTGACCAACCTCAGCCAGGCCGCCCAGCAGTACCGGACGCTGGTCCAGCTGACCGCGGCCCAGGAAACACAGGACACGCTGAGCTGGCTGGTCCGGTTTAAGATCAACGAGGAGCTGGCCAAGCAGGCCGGCATCACGGTCTCGAGCTCTCAGGCGCAGAACGCGCTCGCGCAGGTCTACGCGTCGGTGAAGGCCTCGATCCCCGGGAGTGCCGAACCTCACCCTTAACCTCATCCTGGCCCACGCCGGGATCCCGCCGAATATGTCCGCCGAGCTCGGCCGGTACGAGGCCATCGAGACCCAGTTCGCCGAGCGGGCCAACGGCGGCACGCTGCCCACCGCGTCGGCGGCGCAGGCCGCCGTGAACACCAAGCTCGAGCGGGCCCAGTGCACGGCGGCCAAGAACCTGAAGATCCAGATCAACCCGCAGTTCGGTCGGCTGAACTACACCCAGTATCAGGTCGTGACGGTGCCGGGCACGGTGTCCCGGGCGGGCGGGTCGGCCCAGGCGCCCTCCGCCGCGGGGTTCACCCCAGCTTGCTGACCGTCCTCGTCACCAGCCCGCGGGTGGCGCCGGGGCTGCTCAGCTGGCAGGCCTGGCAGACACTGCGGTCCGCGGTCATCGTCCTGGCCTCGCCTGGCCACCCCCAGCTGCCCGCCCTGGACGAGGCGGGAATCGCGTACCGGGTCGTGGACGAGGTCGGCGCGGCGCCCCCCGCGTCCGACAGCGTGGTGTGGCTGCCCGAACCGGGTGCGGAGCCGGTGATCCCGCCCGGTGCTCAGCGTGCTGGTTGGCTCGGCTGACCTGCCGGGCGGACATCTGCTGGATCTCGTCGCGACCATGGACCGGCTGCGTGTCGAGTGCCCCTGGGACTCTCGCCAGACCCATGAGTCACTCGCCGCCGCACTTGCTTGAGGAGCCCTACGAGGCCCTTGAGGCGCTCGAGTCCGGCGATGAGCGGGCCTTCTGCGAGGAACTTGGCGACGTGCTGTTGCAGGTCGTGTTTCACGCGCGCGTCGCGGCCGAGCGCGGCGACGGCACCTCTTTCACCATCGATGATGTGGCTGACGGGATCGTGAGCAAACTGGTCAGGCGACATCCGCATGTCTTCGCGGACGTGACCGTCGCCGGCCCCGAGGACGTCACGCGCAACTGGGACGAGATCAAGAAGGAAGAGAAGAGAGAAAAGGCCGAGCGGTCTGGGTTGACGGCGACCCCGGATGCCGTGTCAGCGCTTGACGGGGTGCCCTTCGGGCAGCCCGCCCTGGCCCTGGCCGCGCAGTTGCAGCGCCGGGCGGCCCGGGCCGGAGTACCCGACGCCCTCGCTCACCTGGAGGGGGACGATGGCCCGGGCGATGACATCGGCCGTCAGCTGTTCCGGCTGGTGGTCAGGGCGCGGGAGGTGGGCTGTGACCCTGAGATGGAGTTGCGCGCGGCGGCCCGTCATTACCGTGAGCTGGTGCGCGCCTGGGAGCGTTCGTAGCGCTCGGCTGGCAGTTAACGATCGTACCTCATGGTAAGTCACGGCAGGCGGCTCAGGTCATATCGTCCAGCCTGTGTGTAGGGCCGGAGAAAGAATCGATGAAAATCCCGTAAACGCGGGGACCCTGGGTACCGTCGCGTCCTGGCGGGCCTTGGCAGGACGCTCATGTCCCGGCCTGCGGCTGGGTGATCGCGTCCCGTTCCGGTGATTTTCCCGGCGCGTTTGGTAGCAGGACGGTTGCTGTTCGGTTGTTTTGTTCGTTTTACCCGACTTACCCACCCTCTTGGGGTTCATACTGACCGGGAGAGCAAGGAACTTGTCACGTTAAGTCACAGTTGATACTTGTAAACCAAGCTGTTTGACTACGCGTCCATACATGTGGGAGAACGCAGGATTAAATGCAGTTGAACTCGGACTAAACAGGCTGAGTGGGAGCGCGGGACGCACTGAGCAGGTTCAGTGCTGCCCGTGGGGGGTCAGTGCGTATGCTTGGTGCAGTTGCTACCCGTCGGTTTGACCGGCCGGAGTCCAAACGCGTGTCCGTGTGGACGAGGGCCTACCTGCGTGAAGCAGCGGTAGTTGACGTTTTGTGCGCCGTCGTAGGGGTTTTTGCGGCCGCCCAGCTCCGCTTTGGCGACGATGTCACAGGAACCTACGTAGCGCTGAGTTTCCTGCTGCCCGTGCTTTGGATGACCGCTCTCTGGCTCGCCGGCGCCTATGACGTCCGCTTCATCGGGAGCGGTTCTGATGAGTTCCGCAAGGTGCTGAACGCCGGGGTAAGCCTGACCGCGACGGTGGCGATTTTCTCCTACGCCGTCAACCTCGAGTTGTCCCGCGGCTACGTGGTCATCGCCTTGCCCAGTGTCACGGTCCTCGACCTCGTCGCCAGGTACGGAATACGTAAGCACCTGCACCGGCGGCGTGCGGCGGGTCAGTGCCTGCTCAACATGGTGGCGGTGGGACATGAGCTGTCCGTAGCCAATCTGGTCACCGAGCTCCAGCGCGACAAGTATCACGGGCTGAAGGTCGTTGGTGCCTGTGTGGTACGGCCGGGAGAGTGCGACGAGGTGGTCGGGGTGCCCGTTTACGGCGGCCTCGACGATGTCACGGCCGCGGTCAAGGCTTTCGGCGCGGATACCGTCGCGGTGCTCGCCTGTCCGGAGATGGACGGCGTCCGGCTCCGGGGCCTGGCCTGGGAGCTCGAGAAGACCGGGACCGACCTGTGCGTGTCACCGGCCCTACTGGACGTCGCTGGTCCGCGGACGACGATCAGGTCGACGGCTGGGCTCACCCTGCTGCACGTGGATCATCCGCAGCTGACTGGCGCCCGGCTGGTCATGAAGGGATTGTTCGACCGGTGCGTGGCCGCGGTGGCGCTAGTCCTTCTCGCCCCGCTGCTGACGGTCCTGGCCGGGGCAATCTGGTTCTCCGACCGCGGTCCGGTGCTGTTCACGCAGCTTCGGGTAGGCAAGGGTGGTCACGAGTTCAAGATCTACAAATTTCGCACCATGGTCGTGGACGCCGAGCAACGCAGGGCGCAGTTGCTCGCCAGCAACGATACGGACGGGGTCCTGTTCAAGCTCCGCAAGGATCCCCGGGTAACGCCGGTCGGGACGCATCTGAGGCGCTGGTCGGTTGATGAGCTACCGCAGCTCTTCAATGTGCTCCTTGGCCATATGTCGCTGGTCGGCCCGCGCCCGGCTCTTCCTGATGAGGCGGAGAAATATGCCGACCATGTCCGCCGTCGGCTCGTGGTCAAGCCGGGCCTGACCGGTCTATGGCAGGTTAACGGCCGGTCAGACTTGTCCTGGGAAGAATCGGTCCGGCTCGACTTGCGGTACGTCGAGAACTGGTCGTTTACCTTGGACCTGCAGATTCTGTGGAAGACGATTTCGGTACTCGTACGAGGGTTCGGAGCTTACTAGTGGCAGGCCCGCGGCCGGGCGTTTGGGCTGCGAGCTGCGGGCCAGGCCACAGCAGCCGTCGGCCTGGGGGCAAGGTCCGGGGCCATCCGGCCTTGGCTCAGCGGCCACCCTGGGTCAGTATCTCGAGAAGGGGGCAGCACCTCCGGTCCTTCCTGGCCATCTTTCGTACTCGGCAACCTGCTTAGCCCGCGGCCGCAGCGCGGCGGCCTATCCCTGACCGCGGGTGACCGTAGACTGCGGCGGCTGAAGTAAGCTGCTTGCGGGAGCCTCAGGACGGCCGATGGGCCTCCTGCGGCGGCTAGAGCTCGCTTTCGGCCAGCGAGATGCTGTCTTCTAATGGCTCCCCGCCAGGGAGGGATAACATGACCCGTCGGGTAATCGGATCCGCGATACTCGGGGCCGCGGCCCTCGCTGTGTCCCTATGCGCATGTAGCAGCACGCAGACGTCTAGTGCTCCGCCCACGCAACGGTCCGACCCCCCTTCTTCCGCCCCGGCGCCGGGAGTTGGCGCCTTCAAGCAGTGGCCGGCCCAGGTCTATTCTCCGTATTTCGAGACCTGGACTAACACGAGCGTTTCGTCGCTCGCTTCCCAGTCGGGAGCGAAGTACTTCAACCTCGGCTTCCTGCAGGCGGAATCCGCCGGATCCTGCACCCTGACCTGGGATGGTTCACAGTCAGCCGATTCCTCGGCCTACAAGTCCGAGATCGGGCTTGTGAAGCAGCAGGGCGGCAACGTCGCGCTGGCGTTCGGCGGTCAGAGCGCGGGCAACAACGGCGCGGAGATCGCCGACGCCTGCAGTAACGTCAGCGCGCTCGCCAGCGATTACGAGGCCGTCATTTCCACCTACCACGTCACCAGGCTCGACATGGACGTGGAACTCAACGCCCTGAACAACTCGGCGGGTATCGAGCGCCGGAACAAGGCGATCGCGATGACGCAGGCATGGGCAGCCAGTCACGGTTACCCGCTGGAGATCCAGTACACGCTGCCGGTCCAGCCTTCCGGCCTCCAGCCGAATGCCCTCTCGGTCCTGCAAAATGCGGTGCAGGAAGGCGCGAAGGTGAGCCTGGTCAACCTGATGGCCTTTGACTATTACGACCTGCCAGGAACAGTCGATATGGGCAGCGCGGCCACCAGCGCGGCCACCAGCGTAAACAGCCAGCTCGCCGCTCTGTACCCGAAGCAGTCGCGGCAGGAACTTTACGCGATGGAGGGGCTCACCTTCCTTCCCGGCGTCGATGACAACCCGAATAAGACCGAGGTCACGCAGCTTTCGAACGCGAGACAGATCCTGAGCTTCGCCCGTGACCATTCGCTCGGCATGCTGTCCATCTGGGCGATCCAGCGAGACCACGGCGGCTGCCCAGGGTCCGTCGACAGCAACACGTGCTCCGGCATCTCGCAGGCCAGCTGGGCCTTTAGCCATCTGGCCGAGCCGTTCACCTCGTGACCAGGAGCGTAAGGTCTTACCCACCCAGGTAACGGCTACCGCAGCAAGCTGCCGACAGCCTGGTCGACCGACTCATCGGTACCTTGCGGGGCACTGACCTGATCGTCATCAACCTGGTGGCGAGGGCTTCTACCTGCTGCGGCCAGCAGCGGCTGCAGGTCGGCCGTCGACGCGCTTGCCGCCGCTTGCGGCACGCCCTGGCGAGGAATCTTCGACCAGATCTTCCGGGACTGGACGTTACCGCTCAGGACCTTATACCAGCATGTCACAGCCAGGTATATCTGCAGCGGGTCATTGATGATCCGGTACCAGATAGCCGTGAGCGGATTCATCCATTCTCGCATGATAATCATGGACACTAGAGTCGTTGCGACACGGTAAATGATAAAGATCAACGGGTAAATTAGCAGGTTCAGCCAGTTGCGATTAAATGCCGTGACCACGATCATGAGGTAGGTTACCGGCATGAGGAGCGTCGGCACGATCAGGCCGTACAGGGACCACCACAGCTGAATGGTAAGTCCGCCGTATTTGTCCGGCCGGACGAAAATCTCCCGGTGGTCCATCATCACCTGCATGACCCCGAAGTTCCATCTCCGCCATTGGTTGCATAGCGTCTTGACCGTGAGCGGGACCTCAGTGAGGGCTACTGCGGTGATGTCCTGCCGTATGCGCATCCCGGGGAAGCGGCGGCGCAATTCCATGCCGGCGGCCGCGTCCTCGGCGATGAGGTGGGATTTAAACCCGCCCACCTCGCGGAGCAGCGCCGTCCTGAACATGGAGCAGCTGCCTGGGACGATCACGATGCCGTTCATCCAGTCCTGTGCGGTCCGCAGGACCGCGATGCCCAAGTCGTACTCGGTGGACTGAAACTCGGCCAGCATTTTCTGGCGCAGGCCCTTGCCGCGGTACCCAGCCTTGGTCCGCCCGGCCACCACGCCGATCTTCGGGTCAGCGAACCACCGGGCCAGCCGCGGAATTGTCTCCTGGTCCGCGACTATCGTGTCGGCGTCGATGATCAGCGTGTAATCCGTGGTCACCCCGATGAACAGGCCGTAGTTGAGCGCCTTAGCCTTGCCGCCATTCTCCTTGTCATAGATCTTGACCGACGGATACTCGGCGTGCAGTTGCTGGGCGATCTCCCAGGTGTCGTCCGTCGAGCCGTCGTCGACGATGACGATTTCGACCTCGAAATCGTAGGAATAGCGCAAGATGCTTTCGACCGTACGCCGGATTACCTTGGATTCGTTCCAGGCGGGGATGAGAACGGAGACTTTGTCCGGGTGCCAGGAAGGAGCCCTGCGGTAGTTGTAATACCGGCCCCAGGCCGCGGCCAGGATCCACAGGACGGTTATCAGGCCGATGAAGATCGTCATATAACGCATGGCGTTCCGCAAGAGCTGCGCTTGCAGCACATGCGGCCCCCAGTACACCAGGTAGCCCACCCGGTCGTTCAGGCTCGGCTGGACCGGGCCGGCCACCGTCCCGGCGAAGTCCTGCGAGCCGAGCAGTTGCGGAATGGTCATAAAATGGTAGCCAAGGCTTTCGGCCTTGCGGATCAGGGTTATCGAAGCTTGCAGCGTGTTGGCGGCACTGCCGCCGCCGTCGTGAATGACGAGTACGACCCCGGCGCCGTTACGTTGCAGGCTGGGGGTCTGATGGGCGCTCACCTGATAGTCCCAGCTAGCGTTTGTGAGGTTCACGTCGGCGAAGCCGAGTTGCTGCCCCACGAGCGTGGCGAAGAGATTCTCCTCCACCGCCTGTTCGTTATTCCCGACCGAAGGCGTATAGAAAAGATGGCTCTGATATTTTCCGGTTGTCGCTATGATCTGCGCATTAGTGACGATTTCCTGGCGCGCCTGCCTGCCTGTTTGGTGGGTAAGCTCGGGGTTATCTAGGGTTTCGTTGCCGACAACGTTTCCGGTACTTACCTCTGCGTTGAATATCTGCGGCATCGCCAGGATATTGGCGCCAGTGTTAAAAAAAGTGGCATGTACGTTATATGCTTGCAGTATGCCTAGAATCTGCGGTGTCCACTGGGCGGTCGGGCTATTGTCATAGGTCAGCACGACGGTGTTCTGCGGTATGGTGCCATATTCTTGGATGGCGTAACGGCAGCTGCGAGTAGCGTGCTGCTGAAGGTCGGTAAGAGACTGCACCGGCCGGCCTGTAAACGGATCCACCGCGTAGGTCGTGTTACCCTTAGTGACGATGTCCACGACACGCTGAAATACGCCCTGGCCTATCACTGGTACCTGGAGCGCGCCACCTGGGCCGAATTCTCCGTGTTCTTGCCCGCAGCGGGCCAGTTCGGTGGCAATGCTGCTAGCGTAACTGGCGCTCGTGTTATAGTGAGCCGCAGTCGGCAACGGCTTTCCTGCCCGGGCGAGACTCCACTGCCAACCCACCGCTGTGGCTGCGAGCAAGAAGGCGATCAGCACGAGCACGTACAACCCCCGGCGTGCAGCCGGGCTGTAAAAGATCTGCTTCTTGACGTAAACCGGAATTATCTCGGTTTCCGGATCTATTACAGGAGTTGCTTTGCTCTTGGAATCCACGTTCTCTCGTTCTCTCAAAGTCTGATTCGCCCGTGTGGCTGCCGGTGGACTACTTGACTACGCGCTGGAGAGAATTACCGCCTGAGTTACCGCGGACGACGCCTGGCTGGGCATCGCGCCCATGACGTCCAGGACCGGGGCGGCCGACCGCCTGGCCGCGCCAAGTCCGGCCGCCTGAGGTGACGCCTTGGCTGTCTGGGTAGCCTTGGCTGTCGGTGTGGCCTTGGCCGAACTCGTGGATCCCGGCGGCGGGCACGTCTGCTTCGGGCAAGCGACCACGGGACTGCGAACGACCTGGCTGCTAGGAGTACTGGTATGCCGTATCAGGACCACGGCAAGCGCGATTATGAGCACTGTCGGCAAAATTACTGCCCAGAGATGCAATTTTCGGTTCGGGTAGTCATAGCCTGGGCCAAATTCTTTCCGAATCGGTGTACTCATAATCGCCTCCCCACTCCATGGAAGCCGCTAAGTGCATTTCCATGCAATATAAAAACTACGTTGCGGCTATTCATTTTGAATGTTTTGGCCTGCTGGCAGGCTGACTCCCCCCCAGGAGCCACGTACTACTGCTGATACTACCTTATGACTAGCGATGTCAGTTTATAGATGATATGTCATCAGCGCACGATCGAGGTCCTGATTACCAGAGGGAACCCGGAACCGGGCCGGTAGCCGCGGCTGCGGTCGCGGGCCGGAGACGCCCGGCGGGAGCGGCAGGCAGCGCGGTGTCACCCCTGCCCGCGGCTTCCCTCACGGTGGAGCTGAACCTGGCGTCCCCTGCGTTCCTGAACGCCACGTGGTCCTGCGCCGGGCCAGCTGCAGGCCGCAAGCAGTCATGGCCATCGCCACCCTCCGGGCCGGCCCGGTTCGGGGATGCCGCCGTGTCCGTCGGTGCCAGGACTTGGCCGCTCCGGTGGGCAGTATCAGCTGCCGAGGACGGTGACCGCTAGGGCCGACCCGGTGGGGTCGGCGTTGCCGATCGTCGAGGCATCAATGCCGATCTGCGGGTAGTTGTGCTTCAGCCACGTCATCTCAGCTTTGAGCGCGCTCGAGGCATCCCAGACTATGTGCTTCTTCCCCGACTGAGTATAAGTATACTCAGTCTCTCCGTCTTCGGTTTTTTCCTGATGCCACTGTTTGAGGCTTGTGCTTATCTGGGTGGCGTTCAGAGTTGTCGCGGAAATAGGCTGGCCGCTGGCGCTGAGGGCAATATTGCCACTCTTATTTACCGTCCAGTTGTAGGCATACAAAGGCTCTATGACCGCGAGCTTGCTCCACGGCACGTTGTAGCTGTGCACATAGGTAAGTACCTTAGCCACGTCGGCAAACGGGGCGATGGGTCCTGGATTTCCGGTGGCGAAGTTAAAATCATAGGCCTTGAGCACTATCTGATCAACGTACTGAGCCAATGCTCCGTAGTTCAGCAGGTATGGCGCGATGTCTGTGGTCGCGACGTCTACGTCGTCGCTGTACCGCACCGGGGCCATGAGCCGCACGAGGCGATGCTGCCTGTGCATGGCGGTCGCGATTTCCCCGATCAGCTGGGTGTAATCATCACTTAGCCGGTTAACGGTCTCGTCCAGCGATAGACCGGACCAGCCAGCCGCCTGCTTCGCCGTCTTGATATCGTTCAGGTTCTGCGGCAGGCCGTTCTCATAATCGATGGTCAGCCCGGTGGCGAGAGGCTGGGCGGCCATCCATTGCGCTACCGCAAGCACATGCGCCTGCCGGACGCTGGAGCTAGTGAGAACCTTGGTCATCATGCGTACGTCGGCGCTGTGGCTCATGGTCGGATCGTTATCGCTGAGGGTCGTGAAGCGCAGCCCACACGGACCGGCTTGATTAGCTGCCGTCAGCTCGGTCGTCAGCGACGGGGCAAACGAGTCGCTCGCGATAAACTGAGTCGGGCTCGCCAGGCTCGTCCAGGAGAAGTTAATCAGGCCGAGCCCCTTGGCCTCCGCGGGTACGAGACTATGCTGACTGGTCTTATCGTCAAGGTAACTGACGACTGAAGCGCCGACCGAGCCCTTAATGCTCGCCTGCTTGCAGGTGGCCGGGGCCGAGTCGGGCGCCGTGGTGGGCCACGCGCTTGAGGCGGCAACCTGGGCGACCTGGCTTTTGCCCGGGGCCGGAATGTCGAGCGGAGGCGCACCGAGCGGCCTGGGGCTGGCGTCTAGCCGGATCGATGTGAACGCCGCGGTCGCCGCGATGACGACGATGACGGCCAGCGCGACAATCAAGGGCCTGTGCCGCTCGACAGCACGCTTAAGCCCTCGGCTCGGTGCTGTGACGAGCTTTTCCGGCGCGACCTGAGTCGCGGCCTTGGCCGCGGCGGGCTGGTGCTGGCCGGAGGTCCCCGTTTTGGCGGCGATGACGGCACCGGCCCCGGCGGTACCGTTCTGTGCCCGCGGCGAGCTGACCCGGAGTTTTGGCAGGATGACCGTGGCCGGCTCGGTCTCGCTCGCCCTGGCTCCGGATGGCCGCGGGCCGGAGGTCCCTGTTCTGGTACCTGTGCCGTTTTGTGCTGGGGGCGGGCTGACCCGGAGCTTGGGCAGGATGACCGTGGCCGGCTCGGTCTCGTCCGGTGCACGGGAGCGGGCCGCGGCTGCTGCGCCCTGGCTATCCCCGCCGCCCGGCGGGCTGGGCTTGGCGCGGCGATGCCGGCCGGGGCGGTACGGTCTTGGCCTCGGCTGACGGCGAGCCGGAGTTCCCCGTGGTGGCGGCGGTGGCGGTGCCAGCCGGTCCGGTGACGTTCTGCGCCTTGGGTGGGCTGACTCGGAGCTTTGGCAAAGCGACGGTCTCGGGCTCGGTATAAGGCTCGATCCGGTCGGCCGACTCTGAGTCGCTGGTTTTACGTACCGTCACTTGCTGCCTGTCTGACGCCCTGACGGCCTTAGCGGAACCGGCTTCAGCGGTGCCGTCCTCAGCGGGGTGCGCTGGGCCGCCAGGCTGGAACCAGCTGCGAACCTCGGATGTCCGGTCATCGGTGCGCGAAAGCTCTTCTTCCGCTGCGCGTTCCGCTTTGGACATACGGTCAGTTTCGAAACCGCTACTCACCTCGGGCATCTGCCTCCGGGCTCCTCATTAAGCAGGCCGCAGCGGACTCGCCTTTGACAAGGAGTTCCCGTTATTTCTGATGGGATCGGCAGGAATTGGCGCTTCTGATGTGTGGCCGGCCCCTGGTCTGCCGCGCCGGCTGCCCTTTCTATGACGTCTGTCACAGTCCCTCCCGGCTGGTTACGTATGCGGGTGGGAAGCTTCCTCCCCAGCAACAACTTCGTGCCCGCTCGCAGCTGGATGCCCGAGAATGTCCGCTTTAGTCCCCGGCGTGACGATGTAGTGGATCTTATCAGCTTATCCAGAAGGATAGTCCGTTCCGGCTCCTCTGGGCGGCCTAGCTGGATAAAGATGCTTATCGTCACTAGCAGACTACGTTCCGGAGTGCTCGCTGGCCTCGGCGGCAGGCAGCGCCGCGGGGGCTGGCGGCACCCGCGACATCGCCGGCTCCTAATAGCAATAAAAAAGATCGGCAATCTAGTTAATAACGACGGAGGTAAGTTACCGGGAGGAAGGTGGTGACCGCGCTGTCCGTGCCCAGGTCATGGGGGGTCACCACCGGGGCCGGGCCGTAGTTGACGGCTCGGCTCTATATCAGCTAACAATGCACAGTGGTAAACTGTCCGTCATTGTCCCTCTAATGAGGGATAAATTGTGGACCCCATTGGGGTTCCGGGTGATGCTAGATGCCTGGTCTGCACCCGCACGGGCATCTCTGGGGAAGGCGTGTCGTCGCGTCATGACGTGACGTGCGTAGGGGCATTTAGGCGGGAGGCATGGGTGGAACAAGTTCCGGAGATCATCGCGAAAATGCGCGAGGTCGCGCCGCCCGGGCAGCAGGTGCTGGACGACGAGACCGTCGACGTGCTACGCGACCTGACTCGATCGCTGATCGCAGCCAGGACCAGCGCCGCCGAAGAGCACGCACGGTTTCTTTCCATCGCTGAGCGGGGATTGTGCCTGCCTGAGCCGGAGCTGGCCGAACGAGTGCAAGGTGCGACCGTGATGGTCACCGGCGGAACCGGCTGTATCGGCTCGGCGTTGATATCTCAGCTGCTGATCCGTCGTCCGGGTCGCCTGGTCAGCGTGAGCCGGGGCGTATCGGCTCACCGGCCGCGGCACGCCAGCGTCGAATACCGCTGTGCCGACGTCCGGGAGCGTGCCGCGCTTGACCAGCTCATCGGCGACGTCAGGCCTGACCTGATTTTCCACGTGGCCGCCCAGCGGGACCCGGGACTTGCGGAGGTAGAGGTGCACCGTACGGTGTCCACCAACGTCCTCGGCACCCGCAATGTACTCCTCGCCGCGGCCGAAGCCGGAGTCCCGCAGGTGGTCTGTGCCTCGACAGGTAAGGCCCTGCGTCCCTTCTCGCCGGATATGTACACCGCCTCCAAGCGCGCGGCGGAATGGGTCTCCGCCGGCGTGGCCACCAGCACCGGCATGCTGGTCTCGGCCGGCCGGTTCACGCACGTACTCGACAACTCGATCATCTACCAGCGGCTGCACGAATGGGCTAAGAGCAGCGGCGTCATCCGGCTGCACAGCCCGGACATCGCGTTCTACGTCCAGTCCGCGCTTGAGTCCGCGCAGTTGCTGCTGCTCGCTTGTCTGGGAGCCAGCCGGGGAGAGTTCCGTATCCACGCCATCTCCGATCTTGGCTGGCCGGTGAGCCTGATGGATCTCGCCCTCGCGGTGCTGGCAAGTTCGGGTTCGCAGACGCCGGTCTACGTCAGCGGATATGACCGCGGCTACGAGGAGATCCCGTTCCCCGGCCTGTACGACCCGCTGACCGCAGGCGACGTGAGCCCGTTGCTGAACGCCTTCGAGGCCGCCGTGACCGTCGATTCGCCGTGCCCGATGCTGGATGCGTTCCGAATGGACATGGCCTCAGAACCGCGAGCCGTGAAGCTGCTGTCCGCCCTGGCCGAGGTGTGTGACCGGACCCAGGACCCGGCCATCGTCCGGGGCACGCTCAACGAGCTTTCGTGGTCCATGCTCGACGCGACGCTTCGCGCGGCCCCGCGCAGATCCCTGATGCGGTCGGCCGCGATGGCCCAACGGCACAGTGCCACCCTGGGTGCCGATCACCGGCGCGTCCTTGAGGCGATCCAAGACAACGCTGACCCGGTCAGCGCTAGGTAACGCCGCTCGCTAGCGGCAGGATTTCAGCCGCCCGCCCGGTACAGTTCATCCGGCCAGGGACAGGCCGCGATCCAGGCCAGATGGGCTCTTTCTGGGCGGGCCCCGGCGTGGTCCGCAACACGGAGGGTGGCTGCTCGACTAGGCTGCTGGGTGGGTGAGCCGTCAGGCTCAGCCCGTCTAGGCGCCCCACACGAGCAGAGGCAAGGAGCCAGCGGTGGCCTCCATTGAAGCGATCCATGCCAGGCAGATCCTGGATTCTCGTGGCAATCCGACCCTCGAGGTCGAGGTAGCCCTGGACGACGGGACTGTCGGCCGGGCCGGCGTGCCAAGCGGCGCCTCGACCGGAGCGTTTGAGGCGGTCGAGCTCAGAGACGGCGGCGCTGAATACGGCGGTAAGGCGGTGAGCCGGGCGGTTCAGGCGGTTATCGACGAAATCCAGCCGGAGTTGCTCGGTCATGAGGCCGACGACCAGCGACTGGTGGACCAGGCGATGATCGGTCTCGACCGGACGCCGGACAAGTCGAGGCTGGGCGCGAATGCCATCGTCGGCGTCAGCATGGCCGTAGCCCGGGCGGCCGCGGACTCAAGCGGCCTTCCGCTGTTCCGCTATCTCGGCGGTCCTAATGCGCATGTGCTGCCCGTTCCGATGATGAACATCATGAACGGCGGCGCGCACGCGGACAACAACGTGGACATCCAGGAGTTCATGATCACCCCGCTGGGGGCGGCGACGTTCACCGACGCGCTGCGCTGGGGAGCCGAGGTTTATCATGCGCTGAAGTCAGTGATCAAGCAGCGCGGGCTCTCCACCGGCGTCGGCGATGAGGGCGGTTTCGCTCCCGACCTCGAGCACAACCGGGCCGCACTCGACCTCATCGTCGAGGCGATCGCCAAGGCGGGATTCGTCCCGGGCCGGGATGTCGGGCTGGCTATCGACGCGGCCGCGTCCGAGTTCCACGCCGACGGTGCGTACAACTTCGAGGGGAAGCCGCAGACATCGGCGGAGATGACCGCGATCTACGCCGAGTGGCTGGACGCTTATCCCATCGTCTCGATCGAGGACCCGCTGGCCGAGGAAGACTGGCCCGGCTGGCACGAGCTGACCGCCAGTGTGGGCGATCTCGTTCAGGTGGTGGGCGACGACATCTTTGTCACCAACCCGGAACGGATCAGCCGCGGCATCACCGAGCGCTCGGCCAACTCTCTGCTGGTCAAGCTGAACCAGATCGGCTCGGTCACCGAGACCCTGGACGCGGTGAGCCTGGCTCACCGCGCCGGGTTCAGCTGCGTAATCAGCCACCGCTCCGGTGAGACCGACGACACCACGATCTCGGATCTCGCCGTGGCCACCAACTGCGGTCAGATCAAGACCGGAGCGCCTGCCCGGGCCGAGCGGGTGGCGAAGTACAACCAGCTGCTCAGGATCGAGGAACTCCTCGGCGATGCGGCGATCTACGCGGGCCCAGGCGCCTACCCGCGCTTTGCGGCGCGGGCAGAAAAGGGCTAGTGTCCCCGGCCGCCGCTCCCCGGACAACCCGGCTGACCGGCCGGGCTGCGGTGCTTGCGGTAGTGATCTGCGCGATCGTGCTGAGCCTGGCGTACCCGGTCCGCGAGTATGTAGCCCAGCGGCGCGTGATCGATCAGCTGGTGGCGCAGCAGCAGACAATGCAAGCGCAGGTGAAAAACCTGGAAGCCCAGCAGGCCAAGCTGTCAAGCCAGCCCTATATCGAACAGCTGGCCCGGCAGGAGCTTGACATGTGCTTTCCCGGCAAGCAGTGCTACATCGTAGAGGGCGGTCAGCCGGCCGCCAGCACCGCCAGGGGCCCGGGAACATCGCGGGCAGGACCCGCGCCCTGGTACGCGAAGCTCTGGCAGTCGGTCGAGCAGGCTGACCCGAACGTGAAGAGTCCGGCTTAGTGATAACCCCGCGTGATCAGGAGGTTATCGAGGCTCAGCTTGGCCGTCCGCCGCGCGGGCTGATGGGCGTGGCCCACCGCTGCCCGTGCGGGCTTCCTGATGTCGCGGAGACGGCGCCGAGGCTGCCCGACGGCAGCCCCTTTCCCACGCTTTACTACCTGACCTGCCCGCGGGCGAGTGCGGCGGTGAGCAAGCTGGAGGCGTCCGGGCTGATGCGGGAGATGACCGCGCGACTGGCCGACGAGACGCTGCGGCGTCGCTACGCCCGCGCGCACCACGACTACGTGACGCGCCGGGAGATCGCGGCGCGGACAGCGGGCATCGAGCCGCTGCCGCCCGGCACGCAGTCGGCCGGCGGCATGCCTGAGCGCGTCAAGTGCCTGCACGCGCTGGTCGCTCACGAGCTGGCCGCAGGCCAGGTCAACCCGTTCGGCCGCGAGGCCCTGACCGCCGTGGGCCAATGGTGGCTGGCGGGACCATGCATCCCGTCGGACGCCCGATGACCTGCCGGGTCGCGGCCGTGGACTGCGGGACGAATTCGCTGCGACTGCTGGTGGCGGACGTGGATCTCGACCGTGCCGAGATCCACGATCTCACCCGCCGGATGGAGATCGTCCGGCTCGGGCAGGGGGTGGACAAGACCGGACGGCTGGCCCCGGAGGCGCTCGCGCGGACGATCGGGGTGCTCCGCGACTATGCGGGCATCATCACCGGCTCCGCTGTTCAGGCGGTGCGTATGGCGGCCACCAGTGCGACCAGGGATGCCGCCAACGCGGCTGAGTTCATCCACCAGGTATCCGACGTGCTCGGGATCACGCCCGAAGTCCTCACCGGGACCGAGGAGGCGATGCTGTCGTTTACCGGGGCGACCGCAGAACTTGCTGCCGACCACGACCGGGGCCCGTTCCTGGTCGCCGACATCGGCGGCGGCTCGACCGAATTCGTGCTCGGTGACACCGCCCCGGCCGCGACGGGACCGGTGAACGCCCGGGCAGCGGTCTCCGGCGTTCGCGCCATCTCGGTGAACATCGGCTGCGTCCGGATGACCGAACGGCATCTGCACGGTGACCCGCCCACCGGCCAGCAGGTGGCGGCGGCTATCGCCGACATCGACGCGATCCTGGGCACGGTGGCCGATGCCGTGCCGGTCACCCAGGCCAGGACCCTGATCGGCCTGGCAGGCTCGGTCACCACGGTGGCCGCCATCGCCATGGGGCTGCCCGCTTACGACGCGGCCCGGATCCACCATGCTCGTGTCTCGGCCGCCGATGTGCACGCGGTGACCGGTGCGCTGCTGGCCCAGGACGCCAGGACCCGCGCCAAGATCGGCGTGATGCACCCGGGCCGGGTGGACGTAATCGGCGGTGGTGCCCTGATCCTGGACCGGATCATGGAGCGCTTCGGTTTCGCCGAGGTGCTGGTCAGCGAGCACGACATCCTCGACGGGATGGCGTGGTCACTGGCCAGGACCACGTGCGGGCCGGGATGAGGGGGGCGGCCGGAGGGGACGCGGCGGGTCCCGGCGCGCCGCCGGGCGACTGGCCCGGTGATCCGGCCCGGCCGGACACGCCGGTCGCGGGCAGTGCGGCCGACGTCGGGCAACTCGCCGGGCGCGCGACCACGCTCGACGAACTCGTCGCGCGCCAGTCCGTGTGCCGGGCTTGCCCGCGTCTGGTCAGCTGGCGGGAGGAGGTGGCCGCCACCCGCCGTCGCGCGTTCCGGGACGAGCCTTACTGGGGCCGCCCCATCCCCGGCTGGGGGTCGGCTAGGCCGCGCCTGCTGATCGTCGGGCTCGCGCCCGCCGCTCATGGCGGGAACCGTACCGGCCGGATCTTCACCGGCGATCGCAGTGGCGACTTCCTCTTCGCGTCGCTCTACCGCTGCGGGCTGGCGGCCCAGCCGACCAGCGTGGCGGCGGGGGACGGCCAGCGGCTGCGGCAGACCCGGATGGTGGCCGCGGTCCGCTGCGCTCCACCGGGAAACAAGCCTGAGCCCGCGGAGCGGGACGCCTGCGCACCGTGGCTACGAGCCGAACTGCGCCTGGTCGCTGCTGACCTGCGGGTGATCGTGTGCCTCGGCGGATTCGCCTGGCAGGCGATGTGGCCGGTGCTCGGGCAGGCCGGGTTCGTGCTACCGCGGCCGCGGCCGCCGTTCGGTCACGGCGCTGAGGTTCGGTTGACGGGGGCCGGGCAGCAGGACGAGCTGCTGCTCATCGGCTGCTATCACCCGAGCCAGCAGAACACATTCACCGGCCGCGTCACTCCGGCCATGCTGGATGCCGTTTTCATCCGGGCTCGCTCCTGCGCTGGCGTGGAAACCTAATCCGGTTACTTTGCGCTATATCGATCTTGTCATTAGCTACGCTCCGCGTATCCAGTGAGAATCTGCACCCTTGGCCCGCCAAAATAATCGGAGAGGTCTTTGTTACTCATCGGTTAGGCAATTGCGCACGGGATAATATGGTCTCGCCCCCGTAGCCCAAGGGAAGAGGCCGGCCCCCTAAAAGGGTCCCCAGTGTCGGTTCGACTCCGACCGGGGGCACTCATCGAGGTTCGATCTAGTGTCCCAATTATCAATGTGGCCCCACTGGAAACAATGATCACTAAGATCTGCTACACCATCAGACCCTAAAGGTCGAGTCATACCCACATCGCCAATACTTATGCCATTAAATCCTGACATTTCTCCTGGGTGGACAGCAGGTGATGGCTCCGGCCAGCCCGTGCCTGCACGCCCGTACGGGTCAGCGAGCCGTCGGCCTGCGCCGCGCCGTGGGCGGCGCAGGCCATTATCCGGCCGCCGTCAGCGGCACGCGATGCGAACGAGAATGCGCTATCCGCACCAGGTGAGAAAAGCCGAGGCGCTCCTAGGCGAGAAAGGTGAGCACGATACGAGAAAGCCGAGACGAAGCACGCCGACTGAGAAAAGCCGGGACGAAAGGACCACCGGGCAACTCGGGTCCAGAACGGAGCCGACATGACCGCTCCGCCGACGGTGAACCTGTTCCTTTCCGGCGACGTGCGGGATTGTCACATCATGTCGGGTGCCTCATCGGGCGGCCGCCAAAAGTAAATAACCACCGGATAAGCCATACGAACGAGCCCATAGGGCACTCCGGCAGGCGCACAAGCCACCGCAGGGTAATCAGGGCAGGCGGCATCGCTGTCCGGCGGCCACCCGGATGGGCCGTCAGGCGCCGTTGAGGCGCAAGCGGCGGCGCATCTCGTATTCGTGCACGATCGCGTTGGCGTAGCCGTGCGAGATGCCGGCGTCATCCGCCAGCCAGTGCGCGCGCTCGTCACAGCGCAGGAACGCGGGGCCGGATTCGAGTCGGTGGAACCACTCAGCGAGGTCGCGTCCGGTAACGACCGGGATACGCGCGATGAGACTACTGTGCAGATTCGGTGAGTGGGTCAGCGACAACGGGCACCTCCATGGAAGCTCCTCTTGTGCTGAGAGTGCCTCATCACGCGCCGCCTGGCAACCCCCTGGTGGCAGGAAAGTTAACCTCGCCGTATTCAGCTGAGCCGCTCGAAGATCATCGCCATGCCCTGGCCGCCGCCCACGCACATGGTCTCGAGCCCCAGCGTGGCGTCGTGGAACTGCAGGCTGTTCAGCAAGGTCGTGGTGATGCGTGCGCCGGTCATGCCAAAGGGGTGGCCGACCGCGATGGCTCCGCCGTTCACGTTGAGCTTCGCGATGTCCACACCGAGATCGCGGTAAGAGGGTATGACCTGAGCCGCGAACGCCTCGTTGATCTCCACCAGGTCGATGTCCTCTATCGCCATTCCGGCCCTGGTCAGGGCCTGGCGTGAAGCCTCCACCGGGCCCAGGCCCATGATCTCTGGCGATAGCGCGGTCAGGCCGGAAGAAACGATTCTGGCCAGCGGCGTGACGCCGAGCTCGGCCGCCTTGACGTCGCTCATCACCACGACCGCGGCGGCGCCGTCGTTGAGCGGGCAGCAGTTCCCCGCGGTCACGGTTCCGTCGGGGCGGAAGACCGGTTTCAGCGCGGCGACCTTCTCGATCGTGGTGCCCGGGCGGGGCCCGTCGTCGGTGTCGGCCACGGTGCCGTCGGGCCGGGTGACCGGCGTGATCTCCCGTGTCCAGAACCCATCGGCAAGAGCCTTCTCCGCGAGGTTTTGCGAGCGCACGCCAAACTCGTCCTGCTCGGCCCGGGTGATACCGCGCAGCCCGGCGACGTTTTCCGCGGTCTCGCCCATCGCGACGTAGATGTCGGGCAGGAGTCCGTCCGCACGCGGGTCGTGCCACTGGCCAGCCTGGCCGGCCCGCGCTCGCCCGATGCGCGCCTGAGCGTCGGCGAAGAGCGGGTTCTGGGTGTCGGGGACGGAGTCGCTGCTCCCCTTGGCCAGCCTGCTCACGCACTCCACCCCGGCCGAGATATACACGTCGCCCTCGCCCGCCTTGATGGCGTGGAAGGCCATCCGGGTGGTCTGCAGCGAGGAAGAGCAGTACCGGTTGACCGTGGTACCGGGCAGGTGATCGTGTCCGAGCAGCACCGCGACCACGCGGGCCAGGTTGAATCCCTGCTCACCGCCCGGCAGCCCGCAGCCGAGCATCAGGTCGCTGATGTCGGCTGGATCGAGCTGCGGTACCTTGGCCAACGCCGCCGCCACCACCTGCGCGGTCAGGTCGTCCGGGCGGATGGAGGTGAGCGAGCCCTTGCCGGCCCGGCCGATCGGCGACCGCGCGGTGGCGACGATTACTGCTTCCGGCATGACAGAACCTCCTCGCGTAGGGTGCAACCAGACTACGTCCCTGGTGGGAGCCTAAACCGCTGCGGGTCACCTGGCTTGATCCGGTAGCCTCGGTGCGGACCGCGCGGCCCGGCACACCAGGCCAGGAAGAGGAACAACCATGCAAGTGCATGACTCACTGAGCGAGCTGGTAGGGAACACCCCCCTGATCCGGTTGCGATCGGTGACCCGGGGGATCCCGGGGTCGACGGTGCTCGCCAAGGTGGAGTACTTCAACCCCGGCGGGTCGGTCAAGGATCGCATCGCGATGCGGATGGTGGCCGCGGCGGAGGCGTCAGGAGACCTGCGGCCAGGCGGCACCATCGTGGAACCCACCTCCGGCAACACCGGGGTAGGACTCGCGATCGTCGCGGCGGAACGCGGCTACCGGTGCGTATTCGTCTGTCCCGACAAGGTGGGCCAGGACAAGATCGGGGTGCTGCGCGCATACGGAGCCGACGTGGTGGTCTGCCCCGGCACGGTCGCGCCCGATCACCCGGACTCCTACTACAGCGTGGCCCGTCGGCTGGCCGCCGAGACGGCCGGCGGCTGGCAGCCTGACCAGTACGCGAACGCGCAGAACCCGGCTTCGCACTACGCCACCACGGGCCCGGAAATCTGGTCGCAAACCGACGGCAAGGTGACTCACTTCATAGCTGGCATCGGCACCGGTGGCACCATCACGGGCGCCGGCCGGTACCTGAAGGAGGTCTCGGCCGGGACGGTGCGGGTCATCGGCGCCGACCCGGAGGGCTCGGTCTACTCGGGCGGATCCGGGCGCCCGTACCTAGTAGAGGGCGTGGGCGAGGACATCTGGCCGGCCACCTACGATCCGTCCGTTTGTGACGAGGTCATCGCGATCAGCGACGCGGAGTCGTTCGGCATGACCCGGCGGCTGGCCCGCGAGGAGGCGCTGCTGACCGGCGGCTCATCCGGGCTCGCGGCCGCGGCCGCGCTGCGGGTCGCCGAGGCCGCCGGGCCCGGCGCCGTGGTCGTGGTGCTGCTGCCCGACGGCGGCCGCGGTTACCTTGCCAAGATCTTCAACGACGAGTGGATGGCCGACTACGGCTTCTTGTCCGCGCAGACATCGGAGCCGCTGGTCGCCGACGTGCTGGCCTCCAAAGAGCGCAGCCTGCCCGAGTTCGTGCATGTGCACCCGGAGGAGAGTGTCGGCGCGGCCATCGCGCTGCTGCGCGAGTACGACGTATCTCAGCTGCCTGTGGTCAAAGAGGAGCCGCCGGTGATGGCCGCCGAGGTGGTCGGATCGGTGGTGGAGCGCGATCTGCTCGCCGCCCTGGTCGGCCGGCCGGGCGGTGCCCTCAGATCCGGTCGGCGGCCACATGTCGTCACCGCTGCCCAGCGTCGGCTCGGGCGAGCCGGTGTCGCGCGCGGTGCTCGCCCTGGAGAAGGCCGGAGCCGCCTTGGTGCACGTGAACGGCAAGCCCTGCGGGCTGCTCACCCGGCAGGACCTGCTGACCTTCCTAGCCGCGAGCACCTGAACCGCCACCGCCCACATCCCCCGCACACCGGAACGTTGAGAAGGGAATGCTGTCATGACCAGTTCGGACGGGTTTGAGACTCTGGCCATTCATGCAGGTCAAGAGCCTGATCCGCTGACCGGAGCGGTAGTTCCGCCCATTTACCAGGTGTCCACGTTCAAGCAGGACGGGGTGGGCGGGCTGCGCGGCGGCTACGAGTACTCCCGGTCCGCCAACCCCACCAGGACCGCGCTGGAACAATGCCTGGCCGCGCTGGAGGACGGTTCCGGCGCGCTGGCCTTCGCCTCCGGTCTGGCGGCGGAGGATTGCCTGCTCCGGACCGTGTGCTCCCCAGGTGATCATGTGCTTATCCCCGACGACGCGTACGGCGGGACCTACCGGCTGTTCGCTCAGGTGCTGGCCGCCTGGGGGCTGACCTACAGCGTGGTCGCGCTGTCCGACCTCGAAGCGGTACGTGCGCAACTCGCGGCCCGGCCGGTCAAGGTGGTCTGGGTGGAGACTCCGACCAACCCGCTGCTGAACATCGCCGATATCCGTGCACTAGCCGAGGCCGCACACGAAGCCGGCGCGATGCTGGTGGTGGACAACACGTTCGCGTCTCCGTACCTGCAGCAGCCGCTCACGCTGGGCGCCGATGCCGTGGTGCACTCGACGACCAAGTACCTGGGTGGGCATTCCGACGTCGTCGGCGGTGCGGTGGCTGTCGCCGACCCTGAGCTATGCGAGCGGATCGCGTTCATGCAGAATGCGACCGGCAGCGTCGCCGGGCCATTCGACTCGTGGCTGGCGCTGCGCGGGCTCAAGACGCTGGCGGTGCGGATGGACCGGCATTGCCGCAATGCGATGCGGATCGCGCAGATGCTGGCCGAGCACCCGGCCGTGGCCGAGGTGTACTACCCGGGCCTGCCCTCGCACCCGGGCCACAAGACGGCCCAGGAGCAAATGCGGGCGTTCGGCGGCATGGTGTCGGTCCGGCTCCTGGCCGGCGCCGACGCCGCCGTCCGGACGTGCGGCCGCACCCGCCTGTTCACCCTGGCCGAGTCGCTCGGCGGGGTGGAGTCGCTGATCGAGCACCCGGCCCGGATGACGCACGCGTCGGTGACCGGCTCACCGCTGGAGGTCCCGGCTGACCTGATCAGGCTGTCAGTCGGCATCGAGGACTGCGATGACCTGATCCACGACCTGCGCCAGTCGCTCAGTGACTGATCGACCGACGCAGGTCACCGCGGGGAGGGAAGGCAGGGCCTAACAGGCGCCCGGGATAGTACAGTCAGTTCCGCCCGGCGGGCGAGCTCTGCACGTCGCTGGCCGCCGGGGTCTGGGGCCTGGGCTTATAGGCCAGGGCGAACCAGGCGCCGACCGCGAACACGATGCCCACGACCAGCGAGCCAGTCGCCTTCAGCGGGTGATGACCGGTGGAGCCCGCGATGTGCCCGGGGATGAAGCTGGGCAGCGACTTGGCCGGCTCGGCCAGGTAGATGATCGCCACCACGATGAAAATCAACGCGATGATGCCGAGAATCGCCGCGAGTATCGTCCTACCCGACGACCTCTCGGCTGATCCGCTCGTAGAAACCACGATTCCTCCTTGTGCGGGGCATGCGGTAAAGCTTCGTTAGGTACGGCCGCCCGCGGCCGACCCGGCTGCGGTGAGCCCAGGGTGTCAAACCAACTAGGAAAATCTACCTTCGACTGGCGCCGCGGGTACGCAGGAAGTCTCGGATGACATACTCACCGAGATGTTCGGGTGCCGCCTGCAGCACCCGGCCACCGTTTCTTCTCGCTACGTTGTCAACGAACGCACTGAGCCTGGCGTCGTCAGCCAGCATGAAAATATTCAGCGCGGCGTGCCTGCGGGTCATCTTATCCACTTCGGCCAGGGTGAGTTCAAGCGTCTCTGGCGACGGCGGCCAGTCGAACCAGGATCGCCCGTCCCGCTGCAGGTGCGCGGTCGGTTCGCCGTCGGTCACGATCAGGACGACCGGCTCGTGCTCGGGGTGCTTGTCGATGTGCCGTCCAGCCAGCAGGAGTGCGTGGTGCAAGTTGGTGCCCTGCACCATGTCCCAGCCCAGCCCGGCCAGTTCCGTCTCGTGCAGTTCGCGTGCGTAGTTGGAAAAGCCGACGACCTGGACGGCGTCCTGGGGATACTTGCTGCGCAGCAGCGCGTGCAGGGCGAGCGCGGTCTGCTTAGCCGCCGCCCAGGTCCCGCGCAGCTGCATAGAGTAGGACAAGTCGACCAGCAGCGACACGACCGCGGCGGTCCGTCGTTCGGTCTCTGCCACCTCGAAGTCGCGCGAGGTGAGCCTGACCGCGCCGCCATGGCGCGGGCCGCCGCGCAGCACCGCGTTCCTGACGGTGGCGGGGACGTCGAGGGGCTGCTCGTCGCCGAACTCCCAGGGTCGGGTGGTGCCGGTCAGCTCGCCCGCCTGGCCGGCGTCCCGCTGGTCGTGGTCGCCGGACCGGCCGCCGATGCTCAGGTCGGCGAAAATCCGGCGCAGCGCCGTGTCGCCGAGCCTGCGCACTGCCTTGGGGGTGAGCTCGAGGTGACCGCCGCTACGCGCCAGGTACCCTTGCCGTTCCAGCTCGCGCTCGATCCGGCGCAAGGCCTCGACATCGTCCACCGCCTGCCGGCCGAAGGCCCGCCTGACCGCCTCTTCGTCGATGTCGTCCAGGCTCGCGCCCGGATAATCCTGACCGAGCGCCGATTCCAGCTCCGCCAGGTCCGCGAGTTCGGCCAGCGCCGTGGTGGCATCACCGAGGCCTAGCGGCTCGGAACCAGACATCTGGACGCCGGCGGCCATGTCGATCCGGTCGAGCTCGGGACGCCTGGATCTGAGGGCGTCGGCCAGCCGGGCCATCTCGGCGGCTAGGCCGGCGTCGTCCAGGGCGTTCGCCATCAGCCCGGCCAGCTCTTCGCGCTGCTCCGGGCTGAGCGAGCGCAGCAGCCGCTCCGCCGCGGCCATCCGGCTGATCAGTGAGTCGATCAGCTCTTCCAGGTTCCGCGGGTGGTCAGGAAACAGCTCACCATGACGTTCCATGAAGCGGTCGAAATCGGCCGGGGTGTGCTCCCCCCGGGCATCCGCGGCCAGCATCTGGTTCAGGTCACCGAGCATGTCCTTGACCCGCCGCATCGCGTCGGCGTCGGGATTCTGCATCACCTGCCGCATGCCGCGGAACTGGCTGTCGAGCACCTCGCTGCGCAGCAGGTCTTTGAGCCGGTCGAAGGTCTGCCGGGCCGCCGCCGAGCGCCAGTCGTAGTCGGCCAGCTGCCTGATCGCCTGGGCGGTGTCGGCGGGCAGCGCGTCCAGGCCGGCTTCGCGCAGCCTGGCCTCGTCGCCCGGGTCGGGAAAGAGCTCGGCGCGCTCCTGCCCGACAGCGGTGTCGAGGAGGGCACGGGCCTGTTCGAGGATGCCGTCCAGGCGTCCGCTGCCGCGGACCTCCCGTTGCCTGTCCCGTACCCGCCCGAGCAGGTCGTCCAGCCCGCGCCGCCCGGTCTGGCCTCTCCTGAGCAGGTCCCGCAGGGCGTCGGCCGGGTCGGCGCCGGCCAGGATCGCGTCGCCCATCTCATCGACGGCACCGCGTACGTCGTACGGCAGCGCCAGCGGGTCCGGGCCGTCGGTGTACCGGCCGTAACGGTAGTTGACCATGAAACTCCTAGGTCCGGTACACGGTCGTACCGCCCGCGCTGTCCTTGGACAGCCGGCGCATCAGGTAGAGCCCTTCCAGGGCGAACTCGACCGCGGCGGCGGCGTGCCCGAAGGATTCACCGCCGTCCATGCCGAGCCTGGCCATGATCTTGGCCAGCCCTGGGACCTCCCCGATCCGCTGCAGCAGGTCGGTGGCCGGAACGAGCTCGCCCGACTCGACGGTGCCGCCTTCCTCGAACTTGGCGAGCAGGCCGGACAGGTCGACGCTGCCCAGCCGGGAGCGGAACGTATCGGCGATCGCCCGGCGCAACATGGCACCGAGGATCTCTTCCTCCCGGCCTTCCTCGCTGACCTCGAACTCCACCTTGCCGCGCAGCGTGCTGACCACGGCAGGCAGGTCGCAGACCCGGGTGACCGGTGTCTCATCGGTGCTCCCGGCCAGCGCGGACCGGCGTACCGCGGACGCGGCCGCGCTTTCCGCCGCGGCGATGGCGAACCGCGCGGAAACCCCAGAGCGCGCGTCGACGGCAGGCGATTCGCGGACGCCCCGGGTGAACCTGGCGATCACCTCGACCAAGTGGTCCGGAAGCTCCGCGCTGGTCACGATGTCGGCTTCCTGCCGGATCAAGGTGAGCTCGTCGGCCAGCTCCAGCGGGTAATGGGTGCGGATCTCCGCGCCGAACCTGTCCTTCAGCGGGGTGATGATGCGGCCCCGGTTGGTGTAGTCCTCCGGGTTGGCGCTGGCCACGAGCAGCAGGTCGAGGGGGAGCCTGAGCGCGTAGCCGCGGATGCCGATGTCGCGCTCCTCCAGCACGTTCAGCAGCGAGACCTGGATTCGTTCGGCCAGGTCGGGCAGCTCGTTGAGGGAGAAGATGCCCCGGTTGGTCCTGGGCACAAGTCCGTAGTGGATGGTCTCAGGGTCACCGAGGGTGCGCCCCTCGGCCACCTTGACCGGGTCGATGTCGCCGATCAGGTCGCCGACGCTGGTGTCCGGGGTGGCGAGCTTCTCGCCGTACCTCATCTCGGCCTGCCGCCAGCCGACCGGCAGGTCGTCGCCGAGCTCGGCGGCGAGCCGCCGGCACCGGGCGCAGACCGGGCGGTACGGGTGGTCGTTGATCTCGCAGCCCGCGACAACCGGGGTCCACTCGTCGAGCAGGCCACTGAGCGTGCGGATCAACCGGGTTTTACCCTGGCCGCGCTCACCGAGCAGGATGATGTCGTGCTTGGCGATCAGGGCCCGCTCGAGGTGCGGCAGAACGGTCTGCCCGAACCCCACGATGCCGGGAAAGGCATCCTGCCCAGCCCGCATCCGGGCCAGCAGGTTATGTCTGATCTCGTCCTTGACGCCGCGGTACTGATGACCGCTGGCGCGCAGTTCGGCCAAGGTGGCTAGGCTTGGCGGCTCGCTTCTGGCCGGGGCGGTTGGCGTACTTGCGTGATGCTGGCTGTGTTGCTGCACCATTCGACAGTATGTCGTGATCGCACGTCTTCGCATCCGGGCCAGCCGGCCGACCCGGCCGCCAGGCCCGTGCCGGGGTGGCACACTTGCATCCTGTGGCAACAACCCCTGACGTGGTCAGTGCCGATGACGTGACCGCCGCCCGCAAGCTGCTCCGGGACGTGATCTCCGATACGCCCGTACTGCACTCCCGGGTGCTGTCCGAGATATCGTCCGGGCCGGTGTTCCTGAAGTGCGAGAACCTGCAGCGCACCGGCTCCTTCAAGGTGCGCGGCGCCTACCTGCGGATCGCCAGGCTCACCGACGGCGAACGGGCCCGCGGCGTGGTCGCGGCCAGCGCGGGTAACCACGCTCAGGGGGTGGCGTTCGCGGCCGGCCGCCTTGGCTGCGCGGCGACGGTGGTGATGCCGCAGGGGGCGCCGCTGCCGAAGGTGCAGGCGACCCGCGATTACGGAGCGCAGGTCATCCTGCACGGCAGCAACGTCGAAGACGCTCTGGCCGAGGCCCTGGCCTACTCCGAGCGAACCGGCGCGGTCTTTATTCACCCGTTCGACCACTCCGACATCGTGGCCGGACAGGGTACCGTCGGGCTGGAGATTTTCGAGCAGTGCCCGCAGGTGCGCACGGTCGTGGTCCCGGTGGGCGGCGGCGGTCTCGCGGCGGGCATCGCGGTGGCGGTCAAGAGCCTGGACCCGGACATCCACGTCGTCGGCGTCCAGGCTGAAGCCGTCGCCTCGTATCCCGGCTCGCTGGCGGCCGGGCACCCGGTGCCGGTCCGGGCCACCCCCACCATGGCCGACGGCATCGCGGTCAGCCGGCCGGGTGCCATCCCGTTCGCCATCTTGTCCGGCTTCGCCGAGCGGGTCGTCACGGTCTCGGAAGAGAGCCTGGCCCGCGGCCTGCTGCTGTGCCTGGAGCGGGCCAAGCAGGTGGTCGAGCCGGCCGGGGCGGCCGGGGTGGCGGCCGTGCTCGAGCACGCCCGGGACTTCACCCCGCCGGTGGTGGTGGTCCTTTCCGGCGGCAACATCGACCCGCTGCTGCTGTCCAAGCTGCTCCGGCGTGGTCTGGCCGCGGCCGGCCGTTATCTGGCGTTCCGCTGCCGGCTGCCCGACCGGCCGGGGTCGCTGGCCACCTTGCTGGCCGACCTGGCCGATCTGGGCGCCAACGTGCTGGAGGTCGGGCACGAGCGGCTGGCTCCGCGGCTGCACGTCGACGAGGTGGAAGTGGTCCTCCAGGTCGAGACGCGCGGGCCGGAGCACTGCGGCGACGTGATAGATGCGCTGCGGGCGGCGGGTTACACGCTGGCCTTCAGCTGAGCCCGTCCCGGGCCAGGCCTACAGGTTCCCGCGCTTGGCCTGCTCCCGCTCGATCGCCTCGAACAGCGCCTTGAAGTTCCCCTTGCCGAACCCCTGCGAGCCGTGCCGCTCGATCAGCTCGAAAAACACGGTCGGCCGGTCCTGCACCGGCTGGGTGAAGATCTGCAGCAGGTAGCCGTCCTCGTCCCGGTCGGCCAGGATGCCAAGCTCGCGCAGCTCGCCGGTCGGCACGCGGGTGTCGCCGACCCAGGAACCGAGCTCGTCGTAATAGCTGCCGGGAGTGGCCAGGAACTCCACTCCCGCCGCCGTCATGGCCCGCACGCTGGCCACGATGTCGTCGGTGGTCAGCGCGATGTGCTGCACGCCGGGACCGCCGTAGAACTCCAGGTACTCGTCGATCTGCGACTTGCGCTGGCCGACGGCGGGCTCGTTCAGCGGGAACTTCACCTTCCGGCGGCCGTCCGCGACGACCTTGCTCATCAGCGCGGAGTACTCGGTCGCGATGTCGTCCCCGACGAACTCCTTCATGTTCGTGAAACCCATGACCTGGTGGTAAAAATCCACCCATTCGTCCATCTTGCCAAGTTCCACGTTGCCGACGCAGTGGTCGATCTCGGTGAAGAACGGCCGGTCGCCGGGCGTGACGACCGGCTCGGCCGCCCGGTAACCGGGCAGGTAGGGGCCCGAGTACCCGGACCGCTCCACCAGCGTGTGCCGGGTATCGCCGTAGCTGCCGATGGTGGCCAGCACCACCTTGCCCGAGTCGTCCTCGGCGATGTGCGGGGCCACCAGGCCGCGGGCGCCGTGCGCAACCGCGTAGTCGTAGGCCTCCTCGGCCGAGCTGACCTGCAACGCCAGGTCGGCCACGCCGTCGCCGTGCGCGGCCACCCGCTCGCCGAGCGCGGTGCCTGGGCCGCGCCGGGCCGCGGAACACGAACCTCGCCTCACCCGCCTGCAGGACATGGGCCGCCTCGTCCGGGTAGCCGGTCTCCGGACCGCGGTAGGCGACTCGCTGCATGCCGAACGCGGTCGAGTAGTAGTGCGCCGCCTGCTTCGCGTTCCCGACCGCGAAGACCACGGCGTCCATGCCGATGATGGGGAAATTGTCCTGCGCTGGCGTGGTCATACCGCTAGCATGCGGTTAGGGTCTCAAAATGTGCAACCAGGCACGAGATAGCTAGTCATAGTGTCTATTCATACCTAACGAACAGTGGTATTTCTGAACAGCATGACTACCAGTGTCCCGGCGGCTATCGACCGGCTTGATGCCGCGCTCATCGAACTGCTGGCGGCCGAGCCGAGGGTGGGCGTGCTGGAAGCGTCCCGTCGGCTCGGCGTGGCCCGGGGCACGGTGCAGGCGCGGCTGGACCGGATGACCGACCGCGGCGTGATCACCGGCTACGGGCCCGAGGTGGCGCCGGCCGCGCTCGGCTACGAGGTCACCGCGTTCATCACGATCGAGATCCGGCAGGCCGGCGGCCATGACCCGGTGGCGGAACGGCTCGGCGCGATCCCCGAGGTACTCGAGGTGCACACCATCACCGGGGCGGGGGACATGCTCTGCCGGGTGGTGGCACGCTCCAACGCGGACCTGCAGCGCGTGCTTGACAAGATCGTTTCCGCCGAGGGCGTGGTCCGGTCGGCCACCCTGATCTCGCTGGCCGCCCAGGTCCCGTACCGGGTTCTCCCGTTGGTCCGGGCCGCCGCGGGGCATAGGCTGACCGCGGTCCCCGGCGAGGTAATTCCGTCAGGGCATCGTGCGCCCGGTTGCGTGCCGTATCGTTACTGGTCGCGAATCCGGCCGGCCGGTCGCGTCGACGGGGATCTCAGGAGCTGGACATGCGAACCAGCGGGGGGTGGGGAGCTGGCGGGTGCGGTGACTTCTGACCTGTCGCAGCGGCCCGCTGCGGGCATCGCCCGCGGCGCGGCGCTCATTGCCGCCCTGACTCTGCTGTCCCGGCTGTTCGGGCTCGTCCGCACGCTGGTGTTCTCGCAGACCGTCGGGGCGAGCTGTCTGGGCACGGCTTACGTCACCGCGAATCAGGTGCCCAACCTCGTCTACGAACTGGTGCTCGGGGGCGCGCTGACCAGCGCGATGATCCCGGTGCTGGCGCGGTCGGCGGAGCGTTCGGCGTCCGATCCGGCGGAAAAGGCGCACGTCGGCCAGATTTCCTCGGCGCTGCTGACCTGGTCTGTCGTGATCCTAGTGCCGATGACCCTGGTGATCGCGGCGGCGGCCGGGCCGATCGCCTCGCTGCTGAATCCCGGCAACGCGAACGCGCACTGCATCCGGGCTGACGTGGTCAACGCCACAGGTCACATGCTGGCCGTGTTCGCTCCGCAGGTGCTGTTGTACGGGCTCTCGGTCGTGCTCTACGGCCTGCTGCAGGCGCACCGCCGGTTCACCGGGCCTGCCGTCGGGCCTGCTGTGGCCAGCCTGGTCATTATCGCTGCCTGCCTGGCCTTCGTGCCCCTGGGCAAAGGACTGCCGCTGTCCAGGCTGCCGCTGTCGGCCGAGCTTGTGCTGGCCGTGGGCAGCACGCTGGGCGTCGCCGCGCTCGTGGTCGTGGGCGCGGTGCCGACGTGGCGGCTGCACCTGCGCCTCCGGCCCGCCCTGCGGTTCCCGCCCGGAGTGGCCCGGCGGGCGGCCGGCCTGGCGCTGGTCGGCGTGGTCGAGCTTGTCGTCATCGACGTGTCCTCGGTGATCACCATTGCCCTGGCCAACGGACGCGGGTCCACCGGCGCGATCGTCATCTACAACTACGCCTGGCAGGTGTTCAGCTCGGTCCACTCGGTCCTGGCCACTTCCGTTGTGATCAGCGTGTTCCCGGTGCTGGCCGCCCGGGACGGGCCGGTGTTCGACCGGACCTGCGCGGGCTCGACGCGGGCGGTCTTGCTGCTGTCCTGGCTCGGCACCGCCGTGATCGCGGCGATCGCCATTCCCGCCGCTCATGTCCTGGCCCGGCAGCCGGATCAGCGGCCCGAGCTGATCGAGGCGTTCGTCTTGTTCGCGCCGGGCATCGCGGGCAGCGCGGTGATCACGAACCTGTCCCGGGTGATGTTCGCGATCGGACGGCTCAAGGTGGCGGCCGCGGCGCTGGCCGGGAGCTGGCTGCTGGTGATCGTGACCGACGTGGTGCTGGTCGAGCTGGCTCCGGCCCGGCTGGTGGTGGCGGCCCTGGCCCTGGGGAACACCGTCGGCCAGACCGTCGTGGCCATCCCGGTGGTGCTGGTGGCTCGCCGGATCTGCGGCCGGGCGGCGCTGCGGGGCGTCGGCCGCGCGACCCTGGCCGGGCTGGCGGCCGGAGCGGTCAGCACCGCCGTGGGGGTGGCCATCTGCCTGGCCGCGCCGGTGAGCGGGAAGCTGCTCGCGGCCGGTACCGCCGTGGTCGCGGCCAGCTGCGCGGTCATCGCGTTCGGCGCGGTGGCGTACGTCCTGGACCGCCATGAGGGTGATCTGAAGCCCGTCCTGGCGTGGCTGCGCCGGGTGGCCAGGCGGGGCACTAGCTGATCAGGTCGTTGGCCATCTCGAGCACGATGGCGCGCAGCTCGTCCTGGTCCTCGATCCGCTGCAGGTAGAACCGGCAGGTCGCGCCGACCGCGATCACGGCGGTGCTGGCGCGCACCCGGTCCCGCAGCGGGGCGGCGGAGCCCACCAGCACGTCGACGAGATCGTCAAGCCGGTCACGGAAGTGAGCGAACCGGTCTTTCCCCCGTGCATGGTCTCGACCGAAGCCCGGTTCTGCTCGAGGAAGCGGAAGACCTCGTGACCGGCCAGCACGATCCCGACGTAACGGTCGAGCACCTGCTGCCGGGTCGCCTCGCTCCGCGGCTGGTCCGTGGCCCACGCCACGAGCCCGTCGAACTCCGTGAAGTAGTCGTCGGTGAAGCTGTGGACGATGTCTTCCTTGGACTTGAAGTGGTAGTACAGGGCGGCCTTGGTCACCCCAAGGCGCTCGGCGATCTCGCGCAGCGACGTCTTCTCGTACCCTCGCTCGGCGAAGAGCTCGAGAGCCACCTGCTGAACGCGGGCCCGGGTGTCAGTCCGTGGCTTGGATTCCGCGTCGGGCATGGATGTCGTCCTTCGTCGCGAGGCTCGCAAATTGCTTGACGGCCGGTAAGTAGCGATTCTAGGCTAATAACTTGCCGGCCGGTAAGTCAACGGCTGGCCTGGGGTGCGAACGGGTCGGGAGGAGCGCGCGGATGGCCGAGGCAGCAGGGGATAGAGAGACCAACGAAGCCATCAGCGCCACCGAGGTCAACGGGGCCACAGAGGCTAGCGGGGTCACCGGGGCTAACGGGGTCAACAGGGCTAGCGGGGCTAGCGGGGTCTATGGGACCAATGGGACGGGGCTGGCGGACGGGGCGCACTACGCGGACCGGCGCGAGGTCATGATCGTGCTGCCCGGGTTGCTGCTCGCGATCCTGCTCGCCATGCTGGACCAGCTCATCGTCGGTACCGCGCTGCCGCGGATCGTGGGCAGCCTGGGCGGGGTGACGCACCTGGCCTGGGTGGTCACCGCGTACGTGCTGGCGTCGACGGTGACCACGCCGTTCTACGGCAAGCTCGGCGACATGTACGGCCGCAAGAAGCTCTTCCTGTTCGCGATCGTGATCTTCCTGGCCGGCTCGGCGTTGTCAGGCTTGTCGCAGGACATGGCGCAGCTCATCGCGTTCCGCGCCGTCCAGGGCCTGGGCGCGGGCGGCCTGATGGTCGGGGCGATGGCCACACTCGGCGACATCGTGGCGCCGCGCGAACGCGGCCGCTACATGAGCTACATGATGGTGGTGATGATGCTTGCCACCATCGGCGGCCCGCTGGCCGGCGGCTTCATTACCGACAGCTTCTCCTGGCGCTGGATCTTCTACATCAACCTTCCGCTCGGCGGCGCGGCCCTGGTCTACCTGGCCGCGGTCCTGCATGTCCCGGCGAAGAAGGTCAGCCACAAGATCGACTACCTGGGTGGCACGCTGCTCGCGGTGGCGGCGGTGGCCGTCATCCTGCTGGCCACCTTTGGTGGCACCGAGTACGCCTGGAGTTCGGTGCAGATCATCGGCCTGGGCCTGCTCGCCGTGGCGGCCACCGTGGCCTTCTTGATCACCGAGACCAGGGCCGTCGAGCCGATCCTCCCGCTGCACGTGTTCCGGAACAGGAACTTCTCGGTCACGATGGTGCTGACGTTCTTCACCGGCCTGGCCATGTTCGGCGCGATGACGTTCCTGCCGCTGTACCAGCAGACCGTCCAGGGCGCGTCGGCCGTCGTCAGCGGGCTGATGCTGACCCCGATGATGGTCGGGGCGACGGTCACCTCCATCCTGTCGGGCCAGGTCACCACCAGGACCGGCCGGTACAAGCTGTTCCCGGTGCTGGGCGGGGCCATCATGGCGGCCGGCATGTTCCTGCTGACCAGGCTGGGGGTGGACACCAGCCGGCTGACCTCGGGTCTGTACTACGTGGTGCTCGGCCTGGGCATGGGCTTCCTCATGCAGATGGTCTCGCTAATCGCGCAGAACAGCGTCGAGCCGCGGGACATGGGCGTGGCCAGCAGCGCCCGGATGTTCTTCCAGCAGATCGGCGGCTCGCTTGGCGTGTCCGCGTTCGGCGCCATCTTCGCCAGCCGCCTGACCGCGTCACTGCGCACCGCGGTTGGCTCCGGGGTGCACATCAACGCCAGCGGCGGCCAGCTCGACCCGACCCTGGTCAACAAACTGCCCGCGCCGGTCAGGCACGACGTGTTCTACGCCA
This sequence comes from uncultured Actinomycetes bacterium, assembly GCA_963730825.1. Classification (GTDB taxonomy): domain Bacteria; phylum Actinomycetota; class Actinomycetes; order Streptosporangiales; family Streptosporangiaceae; genus Palsa-504. The sequence continues at coordinate 123,720 of CAVSTQ010000014.1, forward strand.
TCGCGCACGCGGTCCAGGGCGTGTTTTTCTGGGCGGCGCCGTCCGCGCTGCTCATCTTTGTCCTGGCGCTGTTGCTCAAGGAGGTCCCGCTGCGCGGCCGGACGCCGGCTCCCGGCGGGGAAGCCGCCAGCCAGCAGCCCGAACTCGTGTCGTAACCGGAAGCGCCGCCGCCCGGCAGGCCGAACGGGCCGTGGCCGACCCAGCCACGGCCCGTTCGGCCTGAGGGTTTTGCCTTTTACGCCCCTACGTACGGGACGGCTTCCAGGATTTCCACCGTGCAGGGGCGGCCGTTCGGCAGCGAGTAGGTCGCCCGCTCACCGACCTTCTTGCCCGAGATAGCGGCACCGAGCGGGGAGCGAGGCGAATAGACATCGATCGGCGAGCCGCTCTCCTCCCGGGAGGCGAGCAGGAACGTCACCTCGTCGTCGTCCTTGACGAACCTGATGGTCACGGTCATCCCCGGGCCGACCACGCCATCGGTCCGCGGCGGCCCGCCCACCCTGGCGTTTTCCAGGATGGACATGGAGCAGAAGGATCCGCGCCTCGATCTGGCCCTGCTCGTCTTTGGCCGCGTGGTAGCCGCCGTTCTCCTTCAGGTCGCCCTCGTCGCGGGCGGCTTCGATCTTCTTCGCTATATCGATGCGCCCGGGCCCCGAAAGGTGGTCAAGCTCGGCCTTGAGCCGGTCGTACGCCTCCTGGGTCAACCAGGTGACGGTGTCGTCGCGCGTCTCAGTCACGGGCACTCCTTGGTACTGCGCAGGACGTCAAGTCCGCGGGACCGTGGTCGGTCCTCGGGGGTAATCTTTCTGAGGCTAACTAGCGTCGGTGACTTGAGCGCTGGAGTCAAATGGGAGATCCGCGCCACGCCGTGGAACGGGGAATGTCATCCGGGTAAACGAGTGTTGGCCGCACTGAGGGTTTAAACGAGGGAGGCCGCTGTTGCCAAGCCAGGTTCGGCTGATGGCCGTGCACGCGCACCCGGACGACGAGTCGAGCAAGGGCGCCGCGACGATGGCGCGCTATGTCCGCGACGGCACCGGGGTGCTCGTGGTCACCATGACCGGCGGGGAACGCGGCGACATCTTGAATCCCGCCATGGACCGCCCGGAGATCAGGGCCGACATCACCGGCGTCCGGCGGGCGGAAATGGCGCGGGCCAGGGAAATCCTCGGCGTCGAGCAGCGCTTCCTCGGCTTCGTCGACTCCGGCCTGCCCGAGGGTGATCCCAAGCCGCCGCTGCCGCCGGGCTGCTTCGCGCTCGCCGACGTGGCGCAGGCGACCGAGCCGCTGGTGCGGGCCATCCGCGAGTTCAGGCCGCACGTGATGCTCACCTACGACGAAAAGGGCGGCTACCCGCATCCCGACCACATCATGACCCACGCGGTCAGCGTGGCGGCGTTTGAGGCCGCTGCCGATCCGGACGCGTACCCGGACGCCGGAGATCCGTGGCAGCCGCTCAAGTTGTACTACTTCGTCTCCTTTCACCACGCGAAGTTTGTCGCCCTGCACGAAGAGATGATCCGCCGCGGCCTGGAGTCGCCGTACACGAAGATCTTCGAAGAATGGGAGGAGCGGGCCAAGCGGCGTGGCGACGACGGGGTCGAGCTTGAGATCACCACCCGGGTCCCGTGCGGTGACTTCTTCGAGGTCAGGGATCAGGCCCTGAAGGCTCATGCCACCCAGGTCGACCCGGACGGCTTCTGGTTCCGCTGCCCGATCGACGTGCAGCGATCCGCCTGGCCGACGGAGGACTATCATCTGGCTAGGTCCATGGTCGACACCGAGCTACCCGAAGACGACCTGTTCGCGGGAGTTCAGGAGAGGGTGAGCTTGTGATGCTGGCCGTGCTCGCGGCGACCTCCTCGTCCGCGAACAACGTCGAGCCCGGGGCGCTCGGGTTTCTCGTGGTGGCCGGCATCGGGGTCGCGCTCGTCTTCCTGCTCCGCTCCATGAACAAGCAGTTCCGCAAGATCACTCCGGATCCCTCCGCCACCCCGGACGTCCCTCACGTCGACCAGCCCCCCGTCGGTCCCGCCAGCCCCAGCTAGCTCACCTCCCCGGGGACGGGGCGCCCCGGGGCATCTGTCTACAGGTCCGGGTGTGATAGCACCCGAGAGCGCAGGCAAATCGGCGGTCCTTAGCTGATTCCGCCGGGGCGGTCGTAGCATGGGGTGCTGACGGCCCCCGCGGGAAACCGGCATTGGTACCAGCTTCTCCAGCGGGCGTTTCCTGCCAGTAAATGACCTACCTGAGGGTTAAAGTCGCGCTGAAGGGGCGCCGGCCGGCGCCTGGACTGAGGAGCGAGGCACGAGCGACGAGGAAAGCGGGCGCCTTACCGGCGCCCGGGACGTACAGGGTAGCGAAACGCCAGGCCGTAAAGCGCCGGGCTACCCAGTTCACGGGATCTGGGCGCGGGGAGCGCTTTGCCTGTGGGCCGAGGACTCGCGGCGGTATCAGGCGGTGGGGTTCGGCCGGGGTGGCGCGCCGCGGGCCGCCCGGCCGCATCCGTTTGCCTGCCCGGCGGCCGAGCTGGCCGAGGTGCTCGCCGGGCTGTCCTGGCCGGGCACGGACGCCGTCCGTAAGGCCGTCGATGACGAGCTGACACTGCAGCTGCCTTCGGCCGGACGCGCGCCGCTCGCTTCACCCGAGCTGAACCAGCTGAGTCCGGCGTCGGCCACCCCGGTCCGGCCGGGACCTGTGGGCCGGGTGGCGCTAGCCAGCTGGCGGGTGCCCGTGCTCGCCTTCGATCCCGGTGCCGCGCTTGAGCTACTCGACGAGTTCAGCCACCTCGACGAGCCCGCGGCCGCGGCGGGCGGATCGCTGCCTTACCTGGCGACCGTGGCCAGGTTTGCCGCTGACCTGGCCGCCCGCGGCCAGGTGCTGCCTGTCTTGGTCGTCGAGGGCGCGGCCTACGCCGCCCGGTGGCGCCCGGTACTCGGCGGCGCCGACGGGCAGCGGGGGCGCGCCCTGGCCGCGGCGATGCCTCCGTCCTGCCGGGCTTGCGAGGCGAGGCCGGCGGGTCTGGCGGGTCTGGCGGGGCGCGCGGGTCCGGCCCGGCGGACGGGGAGGCGGACGGCCAGCTACCCGGCCCGGTGCTGGCGGGCGCGCTTTCCTCGCTCGCCGATGCCGCGGCGCGCGCCCGCTTGCCCACTGCGCTGCTGACCGCGCGGCGCGGTCGCAGCCCGGCTCGGCTCCCGGTGGCCGAACGGTTCGTGGTTGCCCTGACCACGACCGATGCTCGCATCGACGTAGTGACGCGGCAGGACGAGGCGGAAGCGGAGCAGCTGACCGCGGAGCTTGCCGCCTGGCTGGACGCCGCGCAGATACCGGCGGGTCCGGTCCGGACCTGTTTCCGGCTGACCGAGCCCGCCGAGCGGGCGGGGGGCATCGGGGCCGCGGGGTCTGCACCGGACCTGTGGCGGGTCGAGTTCGCGTTGCAGTCCGCCGAGGATCCCAGCCTGATGATCTCCGCCGCGGACGTGTGGGCGGGGCACGGCGCGGGTTTCCTGGGCCGGCCCGCAGCGGCCGCAGGGTCCCGGCGGCCGGCCGAACCCAGCGCCCCTGACCTGGTGGAAGAGCTGCTGGCCGGGCTCGGGACCGCGGCCCGGCTGTTTGGCGAGCTCGAGGACGCGCTGCGCGAGGCGGCCCCGGCCCTGGTGGAGCTGGACACGCCGGGTGCGTTCCGGTTCCTGTCGCAGACCGCACCGCTGCTTTCCGGCGCCGGGTTCGGGGTGCTGCTGCCGGACTGGGTCCGTAAGGCACGTCTCGGGCTCAAGCTGACCACCCGCTCCCGGACGTCGGCCGGCTCGCCGGCCACCGAGTCCAGGTTCGGACTGACCGACCTGGTGGACTTCAGGTACGAGGTGGCCGTCGGCGACGAGGCGCTCGATCCAGCCGAACTGGCCGAGCTGGCCCGGCTCAAGGTCCCGCTAGTCCGGGTGCGCGGCCAGTGGGTGGAGCTCGACGAGGCGCATCTGGCGGCCGCGCTGCGTTTCCTGGAGCGGAATCAGGCCGGGACGATGACCGCGGCACAGGCGCTCGCGGTCGGACTGAGCGGCCCGGACGATGCGATCCCCCTGGTGGGCGTGGACGCCGACGGCTGGCTGGGCGACCTGCTTTCCGGCCAGGCGGACCGGCGGCTGCAGCCGATCAGCACACCGCCCGGCTTTACCGGCCAGCTGCGGCCTTACCAGGAACGCGGGCTGTCCTGGCTGTCCTTCCTGGGCGGTCTCGGCCTCGGCGGCATCCTGGCCGATGACATGGGCCTGGGCAAGACCATCCAGCTGCTGTCACTGCTGGCCGATCAGGCGGCGGCCCCGGACGGGTCTTCCCTGGCCGGCCCGACGTTGCTGGTCTGCCCGATGTCGCTGGTCGGTAACTGGCAGCGGGAAGCGGCCAAGTTCACCCCGGACCTGCGGGTGCACGTCCACCACGGCGCGGACCGGCTGGACGCCGACGCCCTGTCCACCGCGCTGGCCGACGTCGACCTGGTCATCACCAGCTACGGGGTGGCGACCAGGGACCAGGCCGCGCTTGGCCAGCTGAACTGGGCCAGGGTGGTCTGCGACGAAGCGCAGAACATCAAGAACCACGCCACCAGGCAGGCCCGGGCGGTGCGAGCCCTGCCGGCCGCCGCCAGGATCGCGCTCACCGGGACGCCGGTGGAGAACCGGCTGTCCGACCTGTGGTCGATCATGGAGTTCACCAATCCCGGGCTGCTCGGGTCGGCCGAGAAGTTCCGGGAGAGATACACGCTCCCGATCGAACGGCACGGCTCGGCGCAAGCTGCGCAGGCGCTGAAACGGCTGACCCAGCCGTTCGTGCTCCGCCGTCTGAAGACGGATAAGACGATCATCTCCGACCTGCCGGACAAGCAGGAGATGAAGGTGTGGTGCAACCTCACTCCGGAGCAGGCGAGCCTGTACGCGGCTACGGTCACCGACATGCTCAGCCGGATCGAGGAGGCGGCCGACGACATCAGCCGCCGCGGCCTGGTGCTGGCCACGATGGCCAAGCTCAAGCAGGTGTGCAACCATCCCGCTCACCTGCTCGGCGACGGCTCCCGGCTGCCGGGCCGGTCCGGCAAGCTGGCCCGGCTTGAGGAGATCTGCGACGAAATCATGGCCGACGGGGACAAGGCGCTGTGCTTCACGCAGTACGCCGAATTCGGCCGGATGCTCCAGCCGCACCTGGCGGCCCGGCTGGGCTGCCCGGTGCTGTTCCTGCACGGCGGCACCACCGCCAAGCAGCGGGACGAGCTGGTCGTCAGGTTCGCCGGGCTCGACGAGCCCGCGCTGTTCCTGCTCTCGCTCAAGGCCGGGGGGACCGGGCTGAACCTGACCGCCGCCAACCATGTGATCCACGTCGACCGGTGGTGGAACCCGGCGGTGGAGGATCAGGCCACCGACCGGGCGTTCCGCATTGGCCAGCGCCGGGACGTGCAGGTGCGTAAGTTCGTCTGCGTCGGCACCCTGGAAGAGCGGATCGACGCGATGATCGAGGAGAAAAAAGCCCTGGCCGATAGCATCGTCGGCACCGGAGAAAGCTGGCTCACCGAGCTATCGGTCGACGACCTGCGATCCGTGCTGACCCTGACCCCTGACGCGGTGAGCGAATGACCAGCTGGGATGACTGGCCACCGGCCCGGACGATCCGGGTGGACGGCGGGATCAAGGCCCGGAGCAAGCGGGGCGCGATCGGCGAGCAGTGGTGGTCCCAGCGGTTCATCGGCGTGCTTGAGTCCTACGGCATGAGTGGCCGGCTGGCCCGGGGGCGCAGCTACGCCCGGGCCGGCCAGGTGCTCGACTTCGCGCTTTCCCAGGGGAAAGTCACGGCCCGGGTGCAGGGCTCACGGGCGCGGCCCTACCAGGTCCACATCGGGGTCCTGCCGCTGACCACCGCACAATGGCGCCGGGTGCAGAAACGTCTGGCCAGCCAGGCGCTGTTCCGGGCCAAGCTGCTCGCGGGTGAGATGCCGCACGAGATCGAGGAGGTGTTCGACGACTGCGGCACGCCGTTGTTTCCCCGCGTCGCCGGCGACCTGGACATGCGGTGCAGCTGCCCGGACTGGGGCGTGCCGTGCAAGCATCTGGCCGCCGTCTGTTATGTCCTGGCCGAGGAGTTCGACCGGGACCCGTTCGCCTTGCTGGCCTGGCGCGGTAAAGGCCGCGGCGAGCTGCTCACGGCGCTGCGCCAGGTCCAGGTCCCGGCACCGGGACCAGCTACCCCGCCGTCCCCGTCCGCCCTCGACGTGCAGGCCCGGCCGCTGGCCGAATGCCTGGAGGCGTTCTGGGCCGCCGGGCTGAGCCCGGCCCGGCTGCGCGCGCTGGCCACCGCGCCCGCTCCGGCTGTCCCCGACCTGCTGCTGCGCATGTTTCCCGGGCCGCCGGTCAAGGTCAGAGGGAAGGAGCTGGCTGAGGTGCTGACGCCCGCCTACCACCGGCTGGCCGCCGATGACGGGCAGGCTGCGGATGCCTCGCTCTAGCCGGACGTCTCCTCAGACGGACCCCAGACCTGACGCATGGCCTCGGGTAGTCCCCACCAGCCCAGCGGGGTCAGCCGCTCCTGGTCATCGATCGCGCCCAGGGCCTGCCACAGCGCCGTGACGGGCAGGAACAGTTGCTCCATGCCGAGTTCGTCGTCTTCCCCGGCGATCCAGGTCGGCGAGCTCGAAGTCCGCCTCGTCCTCGTCCCGTCTCGTCGTCGCCGCCGTCCTCGTCCTCGTCGGGATCGTAATCACGCACGTAAGCGGCGAGGTCCTCGGCCGACGCCGGGGTGCCCGGGCCGCCGGCGGTGAGCGCGGTGATGACCGCGAGCCAGTCGAAATGGTCGATGACGCAGATGGCGGCGATCGCGCTGTCCATTTCGCGCGGTTCGTCGCGGCCGGGGCCGGCCGCGGCCCAGTCGTCAGATCCCTGCGGAGACGCCACGCCCGCGGCCAGGCTCAGCCACAGCTCGCCATCATCGGCCGGCAGGTCTTTGGCGCCCACCCCGCCGCACTCGATCAGCAGCTGGCCGACCCAGCCGGGCTCGGCGATGAGCTCGCGTAGCCGGGCGCTGGCCCGGCGCAGGTCCTCGCCGGGGCGCGGACGGTCACCGACCTGGTCGAGCAGCGCCTGCATCGCGGCCAGCGCCTCGGCGTCGGCGGCGTCCCACTCGGCCAGGAACTCCTCGTCCTTCTCGTCGAGCAGCGCGTCCATCGGGACCCGGCCATCGGGCAGTGCCGAGGTCATCCACCGCTCCTGTAGCTCGATATAGCCGCGGCAGGCGGCCTGGTCGGCGGTGGCCAGCAGGTCAGGGTCGACCACCCCGGCGGCCAGCTGCTCCTCCAGGTAGGTCACCAGCCGGGTGTGCATCTCCGCGGCCAGCTGGCTGCGCTCGGACTGGTCATCCCAGACGTGCAGGCCGATAATCCCGTTCGGCTCGGTGCCGGTGGCTTCCAGCCAGGTCCTGACGTCTCCAACCGTGGCCTCGCCGTCGGCGATCTGCTGCAGGATGGCTTCGGCGGACGACCAGAACACCGCGGACAGCGGATTGGCGGCCGCGAGCAGCCCCCGGCGGATACCCGGCAGCGAGGCCAAGGCGTCCGCCGACGGTACGCTGAGCAGCGCAAGGGCCACATCACGCCTGGTCAATTCGTTGAGCGGTCGGTTAGCCAAGTCGGCCACGCGATCAGCTTCAAGGGTCACGCCTCGCAGCGTACGCCGTCTGGCCGCCTTCCGCTGCCGGCCTGTGGGTAAGGTCCCTTCCGGCCTGTGCTCAGAGCCGTTCCCGGCCGCCGAGGTAAGGCCTGAGCGCGGTCGGCACCTCGACCTCCGCCTCGCTGGTCTGGTAGTTCTCCACCAGCGCGGCGAGCAGGCGCGGCGTGGCTACCGCCGTGTTGTTCAGGGTGTAGGCGAACCGCACCGTGCCCTCTGGGTCGCGGTAGCGGATGCCGGCCCGCCTGGCCTGCCAGTCGTGCAGGGACGAGCAGCTGTGCGTCTCGCGGTAAGCGCCGAGCGACGGCATCCAGGTGTTGATGTCGTTCATCCGGTACTTACCCGCGCCCATGTCCCCGGTGGAGCATTCCAGCACCTGATAGGCCAGCCCGAGGCCCTGCAGCAGCTGTTCGGCGGTGCCGAGCAGCTCGGCGTGCCAGCGGTCGGATTCGGCTGGATCGGCCGCGCAGATGACGAATTGCTCGACCTTCTCGAACTGGTGCACCCGCAGCAGACCGCGCACGTCCCGGCCGGCGCTGCCGGCCTCCCGCCGGAAGCACGGCGAGATCCCGGCGTACCGCACCGGGAGCCGCTTGTAATCGAGGATCTCGTCGCTGTGAAAGCCGACAAGCGCGACTTCCGCGGTACCCGCGAGGTACAGATCGTCGGCGGGGATGGCGTAGGTTTCCTCGCGGTGCGCGGGGAACTGTCCGGTGCCGGTCAGAGCTTCGGCTTTGACCAGCGAGGGGACGGAGACCAGCGTGAAGTCCTTGGCCCGCAGCAAGTCCAGGGCGTAGGAGTGCACCGCGCGCTCGAGCAGGACCATGTCCGCGGTGAGCGCGTAGGCGCGTTCCCCCGCGACCTTGCGGGCCCGGGCGAAGTCGGCCCAGCCGTGTTTTTCGCACAGCTCGACGTGATCCAGCGGCTTGAATCCGAACTCCGGCGGAGTACCGACGCTTCTGATGACCACGTTCGCGGACTCGTCCGGCCCAACCGGAGCACCCGCCCACGGGATCGTGGGCGTCAGCAGGAGCTGGCCTTGGAGTTTCTGCGTCGTGGTGGCCAGCTGATCGCGGAGCGTCTTGAGCTGGATCTCGAGTTCTTCGTGCTCGGCCCTCAGCTCGGCCCGGCGGGCGTCGTCGGCCTTGGCGAATTCTTTCGCGGAACTTTTCCTGCGGGCCTGGGCCTGGTCCAGTTCGTGCTGCAGCGCGCGGGTGGACTTGTCCAGCTGGATAAGTTCGTCCACGTCCAGGTCAATCCCCTTGACCTGGACGGCCGCCTTCACCGCATCCGGGTTATCCCTGATCTGTCGCCTGTCCAGCATGAGTACGCCAAGCCCTCGCATCCGATCGGAACTGCCTGCCTGCCCGTCACAAAACGCTACCAGCCGCGCCCGCCGCGGCGCCCAAGATGATCCCGACGGGCCGGCTACGGTGATGACGCTGGTGACGAGGGAAGGTAGAAGGCGGATGCTGCTGACCAACCATGTCCTGTCCGGCGCGCTGATCGGCGCGCTGGTCCGGCGTCCGCCGCTCGCCTTCGCGGCCGGCCTGGCTTCGCACTTCGTCCTGGACACGATGCCGCACTGGGGCCAGTGGGGAAGCAAGCGCAAGTTCCTCCGCGTGGCCGTGCCCGATGGGCTCATCAGCCTGGCCACGATGGGAGCCTTCGCGGCGATGTCGCCGCCCGGGCGACGGCTGGCCGTGGTGGCCGGGATGGCCGGCGCGGCGCTGCCTGATCTGGACAAGCCCGCCAACTTGTGGTTTGGCCGGTCGCCGTTCCCCGGCTCGGTCGACCGCTTTCATAGCCGGATCCAGCATGAGGCGCCGCGCCGGGCGCACGTCGAGCTGCTGGCGGCCGCAGGCTTCGCCTGCGTCGCCCTGATCGCTGTCCGCAAGCGCTGACGCTGGTTCCCTGGCGGCGGCGGACGAGTAAAGTAGCCAGGCAGCCCGCGCCCAGACGGCCGCGAATCGGAGCCCGCTCAAGGAGACCGACATGAACCAGCCGGTTACTGTGCCTGAAGTGCTTTCCGCGGATCTTCCGGCCGGGATATTCCTGCTGGACGTACGCGAAGACGACGAGTGGACCGCGGGACACGCTCCCGGCGCGGTGCACATCCGGCTCGGCGACCTCGGCCTGCGGGCCGCCGAACTGCCGCGTGACCGCGAGGTGTACGTGATCTGCCGGAGCGGGGCCAGGTCGGCCTACGCCGCCCAGACGCTGGTCGGCGGCGGCCTCAGCATGGTCAACGTGGCCGACGGCATGACCGGCTGGGCCGTCGCGGGCCGTCCGATGATCAGCGAGGACGGCGCGGAGCCGTACGTCGCCTAGCCGCCAGGAGGCTGGCGGCACGGCCGGTTAGCTCCCGCCCACCGCCAGGGCCAGCGGCAGCACGGCCGAGGCGCCTGCCTCACGAAGCAGCCTGGCGGCGACCGTCATCGTCCATCCGGTCTCAATGCGGTCGTCGACTAGGAGTACCGGGCCGTCCAGGCCGCCGACGGCGTCGCGGACCTCGACGGGCAACTCGAACGCCCGCCACAGCGAGCTCAGCCGCTGCGCGCTGTTGTGCCGGCGAGGACCGGGCCCCGCGCCGTCGGTGTACCCGAGCGCGCCCAGGTAGGGCAGCCGCCCGAGGCCGGCGATCTGCTGGCCGAGGCTGGTGATCAGCCGCGGCCGGGTCCGCGACGGCAGGGTCAGCACGCCGGCCGGCCGCTGGGCCCAGCCCCAGGCGGCCAGGACCTTGACCATCGCGTCCACGAGCGGCCCGGTGACCGGCTCGTCGGGCGCGCCTTCGGCCAGCATGGTGCGCAGGACGGTGCCCCAGCCGATGTCGGTGAGCCTGCCCAGGGCCCGGCCGGGCTCGGCCACCAGGCCGGCCGGGATCTTCCCGCTGACCGGCAGGCCCAGCGCCTTCATCCCGGTCGGCCACATCCGCCGCGGCTCGACGTCGGTGCCGGGGCGGAGCAGGCGGTCGCGCGCCGCGGTCGCGCTGGCGTCAGGCACGTCGACCCGCCAGCGCTGGCCGGTGCAGTTGTCGCACCGGCCGCACGGCGCGGCGTCGGGGTCGTCGAGCTGCCGGCGCAGGTACTCCATCCGGCAGCCATCTGTCGCCTGGTAGCCGAGCATCGCCTCCCGCTCGCGGGCGCGTTCGGCGGCGACCCGCTCGTAGCGTTCCGTGTCGTAGTGCCAGGGCTGGCCGGTCGACGTCCAGCCGCCGCTGACGCGGCGCACGGCGCCGTCCACGTCGAGCACCTTGAGCATGGATTCCAGCCGGCCGCGGGACAAGTCGACGTAGCTCTCGAGCGCGCCACTCGACAGCGGCCTGCCCGCCTCATCCATGGTGGCCAGGGCGGCCCGGACCTGCCGCTCCGGCGGGAAGGCGAGGGAGGCGAAGTACGCCCAGATGTCCCGGTCCTCGCGACCCGGCAGCAAGATCACCTCAGCCCGTTCCACGCCCCGCCCGGCCCGGCCGATCTGCTGGTAGTACGCGACCGGTGACTGCGGCGCGCCCAGGTGCACCACGAAGCCGAGGTCGGGCTTGTCGAAGCCCATCCCGAGCGCGCTGGTCGCGACCAGCGCCTTGACCCGGTTGGCCAGCAGGTCGTCTTCGGCTTGCAACCGGTCGGCTTGCTCGTCCCGGCCGCTGTAGGCCGCCACCGGCATCCCGGCCTCACGCAGGAACGCGGCGGTCTCCTGCGCCGCCGCGACCGTCAGCGTGTAGACGATGCCAGATCCTGGCAGCTCGCCCAGCCGGGCGGCGAGCCAGCCGAGCCGCTGGTGCGCGGTCGGCAGCGTCACCACCGCCAGCCGCAGCGAGTCCCGGTCAAGCGGACCCCTGAGCACGAGCGTCTCGCCTTGGCCGCCGGTGCCGAGTTGCTCCGCGACGTCCCTGGTCACCCGGGAGTTGGCGGTCGCCGTGGTGGCCAGGACGGGGACGCCGGCCGGCAGCTGCGCGAGCAGCGTGCGCAGCCGCCGGTAATCGGGCCGGAAGTCGTGCCCCCAGTCCGAGATGCAGTGCGCCTCGTCGATCACCACCAGGCCGGCGGACCGGCTGAGCTCGGGCAGCACCTGGTCACGGAAGGACGGGTTGTTCAGCCGCTCCGGGCTGACCAGGAGCACATCCACCTGGCCGTCGGCGACCTCCGCGTACAGGGCCGCCCAGTCCTGCGGGTTGGCCGAGTTGATCGTGCGGGCGCGGATGCCGGCCCGCTCAGCCGCCTCGACCTGGTTGCGCATCAGCGCGAGCAGCGGGGACACGATCACGGTCGGGCCGGCGCCGCGGGCCCGGAGCAGCGCGGTGGCGATGAAGTAGACCGCCGACTTGCCCCACCCTGTCCGCTGCACCACCAGTGCTCGCTGCCCCCGCGCCACCAGGGCGTTGATCGCCGTCCACTGGTCCTCTCGCAGCCTGGTGTGCTCGCCCGCCAGCGCCCGGAGGCACGTTTCCGCTTCGTCCCGCAGCCCGGCTTCGTCCCGCCGCCCGGCCTGGTCCGGCCGCGCCGGGGCGTCCGCCGCTGGGCGGTCCGCCGCTGGTCGGCCCTCGATGGTCATATGTCATTGGTATCAGCCGCCGCCGTCAGGCCGCACCGCCGGTATCGAGCCGTGCTGGCCTGCGTACCCTGAGCGGGATGGATACTGTTTCTGTCCGGGACCTATCCGTCCCGGCGGTCATTGGCGTGCTCGAATGGGAACGCGCGGTCGAGCAGACCCTGACCTTCACCGTCGATATGGCGGCCGACGTGAGCGGGGCGGCTGCCCGCGACGACCTCGCGGACGCCCTGGACTATTCCGCGGTGGCGACCACGATCGCCGCCGTCGTGCGCGCAGGCAAGTTCGGGCTTATCGAGACCGCGGCCGAGGCCGTCGCCGGGCGGCTGCTGGCTGACTACCGGCTGAGCTGGCTTCGCCTGGAGGTGCGCAAGCCCATCACCGACGGCTACACCGCTGTCGTCACCATCGAACGCACCGGCTAGAACCCATCAACCAACGTCTGCTCCGCCACGCGCCTCACGGCGAGGACATCGGGTCAGCTGCCGGGCCGGGGACCGGGGCGCTGGCTTTCGTTAACTTCTCGGCCTGGTCCGCAGACCCTGCATGCCGCCGTCCACGGCCAGCGCCGTGCCGGTCGTGGCGCTGGCCCACGGGCTGGCCAGGTAAGCGATGGCGGCGGCGACCTCTGCCGCGGTGACCAGGCGGCCCATCGGCTGACGCGCGTTCAGCGCGGTGCGTTCGGCGGCCGGGTCGGGCGCGGCGTCGAGCAGCCGGCCGACCCACGGGGTGTCCGCCGTGCCCGGGTTCACGCAGTTCACCCGGATCCCCTCGGCAACGTGGTCGGCCGCCATGGCCAGCGTGAGCGAATAAACCGCGCCCTTGCTGGCGCAGTACAGCGCACGCTGGGGCAGGCCCGCGGTGGCCGCGACCGAGCAGGTGTTGACGATAGCCGCCTGGCCGTGGTCGCGCACCGCCTGGCGGAGCAGCGGCAGGGCCGCCCGGGTGGTGCGTACGAGGCCGAGGACGTTGACGTCGAGGACCCGTCGCCACTCGTCGTCGTCGTTGTCCTCGACCGTGCCCGCCGCCCCGATGCCGGCGTTGTTCACCAGGATGTCGAGCGGGCCCAGGGACCGGCCGACGTCGCCGACGGCGGCCCGGACCGCGGTGTCGTCGGTCAGGTCGGCGCTCACCGGATGGATGTCCGTGCCGTCCAGAGCCTGGCGCAGCTGCTCGGAGCTGACCCGGTCCAGCGCGGCGACCCTGGCCCCGCGGGCGGCGAGCAGCCGGGCGGTGGCCAGGCCGATACCCGAGGCGCCTCCGGTGACCAGGGCCGTCAGCCCGGAGAATTCAGTCGATGGTTCCGTCATAGGTCCGAGATATAACGCATAGCCGCCGGGTAGGCAACGCCCGGCGCGGGACCGTGGGCCGGAGTCATCCGGCGGCCCTCCCGGCGGTACAGCCGGACCGCGAGCGGAGCGAAGATGGCCAGCGGCGCGGTTTGAGCGGCACCGGTCCACCCGGCCGGGTTAGGTTAACCAGGTGGCTGAACTGGCGGCTCCGCAGGCAGGCACGGCCCACGTGTGGTGGGCGCGGCGTCAGGTCGCCTCGGCTGATCTCGCCCGTCTGCTCGATGACACCGAGCGGCGGCGCTGGCAGGCCTACCGGCGGGCCGAGGACCGCGACCGCTTCCTGGCGGGCTGCGCGCTGGCCAAGACCGTGCTCGCGGCTTACGCCGGCCTGCGCCCGGCTGACGTCCGCTTCGACCGGACCTGCCGCCAGTGCGGCCAGCCGCACGGCAAACCCGTCCTGGCGGGTGGCGGCCTGGAGCACTCCGTGACCCATTCCGGTGACCTGGTGGCGGTGGCCGTGGCCGCGCATCCGGTCGGCGTCGATGTGGAGCAGCTCGACGGCCTGCCCCGCGGCGCAGACCCGCAGGCGCTCGCGGCCCTGGTCTTCAGCCCGCAAGAGCAGGCCACCCTGGCCGCGGTCCGCTCGTCCGCCCGGTCCCGCGCCTTCCTGGTCGGCTGGACCCGTAAGGAAGCCGTGACCAAGGCGACGGGCGACGGGATGCGAGCCCGGTTCAGCGACGTCGTGGTGGCCGGACCGCCGGGGGCACCGCGCCTGGTGGCGTGGCCCTACCCGGAGGATCCGCGCGGGGTGGCCCTGCTGGACCTGCAGGCCGCCCCCGGGTACGTCGCGGCGCTCGCCGTCCTCGGCCGCTGCGACGTGGTGCAGGCCCGGGACGGAGCGGCCCTGCTGGCCACCGGGAGCTGAGGACCCACCTGGACACCTACCTGCTGCAGCTGGAGCGCAGCGTCACCCAGGCCGGCGGTCACGTGCACTGGGCCCAGGACGCGGCGCAGGCGAACGCGATCGTGGCGCCTGGTCCGAGCCACCGGCGCGGACCAGGTGGTCAAGGTGAAGTAGATGACAACCCAGGAAACCGGATGACCGGCAGCGCGCGAGACCAGATCCTGGCGCGGATCCGCGCCGCCGTCCGCGCGGACCGGGCGAACGGCGGGACAGGCGACCAGGCCGGCCCGGATGCGGACGCGGACCGCGCCGCGGATGTGGACGCGGCCTACGCCGCGGATGTGGACGCGGCCTACGCCGCGCTGCCCCCGTGATTACCTGCGCGCCCACCACGGCTCCGGCTCCGGCTCTGGCTCTGCCTCCGGTGAGATCGTGGGCCTGTTCGCCGAGCGGGCCGCCGATTACCGGGCGGTGGTCGAGCGCGTGCCCGAACCGGAGCTGCCCGCTGCCATAGCCCGCGCGCTGTCCGCGCGGGCCGAGGTCGCGCCCGCTCCCTTCGTGATCCCCGCCGGGCTGCCGCCGGGATGGCTGACCGGGTTGCCCGCGGCCATCGAGCTGGCCGCCGACGAGCCGCCGCTCTCCGCGGCCAGGCTCGACCAGCTGGCGGGCGTCGTCACCGGCTGCGCGGTAGCCATCGCCGAGACCGGCACGATCATCTTGGACCACGGTCCCGGGCAGGGCCGTCGGCTGCTGACCCTGGTGCCCGACTTCCACCTGGGGTGGTCCGGGCTGGCCAGGTCGCCGCCGACCTGGCCGACGCGTTCGCGCGGCTGGATCCAGCCCGTCCGCACACGCTCATCTCGGGTCCCTCGGCCACCAGCGACATCGAGCTGATCCGGGTCGAGGGCGTGCAGGTCCCCGCCAGCTGCACGTGCTTCTGACCGACCGGTAACGGATGATCGTGGACATCTACCGCGTTCACAACGAGGTAACGGTCCACGATGACCTCAACGGGCGGCCGGTCGGGAAACCGGGCGGATATTGGGTTGATCGCTGCGGGCGAACGCGCCGGGGAAATTTTAGCGGGCTCTTATTTCTTGAGTGTGAGTGACTCAAGCTTTGGAGGCCATCAATGAGTGAAACGCTCACGCTGCCGGTGCTGCCGCTGGACGACGAGGTGGTGCTGCCGGGGATGGTGGTGCCGCTAGAGACATCACAAGCAGACATCGGCGCCGCGATCGACGCGGCCCGGCTGCCATCCCGGCAAGTTCCCGGTGTGCGTTCAGAAGTTAAGGCGCGAGTGCTGCTCGTGCCCCGGCTGCCCGACCGCGGGCTGGCCGGTGTCGGCACGCTGGCGGAAGTCGAGCAGGTCGGACGCCTGCCCGGCGGCCAGCCGGCGCAGTGCTCCGCGGCATCGCCCGCGCCAAGATCGGCTCGGGTACCACCGGCCCCGGCGCGGCGCTGTGGGTAGAGGGGACCGTGATCGAGGAGACCAGCCGCGGGCCGCGGGCCGACGAACTGGCCAGGCAGTACAAGTCCCTGGTCACCGCGATCCTGCAGCAGCGCGGTGCCTGGCAGGTCGTCGACATGATCTCCAGCAGCTCGACGACCCGTCGCCGCTCGCCGACAGGGCCGGCTACGCCCCGCTACCTGACCTCCGAGCAGAAGCTGCAGCTGCTCGAGACCGCCGATCTGGTCGAGCGGCTGGAGCTCGTGATCGAGCTGGACCCGCGAGCACCTCGCCGAGCTGGACGTCGCCGAGACCATCCGCAAGGACGTCGCGGAGGGCATGGAGAAGCAGCAGCGGGAATTCCTGCTGCGCCAGCAGCTCGCCGCCGTGCGCAAGGAGCTCGCCGACCTCAACGGCGACGCGGCCGACCGAGGAGGAGGACTACCGCGCTCGCGTCGAGGCCGCCGACCTGCCCGAGCGGTCCGCGACGCCGCGCTGAAGGAGGTCGGCAAGCTCGAGCGGACCCCCGACGCAGTCGCCCGAGGCCGGCTGGATCCGTACCTGGCTCGACACCGTGCTTGAATCCCGTGGAACGTGCGGACCGAGGACGCCTACGACATCACCGATGCGCGGCGGATCCTGGACGCGGACCACGCCGGTCTGGACGACGTCAAGGAGCGCATCATCGAGTACCTGGCGGTGCGCAAGCGCCGTGCGGACCGCGGGCTGGGGGTCGTCGGCGGGCGCCGCAGCGGTGCCGTGCTCGCGCTCGTCGGGCCGCCCGGCGTCGGCAAGACGTCGCTGGGCGAGTCGGTGGCCAGGGCGATGGGCCGCAAGTTCGTCCGGGTGGCGCTGGGCGGCGTCCGGGACGAGGCCGAGATCCGCGGCCACCGGCGCACCTACGTGGGGGCGCTGCCCGGCCGGATCGTCCGCGCCATCAAGGAAGCGGGTTCGATGAACCCGGTCGTGCTGCTCGACGAGGTCGACAAGGTCGGCGCCGACTACCGCGGTGACCCGACGGCGGCGCTGCTCGAGGTGCTCGACCCGGCGCAGAACCACACCTTCCGCGACCACTACCTCGAGGTCGAGCTCGACCTGTCCGACGTGGTGTTCCTCGCTACGGCGAACGTGCTTGACTCGATTCCCGGCCCGCTGCTCGACCGGATGGAGCTGGTCCCGCTGGACGGGTACACCGAGGACGAGAAGGTCGTCATCGCCCGGGATCACCTGCTGCCCCGGCAGCTGTGCAGGCCGGCCTGAACGCCGAGGAGGTGTCGGTCAGCGACGAGGCGCTGCGGCTGGTCGCCGCCGAGTACACCCGGGAGGCGGGGGTGCGTACGCTTGAGCGCGCCGTGGCGCGCATGCTGCGCAAGGTCGCGGCCAGGGTGGCGCTGGCGGAGGTCACGCTGCCCGTCACCGTCGGGGTGGAGGAGCTGCGCGATTACCTCGGCCGTCCGCGGTTCACGCCGGAGACGAGCCGGCCGGAGCGGACCGCGGACCGGTGCCCGGCGTGGCGACCGGGCTCGCGGTGACCGGCGCCGGCGGCGACGTGCTGTTCATCGAGGCGTCCTGGCCGGCCGGGAGACCGGTGAGACCGGAGTGACCCTGACCGGACAGCTCGGCGACGTGATGAAGGAGTCGGCGCAGATCGCGCTGTCCTACCTGCGCTCGCACGGTGACGAGCTCGGCCTCCCGGTCGGCGAGCTGAAGGACCGCGGCGTCCACGTGCACGTGCCGGCCGGTGCGGTGCCCAAGGACGGGCCGAGCGCGGGGGTCACGATGACGACCGCGCTGGCGTCGCTGCTCTCCGGCCGGCCGGTGCGAGCGGACGTGGCGATGACCGGTGAGGTGTCGCTGACCGGCCGGGTACTGCCGATCGGCGGGGTCAAGCAGAAGCTGCTCGCGGCGCACCGGGCCGGCATCACCACCGTGCTGCATCCCGAGCGGAACGAGCCTGACCTGGACGACGTTCCGGCGGAGGTGCTCGCCAAGCTGACGTGCACACGGTGGGCGATGTCCGTGAGGTGCTGCGGCTCGCGCTCGAGCCGGCCGTCGGCTCCTCGGCGGCGGTGGCCGAGGCGGCCTAGCCCGTCCGGCCGGAGCATCACGACGCTCCCGGGGTCAGCTGGCGCTGGCCCCGGGAGCGTCTTTGGCGGGGTGGGACAGCGGTTCGGGCGAGGCGATCGGGAAGACGTCCGTGGCCGTCAGGTCCCAGATGGAGCTCGACTGGCCCTCGGGGCTCGTGGTCACCGGGGCCGCGGCGAAACCGAGGCTCCGCTGGGACAGCCGGTCGGTAACCCCGGTCGGCCTGGTGACGTCCTGGCCCCCGGCGCCGGGACCGGGATCAGTCACCGGGGCGGGAAGCGCCGTCATGTCCGGTGGGACCCGGATGGCGCTGCCCGGGTACGGGGTGACGGAGCTGGCCGGCGCGACCGGGAGCAGGCCAAAGGTGGGCTCGGGTTCCGGCGCGGGAGCCCAGGGCGGGCTGGTCGGCTGGCCGGCGTCGCGGCCGCCGCGGGGTGCCGGGGTGGCTCTGGGCACCGGGGTGATGGCGGGGCGGGGCGGCTCCGCCGGGGGGCGGGCGATCTCGCCCAGACTGCCGCCTTGCCAGCCACCCGGGGCCGGCCAGGTGGCCGCCGGGGCGGGAGGTGCGGCGGCGAGGGGCGTGACGAGCGGGGGCAGCTGGGGCCGGATGGGCCGGGCCATCTCCTGGTCAGGCCGACGCGGCCCGTGCTGCCCTCTGGCGCTCCTCGACTGTCCCGGCGGCTGGCCGGGACCGGAACCGGCCAGGGCTCGCTTGCGGCGCGAGCTCATGACCAGCAATACGTAACGAACCAGTAGCAGACATAC
>CAVSTQ010000015.1:0-83779 GCA_963730825.1 uncultured Actinomycetes bacterium
CGGCGACCAGCAGGACGGCGACGGCCAGCAGCAGCAACCGGGCCTGCTGGCGGCGGGCGGAGCAGGGCGGCGCCACCGGCAGCACGCTCGTGGACGGCACCGCCCGCTCCCGCATGCCGCCGGGTCCGCCGGGCCCCGCGGTCCGGCCCGATGACCCACCCAGTGCGCTGGCGGCGCGGCGGCCGCGCGGGCCGGGGCGGCCCGGCCAGGGCCCGCGGTGATCGCCGCGCGGGTCAGTCCCGGTCCCCGGTGACGGCGGCGGCCTGCTCGTCAGCCGACCGCTCGACGGCGTAGGCGGTGGGTGGCGACCGGACGGAGCAGCGGGTTGGCCGCCGGCCGAAGACGTCAGGGCCGTGCCGAACAGGTAATGCAGGCCGCGGGCGTGAGCGCGTTCGTGGGCGAGAACGTGCCGTTCCGGCGGCTGGCACGGATCATGCCGGTGGTCACGACGATCCGGCACGGTAGCCCGGGCAGCGAATAGGCGTCGGCGGCCTCGTCGGTCACCACCACCTCCCGGCACCCGGGCAGGTGGTGGCGCCTGCCTGGGCCGCGGCGAGCAGCCAGCGCGGTGCCGCGCGCCATCGCCCGGGCACGCCGCCGCGACGCACGCCGCCAGCAGCGCCCCGGCGGTGATCGCACCGGCAAGAAGCGGCGTCGTCATGGCTGGTCACCCGCTTGATATCGCCCGCCAACGCGTCCACCAGGGAATCCGGACCAGAGCGGTCAGCGCGAGCAGGCCCAGGACCGCGCTGCTCGCCAGGGGCCAGCCACCGCGCTGGGCGGCGAGCAGCCAGGTGGCCATCCACGGCGGGAGCCGCTCCGGCCAGCGGCCGGGCGGCCACCGCCGCGACCAGCGGCAGGACCAGCGCAGGGGACAGGGCGAGGCGCATCCGGCGAGCCCGCTATCCGGCGCCGCGGCGCCGGGCGGGCTCGGCGAGCATGCGGCGCAGCAGTTCCTCGTCGCTGGCGACAGACCGGAGACGAACCGGGCCAGCACCGCTTCCCGGTCGGGCTCCGCGTCCAGCATCCGGGCCAGCCGCGTGCCGCCAGCCCCGGCCGGTCGGCGACCGGCACGACACGCAGGCCGGCCGGCCTTGCGCCGGCGAGCACCCCCTTGCCGTGCAGCCGGGACAAGATCGTCACCACCGTGGTGTACGCCAGGTGGCCGCCGCAGGCCGTCGCGGACCTGCCCCGGCGCACGGAATCGCGCCGGCCTGCAGGACCGCGAGCACCGCCGCCTCCAGTTCACCGGCCGCCGCCGCCGGCGGCGTCGTCCGGCTGGCGGCCTTCGCGATCATGGCCGATCCCTCCTGTAGCTGCCGGAATCATCCGGCCGTGCGCACGTGCCCTGGCGATCGAGGTCCTGCGCAATACGCACTTGGCTTTATACGCCTACGGTAACGCTTGAGGGAGGCACCAGGTCATAATGTCGTGACACTGGGGCGCTGGTTTTCTCGGCGCCCGGCTGGCCAGGGACTGCTGGTGGCCGGGTCCTGGACGTGGCGGGCAGCGGCGCGAGCCGCTGTCCCGGCTGACCTCTATCACCGCGGGCTGCGGCCCCGGCTGACCCGGCCGCCGACCCGCGGGTGACCGCGATCCGCGGCGAGCTGACGGAGGTGCCAGGCCAGGCCTGCGGCCGGAGCGGGAGTGATCTTCCATCTCGGCCGCGGCGGTCAGCGCGGAGTGCGAGGCGGACTTCGACCTGGGTCTGCGGGCGACCTGCGCGGCACAGAACCCTGCTCGCGGGCTGCGCGAGCTGGGCACCTGCCCGGTGCTGGCGTTCGTGAGCTCGCTGGCCGTCTTTGGCGGCTCCGGCAGCACCCGCTCCCCCCGGCCATCGACGACCACACCCTGCCCAACCCGCAGACCAGCTATGGCACCAAATTCATCGGCGAGCAGCTGCTGGCCGACTACACCAAGAAGGGCTTCCTGCCAGGGGCAGGGCCGTTCGGCTGATGACGGTGAGCGTCTGGCGGGCGTCCCAACGCCGCGGCGTCGGGCTTCTGTCCGGCATCATCAGGTACCGCTCGCCGGGCAGCGGGCGACCCTGCCCGGTCGAGCCGGGTACCGAGGTCGCGCTCGCTTCCCCGGCCAAGGCCATCGCCGCGCTGCGGTGCGCCGCCGCCGCCGCCGGCCCGGCCTGGGGCGGTCGCACCGCCGTCACCATGCCCGCGCCCACCGTCACCGCGGCGGATATGGCCGCGGCGCTGGCCGAGGTGGCCGGACCGCAGGTGAGCACGCTGATCGACTGGGCGCCCGACGCGGCGGTGGCCCGGATCGTGGCGGGCTGCCCGCCCGGATCCGGGCCGAACAGCCTCCCGGCTCGGCCGACCCGGACCCCTACTTCGCCTCGGTCATCCGGGCGCACATCGCCGAGTCCGGCGCGGCGGGTTAAAGCGCCGGGCTAGACCTGCGGCGAGGGACGTTGACCAGCCAGGGGATGCCGAAGGAGTCGACGCACATGCCGAACTCGTTACCCCAGGCCTGCCCGGCGAGCGGCATCCTGGTGGTGCCGCTGGCGGCAAGCTGCTCGAAGAGCTGCGCAGGGCGTCGCCGTCGTCGCCGGACAGGCTACGGAGAACCCGGCCGCCGGGTGGTGCTCATCTCGCGGGTGACGTCCGCGGCCATGATCGTGTAGCCGGCCTTGGTCTCGAGCTGGCCGTGCATGTCCGGTCAGCGTCGGGGGTGCCGCCCCCGCCGAAGTCGGCGAACGTGCTGAGGGTCAGGCTGCCGCCAAACACGCCGCGGAAGGACCAAGCGCCGACTGGGCGTTGCCGTTGAAGTTGAGGTAGGGATTGAGCTGAGAGGCCATGCCGCGTCTCCTGCCGTCGTGGGCGACGGACCCCCCGCCCGAAGGCCGACGCTACCAGCCAGGCACCCGCCGGGTCAGCGTTTGCGGACCGACGAGCCGGACGCTGGCCGCGCGCCGCCGGGCCAGCTCCCGGCACACGGCGGGGTTGGGGCCACCCACCGCTTCGCTCCCCCGCTCACCTCCCCACTACCCGGGCCGGACGCCCGCGACGGCGAGCACGCCGTCACCCATGACCAGGCCGGGGGAACCGTGGCGCCCGCCGGCGACCAGGGCGCGAGCGGCCCACACCGCGCCGTCGAGCACGAGGCCCTTCTGCCGATCAGCGCCTCGGACTCCGACGACCGCGCCGTGCACCACGCACAGGTGGCCGACGGCGCGCCCTCGCCCACCCCGGTGACCGGGTCGTCGCCGCCGTGCAGCACCGAACCGTCCTGGATGTGGCCCCGCGCCGGACGATGACCGGCCCGAAATCGGCCCGCAGCACGGCGCCGTACCAGACCGACGCTTCGGCTTCTATCCCGCACGTCCCCGACCAGGGTGGCGGTGGCGCCACGCCTGCGGGCTTACTTGGGGCGCACGACCCTCAAAACTGAACAGTGGCACCTGCCCATCATGCCGCACGGACCGCGGCCGGCGGACGGCGCGCCAGGCCACGCCGGTCGCGGCCAGCGCGGCCACGGCCGCGGTGAGCATCGCCACCCGGTCGCCGGAAACCCCGGTCCCGCCGCTGACGCCCTGGGCCACGGCCGGAAGCAGGGCGGCGCCGACCGCGGCGCCGATCTGGCGGCTGGTGTTGATCATGCCGCCGACCAGGCCCTGATCGGCGTCCGCCATGCCGCGGCTGGCCAGGACGGTCGATCCCATGGCGGTGCCGGCCGTGCCAAAGCCGATCAGCGTGACCACGAAGAGGACCGGGCTGTAGCCGGTCGCGGGCAGGTGGGTCAGGACTCCGAAGCCGATCGCGGTCGCGGCGGCGATCACCACCAGCAGCCGCCTGATCCCGATCCGGCCCGCCAGCCGGGGGCCGAACATGCCCATGGCGAACCCGACCACGCCCTGCGGGAGCGATGACCAGACCAGTGAACAGCGGTGATTCGTGCAGCACCTGCTGCAGGTACAGGGAAAGGACGAGCATCTCACCGCCGTTCCACAGGCCGAGCAGGAACGTCAGCGTGGTTCCCTCCCGCAGCCCTTCGCGATGCAGCAGGGACAGCCGGATGAGCGGTTCCGGGTGCCTGCCCTCGGCCTTGACGAAGCCGGCCACGGCCAGGACCGCGGTCACCGCGGCCGCGATGACCAGCGGCGAGGTCCAGCCGAGCACGACCCCCTGGGAGACGGCGAAGACGACGAGCGTGACCGCGACGGTGATCAGCAGCGCCCCGCGCAGGTCCAGGCGGCGCAGGTCGAACCGCGAGCGGGCGCTGGCTTTCTGGGCGCTGGCTTTCTGGGCGCTGAGGACGGCCGGGGCCAGCGCCGCGGCGATCAGGCCGACCGGCACGTCGACCAGGAAAACCGCGCGCCAGCTGGTGAACTGCACGAGGACGCCGCCCAGAACCTGGCCGGAGACGAAGCCGACAGAGGCCACCGAGCCGTAAAGTCCGATGGCACGGGTACGTTCGGGACCTTCGGGGAAGCCGGTGGTGATGAGAGACAACGCAGCCGGGGCGACGATCGCGGCGCCCGCGCCTTGCACCACCCGCGCGGCGATCAGCAGCACCGGGTCCATGGCCAGCCCGCCCGCCAGGCTGGCCAGCGAGAACGCGATCAGGCCCGCCACGAACATGCGGCGCCGGCCAAACAAATCGGCCGCCCGGCCGCCGAGAATGAGCAATCCGCCGAACGAGATCGCGTACCCCGTGACCACCCACTGCACCGCCGCGGACGGCATCTGCAGTTCGCGCTCGATCGAGGGCAGCGCGACGTTCACGATGCTGAAATCGAGGACGACCATGAACGCGGCGACGAGGATAAGCGCGAGCTGGACAGGTGCGGCGGAGGACGTGGAGGGCGGGCATGACACCAATCGGATACGTGACGGATCGTTTCGGAGTTCTACGGGTAGAACCGGGCGATGAACCGGGACATCCGGGGACGCAGCGGGGGCGGCCGCGCAGCGCCGAGGCGGACCGCGCCATCCTCAGCGCGACCGTCGAATTGCTCGCCGACCGGGGCCGGGCCGCCATGTCGATCGAGGAGGTGGCCGCGCGGGCCGGGGTGGGCAAGACGACGATCTACCGGCGCTGGCCGTCCAAGGGGCTGCTGGCGCTGGACGCCTTTGTCGCCTCGTTCCGCGAGGAGCAGCCGCTGCCGGACACCGGGACGCTGCGCGGCGACCTGGTGGCGGCGCTGCGCGCGTGGGTCCGCGCGGTGACGCAGACCCCGATGGGACCGATGCTCACCAACCTGATCGCCGCCGCCCAGTACGACGCCGAACTGCGCGGGGCCTGGCGGGACCGGGTGCTCGAGCCGCTGCGCAGCCAGCACCGGATCATGCTGGACCGGGCCATCGGCCGCGGCGAGATACCCGCGTCGGTGGACCGGGACGTGGTCCTCGACCTGTTCTTCGGGGCGGCCGAGCACCGCCTGCTGCTCGGTCACCTGCCGATGACCGGCGCCTTTATCGAGCAGGTGGTGGACGTGATCCTGGCCGGCATTCAGCCCGCCCCGGCGGGTAGCACCGCCGGTGGTCGCCAGGCCCGATTTTACGTTATATCTTGTTATCGAGGTGGCGGCGAGGACGCGAAGGAGAGCAACGATGGCTGAATTTGAGCAGCGGCCCGAGGCTGGTGGGCCAAGCTGGTCGGGTGGCTGCGCGGCGGGCAGCGCAGCGACGCGGGCCGCAAGGCCAGGGCCGCGCTGCAGGACATCCGCACCAGCGAGACCGGCCGCAAGGCCGAGGCGGCGATCAGGGACCTGCGCGAGGGGGAGGCAGGCCGCAAGGCCGAGGCCGCCCTGCGTGACCTGCGCGAGGGCGAGGCCAGCCGCAAGGCCAAGGCGGCCCTGCAGGATCTGCGGGACAGCGACGTGGTGGGCAAGGCCCGCGACACCGCGCGGGACGCGGTCCGCGACCTGCGGGACAGCGACGCCGGGCGCAAGGCCAAGGCCGCGCTCCGCGACCTGCGGGACAGCCCCGGGATCAGCGGCAAGTCACGGCGCGACTGAGGCAGGCGGCTACCAGGGGCTGCGCGGGTTCTGCGGGGTCTCCGGGGCTTTGCGGGTACCGTCGCGGCGGTCCGGCGGCTACGCTGAATCGAGAACCCGGACGGACCCACGCCACCCGGGGTTCTCCGGTGATAAGCACGTTATGTGATCGGTACGGATGTTAGCGCTAACGCCGGCCCCCGCTGACCGCACGACTACGCAGCGCGCGGCTCAAGGGAGACACGACGTGACGCCCTCACCAGGGGAACAGGCCGAGGGCCAGGTGCAGACACCGGTCCTGCCCGGCCCGGGGCAGCTGTCCCGGCCGCCGGTGATGGCCGACGTGGCCCGGCTGGCCGGCGTGTCGCATCAGACCGTCTCCCGGGTGCTGAACGATCACCCCAACGTGAGCCGGGTGACCAGGGACAGGGTACTGGCCGCCATCCACCAGCTCGCCTACCGGCCGAACGCCGCGGCCAGGACGCTGGTCACCCGGCGGACCCACACCCTCGGCGTGATCAGCTTCGACACCATGCTGTACGGCCCGGCGTCGATGCTGTACGGCTTCGAGCGGGCGGCGCACGACGCCTACTTCGTGTCCATCGCCAGCTTGCCCGCCCTGGACCGCCGGTCGATGCTGGACGCGGTGGAGCGGTTCGTCGGCCAGGGCATCGAGGGCATCGTCGTCATCGCGACGCAGGACACCGCGGTGGCCGCCCTGACCCACGTGCCCGCCCAGGTGCCGCTGGTCGCGGTGGGCTGCGGCACCCGCGCGTCGGTCACCTCGGTGGCGATCGACAACACCGAGGGGGCCGCCGCCGCCACCCGTTACCTGCTCAGCCTGGGACACCGGACCGTGCACCACGTGGCCGGCCAGGCGTCCTGCCTGGACGCGGCCGAGCGCATCGACGGCTGGCGGCAGGCGCTGAGCGCGGCCGGAGCGCCCGAGCCCGCCGTGCTGCCGGGCGACTGGTCGGCGGCCTCCGGCTACCAGGTCGGGCGCCAGCTGGCCGCCGATCCGGAGGTGACGGCCATCTTCTGCGGCAACGACCCGATGGCGCTCGGCGTCATGCGGGCGCTGGCCGAGCACGGCCTGCGGGTGCCCGACGACATCAGCATCGTCGGTTTCGACGACATCCCGGAGGCGGGTTACTACTTGCCTCCGCTGACCACGGTGCGGCAAGATTTCGGCGAGGTCGGCCGGCAGGCGCTGAGTGCGCTCGTCGACCGGATGGCGGGCGCGATCCCGGCCGGGCTCCGGGTCCGGGTGGCCCCCGAGCTGATCGTCCGGGCGAGCGCCGCGAGCCCGCGGAACCGCTTAGGGACCGTACGATAGGCGGACAGATGGATGTGAGCGCTAACAAAGACGCCGCCGACGCGCAATTCGTCGTCGGCGTGGACTTCGGCACGCTGTCGGCGCGCGCCCTCGTGGTCCGGGTCAGCGATGGCGCCGAGCTGGGCACCGCCGTCAGCGAGTACGCCCACGGCGTGATCGACCGTTCGCTGGCCGGGTACGGCGACCTGCCGCCGGACTGGGCGCTGCAGGATCCGGGCGACTGGACGCAGGCGCTCGGCGCCGCCGTCCGCGCCGCGATCAGGTCGGCCGGGATCGACCCGGCTCAGGTGACCGGCATCGGCACCGACTTCACCGCCTCCACCTGCCTGCCGGCCCGCGCCGACGGGACCCCGCTGTGCCAGCTGCCTGGCCTGGCCGCGCGTCCGCACGCCTACCCCAAACTGTGGAAGCACCACGCCGCCCAGCCGCAGGCGGACCGGATCAACGCGCTGGCCCACGAGCGCAGCGAGAAGTGGATCAACCGCTACGGCGGGAAGATCTCCTCGGAGTGGCAGTTCGCCAAGGCGCTCCAGCTGCTGGACGAGGACCCCGAGCTGTACCAGCAAGCCGACCGGTGGATCGAGGCCGCCGACTGGATCATCTGGCAGCTGTGCGGGACCGAGACCAGGAACGCGTGCACGGCCGGGTACAAGGGCATCTTCCAGGACGGCCACTACCCGGCCCGCGACTTCCTGGCCGCGCTCGACCCCCGCTTCGGCGGCTTCGCCGCGGACAAGCTCGCCCACCCGATCTCACCGCTCGGCGGCCTGGCCGGTGCTGACCCCGGCGGCGGCCGCGCTGACCGGGCTGCCGGCCGGCATCGCGGTCGCGGTCGGCAACGTGGACGCGCACGTGACCGTGCCCGCGGCCGGCCCGGTCGCGGCCGGGCAAGATGGTCGCGATCATGGGGACCTCCACCTGTCACGTGATGAACGGCGCCGAGCTGGCCGAGGTGCCCGGCATGTGCGGCGCGGTCGACGGCGGGATCGTGGCCGGGCTGTGGGGATACGAGGCGGGACAAAGCGGGGTCGGCGACATCTTCGCCTGGTTCACGGCGCAACGGCGTGCCCGGGGAGTTCGCGTCAGAAGCGCGGCGGCGCGGCGTGCCGCTGCCCGCGCTGCTCGACGAACTGGCCTGCGCGCCGCCGCCGGGTGCGCACGGGCTGGTCGCGCTGGACTGGGCCGGCGGGAACCGTTCGGTCCTGGTGGACGGGCGCCTGTCGGGCACGATCGTGGGGCTGACGCTGGCCAGCACGGCGCCGGAGATCTACCGGGCGCTGCTCGAGTCGACCGCGTTCGGCACCCGGATGATCGTCGAGACCTTCGCGGCCTCGGGCGTGCCGGTCACCGAGTTCGTCGTGGCCGGCGGCCTGGTCAAGAGCGCGCCGCTGATGCAGATCTACGCCGACGTGCTGCGCCGCCCGCTGTCCGTGATCGGCTCGGAGCAGGCGCCGGCCCTCGGCTCGGCCATCCACGCGGCGGTCGCGGCCGGCGCCTACCCGGATGTCCCGGCCGCGGCGCGGTCCATGGGCCGCGCCGCGGCCGGCGTCTACCAGCCGGACCCGGCCCGCGCCGATGTCTACGACCAGCTGTACGCCGAGTACGTGCGGCTGCACGACTACTTCGGCCGGGGCGGCAACGAGGTCATGCACCGGCTGCGGGCGATCCGCGATTTTTCCCGAACGGACGGTGGCGCGTGACCGGGGAAAGGGCCTCGATGCCCGCTGAGCTCACCGCGCTGCGGGAAAGCGTCTGCGCGCTGCACGCCGAGCTGGTGCGCAACGGCCTGGTCGCCTGGACCTCCGGCAACGTGTCCGCCCGGCTGCCCGGCTCTGAGCTGATGGTGATCAAGCCGAGCGGTGTCCTTTACGACGACCTGACCCCGGCCTCGATGGTGGTCTGCGACCTGGCCGGAACGGCCCGTCGGCGACGGCCTGAGCCCGTCCAGCGACACCGCCACGCACGCCTACATCTACCGGCACATGCCCGAGGTCGGCGGGGTGGTGCACACCCACTCGACCTACGCGACCGCCTGGGCGGCCCGGGCCGAACCCATCCCGTGCGTGATCACCGCGATGGCCGACGAGTTCGGCGGCGAGATCCCGGTCGGGCCGTTCGCGCTGATCGGCAGCGAGGCGATCGGCCAGGGCGTGGTGGCCACGCTGACCGGGCACCGCTCCCCCGCCGTGCTGATGGCCCGGCACGGCGTGTTCACCATCGGCGGCACGGCGCGAGACGCGGTCAAGGCCGCGGTGATGTGCGAAGACGTGGCGCGCACCGTCCAGGCGGCCCGGGCCTTCGGCGAGCTTGCGCCGCTGGCCGCCGACCAGGTGGACGCCCTGCACGCCCGCTACAAGAACTACTACGGCCAGCGCTAGGAGCTCACATGAGAGGTAAGCCGCGCATCGGCATCCTCGGGATCATGCAGGACCTGTACGACGACATGATTCCCGGGATCGCGCGGCGGCAGGAGGGCTACGCGGCCGAACTGGCCGCCCAGCTGTCCGACGTCGCGGACTTCACGCCGAGCAAAGCCATCAAGTACCGCGAGGACGCCGAGCACGCGATGCGCGAGTTCGAGGACGCGGACCTGGACGGCGTCATGGTGGTGATGCTCACCTACGGGCCGGCTATGCGGGTGGCCCGGCTGCTCAGCGAGTCCCGGCTGCCGGTCTGCCTGGCCAACATCCAGCCGGAACCCAGCGTGACCCCGGCCTGGGACATGGCCGACATGACCTACAACCAGGGCGTGCACGGCGCCCAGGACACGGCCAACGCCATGGTCCGCGCGGGCAAGCGGTTCACCGTGCTGACCGACGACTGGAAGAGCGAGTCCTTCCGCGCCGACGTCGGCCGCTGGGCCCGCGCGGCGGCCACCGCCGCCGCCTGGAAGCGGCTCAAGGTGGCCATCTTCGGATACGCCATGAACGAGATGGGCGACATCCGGATCGACGAGAGCGCGCTGGTCCGGAGTCTGGGCCCGGCGATCATCTCGGTCGCCCAGGGCGACCTGTGGCGTCAGATGCAGAACGTGACCGAGGCCGAGATCGCCGTGGTGACCTCCTTCGAGGATGCGAACTTCGAGATCGACCCGCGGCTGTCCGAGGCGGAGCGGACCGACCACGCCCGGATGCAGGTGGCGATTGAGCAGATCATGAACGAGCGGTCGTTCGGCGCCTATACCGCGCATTTTGACGCGATCGGCGAGGACGGCCGGTTCGCCCGGCTGCCGCTGGCCGCGGCCTCGTCCCTGATGGCCAAGGGCTACGGCTACGCCGCCGAGGGTGACGTGCTGACCGCGTGCCTGGTGTACGCATCCCACGTTCTCCTCGGCGACGCGCACTTCACCGAGATGTACGCGATGGACTTCCCCACCGATTCGATTCTGCAGAGCCACATGGGCGAGGGCAACTGGAAGGTCGCCCGGTCCGACCGGCCGGTGAAGCTGATCAAGCGGCCGCTCGGCATCGGCCGGCTGGCCGACCCGCCCACGTTCTTGTTCCAGCTCCAGCCGGGGCCGGCCACGCTGGCCGCCCTGGTCTCGCTGGAAGGTGACCGGTTCCGGCTGGTCGTGGCCGAAGGCGAAAACCTGGACAGCGCCGAACTTCCGGCCCTGGAGATGCCCTACGGGCAGTTCCGGCCGGCCACCGGCCTGCGCGCCTGCCTGAACGGGTGGCTCGCGCACGGCGGACCGCACCACGAAGTGATGAACCTGGGTCACCACGCCGCCGACTGGAAGGCGTTCTGTCAGGTCACCGGCATCGAGTTCGTCTCGGTCTAGGCCTGACCACGGCGATGGGCCATGGGCTGTACTCAAGCCGGGCTGGGCTCCCGGCTCCGGTGCCCGCGGTGCCCGTGTGACGTGATAACACCTGCCGGGCTTGTGGTGCGACGGCCGGGAGAAACGTCGCGGTGGATCCGGGCTTCGTGGCGGATCCGGTGCACTCCTGGAACGCTGGCTCGAAACGGGACATAAAGGACAATGGCGGGATGGCGTGGCCCGGTGGCTGACGGGGCACCAGCAGATCAGGCCGACGGCGCCCGGTGGGGGCCGGAAACCGCGCGCTTGGTGTGACCCCCTGAGGTCAGCCGGGCCAGTCGAGCTGCGCTTCGGGGACGCCCAGGGAACGGCCGTGTTCGACGGCGCGGGCGCGGCCGGCCTGGTCGCCGGGCGGGTATCTGAAGATTCGGCCGGCGAAGACGACGAACACCTCTTCGGCCGAGCGGAAGTCGCAGTACCAGCCGCCTTTGTCTTCGAGGTTCCGGCTCAGGGCTTCGGCGAACTGAGGGGCGCGGCCAGCCGGGACCTCGAACTCGATGACCGTCCACAACCGCGGCTGGCCGGCCTCGGCGTCACCGAGGTCGGCGCGGTAGATCTTGGTGACCGTGAGCGGGAAGCCGTCGAGGACGGCGGCTGGCCGCAGGCTTTCCGCGATGAGGGCGCCGCAGTACGCGCCGGGAGGGCTGGGCATGACCCCCAGCTTAGGCCGGGAAGCCGGCGAAAAACCGGTTGCACCGGGGGCGGGCGGTGTGACAACCTGCAGCAGATCCGAGCCGGCACTGGGCCGGCTGAGCGAAGGGAGACGCCAGATGTATACGCCTGCCGCGGGCGCGCTGTCGCCTGCCCTGTCCACCGCTCAGCTGAGGAGCACCACCCGTGCCCGAATCCGCCTTTTCCGACTACGAAGAGTCCTACTCACGCCGCGGTAGGCGGCGTTACGACGACGACCAGCCGACCACAGCCAAACGGGTCAGGCAACGCCGGGCGCTGCCGTCCATCGAGAGCATCGACGTCGCCGATGGCCTGACCGAAGGTGACCGCTGGTCCACCTGGGACCAGTCGGTGCCGACCGAACGCGGCCCGAAACCCTACCCCGGCTGGCTGGTCACCGAGCTGGCCGCGGTCGACACCGAGCTCGGCATCGTCAAGACGGGCAAGGAAGCCGACGTCTTCCTGCTCCGCCGGGCCGTCCCGCAGACCGACCGGTCCTGCCTGCTCGCGGCCAAGCGGTACCGGTCCGCCGAGCACCGGATGTTCCATCGCGACAGCGGCTACCTGGAAGGGCGCCGGACCAGGGAGTCCAGGGTCAACCGGGCCATGTCGAGCCGGAGCGCGTTCGGTCGGCAGGCCATCGCGGGCCAGTGGGCCGCCGCCGAGTTCAGCGCGCTGAGCCGCCTGTACGCGGCCGGGGTGCCCGTGCCCTACCCGGCGCAGGTCCTCGGCACCGAGCTGCTGCTTGAGTTCATCGGCTCGGCGGACGGGATCGCCGCGCCGCGGCTGGCTGAAACCAGGCCAGAGCCCGCCGAACTGGCCGGGCTATGGGATCAGCTGGTGCAGGCGCTCGTGGCGCTGGCCAGAGATGGCCTGGCCCACGGCGACCTGTCCGCGTACAACCTGCTGGTCCACGACGAACGGCTGGTGATGATCGACCTGCCGCAGGTGGTCGACGTGATCGCCAACCCGCGAGGGGGGTTCTTCCTCACCCGCGACGCGGAGAACGTCAGCCGCTGGTTCACCGCCCACGGCCTGGCCGGGGTCAGCCCGGAGCCCGGGGAGCTGGCCGAGCTGCTGTGCCGGGAGGCGCAGCTGGACCGTTAGCGACCGCGTTAGTAACCTGCGGAAGGGTCCGAGGCGGCCACTAGGGTCACTCCAGTTTCTTTCGCCACTTGGCAGCGGAGACGTTTTGTATGGTCGTGGCAGCCTACACATTCTTTTGTTTAGGTTGCCACGACCATACATTTTGGATTGGGAAGCCGGGCGGCTCGCCAGCCGCCGAAGGCGCCGGCGATCAGGCTGCCGGCCACCGCCAGCAGCACCGCCAGACCGATGGTGCTGCCGCTCACCGCGGCGGACGGGTGCACGGCCACGGTGTGGCTGGCCGCGCCCGCGCGCTGGAAGGCGCCACCGCCCCTGCCGCCGAAGCCGAATTGCCTGGCGCCGCCGGGGGTGGCCGAACCGGGTGGTCTGGCCGACCACGGCGGAGAGCGTGTGCGACTCCTAGGCCCCGTGCCTGCCCTGGACAGATGGCGGCGCGGTAGCCCGCCGGATCAGCCACCGGATACGGGCGCCGCGCCACCTCAGAGCATGGACGTGTTACCTGGACGAATGCTGAACAGAACCTGCGGGATTGCCCTACCTATGAGCGGTTTGAAGAAGAAGGCCTAACCACGCGCCGCCCGGATTGTCTCCCGGAGCGAGCCCATGGTGGCCAGCACGGCCGAGGGCTCGTACCCGCAGTGCGCCATGCAGTTGGCGCACCGGGGGTCCTTGCCCCGCCCGTAGGAGTCCCAGTCGGTGGTCTCGATGAGCTCCTTGTAGGTCTTTACGTACCCGTCGCTCATCAGGTAGCACGGCTTCTGCCAGCCGAGCAGCGAGTAGGACGGGATCCCCCAGGCGGTGCAGCCGAAGTCTGTCTTGCCCTCGAGGAAGTCCAGGAACAGCGGCGTGTGGTTCAGCCGCCACTTCTTCCGCCGCCCGTCCGCGAACGCCTTGCGGAACAGTTCCCTGGTCTCCGTCACGCCGAGGAAGTGCTCCTGGTCCGGCGCCTTCTCGTACGCGTAGGCCGGCGAGATCTGCATCTCGTCGATGCCGAGGTCGTCGTTCAGGTAGGTCAGCACGTCGATGATCGTCTGCGGGGTGTCGGTGTTGAAGAACGTGGTGTTGGTGTTCACCTTGAACCCGCGCGACTTGGCCAGCTTGATCGCGGCCACCGCGTCGTCGAACACGCCCTCCTTGCAGACCGACTCGTCGTGCCGCTCCTTCAGCCCGTCGATGTGCACCACCCAGGAGAAGTACGGGGACGGCTTGAACTTGTCCAGCTTCTTGGGCAGCAGCAGCGCGTTCGTGCACAGGAACACGAACTTCTTCTGCTTGATCAGCTCGGCCACGATCACGTCGATCTGCGGGTGCATCAGCGGCTCGCCGCCGGCGATGGACACCATCGGGGCGCCGCACTCCGCGATCGCGCCGAGCGCCTGCTCGACCGGCATCCGCTGCTTGAGGATCTCGTGCGGCTGCTGGATCTTGCCGCAGCCCGCGCACTTCAGGTTGCAGGCGAACAGCGGCTCGAGCTCGACGAGCAGCGGGAACTTCTTATTTCCAGCCAGTTTCTGGCGCATCAGGTAGGACCCGACACGCAGCGACTGACGTAGTGGCATGGGCATTTACTGCCTAACCTCCTTGGGCAGGCCGAACCGGATTGATTCCGTGGTCGTCACTCGCTGCGACACCGACAGGGCACCCAGCCCGGCCAGCGCCGCGATAATCTCCTCCACCACGGCCGGGGGGGCGGAGGCGCCGGCCGTCAGGCCGATCGTGGTCACTCCCGCCAGCCAGCCGAGCTCGATGTCGGCCGCGCTGTCGATCAGGTGGGCCGGGGTGCCGGCCCGCTCGCAGGTCTCCACCAGCCGGACCGAGTTGGACGAGTTGGCCGAGCCCGCCACCAGCACCAGGTCGGATTCGGCGGCGACGGCCCGGACCGCCGCCTGCCGGTTGGTGGTCGCGTAGCAGATGTCGTCGCTGCCGGGCGCGCGCAGCGCCGGGAACCGTTCCCGCAGCGCGCCGGACACCTCCGCCGCCTCCTCCACCGACAGCGTGGTCTGCATCAGGTAGGCCACCCGCTCGCCGTCGCGCGGCGTCATCGCGGCCACGTCCTGCGCGGTCTGCACCAGCACGGTCTGCTCCGGCGCCTCGCCGAGCGTGCCCTCGACCTCCTCGTGGCCGGCGTGGCCGATCAGCGCGACCGTGTACCCGTCGGCGGCGAACCTCCTGGCCTCGGCGTGCACCTTGGACACCAGCGGGCAGGTGGCGTCGATGACGGCCAGGCCGCGCCGGGACGCCTCGGCGCGCACCGCGGGCGACACCCCGTGCGCGGAGAACACCACGGTGGCTCCGTCGGGCACCTGGCCGAGTTCGTCCACGAAGACCGCGCCGCGGCTTTCCAGCTCACCGACCACCCGGGTGTTGTGCACGATCTGCTTGCGCACGTAAACCGGCGCCCCCTGGCGCTCCAGGGCCCGCTCGACGATCTCGATGGCCCGCTCGACCCCGGCGCAGAACGACCGCGGGCCGGCCAGCAGCACCTGCCGGGTTCCGCACGCGGCGGCCCAGCGCTGCACCACGGGCGCGGCTGCCCGCAGCGCGGCCAGCGCGGCCAGGCCGCCGGAGACGATGCCGGCCAGCGGGTGATCTGCGGTGTCGGAGACGGCCCGGATCACCGCGACCGGGCGGCCGTCGGCCGCCGCGGCCAGCGGGCCCGACTCCATGTCGGCCAGCAGGTAACCCTCGGCGGCCAGGGCGGAGCGTTCGGACCGCCGGACGAGATGGTCCACGGTGGTGATCGGGCCGGTCCGCACCCGCAGCCCGGCCCGCTCGAGCTCGGCCGCGAGCAACGTGGCCGGCCCGCAGCTGACCGCGCCCACCTCGGTCCCCACCACCAGGTCGCCGGGGCGCAGGTCCGCGATAAGGCCGGCGCCGACGCCGAGCACCGCCATCGGGCCGAACGGACTCTGGCTCACCTGCCCAGCCGCCTGCGCGGCCCGGCTGGTTCCGTACCCGGTGCGCAGCACCCGCGCCGGATGGCCGCTGGCCGCCAGGCCACGGCGGACGGCGCGGGCTTCGATCCGCATCGGCGCGTAGATGACCAGCGGAGCCGGCTCGCGGCGGGGGGGCAGCGGGTTCGCCGGGGCTCCCGGGGTCTTCGGGGTTCTCGGGGTCGCGGGATGCGGGATGGTCTCCGTCATGCGCTACCTCCGGTTGGCTGATCGGATAGGGCCCGGACGGCGCGGCCGAGCGCGCTGACCGGGAAGGCCAGCCGGTACAGGTGATAGTTGATGTAGAAGTCGCCGGGAAAGCCGGTGCCGGTGTACTGCGGCTCATCCCAGTTCCCGTCGGCCCGCTGGGTTCGCGCCAGCCAGCCGATGCCCCGCGCGACCGCGGCCCCGTGTTCCTCGCCCGCCGCGAGCAGGGCCAGCAGCGCCCAGGCGGTCTGCGACGCGGTCGAGATGCCGCGCCCGGCCAGCGCCGGATCGTCATAGGACCGCAGGTCCTCGCCCCAGCCGCCGTCGGAGTTCTGCCGCGACTCCAGCCAGGCCACGGCGCGCCTGATCACGGGCTTGGACGGCCTGACCCCGGCCGCGATCAGGGCCAGCACCACCGCGCCCGTGCCGTAGATATAGTTCGCGCCCCACCGGCCGAACCAGGAGCCGTCGCTTTCCTGGTTCTTCAGCAGCCAGGTCACGCCGCGGCGGGCCGCGGCGCAGTCGGCCTGCCCTTCGGCCGCGAACGCCTCGACGATGTGCGCGGTCACGTCCGCCGACGGCGGGTCGATGACCGCGCCGAAGTCGCAGAACGCCAGCTTGTTCACCAGCGTGCGGGTGTTGTCCGCGTCAAAGGCTCCCCAGCCGCCGTCCTTGGACTGCATCCCGGTCAGCCAGCGCAGCCCGCGGTCGATCGCGGCCTGGTCCTTTTCCCCGGCGCGGCGCAGCGCCAGCACCACCTCGGCGGTGTCGTCGGTGTCGGGGTAGCCGTCGTTGTCGAACTCGAACGCCCAGCCGCCTGGCGCCAGGTCCAGGCGGCGGACCTGCCAGTCACCCGGGCCGCGGATCTCCTCCGCCCGGACCCACCGGGCGGCGCGGGCCAGCGCTGGGTGCTCGGGCGGCAGCCCGGCGTCGGCCAGCGCGATCATCGTCAGCACGGTGTCCCAGACCGGCGACTGGCACGCCTCCAGGCGGCGCACCGGGCCTTCCGGCGTGTCCTCGGTGATGGTGAACCGGTCCAGGCCGGCCAGCGCGCGGGCCATGACCGGGTGATCCAGGTCATAGCCGAGCAGGTTCAGCGCCATGATCGAGTAGACCCACGGCGGCTGGATGCCGCCCCAGCAGCCGTCCCGCTCCTGCCGGGCGATGATCCACTCCGCGCAGCGCCGCAGGGCCGCCCGCCGCACCGACTTGACCGGCCGGTAATGGTGCAGGGTCCGCTCGAGCGCGGTGAGGACGCGGGACCAGGGATCGGAGGAGTCGGACATGCCGCCGAGGGGGCGCGCGTCGGCGCCGCGGCGGGGCCGGGGGGCCCGGCCGTGCGGGCCGCCGGTCTTCAGCTCCTCGACGGTGAAGGGAAGCGGGCGGGACGGGCGGAACGACTGGACCACGGCGAGCGCGACGATGGTCTGGCGGGCCCAGCAGCCCCAGTCGTAGATGTTGAGCGGGAACCAGGACGGCAGGTAGATCAGCTCAGGCGGGATGACAGGCAGCTCGTCCCAGGACCACTGGCCGGACAGCGCCAGCCAGATCCGGGTGAACACGCGGGTGGCCTCGACGCCGCCGTGGGCCAGGATCCAGTCGCGGGCGGTGCGCATGTGCGGCGCGTCCACGGAGTCGCCGGCCAGCCGCAGCGCCACGTACGCCTCGACGGTGGTGGACAGGTCACCGGGGCCGCCGAAGAAGTTGGCCCAGGTGCCGTCGGCGCGCTGCTTGGACCTGATCCAGCGTCCCGCCGCCGCCACCTGCTCGTCGTCGTGCCGGCCGAGGAACTCACGCAGCAGCAGGTCCTCGGCGTCCATGGTGACGTTGGTCTCGAGCTCGCCCTGCCACCAGCCGTCCGCGTGCTGCTGCCCGAGCAGGTGGTCACGAGCCCGGTCCAGGGTGTCGTGGGCCACCTCACCGATGGTGCTGGCCGGCAGGGTGGTATCGACTACCATTGCCGGGCCGTGATGAACTCGGCGATCGCGGTCAGCTCGGCCCGGACGTCCGCGGCCAGGTCGATGTCGGCCAGGCTCGCGTTCGCCGCGGCCAGCTGAGCGTCGGCCTCGGCCTCGGCCCAGTCCTTGCCGCCCGCCGCGACCACCAGGTCCGCCGCGCGGATCAGGTCGTCCTCGGTCGGCGGCCGCGGGTCGGTGAGCATGGCGCGCAGCTCGGCCGCCGCGGGGGTGCCGCTGTTCAGCGCGGCCACCACCGGCAGCGACTTCTTCCTGGCCCGCAGGTCGGCCCGGACGGGCTTGCCGGTGACCTCGGGCGCACCCCAGATGCCGAGCAGGTCGTCGGTGAGCTGGAACGCCAGCCCCACGTGCGCGCCAAACCCGGCCAGCGCCATGGCCAGCGTGGGCGGCGCGCCGAGGTGCACCGCGCCGATGCTGCAGGCGCACGCCATCAGCGCGGCGGTCTTGTCGCCGGCCATGTCCAGGCATTCGGCCAGCGTCACGTCGTCGCGCTTCTCGAAGGCCAGGTCCGAGCCCTGCCCGCCGATCAGCCGCTGGACCGCGGCGGACAGGCACCGGGCCGCCCACGCGCCCTGCGGGTTGCCGTCTTCGAGCAGCAGCTCCTGCGCCAGCGCGAGCAGCGCGTCACCGGCCAGGATGGCGGCCCCGATACCGAACACGGTCCAGGCGGTGGGCTGGTGCCTGCGCTCGGTGTCGTTGTCCATGATGTCGTCGTGCAGCAGGGAGAAGTTATGCACGAGCTCGACCGCCACCGCGGCGGGCACGCCCCGCTCGGGCGGCGCCCCCGCGGCGCGGGCCGACAGCAGGGCCAGCGCGGGCCGCAGCGCCTTGCCGCTCCCGTTCCTGGTCGGGTGGCCCGCGGCGTCCGCAAAGCCGAGATGGTAGGCCGCGACCCGGCGCACGTCCGGCGTCAGCCGGGCAATCGCGGACTCCATCGCCGGCCGACCAGATCACGCGCCAAGGTCACGCCCTCAGGCATCACAGCAGTCACTGACGTACCCCTATCGTTGCGGCAGAAGAAGGCGGTCCGGGCCATCGGATGGCCCGGGTTGGCCAGGGTAGGGACGCAGGGCGATCGCCGCGGTCAGGCCGCTTCGCACCGCGCCTTCCATCGTGTCCGGCCAGCCGGTGTCGGTCCACGCGCCCGCGAGTACCAGCCCGGGTAGCCGGGTCCTGGCCCGCGGCCGCAGCGGGCCGCTGCCAGGGACCTGGCGGAAGGTCGCCCGCCGCTCGCGGGTGACGAAGAACTCGGCGATCCGGGCCTGGCGGGCGGCGGGAAATAGTTCGGCCAGCGCGGGCACGAACTGCTCTTTGAGCCGGGCCGCGGGGACCTCGGCGTAATCGTCGGCGGCCGACAGCGAGATGGCCAGGTACTGCGACCGGCCGCGGTCGGCGGCGGCCAGGCCGGAGATGTGCGTGCGGTCGAAAACCCACTGCACCGGGGAGTCGACGGCGGCGGCGAAGGGCAGCGTGGTGACCGGGCGGTCATAGATCACGTGCACGTTGACGATCGGCGAGGCGCCCAGACCGGACCAGGCCGCGACCCGGCTGGCGGCAGCGCGTCCGGCGGGACCAGCGGCGCGGCCTTGGCGTGCGGCACGGCCAGCACGACCGCGTCGGCCTCGAGCTGGGCCGGAAGGTCCGCGCTCGGGTGAGCCAGCCGGACCCGGTACCTGGCGCCGGGGTCCCCGGTGACCTCCAGGGCGGCCACCTTGGTGCCCAGCGCGACCCGGGCGCCCAGCCTGGCCAGCACGACGGCGGCCGCGTCGCCGTGCAGTTCGCCGAGCGGCCGGGCGGGGACGCCGATGTCGGCCGCGCTGTTCCGGCCGAGCAGGCCGGTCTTCACCACCGTGGCGGCCAGCGCCAGCGACGCGTCGTCGCCCGCGATGTTCAGGGCCGAGACCGTGAACAGGTCCCACAGCACGCGACGGGCCCGCTCGCTCTGGCCCCGTGCGGCCAGCCAGTCACCAAACCGCTGGGCGTCCAGAGCCGGGTCGGCCGGGTCCAGGCGGCGCATCGCTAGCGCAGGGCGGGAAACGGCGGCTCGTTCGGACCAAGAAAGAAACGGATACCTGGCCAGGGCCGGCAGCATATGCAACGGCCCGGGCAGCGCGGTCCGGCGGAGCCTGGCCGGGTCGCGGCCCGGGGCCAGCACCGTGACGTCAAACCGGTCCTGCAGCGGGGCGTGGGCGGTCATGCCGAGCCGGCCGAGCAGCCCGCGGTAGGCCGAACAGCAGCCCAGGTAAATGTGCTGGCCGGTGTCGATGACCAGGCCGTCACGGGTGAACGAGCTGGTCGCGCCGCCCAGCCTGGGCCTGGCCTCGAGCAGGGTGACCTGAGCGCCGCCCGACGCGAGCGCGATCGCGGCGGTGATCCCGGCCAGTCCGCCGCCGATCACCACGACCCGGGCGCTCATCGCAGTCTCCCGGTCAGCGCCTTGACCGCGACCAGGGCCTTCTCCCCGGCCGGCAGCGACACCCGGCCGGTCAGCACGGCCGCGGGCCGCGCCGCGATGCGGTCGAGCAGCCGCCGGTAGATCCCCGCCATCGCGCCGGTGCAGGCCGCGCTGCGCCGGTCGAGCATCGGCAGCAGGCGCATCCCGGTGGCGTACCAGTCCCGCGCCCGGTCCACCTCAAACTCGACCAGCCGGGCGAACTGCGGCTGCGCAGACTGATAATCCATATCGAAGGAAACATCGAATTTGGCGATATCTTCCGCGGGCAGGTAAATACGCCCGTTCTGGTAGTCCTCGCGCACATCGCGCAGGATGTTGGTCAGCTGCAGCGCGACCCCGAGGGAGTCGGCGAGCCGGGCGGCGTGCTCGGGGTCGGCGCTGGTGCCGAAGATGCCCAGGGACAGGCGGCCGATGGACCCGGCCACGCAGCGGCAGTAGTACAGCAGGTCCTCGAAGCTCTGGTAGCTCGTGCCGCGCACGTCCGCGACGCATCCGTCGATGAGCTCGCCGAACGCCGGCATGGGGACGGGAAACCTCCGCTCCACGTCAGCCAGCGCGAGCAGGACCGGGTCGTCGTGACTCTGCCCGGCCAGGCCGGTGATCGCCTGGCGGGCGTCTTCCAGCGCGGCGATCTTCTCCTCCGGCGCCATCGTGCCGTCGCCGATGTCGTCGATCCGGCGGGCGAACGCGTAGATCACGGCCAGGCCACGGCGCTTGTGCTCGGGCAGCAGCCTGATCCCGTAGGCGAAGTTCCTCGCCTGGGTCCAGGTGATCCGCTCGCATTCGCGGTACGCCTCGTCGAGTTCCACGGCTGTGGTGTTCACTTTCCCCTCACGTAGGCCTTGACCAGTTCGGCCGCCAGTCGCTGCTTGCGCGGCCGCGCGGTCGCGCTGAGCACGTCGTAGTGCTGCGCGCGGATCGCGGCCAGGGCGGCCCGGCCGCCGGCCAGGTAACCCGCGACGGCCAGCCGGGCCGCCCCGCGCAGCGTACCGACAAGCGGCGCGCCCCGGTCCAGCCAGGCCTCGGCTCGGTTGACCTGGAACTCCATCAGCTCCCGTACCGCCGGGCCCGCCGTCGGCTCGGCCAGGTCCGCCTCCGTGCAGCCGAACCGCTCCATGTCCTGGGCCGGCAGGTAGATACGCCCGTTCCCCAGGTCCTCGGCCACGTCCTGCCAGTGCTCGGCCAGCTGCAGGGCCGTGCAGATGGTGTCCGAGGCCGTGACGCGGGCCGGCGTCGCCACGCCAAAGATGTGCAGCACCACCCGGCCCACGGGATTGGCGGACAGCTCGCAGTACTGCTCGAGCTCGGCGAAGGTCTGGTAGCGGGTGACGGTCTGGTCCTGCCGGTTCGCCTGGATCAGGTCGAGCAGGGGCTGGGCCGGGACACCGCACTGGGCCACCGTCTCCGCCATCGCGCGCATCACCGGCGAGACGGGCGTGCCGCCGTCGTAGATGCGGGCGACATCGGCGGCTAGTTCGTCGAGCAGCTTCAGCCGCAGCTCACGGTCGTGCCGGTGCTCGTCGTGCCGGTGCTCGTCGTGCCGGTGGTCGCTGCGCGCCTCGTCGCCGAGGTCGTCGGTCAGCCGGGCGAAGAAGTACAAGTTCGTCAGGTGCCGCCGGTACCGGGCAGGCAGCACGCGCAGCGCGACGGGAAAATTCTCCCCGGCCGCGTTGGCCACCACCTCGCCGGCACGCGTCACCCCCGGACGGACATGCTCGCGCACGCCGGTCCGGTCAGCATCGTCACGGCCCCCAGCCACAGAGGTATCTTCTAGGTAATGCGTAAACAATTGCAAACAATGACGTACGTGTCACCTGACGGAGGCGTCGGCTAACTTCGCGCAGGAACCCGCTGAGCTATGCTTTCACTACCGTTCGGCTTGTTACCAGGAGGTAAGCCCAGGTTACACCGCAGAAAAATAGTTTGCATCGGCGAAATACGTTATGATAACAGTGCAACGTAGCGCGATTGCCGGTTATTGGCCGGCCAAACCGTATTCGAGCGCGGGAAAACCGGTCTCAGGTACGCCAGATGAGCACCAGGGCGCAGTCGTCCGAGCCGCCGATCTCC
This sequence comes from uncultured Actinomycetes bacterium, assembly GCA_963730825.1. Lineage (GTDB taxonomy): Bacteria > Actinomycetota > Actinomycetes > Streptosporangiales > Streptosporangiaceae > Palsa-504. The sequence goes on from CAVSTQ010000015.1 coordinate 22,530, forward strand.
CGCTGCATCGCTGCGACCAGGGCCGGGGCGCCGGTCGAGAAACCGCTGGACAGCAGGCGTTCGGCCTCGCCGAGCAGCCGGTCGGTGCCCGCGTCGATGTCACGGCCGGGCGATTCGACCAGGCCGTCGGTGTAAAGCATCAGCGCGTCGCCGCGCTGCAGCACGCCGCGCTCCGCCTCGGTCGCGGCACCGTACAGGTCGGACACGACCCCGAGCACGATGCCGTGGGCACGGGTCAGCCGCCAGCGGCCCCCCGACGCGTCGTAGTGCGCGGCGGGCGGGTGCCCGGCCGAGGAGATCACGTACTCCCCCGAGGCCAGGTCCAACGACAGGTGCACGGCGGTGACGAAACCCTCGGTGGCCGACCCGCGGCGCATGTACGCATTACAGGCGGGCAGGAACTCATCCCTGGGCACCGAGCCAAGCAGTCCGCCGAACGCTCCGGACAGCAGCAGTGCCCTGGTGCCGGCGTCGATGCCCTTACCGGATACGTCGACCAGCGCCACCTCGAGGATCTTGCCGTCGCAGAACGACACCACGAAGTCCCCGCCGAACGACGACCCGCCGGCCGGCTTGAGCACCAGCGACGAGGCCCAGCCCTCGCCAAGTTCTGGCAGCTTGCCCTGGGCCCGGATGCGATCCCTGAGCTCGAGCAGCATCCGGTCACCGCGCAAGCCCTGGACGCCGAGTTTCTCCCTGGTCCGGGCGAGGACATCGGCGAAAATCGCGGTCAGCACGATGGTGGCCACGATCCCGGCTCCGGCCCGGGCGTCCACCACGTCGTAGCTCAGGGCCCCCGCGGCGAAGACGAAATAGATGCGCAGCGCCCGCGGCCACAGCAGCAGACCGCCCGCCAGGATCGGCAAGATCATCACACCGGGCGAGAACCACCACTCGGATACATGCACAGCGGCCACGGCGATGGCGATCGTGCCCAGCGACAAGGCGAAGGCGAGGCGGCGGTTCCTGGTGATGAATTGCCTGGTCAACATGGCTTGCCAGGACCGTAGCGCCCGGCCCGCGCGGCGGCGGCCCGCACCGGGCCGCACCGGCCGGGGGTTCCGGGAACCAGGTGGCTCCTGGGGCACCCCCGGCTGAGGCGCAGTCGGCTGCGGCGAGGAAACCATGATGCGGGCACTGTATTCGATGGAGGCCGAACGGGGGAAAACCAGTCGCGCCGAGGGGCGGGCCAGGGTACGAAGGAATATATGACCTCACCTGCCCCCGGCAGCACCGATCACCCGTATCCCATCCGGCCGATCAGCCCGGACGAATTCGACGGATTTGAGCTAGTCGACCAGCACGGCTTTCACGGCAGCCCGATGTCCGAGAGCGACCGGGGCCGGGTGCTCGACCGGTTCGAGTACGACCGCAGCCTGGCTGCCTTTGACGGTGACATGCCCGTCGGCGTGACGCTCATCTACAGCTTCCAGCTGACCGTGCCCGGGCAAGAAGTCCTGCCGGCCGCCGGGGTGACCTGGGTCTCGGTCCTGCCGACCCACCGCCGGCGCGGCGTGCTCAGCAGCATCATGCGGCGCCAGCTGAACGACATCCGCGATCGCGGCGAACCGCTCGCGATACTGTGGGCGTCCGAGGCGGGCATCTACGGCCGGTACGGCTACGGCCGCGCCAGCTGGCACCTCGGCTTTACCTTCAGCCGCGGCGAGGGCACGCTCGCCAAGACGGTGCCTTCCGATCCGGCCCTGGTGCTGCGCCTGGTGGAGCCGTCGGCCGCCTTGCCCGAGCTAGCCAAGGTCTACGACACGGTGCTGCCGTCCCGGCCCGGGCTTTTCGCCCGGAACGAGTCGTGGTGGGAGCGAACGATCCGCGACCCGGCGGACGAGCGGCGCGGCGCGAGTCCGCTGCGCTGCCTGCTCGCCGAAGATGACAGCGGGCCCCGCGGCTACGCACTGTACTCGGGTCTCGGCCAGCCGGACTCCGGGGCGTTTCTGCCAGCCGGGGTGCTCACCGTCCGCGAGCTGGTGTCGGCCGACCCGGTAGCCAGTGCGGCGCTGTGGACCGACCTGCTCAGCCGGGACCTGACCACCGAGTTCCACGCTCGGCTGCGGCCGGTTGACGATCCACTGCTGTCTCAGCTCGCCGATCCCCGCCGGGCCCGGCCGCAGCTCGCCGACGGGCTGTGGGTGCGGATTATCGATGTCGCGGAAGCGCTGGCCGGACGCCGCTACTCCGGCCCGGTGGACGTGGTCCTCGAGGTGCGTGACGAGCTGCTGCCCGCCAACGCCGGGCGCTGGCGGCTGACCACCACCCCCAGCGGGAGCGACGCGAGCCGAGGGCTGGCGGCATCGTGCGTCCGGGTGACCTCAGCCGCCGACGTGGCGCTGGACATCACCCAGCTCGGCGCCGCTTACCTGGGCGGTACCAGGCTCGGCGCGCTGGCCGAGGCCGGCCTCGTCACCGAACTGCGGCCCGGCGCCTGCCTGCCGCTGTCGGCCGCCATGACCTGGGATCCCGCACCCTGGTGCCCGACCATCTTCTAAGCCTTTCGCAGTGAGCGGTTCGCGCCCACGGGCGGAGTCGTGACGGTGCCCGGGAGCGGGATGCCCTGGGGGGTACCTGCAAGTTTTTCCGGCGTTTCCCCAGTGGAAAATTTTTTCCTCTGGGGAACTGGCCCTGGGCCACGAGAGTGACTCGATGACGTGCGGGCGCGCCCTGGGACCGCAACCTTTGGGCCTGCCGGCCCGGTGGGACATCGGGCCGGCTGGGGTCGGCGTCGGCCCGGGATTCGCCGTGGATTCGGTGGTCGGCCACCGCACGAGGCGGAAATTTACGCTCGTGGCCTCCGGCGCCGGGGGTGGCCGGCGCTCGCGGCGAGGGTAATCCGGCACACTGGAGGCGGAGGAAAGGAAGCGCTGTGCCCTCGATGAAGGTGACGATAAGCGCCGCGATGCGCGCCCGGGATGTTTCGCGACCGCAGCCCGAGCATTTCGCTGAGTCCGAGGGGGCCGGGGCGAGCGCGCTGAAGGGGGCCTGGGCGAACGAGGTGGCGGCCGGGCAAGCCGAGACGGGCGAGGCGGGGGCAGGCGAGGCGGGGACGGGCGGGACGGGCGGGGCCACGGCGGAGTGCCGGGCCATCAAGCCAAGGCGGAGCAAGGCGAGTGGCCCGGCCATCCGGCGGTCGAAGTAGGCGGGGCGGGGGTTGGTTAGTCGAAGATCGGGTCGCGGGTGCGGGAGCGCTTTAGCTCGAAGAAACCGTCGACGCCGGCGATCAGCAGGACGCCGTCCCACAGCTGGGCCGCGGCTTCGCCGCGCGGGATCGGGGACATCACCGGGCCGAAGACGGACATGCCGTTGACCGAGATGACGGGGGTGCCGACGTCGTAACCGACCCGGTCGATGCCCTCGGCGTGCGAGGCACGGACGGCCTGGTCATACTGGGTCGAGTTCATCGCGGCCACGAGATCGGTGGGCAGGCCCGCCTCGGCTAGCGCGGCCGAGATCGTCTCGGCGTCCTTCTCCGCCTTCTCGTGGTGGAAACGCGTGCCGAGCGCGGTATACAGCTTCCCGAGCACCTCGGATCCGTACGCCTGCTCCGCGGCGATCAGCACCCGCACCGGCCCCCAGGCCGCGCGCATGGCTTCGACGTAGCGTTCTGACAGGTCTTCTTTGCCCTCGTTCAGCACGGCCAGGCTCATCACATGCCACGCGACCTTGACCGGGCGGACCTTCTCCACCTCACCGATCCAGCGCGAAGTGATCCAGGCCCACGGGCAGATAGGGTCGAACCAGAAGTCGACAACCGTAGACTCCTGCTGCGTAGGCTCCTGCTGGGTCATGCGCACTCCTCACGAGTAAGTCTGGTCTGGCCCGCTTGGCCTGCGGGCCCGGCAGCGACAACCCCGCGACGGGACCATGAATTCCGCCGAAGAAGGGATCATCCCGGTGACATCGAACCTGACCCGCGACGAAGCCAGCACGCGCGCGGCGCTCATCCAGGTCACCTCGTACGAAGTCGAGCTCGACCTGATGGCCGGAGAGGCGGCGTTCGGCTCGGTCGCCACGATCAGGTTCGGCTGCGGCGCCCCCGGGGCCTCGACCTTCGTCAACCTGACCGCGCCCGCGGTCCGGGAGATCACGCTGAACGCCGAGCCGGTCAGCCTGGACGCGTTCGACGGCCACCGGATCCAGCTGGATGACCTGGCGGCCGACAACGTACTCCGGGTCGTGGCCGAGTGCGCCTACTCGCGCAGCGGCGAAGGGCTGCACCGGTTCACCGACCCCGCGGACGGCCGGGTCTACCTGTACTCGGACCTCGAAACCTTCGATGCGCACCGGGTCTACGCCTGCTTCGACCAGCCGGACATGAAGGCCAGCTACGAGCTGACCGTCACCGCCCCCGCGGACTGGCTGGTGGTGTCCAACATGGCCCCGGAGTCGACCAGCCAGGCGGGCGAGGGCCTCAGCTGGCATTTCCCGCCCACGGCGGTGATGCCGACCTACATCACGGCGATCGCGGCTGGCCCCTACCACGTGGTCCGGGACGAGCACGACGGCATTCCGCTCGGCGTGTACTGCCGCCAGTCGCTGGCCGAATACCTCGACGCCGACGAAATCCTGGAAGTAACACGCCAGGGCTTTGACTTCTTCCACGGCTTGTTCGGCATCAGGTATCCGTTCGGCAAATATGATCAGCTTTTCGTGCCGGAATTCAAAGAAGGCGCGATGGAGAACGCGGGCTGCGTCACGCTGGTCGAGGCTTACATTTTCCGGTCCCGGGTCACTGATTTCGCCCGTGAGGCGCGGGGCGAGACGATTTTGCACGAGATGGCGCATATGTGGTTCGGCGACCTGGTCACGATGCGCTGGTGGGACGACCTGTGGCTGAACGAGTCCTTCGCCACCTGGGCCGGTACCCTGGCCGAGGCCGAGGCGACCCGCTGGACGTCGGCGTGGACCACGTTCGCGCAGCTCTACAAGGCCTGGGCCTACCGGCAGGACCAGCTGCCCTCCACCCACCCGATCGCGGCCGACATCGGTGACATCGAAGCGGTGGAGGTGAACTTTGACGGGATCACCTACGCCAAGGGCGCCGCTGTACTTAAGCAACTGGTGGCGTACGTCGGCCGGGACAATTTCCTGGACGGCGTCCGGAAGTATTTCGCCGGGCACGCGTTCGGCAACGCGACGCTGGCCGACTTGCTGACCGCGCTGGAGGAAACCTCAGGCCGCGACCTGGCCTCGTGGTCGGCCGAATGGCTGCAGACCGCCGGGGTGAATACGCTGCGGCCGGCCTACTCGGTCGACGCGGGCGGCAGGTTCACCGAATTCGCGGTGGAGCAGGAAGCCGCCGCCACGCACCCGGTGCTCCGCTCGCACCGCATCGCCATCGGCCTGTACGACCTGACCCCGGCCGGCCTGACCCGGCGGGCCAGGATCGAGACCGATGTGGCCGGCCCGCGCACGGCGGTACCCGAGCTGACCGGCCAGCTTCGTCCGGACCTCATCCTGGTCAACGACGACGACCTCAGCTACGCCAAGATCCGGCTGGACGAGTACTCGCTGCACACGCTGGTCGGCTCGCCGTCCGCCGGGGCGGCCGCGGGCATCGGGGCCTTCACGGACTCGCTGGCCGCCGCGCTGTGCTGGTCGGCGGCCTGGGACATGGCCCGCGACGGCGAGATGGCGGCGCGCGACTATGTCCAGCTTGTGATGTCAGGCATCTCCTCGGTGACCGATATCAGCATGGTGCAGACCCTGCTGCGGCAGGCGGGCCAGGCGGTACGCCGGTTCGCCGACCCCGGCTGGCGGCCCACCGGGCTAGCCCTGATGGCCAGCACGCTGCGGGAACTGCTGCAAAGCGCGCCGGCCGGGTCGGACGCTCAGCTCACCTACGCACGCGCGTTCACCGGCGTGGCGACCACGGGCGCCGACCTGGCCCTGCTCGCCGGGCTGCTCGACGGCTCGGTGGTGCTGCCCGGGCTGAGCATCGACACCGACCTGCGCTGGTCCCTGCTCGGCCGTCTCGTCAGCCGCAGCAACACCGCGGGCGGCCCGGAGGGCGACGGGGCCAGGGCATTCGGGTCGCAGGATATTGACGCGGAGCTGGCCAGGGACGCCACCGATGCGGGCGAAAGGCACGCCGCGGCGTGCCGCGCCGCGATCCCGTCCGCGCCCGGCCAAGCAGCAGGCCTGGGAAACGCTGACCGAAGGCAAGCAGACCCTGGCGATGTTCCGGGCCACGCTGGCCGGCTTCGCCGACCCGGATCAGCCCGAGCTGCTGGAACCCTACCGGGCGAAGTACTTCGAGGTGGTGGGGCCGGTGTGGCGGGACTGGTCATCGGCGATGGCGCAGGATTTCGTCGAGGGCGCGTACGCGATGGGCGCGATCTCGCCGGCCACGGTCGAGGCGACCGACGCCTACATCGCCGCCGAGCAGCCGCCGGCCTCGCTGCTCCGGCTGCTCAGCGAAGGCCGCGACGACGTGCTCCGCGCGCTGCGCGCGCAGGCCCGCGACCGCCAGGCCGCCGGATAGCGCAGGCCGACGGCGTGGGGTTAGCGGCGGGGTTAGCGGGCGGCGGCCTGGGCTACTGCTTCGCGGACGTGCTTGGGCAGGTCGGGGCCGAGCGGGACGTTGACGGTGGAGCCGGTGGCGCGGTCGGTCAGCTCCGCGTGGCCTGAGGCCAGGCCGCGTTTGCCCACCGTGACCCGGAACGGGATGCCGACCAGCTCGGCGTCGCTGAACTTGACCCCGGCGCGGACCGGCCGGTCGTCGATGATGACCTCGGCGCCCGCGTCGAGCAGCGCACTGGTACACCTGCTCCCCCGCCTGCGCCACGGCCGCGTCGTCTGACTGGGCGACCACCACCACGACCTCGAACGGCGCCACCGCGGCGGGCCAGATGATGCCCTTGTCGTCGTGATGGACCTCGATGATCGCGGCCATCGCCCGCTCGACGCCGATGCCGTAGCAGCCCATGATCGGCCGGACCGGCTTGCCGTCCGGGCCGGACACCGAGATCCCGATGGCGTCGCTGAACTTGTAGCCGAGCTTGAAGATGTGTCCGACCTCGATACCCCGCTCCGCCTTCAGCGGGTGACCGCAGACGGCGCACGGCTCGCCCGCGGCGACCTCGCGCAGGTCGGCCCACGGGCCGACGGCGATGTCCCGCTCGACGTCGACGCCGCGCAGGTGGGTGTCGTCGGCGTTGGCGCCGGTGAACATGCCCCGCCGGCCGCGCAGCGCCTCGTCGGCGATGCACCGGGTGATCGCCGTCACGCCGACCGCGCCGAGGCTGCCGGGCAGCGCGCCGAGCGCGGCGCGGATCTCCTCGGGCTGGGCCGGGCGGACCGCGACGGCGCCGGTGGCGTCGATGAGCTTCTGCTCGTGCAGCGCGTGGTCGCCGCGCAGCAGGACCAGGGTGAGCGTGCCGTCCAGGAAGTACACCAGGGTCTTGATCTGGCGCGTCGCCGGGGCCTGGTACCGGGCGGCGAGATCCTCGATGGTGCGCACGCCCGGGGTGGCGAACGGTTCGGGGGCGGCAAGCAGGGCACGTCCGTTCGGCGGAATCATCGATCAGGAACCAGCCGCGACGTGGCTTTTTCTATGTTGGCCGCGTAACCGCAGTCCGGGCAGTGAATGATGAGGTCCTCGCCGGTCGGTGCGGGGCAGACGAACTCGGTGGAGTCCGAGCCGCCCATCGTGCCGTTGGACGCCTGGGCCTGGATGGCCGGGATGCCGAGCCGCTCGAAGGTGCGCGCGTAGGCGTCGCGGTGGGCGGCGAAGGAGGCGTCGAGCTCGGCCGGGCCGAGGTCGAAGCTGTAGGAGTCCTTCATGGTGAACTCGCGGGTGCGCATCAGGCCCGCCTTGGGCCGCGGCTCGTCCCGCAGCTTGGTCTGGAACTGGTACCACAGCTGCGGCAGCTGACGGTAGGACTCGAGCTCGGTGGCCAGGGTGGAGACGATCTCCTCGTGGGTCATGCCCAGGGCCATGTCGGCGCCCCGGCGGTCCTTCAGCCGGAACATCTCCTCGCCCATCAGCTCCCAGCGGCCGCTCTTGGTCCACAGCTCGGCCGGGTGCATGACCGGCATCAGGATCTCCTGCGCGCCGATCCCGTTCATTTCCTCGCGGATGATCCCGATGACCTTGAGCCGGACCCGCTGGCCCAGCGGCAGCAGCGAGTAGTGCCCGGCCATCAGCTGGCGGATGTACCCGGCCCGGAGCAGCAGGCGGTGGCTCGGCGCGCCGGCGTCCGCCGGGTCGTCCCGCAGCGTCGGAATGTGCATCTTGGACCAGCGCATGATCTGCGACTCTCGCTTTCGGCCGTGCTCTATCGAAGCCCGGAGTTTAGCGCCAGCGTAGAAGGAAATCCGCCGCCAGCGGCGAGCGGTTATCCGGCCAGCAGCGACGGCAGGTCGGCCAGCCGCCGGATGTGCGGGTGCCCGTCCGGCTCGGGGCAGAAGCCGTAGGGATCCATGTGCACCGGCTGCAAGCCCGCCGCCAGGGCGCCGGCCACGTCGTAGCGCAGGCTGTCCCCGACGTGCAGGACGGCCCGGCTCGGCGGCACGCCCAGGGCGTCGAGCGCGAACGAGAAGATGGCCGGATCGGGCTTGGCCACGCCGACCACGGCGGAATCGATGACGATGCCGACTTCGACGCCGGATGGTTCGGCGGGCGGGAGTCACGGGGTCCGGGAGCGGGGACCGGTGGCGTAGCAGACCCCCAGGCGGCGCAGGTCGGCTTCGACCGTGCCGTCGGAGTTGGAGACCACGGCCATCGGCAGGCCGAGCGCGGCCACGGCCCGCAGGCCGTCGACCGCGCCGAGGCCTACGTGCGCCCAGCTGTGGCCCCTGGCGCCCTGGTGAATCTGGCCGGCGAGCGCCTCGCACTCGGTCCTCGGGGACGCCGCAGGCGGCGATGTAGGTGAGCAGGTAGTCCCGCCACCAGGTGGCCGCGACGGGCGGCAGCGGGGCCGCGTCCTGGACCGCCATGGCCCGGTAGTGGGCCCGCTCGAGGGTGGCCAGGTCGGGGGTGAAGCCCGCCGCGTGCAGCGGGGGCAGGACCCGGTCCGGTTCGGGAAAGACCAGGACCCCGCCCGCGTCGAGCAGGATCGCGCTTGGCTGCAGCCACCCTCGCACTATATGCAGGCCGGACCGCGCCGCAGGCCGTTTAGTCCATCCGGTCCAGGATCTGCCGGACCAGGTCCATCGGGGTGTGCGGGTGCAGGAACGCGAACCGGGCCACGGTCTCGCCTTCCCAGGCCGACGGCGGGATGAACGCCACCTGGTCGGCCAGCAGCTGGTCCGCCCACCGGGTGTACTGCGCGGGCGTCCAGCCGCGGCGGCGGAAGAGCACCACCCCGAGCTCGGGCTCGCGGATCAGCTCCAGGTTGTCCCGGGACTTGATCTCCGCCGCGGTCTGCCGGGCCAGCTCGATCGCCGTCTCGATGGCCTCGGCGTAGGCGTCGACCCCGTACACCGCCAGCGAGAACCACAGCGGCAGGCCCCGGGCCCGCCGGGTGAGGTGGTAGGCGTAGTCGGTCGGGTTCCACTCCCCCGGCGTGTCGTGGATGACGTCGAGGTAGGAGGCGTCCTGCTTGTGCACCGACCGGGCGATCGACGGGTCCCGGTACAGCAGGGCCGCGCAGTCGAACGGGGCGAACAGCCACTTGTGCGGGTCCACGATGAACGAGTCGGCGTGCTCGATGCCGTCGTAGCGGGCCCGGACGCTCGGCGCGAACAGGCCCGCCCCGCCGTAGGCGCCGTCCACGTGCAGCCACAGCTGATGCTCGCGCGCCACCGCGGCCGCCCCGGCCAGGTCGTCGATGATGCCGGCGTTGGTCGTGCCCGAGGTGGCCACCACCGCGGCGATCGACTCGGGATGGCCGTCCGCGCCGATCGCGGCCCGCAGCGCCGCCCCGGTCAGCCGGTGATCCTCGGCCCGCACGACCAGCGGGTCCATCTCGCAGATCCGCAGCGTGTTGACGATGGAGGAATGCGCGTCCTCGCTGACCGCCACCCGCCAGCGGCGGCCCGCCTGGTCCGCGGCCGACCCGGCTTTGCGTTTGGCCACCTCGCGGGCCACGACCAGGGCGGACAGGTTCCCGGCCGAACCGCCGGAGACGAAGCAGCCGCCCGCCGCGGCGCGGCATCCCGGCCCCGTCCGCGATCAGCCGCAGCACCTGGTTCTCGGCGCTGATCGCGCCCGCCGCCTCCAGCCAGGAGATGCCCTGGATCGACGCGCAGGAGACGAGCATGTCGAACAGCAGCGCGGCCTTGGTCGGCGCGGCCGGGATGAAGCCGAGGAAGCGCGGGCTGTCCGCCGAGATCACCGCGGGCGCCAGCACCGACGCGTACACGCCGAGCACCTGGTCGGGGTTGTGCGGCTCGGGCCCGAGCAGGCCGCGCAGCGCCGCGTCCAGTTCGGCCGGGTCCTGCGGGCCGTGGTCCAGCGGGACCGGGTCCAGCCGCAGCCGGTTCTCCGCGTAGGCGAGCACCGACCTGATCATCGACTCCGTCGTCGGATCCACACTGTGCATGGCCGCAACGTAGAGCCTGCGGGCGCGGCGCCGCAAGGCGGCAGGCCTGACCGGGCCTGGGCCGGGCGGCGATACCCTGCCAGGATCGGCAGGCCGCCGGGAAATGGAGGACCCACGTGAGTGACGCGCCGACCTGAGTCCATCCGCTTGACCCGCTGACCGCCGACGCAGATCCGGCAGGTCGCGGCGATCGTGCGGCGCGACCGCGGGGTCGGCGAGAGCTGGCGGTTCGCCTCGATCGAGCTCAGGGAGCCGGCCAAGGACGTGCTGGCCGCGCTGGAGCGGCGGCCTGACCGGCCGGGCCGCGAGGCGCTCGCGGTGTGCTGGGACCGCGCCGACGGGCAGGCCTACCGGGCGGTGGTGTCGCTGACCGCGGACGCGGTCACCAGCTGGGAGCACCTGCCCGGCCAGCAGCCGAACATGACCGTGGACGAGTGGCACGAATGCGATCAGCTGCTGCGGGGGCACCCGGCCCTGATCGAGGCGCTGGCCCGGCGCGGGATCACCGACATGTCCCTGGTGCTGACCGACATGTGGGCCTACGGCGCCGCCCTGGTGCCCGAACGCTACCGCGGCCTGCGGCTGGGCTGGTCGCGACGTCTGGTGCCGGGGCAGCCAGGACGGCAGCCCGTACGCCCATCACGTCACCGGGCTGCACCCGGTCGTCGACCTGAACCGGATGGACGCTGCTCGAGCTCGAGGACAGCGGCCCGACGGCCCGGCCGCCCGCAGGTGCGCGGCGAGTACCTGCCCAGGCTGATCCGGCCAGCCGCTGCGCGTCGGTCGCGCCGCTGCAGGTCAGCCAGCCCGACGGGGTCGGCTTCACGCTGGACGGGTCAGCTGCTCCGCTGGCAGGACTGGGAGCTGCGGCTCGGGTTCAACCACCGCGAGGGCCTGGTGCTGCACCAGGTCGGGTTCCGCGACGCGGGACGGCTGCGGCCGGTGGCGCACCGGCTGTCGTTCGCCGAGATGGTGGTGCCGTACCGGGACGCCAGCCCCGACCACTACCGCCGGACCGCGTTCGACATCGGCGAGTGGGGCCTGGGCTTCATGACCACCTCGCTGGAACTCGGCTGCGACTGCCTGGGCGAGATCACGCTACCTGGACGCGGTGGTGCACGACTCCCGGCGGGGAGCCGCGGACGATCCGCAACGCGATCTGCATCCACGAGGAGGACAGCGGCGTGCTGTGGAAGCACGTCGACGAGCGGGCCGGGGCCGAGGTGCGCCGGGCCCGGCGGCTCGTGGTCTCCTTCCACGTCACCGTGGCCAACTACGAGTACCTGGTGTACTGGCGGTTCTACCAGGACGGGAACATCGAGTGCGAGGTCCGCGCCACCGGGATCCTGGTCACCTCGCACGCCGGCGCCGGGCGTGACGCGGGACGCTGGTCGACCAGGGCACCTACGCGCCGGTTCCACCAGCACTTCATCGTGGCGCGGCTCGACCTCGACATCGACGGCCGCGACAACACGGTCTACGCCGTCGACTCGGTGGCCGCCCGGCCGGGCGACGGCCGACCCGTACGGGCTGGGGCTGCGGGTGAACAGCACCGCGCTGCGCACCGAGGCGGACGGCAAGCAGGACTACGACTGGGCCAGCCAGCGCGCCTGGAAGATCGTCAACGACAACATGCCGAACGGCCTGGGCACCCCGGCCGGGTACAAGCTCGTGCCGTCGGCGACGTTCCCGCCGCTGATCGACCAGTCCTCCCCGGCGTTCCGCCGGGCCCAGGTCATCGGGCACACGCTCTGGGTGACGCCGTACCACCCGGACGAGCGCTGGCCCTGCGGCGACTTCCCCAACCTGTCATCCCACGACGCCGGGCTGCCGGCGTGGACCGAGGCCGACCGGCCGATCGAGAACACCGACGTGGTGCTGTGGTACGTGTTCGGCCTGCACCACATCCCCCGGCCCGAGGACTGGCCGGTGATGCCGTGCGACATCGTGTCGTTCTGGCTGAAGCCGTTCGGCTTCTTCGACCGCAATCCCGCCCTGGACGTGCCGCCGAGCCACGGGCACGCTGGCTAGAGCAGGCTGTCCCAGCTCGGGGGCTCAGCGCCAGAGGCGGGGGAGGGCGCGGGTGAGCCAGAAGGCGGCTAGGGATTGGAGGAGGGCGACGAGGAGGGTGGCGGCGACGCCGACAGGGGCGTGCGGGGGCAGGCCGGCCAAGGCGGCGATGACGCGGGCGGTCGCGCCGGCCGGGGCGCCGGACAGGGCGGGCCAGGCCAGCGCCGCACCCCAGCCCACGGCCACCGCCAGCACCACGAGGGCCAGGGCGCGGCGCGCTCGCCACGGCGTGAGGCCGGCCGCGATCCCGGCCACGAACGGCAGCCACCAGAGCCCGAGCGCGGCTCCGGCGCCGAGGATGACCGCGGTGACGGCGGCGCAGGCCAGCCAGCCCAGCCAGCCCAGGCGGCGCGGGTCAGCCATGGCTGGCCGCCGCGGTCAGCGTCCAGGTCAGCGAACCCGCTACCTGCCCGGGGACGGGGACGGGCAGATAGCGGCCGTCCCACCACAGCGGCACCTGGTCGGTGTACCAGGGCGAGGCCGGGTTCTCGCTCTGCCCGCCCGGGTACACGCCCTGCGCGCTGACGCCGGCCGAGGAGAAGGTGACGATCATCCGCCAGCTCGGCCCGGTGGTCGCGGTCAGGCCGCCGTCGGCGGCGTCCGGCGTGAACGGGTCACCGCCGGCCGGCCGCGGGCCGTACCCCAGGCCGGCCGAGCCGCTCAGCGCCGGGAACGCCCGGGCGTGCAGCCGTCCCCAGGTCCAGGACGCGGGCTCACCGCCGAGCACCGACGTCAGGTGCGTCACCGCCGTGGCGAAGGCCTGCCGCATGACCTGCGGCGCGGTCCGCCGCGGCCCCGACGGCAGGCTGAACGCCGGGTTAGCCGGGTCGCCGAGCGTCCACGCCTGCAGATCCTCGTCCAGGCTGGCCTGATCGGCCGAGACCGCCAGGCCTGCGCGGTCCTGGCCGACGGGCACCTTGGCGGCGTTCCACCAGGGCTGGAACACCGCGGACAGGTAGTCACCCCAGAATGTCCACCAGACCGAGGCCGCCGCCGAATCGACCGCCATGGTGGCGTTCCAGGTGTCCAGGAGGGATACCACGGATCGTTCGGAAGAAGAAAGAGACGCACCGCGCAGGGCACGCAGCAGGGCCGGGACGATGCTCGCGGCGAGTTGATCTTGGCCGCTGTTCTGGATCGCGCTCGCGCTGGCGGGGGTCTGCGGCCCGGCGCGCAGCGCCGCGTAGATGGTGGCGGCGCGGTAGCCCGGGTCGAAGAAGTCGGCGCTCGTGCCGATGTAGTACGGGTAGGCGGCGGTGACCGGGCGCTGGTTGGCGGTGGCGAGGACGTGGGCGGGGGGGTTGTAGACGTGGGGTTCGGCCGGGTAGGGGATGACGCCGGTCACGTCGCAGCCGCCGGTGCCCGGCATCGGCAGCCACGGCTGGCAGCCCGGGCTGACCTGGGGATAGTAGCCCGCCGAGATCGCGCCGATGTTCCCCGCCGCGTCGGCGTAGACGAAGTTCTGGGTGGGGGCGTACCAGCTGGCCAGGGCATTTTTGAACTGGGCGTAACTGGCGGCTTGGTTGACGGCGAGCATCGCGGCCAGGTCGGGTGAGGGGACGTTGCCCATCCAGTCGACCGAGGTGGTCTGCCCGGCCTGGGTCATGATCGGCCCGTGCCCGGTGAGGTCCACGGTCAGCGTCCTGGTCGCGGCGCCGCGGACATCGGATCGTGTAGCGCACCACCCGCATCGGGCGCCATTTGCCGTCCCAGTAGTACTGGCCGGGTCTCGTCTTCTCGTCGTAGAACAGGGTGGCCTGGTTCTGCGTGTCGGTGAGGGACCAGGCGATGCGGGCGTTGTGCCCGAGCAAGATGCCGGGCAGGCCGGGCACGCTGACGCCCGCCACGTCAAAGCCGGGCGCCGACAGGGCCGCCTCGTACCAGACCGACGGGATCGTCTGCGGCAGGTGCGGGTCGCCGGCCAGCAGCGCGCCGGCCACCCCGAGACCGCGCGCCGCCGGGCCGTTGGCGGCCCATGCGTTGCTGTCCGGGTACTCGTGCAGCTGGCCGGGCGGGAGCTGGCTGAGCTGGGCGAGCAGGGTTTCCGCCGCTTGCGCCTCCGGTTCCGTGACGGCCGAACGGGCGGTGGTGCCTGTGCCGGGGACGCTGCCTGCCGTGATCGGGGTCAGGGCGGACTTGGTGTACGGACCGGGGTCGTAGGGGGTTTGCGGGTTTTTCGCCACCACCGGGAACCAGTCCATCGTGCGGGCGGCACCGAGGGACCGTTCCAGCAGCGCGTAGTCGAGCGGGGTCGAGGTGAGATCGAGTTCCTGGGTGAGCAGGCCCTGCACGACGAGGCTGTCGACCGGGGTCCAGCTGGACGGGTAGACGCCGGGGAGGGAAAACACGGCCGGCCACTGCCCGCTCGCCCGGACCTGGGCCAGGTCCTGGTTGACCCCCTGGGCGTAGGCGGTCAGCGCCTGGGCGGCCAGGCTGTTCTTCGGCAGCTGGGCCCACTCCTGCTGCGCGGTGCGGAGCAGGCCCAGGCGCAGTTCGAACTCGTCGGAGGCCAGGTCGGTGGGGCCGCCCAGCTGGGCCAGGCGGCCTTCGCCCAGGCGGCGCTCTTCGTCCATCTCCGACAGCCGGAACTGAGCATGCAGGTAGCCCAGGGCCAGGAACATGTCGTGGTCGGTAGCGGCCCGGATCGCCGGGACGCCGTGGGCGCTGAACGAGACCGTAACCGCGTGCTGCAGCCCGCTGACGGTGAGCGTCTGGGTGCGCACCGGCTCACCGCCGGCCGCCGAGGTCCACGCCCCGCGGCCCGGGTCGAGCGCGGGCCCGAGCGCCGGGATGGTGCCGTAGCCGAACCCCAGCACGCCCAGCAGGACGACGGATACGACCAGCGCGGCCAGCAGGTTGACCGCCCGGCCGAACCGGCGGCTCACCACACCGGCGGGCGGCGGCCGGCCCACGGGCGGGCCTGCTCCAGCTGGGCGGACAGGGAGATCAAGGTGGCTTCGGAGCCCATCCGGCCGGCCAGCATGACCCCGATCGGCAGGCCCTCGTCGGTCCAGTGCAGCGGGAGGCTGACGGCCGGGCTGGCCGGACACGTTGTACAGGGCGGTGAACGGGGTGAACCGCTTCTGCCGTTCGAAGTTCTCGGCGGGGTCGACTTCGTCGAAGTACCCGACCGGCACCGGGGGCAGGGCCAGGGTCGGCGACAGGACGGCGTCGTAAGGGGCCAGCGCGGTGAGCGCCACCCGGGTCACCGCCTGCAGGTAGGCCTGGGCGAAGATGAGCGCGCTGGCGCTGATGGCCTGGCCGCGGCCGCGCAGGTAGCGGGTCAGCGGGAGCAGGGTGTCCTCCTTGTCCGGGGCGACCGGGGCCAGCGTGGCGTGGGCGTACCAGAGCACCTCGAAGTACGGCACCACGTCCGGGCCGAACGGCGCCGGGATGTCCTCCACCTGGTGCCCGAGGCTGGCCAGCAAGGTGCTCGCCTCTTCGTAGGCGGTCACGCAGTCCGGGTGCACCTCGGCGCCCTCGACCGGGCTCTGCCTGGTCCGGCCGATCCGCAGCTGACCCGGCGGCCGGCCGGCGGCAGCGAGAAAGGACTGACCGGGCGGCAGTGACGGCAGCGTGTACATGTCGCCTGGCTGGTTACCCGTCATCACGTCGAGCAGCAGCGCGGCGTCGGCGACGGTGCGGGCGATCGGGCCGTTCACGCCCAGGCCGGACAGGTCGGGCACGAGCGGGCCACCGGAGATCCGGCCGCGGGTCGGCTTGATGCCGAACAGGCCGCAGACGCTGGCCGGGATGCGGATCGACCCGCCGCCGTCGCTGCCCTGGGCGGCCGGGGCCAGGCCCGCCGCCACCGCGGCGGCCGCGCCGCCGCTCGACCCGCCCGCGGACCTGGACAGGTCCCACGGGGTCCGGGCGGGCGGCCCGATCTTGGTTTCCGTATAGCAGGGCAGCCCGAACTCCGGCGTCGCCGTCTTACCCGTGATGACCGCGCCGGCCTTCCTGATCGCGGCCACCACGTAGTCATCGGTGCCGGGAACGTTATCGGCCAGGGCGAGCGAGCCCAGGGTCTGCCGGACTCCGGCGACCATGTTCAGGTCCTTGATCGGGATCGGGACACCGGTCAGCGGGGGGAGTCCGGCCGGGTCGCCGGTGGCCGCGACGGCCTTCTCGGCGGCCAGGGCTTGCTCGGTGGCGAGTTCGGCGGTGACGGTGAAGAAGGCCCCGACCCGGTCGTTGAGCTCGCCTATCCGGTGCAGGTAATGTTCGGTGACCGCGACGGGTGACAGCTCCCTGGTCCTGATCGCGGTGGCCAGCTCGATCAGGGTGAGCTCGTGGATCTGCGTCATGCTGCCTCATGCTAGGCCACGCACGGTCTCGACGTTCTGCCGGTTTTCCGACCCGGTGTCTTGCTATAAAACCTACTGCCGTAGGGCACAATCGTGGTTGGTAACCGTGCTATGCGCTTAGTCCTAACGCAGTTACGCTGAGGTGGTGGGTGAGTACCGGATGGCGTGGCCGAAGCTGAGAAGTAAAAAGTCACCGGGGCATGGGGTGGCATCAGACGATCACAGCGGGGCAGCACCGGGCGGAGCGCAGATGCACGGCCCGGTGCCGAACCGAGGCGGCGGGCGACGGCGCCGCCGCGGGCCCGCGGACGCTCCCGCCACGGGACGCTCCGGCCGACCCGGGCTCCGCGCCGTCATTCCTGGAATGGGAGTCACAGGACGCGGTCGAGTCCGACGACCTACCGGACGCGGGTATGGATCCGGCCGATCCGCCCAAGGCCCCGTGGAAGCTCGTGGTCACGCCGGTCGAGCCGGCCGGTGAGCCGGCTGCGCCCGGCATCGCCGAGCGACGCGGTAACGTGGCGCACCTGGCCGCCAACCCGAGGATGCGGCTCTGGTGGCGGCGGATCATCATCGCGATCGTGGTCGGGGTGGCGTTCTCGCTCTTGGTGTCCTGGCGGCTCGGGCTGACGCTCGCCGCCATCGCCGTCATCGCCGACACCATCTACTCCTCCAGGAGAGGGCTGCCCGGGCGGCGGGTCAAGATGACCATGGCCCAGCGTCACACCCGCAGGCAGCTGGCCAAACTCGGCCGGGCGGGCTACCGGGCCATCCACGGCAACCTCATTCCCGAGAGCGAGGAACAGATCGACCACCTCGTGGTCGGGCCGACCGGCGTGTTCGCCATCGACTCCGAGGCCTGGGACAAGCACCTGGTGGTGCGAACCAAGAATGCCAGGCAGCTGTGGCATGGGCCGTTCAGCATGAAGGAGCGGCTCGAGCACGCCCGGTGGGAGTCCGAGCGGGCGGCCGAGCTGCTCTCCGGCGCGATCGGCAGCCCGGTCACGGTCCGGCCGGCGATGGCCGTCTACGGGCCGCGGATCCCCTGGGACGTCGCCACCATCAGGGAGGTCGACGTGTTCAGCGGGCCGCGGCTGCGCAAGTACCTCAGGCGCCGGGCCAGCGAAAGCGGCCAGCCCCCGCTCAACGACGCTGAAGTCGCCCGGATCTACGAGGCCGCGAACCAGGCCTTCCCGCACCTGACCGCTCGCACCTGACGAGACCGAGGCGCCGGTAGGCTGGTACTTTTCCGTCTGCGAGAGGGAGATCGGCATGCCGCCGCTTCGGTCCCGTACGGTCACGCACGGCAGGAACATGGCGGGTGCGCGTGCCCTGCTGCGCGCCACCGGGGTGGCCAGGGAAGACATCGGCAAGCCGATCATCGCGGTAGCGAACAGCTTCACCGAGTTCGTCCCCGGTCACGTGCACCTGCGCGAGGTCGGGCAGGTGGTAGCCGACGCGATCCGGGCGGCCGGCGCGATCCCGCGTGAGTTCAACACGATCGCGGTCGACGACGGCATCGCGATGGGACACGGCGGCATGCTGTACTCGCTGCCGAGCCGGGAGCTGATCGCCGACTCCGTCGAGTACATGGTCAACGCGCACTGCGCCGACGCCATGATCTGCATCTCGAACTGCGACAAGATCACGCCCGGCATGCTGATCGCCACCATGCGGCTGAACATCCCCACCGTGTTCGTCTCCGGTGGCCCGATGGAAGCCGGGGCGCCGGCCGGCCTGGCGGCCGGGGTGGCTGGTTCCGGGCGCAAGCTCGACCTGATCGACTCGATGGTCGCCTCGGCCGATCCTTCTGTGTCCGACGACCAGCTGCTCGAGATGGAAGAGTCGGCCTGCCCGACGTGCGGCTCCTGCTCCGGGATGTTCACCGCGAACTCGATGAACTGCCTGACCGAGGCGATCGGGCTGGCCCTGCCGGGCAACGGCAGCACGCTGGCCACCCACGCCGCCCGGCGCGGCCTGTTCGAACGGGCGGGCCGGGCGATCGCGGAGATCACCCGGCAGTACTACGCCGACGGGGACTCCTCCGTGCTGCCCCGCTCGATCGCGAACCGGGACGCGTTCGAGAACGCGATGACCCTCGACGTGGCCATGGGCGGGTCGACGAACACGATCCTGCACCTGCTGGCCGCGGCGCACGAAGGCGAGGTGGACTTCGGGCTCAAGGAAATCGACGAGCTGTCCCGCCGGGTGCCCTGTCTGTGCAAGGTCGCACCGAGCAGCGCCTATCACCTGGAGGACGTGCACCGGGCCGGCGGCATCCCGTCGATCCTGGGTGAGCTCGACCGGGCCGGCCTGCTCAACCGCGAGGTGCGCACGGTGCACAGCGCGTCGTTGGGCGAGTTCCTGGACCGCTGGGATCTCGGCTCCGCGTCGGTCAGCGACGAGGCCATCGACCTGTTCCACGCCGCACCCGGCGGCGTTCGCACCATCCGCCCGTACTCGCAGTCGAATCGGTGGGACACGCTGGACACCGACCGGGCCGGCGGCTGCATCAGGGACGCAGCCCACGCCTACACCGCCGACGGCGGGCTGGCCGTGCTGTACGGCAACATCGCGCCGGACGGGGCGATCGTCAAGACCGCCGGGGTGCCGGAAGAACTGTGGCGGTTCTCCGGGCCGGCCGTGGTGTTCGAGAGCCAGGAAGACGCGGTGGCGGGCATCCTCGGCGGCGCGGTGAGCAAGGGCGACGTAGTGATCATCCGCTACGAAGGCCCGCGCGGCGGCCCCGGGATGCAGGAGATGCTGTACCCGACCAGCTTCTTGAAGGGCAAGGGACTGGGCCGGGACTGCGCCCTGATCACCGACGGGCGTTTCTCCGGCGGGACGTCGGGCCTGTCCATCTGCCACGTCGCGCCGGAGGCGGCGGCCGGCGGCGCGATCGCCCTGGCCGCGACCGGCGACCCGGTAGTGATCGACATCCCGCACCGCGAACTGCGGCTGGATGTGACCGACGACGAGCTCGCGGCGCGCCGGGAGCGGCTGCTGGCCACGCTGGGCGGGTACCGGCCGGCCAGCCGGCAGCGGCCGGTCAGCGTGGCCTTGCAGGTCTACGCCGCGATGGCCACGTCGGCCTCCACCGGAGCGGCCCGCGACATCACGCTCATCGCACGCCAGGACAAGTGAGCCCGCCCGGCGTGGCCGCTGGTTTCGTGCGCCCGGCCCGCGCGGCCGACGCCGCGGGGCTGGCCCGGGTGCAGGTGGCGAGCTGGCGCCGCAGCTTCGCCGGGATCGTGCCCGAGGCCTTGCTCGCGGAGCTGACCAGCGACGAGGCCCAGGGCGTGTGGCGGGACCGGTGGGCCGACGCGATCACCAACCCGCCGACGAGCAGGCACCACGTGCTCGCGGCGGTGCAGGACGGCTCGTCTCGCGAGCTGGTCGGGTTCATCTCCGCCGGGCCGGCCGGCGACGCTGACCGCTGGCCCGGCACCGATGCCGAACTCTATGAGCTGCGAGTCCGGCCGGACCAGACCCGGCACGGGCACGGCAGCAGGCTCCTGCACGCGGCCGCGGACACCCTCACCGAGGACGGCTTCCACGCCGTGTCGATGTGGGCGCTCGAGGCGGACCCGGCGCTGCGCGGTTTCCTGGAATCGTCGGGCTGGGCCGCCGACGGCGCCCGGGCCGAACTGGACGTAGGCGTGAGCGTACCCATGCTTCGCCTGCACACGACCATCAGTGAGTAGGGCCCGCGTAGGATCTGGTAGTGGCTGATGCTCGGGAATGGCTGGCGGGAACACGTCCGAGGACGCTGCCCGCGGCGATCGTCCCTGTCCTGATCGGCTCGGGCGTCGCCGCTGGTTACGACAAGTTCTCCTGGTGGCGGGCGGCGCTGGCGCTCGTGGTCGCGCTCGCCCTCCAGGTCGGCGTCAACTTCGCCAACGACTACAGCGACGGCGTGCGTGGCTCCGACGAGCGGCGGGTCGGACCGGTCCGGCTCGTCGCGGCCGGGCTGGCACCGCCGCGGCAGGTGAAGGCGGCTGCGTTCGGCTTCTTCGCGGTGGCCGGCCTGGCCGGGCTGACGCTGGCCGCCGTCACGTCCTGGTGGCTGCTCGCGGTGGGCGCAGGCTGCATCGCCGCCGCCTGGTTCTACACCGGCGGCCCCAAGCCGTACGGGTACCACGGGCTCGGCGAGGTCTTCGTGTTCGTGTGCTTTGGCGTGGTCGCGGTGGCGGGGACCGCATACGTGCAGATGAAGGAGTTCAGCTGGCTTCCGCTGGCCGCATCGGTGCCGGCCGGGCTGCTGGCCTGCGCCCTGCTGATGGTCAACAACCTGCGTGACATCCGGACCGACACGCAGGCGGGCAAGCGCACGCTCGCGGTCCTGCTCGGCGACGCGCGGAGCAGGATCGGGTACGTGCTGATGCTGCTGGTTCCGTTTGGCATCGCGGTACTGCTCGCGGTGTTCCGGCCGCTGACGCTGATCGCCCTGGTGGCGCTGCCGCTGGCCCGGATACCCATCAGGTCGGTGCGCGCGGGCGCCTCGGGCCCGGCGCTGATCAAGGCGCTCGGCGAGACCGGGCGGCTGCAGCTGGCCTTTGGGATCGCGTTTACCATCGGCCTGGCCATCCGCCTGTAGCGCCGGGGTGGCGGGCGTACCGGACATCGGGCTATCGGATCGGGCCTAAAGCCGTCCATGGGCTGATACCTACTGAGCCCGCCATCTTCCGCCAGGTGGGTGGCCGGCGCCCCTGAGATGGGGTTTAATAACAGGCTCGACGTCGCGTCAGGAACAGCGATTTTTGGGCCCTGCTCTGGGCCTGGCGAGAGACACTTGGTATGAAATGCGCGGTATCAGCGGCATCGCGGCTTCGGGCGCGGTACCCTCCCCGTAATCCCAGGTGATGGGTGCGGGCGCGGGGTGGTGCCTAAGCCCATGCGTATCCAGCGGGAAGGGTGCCCAGTTGCAAATCCGGGGAACGCGGTCGGCCGGACCAGGCGACGATCAGGCACGCTTCCTGGCTGACCTGCGCGCCCTGCGCGACATGGCCGCCATCGGACACGACGAGCTTGCCGCCCGGGCACACTACCCGAGTGACATCTTGAAAGAGGCAGAGAACGGTCCTCTCCTTCCCGGCCTGCCTATCCTTACCGCGTACGTTCGCGCGTGTGACGGAAACGTGCCGGACTGGGAGGAAAGATGGCGTCGCCTGACCTCAGAGATACCTGAGGATCCGGACCTCCCGGTCCGCCCCCCGGGAGCCAGCCCGGCCGCCGTGGCCGGGGCCCGCGCCGGAGTCGGCATCGCCCCGCCTGAAGTCTACGATCCAGAGCGGATCAAAGCGGCGCTCAGAGGTGGTCTCGAGCGTTCGGGCCGGGACGGCGCGGGAACGGGCAGCGGGAACGGCCGCCTGGGTGCGGGTGGAAGAAGGTCCAAGTCGGGCAACGGCTGGAACACCACACCGGGCTGGGACACGGCCGGTGACGACACCATCGTGGTGACCAACGGGAACCACACCGCGACATCATGGAGCCGCGAACCATTCGACGTCGCGGTTACCCCCGACCCGGCCGAAAACGCCGATCAGTTCCGCTGGCTGCCGGATGAGGAGCCCGCCCCCCGGCGAGCGTTACCGAGTCGGGCGGCATCGGGGTAGCTGAGACACGGCCAGCCGATGCTGGGCTGGCTGACGCTGGGCTGGCTGATGGTGACGCTGATGGTGGGCTGGCTGATGCTGGGCTGGCTGATCGCTGGGCGAACTGACGCCTGGCGGCTATGGGGCGCGGACTACGGATCGGCCGAGACCTCAATCGCGGCGGCGGACGAAGCCGACCCGGCCGTCAGTGAATGGGCGACGCGCTGGGATGACGCGGCGAAGCCGGCCGAGGGGACGGATTTCTGGTCGACGTCGGCGACCACGCCCGCGGCGGAGCTGCCGCAGCCCGCCGCCGCGGTCGGGGAGCAGGAATATTCCTGGTCCGCGGCCGAAGCGGCTTCGTCCCCGCCGCCCGCGGCCGCTCCCTCCCAGCGTAAGGCGGAGTCCGCGGTCGGCGCCGAGGCGGCCAGCGCGGCGCAGCCGCGAACCCCGGCCGGATCCACTAGTGCTACCGGCGCCGAGGCCGCCACGTCTTCCGCCAGGTTCGCGGCCGCTCAGCCACTAGGGCACCAGGCGGCCGCCCACCACCAAGGACCGGCTCTTCCCGGCGCGGTTGCTGCTTATCATCGTCCTGGCCGCGCTTATCGGCAGCATCCTTGTACTCCTGCTCAAGTAGCGCGGGCTGGCCCTAACCTCCCGATTCGATGCCGTTGACGGTGGGTGGGTTAGCGTCCTTGGCACCGGCCGGGCGGCTTCCGCATCGGCCGGGACATCAGGATCGACGAAAGCCACCGGGTCGGCGAAGTTAGCTCCGGGAATCGCGTCGGCGAGCAAAGCGCTCACCGCGTTGGACTCATCGGGAAGGGCGTTCGGACCGGCCGGGCTGGCGTCGGCCGGGCCTGCGCCAGCTCCGTTGGTACCTGCCGTGATTTCCGGTGCGACGCCGGCGGCCGGAGCGTCTATCCCCCGAGCACTGTCGGCGGCCGCTGCGGGCGTCTTACGGCGCGGACGGGGAGGTTCGGCCGCCGCGCCTGGCGCGGCGTCCGCGCCGCCGAACGCACTGGCGACCGACCTGAGAGCTGAGGTCACCTCACTCGGAATGACCCAGAACGTATTACCCGCGCCCTGGGCGAGTTGCGGCAGCGTCTGCAGATACTGGTAGGCGAGCAGCTTGGGATCCGGATCGTTGTCGTGCACAGCCTGGAACACTTCGGCGATGGCCTGCGCCTCACCCTGCGCGGTCAGGATCTTGGCCTGCCTGAGGCCTTCGGCCGTCAGGATGGCGCTCTGCTTCTCACCTTCCGCGGTCAGGATCTTCGACTGCCTGACGCCCTCGGCGGTCAGGACCGCGGCCCGCTTCTCCCGCTCGGCCCGCATCTGCTTTTCCATCGCGTCCTTGACCGACTTCGGCGGGTCGATGGCTTTGAGCTCTACCCGGGTGACCCGGATACCCCATTTCCCGGATGCGTCGTCAAGCACGCCCCGGAGCAAGGCATTGATCTTGTCGCGTGACGTCAGCGTCTGCTCCAGGTCCATCGACCCGATCACGCTGCGCAGCATGGTCGCGGTGATCTGCTCGATCGCCTGGATGTAGTTGACGATCTCGTAGTCCGCCGCCCGCGGGTCGGTCACCTGGAAGAACAACACGGTGTCGATGAGCACGACCAGGTTGTCCTCGGTGATTACCGGCGCGCCGTTAAACGAGACCACCTGCTCGCGCAGGTCGATCATCGGCTTCACCCGGTCGATCATGGGGATGACGAAATTCATCCCCGGCTCCAGCGTCTTGCGGTAACGGCCGAGCCGCTCGACGTTGCGCGCTCGTGCCTGGGGCACGATCCGTACCGACCGCATGACCGTGAGGACGACCGCGAACGCGACTATGACCGCGATAACGATTTCCGCAATCACCATGGCTACTCCCGAGGGTAAACGAGGGCGGTGACGCCGTCGATCTGCATGACGTCGACCTTGGCGCCGACCGGGATCACCAGCGAATCGTCGTAAGGGCGCGAGGACCATACCTCACCGCCGATGCGGATCCGCCCGGTGTGCTCGGTGACTTCTTCGAGGACAATCGCCGAACGCCCGACGAGCGCGGCGGTTCCGGTCCGCAGCAGCGGTGGCTGCTTGATGTGCCGCATCGCAATGGGCCTGACGACTCCGAGTCCGGCGCCCGCCGCGACGACGAACGCGGCCAGCTGCAACGGCAGCTCGGGAACGAAGACCCCGACCACGGCCGCGACCACCGCCGCGATCGCGATGAGACCGAACGCTAGCGTCGTGGTGAGGAGTTCGGCGACGCCGAGCACTCCTGCCACGATCAGCCAGATAATCCAAGACGCCATAGCCGCTCCGCGGGACACTTCCTGATTCGACTGTAACCCCACCGGGGAGCGTTCGCATCACGGCTCAGTGTTGAAACGGCGACGGCTCCGATACTGGGCGTTATCCGCCGAGCACCGCCCTATGTGTGCAATTGGTGACAATTACCCGTCCTGGTCTTCTAGGGCTTTTCCTCCGACCTACACTCATGAGACAAGGGCAGCTGTCCCGCGGCACGGCTGGACACCCATGGTCCAGGAGGTATCTGGTGGAACGTGGCGACACCGGCCTCGGCCGTGACGCATACGGCCTGCCCAGGCGCAAGCGGAGCCGCCATGCCTACGACCCGGACGCCTCATATTCTCCTGAGGACGGCCCTCCGGCTGCCTTCTCTGAGTACGAGAACGATGAAACGGCAGCAGGGGAACCGGCTGGAATAGCTGACGACGACTACGGTCAGTTGCTGCGACGTCCCGGCGACGCGGTGCCTCGTCAGCAGCGGGGCCGCGAGCCGGAGAACGCTCCGATGCGGCCGCCTGGCCATTTCATCCCGAACCTAAGCCCGAGCCTGACCCCCGACGCCCACCGCCCGGGCCCGGTCTACGAGGGCCCGAACGGCCCGCCAGCCAACGGGAGTCAGTCGGATAGCGGCCTGCATGCCGCTCCGGCGGCGAACGGCGGCGTGCACGCCGACGGGTCCGATGGCGGCCCGAACGGCGGAGTGGCTGCCGCCGACTTTGAACCTGGGCACCAGCACCGGCTGCCGAACGGCCGCCGGATCCCGGCGAGCGCGGATCGCCTCTATCGCGCTCCCGGCTCGCCCGGCTCACCCGGCTCATCCGGCAGAACGCCGGGCAGGCACAGTCAGACCCCGGCCGCCGCCCCGCCTCCGAACCCAGCGTCACCACATCCGGCTCCCCCGGCCCAGGACCCGCTCGGCGGTGCCTGGGTACGAGCTTCCTCGGGTCCGGGTGCCCCGGTAACGGGCGAACCGCCCCCAGGTCGGCCACAGGGATATCCGGGCGCCCCCGGGGGCGCCCGGATACCCGGTTTCGCCCCGGCCCAAGAGCACGCCGCCCCAAGTGACTCGCGGTTTGTCACCTCCGACGGCCGCGAGCGACTCGCGGGGTATGGAGCGAGTGGCGCCCAGGTACCACCCGAAGCCGCTGGCCCGCCAGGAGCCGCTGGCCCGCAGGGGGTACGCGGACCGCACGGGGCTCAAGAGCCCTACGTTGGTCCTGGGCCGCACGGCGGCCCAGGACCGCACGGAGTTCCAGGACCACAGGGAGTTCCAGGACCACTAGGGTCCAGGACCCCGGAGTGTTCCGGGACCACTATGGCCCCCGGGACCCTGGACCGCAGGCGGTCCCGGTTCCGGGCAGACCACAGGGGGCTCCCAGGCCGCACAACGGCGCCCAGGGTTCATTCGGAAGTCCTGGGACGCACGGTGCGCCAGTACCTCACGGCGGCGCTCCGGGGGCATACGGCGCTGCCGGGCCGCACGGTGCGCCCGGGCCGCACGGTGCGCCCGGACCGCACGGTGCGCCCGGACCCCAGGGCGGGCCTGGACCCCAAGGCGGTATTCCTGGATCTCACACGACGGCTGGGGCGTACGGGGCTCCAGGGCCATATGGGCCTCCGGGCCAGCACGCAGCCCCGGGGGCATACGGCCGCGGCCACTCCGCGGCACCACATCCCGCTCCTGGACCACATCCCGCTCCCGGACCACACGCACCCGGGGTGCCTGGGCCGCACGTCGCACCCGTACCGCACGCACCTGGGGTGCCTGGGCCGCACGCCGCACCCGGACCGCAGGGGGGACCTGGGCCCGGGGCACCCGGGCCGCATCCGGCTCCAGGGCCATACGGCGCGCCTGGGCCGCAAGCACCGCCATGGCCGCAGGCAACCCCCGGGACACCGGGACCCGGCGCGCCCGGACCACACCGCGGACCGGACCTGGGACGGCGGGAGGCCACGGGGGCCTTTGGGGTGCACGGGGTTCCTGGTCCTTATGGGCCGCAGAGTGCCGCCGGCCCCATGGGCGGCGGGCCTGTGGGCGGCGCTGGGCCTGTGGGCGGTGCCGGGCCTCTGGGCGGCGCCGGGCCTCTGGGCGGCGCTGGGCCTCTGGGCGGCGCTGGGCCGCATGTAGTTCCCGGGACGTCGGGTGCTCAGGCGGCGCAGGAACCGCCTGGGCCTGTGATCAAGCAGCGAGAGGCGGCGATTCCCGACGAGCGGCCTGGCGGGTCGCAGCCAGTGGCCAGCATCGCGCCAGACGGACTGGAGGATTTCGCCCGGGACCTGCGTACTCTGCGCGCCAAGGCTGGGCTCGACTATCCGGAGATGGCAGAAAACTCACATTACGAGATGAAGACGCTCGCGGCGGCAGCCGGTGGCCTACGACTGCCTACACTGCCGGTGGCGGTCGCCTATGTTCGCGCCTGCGGCGGAAACCTTGCCGAGTGGGAAGATCGCTGGCAGAAGCTAGCGGACAAAGTCACCGCGGAAGCAGCCAGGAAACGCAGGAACGACGGCGACGAGAACGCCGAACCGCCTGAACCGGCGGACGTTCCCGCGGCGCTGGAACCACCGGCGCTTGGGCCACCCGGTCCGCAGGGTGCTGATGCCGATCCGGGTGAGGTCTACGTCATCACCTCCGCTAGGCCGCGGCCGCCCACCTGGTTACCTGATGCCCGCGGGCAAGGTACGGGCCTGGGCGCATGACACAATTGGCAGCGTGCTGCCGCCCGACAACCATGTCCATACCCAGTGGTCGTGGGATACGCCTGGCGACGCATCCATGGTGCGCAGCTGTGAACAGGCCCTCGCGGCCGGTCTGCCCGCCGTGGCTTTCACCGACCACCTGGACTTCACCGACTGGACCGACGGCGACCAGATCGGCGCCGAGAACCTCGACCCACACCGTTACGACCGGATGCACCTGCTCGACGTACCTGGTTACCAAGCCACCCTCGACGAATGTCGTCAGCGCTATCCGGATCTGCGGATACTTTCCGGGGTCGAGATCGGCGAAGCGCACCTGTGGGCCGCCAGCGCGGGGGCGATGGTATCTGCCTGGCAGTTCGACCGGGTGCTCGGCTCGCTGCACGCTATCCCGTTCGGCGGACGGCTGACGGCCGCCGACGAACTGTTCCGTCAGTTTCCTGCCGACGAGGTGATGCGCCGCTATTTCGGCGAGGTGGTCGCTTTGATTGAGGGCAGCGACTTGTTCCAGGTGCTGGCGCACCTGGACTTCCCCCGGCGGATGTGGCCTTGGTCAGCTGGCCGCTACGACGAACAGCGGTTCGAAGCCGAATACCGTGCCGTGCTGCGGGCCCTAGCCGCCAGCGACCGGGTCCTCGAGGTGAACACCAAGAGTCCGCTGCTTTCTGTCGGCCTGGTGCGATGGTGGCGCGAGGAAGGCGGACGGGCGGTTTCGTTCGGCAGTGACGCGCACCAGCCGTGGCGGGTGGGGGACAAGTTCAAGCTGGCGGTCGATGTCGTCGAGGCGGCGGGCTTCCGGGCGGGACGCGACCGCTTCGACTTCTGGCGAGTCTGAGCCGCGATTGCTGGCGGCCGGTCCGCGTCACCACGAGCCCAAAGTGCCATCGGTCCCCTTCTAGGGGGCCCAAAGTGCCATCGACCTCGTTCTCTGGGGGCGGCGGCGGGGTGGGTTGTGATCCCCGGAGGCTGGAGGTGGCGGTGAGGCGGGTGGGGATCCTGGGGTGGAGGGCTGGGGCTGGGGGTGGGGGGTGTTAGGTCCAGGTGTCGTCGAAACGGGCGACCATCTCGTCCCAGCTTTCGTTCTCGGTACGACTCGCCTCGGGGGCCCCATCGGGCTCGTGAGCCTGGTTGGCGGCGCGGGTCCAGGTGTCTGGTCTCCGGTCGTCCAGGGGAGTTCGGGGTGCTGGGCTCACGGGGGTGGCTGGGCTAGCGCCCTGGGACCTGCTCTGAAAGTGCACAGCGAGGCGCAGTTCTATGTAGTAGGTCTCGCGATCACGGAGTTCGGCGCGCGCTTCGGTGTGTTTGGGGTGGTCCGGACCATCTGCGCGGAACGGCAGCCGCGAGGGCTCGCCGCCGCCCTCGTTTGCGGGTCGGCCTTCGGCTGGGTGATTGATGGTCACGACACACCTCGAATACAATCTGATCTGCGGCTTGACCCGAACCCAACCGGTAAGGCCGATGCTGGGTTCTGGCCGAGAACACGGTGCGAAGTTGTTTCGCTACCATTTGTAATGTAACCCTACGTGCTGTACACAATGCAATGGGTAACAAGGTAATAGTTACCTATCTCCGCGGTTATAGTTTACGGAGAGTAATTGTTTTGTGGACGAACAGCGCCCGAGAGGCTCGAACCGACCCCTGGGGCCAGTGGGAACGCGCGGCGACGGCCAGCACTTGGGTCCCTGTCCGATTTCCGCTAGTGGAAGCCGGGGCCAGCTGGCAGGGTGGAAGACGTGAGCACGAACATGGCAGCACCTGCCGCCGACGCGTCGGTCGCGGAGGCCCCCAAGGCCCCGAAGGCCCCCAAGGCCCCGGAGGTCTCGGGGGTCACGGAGGGCTTGGGGGCGCTGGACGACGAACAGCGTTATCAGGCGGCGGTTAGCAAGGACGCTCGCTTCGACGGCGTTTTTTTCATCGCGGTGACTTCGACGGGCATCTACTGCCGGCCATCGTGCCCGGCGATCACCCCCAAACGGCAGAATATGCGGTTCTACCGCAGCGCGGCCGCGGCCCAGGAGGCCGGCTTCCGGGCCTGTAAGCGGTGTCGCCCGGACGCCTCCCCGGGCTCGCCGGAGTGGAACATCCGGGCCGACGTCGTGGGCCGGGCGATGCGGCTGATCGCGGACGGCATCGTCGACCGGCACGGCGTCGAAGGCCTGGCCGACCGCCTCGGCTACGAGCAGCGGCAGGTACGGCGTCTGGTGACGGCCGAGCTCGGGGCCGGCCCGCTGGCCATTGCCCGTGCTCAGCGGGCTCAGACGGCTCGCATCCTGACCGAGACGACCACGCTGCCGCTGTCTGAGATCGCGTTCGCGGCCGGCTTCGCCAGCATCAGGCAGTTCAACTCGACCATGCACGAGGTCTTCGCGGCGACGCCGACGCAGCTGCGGCGTGCGCGCGGGACCAGGGGAACGCGGGCGTGGCGGCTGGGCGCGCCACCGGGCCCCGATCCGTCCGCTCCCGGGCTGATCAGGCTGCGGCTGGCGTACCGGACACCGATCGATCTTGACCGCATGTTCGGCTTCCTGACCGCCCGGGCCATTCCGGGGGTGGAAGCGGTGTCCGGCGGCAGGTACTCCCGGACGCTACAGCTGCCGAACGGCGCTGGGATCGTCTCGCTCGGACCGTTCGTGCGGCCGCGTGATCCGGGCTATCTCGACTGCGAGTTCGCCCTCGAGGACCTGCGTGACCTGACCGCCGCGGTCCAGCGCTGCCGCCGCCTGTTCGACCTGGACGCAGACCCCGAGGCGGTCACAGGCAACCTGGCCGCCGACCCGGTGCTCGGACCGCTGGCCCGGGCGCACCCGGGACGACGTTCGCCTGGTCACGTCGACGGCAACGAGCTGGCCCTGCGGGCCGTGCTCGGCCAGCAGGTGTCCGTCGCCGCCGCGCGGCGGCTGGGGGAACGGCTGGTGACCGCCTACGGCAAGCCGCTGTCCCGCCCGGACGGCACGCTGACGCACTGCTTCCCCACGGCCGAGACGCTGGCGGCGGCCGACCCGGCCACGCTGCCCATGCCGCGCGCGCGAGGCCGCGCGCTGACCGGGCTGGCGGCGGCGCTGGCGTCCGGCGAGCTTTCGCTGGACCCCGGAGCCGAACGGGACCGGACCTCGGCGCAACTGCTCGCGCTCCCCGGCATCGGGCCGTGGACCGTGTCGTACATCCGGATGCGGGCGTTGTCCGACCCGGACGCGTTCCTGCCTGGTGACGTGGGAGTGCTCGACGCGCTCCGGCGGCTCGGCGCCGTCCCGCACGGCTCAGCGGGCGGCCGGGCGGCGGTGCGGGCGCGGGCGGCGGCGCTCGCGGAAGGCTGGCGGCCGTGGCGTTCCTACGCCGTGCATCATCTATGGGCCGCAGAACATGATCACCAGGAGAAGGGTCCGTCATGACCAACCCGTTCGTCGCGCCGGACCCGGCCGCGCCGGCGCTTTCCCATATCGTCGACTCCCCCATCGGCAGGCTGCTGCTCACCAGTGACGGGCACGCGCTGACCGAGCTCACCATGATTGACGCCGTCAAGCACGCGGGCCACCCGCAGGCCGGGCTGACGCCGAGCCCGGAGACGTTCGGTGAGGTCGCGGCGCAGCTCGACGCGTATTTCGCCGGTGACCTCAAGGAGTTCACCGTGCCGCTGGCACCGAGCGGGTCACCGTTCCAGCTGGCCGTCTGGACCGAGCTGACCAAGATCCCGTACGGGAGCACGGTCAGTTACGGCGACATCGCCCGCGCGCTCGGCAAGCGGCTGGTCGCCTCCCGGGCGGTGGGCCTGGCCAACGGGGCCAACCCGATCGCCGTCATCGTGCCCTGCCACCGGGTGATCGGCGCCGACGGCAGCCTGACCGGTTACGGCGGCGGGCTGGAACGCAAGGAACTGCTGCTCCGCCTGGAAGGCGCCGGTGCCCCTACCTTGTGGTAATTGCGCTTAGCTCGCGCTAGCTGGGTAGCGTGGAGTACATGACTGCCCTGCTGCTGCTCGCCGTCGCGGTCGGCCTGGGCAACTTCGCCGCCTCGATCGGGATCGGCGTCAGCGGGGTCAGCGGCCGCACCCGGCTGCGGGTCGCGGTGGTGTTCGGCGTGTTTGAGGCGGGCATGCCGGTGGCCGGGCTGGCTCTGGGCCAGGACATGGCCGCCAGCCTCGGCCAGGCCGCGCGCTGGCTGGGCGCCGCGGCGCTGATCGGGGTGGGCATAGTCAGCCTGGGGCAAACCTGGCGCAGCCGCGGGCAGGCCGACAGCGGGCCGGCCCGGCCGTGGCGGACGGGCCGGGTCCTGGTCAGCGGGCTGGCACTGAGCGGGGACAACCTGGCGGTCGGGTTTGTCCTCAGCGGCTATCACACCGGGCTGGTGCAAGCCGCGGTGGTGTTTGGCGTGATCAGCGTGGCCATGTCGCTGGCCGGCCTCGAACTCGGCGCGCGCATCGGAGCCGCGACCGGGGACCGGAGCGAGCTGATCGCGTCCGCTATGCTCATCGCCGTCGGCACCGCCATCGCGGCGGGCGCGTTCTGAAGCCGCCGCGAAGACGGGATGGAACGAATGACGCGCCGGGTACGTCAAAGCGGCATGATGTCTCCACGCCACGTTTACGGAATCGTAGGAGCGGGACTGCTGTGCGCGGCCGTAGCCGGGTGCGGCACGGTCACGGCGTCGGCTCCGGCCGCGGGACAGGGCACCGCTTCGGCCTCGGCGGCTTCGGCCTCGGCGGCTTCGGCCTCGGCGGCTTCGGCCGGCGCCTCGGCGGTGGGCTGCGCGAGCGTCAGCCAGGCCACGACGGTCACTATTCACCGGAGCATGCGGCTGGTCGAGCCGGCCCATGTCGGCACGTACACGATGACGCAGCGCAAGCCGGCCCTGGTGCGCGCCATATTCCGCGACTTCTGCCAGCTCGTCGCTCATCCGTACCGGTCGAACC
Organism: uncultured Actinomycetes bacterium; assembly: GCA_963730825.1. Taxonomy (GTDB): domain Bacteria; phylum Actinomycetota; class Actinomycetes; order Streptosporangiales; family Streptosporangiaceae; genus Palsa-504. The sequence continues at coordinate 54,910 of CAVSTQ010000015.1, forward strand.
GGCCGATGAGCTGCCCGAACGCCTTCGGGCTCGACTACTCAGGCACGTTCTACGCCGGCCCGCGGAAGCTGGCCACGTTCGTCTACGGCGCTAGCGGCTGCCAGACCGTGCAGGTCACGGTGTCGGGCAAGAGCACGTACACGATGGTGTTCGGCCCGACGGCCGCCGCCGCGCCGCATCTGGAAACCGACATGGCCGCGGTCCTCGGGCTGCCGAAGTCGGCGGTATACGGCCCAGGGCAGCAGGTCAACCCCGGCGGCCCGATGAAATCGGCCGCCAGCTGACGGTGACCGGCCCGCGCGGCTAGCTGACCCAGTTACCCCAGCTGCGGCAGATTGCCCGACTCGTCGAGGTCGAACTCGCCGTCCCTGACCCCGAGGACGAAGGCTTCCCACTCCGCCTCGGTAAAGTAGAGCTTGTCGCCGTCCGGCTTGGCCGCGTCGTACATAACGTAGAGCTTGTCTTCGCCGGCCTTGTGCGGCGCGGCCGAGGTGTCGGTGGTGATGTACACCTCGACCCGGCTTTCCTCGACGCCGGCGGACTCAGGGTCAACCGCGGAAGCGTCGTCACCCGGTGTATGCATGGGCCCAGGCTACCGGTAGGACCGCCGCGCGTCACACCGATCCGGATAGGGTCAAAGGCGTGGCCGATAGCCTGGACCCCGTGCACGCGGCTCGCGTGCGTTACTCCCGCGCCGACCAGGTCGCATGGTACGGCACGCTGGGCACCATGTTCGCCGCGGCCGCGGCGTTGTTCACCAATCCCGCCGGAGCGATCCTGCTGGTCAAGCCAAACTACCGGGATCACTGGTCGCTGCCGGGCGGGTTCCTCGAGGACGGCGAGCCGCCACAGGCCGGCTGCCGCCGCGAGGTCCAGGAAGAACTCGGCCTGCGGATCACGCCCGGCCCGCTGCTCGCCATCGACTGGGTGCCGCCGGACGGGACCAGGCCCCGGCCCATCGTGCACTTCATCTTTGAGGGCGGCGAACTCGACGACGACATGCCCGTCGTGCTGCAGACCGAAGAACTCGACGGCTACCGGTTCGTGGCGCCCGGCGACCTGTCCGGCTACCTGCCGCCGGTCATCGCCACCCGGGTGACCGCCGCGCTGCGCAGCCGGACGGCCGGCGGCCCAGCCTATCTCTGGCCGTGAGTCCTGGTGACCACGAGGCGCGGGCTACGATCGCTGCGGCGCCCTGACCTCGAGTTGGTCGAGCAGCGCGGCGCTAGCCGCCGCGACGGCGTCGACCGCGTGACCGAACGCCTCGGCGTTGTGCCCGGCGGGCGTGCGGAAACCGCTGATCTTCCGCACGTACTGCAAGGCGGCGGCGCGGATGTCGTCGTCGGTGACATGCTCGGCGTAGGGCGGGCGAAGGGTCTTGATGCTACGGCACATGGTTACGACCGTACCTGGCGCGGGGCTTACTCCAGGCCGAGAAGTCCCTCCAGGCCCACGGTGAGGCCGGGCTCACCAGACCCGATCCGCCGGACCGCGAGCAGCACGCCCGGCAGGAACGACGTCCGGTCCAGCGAGTCATGCCTGATCGTCAGCGTCTCCCCGTTTCCGCCGAAGAGCACCTCCTGGTGCGCCACCAGCCCGGCGACCCGGACCGAGTGCACGTGCACGTCGTCGACGGTGGCGCCGCGTGCGCCGGGCATCAACGACGCGGTGGCGTCAGGCGGGGCGCCCAGGCCGGCCGCGGCCCTGGCCGCGCCGATCATGGCCGCGGTCCGCAGCGCCGTACCCGACGGGGCGTCCGCCTTGGCCGCGTGGTGCAATTCGATCACCTCGGCGGACTCGAAGAACCTGGCCGCCTGCACGGCGAAACGCATCATCAAGATGGCGCCGACGGAAAAGTTCGGCACGACCAGGACACGGGTACCTGGGTGCTCGGCCAGCCAGCCGCGGACCTCCGCCAGCCGGTCCGCGGCGAATCCGGACGTGCCGACCACCACGTCCAGGCCGTGGGCGACGCACCAGCGCAGGTTCTCCATGACCACGCCCGGATGAGTGAAGTCGACGATCACGTCACAGCCGATCAGCGCGTCCAGGGCATCACCCTGGTCGACCTCGGCCGCTACCTCCAGGTCCTCGGCCTCCCCCACCACCCGCACCACTTCCCGCCCCATCCGCCCCCGCGCCCCCAGCACCCCGACCTTCGTCATCGCTGTCCTCCGGGTCAATTCAATGATTGTGGACATCTACCTCTTTGTAGACGAGGTAGATGTCCACGATCGTGCGGGTGCGGGCGGGGTTAGATGGTGAAGGCGGTGGCGTCGTCGAAGGGGCCGACGACGGCCAGGGCTTTCGGGCGGGTGAGGATCTCGGCGGCGACCGCGCGGATGTCGTCGTGGCTGACGGAGTCGATCGCCGCGAGCACCTCGTCGACCGGCTCCAGCTGGGGGTAGACCAGCTCGGACTTGCCCAGGCGGCTCATCCGCGAGGACGGGTCCTCCAGGCTAAGCACGATCGAGCCGCGGACCTGGCCCTTGCCTCGCTCGAGCTCGGCGTCGGTCAGGCCGCCCTCGACCAGCCGGGTGATCTCCTCGGCGCAGATGGCCAGCACGTCGTCGGCCTTAGCGGGCAGGCAGCCGACATAGATACCCCACATGCCGGTGTCGGCGTGCTGACCGGAGAAGCTGTACACCGAGTACGCCAGACCGCGCTTCTCCCGCACCTCCTGGAACAACCGGGAGGACATGCCGCCGCCGAACGCCGCGTTGAGCACGCCGAGCGCGAACCTGCGCTCGTCGGTCCTGGCCAGCGCCTCGCAGCCAAGCACCAGGTTGGCCTGCTCGATGCCGCGGGAGATCAGCGTGGTGCCCACGCCCGCCTGACCGTGCTGCCGGTCTCCGGTCAGCCGGGGCGGGGCGGGGTCGGCCGGCCGCCCAGGGCCGGGCCGAACGCCTCGGCGACCAGGCCGGTCACCGTCTCGTGGTCCAGGTTGCCCGCCGCGGCCACCACCAGGTGCTCCGGGGTGTACCTGGCCCGGTAGTGCTCGAAGATCTGATCCCTGGTGATCCGCTTGATCGAGTCCGCCGTGCCCAGGATCGGGCGGCCGAGCGGCGTGTCGCCGAACAGCTTGGCGGTGAACGCCTCGTGCACGGTGTCCGAGGGATCGTCCTCGTTCATCGCGATCTCTTCGAGCACCACGTTGCGTTCGGCGTCCACGTCCTTGGGCGTGATCAGCGAGCCGGTGACCATGTCGGACAAGACGTCCACGGCCAACGGCAAGTCCGCGTCGAGCACCCGGGCGTAGTAGCAGGTGTACTCCTTGCCCGTGAACGCGTTCATCTCACCGCCGACCGCGTCCATCTCCGAGGAGATCTCCAGCGCGGTGCGCCGCTCGGTGCCCTTGAACAGCAGGTGCTCCAGGTAATGGGTCGCGCCCGCGTGGGTGGAGTCCTCATCGCGAGAACCCACACCCACCCAGATGCCAAGCGCGACCGAGCGGACCGCGGGCAGGAACTCGGTAACGACCCGCAGTCCGCCGGGCAGGATGGTGCGGTTGACACCCTCGGAGCGTTCGGTGGCCATCTAGGCGTGGTGTCCGCGGGTGCGGTGCCGGGTCCGGCGACTTCCGTCCGGGCCGTCGCGATCGCCGCCACGGTCACCGCCGTGGTCACGGTCACCGCTCCTGCCTCCGCCGCCGGACGGGCGCTCGCCGCCGGACAGGTCTTCCCCGGCCGCCTCGCGCTCCACCACCTCGACGGGCACAAGCGACAGCTTGCCGCGGTCGTCGATCTCGCGGATCTCGACCTGGATCTTGTCCCCGATGTGAACAACCTCGTCGATGTTCTCGATCCGCTTGCCGCCGTGCAGCTTGCGGATCTGGGTGATGTGCAGCAGGCCGTCCTTGCCCGGCAGCAGCGACACGAACGCGCCGAACGTGGTGGTCTTCACCACCGTGCCGAGGAACCGCTCGCCGACCTCGGGCATGTGCGGGTTGGCGATCGCGTTGATCGTGGCCCTGGCCGCCTCGGCCGACGTCCCGTCGGTGGCCCCGATGTAGATCGTGCCGTCGTCCTCGATCGTGATCTCGGCGCCCGTGTCGTCCTGGATCGAGTTGATCATCTTGCCCTTCGGGCCGATGACCTCGCCGATCTTGTCCACCGGGACCTTGATCGTGATGATCCGCGGCGCGTAGGCGGACATCTCTCCTGGCTCGGTGATGGCCGCCCGCATGACGTCCAGGATGGTCATCCTGGCCCCGCGGGCCTGCTTGAGCGCGGCCGCGAGCACCGAGGCGGGAATGCCGTCGAGCTTGGTGTCGAGCTGGAGCGCGGTGATGACCTGCTCGGTGCCCGCCACCTTGAAGTCCATGTCGCCGAACGCGTCCTCGGCGCCCAGGATGTCGGTGAGCGTCACGTACTGGCCGCCCTCGTGGATCAGGCCCATGGCGACGCCGGACACCATGCCCTTGAGCGGCACGCCCGCGTCAAGCAGCGCCATCGTCGAGGCGCAGACCGAGCCCATCGAGGTGGACCCGTTGGAGCCCAGCGCCTCGGACACCTGCCGGATCGCGTAGGGGAACTCTTCCCGCGTCGGCAGGACGGGCAGCAGGGCCCGCTCGGCGAGCGCGCCGTGGCCGATCTCCCGGCGCTTGGGCGAGCCGACCCGGCCGGTCTCCCCGGTCGAGTACGGCGGGAAGTTGTAGTTGTGCATGTAGCGCTTGGTGCGATCGGGGTTGAGCGTGTCGATCATCTGCTCCATCCGGAGCATGTTCAGCGTGGTCACGCCCAGGATCTGGGTCTCACCCCGCTCGAACAGGGCCGACCCGTGCACCCGGGGCAGCACGTGCGTCTGGGCGGACAGCGGCCGGATGTCGGTCAGGCCGCGGCCGTCGATGCGGAGCCCCTCGGAGATGATCCGCTCCCGGACCAGCTTCTTGGTCAGCGAGCGGAACGCGGCGCTGATCTCCTTCTCCCGGCCTTCGAACGAGGTGGCCAGCTTCTCCTTGGCCTGCGCCTTGACCCGGTCGGTCTCGGTCTCGCGCTCGTGCTTGCCGCCGATCGTGAGCACCTGCGCGAGCTCGCTTGAGACCTCGCGCGCGACCGCCTCGTACACGTCCTCGCCGTAATCGACGAACACCGGGTACTCGGCCGACGCGGTGCTGCCCACCTGGGTGGCCAGCCGCTGCTGCGCCTCGATCAGCACGCGGAGGAACGGCTTGGCCGCTTCCAGGCCCTCGGCCACCGAGTCCTCGGTCGGCGCCACGGCGCCGCTGTCGGGGTCGGCGATCAGCCTGAGCGTCTGCGGGGTGGACTCGGCCTCGACCATCATGATGGCCACTTCGCCGTCCTCAAGCATCCGGCCGGCCACCACCATGTCAAAGGTGGCGTGCTCCAGCTGGTCGTGGGACGGGAAACCGACCCATGTGCCGTCGATCAGCGCGACCCTGACCCCGCCGATGGGGCCGGAGAACGGCAGACCCGCCAGCTGGGTGGACATGGACGCGGCGTTGATCGCCACCACGTCGTACAGGTGCTGCGGGTCAAGCGCGAGAATCGTCTCGACGATCTGGATCTCGTTACGCAGGCCCTTGACGAAGGACGGGCGCAGCGGCCGGTCGATCAGGCGGCAGGTGAGGATCGCGTCCTCGGACGGACGGCCCTCGCGGCGGAAGAACGAGCCGGGGATCCGGCCCACGGCGTACATCCGCTCTTCCACGTCCACCGTCAGCGGGAAGAAGTCCAGGTTTTCCTTCGGCTGCTTGGAGGCCGTGGTGGCGGACAGCACCACGGTCTCGCCGTCCAGCGTGACCAGCGCGGAACCCGCCGCCTGGCGGGCCAGCCGGCCCGTCTCGAACTTGATCGTACGTACGCCAAACTGGCCGTTATCTATGACGGCTTCACTACTTTGAGCACCCTCCACGGGTGAGACCTCCTTGCGGTAGATCCCGCACCCACCCGCCGCCTTGCCGCTTGTGGCCTGGCTCGCCTGCAGTGCTTTCCTAAGCAAGGCAGCCGGCCGGTCTTCGATCGAAGTTCTCGGGTTTCGCGGGGTATCCAGGCCTTACCTGGGGGTACGCCGACCCGGGAACCACTACCGAGGACCGGCCCTGGCGCTCGGGGCCGGGGGCTACGGGATGTCAGTTTTGTTATTCAGTTATGGCTGGCCGGAACCACGCCCTAGCGGCGGATGCCGAGGCGCGCGATGACCTCGCGGTACCGGTTGATGTCCTTCTTGGCCAGGTACTTCAGCAGCCTGCGGCGGCGGCCGACCAGCAGCAGCAGCCCACGGCGGCTGTGGTGGTCGTGCTTGTGCACTTTCAGGTGCTCGGTCAGGTGATTGATGCGCCTGGTCAGCAGCGCGACCTGGACCTCCGGCGAACCGGTGTCACCCTCACTGGTCGCATACTCCGCCAGGATCTCCTTCTTGACGGCGGTGTCGAGCGGCACGTGACTCCTTAGGATGGACGAGAAACGGGGTCACGAGCTGATCCCCGCTTTAAAGGCTTGGAGTGAAGCCGCCGCATGAGGGTGCAGCAAGCTCCGGCCTGTCCAGGCTAGTTGCCGGACAGCGTTTCACATTACCACGGCAGGCCGGCCGGCGGTGCCACGGTTGAGGCGCCCCGGCCGCGTTCCTAAACTGGACTAATGCCCGATCTGCGCACTGCGGCCTGGTGGCCCACCTGGTCCGTGCCGGCTGCGATGCGGGCCGCGCGGGCGGTGGTGGTGATCCCCTCGCTGTTCGCCATAGCCTACGAGGGCTTCGGGAACCTGCAGCTGGCGCTGTTCGCCGCGTTTGGCGGGTTCGCCAGCTTGATCTTCGCCGCGTTCGGCGGGACCTGGCGGGACAAGCTCGTCGCCCATCTCGGGCTGGCCGTGACCGGCAGCATCGGGCTGATCATCGGCACCGCGGTCAGCCCGGTCAAGTGGCTGGCCGTGCTGGTCACGATCCCGGTGGCGTTTGGCATCTTCTTCGCCGGGGTGGCCGGGCCCAACGCCGCCTCCGGGGTGGCCGGCGCGCTGCTCGGGTACGTGCTGCCGGTGGCCACGCCCGGCACCATATCCATGATCCCCGACCGGCTGGCGGGCTGGTGGCTGGCCAATATCGTCGCCGCGGCGGCCGTGCTGGCGTTCTCGCCGCCCTCGCCGGGTGACCGGCTGCGCGCGGCGGCGGCCGGCTCGGCCCGGACGCTGGCCAGTCAGCTGGAGGCGGCCGTCGGCGGCACCGCCACGGCGGCCGGCACCGGCCGCTGCCAGGCCGCCAAGCACGAGTTGATGAACGCCTTCGCCAGCACCCCTTACCGGCCCACCGGCCTGGCCACGGCCGACCAGGCGCTGGCCAGCGTGGTCCAGCTGCTCGAATGGTGCACCGCGCTGCTGGCCGACGCCACCGACGGGCACCCGAACCTGGACCGGGCCGACCAGTGCGACCGCGACCTGCTCGCGCAGACCGCCGACGGTGCTCCGCCAGGCCGGCGACCTGCTGGCGGGCCAGGCCATGGGGGACCTGCGGCACGCTGCTTGACGCGAGTGAGATGGATCAGCAGCGCGAGGCCTGCGGCGCCTACCACCGGTCCGCGCCACCGGGCCGGGACTACGACTCGGTGGAAATCATCGCCCGGTCTGCCTTCCACGCCCAGGCGATCTCCGTCGCGGTCCGGGCCGTCATGGCGGACACCCTGATCGCCACCAGGCACGCCAACCCGGAGACGATCGCCGCGCGGCGCCGCGGCTGGTACGGGGACCAGCCCGAGGGGACGATGGCCGAACGGCGGGCGGCCGGCCTGTCCGGCGCGATCGGGGTCCTGGCCAGACACGCCAGCGTCCGTTCGGTATGGTTCTTGAACAGCCTGCGCGGGTCGCTGGCGCTGGCCGCCGCGGTCCTGGTCGCCGACGTGTCCGGGGTCCAGCACGGCTTCTGGGTCGTGCTCGGCACCTTGTCGGTGCTGCGCACCAACGCGGCCTCCACCGAGTCCACCGCGCTGCGCGCGCTCGGCGGCACCGTGGCCGGCTTCGTGGTCGGCGCCCTGCTGCTGCTCGGCATCGGGACGAGCACCCCGGCGCTGTGGGTGGCGCTGCCCATCGCCCTGGCCGTGGCCGCTTACGCGCCGGGCACGCTGCCGTTCACCTTTGGCCAGGCGGCGTTTACCGTGGTCGTGGTCGTGCTGTTCAACTTGCTCGCGCCGGTCGGCTGGAAGGTCGGCCTGCTGCGCATCCAGGACGTGGCGCTCGGCTGCGCGGTCAGCCTGGTGGTCGGGGTGCTGTTCTGGCCGCGCGGGGCCAGCTCGGTGGTCGGCGACGATCTCGCCGACGCGTTCCTGCGCGGCGCCGATTACCTGACGCAGGCGGTGGACTGGGCCCTCGGCGCACGGCCCACCCCACCGGACGCGGGCGCCGCGGCGGTCACGGCCGGCATCCGGCTGGACGAGGCGCTCCGGGGTTTCCTGGCCGAGCAGGGCGCGAAGCGGCTGTCCAAAGAAGACCTGTGGATGCTGGTGATGGCCACCATGCGGCTCAGGCTGACCGCCTACTCGCTGGCCGGGCTGCAGGCACCGGATGCCGTCCGGCCCGGCCAGCACCGGGGCACGGCCTATGTGCGGACCGCGCTGACCCAGGCCACGGCCGATCTCAGCGGCTTCTACCAGCGGATCGCGGTGCTGGTCGGCCTGCCGGTCGCCCATCAGGTGCTGCTGCCGATCAGCGTCCCGGCGTTCGTCAGCCTGGACGGGAACCATGCTGAGGACGCAGAAGACACCGGCGTGCGAATCCTGGCCCGCGAGACTGACGGGGTTGGAGGGGTTGAGGGTGTTGGAGGGGTTGAGAGTGTTGGAGGGGTGGGGTGTTGGAGGGGTTAAGGGTGTTGAGGGTGTTGACGGCGAGGGGGCGGAGCTGGTTCGGGTGATCAGGGCTCCGCATCACCGGCATCTGCTGTGGGTGCAGGAGCATCTACAGCATCTCAGCTCGCATGCGCATGGGATCACCGATCCGGCCGGGCACGTGGCCGAGCAGCGGCGCCTGCCCTGGTGGCGTTAGCCTCACGACAGGCACCTCTCGCCACTGTGGTATCTGAGCGATTGGTGTGGTTGTGGCAACCTAAACAATAGATTGTGTAGGTTGCCACAACCATACGTTCCAAGTGGAGATGGCCGGGGCTTTAGTGACGGGTGTGACGGATGGTGGCGAGAGCTGACGGACGAGGGAGCGCTTGGCCGTGGCTACGGATTTCGGGGGCGGTTAGTAGCGAGGCGCCGACGACCGGCGGCGGTTAGTAGCGGGCGCCGACGACCGGGGGCGTTAGTAGCGGGCGGCGGGTTAGTAGCGGGCGGCGGGTTAGTAGCGGGCGCCGGCGACTTGGCTGGCTAGGGGGTCTAGGAGGGCGAGCTCGTCGTCGGTGAGGGTGACGTCGAGGGCGGCCACGTTCTGCTCGAGCCACTTGACCCGCTTGGTGCCCGGGATCGGGGCCAGGGACACGCCGAGCCGGCTGGCTTGGGCGTACACCCAGGCCAGCGCGACCTGGGCGGGCGCCGCGCCGTGGGCGTCGGCCACCGAGCGCACCGCGGCCACGATCGCCTGGTTGGCCTGGGCGGCCGGGCCGGTGAACCGCGGGTTCCGGCTGCGGAAGTCCTTGGCGTCCAGCGTGCCCGGGTCCACGGTGGCGGTGAGGAAGCCGCGGCCGAGCGGCGAATAGGGCACGAAGCCGACGCCAAGCTCGCGCATGGCGCCGATCGCGTTGGTCGGAGAGCCGGCGGTCTCGACGTCGCGGGTCCACAGCGAGTACTCGCTCTGCACCGCGGTGATCGGGTGCACCGCGTACGCGCGGCGGAGCAGGGCGTCGTCGACCTCGGACAGGCCGAGGTAGCGGACCTTGCCCTCGGCCACGAGCCCGGCCATCGCGCCGACGGTCTCCTCGATCTCGGCCGTCTGCGGCGGCCGGTGCAGGTAATACAGGTCAATGGTGTCGACGCCGAGCCGGGTCAGGGAGCTCTCGCAGGACCGCTTGACGTAGGCGGCCTCGCCGCGGATCACCCGGTTGGCGTCGCCGCCCGACCGGTCGATGCCAAACTTGGTGGCGAGCTGGACCTCGTCCCTGCGGCCCGCGATGCCCCGGCCGACCAGCACCTCGTTGTGGCCTGCCCCGTAGATGTCCGCGGTGTCGATGAACGTCACGCCGAGGTCGAGCGCGCGACCGATGGTCGCGATCGAGGAGTCCCAGTCGGTGGCGCCATACCACTCGCTCATGCCCATGCAGCCCAGGCCCTGTGCGGACACGGTGAGCTCGCCGAGTTTGGTGGTGCGCATGTGTTTACCTAATTCCCTTGAGGTTCGCTGGCGGCCGGCTCGGCCAGGCAGCGGTCGTAGTAGCTGATCTTGGAGTCCAGGAGCTTGAGGCACTCCCGCTGCGCGGCCAGGGCCCGCCGCACTTAGAGCGCACTTTAACGCAAGTCAGCCCCCGAACGTCACCGTGACGTGCTGGAAGCCCAGCGAGGTCAGCATGCTCTCCAGCATGGCCTCGGTGTTCTTCTGCGCCTCCGCCAGCAGCGGGCTCTGCCGGGCCGCGGTCTGGATCTTGGCCTGGGCGGCCTGGTAGACCTGCTGCTGGCTGTTCGGGTTGCCGGAGAAGAAGTTGCCGATCCGGTTGAACAGGCCCTGCTGCTCGGCCACCACGTAGGACTGGTTCACGTCGAGCACGGCCGGTTCCAGCTGGGCCTTGGGCAGCGCGACCGTCACCGTCTGCCGGTTCGCCGACATGGTGATGGCCTGGCTCTTCAGCCCGGCGAAGTCGACGTAGGCGATGTCGTTGCCCTGTCCGACGAACAGCGTCTCGCTGCCCGCCAGGAACGAGGGCAGCAGCGACGTGCGCTTGGTCAGGTCCACCACGACCTCGAACGAGCCGCTGGCGGCCTCGTACCGGCTGAGCGCGGTGATCGACTTCAGGATGACCGGCTGGCTGGTCACCGTGGTGGTCTGCGAGAACGGGTTCCGCAACTGCGGCAGCAGGTGCACCGCGGACAACAGCACGACCAGCACGATGACCCCGATGACGGTGGCCAGGATCTTGCCCAGCCAGCCCGTGCCCGGCACTCGCGGCATGGCTATCCGCAGCTCACGCGGCTCGCGCTGGTCACGTGTGGTTCCAGTGGGCTGTTCCATCACGCCGTTCCGTCACGTCGTAGGCCGTTGTATCCGACCCGGAAACTACCCCCGGCGGAGCAGATAATTCGCCTTGGCCGGCATATCACGCAGTGCCTGGGAATACTTAGCGCATGAGGTCCAGATCGAGACGGCCCACAGATTACCGGGAATGGTCCAGGGGCCCACGACGACGGTGGCGCCCGCGATCCAGGGCCCGGGGCTGCCTGATGTGGCTGCTGCTCCTGATCGTGGTCCTGGTCGTGCTGGCGGTGTTGTTCGGCGGTTTCCAGAAAGGCACGAACTCGGGCAGCCTGCCCCCGGCCTTTACCGGGCAGCAGCAATAACCGCCGGTCACAGACGGGGGTCGACGGGCTCGGACTCCAGGGCCAGCACGGCGAAGACGCATTCGTGCACGCGCCAGAGTGGCTCGCCGCGGGCCACCCGGTCCAACCCCTCCAGGCCCAGAGCGTACTCGCGCAGCGCGAGCGAGCGCTTGTGCCCGACGGCGCGCTGCCGCAGCCGGGCCAGCTGCGCCGGATCGGTGTAATCCGGGCCGTAGATGATGCGCAGGTACTCGCGGCCGCGCACCTTCAGGCCGGGCTGGACCACAGGCTCGTCGCGGGTCAGGTTGGCGGCGGGCTTGACCACCATGCCCTCGCCGCCGACCGCGGTCAGCTCCTGCCACCACGTCGTGGCCGCGGCGGTCGAGGCGGGATCGCCGGTCTGCACGGCGAGGCGGCGGGTGGTCGTGATCAGCTCAGGCCGGGCCGCGGCGAGCCGGTCGGCGACGGCCAGGTGCCACAGATGCGGGCGGTCGTGATACACCGTGCCTTCGGCGGCGAGCAGCTGGAACGGGGCGAGCCGGACGCCGGACAGGCCCTCGGTGGCCCAGCAGTAGCGCAGGTAGGCGGCGGTGAACGCGGCCGCGCGGTCCGACCGGGCCCGGGTCCGGTCAAGCAGCGCGATCAGCCGCGCCTGGTCCCCGTCGGCGGAAGGGCCGTCAGAGGGGCCGTCGGCGGGCAGCGGCCGGGCGCTGGCCTGCTCGAGCACCGTGATCGCGGCGGGCAGCGCGGCCCGGGCGGCCGCGCCGACCGCGGCGTAGGAGTCCCGCAGCAGCGGGCCCGCCTTGACGTTCCAGGGCAGCAGTTCGGCGTCGAACAGCAGCCAGGACGTGCCGAGCTCGGCGAAAAGGCCGGTCTCTTCCGCGGCTGCGCGGAGCTGGTCGAGCAGCACCGCGGTCAGCTCCGCGGCGAAGAACGGGCGGCCGGTGCGCGTCCAGATCGCGCCCGGCCCGGGCAGGCCGAACCGTTCCGGCGCGACCTCGGGCGAACGGCACACCAGCAGCACCGCGCGTGAGCCCATGTGCTTCTCCTCGCACAGCACGGAGGTCACCCCGTCGGCGCGATACGCCGCGAAGGCCTGATCCGGGTGCTCGAGCAGGTCGTGCTGCGGCGAGGTGGCGACCGGGCTCATGGTCGGCGGCAGGTAGAGCAGCCAGCGCGGGTCGACCGCGAACCGGCTCATCACCTCCAGGGCGGCCGCGGCGTGCGCCTCGCGCACCCCGACCCGCGGCAGGTACGCGGTCTCCACGACACGCGAGCCGAGCACGTCGCCGAGGTCGAGGACGTCCGGCTCCCGGCGGCCCGGGGCGGGCGAGCCGTCCGGGGTGGCGGACGCGGGCGCCGGGAACGGGCGGGCCGGGGTGTAGTAGACACGGGTAGCCGGAACTGAGACCACAGTCCGTTCGGGATATCTCAACGCGGTCAGACGGCCACCAAAGACACAGCCGGTGTCCAGGCACAGGGTGTTGTTGAGCCACTCGGGCCTGGGCACAGGGGTGTGGCCGTACACCACCATCGCCCGGCCGCGGTACTCCTGCGCCCACGGGTAGCGGACCGGCAGGCCGTACTCGTCGGTCTCGCCGGTGGTGTCCCCGTACAGGCAGAACTCGCGGACCCGGCCGGACGCGCGGCCCTGGTAACGCTCGACCAGGCCGGCGTGGGCGACCACAAGGCGGCCGTCGTCAAGCACGTAGTGGCTGATCAGGCCGTCGATAAACCGTTCGGCGGCGGCCCGGAACTCCGCAGGCTCGGCGGCCAGCTGGGCCAGGCTCTCGGGCAGGCCGTGGTTGAGCTGGACCTTGCGGCCGCGCAGGGCCTTGAGCAGCTTGGCCTCGTGGTTGCCCGATACGCACAGCGCGGTGCCCGCCGCCACCATGCCCATGACCAGGCGCAGCACACCCGGGGTGTCGGGTCCCCGGTCCACCAGGTCACCGACGAAGACGGCCCGGCGGTCCGGGTGGTGAGCGCCCGCCGGCCGTCCGGCGTCGTCGTGGTCCAGCTGGTAGCCAAGCTCGGTGAGCAGCTGCCCGAGCTCGGCCAGGCAGCCGTGCACGTCGCCGATGACGTCAAACGGCCCGTGTTCGTGCCGCCGGTCGTTGAACAGCTTGGTGCGGGTGACGGTGGCGGCGGCGACCTCGTCCGGGGTGCGCAGCATGTGCACGGTGCGGAAACCCTCGCGGCGCAGTCCCTTGACGCCCCGGCGCAGCTGGTCGTGCTGGCGGCGGATCACCTGCGGGCCGAAATCGCGGTCCCGGCGGCCCGCGTTCCGCTCCGCGCACAGCTTCTCCGGCAGGTCAAGGACGAACGCCACCGGCAGCACGTCGTGCTCCCGGGCCAGCGCGACCAGCGAGCGCCGGGCCTGCGGCTGCACGTTGGTCGCGTCCACCACGGTGAGGCGGCCGCCGGCCAGCCGCTTGGCCACGATATAGTGCAGCAGCTCGAATGCGGCCGGGGTGGCGGACTGGTCGTTCTCGTCGTCGGCGACCAGGCCCCGGCAGAAGTCCGAGGAGATCACCTCGGTCGGCTTGAAGTGCGCGCGGGCGAACGTCGACTTGCCGGAGCCGGTGACGCCGACCAGGACGACCAGGCTCAGCTCGGGCACGGGCAGCGGGTCGGCGGGTCATGACGGGGCCTGCCGGTCGAAGAGGGCCAGCTGGGTGGGCGGGCCGTGGACGGAGTGTTCGGCGCCGACTCCGGCCAAGCGGACCTGGTAGCCGAAGTCGGCGGCCACCCGCTGCGCCCAGCCGCGGAACTGCGCCCTGGTCCACTCGAACCGGTGGTCCCGGTGCCGCAGCTGCCCCGGCGGCAGCGCCGGGAAGCACACGTTGAACTCGGCGTTGGGCGTGGTCACGATCACCGCGCCCGGCGCGGCGAAGCCGAACACCGATCGCTCGAGCGCGGCCAGACGGCTGGGGTCGGTGTGCTCGATGACCTCCATCAGCACGACCGCGTCGAGCCCGGCGAGCCGCTCGTCGCGGTACAGCAGCGAGGACTGGAAGATCTCCAGCCGGGCCCGCTGCCGGTCCGGCAGCTGGTCGAGCTTGAGCGCGCGCGCGGCCAGCTGCAGCGCCCGCACCGACACGTCCACGGCGCGCACCAGCTCGACCCCGTCGATGGCCAGCAGGTCCCTGACGAGCAGCCCCGCGCCGCAGCCGAAGTCCCCGATCCGCCGCGCGCCCCGCTCGCGCAGCAGGGCCAGCACGGCCGCGCGGCGCTGCTCCGCCAGCGGCGGGCCCCCGGTTGAGTCGGGTTCCACGGCGTTGTCCAGTTCGGCCGGGTCGGTGTCGTCGGCTTCGGCCAGCCGGGCCAGCGCGGACCGGGTGAGCCCGCGCTGGTGGGCCAGGTAGCGCCGGGTGATGAGCTCCTTCTCCGGGTGGCCGGCCAGCCAGTCGCCGCCCGCCCGGACCAGCTTGTCCACCTCTTCTGTGGACACCCAGTAGTGCTTGGTGTCGTCGAGCACCGGCAGCAGCACGTACAGGTGATTGAGCGCGTCGGCCAGCCGCAGCTCACCGGTCAGCCGCAGGTCCAGGTAGGGCGAATCGCCCCAGGCCGGGGGTTCGAGTGGCTGCGGCACGGCCTCGACGTTCCAGCCGAGCGGGCCAAAGGTGGCGCGAGCCAGCCCGGGCCCGCCCCGGCAGCGCAGCGCGGGCACCCTGATCACCAGCGGGATACGGGCCGCGGCCAGCTCGGGCCGGGCGGTGCAGCGGCCGGTGAGCGCGGTCCTGAAGGCCTCTTTGAGCGCCACCGCGAGCATGCTGGAGGCGGCGTAGGGCCGGTCGTTGACATAGTGGGCCAGCTCGGAGTCGGGGTTCTTGTCCTTCCGGCCGCGGACCAGGGCCACCGGGTCGATCTCGAGCAGCAGCGCGGCCGTGCACCGCTCCGGCGTCGCCTCCGGGTAAAAAATGTGCCCCTGACCAGCCGAAACGGTAAACGACTGGAGCCGGTCCGGGTGCTTGTGCAGCAGGTACCCCAGATCGGTGGCCGGCGGGCGGGTGGTGGTGATGGTCACGAGCACGTGTCATTGTGACCGACGCCGGCACCCCAGATCAAAACCAATTAGTCCGAACGGACCGTGGTGCGCGCCCGGCCGGCCGTGCGGGGCGCCCGCGGGCGCCGTGCGGGGCGCCCGCGGGCCGGGTAAGAATTGAGCGTGACACGGTGGGTGCTGCACGTGGACCTCGACCAGTTCATCGCGGCGGTCGAGGTACTGCGGCATCCCGAACTGCGGGGACGGCCCGTGATCGTCGGCGGGGACGGCGACCCGAGCAAGCGCGGGGTGGTGAGCACCGCGTCCTACGAGGCGCGGGAGCACGGGGTGCACTCGGGCCTGCCGCTGCGCACCGCGGTGCGGCTGCTGCCCGACGCGGTGTTCCTGCCGGTGGACCGGGGTGCCTACGACGAGGCGTCGGCCGCGGTGATGGCGGTGCTACGCGCCTCGGGCGCGGTGGTGGAGGTGCTTGGCTGGGACGAGGCGTTCCTCGGGGTGGAGACGTCCGACCCGGAGGGCTTCGCCCGGTCGCTGGCGGCCCGGGTCCGGGAGACGACGCAGCTGGACTGTTCGGTGGGGATCGGCGAGAACAAGCTGCAGGCCAAGATCGCCACCGGGTTCGGCAAGCCGGCCGGGGTGTTCCGGCTGACCCACGCGAACTGGTTCGAGGTGCTTGGCGCCCGGCCCACCGACGCGCTGTGGGGCATCGGCGCCAAGACGGCGAAGAAGCTGGCCGGGCTGGGTATCAGCACGGTCAGCGACCTGGCCGCGGCCGACCCGGACGCACTGGCCGCCGTGTTCGGCCCGATGACCGGGCCGTGGCTGGTGCTGCTGGGGCGGGGCCGGGGTGACGCCGACGTGGACGATTCGCCGTACGTAGCCCGCGGGCACGGCCGGGAGGAGACCTTCCAGCAGAACATCGCCGACTGGGCCGCCGTGCAGGCCGAGGTGACGCGGATCGCCGGGCTGCTCGCGGTGGACCTGGCCGCCGAGTCACGGCCGGCCGTACGGGTGATCGTCAAGGTGCGGTACGCGCCCTTCATCACCGAGACGCACGGGGTGACGCTTGGCACCCCGAGCTCACAGGCCACGGTGATCGCGCAGGCCGCCTCGGACGCGCTGGCCCGGTTCACCGGGCGGCGGCCGGTGCGGCTGCTCGGGGTCCGGGCCGAGTTCGGGTCCTGAGTTCGGTCCTTGGTTAAAGCAGCCGGGCCATTCGTCCGGGGTGGTCTGGCGGATCAGGACCATGTCCCCCATGTTCTCGTCGGCGCCGTCAGCCAGACAAGCGATTAACGGCGCCGGGCGCAGGCCACGGCCGCGTCCTCGGTGCCGGGTGACTGCCGGGGCGGGCGGGCTAGTCGAAACGGCGGGCGCTTGGATAGCGCTGGCCGCCGTCGACGGCGATGTTCGCGCCGGTGATCCAGGAGGCCCGGGCGGACAGCAGGAAGGTGACCACGTCGGCGACCTCCGGCAGGGTCCCGAGCCGGCCGTAGGGGAACTGGCCGGCCACGAAGGCGGCGAAGTCCTCCGGGTGCTCCTGTTCGAAGGTGTCCCAGCCGCCGCCGGGGAACATGATCGACCCGGGGCTGACCGCGTTGACCCGGATGCCGTCCGGGGCCAGCTCCTGGGCGGCGGTCGCGGCCAGGTGAATCTCCGCCGCTTTGGCCGCGGCGTAGGCGGTGCGCGGGGCCGGGCGCATGCCGGTGATCGAGGAAATGATCACCACCGAGCCGCCGCCTGCGGCGCGTAGGTGCGGCAGGCCGGACCGGATCAGCTCGGCGGCGTGGCCCGCGTTCAGTGCGAAGGTGGCGGTGAACTCGTCGTCCCCGGCGCTGGTCAGGTTGCCGCTGCCGACCGTTCCGCCGGCGTTGGCCACCAGGTGGTCCAGGCCGCCCAGCGCGACCGCGAGTTGGTCCACGGCACGGCGCAGCGCGGGCGTGTCGGTGACGTCGGCGACTGCGGTGGCTACTGTGACGACCTGGGCGGCGGCGTTTCTGGCCGGGGCGGCGTTTCCGGCCTGGGCGTTTCCGGGCTGGGCGCTTTGAGCGGCTAGGCGGGCGGCCGCGGCGGCCAGGCCGTCGGCGTCCCTGGCCACTAGCCCGACCGCTGCTCCTTCGGCCACGAGCGCCTCGGCCACGGCCAGGCCGATGCCCCGGCTTCCCCCGGTGATCAGCACGCGGCTACCGCCCAAGCCAAGGTCCATGGCGACGATTATCTCCTGGCGCTGACCGGTGCGTACGATACGGGTCGGAGGCAGCAGGCAGGAGGCGAGGCTGGCGATGTCCGCGCACCTCGCCCCGCCGGGGTTGCGGGCGGCGGCCCGGCCGGAGATCGTGACCGCGCTGGAGGCGGCCGCGGAGCTGGGGATGTACTTCCGGCTGGCCGATCCCGGCCGCGAGGGCGCGGGCTGGCAGCCGGCCGGCCTGCTGTACGCCGCCGGGACGGATCACCTCGACCGGCTCCTGGCCTCCGTCCGGGCCACGTTGGGTGACTGCGAGCCGCGGGTGGCCGCGTCGCTGTTCTACCAGGGGTACGCGGCCCGGCTGCTGTCACCGTCGCTCGCCTGCCTGGTCACCAGCGGCTGCGTCCCCGACCTGCCCGCCCCCCGGCTGGTCTGGCGGCATCCGGACGATCAGGTGATCGAGCTCGGGCTGTCGCCGGGCGCAGGCCGGGCCGGGGCCGTTCGGCCGGTAATAGAGCATCTGGTGGCGAGCTCGTTCGGCGAGCACTTGACGCCGCTGGCCGGCGCGCTGCGGCTCCGGGTCCGGTTGGCCCCCGGCCTGCTTCGAGGTAACGCGGCGTCCGCGCTGGCCGGCGGCCTGCGGCTGCTGTCCGGGCAGATCGGGCCGCGGTGGCGGACGCTGGCCGCCCACGCGCTGGCCCAGCCGGACCTGCGGGGGACCATGCGGGCCGGGGACCCGGTCTTGGCCCCGGTCTTTGTTCGGCGCAGCTGTTGCCTTTACTACCGGGTGGAGGGCGGCGGGCTGTGCGCCGACTGTCCCCTTCCGGGCCGGACGTCATGACCGGGGACCGGCCGGAGGCGTCAGGCTTCGCTATCGGTAACGATGAGCAGTACCGACCGGTGCAAGTCGCAGCCGACCAGCCAGTGCGAATCGGCGGGACCTCTGGTCTGCTGATGTGCCACGCGTCGCGTGGCCTCGGTGACCCGCCGCGGACGGACGGGCCGCTTGCGGCGCGGCTATCCGGGGCGGATCCGCTCATCGTCGCGCCCCAGTTCCTGGCCGAGGTGGACACAAGAGCCCGGGGCGGGATCCCGGGCGGGGCGTGATCCGGCCGTGGTGGTATTCGGCAACTCGGCGGGCGGCCAGTTCGTCAACCGCTACGCCGCCGTCGGCCGCGGGCCCGACGTCCTGGCCGGACGCGGCCTGGCGGTCCGGTTCGTCATCGCCAACCCCTCGACCTACCTGTACTTCGCCCGGGAGCGGCCGGTCGCGGTGCGGGACAGTTCGGCCGTCAACCGCTGGCGTTACGGGTTCGACCAGGCGCCACCGTACGTCGACACCGGTCCGCAGCCAAGCCTGAAGCGCTACCTGGCCCGCGACGTCACGATCGTGCTCGGCGCGCTAGACCACGACCGGGCCTCCCGGCTGCTCGAGGTGAGCCCGCCGGCGATGGCCCAGGGCGCCGACCGGCTCGACCGCGGCCTGCGCTACCACCAGCACGTCCGCGGGCTAGCCCGGGCGGCCGGGTGGCCCGGCCGGCACCGGCTGATCCAGCTGGCCGGGGTCGGCCACGCCGCCGCCGACGTGCTGGCCGCCGCGCAGGTCCGCGAGCTTATCTTCGGTTAGCGCCGCGAGTCCCGGCTGGGCCGGCCTCGGTTCAGGACCTGGCGTAGTTGCTCGCGCCGTACCAGTCCACCACCACCACCGGCTCGTCTCCGACCACCCAGGCGTCGTGGCCCTGCGGCAGCGCGGTGACGTCGCCGGGTCCGGGCGTCGAACTCGGCGCCGTCGGCCATCACGACATGCAGCGTGCCGGCCACGTGGTACTGGAAGTGCGGCGCCTCGCAAAGCTCGGTGCCTGCGACCGGCTTGACGTGCTCCGACCAGCGCCAGCCGGGCGCCAGCGTGAGCCTGCCGATTTCGGCGCCGCCGATCTGGACCAGGTCCACGGCGCCATGGGGGAACGTGCGGGTCTCGTCGGGGGTCTGGAAGCTCTTCTGCTCCGCTTTGCCTGTCATCTCTGGTCTCCTGCTTTCGTCCGATCCTGGCTGGCCGGACCAGCCTGACCGACGGTGGTTGCAGCTAGCTTGCAATGCGCTGGTGGCCGTGACGACGTGAGGCTTTAATAGCGGAATGAGGTCGCTGGCCGTCCGGGTGCTCAGTGATTTCGGCGTGGATGGGATCGAGCCGCAGGCGCTCGGCAGCCGGAAGGCCCGGCTGGCCCTGCAGCTGCTGGCCATGGCCGAGGGCCAGGCCGTGCCGCCCGACGTGCTCATCGACGCGCTATGGGGCACCGCGCCGCCCGCCCGCCCCGAGGATCAGGTGGCGGTGCTGATGAGCCGGCTGCGTTCGGTCCTCGGCCGCGACCGGATCGAGCACCGTGACCGCGGTTACCTGCTGCACTGCGACTGGCTCGACGCGACCGAGCTGGCCGGGCTCACCGCCGAGATCGAATCGCGACGGCAGGCCGGCCAGGTGACGGGGGCGGTCGCCGCCGCCCGGGTCGCGCTCTCGCTGATCCGCGGCGACGGCCCGCAGCCGCTACCCGGCGACTGGGCCCAGCTCAGGCAGGCGGAGCTGGCCCGGCTGATCAGCCGGGCCCGGCTAGTGGCCGCCGCCGCGCTGCTTGAGGCCGGCGACTGGATGGGCGCCGCCGACGCCGCCGCGGCGGCGGCGCAGCGCGACCGGTACGACGAGGCGGCCCTGCGTATCCTGCTCCGGGCCTACGTCATGGGTGGCCAGATGGCCGGGGCGCTGGCCTTGTACGGCCGCGCACGGCAGCAGATGGCCGACGAGCTCGGCACCGATCCCGCGCCTGAGACGGTCGCGCTCTACACCGCCATCCTGCGCGGCGAGCTGGCGGCGCCGGCCCGGCCCTCCCCCGCCGCCGCGACCGGCGTGGTCGGCCGGGACGAGGAGCTGTCCGGGCTGGAAGCGATCTCGGCGCGGGCCCGGAGTTCCCGGGGTTCTGGGGACGCCGCCGAGATCATCGTCGTCGACGGCGAAGCCGGCATCGGCAAGACCACCCTGCTGCGGGCCTGGGGTGCCCGGCGCACCGCCGCCGGAGACACCGTGCTGCTGGCCTTGTGCGGGCCGCTGGACCACTCGCTGCCGCTGGACGCGCTGCTGACCACGCTGGCCGGACTGCTGCGCGAGCTCGGCCCCGGCGTGACCGCCGACCTGCTGGGCGACGACGCGACGATTCTGGCCCCGCTGCTCGGCGCGGACCCCAGGACGCCGAGCCGGCGGGCGCCGCCGGTGCTGGCGGACAGCACGCTCGGCCCGGCAGTGCTCTACGCCGCCCTGGTCCGGCTGCTGCGCCGCCTGACCGAGCGGACGCCGCTGACAGTGATCATCGACGATGCCCACCTGGCCGGCCCCGCGCTGGCCGACTGGCTGCGCTTCATCCAGCGCGAGCGGGCCCCCGTGACGGTGGTGGCCGCGGTCCGGCCCGGGGAAGGTGAACCGCTGCCGGCCACCGCCTTCATCCATCTCGGCGCGCTGGACCGGGACGCGGCGGCGGAGCTGGTCGGACCGGGCCGGGTCGACGAACTCTACGCACGGTCCAAGGGGCACCCGCTGTTCCTGACCGAGCTGGCGCGCCACGCCGCGGGCACCGAACTGCCCGCCTCGCTGGTCGAATCGGTCTCCGCCCGGTGCGATGAACTCGGCCCGGCCGGGGTGCTGCTGCGCACCGCCGCCGTGGTCGCGTCCGACTTGGATGTGGACCTGCTCGCGGCGGTGCTCGGCCGTCCCGCGCTGACCTTGCTCGACGACGCCGAGCAGGCGGTGGCCAAGCAGTTCCTGGTCGAAGCCGACGGGATGTTCAGGTTCCGGCACGAGCTGGTCCGGGAGGCCCTGGCGGTGAGCGCGACGGCCGGCCGGGCCGCGTTGCTGCACCGGACGGCCGGCCGGGTACTGTCCCGGCGGCCCGGCACCGACCCGCTGACCGTCGCCGGTCACGCCCGGCTCGGCGGGGACCTGGCGCTCGCCGCCCGCGCGCTGCGCGAGGCGTCGGCGCAGGCCGCGGAACGTTTCGATCACGCGGCGGCGGAGACGTTGCTGGACGAGGCGTTGCGCCTGGCCCCGGACCCGGCCGGCTGGCTGGCCCGGGCCCGGGTGCGCACCCTGCGCAGACGCTACGCACAAGCCCTGGAAGACGTCGAGCGGGCCGCCTCGGCCGGCCCGGCCGCGCTCGAGGTGGGCGCCTGGGCATCGTATTTCGGCCGTGACTTCGCCCAGGCCGCGCAGTACGCCGAGGACGGCGCGCTGGCCGCGGCCGACGCGGCGACCCGGGCACGGTGCCTGACGGCCGGCGGCCGGACCCACCACGCGGCCGGCCACCTGGACCGAGCCGAACGGCTGCTCGGTGAGGCGTTCGCGCTGGCCGAAGGCGCCGACCGGGTCACGGCCGCCGGATGGCTGGGGGTGCTGCGGGCCCATCAGAGCCGGGCTGAGGAGGCCCTGACCCTGCTGCGGCCAGCGGCGCGGGGGCAGGTCGGGGTGGAACACACGGCGTCGACCCTGCACGCGCTGTTGTTCACCGGGCACGCGCACGCGCTGGCCGGACGCCCGGCTCAGGCGCTGGCCGCGTTTGACAGGTACACCGCCGAAGTGGGGCGACGTCAGGTACCGAGGTTCGGTGGCCGGGCGGTCAACTTCGCCGGCTGGGTCCTGCGCAACCTGGGCGCCTGGTCCGAAGCGCTGGACCGGCACACCGAGGCGCTCGAGGTGGGTCAGCAGCGAGGCACCGCGGAAACCCCCATCGCCGCGCGGCAGGACCTGGCCGAGCAGGCCATGGAAACCGGCGACCTAGACGGCGCGGCTGTCTGGCTGGCGCAAGCGGCGGCGCTGCTACGTGGCGACCTGGTGTTCGGCTGGCGGCTCGAGCTTAAGCAGCAGCTCCTGACCGGCCGGCTGGCCCTGCGGCGAGGCGACGCGGAACGTGCGCTCACCGAGGCCGGGCAGCTGGCGGCCAGCGCCACCACGCTGGGTGTGCCCCGGTACGTCAGCGTCGGCCGGTTGCTCGCGCACCGGGCGAACCGGGCGCTAGGGCGCCCCGTGGACCTGGCCGCCGTGCACGCCGACCTGGACCTGCTCGATGGCAGCGTGGCCATCGAGGCCTGGCGGTGGACCTGCGAGCTGGCCGCCGACTTCGGCCACGAGCCCTGGCGGGACCGGGCCGCCGACCGGGTCGCGACGCTGGCCCAGGCGGCTGGACGCTACGCGGGCGGCTTGCGGCGGGAAGCGGACCGGCGGCTGAGCCAGCGGCCCACGGGTGTCTGACCCAGACCACCGAGCCGCGGTGTGACGCTGCTCCGGCCCGCACAGCCTCGACTCCCGTGAGTCAGCGGGTTCATGTCGCGGGGAGGGTGAAGTAGAAGGTCGCGCCGGCCCCGGAGACGCCGTCGGCCCAGGTGCGGCCGCCGTGCCGTTCCACGATCTGTCTCACGCTGGCCAGACCGACCCCGGTTCCCGGGAACTGGGAGGCTGAATGCAATCGCTCGAACGGCTTGAACAGCTTCCCGGCGTAGGCGGTGTCAAAGCCAGCGCCGTTGTCGCGTACGTAAAAGCAGCCGCCAGAGGTCTCGTCTGGGGTCATCCCGAATTCGATGGCCGCGTCGTCGCGCTTGGAGGTGAACTTCCAGGCGTTGTCCAGCAGGTTCTGCAGTACTGTGCGGATGAGCGTCGGGTCGGCCGTGGCCAGGGCCGGTTGCTGGATGGTGAAGCGCACACGACGGTCCGGCTCCTGGCGCTGGAGTTCCGCCGCGATGCCGGCCACCTCTGCCCCCAGGTCGATTACCTCCAGGTGAATCTTGGATCGCGAAACACGCGCGAGGTTGAGGAGGTCATCGATCAGTTGCGTCATACGCTCGCTGGAGGCCTGGATGCGCTTGGTGTAGCCGATGGCGGCCTCGTTGAGGCTGTCCCCGCAGTCCTCAAGCAGGGCACTACTGAGCCCCCCAGCGCTCGCAGCGGGGCACGCAGGTCGTGGGAGACCGAATAGGAGAAAGTCTCCAGGTCCCGGTACGCGACCTCAAGGTCGTCCGTGCGCAGGCGAAGCTCGGCCTGAAGGCGGTACCGCTCGGAGATATCGCGGGCGATCGATGATGCGCCGATCAGGCTGTGCCGGTCGTCATGGACCGGGGAGATCGTCACCGAGACCGGGAAGACAGTTCCGTCCTTACGCTGCCGAACGCTCTCGTGGTACAAGACGCGCTCGTCGTTACCGATCTTGCGGAGAATCTCCTGGATCTCGGCGACCCGGTCGGGCGGGCACAGGACTGTGATCGGCTGGCCGATGATTTCCGCTGCGGTGTATCCGTACATGCGCTCGGCGGCCGGGTTCCAGGTCATGATCACGCCGTCTGTGGTCTTCCCGAT
This sequence comes from uncultured Actinomycetes bacterium, assembly GCA_963730825.1. Lineage (GTDB taxonomy): Bacteria > Actinomycetota > Actinomycetes > Streptosporangiales > Streptosporangiaceae > Palsa-504. Next base: position 78,890 of record CAVSTQ010000015.1, read on the forward strand.
GATGGCGTCGTCCGAGGAGTTGACGATCGCTGCCAGCAGATCTACTTGGTTCATCCCCTCGCGGCGAGTGCCGCCGGTCATACCTGACAAATAGTCCATGGCATCCCCAAGTCCAGTTGTGAGGTTAACCAGGCTGATTCGGCCGAAGCCGAGGACACACAGAGCAGTCACTGCTCAACCTGGTAACAGGTACCTAGCGGCAAGTTGTCGGGGGCCATCCTCGGCAAATAACCTAGAGTAGTCAATATATAACATTCAGTGCTCTGCTCTGCGCGGGCAGGTCCGGTGGGCACGTCGGCGGTGCGCACCCTCACTGCGGTGAACGCCGACCGGGCGCGACGACGGCCAGGCGGCGCTTTTAGAGTGGGTATCTGGTGGGGGTAGTGGTGTAGGTCCGGCCGCCGGGGGTGTGCCATTGCAGGACGCCGGGCGCGGGCTGTTCCAGCCGCCACCCGTCAGCTTGTTTGCACCGATGGTGATGCCGGCAAAGCGGGGCGATATTACATTCGCACGTTGCGCCGCCCTGATCCCAGGCGGTGGTGTGGTCCAGGTCGCACCGGGCCGCGGGGCGCCCGCAGCCGGGTGCGGTACACCGGGCGGACCGGGTGGTGATCAGGTGCCGGAGCGTGCGGCTGGGCTGGTACCCGGCCTCGGCGTGCCGGTGGTCACAGGCACCGCGGGCGATCGGGGCCAGCGTGACCCGCAGGCCGCGCAGGTAATCCCGGACCACGGTCCCGGAATCCCCGGGTGGCGCGGGTGGTGCGGGTGGTGCGGTGCCCGGGGGCGCGGGGCCGGGTGGTGCCGGGCCGGGGGGCGGGGGATGCCGGCCGGGGACGCAGCCGTGGGCGGCGGCGGTCCCGTCGGGGTGCAAGACGGTCACGCACCAGCGGGTACGCGGGTGCCAGGCCGCGGCGGCGATCAGGTCCCGCGCCGTCTGGGCGTCCAGCAGCCCGAACCCGGCCGCCTCGCCGGGGGTACCCCCGTGGCCCAGGACCGTTGCCAGCGGGACGGTGAGGTTCACCAGCGCGGCCAGGCCCGGCCCCGCCCGGCTCCGGGACGGCTCCCGGCCCGTTCCCGCCAGGCCCGCGCCGCGGCCCGCCCGGCCCGCCCTGCGACCCGCCGCGCTCTGACCCGCCGCGCTCGCCCTCCGGCCCGCCGCTGTCCCCGCCGTGGCCGCTGGCCTGGGCGGGCCGGTCCGGCTGGCTGTGCAGGTCGTCCCGGCTGTCGCGTTCCTGGAGCAGGTCCAGGTAAGCGCGGCAGCGCAGTTCCCGCAAGGACCCCGGGACCCCGGCGGCGCGCAGGTCCCGGGCCCGCTGGTCGACGTGCTGCCAGGACGCCAGGACCTCATCGGAGGGCAGTTCCCTGGCGGACATCCCGGCGTTGCCTGAGTCTTCCCGGAACGGGCGGACGTGGGCTTCTTTGCGGCGGGCCTGCTTGCGCCGCTCGGCGGCGTCCGGGTCGAGCTTGAGGACCAGCCGGGCGGCGGCGGCGCGGAGCTCGCCGTAGGTCTTGGACTGCGCCGCCGCGGCCAGCACCGGGTCCGCTTCGGCGGCGTCGGCGGCGGACAAGACATCGGTCTGCTCGGCGATGATCCTGGCGTGGACCGGGTCGATCAGCCCGCCGCCCAGCGCCGCGAAGGTGACCGGGAGCCGCCCGGCCAGGTCACAGGCGTAGGAGATCCGGTCCGCCGCGGCCCGCCAGCTCAGCCGCAGGTCCAGGGACACCTCATCGGCCACGAACTCCCCGAACCGCACCCGGCCGTCATCCGCGGCCCCGGACGTGGCGCCCTCAGGTCCGGTCACAGGGCCAGGCCCGCTGGCGGCTGCCCCGGGCCCGCGGCCGGCCGGGACAGCGCCGGGCGGCCGCGATGCCGCGGGCTGTTCCCCGGAGCCGGGCCGTTCCCGGGCCGCGGGCGGCCCGGCAGCGGCGGGACGGGTAGCGCGAGCCGGGACGGCGGGGTGGCGCAGCGCGAGCTCGCGCATCGCGGAGAACTCCAGCCACGTCCCCCACGACGCCAGCCGGCGGCCGCCGGAGATCACCGCGAACAGGAAATCCTCCGACACCCCCGCCAGCCCGGCCCCGTCACCCCCAGCCACGGCGTACGCCACCCCGGCCAGCAGCGGACCCGGCGCCATCGCAGGCCCCTGGTCATCACCACCGAACCGGGACAACTCCATCGCCTCGGCCGGCAGGCACACGAACAGGCCCTGCTCCGGCCCGCCCGGCGGAGGGCCGACCCAGCCGTCACCTGGGCCGCCGGGCGGCCCGTCAGCTGGCCCGCTGCCGCCGTGTCCCGTGCCGCCGTGTCCCGTGCCGCCGTGTCCCGTGCCGCCGTGTCCCGCGCCGCCGGAGCCGTTGCGTCCGGAGCCTGATTTGGGGGTGTGGTCCTGCGGCCCGATCCCACGCCCGCGCCCGCGCCCGGGCGCCGGGCGCTGGGGCTCCGGCGCGCCGGGCCCGGCTGGGGGGAACGGTTCCTCGGGCATGAACCACCCTTCGTTCGGAAGATCAGGCCGACTAATCTAACCCTGATTCTATCGAAACAATAGTCGAATATCTAGCCTGAGAGCGCTCATTTAAAGAATGCATAAATTTCGGATGCCGCAGCTGAGCTTGGCGTTTAACCTCTGCTGTCTGCGTGGCAACTTTTGCCCGTACTGTCCGGTGGGTCGCCGTGATAACAGGCGGCCACCGCGTCATCATCTTCGGGTTCTCACCACAGAACTTGAAGACGCAGGGCGGTGGCCGTGGCTTTCAGTATGGCCTGGGCGGAGGCCCGGGCGGGCGCCGGGGACGAGACAGATCGGGCATGGGAACGGCTGGCAGGGTTCCGCCGGGAGGTGTACCGGTGCTTGTCCGCCCGGGCGGACGCGCTGTGTGAACTGTGCGACGCGGCGCTGTGCAAGCAGGACCGGGTGCATATGCTGGCGGAATTGTCGCTGGAGCCAGGTCACCGGCGCGGCCATGGCGCCTTGTACGACGCGCTGAACTGCGGGAAAGTGCAGATTTCGCGGCTGCGCTGGGCACTGGCGGGGGTGCCGCTGCCGGCCTGGGATGATGGCCGGATCCGGCTGGCGGTCGATGTGAGCAACTGGCTGCGGCCGGACGCGGGGACCAGCCCGGGCCGGTCGTTCTGCCACTGCTACGGGCGGGGGAACAGCAGCGCGCAGATGATCCCGGGCTGGCCGTACTCGCTGATAGCCGCGCTGGAACCAGGCCGGACGTCGTGGACCCGGCTGCTGGACGCGGTCCGGCTGGGTCCAGATGACGATCTGGCCGCGGTGACCGCCGCCCAGGTCCGCGGGGTCATCGACCGGATCATCGCCGCCGGGCACTGGCACGACGGCGACCCGGACATCATGGTGATCTTCGACGCCGGCTATGAGCCGGCCCGGCTGGCCTGGCTGCTCAGGGATCTTCCCGTGCAGGTGCTGGGGCGGCTGGGCACCAACCGGGTGCTGCGGCAGGCGCCGCCGCCCCGCCGGCCCGGCCAGATGGGCCGGCCTGTGCGGCACGGGCGTGAGCTCAGGCTCTCAGATGACGCCGCCTGCCCCGGGCCGGACGTGCACACCACGACGCGGACCTCCCGGTACGGGGCCGCAGACGCCCGCGCCTGGCACCGCATGCACCCCAAGCTGAAGGCCCGCGGCGCCTGGGCAGGCCACCAGGGGAAACTGCCGGTCATCGAGGGCACCCTCATCAAGCTCACCGTCGAGCACCTGCCGCACGATCGCGCCCCCAAGCCGGTCTGGCTGCGGACCTCCTGCCCGGACGCGGATCCCGATGAGGTGAACCGCTGCTGGCAGGCGTTCCTGCGCCGGTTTGATATCGAACATACGTTCCGGTTCCTGAAGCAGGTCCTCGGCTGGACCAAGCCGAAACTGCGCGACCCCGCCGCCGCCGACCGGTGGACCTGGCTGATCCTCGCCTGCTACGCCCAGCTCTGGCTCGCCCGCGGCCTCGCTGCAGACCTGCGCCTGCCCTGGCAGCGCCCCGCCCTGCCCGGCCGCCTGACCCCCGCGCGGGTCCGGCGGGGATTCCGGGCCATCCACGGCACACTGCCCGTTCTCACAGCCGCACCGAAACCCGGCAAACCTGGTCCCGGCAGACCTCCCGGCTCGAAGAACCGGCACCCGGCCACCCGTCACGACGTGGGCAAGGCCGCCATCAAGAAGACGACGCAGGAAACCACGCCGAGCCCGGGAGGTTAAACGCCAAGCTGAGGCTAGGCCCGAGTTACGTCAGCGTGTTGCTAGAAAGTGGCTATGAGCCGCAGAAGCGCCGTGTTTGGGGCGCGAAGACATAGCCGGAAAGCCAGCCGTGCGCCGCGGCGTGGCACCGAGTTGATCATCGTCAGACGGCCTGGGTACGCGCAACATAGCAGCATGTTGCCACAGGGCCCACTTGCCTCACCAATCGTTTAGCTAGTGCTCCAGCAACCACCGTCTGCCCCGGCGTGACCCCGAACGCATCCGGCCTGTCTAGCCCGCGCGCTCCGGCCCCACCCCGCAGCCGCGGCCGGCCCGAAGCCGGCAGGGAGTCCACCGTGTCGGCCAGCGCCGGCAGGGAGGACCACCGTGTCGGCCAGACCCGGCACCCACTAGCACGAACGACACCGCCAGCCACACCCACCACCCCGGGGGCTACGTCCTCTGCCACCCAAGCCCCGGACTCCGGTACCGACCCTCCAGGCGAGCACAGCGGCTGACTGCACCCGGGAGCAACCTGGCCACCGGGAGGCGGGTGCCGCGGTACGAGCTGACCATCGGCATCCGCATCCGCAGGGTCAGGGGGTAACGGCTGAGCCGAGGGGTCAGCGGGCGGTGAGGATGACCACCGAGACGACCATCGGGGCGTGGGTCGTCATGGCGGCGGCTACGGCCTGCTCGGCGG
>CAVSTQ010000016.1:0-34324 GCA_963730825.1 uncultured Actinomycetes bacterium
GCTCGAGGACGCTGGATCCTTGCGGCGCCGAGCTGACCGGCAGCCGCAACGGCGCGGAGGCCTGCTCGGGCGGGATGACGATCTGCGCTTTGAAGTGGCCGATGATCAGCGGAGACGTTGCCCTCGGCGTCTTGACCACGGTGACGTTCAGCCGGACCTCGACGGCCTGGTGCAGCCCGTTCTGAATCGACACAGGGACCGGACCTGACGCGCCTGCCATCGGCACCACCAGGGAGGTGATGATCTTGACCTTGCGCTCCGCGCTGCCGAGGTAATCAGTCAAGCCGTCAAGCAGCGCCGCGCCCGGCGAAGTCCCGCCGCCACGCCAGGCCGCGGATTCGGTGGCGGCCAGGGCCTCGTTCAGTGACCGCAGGTAGGACAGTGGGACCGGGAGCAGGATGGACTTGTACACGCTGAGCTGGCGATCGGCCACACTCACCTTGTTCAGGTAGCCGCGGCTGAGTTCGCCCGGGCTGGCCTGGTTGGCGGGCGGCGCTTTCCTAGCCAGCTTGCGTCGCTGTCCCGCGCCGTGGTCAGGCTGTGCAGCGCGGCCGGCTTCAGCCACGGCGCACCGGTGGTCTCGCCCAGCAGGTCCCCGGCCAGTTGCGGCCGGCGGGCTCCAGCCGGCCGGCGGGGCCACCACAACCGAGCGGGCCGAGTCCGGGGCCTTGGCGGCGATCATCGCGGTCTCGGCCAGGAAACGCTGCTTGACGGCGAATTCAGCGCTTCGCGACAAGGTGCCGGAGTTCGGGCTCCCGGCTCGCAGCACCGAGGTCAGGGTGTCGTCGGCGAGCAGGACGTTCATCGTGGTACCCGCCGCCGTCGGGATCGAGGTCACGGCGTCGTCCGGTTGAAACCCGGTCCCTAAGGGCGGCATCTCGCTGCTGTTCAGGACCACGGTCCCGATATGCTCGGCGGCCGCGAGACTGGTGAGCACGCTAAGGTCAGCGGTCCCGCCAGGGGGCCAGGCGATCGCCGGCTTGAAGACCCGGCCGAGAACGCTGCCCGCCACCGCGTCCCCGATACGGTAGGCCGTGCCGAGATCGGCGTTCAGGCCCTGGTGGATCAGAGCGGTCATGTCCACATCGGCGTACGGGGTGAGCACCGTCGGCTGGCCCGAGGTGGCCGTTTTGACCGAGGTCAGCCAGTTCGCGGCCGCCTGGCTGGCCGGCTGGAGCCGGGCGCCGGTGCAGTTCGAGCTGGCGCCGCCCACCGGGTAGGGTTTGGTCATCGTGGCCGCGTCGCTGACCAGCGCCGGGTCGAGGACCCAGGTCAGGTCGGCGTCTGGGTGGCTGATCCCGGCGGTGACCAAGGTCGACAGGCGGCCGCCCGTGCCCAGGCTGGCGGCCAGGCCGTTGTTCGTCAGGGCCGTGCAGACCTGGTGGTGCGGCTGGTCGATGAGTGGCCACAGCCAGGAGATATTTAGCGGGGCCTGCAGTCCTGCCGCCCGCTGTCCGGGCCAGAACGGCAGCAGCGTCGGATCGGATGACAGCATGGTGCCCGCCGAATCCTGCAGCAAGGCGACTACCGGGTAGACGCCGAACGCGCTGATCCCCTGCACGCCGACCTGGAACGAGGCGGTCCACGAGACGGCGGCGCCGGGGGCCACGCTGACCGGCAGCAGGTACGGGCGTCCCGCCGGGACCAGGCCGTCGTTAATCCCGCTGGTCAGGTAGGAATCCATGCCGTCACGGGTGAAGAAGGGCGTGGCGGAGACGGCCAGCTGCACCTCGAGCCCGGCCGCCGTCTGGCGGGTGCCGTTGGTCACCGTTCCGGTCAAGGTGACGGTGGCGCCCGGCCTGGCGTACTGCGGGCTCATCGAGCTGATGGTCACCGCGACGCGGCCGACGCTGGCCTGGGCCGGGCTGGCCTGGGGGCTGGCCTGACGGCCTGGACCAGCGCCGCCGGGACGGCGAAGACGGCGGACACGACGCAGACGGCAGCGAGGGACAGTATCCGCCGCTTCACCCTCGCCGTCAGCACGTCGTGCACACCTGGAATATTATTGCCGTTTCGCGCCGGGGCCGTGCTGTCGGTAATGTCGGTGGCCATGCCCATGAACAACGAACAGCGGAAGGCGGCCGCCGCGCTCATCCGCGCGCGGGTTCCCGGGGTGGCCGAAGTCGGCCGTCTGTTCGCCGCCCGTGGTCATGAGCTTGCCCTGGTCGGTGGCCCGGTCAGGGACGTGTTCCTGGAGCGCATGCCCGGCGATCTCGACCTGACCACCGACGCGACGCCCGAGCAGGTGCTGGCCATGGTGTCCGGCTGGGCCGACAAGACGTGGACGGTGGGCATCGCCTTTGGCACCGTCGGGCTGCGCAAGGGAAATTTGCTCTTCGAGGTCACGACGTACCGCAGCGAGCAGTACGGCCGGACCTCGCGCAAGCCCGAGGTCGCGTACGGCCAGTCGCTGGAGGAGGACCTGAGCCGGCGGGATTTCACCATCAACGCGATGGCGGCCCGGCTGCCCGGATACGAGGTCGCCGATCCGTTCGGCGGCTTCGACGCGCTCAGGGAGAAGGTGCTGCGGACGCCGGGCCCGCCGGAGCGGTCGTTTGGTGATGACCCGCTGCGGATCCTGCGGGCGGCCCGGTTCGCGGCCCAGCTGGGATTCGAGGTGGCGCCGGAGGTGCGGGACGCCATGACCGAGCAGGCGCCCCGGCTGGAGATCGTGTCCGCGGAGCGCATCACCGCCGAGCTGACCAAGCTGATGCTGGCGCCTGACCCGGCGTTCGGTGTCGACGTGCTCGTGCAGACCGAGGTGGCCGAGCAGGTGCTGCCCGAGGTGTCCAGGCTGCGGATGGAAGCCGACGAGCACCATCGGCACAAGGATGTCTACCAGCACAGCCTGACCGTGTTGCGGCAGGCCATCGCGCTCGAGCCGGCTACGGGCTGGAGGGCGACCTGGTCCTCCGGCTGGCCGCGCTGCTGCATGACATCGGCAAGCCGAAGACGCGGTCCCTGCTGCCCGGCGGCCGGGTCGGCTTTCACCTGCACGAGGTGGTCGGGGCCAAGCTGACCAGGCGCAGGCTGATCGCGCTGCGTTTCCCGAACGACGTCGTCAAGGACGTATCCCGGCTGGTGGAACTGCACCTGCGGTTCCATGGTTACGGCGAAGGTGAGTGGACCGATTCCGCGGTCCGCCGCTACGTCCGCGACGCGGGGCCGCTGCTCAGCCGGTGCACGTGCTGACCAGGGCCGACTGCACCACCAGGAACCGGGCCAAGGCGGAGCGGCTGGCTCGCGCCTACGACGGCCTCGAGCGGCGGATCGCCGAGCTCAGCGAGCAGGAGGAACTGGCCAGGATCCGGCCCGAACTGGACGGCAACGAGATCATGCGCGTGCTCGGCGTGCCGCCAGGGCCGATGGTGGGCAAGGCCCGCAACTTCCTGCTCGAGCTGCGGATCGCCGACGGTGAACTCGGCCAGGAACGGATGATCAGGAACTGCTGCGCTGGGCGGCGGGCGAGGGGATAACCCCGCCGGATCCGCCCGCGCCGGGAACGGGACCGGAGCCGGGACCGGAGCCGGGCCAGGACTGATCCCGGCCGCGGGACAGCCAGTAACCGGCTGGGTGATCGCGTAGCCGACCGCCACCAGCGCGATGAGGGCCGGCGAATGACCGTTGGCCGGCAAGATGACCACGCACAGCGCGGCTCCGGCGACGTAGGCCGCGTTGAACATCATGTCGTAGAAGGCGAACACCCGGCCCCGGTAGGCGTCATCCACCTCTTCTTGCAGGATCGTGGTGGCGCAGATCGCCACCCCCTGCCGGCTGAGGTACAGGCAGAACCCGATGGCCAGGATAGCTGGCCAGCCAGAAGGTCTCGCCGAGCGCGAGGGTCACCACCGCGCTCGCGGCCAGCAGCAGCGAGATCCAGGCGGACTTGGACAGCCGCCTGGTGACCGGCGGGGTCACCACCGCGGCGCAGGCGTAGCCGACCCCGGAGAGCACCACGAGCACGCCGAAGTGAGCTTCGGCCACGCTGACGCTGGACCGGTAGAAGTAGTTCCTGTACAGCAGGACCGACATCAGGAACAGCGGCCCGAAGACGAAGCTGAAACCGCCAGTGGCGCCGAGCGCGGCCGCCGGGCCGCGCCGCCTGATCAGATAGCTGACGCCCGCCACCAGCCCGGCCGCGACCGAGGCGAGATCGCTGAGCAGCCGGGCTGGCTCGGCGGCACCGGCCGCCCGGACCGGGCCGAGCAAGTCGCGCCGCATGGCCGCCGCGACCGCGCTGGCCGCCAGGTAACAGCCGCCGCCGGCCAGCAGGGTGATCGCGGCGCCGCGTTCGGTGTTGCCGGTGGCCACGTTCAGCCCCAGGGCCACCACGCCGCCGATCATGGCCATCACCCCGCCGAGCGTGGGTGATACGCGAGTTCGCCATCACCAGCTTGTCCGCGGCGACCACGTGCGGCAGCGCCGCGGACAGCGAGGACAGGAAGAACCTGTTGACCCCCAGCACGAGCAGCACCGCCACGTAGAGCGCCGCCCCGCGGTTCCCGGCGGCCATGAACGAGGCGGTCAGCGCCACGAAGACGGAGCGGAGCAAGGCCGACCAGACCAGGATCTGGCGCCGGGACCACCGGTCGATGAGGACACCGGCGAACGGGCCGACCAGCGAGTACGGCAGGTACAGCACCGCGAAGGCGGCGGCCCCGGCCGCCGGGCTCGGGAACGTCTCCGCGTTGAAGAAGACGTACGTGCCGACCCCGGCGGTGATGATGCCGTCGCCGCCTTGGGAGATCAGCCGGGTGGCGAACAGGCGGCGGAAATTCCGCTCGGCCAGGACCGCCCGCAGGTCGGCCAGAAAGGAGCCCTTCTCCCCCTGCCGACGGCCCATCCGTCCAGTCTTAGCGGTCGCCTGTCAGCAGGCAACCTCCCCAAGGATGAACTTCTCCACGAGGTCGCGGCACACGTCGTCGCCGTACTGCTCGGGCGGCGACTTCATGAAGTAAGAGCTGGCCGAGGTCACCGGTCCGGCGATACCCCGGTCGAGCGCGATCTTCGCGGCGCGTACCGCGTCGATGATCACTCCGGCCGAGTTGGGCGAATCCCAGACCTCGAGCTTGTACTCCAGGCTGAGCGGCACGTCGCCAAACGCGCGGCCTTCCAGCCGGACGTAGGCCATCTTGCGGTCCTCGAGCCACGGCACGTGGTCGGACGGCCCGATGTGCACGGCGGCCCGCTCCATCTCGTGCGGGATCTGCGAGGTGACCGCCTGGGTCTTGGAGATCTTCTTGGACTGCAGCCGCCTACGCTCCAGCATGTTCATGAAGTCCATGTTGCCGCCGAAGTTGAGCTGATAGGTCCGGAGCAGCTCGACCCCGCGGTCCTCGAACAGCTTGGCCAGCACGCGGTGGGTGATGGTGGCGCCGACCTGGGACTTGATGTCGTCGCCGATGATCGGCACGCCGGCCCGGGTGAACTTCGCGGCCCACTCAGGGTCGGAGGCGATAAACACGGGCAGGGCGTTCACGAAGGCGACCTTGGCGTCGATCGCGCACTGGGCGTAGAACCGGTCCGCCTGCTCCGAGCCGACGGGCAGGTAGCAGACCAGGACGTCGGCGCCGGTTTCCCTGAGCACCTGGACCACGTCCACGGCGGGCTCGTCCGACTCGGTGATGATCTCCCGGTAGTACTCGCCCAGGCCGTCATGGGTCGGGCCGCGCTGGACGGTCACCCCGGTCGGGGGCACCTCGGCAAACTTTATGGTGTTGTTCTCGCTCGCGGTGATGGCGTCGGCAAGGTCGCAGCCGACCTTCTTCGCGTCCACGTCGAACGCGGCCACAACTTCCACATCACTGATGTGGTACGGCCCGAACCGGACATGCATGAGGCCGGGCACCCGGCCGCCATCATCGGCGTCTTTGTAATACTCCAGTCCCTGCACGAGGGAACTGGCGCAGTTACCCACCCCCGCAATGGCGATGCGCACCTTACCCATCAGGATGACTCCTTCTCGGAAGTATTGTCGGGTCCGCCGGACTCCCGCTCCGATGCGATCAGCTCGTTGAGCCAGCGGACTTCTCGCTCCACTGATTCCAGGCCATGACGGTGCAGTTCCAGGGTGTAGCTGTCTACTCGTTCCCTGGTGCGCGTGAAGGCGGCCCGGATGGCCTCCATGCGTTCCTCGAGCCTGCTGCGACGGCCCTCCAGGATCCGGAGCCTGACGTCGGCCCTGGTCTGCCCGAAGAACGCGAAGTGAACGCCGAATCCGTCGTCCTCCCATGCCGCCGGGCCGCCCTCGCCGAGGAGCTCCTGCAGCCGTTCCTTGCCTTCCGCGGTCAGCCGGTAGACCTTCAGCGACCGGCGTCCCGCTGCGGTGCCCGGTGCCGCGGCGGCTGCCGCGGCTCGGTCTCGTCATGCTCCTCGGCGATCAGGCCAGCGGCGAGAAGTTCGTGCAGGCACGGATACAACGACCCGTAAGAAAGCGCACGGAAGGCGCCGAGGACGGTAGAAAGGCGTTTGCGCAATTCGTACCCGTGCATCGGTGTTCCGTGGAGCTCGCCGAGCACGGCTAGCTCTAGTACGCCGGAGCGGTTGCGTCCCACGCTTCCCCCAGAAGGTGGATGTATCTCTATGATGTGTCGGTCCGATGCCTCGCACCGATAGCTTTACTTGTTAGATCGCTACGATGTATCGGGCCGATACATGAAGATCGTATGCGGTACATCGTGCGGCCGCAAGCGGATGCCGTTTTCTCCGGCTCAGGGCTCGGCTCGACCGGCGCGGTTCCGACGTACGCTGGCGGATATGACGTCAAGGCGTTCCGTCGTGGACTACGGGCTGGCCCGCCGGGCCACGCTCGCGTCCGTCTTCTCCGGGCGTACTACCGTCACCGACGTCTGCGATGCCCATCCGTACCTGCTGCGGGCCGCTAAGTTCCACGGCGAGCCCACCGGTGAGCGCTGCCCGATCTGCAGGAAAACCAATCTGACCCACGTCACCTATGTATACGGTGACGAGCTCGGCCAGTACGAGGGACGGGTTAAGCAAGCACGCGAACTCGCGGAGATGGCCGCCGAATACGGCGAATTCCGGGTCTATGTGGTCGAAGTCTGTCAGAGTTGCGGGTGGAACCACCTCGCTTCCTCTTACGTTCTCGGCACTGGCGAGCCAACCGTACGCCGGAGGCGGCGTGCGCGGTCTAGCCAGTAAACATGTGTCCCAGGAGGTAACGTTTGACTTCGGCGGGTTCCCCGGATCGGCGGCCCCGCCTTTCGGGTAGAGGTCGCATTCCGTCAATCGTGACCTCCGAGCCACCAGCGAGGACGCGTGAGCAGCAAAGCTGATGACTTTGACGTTCGGTATCGCGGTGCGGGGGAAAGCGGTTACGACCACCCCGGAGACGGCGGCCACGGGGAGGAGCGGTCGACTACGACCTGGGCTATGCCGCGAACGGCTGGGACACCAACGGATTCCGCAGCCCGGAGGCCGGCGATCAGGATCAGGGCCTGCCTGCCCAGACCGGACGCAGCGGTCCGGACCGGGCCGGCCTAGGCACGGCGGTCCGGGCGGGCGGCGACCACGCGGCCGGCGGCCGGCGCGGCGGCAGCCGTGACCGCGCTCCGGGAAACCGGCGGGACGGCAGCCATGCGCGCCCGTCCGGCGCGCACCATGCCAGACGTCCCTCAGGCCAGCGTCGCTCGGCCAGCCCGGCCATGCGGCTATCACGACGATCTGGACGGCGGACCGCCGACCGAGGCGATGGGATGGGACCTGGACTCAGCCGGGCGCGCGGATTTCCTGTCCCCGCAGGCGCCGCCCCAAGGACTCCAGGGAGCCCGGCGGATACCGGGGCCGGGGACACGGGAGCGGCGGGCCGCCCGGACCAGGCGGCCCGGAGGGTCTGCGCGGACCGGGACGGCGGGGCCGGAACCGTGTCCAAGGTCAAGGTCAAGGGCAGCTGGTGGCGGCACTGGACGCTGCGCAAGGTGCTGGGCTTGCTGCTGGCCGTCGTCGGCGGCATCGTCGTGCTCGGCGCGGTCGCGGTGGTCGTGGTGTACCAGGAGACGCCGGTGCCCACCGAGGCGATGGCGGCCACCGCGTTCTCGCAGTCCGTGGTCTACTCAAGCGACGGCACCCTGATCGGGCGTTTCGGCACCACCGACCGGCAGATGCTGACCTACAACCAGCTCGCGCAGGGTCATCAGTGGATCATCAACGCGGTGCTCGCCGCCGAGGACCGCAACTTCTACAACGAGGGCGGCGTCTCGCCCACCGGCATCATGCGGGCCGCCTACGAGGACGCCAAGGGCAACGACGGCTCGCTGCAGGGCGGGTCCACCATCACCCAGGAGTTCGTCCGGCAGTACTACGCCGGCATCGGCACCCAGCAGACGTTCAGCCGGAAGATCAAGGAAATCTTCGTGGCGATGAAGGTGGCCAAGGAAAAATCCAAGCCGTGGATCCTCACCAACTATCTCAACACGATCTACCTCGGCGACGGGGCCTACGGGGTCGGGCGCGGCCGCGCAGACCTATTACGGCAAGCAGGTCTCCCAGCTCACCGCGGGGGAGGCCGCGGTGATCGCCGCCATCCTCCAGCAGCCGAGCACGTACCCGCTGGCGCAGTACCGCCCCCAGCTCGAGGCGCGCTGGCATTACGTGCTGAGCGGCATGGTCCAGATGGGCGAGCTAACCCAGGCGCAGGCGTCGGCGATGACGTTCCCGGCCCCCAAGGACTACATCCCGCAGTCCGTCGGCAGCGACAACTGGGATCCGTACGTGCTCGACATGGTGCGGAACGAGCTCGAGGACGTCTACCACTTCAGCCAGTCCCAGCTCTACAACGGCGGCTACGTCATCCACACCACCATCGACGACGCGAAGATGAAGGCGATGTACGCCGCGGTCCAGGCCAACGAGCTCCAGATGGTCTCCGGCGGCGTGCCGCTGCCCAGCGACGCGCAGGTGGGCGCGGTGCTCGAGGACCCGGCCACCGGCGCGATCCAGGCCATGTACCCGGGCCCCGGTTACCCCGGATCGACCTACGTGGACCATAACGGGACCAAGCACACGATGACGGCCAAGCTGTGCAAGCTGCTGCACTGCGAAGTGAACATGGCGGTGTACAACCGGGAGCAGGTCGGTTCCTCGTTCAAGCCGTACGTGCTGGCCACGGCCGTCTCTCAGGGCATGAACGTGCAGACGAGCACGCTGAACGGCTTCGACCCGCTGTGGATCCCGCCGGACAGCATGCCGCCGGCCACCTTCTCCACCAGCGCCGCGCCCGCCAACGCCAAGGCGCTCGGTTACTACCAGGTCAACAACGACTCCCCGGCGGAGAACGGGCCGTTCACGGCGCAGCTGGCGATGGCCGAGTCGATCAACACCGCGTACACCGACCTGTGGCATCACGTGACCGGCGCAGCCGTGGCCAACATGGCCAAGGCGTTCGGCGTGAACACCGCCGCCGCCGGGATCACCGGCCCGGGCGGCATGCAGGACGAGGCGGGCATCGCCCTCGGCCAGGCCTCGCTGACGGTCAGCGAGCAGGCCACGATGCTCGCCACTATCGACGACGGCGGCATCTACCACAGCGCCCACGTGATCGCCTCGATCACCCAGGCCAACGCGCAGCCGACGCCGATCAAGGTCACGTCCTACCCGGTGTTCGACCCGGCCAACCCGACGCTCAACACCGACGAGGCCACCCAGGTGCAGTACGCGATGTCCGCGGACACCGCCCCGTACGGCACCGCGCCGTCCGCGGGGATGAGCAACGGCCAGGTGATCATCGCCAAAACCGGCACCACGACCAGCTTCCAGTCGGCCTTCTTTATCGGCGCGATCCCGCAGCAGGCGCTCGCGGTCGGCATGTTCACCGACCGGTCCAACGAGTTCCTGCCCAGCGACCTGGGCGGCAACTCCCAGGGCGGCTACGGCGGCACCTGGCCGGCCTTGATCTGGCACACCTACGCCGAGAACGAGTTCGTGCCGATGGGCGTGGAGCAGTGGCCTGCCCCGGTGTTCACCGGGGCCAAGTGGAACGAGGTGCCGCCCAATCTGCGGGCCGCCCCGAAGAAGAAGGCCAAGAAGCACAGCCAGAACAACAACCCGACCACCGGCTTGCCGAGCTCGCCGGCCAACCCCAGCCCGTTCCCCACCTACAGCTGTGACCCCTCCAGGTGACCTGCGGCGGACCGACCGGCCTCGGGCAGAGCGTGTCCGCCACCCGGGTCGGCGGCGCGGCGGGCGGCCTGCTGGCCGGGCTGCCCGCGACCGGCCTGTGGGTGCGGCGCCGGGTGCGCAAACGAGGTCCGGGGCGCGGTTAGATATGGGGGTGGAAGACACCCCTGGTTCGATGAACACGCGGTTCACCGGCCGTGCGGCGGGCCCGGGACTGGCGGTCGCGTTTGGCAGCACGGCCGTGCTCGCCGCCGCTTCCGTGCTCGGCATGGTGCTCGCGTTCGCGGAGAAATACCCGTGCCGGTCGGGAGCCTGGAATACCTACGCCGCGCAGTTCCAGGACGGCTGTTACACCGATATCTACCCGCTGTACTACAACGAGGGGCTGGCGGCCGGGAAGGTCCCCTACTCCGGTCATCCGGTCGAGTACCCGGTCCTGATCGGCGGGGCCATGCAGGCCGCGGCCGCCCTGGTCAGGAACGTCAGCCCGGCGATCAGGGGCCGGGAATTCTTCGACGTCACGGTGGTGCTGCTCGCGGTCTGCGCGGTGGCGGGCGTGCTGGCGACCGCGCGGGCGGCCGGCCCGGGGGCCCGGGCCCAGGCGCTGATGGTCGCGCTGTCCCCGGCGCTGATCTTGAGCGCGTTCATCAACTGGGACCTGATCGCGCTCGCGCTGACGGCGCTCGGCATCGCCGCCTGGGCGGCGCGCCGCGGCGTGTGGGCCGGGGTCTTGCTCGGCCTCGGGGTCGCGGCCAAGTTCTACCCGCTGGTGGTCTTTGGTCCCTTGCTCGTGCTCTGCCTGCGGGGCGGTCAGCTGCGTGAGTTCGGCAAGACGCTGGCGGCCGCCGTGGCGGCCTGGCTGCTTGTCGATCTGCCGGTGCTGATCGTCGCGCCGTCCGGCTGGGCTTACTTCTACACCTTCAGCAAGAACCGGGGCGCCGACTGGGGCTCGGTCTGGTACATGTTCGAGCACTTCAGCGTGCCGGTGCTAGGCAACGGCCAGCTCAGCGCGCTGAACGAGATGTCAGCGGCCTTCTTCGCCGCCGCGTGCGCCGCGATCACCGTGCTCGCGCTGGCCGCGCCCCGCCGCCCCCGGCTGCCGCAGCTGTGCTTCCTGGTGCTGGCCGCGTTCTTGATGACCAACAAGGTCTGGTCGCCGCAGTACGTCGTCTGGCTGGTGCCGCTGGCGGTGCTGGCCCGGCCCAGGCTGTGGCCCTACCTGCTCTGGCAGCTGGCCGAGGTGGCCTATTTCTTTGGTATCTGGGGCTACCTCATCTTTGTCTACACCAGTGAAGGTAACCCGGTCACCGGCTACGGCGGTATCAGCACCGGGTGGTACTTCGCCGTGCTCGGAGCCAGGTTCCTCGCCGTCGCCTTGCTCGCCGCCTACGTGGTGCGGGATATTCTCCAGCCGGAACGAGACGTGGTGCGTGCGGCCGGCGCCGATGATCCGGCGGGTGGCGTCCTGGACCAGGCCGAAGACCGGTTCAGGCTGCGCCTGAGCTCGCGCTGGCGGCGGGCAGGTGCTGCTTCAGCCAGCTGACGTCGGCGGCCAGGCCGCCGTCGGCCTCGGGGGTCTCGCAGATGACCGGGGCGCCGGCCGCGCGGACCACCTTGAGCAGCAACGCCGGGTCGATGGTGCCGGAGGCGATGTTGGCGTGCCTGTCCCGGCCCGAGCCGAACTCATCGCGCGAATTGTTGCAGTGCACCAGGTCGATCCGGCCGGTGATCGCCTTGATCCGGTCCACCGCGTCGGCGAGGTCGATGCCGGCCGAGTTGGCGTGGCAGGTGTCCAGGCAGAAGCCCAGGTTGCCGGAGTCGGGTCCGGCCGCGTCGGTCACCGCCTCCCACAGCTTGCCGATGGCTTCCAGTGATCTGGCCATGGCCCCATCCCCGCCTGCGGTGTTCTCGATCAGCATCGGCACCGGGCGTTCGATCCGTTCCACCGCCTTGGCCCAGTTCTCCAGGCCCGATTCGGCGTCGGCACCCGCGGTGACGTGGCCGCCGTGCACGATCAGGGCCTTGGCCCCGACCGACGCGGCCGCCTTGAGCTGGCCGTCGAGCAGCTTCCGGCTCGGAATCCTGATCCGGTTGTTGCCGGTCGCGACGTTGATGACATACGGCGCGTGGATATAGATGTCCACCCCGGCGGCGGCGAAGGCATCCCGGATGGCCGACGGATCGCCGCCGGGTATCACCGGTCCTTTCCAGCCTTGCGGGTCGCCGAGAAAGAACTGGGCCGCGTCCGCGCCGTGCGCGATCGCCTCGTCCAGCGGGTCGTCGATGTGAAAGTGGGCTCCGATGCACGCCATGTCCCGAGCCTAGCCGGGGCCAGCCTCGCCGGGCGCCCGGACGGCCTCGTCGGGCGCACGGCGCGCGGGCCGCCGGGCCCGCCGGGCCGGTCAGCCGATGAAGCCGCCGCGGCTCAGCCCGATGGCCAGCCCGACGAATCCGGCGATCATCCCGGTCACGATGAGCACCCGCTGCTCGCGGGTGGCCGAGACCATCTGGGTGTAGAGCCCGATGATCAGCGCGGCCAGCCCGGTCGCGGTGGCGGTGATGTGGATGGCCGCGCCGGTATTCATGTTTCGGACGAGCATCCCGAGGACAAACGAGACGAGTCCGACCACCAGCGTGAAGAGGGTCAGGGCGTTCTCGACCGGGTGCCGTTGCCCGTCCGAGTTCAAGATGTTCTGGCGCGAGCGGGTCCGGACGGTGCCTGCCATGGTGACTACCTCCTGATGCTGGCTGTCACTGCATGTCCGAGAGTACGTTTTCACCGGTCAGTCTTCCCCTGTGCGCCCCGGAGGAATCCACAAGTTTCCTGCGCGATGGCTGAGGATTCCGGCCGCCCGGCCGCCGCGGTCCGGTTACCGCGGTCCTGGCGATGCTGGTAGCCTGTGCAGGCTGCGGACGACCCGGCCGGCACCTGCGCCGCTCGTGACCGCGACACCTCCTGCCACGGAGAGACCGTGGCCGCATTAGTCCAGAGGAGGCTCAGGGCATCCATGCGCCATTACGAGATCATGATTATCCTCGACCCCAATCTCGAGGAGCGCACCGTCCAGCCGTCACTCGACCAGTTCCTCAAGGTCGTGACCGGTGGTGGCGGCAAGATCGACAAGGTTGACATCTGGGGGAAGCGCCGTCTGGCCTACCAGATCGAGAAGAAGTCAGAAGGCTTCTACGCGGTCGTGGACCTGATGGCGGAGCCGAGCACCGTGCTTGAGCTCGACCGCCAGCTCAACCTGAACGAAGCCGTGCTGCGGACCAAGGTCACGCGGCCCGAGAAGCATTAAGCGGGCCCGGCGACCTAGCCCCGCCCGGACGGAATCAGCAGGCAACTCATTAGTGACCGGGAGCACCCCCGATGGCAGCAGGCGACACCCAGATCACGATCGCGGGCAACCTCGTCGAGGATCCGGAACTGCGTTTTACCCCGGCCGGGCAGCCGGTGGCGCGGTTCCGGGTCGCGTCTACCCCGCGGTTCCTCGACAAGAACACGAATGAGTGGAAGGACGGCGACAGCCTGTTCCTGACCTGCAACGTGTGGCGGCAGGCGGCGGAGAACGTGGCGGAGAGCCTGACCCGCGGGATGCGGGTGATCGTCTCGGGGCGGCTGCGGCAGCGCTCGTATGAGACCAAGGAAGGCGAGAAGCGCACGGTGTACGAGGTCGAGGTCGATGACGTCGGTCCCTCGCTGCGCAACGCGTCCGCCAAGGTCAACCGGGTGGCCAGGTCCGGGGCCGGCGATGGAGCCGGGGCTTCTGGGGGCGGCGGCTTCGGCGGCGGCCAGCGCAGCTCCGGGGGTTTCAGCGGCGGCAGGCCGTCCGGCGGCCAGGCCAGCCCGGGTGCCGGGGGCGGCTACGGCGGCGGCGAAGCCGACCCGTGGGCCACCGACACCTCCAGCGGCGGTTACTCCGACGAGCCGCCGTTCTAGGTCACCGTCAGCCGCCTGAGCCCGGCGGCCTGAACCAACCAGTCAGATACATCAGATACCGACCATCCCCGCCGCAGGCGGGGCTCTAAGGAGCACCACGATGGCCAAGCCACCGCTGCGCAAGCCGAAGAAGAAGGTTTGCACGTTTTGCCAGGAGAAGATCGTCTACGTCGACTACAAAGACACCGGTCTGCTTCGCAAGTACATCTCAGATCGCGGCAAGATCCGCGCCCGGCGAGTGACCGGGAACTGCACGCGTCACCAGCGGGATGTCGCCACCGCGATTAAGAATTCCCGCGAGATGGCGCTGCTTCCGTATACGAGCACGGCGCGCTAGGAGTCAGGCAGATGAGTCGTACCCCGATGAAGCTCATCCTCACCCAGGAAGTGAGCGGTCTCGGCGCACCCGGTGACGTCGTGGACGTAGCGGCAGGCTACGGCCGTAACTACCTGATCCCCCGTGGCTTCGCGATGAACTGGACGCGCGGCGCGGAGAAGCAGATCGAGCTGATCAAGCGGGCCAGGTCGGCCAGGGACATCCGCGGCCTCGAGGACGCCAAGGCCGTGGCCGGCCAGCTCCAGGGCCTGCAGGTGCGGATGCGCCGCCGGGCCGGCGGTAGCGGCAGGCTGTTCGGCTCGGTCGGGCCCGCTGACATCGCCTCCGCGGTACGCGAGGCTGGCGGCCCGGAGCTCGACCGGCGCCGGATCGAGGTGCCCGACCCGATCAAGACCGTGGGCTCGCACCAGGTCCGGGTCAGGCTGCACCCCGAGGTCAGCGCCGCCGTCGACATCGAGATCGCGGCTAGCTAGGCACGAGGTCACCGCTGGCTGGCCGTCCGGATGAGCGTCCGGGCGGTCAGTACGGCGTGGTCGAGCCATTACTTCCTCATCGGCGGTCCCGGCTAACTCGCGGCGGGATCGGCGTACCCGGACACCAGCCGGGCCAGCTCAGGGTCCAGCTCACCCACCATCGCCCAGACCGCAGCGATCTGCGCCGCCAGGTCGGCGGCACCCGCATGGTGACGGGCGGCCTCGAGCTGGTCGATGGCCGCGGCGACCCGTTGCCACGCCGCTTCGTCTGTCGAACACACCGTCGAAGATTATCAGCTCGCCGGTGCGCGCGAGCGCGCTTTCCCGCCGCGGTTATCCACAGCTTTTCTCCACAGGGCGGAGATTTAGCCTGTGGATAAGTCGCTGGAAATTCCTCGCGAAGTATTTCTTCCACACAGCAGGTGGAGTACGTTTCCGCAGCTAGATAGCTTCCAGCTACGCTACGTTTCCGGGTAATCCACAGCTCTATCCCCAGGCTGCGCACAACGTAGCCGGCGTGTTGCACAGCTTGTCCACACCTTCGTCCACCGCCCGACTTGGCTCCCGGCGGCACAGGCCGCCAAAATGTCACTGCCGTCGGCTAGAACGGTGTCGCGACGGGCATGGCCGCGCACGGGAGGGGAGGGGCAAGTGAGCGTCACCGAGATTGCTCCGAGGAACGACGATTTCGAGCGGACGCCGCCGCACGACGTAGCGGCGGAGCAGTGCGCTCTCGGCGGGATGCTGCTCTCGAAGGACGCCATCTCAGACGTGATCGAGGTGCTCAGCCCGACCGATCACTACCGGCCGGCCCACCAGCTGATCCACGAGGCGATCCTCGACCTGTACGGCCGGGGTGAGCCCGCGGACGCGATCACGGTCGCCAACGAGCTCACCCGGCGCGGCGAGATCGCCAGGGTCGGCGGCGGTCCGTATCTGCACACCCTGATCGCCTCGGTGCCGACCGCCGCGAACGCCGGCTATTACGCCCGCATCGTCAGGGAGCGCGCGATCCTGCGACGGCTGGTGGAGGCCGGCACCCGGATCGTCCAGTTCGGCTATGCCGGCGAAGCCGACGCCGACGACCTGGTGGACCGGGCCCAGGCCGAGGTGTACGCGGTCACCGACCGCCGGACCAGTGAGGACTACCACTCGCTGTCCGAGATCATGCCAGGCGCGCTGGACGAGATCGAGGCCATCGGCAGCCGCGGCGGAGGCCTCACCGGCGTCCCGACCGGCTTCGCCGACCTGGACAGCCTGACCAACGGCCTGCACCCCGGCCAGATGGTCGTCATAGCCGCCCGCCCCGCGGTCGGCAAGGCACTGGCCCTTGACACGCCGCTGCCCACGCCTTCCGGCTGGACCACGATGGGCGAGATCGGCGTCGGCGCCCGGCTGGTCGGCGCCGACGGGCGGCCCACGACCGTGGTGGCCGCCACCGAGGTCATGCGGGGGCGACCCTGCTACCAGGTCGTGTTTGACGACGGTGAGGTGATCGTCGCCGACGAGAACCACCAGTGGCTGACCTGGGACCGCGCCGGGGACCTGTCCGGGTTCGTTCCGCCGCAGGTGGTCACGACCGCTGAGATGGCACGTACGTTGCGCCCGCAGCGGACACGAAGCCGTTCCAACCACGCGGTGGCGCTCACGGTCCCCAGGGAGCTAGCGCGGGCCGGAACACCCAGCCGCGGATACGGCGACGTACCGCCCCCGCGGTGGCGGTACGTCGTGGATGTCAGGCGCACTCCCTCCCGGCCCGTCCGGTGCGTCCAGGTTGACAGCAGGGATCATCTGTACCTGGCCGGACGGGGCATGGTCCCCACCCACAACTCGACCCTGGCGCTGGACTTCGCCCGGGCGGCCGCCATCAAGAACAACATGGCCACGGTGCTGTTCAGCCTGGAGATGGGTCGCAACGAGATCACCATGAGGCTGCTGTCGGCGGAGGCGCGGGTACCGCTGAGCACGATGCGCACCGGGCAGATGAACGACGACGACTGGGCCCGGCTGGCCCGGCGGATGAGCGAGGTCGCCGACGCGCCGCTGTTCATCGACGACTCACCGAACATGTCGATGATGGAGATCAGGGCCAAGTGCCGTCGGCTGAAGCAGCGCAATGACCTGAAGTTCGTCATCATCGACTACCTCCAGCTGATGTCCTCGCCCAAGCGGGTGGAGAACCGGCAGCAGGAAGTCTCGGAGATGTCCCGGTCGCTCAAGCTGCTGGCCAAGGAGCTGGACGTCCCCGTCGTCGCCCTGTCACAGCTCAACCGCGGTCCCGAGCAGCGCACCGACAAAAAGCCCCTATTGTCCGATTTGCGTGAATCGGGCAGCATCGAACAGGACTCGGACGTCGTTATCCTGCTGCATCGCGAGGACCTTTACGAGCGGGAGTCGCCACGAGCCGGTGAGGCGGATCTGATCGTGGCCAAGCACAGGAACGGCCCGACCATGACCGTGACCGTAGCCTTCCAGGGTCATTACAGTCGATTTGTGGACATGGCAGGTCCCTGAGACCGGCCCTGTAGGTTCTCTCCGTCGCGTGCGATGACTGCTGGGATGATGCCGTTCACTTTCCCGACCGGGAGCGAAGACTGCGAACGCGGCGAAGGTCAGCAGTTCCCTGGCCATGACGGTGACTGCGGCTAACGTCGAACGGATCGACCCCTGCCGGACTCGCTGCTCAGCCAGCCCTTGGCCAGGTCTCTTGAGAATCTGCGATACAGCGGTAGGCCAGTCCTGGGGTCAGTTGGCGAGCGGGCCGGAGTTCGGCTGTCCGGTTAGGCCGGTGCTCTTGGCGCATCCGGCCGGCGCGTTCTAGCAGGCTCATGCCGTGTAGTGCGCTCCAAAGCAGTTCGGTCGTCGTCATTGCCGAGTTGGCGTCATGGTTGGCGTCGAGTTCGCCGTCGCGGTCTTCGTCAACCCGATCCTGCTGCGGCTGCGCGCCGGATCCTCGCTGGAGGCCCGCGCCGATGGTGCCCGGGTACCAAACTATCCGCAGGAGCCCGATCTTCCACGCCAAACCGTCGGCCCGGCCCGCACTACGCCGGGCCGGACCAGGCACGGCATACACCTCGCACCACCACCACCCCCAGCCGCCACCGCGTCACCAGCACGACCGCGACGATCCGCCTCCGGGGCCCGGCCAGTGAACCCTGGTGCCCTATGCCGACTGTGAACACCGGCCCGCGTGACGGCTCACAATCGAAACGACAGTCACCCTCTGAGGGCCCACGGCACCGCATCCCAGCCGCCACTCCCCACACCCGTAACGCGCCCGTCACCATCCTCGAAAAAGATCGTGGAAGATCCGGCTTACCTGGAAACTTTGGTAGCCCATGATGACCCTAATACTCCGCGAAAGCCCGATCTTCCACGCAAACCGGACGGCCCGGCCGCCTCACGCCCGGGCGGACCAGGCATGGCATACACCCTGCATCAGCACACCCAGCCGCCACCGCGCCACCAGCAAGACCGCGATGGTCCGCGTCCACCGGACTATCCAGCGCACTCCCGCAACACCAACGGACCATCGTCCGTGGCCGGCCGGGGCCGACGGTGACTAAGAAGCGGGGCGAACGTTACCTCCGCGGCACTACGTTCCAAGACGAGCCGCAGAGTTGCCCTTTTCGCGTTGTGGACAACTGGGTAGCGGTTGCTTACCGGCATCAGACGACCGGCGTCACCGAGACGTACGACTCTTCCCGGTGCGCGGTGCCGGGCTGGTCGCGCTCCAGTCTCAGCCGCCCGGGAGGCCTTCAGCCCTGTAATGGCACCGACGGAAAGCGCTACCGTGAGAGCGTGGGGATGTACGAACCCGATGACGACGACATCGTGGAGCACGGCGGTGCGCCGCTGCGGCTGCCGGGATGGGCGCGGCGTCCCCGGTGGCTGCCCGCCCTCGGCTGGCGGCCGTCGCGTGGTGCGGCCATCCTTGGCCTGGCCGGGCTGATCATCGGGCTGGCGGCCGGGTACGCGCTAGGCTACCGGCACCTGGGGCGGCCCGTCCGGCCGTCGGGGACGGCAGCCGCTGGCGTCGGCCCCTCGTTCGTGACTGGCCCCGCCGTGCCGTCAGATCACGCCGTGTCCGCTGGGGGCGCCTACTCCTCCGGCCTCAGCATCCCGGGACTTTCTGGGCTGGCCCAGACCGGCGGGACATGCTCGGTGCAGCGCGGCCGGGATCTCCAGGTCGGCATCGAGGTGATCAACCTCGCCGGGACGGCGGTCACCCTCGGGCCGGTCAAGGCCATCCTCCCGCTGGGCGGGCTGCGCCCGGTTTCGCAGCAGTGGGCACCCTGCGCCGCCATCTCGCCGTCCTCGGGAAGCGCAGCAGGCGCGACGGTCGTCCCGCCGTTCGGCGCCGCCTGGCTCAGCGTCACCCTCCGGGTGCTGATGGCGTGCCCGAGCTCGCTGCCGGTGCAGTTCAGCGTCAGTTACCAGGAGAACGGTCGCACGGACACCGTGCACCTGCCGGGATTCCCGGATCTGGGGCAGGTCACATACACCGGGTGCCAGGCAAACTCCTAGGCAGCTATCATCGGGGCGCCTGGGGGCTTGGGCGTGTAGGTCAGGAGAAGCACGCCGCTGGCGAAGCGCCGCACGTCGGCCAGCGTCAGCTGCGGGGCGCCCTTGATCTCCTCGAACAGGTGCAGGCCTGACCCCGAGGCGACCGGCGTCAGCAGGAGATGGAACTCGTCGATCAGATTGTGCGCCATGAGCACCTGGTCCACCGGGCCGTTGCCGAACTTCACGATGTTGCCGCCCGGCTGGCGCTTGAACCCGGCGACGAAATCGGCCACGTCGCCGGGGATGACGGTGGCGTTCCAGCTGGTCTGCGTCAGGGTCGCGGACGCTACGAACTTGGGGATCGAGTTCATCCGGTCGACAAACGCGTTCGACGTCATGGCTGGATAGGCGACGGAAAAATGCTCGTAGGTCTGGCGGCCGAGCAGCAGGGCGTCCGCCCCGGTCAGCAATTCGGTCACGTACCGCATG
This sequence comes from uncultured Actinomycetes bacterium, assembly GCA_963730825.1. GTDB lineage: Bacteria > Actinomycetota > Actinomycetes > Streptosporangiales > Streptosporangiaceae > Palsa-504. The sequence goes on from CAVSTQ010000016.1 coordinate 19,880, forward strand.
TGCTCGTCGTCCAGGTAGGGGAAGGCCCAGTCCAGCGAGCCGATCTCCCCGCCGAGGGCGACATGAGTCGTCTCGATCAGCTTCCTCATCGATCCGTTCCTTCCTGTGGTGGTGACAAGAGCGCTCTGAGCAGGGCGTCGAGGTGTTCGTGGCTCTCGGCCAGGCCCCGCTTCGCGCCTCCGTCGAGGTACAGGTCACGCGCTTCGAAGCTGGGAAAGGTCGAGCGTCCGGTGACCAGGGTCGCCCCGCCCTGCTCCTCAAAGGTGACCTCGTCGAGCCCCTCGACGTCGGGTGCCGCGTGGTAGGCGAACGTCGACACCAGCCGGCTGGGCCGCTCGATCTCCCGGTACTGACCGGAAAACACGTGCTGGCTGCCGTCCGGGGCGCGTTGCACGAACCGGTAGTGCCCACCGACCCGCAGGTCGACGTCGCAAGCGACGAGCTCGAACCCGCGTGGCCCGCGCCAGCGCAGCAGATGCCTGGGCTCGGTCCACACCTCGAACACAAGCCGGGGCGGCGCGGCGAAGGCACGCCGGAAGACGATGACCGGTGCGTCCTGAGGGGCCAGCACGTCCAGGCGCGGGCCGGTCACGACGGCTCCTCGTCCTGCTGCAGGCCGGCCAGGTAGTCGTCGAGCCGCTCGAAGCTTCCCGCCCAGAACTCCCGGTACCGCAGCAGCCACCTCGCCGCGCTGCCGAGCGGATCAGGCGCCAGCCGGGCCGGCCGGGTCTGGGCCATCCGGCTACGGGTCATCAGGCCGCTGCGCTCGAGCACCTTCAGGTGCAGGGCGACCGCCTGCAGGCTCATGTCGAACGGTGCCGCGAGCTCGCCCAGCGGGGCTTCGCCTTGGCGAAGGCGCTCCAGAATGGCCCGCCTGGTGGGGTCGGCCAGGGCGGCAAAGGTCAGGCTCAGTTCGTCGGTTGCAGTCTTCATCAAGAAGATACTTTATCAAGCAATAGCTTTATCATCAAGGCGAGCCGAGACCGGGCTATGCCTTCGGGTAGGGCGCAGCGGGCTATGCGTCCGGGTCTGGGCGGCGCGGCTAGGCCTCGGGTTCGGCGGGCACGCTGGGCTGGTAGGCGGGCGCCGGCGGCTGGGGGTGCACCATCCGGGCCCGGGCGACCGACAGCAGCGCCGAGGCCACCGCGCAGCCGGCCATCACGAAATAGATGGCGTCGGCAGGTGCACGGCCAGTGCCTCGTTGATCTCGGCGCAGACGGCCAGGCCCGGATGGGCGAACGTGCCGGGCGGCGGCTCGGCCACCCGGATCGCGGAGCGGCGCGCGTCCAGCAGCCGGACCGCCGAGGACGGACCTCCGAAGGGATGGCAATGACGAAGCAGAGGGACCAGGAGCCGTATACCAACAGCATTGAGTCCCCCACGTATCAGAGCGCTTCTTACTATTTCGACGATGCCGCTCATGTCCGGACCGGGCTGCATCAACTGACGACCCCGGCCGGCCGCTATGGTCGTTATAGCAATCCCACCTGGCTTGAGGTCGAATCACGGATTAACGAATTGTGCGGAGCGGACGGCTCGCTGCTCTTTGCTTCTGGCATGGCCGCGCATTTCACCACGTTTGTTTCCTTGCTCAAGGCAGGCGACGAGGTGGTGCTGCCTGCCGAGTCCTACCGCCAGGTGCGGAACGTCTTCCATCATGTGCTGCCGAAGTTCGGGGTGATCGTCCACGAGATCTCGATCCGCGAGCCGGCCGCTTTCCTCGACGGCATCGCGAACCTCGCCGGACGGCTGCGCCTGGTGCACCTGGAGATGCCGTCCTCGCCGCACATGTACCTGATCGATGTGGCCCGGGTGCGCGAGATCGTGGGACCGGACGTGATCATCACGCTGGACAGCTCGTTTTCCCCGCCGCCCAACTTCTATGCCCTCCGGTGGGGTGTTGACCTGGCGCTTTTCAGCGCGACCAAGTATCTCGGCGGACACGGCGATATTGTCTCCGGAGTCGTCTGCGGCCGGGGTGATCTCGTCGACCAGATCCGCTGGCACCGTGACACCACCGGTCCCGTGACAGACGGGAACACCGCCTTCCTGCTCAGGCGGAGCCTGTACACCCTGCAGCTCAGGATGGAACGTGTCAACGCTCAGGGAATGGCGGTCGCGCGGTACCTGAACCCATCCCCGGGTCCAGCGGGTTTATTACACGGGCCTGGAGACGCATCCGCATTTCAAGCTCGGGCAAGAGTACCTGCACGGGCACGGCGGCGTGATCACGTTCGAGCTCGGGCTGTCAGAAGAGGCCACCGCGCGGATCGTGGACAGGCTGTCGGTGCCTTTCATGGCGTCCAATTTCGGCGCCCCGCATACGCTGATCGAGCAGAGCACGTTCTTCACTTACTTCGAATACGATGACTCGGCGCTGGAAAGCATCGGGGTGGACCGCAGCACGATCAGGCTGGCCCTCGGCTACGCCAATGATCATCTTCAGGTAATCGACGACCTCGACCGCGCGCTGGCCGCGGAATCGGAGCACGAGCACCGCGGCAGGTGACCTTCGCCCCGGTCGGCTGGCTCGGTGGTGGCGCCGAGGCTAAGCCGGCCGGTCAGCCGACCCAGCCGTCACCACCGGTGGCGGCGACGGCGTTGCTCACCACGTCGGCTAGCTGACCGGACCGGTGGTAAGCGGCGCGCTGGAAGGCCGCGCCGTTGCCCCGCGCCAGCAGCGCGGCCAGCAACTGGTGGACGACCTCGGTGTCCCCGGCGTCGGCCAGCGCATCCCGGCAGTGGTCAAGCGAGCAGGCCGACGACGGTCGCCGCCTCCTCGGGCAGGCCGGTCACCGGGTCGAGCAGGACATCGTCCAGGCCGGACCGGCTGGCCCGCCAGGCGGCCAGCCGCAGCACCTCGGTCCGCGCGGGCACGCGCCGGCTCACCGTCGCGGGCCGCTCGCGCTTCGGTTTCCACCAGCGCGCGCGCCAGGGCGGCGAGCAGCACCGCGTCATCGGCCTGCAAGCAGACATCGGCGATCCGGATCTCGACGGTCGGGTAGTGCTCGGACAGGCGCGCGTCGAAGTAGACCATGCCCGTGTCAAGCAGCGTGCCGGTCCGTTCCATCTGCTGCAGGGTCTGGTGATAGCGCTGCGCGGTGCCGAACGGTTCGGTCGGTCCCGAGCTGGGCCAGCGGCCCCAGGCCTGGTAGCGGAAGCTCGCGTAGGAGCTGTCCCGCCCCTGCCAGAACGGCGAGTTGGCGCTCAACGCGAGCAGGGTGGCGAGCCACGGGGCCGCCCGGTCCAGGACGGCCACGCCCTCATCGTCGGAGGAGACCTCGACGTGGACGTGGCAGCCGCAGGTGAGCTGTTCGTGGGCGGTCAGCCCGAAGGCCTCGGACATGCGCTGGTACCGGCTCGTGCCGACCAGCTCGGGCTCGACGACGACCGGTGAGGTGGCCAGCGCCGCCACCGCGACCCCGGCCCTCGCCGCCGCGGCCGCCGCGGCGGCCCGGCACCTGCGCAGCTCGCGGTGCAGATCGTCGAGCGAGTGGCACGGCTGCGAGTTGGTCTCAAGCTGCTGCTGCTGCAGCTCGAATTCCAAGCTGGCGCGTCATCCCGGCCGTGATCCGCGTCGCCCTCTCTCCGGCCGCCTCGTGCTTGGCTTCGGCGGCGCGCCTGGCCTCCCGGAGCACCGTCCCTGCCACCGCGCGCGGCTGCCCTGTTTCCCGTTCGACGAGCAAGAGTTCTTCTTCAACGCCCACGCTGCGAGGATTCATCGTCCGACAATGCCCGCAGATCGAGGCTTCCAATCCGCCGTCGGGCGGCCCGTTGCGCACCGTATTTCGTGGATGTTACCCGGGCGGCCGTTCGGCCGGAAAAATCTAAAATGCACTGGCCGTCTGGGTGGCGCGCCTCCGGAGTGCCGCCGAGCAGCGTCAGCTGGTGTGTTGCTAACCTCAACGGGGGTGTCAGGGAGGCGCCCCCACTCCGCCCAGGAGCCGTCGTAGACCCGGACCCGCTCACGGCCGATCAGGTGGCTGAGCACGAACCATGCCGTGGCCGCGCGCCCGCCGATGGTGCAGTAGGTGATCAGCTCCTTCCCGCCCTCCAGGACAGTCGGCGCGAACAGCCGGCGCAGCTTCGCCGCGGAGCGGAACGACCCGTCCTCGTGATAGAGGCCGTCGATGGGATGGTGGACGGCCGAAGGCACGTGCCCGGCGCGGCCTCCTGGTTCCATGCCGCCCGATGGCCAGAAGCGCTCGCCCCGGTACTCAGCCGCTGAGCGGACGTCGACCAAGTTGGTTCCCGGCTGGCCGATGGCCCCGCGCACCGCGTTCGCCCGGATACCAGAGTCCTCGCCGCCGAGGCGGAAGCCGCCGGTAGGCGGTTCGCTCGCGGAGCTGCTCCACGGGTGCCGGCGGCCCGCCAGGTGTCGCGTGAGCAGTCCAGGATGCGCACGTCGGCATGCCCGTAGAGTTTCATCAGCCACAAACCGAGGGCGGGGCGCGTACCCGTAGAACCCTACGTGGAGTCCGGGCCGATCCCCGAGCCCGCGACCAGCCGTTCCAGCACGGTGGTGCCCACCATGCGGTAATCGGCGTCCTTCAGGTCGGCGTAGATGTTCCACAGCACCGCGCCGTCGATGTGCCAGTCGCCGTAGGCGGCCGCGCTGACGTCGACCTCGACTACTCGCGCGTGCGGGTCGGACAGGTGAACTTGCAGCCATTCGGGATGGACCAGCACCCCGTCGCCTGTGCCTAGGCGCGGACCAAGCGCGGCCTTCGCTGACGCGGTCTTCATGTGAATCTCCCTGGGTTCGAGCTCCTGAGCACAGGTATATGACGGCGCCATTGCCGCAACGTTGCCGCGGAGTTGGCGAAACCTTGGCGCCCGTGCCCCTAGGGTCCGGCGGAATGAATGACCCAGGCGGCGGGTGATCAGCGCGGACCCGTCACCATTCAGGTTGCGGCGAGAAGGCGTCCGTAGAGCTCGCGAGTGACGGGACTAGGCGAGACGCCGAGTTGGTCGCGCAGGCACTCGCTTAGCTGACCGTAGACACCGAGGGCTTCGGCCAGGTTGCCCTGCGCGGCGAGGGCTTGCATGAGGCAGCGGTAGCCGCTTTCCCGCAGCGGAGCCACACCGGTGAGCTGCAGGCCGGCCCGGACCGCGGCGGCGAGTTCGGTCCCGCCCAGGCCGAGCCCGGCGGCCGCGTAACACTCCAGGGCGCGCAGTCGTAGTTCCGTAAGCTGACGGCGGATCTCGTTGATCCAGGGCGCGTCCTCACCGGGAAGGAAGTCCCGCTCGGCCACGAACAGCGCGGTGAGCGCCGGACCCTTCTACCGTGACTACCCGTCCAAGGATGCGCTGTATTCCGCCGTGGTGCGTGATTGGGTCGACCGCGGCTACGATGCCATGCGCCCGCATGCCACCGCGCTGGCCGAGACCCAGCAGGCGCGCGAGGGGCTGCTCGGCCTAGCCCGCGTCCTGCAAGCCGGACTGCTGAGCCGCCCGGTCCTGCAGATGCGCACCCTGATCGCCGCCGAGGCGCAGCGGTTCCCCGACGTCGCCGCCTATTACGTCGCGCGCAGCTGGACCCGTAACATCCACATGCTCGCCGAGGCGCTCAGCGTCCTCACCGCCCGGAGGCTGCTGTGCGTCGACGTCCCCGACCTCGCCGCCGAACAGCTGACCTGGCTCGTGATCGCCGCGCCTCTTAACCGGCTCACCCTGCAAGGCGGAGCCCATCCCTATGGGGCCGACGAACTTGAGTCACTGGCGACCCAGGGCGTCACCACTTTCCTAAGCCGATACGGCCCCGAAGACACGGATCGCAGGCAGGCCCTGGTCTGCGAGGAAACGGCAGAAGGCCCGGACGGAACCGGTATCCGAGCGGACAGTGCGAGGACTCTTGGCGGCGGCATCGAGCGCTAGGTGCCGGGAGGCGATGAACGTACTGAGCGCAGGGCCGGAGGTAACAGCGGCGCGTCGTGTCCGGCTACGCCGGGCTTCGCGCATACTGGTCAGCGGATGAGCTGGCCTCGGATGACATGGGTTCCTCCCGGTCACCGGTGCGAACCGCGCCCGCCATGCCCTACCCTTGATGGGTAGGCACGACCGTGATGGGCGACGAATCAGACGCTCTGTTCACGCTGTGCTTATGTGCCGCAGGCAGGACAACTCAAGACCCGCGCTCGTAGCTCAACGGATAGAGCATCTGACTACGGATCAGAAGGTTGGGGGTTCGAGTCCCTCCGAGCGCGCCACGTTTCTACGCAGGTCAGAGCTCTTTTCTCCGGAGTGTAGTACGGCTCCGCTTAGCACACCCGTTTCGCGGAGGCGTACGGCTCGGCCGTCATCACCTGGTCGACCAGGGCGGTGAACGGCTTGATCCCGGCGGGGTCCGGGCGGCAGCGGCAGGTGGATCCGCGAACGGGCCTGGACGCCGGGCTTCTCGTCCGCGCTGAGGACGTACTCGCTCGCTACTCGATCCGCATTGAAGTTGCGGATCACATCTCGCACCCGGTCCTCGCTGGTGAACGCTAGCTTGACGATCGCGGGCACGTCCATGCCCTGCGCTGTCAGCAGCGCCCTCTGAGGCCGCCGCCAGGTCACCACCGGCCTGCTGCCCCCGGCGGATTTCCGCACAAGCCGCCGGGCTCGTCATCCGCGATCTCACGCACCTGCGGGATCGATGATGATGAGAGCAGCAGGGAGCCCGGAACTGCAGGCGGGTTAGCCGCGGGCGTGATCGACGTGTGCGTGACGATGGCCGGGGTGGTCGCCGGAACCCGCGTCTGCTCCGTCGCGTCTTACAGGTGCACAGACTTCGGGAGGCCATGATGCGGCTTACTATCGTGCGCGCCACGGCGGTTCTTTTGGCGGCTCTGACCGCCGCGGCCTGCGGCTCGCCGCGCGCCGCGCGGCCCGTCACTACCCGCGCCACCGCGCCGGCCGCGGGCCAGAACGGGCCAGCCGCCTTCATCACCCGCGCCCGGCAGGTGACGGCCCAGTGGGAGCGGTCGGCGGCGGCCCGTGCCTGGCAGACCGGCCTGGTCCTGCTGGACGCGTCGGACCTGACCCAGATACCGCGCGATCAGGGCTTCAGCAGCCAGCAGGAGAAGGATGCGTTCGGCTCGGGCCACTTCAGGCTGGCCCCGGATAGGGATACCAGGTGCCCTGACAACCACCGGGACCGTACAGGCCGGTGCCGGGCTGCTTTCACGTCTGAGCCAGCGTTATCACACTCATTTAAGCCAATGCCGCATCAGGCCACGGTTGCCCGGCCGGCGATGCGGCGGAGCCGTTCGTTGTAGGAGTGGTTGTTACGCCAGATAATGATGTACCGGTGAATAAACTCCATGATGGCCGCGGCACGCTCTTGGCAAGCAGGAAAGTTGCCCACCTGTGCCGGAGGTCGTGCAGCCGCAGAGCGAACACAAGCCCGTTCGCGCCAGGCTTCCCCAGCGCGAGGCGCTCCGCGTCCTGCCGCTTCTTGTGCTCCTGTAGGTACTGCACCGCAATCTCAGGCAGCACGACAGCCCGCATAGAGGTGCTCATCTTTGGACTCGACCATCTGAAACGTGCCATCGACGCGCTGCAAGGCACGGCGCACGTGAAGTTGCCGAGAACTGAGGTCGAGGTCATTCCATCGCCGGCATAGCAGCTCACTGCGACGAAGACCGGTCATTAGCGCCAGGACATAGCAGGCCTCCAGCCGCTCACCGTCGATGACGCGGAGCAGACGCTTAGCCTCGGCGGCCTAGATTCGGGCGGCGCTGGCTATTTAGTGGCGGGGCCTTGACCTGCGCGGCCACGTTTCTGGTGACAAGTTTCATTTGGTGGGCGTCAGCAAGAGCATTCCGGATCAGCTTGTACACATGGAGCAAGGTGGCAGCGCTCGGATTCTCTACCAGGCCAGCGGGCCTGACGGCGAAGGCCAGGCCAAAGGCCAGGCCCGAAGCGCGCGCGGCGAACCTCCAGCGACACCGCTGCGGATACTGGACCGGCGCAATATTTGAGATGTATCGTAACCCTCGTGGATCAGGCGACACGGGACGACATCGCTGCCGCGGCAGCAGCGCATCACGAACTTGGCCGCGATTACGACAGCGCGGTCGCAGAAGGCTTGATCGACCGGATTGGCGCGGAGATCGACAAGCGAGTAGACGCCAAGCTGCGCGCTGCTTCGTCAGTGTCTCGCTCACCAGCGTGGATTCCGCAGGCAGGCAGGTTCCAGGCAGCGTGGGTCGGTGTCATGGTCGGTGCCGGGATTATCGGTCTGGCGGCAACGATCGCTGATGGCACTGACCCAAACAAGAACGTCACGGCGACGGTGTGGGCGATCTGGGCCTTCCTGGCAACAGCATGCCTGGTCACATCCGCCGTACGCTGGTACCGCAACCGGACTGCGGATAGTTCAACTGGGACTGACCGCTACCGCTGACTAGGCCATGGGCCATACAGCAGGAAAGTGCGGCAACCGATTCGTCTTCCGCGATCGTGGCCTAACGTCAGGGTCTGACGCCGGAACGAGGAGATGGATGATCGAGGGGTCAGCGTGGCCGAGCCGAGCCGCGACCACATGGACCTGGGCGCGCAGGTTGATCCCTTGAAACGACCTTCTAAGCAGGTCACGGGCAGAACTGGGCGTGTACTTGGAGGGGGACGGGAGCATCGACGTTGGCGGTACTGGCGCACATGCGGAAGCGTCCGTGGCTAGGTGGCTGCTTCATCATCCTGGTAGTGGGGGTCTCGACGCTCATATGGAGCCGTTACGGGCACCTGGTCTTTTGGGCCGGAATCGCTGCGGTCGCTAGCGGACTCCTTATTGCGCTGGGCGGCGAGCTCGGGTATCGGCGGCAGCGAGCAGTCAGCGCGACCAAACGTTGAACTCCTCTCCATGAGAGTCATCGCGAAGCTCGCTAACGCGCTTGCTAACAACGGCGGTGGAATCACGGTGGATGCGTGTGGAGCCCGTGATCGGCTGACCTGCGTCTGAGTACCCATCTGGACTTACGGGGACGGTCGTGATCCTGCTACGGATCAGAAGGTTAGGGTTCGAGTCCATCCGATTGCGCCCAGGTCAGACATCCCTTACCAAATCTGGAAGGGGCCTCTTCGGTCTTCCTGGGGAGCCATAGGGCCACGTCAGCCGCCGAAAGGGGTCCGGCTCACCGATTTAGGCGCCGCTCGCTTGCCGCGGAGACCATGTGTAGCGGTGTGTGCCCTGGGCCAGCATCAGCGCGGCCCCCGAACGGTCAGCAGGTCGCATGTTCTTCCCGGGCGCTCGTCATTTCCGTGTCTCCTCCGGTACGCCGGAGCTGCCCAGGAAGGTGCCATGGACGCCGTAAATCGCTAGGCCCACCACAAACGAGGCCACGGCGGCGCCGACAACCACCTCAAACGGCCAGGTGGGAGCCCGGCGTGCGAGCTGCACCATAAAGCCGATCACAGCGGCGAGTACCGTCACCACCCCTGTCAGGGCCTGAGCCCGTAGCCTGACGAGCTGCTGCCGCTCGTCGGCGCTCGCCCCGTAAATCGCTCCGACGTCGGTGTGCAGTCCGCCGAGCAGGAAATAGCCGACCGCGGCGATGACCGTGACCACCTCGACGAAAAGCGCGTTGTGCCATCCCTGGCCGACGAGCACGGCAACAGCAAGCCCCGTGCCGAGGATCAGCATCCCTGCAGGCACCTGCAGGCGACCGTGACTCAGCTTCATCATGTCTCCGGCACCTCATTCTCTGAGTCGAACATCTTGTCGACCGTCACATTAAAGAAGCGGGCGATCCGGAATGCCAGCGGCAGCGACGGCAGGTAACGGCCGCTCTCGATCGAGATCACCGTCTGCCGGGACACGCCCAGCGCCGCCGCCAGCTCAGCCTGCGACAGCCCCCGCTGGGCCCGCTGCTCCTTGACCCGGTTCCGCACAATGTAAAGGTAGCTTTACTTGACTGTAAAGTCAAGGAAGCTTTACATCATCGGAGTCAGCTGGTTGTCATGAGTACTCCGGTGCGTGACCTTCGCCCGGCGAGGTTGTGCCCCTGGTGATCGGCACCCAGCCACTTGTGCCGCCGGGAGGTGGGTGGCGGAGCCGGGCTTCGGTGCTGGAGAGGACGTAGCCCGGGGTCGCGGGGGTGAAGAGGACGTAGCCCGGGGTGGCGGGGACATAGTCCGTGTCGCGGGGGTGGCGGTGTGGCTGGCGGTGCGGTTCGTGCTGGTGGGTCCGGGTCTGGCCGCACGGAGGTCCGTTGTGCCGACGCTGGGCGGCACGGTGGGATCTTCGTTGTCCGGCTGAGGCAGGCGCGGTCGCGGGCCGGGGGGCCGGGACAGAGGGCTGAGGGACTCGCGGGGCGGGATGGGCTAGGCGGGGTAGGTGGGGCCGGGTCGCGGCCGCGAGCGGACACGAAGGTGGTACGCCGGCCGGTCGGATAACGCTGCCGCCAGGCAGGGGAACCCCAAGATGCCTAGGATGCACCAGAACCGCCGGGTAATGGCTGGCCGCATCGTATGATTCACGCGGGAGGCCGGCCGGGATGGCTTACGAGGTATCAACGTCGATCGAGATTGCCGCCACACCGGAGAACGTGTGGGCGGTGCTGGCCGATCTGCCCAGCTACCCGCAGTGGCATCCGGCGTTCCAGTCGGTGACCGGCCGACTCGCCGCCGGGAGCCAGCTCACCATCGTGACTACCGTGCCGTCGACCGGCCGCTCCATGACTGTCAAGGTGAAGGTGCTGACCGTTAAGCCAGGTAGTGAACTGCGGTGGGCATCGAAGCTGCTCGGGCTTACGATAAGCAAGCGCCAGTTCCTGCTGAGCCCGTCTGGCGGCGGCACCTTGCTGGTGCAGGACGGGAACTACCGGGGAATTAGCGGCCAGGGCGCAGGACACCCAATGTGATCGCTCGCGTCCAGGACGTCTTCGTAGCGATCAACGAGGCCATTAAGGAACAAGCCGAGGCGCGGCAGAGGTCACCGGGCTGACGGGAACAGTCGTCGTCAAGCCGCGTTTCGGGGGGCAAAGAGCTGGCCAGCCTGTCAACTGCGTCTTGCCTCAGCAAGGCCTCCGCAGGGCGCAGCTTCGCCCAAGGTGCCAGTAACTGAGTGCCCACCCGCTCGCACAGCCGAGAGAACAAGGGCGAGAAATTGTCTGGGTTCACCGGCGTCCCACTTTGCTGGCGGAGATCAGCGTGTGATTCCGCCCGGCATCCCGGCTGTTTTATGCGCCGCGGCGGCCCGAAAAGGCGTCCAGGACATCCGGTGCGGTCAGCTGTAGGCTCGTTTCCGTGGATAGCCATGTAACCTTCCGGCCGGTGGTGGAAGACGATCTGTCCTGGCTCGGGAGCCTCACGAATGACCCGGCCGCCATAGGCCCGTATGAGTGGCATGGCTGGAGCGATCCTCAAGGGCTGCGGAGGTCCTGGGCCGAGTCGGGGCTGCTCGACGATGACAGTGGGGTACTCATCGTGCGGCACGGCACCGATCGTGTCGGCGTGGTGGACTGGCACAAGGTCCGGACTGGGCGGGCGGCCAGTAATTGGGCCATCGGTATCGGACTGGCGCCGGAGTTCCGGGGTCGGGGCTATGGTTCGGAGGCTCAGCAGCTGCTGGCCCGATACCTGTTCGCCCACACTCCGGTCAACCGCGTAGAGGCCACCACGGAGATTGCCAACGTGGCTGAGCAGCGGGCCCTGGAGAAGGCTGGGTTCACTCGGGAGGGCGTACTGCGCGGCGCCTCGTTCCGCCAGGGGCGCTACCGGGATTATGTGATGTACAGCGTGCTTCGTGCTGAGGTCGAGCTAAAGGATTCCTCCATCAAAAAGACCGGCCAGCGAGCCGGGCTACCAGGCTGCTCGTGACGATTCTCGTCCTGGCAATCTTCACCCTCGCGATCGCCCTAGAGGTAACCGGTCACGTCGAATTCCGTGGGAGATTAGTTCTGTTATGCGAGGCCGCTGGCTGTTCGCGTGGTCTTACGGTGTGCGAGCTGGCCGGGCCGGTTAACGTCGCACCGTTGAGGGCGGCCAGGAACAAGGGCTGGTGTTCGCCTGTGAATGTGACTCCGCTAGCAGTCCTGAGCCGAAACTACGTGACGCATAAAGGGCATGACGGCATTATTGCTACCCGTGTCCACATAGTCAGTGATATACCCTTAGACGTGCCGCCGCCGGGAATTTCATCCATCCGCAGCCGTCACGTCAGTGCCATGAAGGCTACAAACAGACGGCCAGGATCATTGAGCTCCATGTCAACCAGCCGGCAAGTCACTGCGGCGGAAGGCGCGCTGACTAAACCGTGTCACCCCACAGCGCGGGCAGCTCCGCAGCTCACTGACCATGCGGCTGACGGCGAGCACCGGAGCCACCTCCGCCCTGAGCCTGGCTGGCCGGACCCATGCACGCCGTTCCGCGCGCTGCTGCTGCCTGGCTGTCCCGCAGCGTCGGAGCCCAGCCCGTCGGCCGGGGCCATCACCGGTTCTGCCGCGCCGCCAGGCCGCCGCCCACGGCACCCGCCAAGCCTGCCCGCAGTCGCATGCAAACTCGTTCGTATTCGCCGGGAATCCACGGTATGCGCATCCCGCCATACTGACCCAGCGGACCATAGCCAGTCTAGGTGAGTACTGGAGGCGCCGCCAGGCCCGCAGCGGCGCGTGCCGGGCCACGACCGTGACACCACCGGGACGATGGGCCAGGCCTGGAGTCCGCCGCGCCGGCCATGGCAGGCCTCGGCTCAACGGTCCATTGTCCGGCCAGACCCAGGGCCGGACCCCGGATCACCAGCACGAGTGGCACCGCCAGCCACACGCACCACCCCCGTGACCCGGGGACTGGGGGACGAACGAAGCCCGGGACTTCGCCCCGCACCCCGGCGAGGACGCCGGGTGCGAGGCGGACCGCCACGGAACCAGCCGGCCGGCCAGGTGGAAGATCACTTGCGGCGCAACCCAGGTACGGCCGCGTTTCGTGACGCTCGCAGATCCTCGCCGAGGTTCCAGGGGTCGGGCGAAGATGCGGCGTATGCTTCGCGCCATGACTGTGGATTGACCGTGAAAAGCGTCGAACCGACGCCGACCGCGGTGGTAGTGGCCGCGACCACGTGGGGGAGTTCCCGGCGATGTGGGGGCCGATGCTGGACCAGGCGTGGAGCTTCCTTCGCGGCGGTGCTCCGGCCGGGCTCTACCAGCAGGGGCACAACGTCATGCTGTATCGGGATGATGTCCCCAACGTCGAAGTCGGCGTTCAGGTCAGCGGCTCTTTCGATCCCGCCGGTCATGTTGTCCCGTCAACGCTTCCAGGCGGGCTCGTCGCCACTGCGGCTCATACCGGCCCGATCGCCATGATCGGCGACACTCATCAGGCGGTGCGCCAGCGGAGCCAGGCGAGCGGGTACCGGCTGGCTGGCCCTCGCTGGGAGATCTATGGCGATCCCGACCCGTCGAGCGGCCATTTCGACGTGCAAGTGTTCTGGTCGCTGGTGGCGCCGTAACCATGCCCCTGGGACAGGCGCAGGCTAAATCCTGTTGCTGGCGGCCACCCAGCTCACTACGGTCGGGACCCATGGCTGGACTGCCGCCCAGCGTGGACCGAGGACGCGTTCACCGCCATCTGCCGCGACGAGGCCGCGCTGCGGCCGGGTGTCGAGCAACTGTGCCGGGGCCTGGGTACCGACGTGTCGGGCCTGGCCAGCACCAGCTGCCGCTACCGGTGATCGGGGGGTGGCGGCCCACCGACTAGCGAGCTATTGTGACGGGCAGCGCGCGCGATGTGCTGACGACAGCGCGTTCTGGGCTTGCCGACGCTATGGTCGGACCAGATTCACGGGTTCCTCGATGAGGTTCCGTTGCCGTTCCGGCCGCCGGTGCTGCTGCACACCGAAGTTACTCGCGAGCACCTGCTGGCCATCGAAGAACCGGCCGGGACATGGAGGCTCTCCGGCCTGATCGATTTTGAGCCCGCTATGCACGGGGAGCGCTGAGTACGATTTCGTCGCCGTCTGCGGTGTCCGTGGCCCGCGGCAGTGCCCGGTTCCTGACCCAGACGCTGGCTCGGCTACGGCTACCGCCGCGATCAACTCGGTGCGGACCTGCGCCGCCGGTTGCTGGCCTGGGGCATCTTGCACCGGTACAGCAATCTCACGGGGGTGGATGCGGCGGATGCCCGAGCCTGGCCCGGCCTACTCTCGACGCGCTGGCCGACTGCTGGTTCCACCACCATGTGACCGGCACGCCAACGGCGCCGGGCCGACCAAGCGCTCACGGCACCCCGAACCTAGGGCGGATGTCGAGCAGATCGAACTCGTTTCCTTCAGGGTCGGCCATCACCATATGGTCCGGCACGCCCGGGGGGCCATCTTCGCGGATCACCGTCACGCCGGCGGCCGTCAGCCGCTCCACGGCCTCGATCACGCGGGGCCACCGTACCCTCCCAGGCGACATCGCCGCGACCGCCGCCCACCTGCACATCCAGGTGTACCCGGTTCTTCACCACTTTCGGCTCCGGCAC
>CAVSTQ010000017.1:0-193074 GCA_963730825.1 uncultured Actinomycetes bacterium
GGACTTCGATCCGCAGGTCACGGCGATCGCGGCGCAGCCGTTCTGGCTGTACTGGCGTGATGGCGCCGGCCGGCGCCGGCGTCACGCGCCGGACTTGTTCGCCCGGATGGCCGGCGGTTCCGGCGTGGTCATCGACGTGCGTCCCGATGACCGGATCGAGGAGAAGGACGCGGAGGCGTTCGCTGCCATGGCGGATGCGTGCGGGCTGGCCGGGTGGGGTTTCCGGAGGGCGGGTGTCCCGGATCCGGTGCTGACGGCGAACGTCACGTGGCTGGCGCGGTACCGTCATCCGCGGTGCGGGGGCCCGCCGGGCCTGGCCGGCCGGCTCCTGGGGATCTTCGCCGAGCCGGTCCCGCTGATGGCCGGGGCTGCCGCCGCCGGCGTCCCGATCGCGGTCCTGCCGGCGTTGTTCCACCTGATGTGGCGGCATGAGCTGACCGCGGACCTGGCGGCCAGGATGGCCGCGGGGACCCTTGTCGTCGCCGGCGCGGCTGCGGGCGGTGCCCGGTGACCGGGCGGCCGGGCGTTCTCGGGATCGGGGACCGGGTCCGGTTCAGCGGCCGGGACCAGGTGGTGATCGGGGTGTCCGGGACGCTGGTCCGGATGGCCGACGCCGCTGGCGAGGTCACTGCCGTCACCGTGTCCGCGCTGCTGGCCGGCGGGGATTTCGCCGTGCTGGGTGCCCGGCCCCGGCCCGGGATGCCGCAGGTCTCGGTGCTCGGGGAGCTTCCTTCGGAGGCCGTGGACGAGGCACGGTGGTGGGAACGGCACATCGTCGAGGTGCTGACCGGGGTGCCGCCGGACGCGGGGGAAGGGACGGTCCCGCGGCCGGAGTACGACCCCGGGACGGTCACGCTGACCCGGCGGGAACAGGCCAAGGCCGCCGAGCTGACGGCTGCCGGGCACCCGGTCACGGCGAGCGCGGTCGCCAAGCGCCGCCGGCGTTACCAGGAGCAGGGCCTGGCCGGCATGGTCGATAACCGGGCCAGGCGGCGGATGCCGCCGCACGGCCGGACCGGCGAGGCCGTTGTCGCGGCCATGCGGAAGGCGATCGGCGAGGCCGCGGAAGATTCGACGCGGACGGCGGCGTTCGTGTTCCGCCGGACCAGGGAGATCCTTGCGGAAGAGGACGGGGACGGGCCGGCGGCGCTGCCGTCGGAGAGTACCCTCTACCGCCTGTTCGCCCGGCTGGAAGCCGGCCGTCACACGACCGGGTCGGCAAGGACCCGCCGGTCGCTGGGTGCCCGCCCCGAGGGGCCGTTCGGGCAGGTGCCTGCGGCGGCGCCCGGCGACGTGATGCAGATCGACTCCACGCCGCTGGATGTCCTGGTCCGCCTGGATAACGGGGTCACCGGCCGCGTCGACCTGACGGGAATCATCGACGTCGCGACCAGGACGGTGACCGCGGCGGTGCTGCGGCCGACGACGAAGTCGGTGGACGCGAGCGTGCTGCTGGCCCGGACCGTGACCCCGGAGCCGATGCGGCCGGGCTGGCCGCAGGCCATGCGGATGTCGGAGTCTGCCCTGCCGTTCCGGCGGCTGCTCAGCATCGATGAGCGGCTGGAGCATGCCGCGGCCCGGCCGGTGATCATTCCCCAGGTGATCGTCGTCGACCACGGCAAGGTGTTCGTGTCGGAGTCGTTCAGGGCGTCCTGCGCGTTCCTGGGCATCAGCTTCCAGCCGGCCCGCAAGGCCACCGGGACTGACAAGCCGCATATCGAGAGGATGCTGGGATCGGTGGCGACGATGTTCGCCCAGTACGTGTCGGGCTATACCGGGCGAGCCCGGAATACCGCGGCCGCGGCGTCGAGGACAAGGCCGTGTGGTCGCTGCCCGAGCTGCAGGACCTGCTCGACCAGTGGCTGATTATCTGGCAGGCCAGGCCGCATGACGGGCTGCGGGACCCGCTGCACCCGGGGCGGGCGTTCAGCCCGAACGAGAAGTACGCCGCCCTGACCGAGACCGCCGGCTACGTGCCGCTGGCCTTGTCGCCCGGGGACTACATCGAGCTGCTTCCCGCTGCCTGGCGGGCCGTGAACGCCTACGGCATCAAGATCAGCCGCCGTGTCTACGACGGGAAAGAGCTGAACCCGCTGCGGATGCAGCATTCCGGGGTCACCGCCCGCAAAGGGCTGCACGAAGTGCACCATGACCCTTACGACATCTCGCGGATCTGGGTCCGCGACCACCGCAACGGCGGATGGATCACCGTGTTCTGGACCCAGCTGCACCGGGTCGCGGCCCCGTTCGGGGAACTGGCCTGGGACCATGCCGGCAAGCTGATGCCCGGCGCCACCGAGGCCGAGCTCGCCGACGCGGTCGAGGACCTGCTCACCCGGGCCGGGCAGGGGCCCGGCGGTGCTCCCGCGGGCCCGGCCGCGAAACGGGAGCGGCGGGTCGCCGCCCGCACCCGGGCCGCTGGCCCGTCCGTGCCGTCCGTGCCGGGCCCCGGAGACGAGCCTGCGGCCGGGGAGGCCGGCAACGGCGAGGGTGACGGGGAGGCTATCGTCCCGATGCCGATCTTCGACCCGTTCCGCGAGGCGGAGAAATGGCGGTGACCCCGCCCGCCCGGCGCAGCGCCGGTACCGCGGTCCAGCTGACCACGCTGACCGGATGGCGGCAGTTCACCGCCGCCGTGCCGTCGGTCCCGGACCTGCTTCCCGAGCAGGACTGGCTTGCGCTCGAGGACGGCAAGCGCGCCGCCCACGACGAGGAGCGGCTGGAGCACCATTCCCGGCTGGTCGTGGTCCAGACCCCGGTCATCGGGCGGATCGTCACCCAGGGCGGGAACCTGATCCGGATGAACCGCCTCGCCCATTACGGGCGGTCCGGGCTCATGGTGTCCGGGCCGCCCGGACCGGGAAGACCACGGCGGTCACCCAGCTCGGCAAGACCGTCGAGGTCACCCACCGGCACCGGAACCCGGGACCGGGCTCCCGCGACGACATCCCCGTCATCTACATCACCGTCCCGCCGGCCGCGACCGGCAAGATGATCGCCATGGAGATCGCCCGGTTCCTCGGCACCCCCGTTCCCCGCCGGGCCAACATCACCGACGTGATCGAGCAGGTCTGCGGCATCTGCCTGGACACCCGCGTGAGCATGATCATCGTGGACGAACTGCACAACCTGGACATGACCACCCGGGCCGGCGCCGAGGCATCCGACACCCTGAAGTACTTCTCCGAAAGGCTGCCGTCCACTTTCGTGTATTCCGGGATCGGGCTGGACCGCGGGGCCCTGCTGGCCGGCCCCCGCGGCGACCAGGTCGCCGGCCGGTTCACCCTCATCCCGGCCAGCGCCTTCACCCCCGGACGGGAATGGTCCTCCCTCGTCGCCGCGGTTGAGGGATCCCTGCGGCTCTACCGCCACAAGGACGGCGCCCTCGTCACGCTCGCGGACTACCTGCACCGCCGCACCCGCGGCATGATCGGCAGCCTGCTCTGGCTGCTGCGCGACGCATCCTGCCAGGCCATCCTCGACGGCACCGAGAAACTCACCCGCAAGAGCCTGGACCAGGTCGCCGTCGACATGACCGCGCAGGCCCCGCCGCCCCGGAAGACGCCGGCACGGTGACGAACATCCTGCCCCGCGACCGGGCCGAGCTGATCATCGCCGAGCACGCCGCGGGCAAGACCGTCCCCCAGATCGCCGCGGAGTACGGCCACAGCCCCCAGACGGTCCGCAGCTACGCGCTCGGGCACCGCGCCCCCGGCGAATTCACGGCCCGGGAAGACAGCTTCGCCCCGTTCGCGGCCTACTGCCGGCGGCGGCTGGAGGACGACCCGCACCTGCGGGCCATGCCGCTGCTGGCCGAGATCACGGGGCTCGGGTTTCCCGGCACCGGCAAGACGTTCTACCGGGCACTGGAGCGCCACGAGATAAGCCCGCACCCGTGCCCGGACTGCCACCTCGCGAGAATCAGCGGCTACGCCCTGCGCCCGCCAGAGCAGATGCCCCGGCCGTTCCGGCTGGCAGTGCCCCTCTCCCCGGTCGGCGGGGAGACCATGGCCTCGTTCCTCAGACGCCTTGCCGACGCTAACCGGACCACGCTCGATGCGCTGCTCGGCATCGTCCACCCGTGGTTCAGCATCAGGAACCAGTGGCACGACGACCGCTGGCAGCACGACAAGCTCGCCCCCTGGGCGGGCGAGGCCGCAGAGTCCCTCGCCGCAGCCTGCGGATCAACCGCCCTCGCGCTGAAGAAAGCGCTGCCCGCTTTCGGGGAGAACCGGGAACAGCCGGCCAGGGCCGTCACGGCATGCCGTCTCTGCTCGGCGGCCCAGCGCATACAGCAGCCGGTCCCGGCTCATCTCCCCGCCTGCAGGCGAGTCTGCCTCCGGCACGGGATCTGGCTGTCCGCGCACGGAACACCGCAGTTCAGCGTCCGTGACTGCCCCGACATCCTGGACGCCGAGCGCCGGGCACGCCGGCTGCTCCGCCGCTGCACCGCCGAACAGCTCCTCTATCTCTCCATGCAGCCCCCCAGCCAAGCCGGTGAACGATCCTGGAAGCGCCGGGCAACGACGCTCATCGCGTCGAACCCAAGATCCGCCTCCGAATCCAGCTCACAGGAAATGTTCCTGGCCGCGGCCTACCCGGACGCCATCACCGTCGCGCAAGCCAGCGTCAAAGCCCCGGGTGAGCAATCTTCACTGGCAGGAACTTCACCCACTCACCGCTAGAAACCGGCAAAACGGACGCCAAACCGGCTGCAGCTTGCCAACATAGATTCCTCTGCGCAGGTTAGCAGCGTGCGCTACGGAATCTTCGATGCCAAAGGACACCGACTGCCGCAGGGCAGCGAAGGGACCAGTTGATCAGGAAGACGGTGATCGCTAGCGGCACGCCAAGCTCGATGATGCCGACCTGGACGATCGTCTCCGCGTCGAACACCTCGACCCGTGCTCCCGTGGCGGGCGAACGCAGTGTGCTCAACTGGAGAACTGCAGAGGCGGTTAGGAGGAGGTAGCCCAGATACAGGAGCAGCCGGGCACGTCGTGGTAGCGCAGATGCAGGTTTGCCGCCGTTCAGCAGTTCACCAGAAAAGATGAGTTCCCACAGCAGCGCAGCTATGACGACGATGCCCTGGGCGACAGATAGGGTGCTGCCGACGCGGCTGGCCGTCCCGTACAGGATTCCCGCCGCCCAGGTCAGCAGCAGGCTGCAATTGAGAACGAACAGGCTGCCGAGCCTGCGTGAGATCTCGCTTGTCCGCTGAATGTCCTCGCGGTCATTCCGCCGGACCGCGTGCCAGCGGCGGTACGCAACAACGATCATGTAGCCGAACGTCGCGAGCCCGGCAAGCGCCTGCACGCCGGCGATCTGGAGGCTGAGCAGATGATGGCCCGCTGTCTGGACCGCGGCGCTCCTGCCCAGAAACGTCAGCGCCACCCATGCACCAGTGGCGACCACGTACATGAGTGCTGGCTTGACTTCATCGGCACGGCGCCTGCGTCGGCCCAGGATCAGGGCGAGTGCAGCGGAGATGGTGATAGCGAGCCAGATCAGGCCGGTACGGGCGGCGAAGTGGCTGAGCTCGGACTGGAGATTTTGACTGGCGCCATTCTCGCTGGTGTTTACTACTGGGCCTGGTGCGGTAGCTGGCCTCCAGGAGTCCCGCACCGCCCGCAGCAACGGCTCTACGAAGTTGAAGGTGGCGGCCACGTCGGCGGTCTGCCCGAACAGCAGCCAGATCCGTCTGCCGGTTGGCCGTACCCACGCGATGCCCCGGTTTCCGGTGCCGGTGAACGCGCACGCGCGCCACCCCTCGTCGTCGGATGCGCGCAGATAGCGCACATTAAGGACGTTGCTGGCCACGAAGACCGCGCGGAGCGTATCGCAGGCATCGGCGGAGCCAGCGGCGAAGCTAAGGGTGGCGAAGCTGAAGGTATAGCTCTGGCGGGCCGTCAGCCCCGCGATTGGCTGGCAGCCGATCCAGCTGACATTAGTGAACGCGGGCTGCGAGTAGTCAACTGGTGAGCCGCAGGCCCGTGGGTACCGGATGCTGAACGTCGGCTGACCCTTGTGGACGTATACGGCATCTGGTGGGCTCACGGTGAGCGCTGACCGCGACGGCACTTTCTGCAAGCCGGTCGCGACCTGCAAGCCCAGCACCAACATGAAGACGATCGCAGCCGCCATCAGCGCCGGAAGGGGCTTCTTCCAGCCACGATAGGGTCGCGTCGCCGCCGCGGTGGCGGCGAGTACCCCGAACAACGCGGCGGCGAGCGCAACATTCACGAAGACCCGCATGCCGAGGCTGTGAAGCGCCACCGCGAGCTCTGCGGCAGCGGCGGCCGCGAGTGGCACGGCGACCCGAAGCGTGGTCAGGCTGACGCTGACGCCGCCAGCGATGGCACCGCCGAAATCGCTGACGTCGGCACCGGCGAGCAGGAGCATAGGGATGACCAGGATGACGGTGACGTACAGCAGCTCGAGCACTGAGACAGAGCCCTCCCCGAGGCTGGCCAGCCCGCCGAGCCGGATTGCCTGATCGGCATACACCACCAGGACGACCACGACGATGGCGACGAGGACAAGACGCGTCCATGACGGACTCCTGGTGTCGAGCCGCAGGGCCTTACCCCGCCTCGGCCACACCTCGGCGGCGATGGTCAGCGCCCCGAGCGTGAGAACACCGGCCAGCGCGGCGAGCCCGGGTGCGGCACCGAAGAATGAGAGCCGGCGGCCCAGGACGTGCCGTTCGGCGGCAGCACCGAGGCCAACCAGGACAAGGCCAGGAAGGCGCACCCGCCAGTCGGCGAAGAACAATCCCGCAAGGACCAATATCCAGGCTGCGACCGCGCACGCCACGCCGATCACGAGTGCATAGACAGAGATGCTCACCCGCGCCCCCGCGGCGGCACCGACCAGCAGGGTGGTTCCTGGGAGATGACGGCCGGCGCCGATGATGACCGCGGCGACCGTGATCAGGCCGACCGCGGCGAAGACGACCACACGCAACCCCCGCTGGCCAGACGGCAGAACCAGGACACGCTCCTTCAGCTCGGACCAAGGAGACGCAGCCTTCTGCGGGCAGGCCGGTTCTTTCCGCAGGCCGGCCGGACGACGGCTCCGGGCGAGCTTGACCGCGACCATCACAAGTACCAGCGCCAGGCCGACCACCGCCGCACATGAACACAGCCGGCGCAAACACCGCTTTCGCGCCGCCGCATTTGCGCGTGTCCGCCCAGGGGTGCGGCTCACACCTGTCATATAACGTCACACCGCCCAGATCAGCGAAGGAGCACCGTCACCAGGAATCCAACGTCGCGGCGAGTTTGGTGCCGGCATCCGGCACCAAGGCCGACCCTCACACGAAATCCGGTAGACTCAGATCCGCTGTGTGCGAGGTTCATAGGACTCGCCGAGCCTTGCCGACCGCCCTCACGTAGAACGCGTTGGCGGGTTGCGATGAGCGACTTTCGAACTGATAGAAGATGTAAACCAAGGCGACGTTCTCGATGCGATCGATCGCCAGATAGCCGTCCACCAGGGCGCCGTGGAAATCGGCGTCCATCCGCACCGCCGACGATCCCGGCGGCCCGAAGCTGACCGGGGTCAGCTTGAATATCATGGTCTGCCCGTAGCCGGCGAAGCCGAGAAAGTGGCACGATGCGATCGCCGTGCGCATCCTCGCATAGTCGGCACCCATCTCGGCAGCCGGTAGAGCGGCGAGCGATTCCTCGACGAACGGCCCGAATGGACCCCCCGAGAACGATGCGCTTTGCTGTATGCTCCGCTGCGCGCCGAGGGACGAGTTGATCGGCGTGGCAAGCGACGGACACCCTGTCACCTTGACCGAAGCCGGGCTGCCGCCTGCGCTCGTCACCTCACTGAAAGACGGCCCCAAATCGCTGGCTTGCAGGAGCGCGGACCGTAGCCGGGCCTCCGCAGACAGGCTCGGCTTAGGTGTCGGTGTGAGCACGGTCCTGGGCCCGCCAGGCGGTGACGACGGCTGGCCGGCTGAATGTGCAGTATGAGCAGGTGGCGGGCCATCGGTGCAGGCCGCAACGCCCGACGCGGCTATCGCGGTAGCCGCAATCACAGCATTTACTCGCCGGAATATGCGCACAGTGCCGCCTTCTTAGGACGCCACCGCAGGCAGTGCCACGAAGCTGCAAACGTTGCAATACCTATGAAGGCTAGACGGCTGGCACGGCGGCGCGGATTACTGTAGCCATATCACAGAAGCGAATCTAACACTAGAGCTAGCTGACACCTACTAATCAGAGCTGAGACTGATCAGCCAAGTTGCTCCCCGAATCGTTCAGTCGCCGTAGGCAGTAGAAGACAAACCCGTGACCTTCAGGTCATGCTAAACGACCGTAACGCTGAGATGGCCGAGCGCACGCGGCATTCGCTGTACCGCCGCTCCGTAAAAGATCCGGTCAGCTGGTCGGCCGGGGACAATGCTGGCCATTCCGGCGGGGACGCTGGTGGCAGCGGGCACGATGATAACGTTCTGCCAGCCGATGGTACCGCCCGGCGACAGTGCGGGCGGGTGCGGTCCCGGCCAGATGGGTGGTTGCTTGACTTCGTGCGACTGGGCGAACTTGAACGCCATATCGGCGAGGGCGTGATGGAGGTACATGCGGAGAAGGCGATCGCCGATAGGCGGCTCACGACGCAGAAGCAGCAGCGGATCATGTCGCTTCCGTGGACGGTGCGGCTGATCGTGGCGATCAAGCGGATGCCGGACGTTATCTCGAGCCGCCCGTCCTAGCGGCGCTGTGACCTGCGCGCCCGTGTCGAGGACGGTGGGCTTGCTGCGGCCGCTGGGCTTGCTGCGACCTTTTCCTTCTGAGTGTCTGATCGTCCTTGCTGACTGTTTGACCGTCACGAATTTCGCTGCGCACCTGCGGGCGCGATCCGGCAGTGGCGTGGGCGGAAAGTGATCGGGAGTGGCGGCCGGTGACCGAGATCGGCTTACCACGAGAAGCTCACTGGATGCGTGTGGCGCTCAGTGCGCGAAGACGGCGACACCAAGACCGACCTGTCCCGCCGGACTCTGGAGATCCTCGAGGCGGCTACGGCGCTACAGCAGCAACCGCAAGGAGAAGACGATGCACCGACTCACGACCGGCATGCGTGAAAGGACAACGATCTCGTGTTCTGAACTCGCATCGGCACCGGAGAGGCCGCGGGCAAGGTCCGCCGCTCATTCCATGCCATCACCACCGCGGCTGGCATCGGCACGGCGAGGACGCCGCGGGAGCTGAGGCACTCGTTCGTGTCGATCCTCAGCGGTAACGGAATCACTGTCGAGGTGATCGCCGACCTAGCTCGGTCACTAGATCACGATCGTCACGGAGAAGGTCTACCGGCACCAGCTCAAGTCCGTGATCAGATCACGACGGGCGCGACAACGATGAACACGATCTTCACCCGGGAGCACTGATCCAAGTTAATCGTCGAGTGCGGTGAGGTTGAGCTGGTGCAGACGCTGGGGTCGGAGAGCGCGTCGATGGCGGCGATCTTGCCTGCAGTTACACAGAAATTGCACCTACCGGAGAGTTCGGCGAAACCACTTTACCTACGACTATGCTACCTGCCCGGTGGCCTGGACGCGAAGCTCCTTGGTCGATACCCAATACGTCTGACGAGGGCATTGAGCTTTCCTGTAAGAAATTGCTAATTTCATTATTTGCATGTACTCTTGGGCCAAACGCCGGGATCAAGCGGCATAGCCAGATGACCAGCTCGTCTACGGAGCGGATATGCGGTCGAACATGCCACGAGGCAAGTACATCAGGAGGATCGCGAGAATAATCGCATTTGGTTGCCTCACGTTCGGGTTCATGAGTGCAGCTATCTCTAGCTAGGTACACGGCCACCGGACCGGCTATACGCCACTAGGCCAGCTGTCGACCGCAGCCAACCCTCACCCAAATCCGCTGCTCTTCCTTATAGCGGGCGTGTTCTTCGGGCTTCTCGCGCTTCTCCAAACGAGGAAGACGATAAGAGTCTACAAGCTTCGCCAAGGAGCATTCAGCGAGTATCCAGGCGGCGAATTTGCACCACCCACGCCGCGGTATGGCACCACCTCGCAACGCCCCCCCGGCGCGCCGGTCATCTACCCCCAGACCGGCAGCACCATGCGCCCCACCGCCACGCAGAATGCGGCGTATAACGCGCATGGCTCCGCCGCCCAGAACGCGGCCCGCAATATACATGGCAACGCGCAGTAATCCCTGTGGGGTTCCAGAACTCGGCCACCGGCCTTGACCTGGGCTTCTATGCGGCCGCTCGTATTCGTTGATGAGGCCGCCGAGGACGGGTCGGCGCTTGATTCGCTGCTGGGAGAGGTCCGCGACAGGGTGGTGGGGCCGGGCGAGCGGAGCTGGCGGCTCCTATGGGTCGCCGTCCGTTGTAATGAGCCACATACTGGGCCAAGATCGTCCGCAGGTGTCGCTGACCGAAGATCAGCATCCGGTCGGTGACCCGGACCGCCGAGCTAGCCCGTTACAAGCTCAGGCGCATCTCTCGGGGACGACGAAAACGGCTACCACCGCATCCAGTGCCCGGCCGTCACGGGCAAGATCCGCTGCCCGCTTCGTCCCGCCTCGATGACCCAGGACCGGGACCGGCCCGAGATCCTCGTTCCGCGAGTCAGGCGCCCATCAGGGGAGCCCACGTCGAGGTCAGTACGCTGGTCGCCGAACCCGGCCCCCTAGTCGCCATGAAGCTGCAAGCCATCATGAATCGCATGGCCGACAAGCAGGGCACCGACCTGCAAGACATTGCCCGGATCATCCTCGACGAGCAAGCACGGCCCGCCGCGCTAGCTCAGCTCGCCGCCTGCGACACATCGGCTGCCGCGGACATCTGGCTCCATGTCGACCTCTGGATGGTAGATCGCCGCCGCCAGTCACTGCGGTGGATCCACGACGCAGGCGGCACGGACCTCACCCCCGATGATCTCGCCCTCGTCACTGAACTCCTGCTCGCAGCATGCCGGCGAAGTTCCGGATGACCGAACGCCGAACAACTGCGCCAAAGAGGTAGACCTCTTGCATACGACGCATGCAGTCAGGGTCTGCATCACGCGTGCCAGAGCGACCGCTGAAGCTCACACGCTGCTGAACTGGCCAAATGTTCCTGTCGGCAGCGCCGGGCCCGGCCCAGCGCCCTTTACTCAGGTAGGCCACGGCGGAAATCCGGTGCCATTGTCACTTGATTGACTCTTTTTTACTCGAACGAGTACACGAAAAATGCGTGGAGCTTAGGGGATTCGAACCCCTGACCTCTTGCATGCCATGCAAGCGCTCTACCAACTGAGCTAAAGCCCCTCTGGCTGCGGCACCAGGCTGCAGCCGGAACGGAGTTAGCATACCGGTTCGCGGGGTGTGTGTCGTACTGGGTGGGCTAGGAGCCGCCGGCGGTGGGCAGGCTCCCTTGAGCGTAGGAGCAGTCATGGCGGCAGCCAGGAGCGGTCGTGTCTGAGGCAGCCATGTCTGAGGCTGTCGGGTCTGAGGCAGTCGTGCTCGAAACGCTGCGTACCGCCCGGATCCCCAGCGACCTCGAACTCGGCGGCGGGCCGCTGTTCTGGATCGCCGAGCTTGTCGGGCGCGTTACGCCATGACGGACGCAGTGCGGGGGGACGACCGCTGGCGGGGCGGGTGGCGGTCGTGTCCGGGGGCGGACGTGGGCTTGGACGGTCGTTCTGCCTGGCGCTGACGCGGCAAGGGGCGCGGGTGGTGGTCAACAACCGGAACCGGCTCGTGGACTCGGGCGGCTGCGGGTCGGCGGATCACGTCGTCGCGGAGACCACGGCGGCCGGCGGTGAGGCGGTGGCGGACTACGGGCGGGTGAACCCCGGGAGTTCCGGGTTTCGGTGGACGCGTTCACCGACCTGATGGACGGCGGGGCGCCAGGGGCCTCGTGATCACGACTGGAGTCCGGGTGAGTTGGGGCGGTTCTTGGGTAGTGGGCGGGTATGAGTGATGGCGACGGCGCGGCGCCCGTGCTCGTGCTCGGGCCGCTGCTGCGCTACGTCGGTGAGACCGCGGCCACGATATGGGTGGAGACCGACCAAAGCTGCGAGGTCGGCATCCTCGGCCGGCGGGCGCGGACCTTCGAGGTCGCCGGGCACCACTTCGCGCTGGTGGTGATCGACGGACTGCGGCCGGGAGCCGAGTACGAGTACCAGGTCGCCCTGGACGGGACCGTTCGCTGGCCCGAGAGCGGGTCGGGGTTCCCGCCGAGTGTCCTGCGCACGATAGACCCGGACCGCCCGCTCCGGCTGGTTTTCGGTTCCTGCCGGATCGCCGAGCTGAGGGCACCGCGGCGCAGCCGGGCCCGGGCCAGGCACGACGCCGAACACGGCGCGGACGCGCTTGGCGACTACGCGCTCGACCTGCGCGACACCCCGCACGAGCGCTGGCCCGATGTCATGCTGATGATCGGCGACCAGGTCTACGCCGATGAGGTAGGGCCGGCGACCCGTCAGTTCATTCGCGCCCGCCGCGACCTGTCCGAACCGCCAGGTGATCAGGTCGCCGACTTCGCCGAGTACTGCTTTTTGTACCGCGAGGCCTGGAGTGAGGTCTCGGTGCGCTGGCTGCTGTCGGTGGTCCCGACCGCCATGATCTTCGATGATCATGACGTCCACGACGACTGGAACACCTCGGCCTCCTGGCTCCGCGAGTACCGGGCCAAGCCGTGGTGGCAGGCCAGGATCAGCGGCGCCTACATGAGTTACTGGATCTATCAGCACCTGGGCAACCTGTCCCCGGACGAGCTCGGCCAGGACGAGCTGTGGCGGCGGGTGCGGGCGCCGGGCGACGCGGCGGCCGCGCTCCGCGAGTTCGCCGCTCGGGCCGAACGGCAGTCGGCCGACGTGCGGTGGAGCTTTCGCCGCAGCTTCGGCGGGGTGCGGGTGGTGGTGATCGACTCGCGGAGCAGCCGGGTGCTCGCCGACGGCGGGCGGCTCATGGTCAGCGAGGCGGAATGGCGGTGGATCACCGAGTCGGTGTCCGGTGACTGGGAGCACGTGGTCCTGGCGACCTCGCTGCCGGTCCTGCTGCCAGCCGGGATCCACGCCCTGGAAGCGTGGAACGAAGCCGTCTGCGACGGGGCCTGGGGCAGGCGGCTGGCACGCCTCGGCGAGCGGGTGCGCCGGGCCGCCGACCTGGAACACTGGGCGGCGTTCCGGACGTCGTTCACCGCCTTCGAGCGGCTGGTCACCGGGCTGGCGACCGGAGCGCACGGGCGCCCGCCCGCCACGGTCACGATGGTCTCCGGCGACATCCACCATAGTTACCTGGCGGCCGTGGACCTCCCGCACGGGGCTGACCCGCCCGGTGCGGGAGGTGAGCGCAGCGCCGTCTACCAGGCGGTCTGCTCGCCGATCCACAACCGGCTGCCTGACTCGCTGCGCCGCGGGCAGCAGCTGACGACGTCATGGGCGGGCGAGCTTGCTGGTCGCGTCCTAGCCCGGCTGGCCGGGGTGGCCAGGCCTGAGCTCCGATGGCGGATCACTCGCGGGCCCTGGTTCCACAACATGCTCGGCGTCATGGAGTTCGAGGGGCGGCGGGCCCGCATCCGCTTCGAGCGCACCGCGACGGACACGACCCAGACGCCGCGCCTGCAACCCGTCGGCGAAACCGAGCTCGTCGATGTCTCGGGACGGCCTCGGCCGGCTTTTGCTGATCTCCGGCCGCGGTTATCGTCATTGACGTAGGCGGGAATGACAACGACCGGGAGAACCATGGCTCGCAGCGGGAGTCTTTCTGACTTCGAGCGCCGTCTGGTCGCGCAGCGCCGGGACGACGACCGGCTGGACCGGGAACGGCGCCGTCAGGACAAGGACCAGGAATGGGCCAGGCAGCAGGAACTGGTGGAAGGCCGGCAGCGGGAAGCCGAAGCGAAGACCGCCGCCGTGCAGGAGCGGGTCAAGCTCCTGGAGGAGGTCCTGACCGGGATCTTGCCGCGGCCCGCGCTGACGTTCGAGCGGCTGATGGCCACGCCCACGCTACCGCCCTTCGATCCGGGCGAACTCGGTCAGGTGACGGCCGCGCCCACGTGGAGCGAGTTCGCGCCGGTCCCCCCGCAGGGACTCGGCCGGCTGCGGCGCGGCCACCGTCAGCGTGAGCTGGCCCAGGCGCGGGCCCGGCTGGCGGCCGCCGAGACGGCCCACCAGCAGCGAGAGGCGCAGCGGCGGCAGGCGCTGGCCGCGGCCAAGGCCGGCTACGACCAGAAACTTACCCAGGAACGCGCGCGAGCGGCCCGCCGGAACGCCTATGTCGCCGCTCGCCAGTCGGCATTCGCCACCGGGCAGGCCGACGCGGTGGAGTGGTTTACCGACTGCCTGCTCAAGGCGTCCAGGTACCCGGACGGCTTCCCGCGCGAGCACCAGGTCAGTTATCAGGCCAAGGACCGCGGCGTCACGGTGGACGCCGAGCTTCCGCCGGTCAGCGTCGTGCCCTCGGTCCGCGCCTACCGCTACGTCCAGGCGCGCGACGTCATCGAGCCGGTGCCACGTCAAGACGACGAGATCAGGCAGCGCCACGACCGGCTGGCCTGCTGCGTCGCGCTGCGCACGCTGCACGAGATCTTCACCGCCACCCCGGCTGAGGTGGTGACGACGGTGACCTTTCGCGGCCGGGTCACCACCGTCGACGTGGCGACAGGCAAACCGTCCCGCGCTGAGCTGGTCGGCGTGTCGGCCGGGCGCACGGTATTCGACGATCTGGTGCTGGCCGCCGTCGATCCGCAGGCCTGCGTGGCGCGCCTGAACACGCTGGCCGCCGGCCGGCTGAGCCACCGCCGGCTAGCACCGCGCTCAGGACGCCCAGCCGGCCGCGATCAAGAGGTAGATGCCCATCCAGGTGGACACGAGAGTGAACACGACGACGAGCGGAACAAGCACCGACGTCCTGACCGGGGCCAGCAGCCGGGCTACCGGGAGCGCGAGCAGGACGGCGGGCAGGAAGTACCTGGGCTTCTCACTGAACCAGTTGGCACTGATCGTGAACGCCACCACGGCCACCACGACCGTATAGACGTGCAGGCAGACGGGGATCCGCTCGGTCAGGCTCCAGGCGGTCAGCGCCATGGCCGCCAGGATCGCCGCGACGACCAGAAGCCCGGCCACCGAGGGCCGGTCCAGGAACGTTTCCCAGATAACCCGGATCGTGCCCAGGCCCCAATCGAAAGACGTGTGGAAGCGCTGCTTCTCGACCCAGAACCATCCGTCCGGCCGGTGTGTCACCCAGGCCACATAACCCCAGTAGCCGAGCAGCCCCAGCGGTGCCAGCAGCAGCGCGGCCACGGGGCGCCACCAGGCGCCGATCCGCCGCCGGGTCAGGGCGGCCTGGATCACAGCGAGCGCCACCGCCACCGCGACGGCCGCGACCAGCGCCAGGGCGGTGCTGCGCACCGTTCCGGCCAGCATGACCAGGATCCCGGCGGTCAGCCACCGCCGATCGACCAGTGCGACCAGGGCCCAGACGGCCAGGGCGCTGAACAGCGCTTCCGAGTGCACCCTCGACAAGGCGACGCAGCCGGGCGCCACCGCCCAGATCGCCACCATGATCAGGCTGGTGCGCGTGTCAGCGGTCAGCTTCAGGCCCAGGGTGCTCAGGCCCCATGCTGCCGCCAGGCCGGCCAGGATCGTAACGGCAAATCCCGCGGACGCAATGCTGATCCCGGGCAGCCAGGCCAGCGAGTCGATGGCCGCCGGATAGCCAGGGAAGGAGGCGAACACGGAGGAATTCGTCAGCTGGATGAGCTGGTGGTCGTATCCGTGCGCCGCGATGGCCCGGTAGAAAGCGCCGTCGCCCCCGGTAATCCACTGGTCGAGTGACACATGGGCCCGCTGATAAGCACCATGCCGGAGCAAGAATGCGACGACGACGAGTTGGAGCCCGCGGATGCCCAGGTAGACGACGGCCGCGGTCGCGGGCAGCGAAAGCCGCCCGGATGGCGGCGCCGGCCAGTGCCGGGTTGGCGGCCAGCCCGGCCAGCGCCGGGTTGGCCGCCCCGGTGCCCCGACGTCGGTCTCGGACGTCATCCCAGAAGCTGACACTTGCTCTCAAAGCCCCCCGCGCCTGCTCTTCGTCCTCACTGTGACCCGGATCGTACCGGGCTAGTATTCGGCATCGCGGGCGGCGGCGTCGAGCAGGTCCATCATCGCGCGCAGGGCCTCCAGGTAGGACCGGGACTCCTCACGCAGTGGCGTCCACTGGCGGGTAGCGAAGTCACGCCCGATGCCATCGCGCCAGGACGGCGCGACGCGGTCCCAGGCGTCCTCAAGCAGCCGGAGATGCTGATCGCCATCGCGATCAGGCCGGTCGGGCACGGCGGGCACCGGATCAGGCCCCGGGCGCCTGGACGTGGCGGGCCGAGGTCAGGCTCGCGATGATGGCGGCGAGCCGCTCTTCGGCCCGGGGCAGGTCGGTATCGAGCAGGCCCGCGAACCGGGCGGCGGCGGCGTGGAACTCGATGACCTGCTGGTCGATCCGTTGTTGCCAGTACCGGATGCGGTCAAGCCGCTGGCCGGCCTCGCTGACGGCCCGGGCGTAGCCTGAACAGTCCACCAGGTCGCCGGCCGCGGCCTGGGACCGCTCCCGGCAGGCCGCGAGTTCGGCCTGGGACTGTTCCAGCCGGGCCCGCCAGTGGCTGGCCGTGGCCGCCAGGGACGCCCGGGCCGCCACGATCGCGTCGTCGCCGCGGTCAGCCACCTCCCGCTGGGCATAGCGGAACCGGGTCAGCGCCGCGCGCAGCTCAGCGAGGGCGTCGGCGTCAGCGTGGATCGCGGTCACGTCGGCTCACCGTCCGGCCCGCGCCCGTCCCGAGACCGGTCTCCAGGTAGCCGCGAAGCTGCTCGATCAGGGCGGCCAGGTGCGCCTCGTGGGCATGCGTGGCGGACAGGTAATGCGCGATACCCGGGGTGACCTCCTCCAGCGCCTCACCGAAAACCTGGTACATGTCGTCCCGCCAGACCTCGCCGAGCTCACGCCAGTGCCCACGGATGGTGGCAAAGTTTTCCGCCAGGTCATGATTGAACTGCATGAGGTGGGCCCGGAACTCCGCCAGCGCCTCAATATCGTTGACTACCCCAGCCATAAGAGTGCTCCTAGCATAGACCTTCGAATTCGGCGGCAATCTCATCGAGGCTGATCATGACGATATCCGGGTATTTCGCTACGCCGCCGGTCGCGATGTGCTCAACCCGGCTGCTATAAGGTATGTCGATATCCCGTTGTCGCATGATGGTGTATATCGACGCGGCCAGCGGGACAAGCAGCCGATTTACCTCACGGTTCAGTTCATCCGGGGCTTCTCGCAGCACCGCTCGCAGGGCCTTGATCGATTTCCCGATGTCAGCCGGCGGCATTTTATTGCCGATGCTGCTGAGCTGGTCGCGATGCGCCGCCAGGACCGCCTGGGCCAGCTGGGCCCGCAGCTCGGCCGCCGCGCTCGCTTCGCCCGCGTCGGCCAGGAATCCGGTCAGCTGGCGCACCGCGGCCCAGTCGCCCGCCGCCAGCAGCGCGTGGGCCAGCGCCAGGGCACTTCCGGCCACCTTGGCCCACAGCAGCCCGGCCTCGGCGTAGGCGTCGAGAAACCGCGCGTGCCGGGCGGTTTCCTCCGTCCCGTCCGCACCGGTCCCGTTCTCGCCGGCGCCGGCGCCAGAGCCGGGCTCGGGCTCGGGTTCGGGCTCGAGTATGCGCGCTTGCCCGACGGCGACCAGCAGTTTCCTGGTGAGCGCGAGCAGTTCCTCGCACTCGGCCACCAGCGTGCCGGCCCGTTCGGCGTCCCCGGCCAGCAGCCGGTGGGCGAAGATGGCGGGCCGGACCGCCTGGCGCAGGGACAGGTACGGCGAGGTGGCGGGCTCGGTCATGCCGGGCTCCGGAAGGCCGCCCGGGCGAAGGCGTGCAGCGACGGGACCGAGTACGGCTTGAACTTCTCGACCTGCTCAGATGGCCACTCGGTGTCCCGGTACAGGGCGCGGTTGTCGTCCAGGCTGGCCGCCGCCGCGACGCCGAGCAGCGCGTCGCTTTCCGCGGGCGACAGCACGCGCAGCACGGCGCGCAGGCCGAAATGGGCCAGGCCAGGCCGCCGCAGCGCTCGCTCGGCGGTGGCGTAGCTGTCGGCCCAGGCCACCACGTGCATGCCGACGTCGGGTCCGGCCTCGGCCAGGCGGGCCAGGCGGGCGGCGGCCTCGCTGGGCCGGCCGTAGTCACCCTCGGTCACCAGCTCATGCCAGCGGTGCATCCCGGCGATGAGAAAGAACAGGTCCGGCTGCGCGGCCCCGTCGGCCCCGTCGGGGTTCTCGGGGTTCTCGGCCAGCCGGGTGTCCAGCTCCGCGATCAGGTCATCCAGCGCCGCCCCGGCGGTCTTGCGGTCGGCGATCCGTACCCGGTGGGGCAGCGCCTGCGCCGCGGCGAAGAACCCGTGGAACGGCGACGAGGGCCGGGTGAACTGGGCGATGGTGAAACTGGCAGCCGCCGGGGACCGCTGCACCGCGGCGCTGAGCAAGGTAGCCAGCAGCAGCCCGTGGCCATGCTCCTCCTGGCCCACGATGAGCAGGTTGGACCGGACGTAGCGCTCAAACGTCGCGGTGGTGGCGGGCTTGATCTCGATCGCCTCGCCCAGCCAGGCCTGCACCGTCCGCCGCCCGCCGGGGCCGACGGGGCGTAGCGGCACGGCGGGGCGAAGACGGCGGGCGCGTCCGGGTCGAAGCTCGCGGGCGGCGGGTAGTCCCGGCCGGGCGCCAGCGACCGGATCTCCGCGATCAGTGCCAGCCGTTCCCTGGTCGGGAGCATCGCGATCCGCATGACCGGATTGGCGCCCTCGCCGCGGCGGTCGTTGTAGATCGCGTCCCCGGCCCGGACCAGCCGGGTGGCGGCGTCGTTGCCTTCGCCCAGGATGGCCTGGGACACACTCGGCTGAGTACAGCCCAGGGCGATCCGCAGCGCCATCTGCTCGTAGACCGGCCGCAGGTACGCGGCGAGCGGGCCGCCCGGGGACTGGGTGGCGAGCAGCAGGTGCAGGCCGAACGCCGCGCCGCGCTTGGCGATGTCGGCCAGCAGCCGCCCGGCCTCCCGGGCGAGCCGGTCCTCCTCGTGGAAAAGCACCTGGAACTCATCCATGATCACCAGAGCCCGGGGCATCGGCTGCCCGGTTTCCCTGCGGTAGTCGGGCAGGTCGGTGACCCTGGCCTCGCGGCACAGCCGGGCCCGCCGGTCGATCTCGTCGTGGAAGCGGCGCAGCATGGAAAGGCCGAACTCACGGTCGGTCCTGGAGGTGATCGCGCGGGCGTGCGGCAGCCCTTCGGTCAGGTAGCCGTCAAACTCGACCTCTTTGAAGTCAAGCAGGTAGAGCTCGAGCTCCTCCGGCGGGTACGTCAGGGCCAGCTGGCTGATCAGCACGTGCAGCAGGTTGGTCTTGCCCATCCGGACGTCACCGCCGACCAGGCCGTGGTGCACCCCGCGGACGCCCATCACGAAGTGCTGCGGCTCGCCCCGGCTGTCCACCCCGATCTGCACGTCCAGACCGTCGAGGCTGGCCGCGGCCCAGCGCCCGGCCGGCCGGGTCGGCGATGCGGGCGAACGGAAGATCGCGTACGGCCGAGCTGGCGGCGGCGCCCACCGCGTCGAGCCACGGATTGGCCCGGGCGGCGGACGGCATCTGATCCGGCTCGATCACGCTCGGCCCGAACTCCGGGTCATCCCAGCTCAGCTCCCCGTGAGCGTCCAGGCCCACGGTCGTGCCCAGCGCGGTCAGGGCCGCCAGGTCAAAGGCCCGGGGCTGCGGCAGCCCGGGGTCGACCGTGCCAAGCAGGTAGAGGCCGGACCGGGGCCCGTTGCGGGCGAGCCGGCCGAGCAGTTCCGCGGACCGGTCGCTGAAACCGGCCGGGAAGCCGGCCAGCACCAGGACGTGGTACGGAATCGCCGGTCCCGCGGCGGCCGCGTTGTAGGCCTCCACCGAGTCGTACACGTTGGTCAGCCGGGTCTGGGTGACCTCGACGACATAACCGGTCAGCGTGCTGAGCAAGCCCTCGATCTCCTCGGGGCTGGCCGCGATCCCGGCCCCGCCACCGCCCACCCGCATCGGCGCGGGCAGCCGCAGGAAGGCGCTCAGGTGCTGGCCCTGCCCGACCGGATCGGCCAGCGCGAACCGCACCGTGCCCGGCCCGGCCGCGGTCGCCAGGCGCAAGGCCAGGGCCTGCAGCAGCGATCGCGCCCCGGGCCCGAAGCCGCCCTCGTTGATCAGCAGGTGGCCGTGCCGGGCGAATCGCGCCACCGCGGGCAGCGGCGGACCGGCGTGGTCGGCCAGCCGCAGCACGCCGACGCGCAGCCCCTCGGGACCAGGGGCCCGCAGGTCGGGCTGGTAGGCGTCCCAGGCGGGCTCGGTAAAGCCGGCCAGCGCCCACGGATGCGCGGCGGTCAGCGCCGTTACGGCGCGGAACGGGTCCTCACCTGGCCGTGCCGCCGCGGCGCCGTCCAGGTAACGCTGGTGGTCATGGCGCATCGTCGCGGCCACGGCGGACAGCTGACGATAACCGACCTGAATCCCCCGCTCGATCGACTCGATCGGCATGTCACCCCTACAGTCAGGCTGCCTCCTTTCATGGTCGGTCCATCGACGCGGATCGGCAACCCCGGCCCCTCAGGATCGCCAGCAGTCATCGCTTACCGGTACCCGGCGGCGGTCTGGCCGACGACGATATCGCCGGCGTCACGCCGCTGACCCGGAACGGACGTGGGCGCGTCGCCGCCGACCTGGATCTGCGACCCGCGCAGCTCACGCTGGCAGACCGAGCAGTGCAGCACGGGACGGAACACACCGCCGCAGCCGGTGTGGGTGAGCAGCGTGGCCGGTCCTTCTGGCGCGCGGAACCACCGGTCACCCCAGTCGAGCATCACCATAACGTGCGGGAAGAAGGCGCGGCCCTTGTCGGTCAGCCGGTACTCGACCCGGCCGGAGCTGGCCTTGGTGACCACCGTCTGCAGCACGCCCAGCTGGCAGAACGTGCGCAGCCGGTCCGAGACGATGGTCGGCGGGGCGCCCATCATGGTCAGCATGTCGGTGAACCGCCGGGCCCCGAGAAACGCGGCGGCCATGGCCGAGGCCGACCAGCGGTTGCCGATCAGCTCGATCGTGGTCGGCACCAGGCCGGGACCCGGCGACCCGCCCGCGGACCGGCGCCGGGTGGTGGCCCGCGGTACCGACCGGGAAAAGCCGCCGCTCGGGCCGAACGTCCCGCGCACGTCCCTGATACCAGCCGGGCGCCCGCAGGCCCGGCACATCATCACCGGGGAGAACTCCGCCCCGCACTCCGCGTGGTACATCGGCGGCAGCGGCTCGATGTGCTCGGTGACCCACACGGCCTCCCACCACCAGATGGTCAGCAGCACCTTCCACAGGTCCCGGCCGCAGTCGGTGAGCACGTACTCGCACCGGCGCGGCGCGGCGGAGTACTGCGACATGGTGAACACGCCCGCCTCGGTCAGCCGGCGCAGCCGCACCGTGAGCACCGAGTTCGCGATGCCCAGCCGGTCCCGGAAGTCCTTGTACCGGCGGACCCCCTCCATGATGGCCAGCTTGACGATGGCCAGGTTCCACTCATCGCCCAGCAGCCCCAGGGCGATGGCGTTGGAGTTCTCGGTCACCATCCGCGGATGGACTCGCCCGGAGCCCAGCAGCTGTGCGTGCCGCTGGCGATCCGCTCGGGCAGCTGAGCCCGCGCGATCGGGCCCCGCCCGATGTCGCCGGCCCGGAACACGACGCATTCGGACAGGTCACGGTTCATGTCGACGGTGAGCGTCACGAGGTACGCGTCGTCTTCCCGGTCCCCCCAAGTCCGCGGAGCGACGCCGACCTCGCTGCAGAACACGCCGGGCTCGAACTGGTACTGCTCCTCGCGGCCGGTCAGGCTGTCGTGCTTGACCAGCCCGTTGAACAGGAACCAGCCTGGCTCGTTGGTGGCGGCGTAACTGTAGCGGTACGGCCGGCCGCCGAACCCGCTGTTGATCGTGCCGAACTCGGTGCAGCGGTCGGACAGGTCTTCCTCGTGGGTCTGGCCGGTGACCAGGTTCATCCGCCACCGGTGCAGCCGCGTCTGCAAGATGTCGGCGGCCAGGAACCGGAACATCGTGTCCTTCGGACCGCATCGCCCGGCCGAGGCGGGCTCCGGGCAGCCCTGGAAGAAGCCCTCGACGACGATCTCATCGCCCGATTCGTAGGCGTTGGTCCAGTGCAGCACGTAGGTGGGGTCGAACTCGAACCAGCGGATGTCGGCCGGCCCGCCGCGGCGACCGATGACGCCGAGCCGGGACGGGATGTCGGGGTGGAACCGGGACGCGTACCGGCCGCGGGCCAGCAGGCCGGGCTCCCAGAACAGCGGCATGTCGTTGAGGATGGCGTAGTGCTCGGTGTAGGCCATGTCGTGCGGCAGCCGCGGGCCGGGCAGGTCGATCGGCACGTAGTGCACCAGCCGGTTGCTGGCGTCGACGACTCCGTAGTGCAGGTAAGGCGCGGTCGTTCCGTAGTTGAAAAACAGCAGCTCACCGGTGTGATCGTCGACCTTGGTGTGGGCCGAGACACCGAGGTCGGCCGGGAACGAGCCGCCCCAGCTGCACTTGCCCAGGTCATCGAGGGTCAGCGGGTCGAGGCGGTACAGATCGCCGCACTGCCAGAAGCTGGCCACCGCGACCCCGGCGTGCACGACGACGTCGGTCGAGGCGGCGTCCTTCATCCGGCCGCGGGCGCCCCAGCCGTCCGGCCGGGTGGAGACATCCGGGTTCTCCGCGATCCCGGCCCACAGCGATCTCCCGGCCTGCTGCTCGGCCAGCAGGCCGTCGGTCCGGACGAACCGGTTCCGGTAGGACACCTGCCCGCCGGAGAACGAGACCGTGTGGATCATCGAGTCGCCGTCGAACGGGTGGTACCTGACGATGGCCGGGTGCAGCGGGTTCTCTGTGTTGCGCAGGTACACACCGAACAGGTCATCCGGAAGCTCGCCTTGGACGGGCAGGTTGGTCGCGTCGTACTCGACGCTTTGCGGCCGCCACGGACCGGAGCGGTACGGGTGGTCGTCGTCTGCCGGCAAGGTGGAGAGCATCTTGCCGTAGACCTCGACGTCGGCCATGATCAGTCCTCCCGGGTGACGTCAGCAGCATCCCCGTTAAGCTACGCTTAGCACCAGCCGACATGCTACAACAAATGGAGTGACCTATCCACGCGGCCGGCCGATCATGACGGACGAGGCGCAGGTCCAGCGTCGCCGCCGCGACTTCATCTGGACGCACCACCCGGACCGGGGCGGTGATCCCGACCTGTTCGTCGCCGGGCTCCGGTCTTTCGACGCGGCGCCGGAGTCCGAGGCTGAGCCGCTGCCCACGGTGGTCATCGTGCCGCACCGCGGCTGGCCGGCCCGGCTGGTGAGCCAGGCCGCCCGCCGGATCCGTCACGGCAAGAACCCGCCGCGGGTGCGTTAGCGTTCCGGGCCGGGATTACCGGTCGTCGTCGTCCAGGATGTCGTCGACGGTGATGTTGACCACGACGTCCCGCAGCCCGGCCTGCTCGCGCAGGGTCGCGATGACCTGCCGCTGGACGTCGCGGGCGACGTCGTGGACCGGCTCGGCGTAGGAAACCGCCAGGGCCAGGTCGACCACCGCGGTCCGGCCCAGGACTCCGACCGCGGCGTCCGGATGGCGATGCTCGAAGGTGGCCTGCTCGGTCCGGGTGGCGAGCTGGGCGCTCGTGCTTTGCCCGAACGCGACCCGCACGCCGGGGACCATCCGGGCGCTGTCGCGAGCCAGGGTCGCCACGATCCGGGCGGCGATCCTGATAACGCCGAGGTCGGTGGTCTCCAGGGTGTACCAGATGTCGCGGACCAGGATGCGGATCCGGCTCATCACCGCCGCGACCAGGCCGGGCGGCGTCACCACCGGGCTGGACGCGAGCTCGGCGACCGGACTCCACAAGGACGTGAGCTCGCCGATCGCGGCCTGGCAGTGCACGCATTCCTGCTGGTGGGCGTCCTGGTCGTAGGCGTGACCGGCAGCGACCTGCTCGAGCAGCAGGTCCACGTCGGCGCCGCACGGCAAGGTGGCGGTGCTCAGCAGCGGGCTGACCGGGTGCCCGGCCGACGGCGGATCGTTCACGGGGCCGGTCACCTCCACTCCTGAAGCATCGTCCCCAGCGCGCGACGTGCGCGAAACAGGTGGCTGCGGACGGCCGGCTCAGTGCTGCCGGTCACGTTCGCCACCTCAGCGTAAGTCAGTCCTTCGAAATGGTGAAGGACAACGACGACCCGCTGGCTGAACGGCAAGGCGGACAGTGCGCCGGTGACCGCGTCGACGGCCAGGTTACGCTCGGCTTGCCCGGCCGGGGTTTCCGCCGGGTCGGCGACGTCAGCCGCGAGCTCGAGCAGGCTGGCGGTGCGGCCCCGGCTGACCTTGTTCAGTGCCCGCCGGGTCACGATCTGGTAGAGCCACGACGAGAACGCCGAGTCGGCCCGGAACTTGGGCAGGCCTTCCCAGGCCGCTATCAGCGCCTCCTGGGCGACGTCCTGCGCGTCATGGTGATTACCCGTCAGGCGCAACGCGATCCGGTAGGCCATCGCCGAGTGGCGCTGCACCAGGACCTCGTAGGCGTCGACGTAGCCGTCCTGGGCCCTGGCCACCAGGTAGGAGTCCCCAACCTGGCGCCCGGACGCCTCGGCCGGTGCCATCTGCGCCTGTACCCCCTTGTCACAGCAGGTGCCAATGTGTACTCGGTCCGTTTATGGGCAGGTGCGGGCCCAGTTACCGTCCACGGAAAAAATCTTGCGAGGATTTGACCCGCTCGGTGTCTAACCCTGTACGGGTCCGGGAAACATCTGCCGGGCTCTCTCCGACCCCTGATCATTCGAAGGGTCATGCCTCATGAGCCAGTCCCCCACCATCAGCGACACTCCGGCCACCACCACCACGGCGGCCAGCCCGGCGACGCGGGACCGTCTCGCCAACGATGACGGGCACATCACTGTCGCCGAGGGCGTCGTGCAGAAGATCGCCGGCAAGGCATGCCGGGAAATAGCCGGGGTGCACGCGATGGGCACCAGCGGGAGCCGCGCGTTCGGCTCGATCCGGGAGCGCATTCCCGGCAGCTCCGGGCCCAACGTCGCTCAGGGCGTCGGGGTGGAGGTCGGCGAGACCGAAGCCGCCATCGACCTTGACATCGTGGTCGAATACGGCGTCAGCATCGCCGAGCTCGGTCGCAGCATCCAGCGCAACGTCCGGCAGACCGTCGAGCGGATGACCGGCCTGCGGGTGGTCGAGGTCAACATCGCCGTCGACGACGTTTTCCTGCCCACCGACGGCGAGCAGGACACCACCACCCCCGCACGGGTGTCGTGACCCTGTCCCAGGCCGCGCATCGTGGACGGCGTCGATGTCGGCGCCGTGGCCACGGCTGTGCAAGCCTGCCCGGGCGTTTCCGCCCTGGCCGGCGAGCAGTTCGGCGGCGCCGTCTCCTACCTGCCCGGCCGCAAGGTCGAAGGCGTGGCGGTGCGTGACGGGCGGGTCGAGGTACAGGTGCGGGCCAGGTGGGGAGTCCGGGCCGCGGACCTGGCCTCCTTGATCACCGTGACCGTGGCGCCGCTGGCCGGGCATCGTCCTGTCGACGTCGTGATCGCCGACATCGACGATCCGCCGGCCGACGGTCCCGGGCTTCCGTCTTCTGACCATCTTGGATGTGAGTAATGAACCGTACCGCCCTTGCCACCGTGACGGGCCTGATCCTGGGCCTGGCGCTGGTGTTCGGGAACTTCGGCGACATGCTGATCGTGGCCCTGCTCGGCGCGATCGGTTACGGCGTCGCGAAAGTCCTCGACGGCGACGTGGACGCGCAGGGATGGCTGTCGCGCAGCCGCCGCAACAGGTGAGCACGGTCGCGACCGCCGAGCCGGCCGCGACCGCCGAGCCGGCCGCGCGGGCCGGCCGTTCGGACTGGGGGACGATCAGCATCGCCGACGTCGTGGTCATGAAGATCGCGGCCCGGGCCGCGGCCGAGAACCCCGACGCCGGAGCCGCGGCCCCCCGGATGCTCGGCCGCACCGTACCGGGCGCGGGCCATCTCGGCGTCCGCGGCACCGACCTGGACGCGCTGCCGAAGACCTCGGTAGAAGTCGACGGCGCGAAAGCGTTCGTGAACCTGGAGATCTGCGTCCGCTGGCCCGCTTCCGTCCCCGAGGTCACCGGCCAGGTCCGCAGTCATGTCCGGGACCGGGTACGGGAACTCACCGGGCTGGACGTCGAGGAAGTTCACATCGTCGTGACCGATCTGGCCACCGAGATCGCTCCGCCGTCCCGGGTCCGGTAGGGGGAACCGCAGATGCGCATCGCGAACCGGCCGCTGGCCCTCCTTCTCGCCGCGGCCCTCCTGGCGGGCTGCGTCGTCCTCATCGCCGAGGTCATCGGCTTCGCCGTCCACCACAGCCCGCTGCTGGTGCACTGGACCACCTGGTCACACTGGGCCCATACCACCCGGTGGGATGCGACGGTCATCCGGGTGTGGTCCGTCGTCCTCATCGTCATCGGGGCCCTGATCCTCATCGTTGAACTCAAGCCGCCCCGGGCCACCCGGCTGCGGGTGCGCTCGGACGACGACGCCACCGACGCGGCCGTGACCCGCCGCGGACTGGCCGCCGTGATGCGCGCCACCGCTACCGGCATCGACGGGATCTCCAGCGCGACCGTGAAGGTCCGCCGCCGGCACGCGCGGATCACGGCGACCTCGGCCGCGCGCGGCCGTCCCGCCGCCGAGGCGCTGAAAGAGCCGGTCACCGAGGCGCTCCGCGGCTGCCTGGAGAGCTTGGACCTGCATCACCCGCCGCACCTGCGGGTCCACATCGTCCCGCGGAGCCGCTAATGCACGCCGACCGTACCAACCGCTTCATGCTGATCCTGCTCGGCCTGCTCGTCCTGCTCGCGGGCGCGGCCGCGATGGCGGCCTCGGCCGGGGTCTTCGGTGCGGCCTACTCCCGGCAGGCCCTGTTCGCCAATAAGGTCAGCGACTATGTCGGCCACCACGGGGGGTGGATGTGGCCGGCCGCGGCCTTCGGCTGCCTGCTCATCGCCCTCGCCACGCTGCGCTGGATCCTGGTCCTGCTGATCTCGACCGACCGGGTGGGCGACATCACCATCCCCGGCGGCACGGAGCTGGGCACCACCAGCCTGCATCCGGCCGCCATCACCAGCGCGCTGGCCAGGGAAATAAGCAGCTACCACGGGGTCGATACCGCCAAGGGCCGGGTCATCGGTGACGGTCACGATCCGGAAATCGTGATCACCGTGACCCCGGCCAAGTCGGCTGACCTGCACGCGCTGCATCGCCGCATCGAGACAGAAGCGCTGGCTCACGCCCGGCAAGCGCTCGGCAGGCCGTCACTGCCGATCCAGCTCGACCTCGCCTGACCCGCAGTGACCGGGGGGCGGGGGGACGTCCAGGGTGGGGTTGCGGTCGAAGAATCCGGTGGGCTTGAGCACGAAGCCGCAGCGGGCGACGGGCATGACCGGCCAGTCTTCTGGCCGCGGGAAGTGGGTGGGGCCGAACGTGTGCCACAGCACGATGTCGGTCCCGTCGATGTCCTGGTCCGCCGCGATGAAGGCGGGCAGGCCGCCACCCCCCGGATGCTGGTTCACGAAGTCGCCGGCCGGATAACGCTCGTCCGTTCGGTACCTAGTGACCCAGAGGTGATGGGTGGCGAAACCGGCCCGGGCGGCCAGCGGGGAGGCGGGATCAGCCAGCAGCACCGGCGCGGACTCCGGGTAGAGCGTGTAGCTGGCCGGGCGGCCGAACCGGTTCACCCGCTCAGTGCTGACGACCCGCCAG
This sequence comes from uncultured Actinomycetes bacterium, assembly GCA_963730825.1. Classification (GTDB taxonomy): domain Bacteria; phylum Actinomycetota; class Actinomycetes; order Streptosporangiales; family Streptosporangiaceae; genus Palsa-504. Next base: position 27,832 of record CAVSTQ010000017.1, read on the forward strand.
GTCCGGCCCCGGGCGCCGTCCGCCCGGCGGGCCGCCTGTGATTCGCGGGTCAGCCGGGTCACCGTCTGCACTATGGCGTTGCCGTAAGGGTTGTCCGGCCCGATCGGCAGGCCGCTGACGTCCACCTCTTCGACCGCGTTGGCCAGCCCGTCGACGGTCATGTCCAGCCGCGCGCTGAACAGGTGCTGGTGCACGGGCGCGGCCAGCCCGGGCGCGACCTCGGTGGAGTACGGGTGGTCACCGCCAGGATGAGCCGAGGTGAAGAGCACCCCGGTCAGCTTGATCTCGCACTCGATGGTGCCGTCCAGGTAGAAGTACCAGTAGAAGCCGTAGTCGTAGTTGCCGACCGTGGTGAAGTAGGAGACCACCAGCCTGCGCTGGCGCCGGGACTGGGCCGAGCCGTTGAAGATGTCGGTGTGCTTCCACAAGATGCCGAAGTCTTCCTCGTGGATGCAGATCGCGTTCGGTATCGTCCGCGGCTGGCCGGCGTCGTCGGTCACGGTCGCGTCCAGGTAGGCGATCTCGCCCAGGCAGTCGCAGCCGAGCTCGAGCGAGTTGGCCCACTTCCCGACCAGGTACTCGCCGGTGTCGAAGTACGCCTGCCAGTAGCGGAACTTCGGGTCGCCGTAGGGTACGACCATCTCCGGGATCGACGCCCGGTAGATCACCGGGCGGTCGCGCCCGCTGTCGTGCCACGCGATCTGATGCAGGGTCAGGCCCTCGCGGGCGTCGAAGCCGATCCGCATCGACCAGTTCTGCCAGCGCAGCGCGTGGCCGTCCAGGGTGAAGCTCGGCCCTTCCGGCTGGGTGATCTCGATCGGCTTCAGCGTGCGCCGGTACGGTCCGCGGACGGCTTCGTCGTCATAGTCGCCGGACTCGGCCGGCACCGGGAGCTCGAACTCGTCGGTGACCTTGAAGACCTTCCCCTCCACCAGGTCCACGTAGGCGGCGACGCCGTCGACCGGGTGCGCCCAGGCCAGGTCGTGCTCCCGTGCCTGGATGAAGGCGAGCACCCGGACCATCCGGCGGCGGTCGTCGTCGGGTATCCCGAACGCACCCGCCGTGATCGGGCAGGTCCGGATCTTGCTCAGGTCGGTGTAGCCCCGGCGGGCCATGCGCAGCGCACCAGTCCGGGTCCGCCTTGACAATCTCGTCCACGGCCGCGAAGTCGCTGTCCAGGATCGGCAGCTGGCCGTCGGTCCGCGGGTCGAGCGCGCGGGCGCTGACGACCTCCCGGCGGGTCAGCGACACCACCACGTCGGTCGAGTCGCCGGTGCTCGTGTGCACCAGGAAAGCCCGCAGCCGGCGGTCCGCGTTCGCTCCTTTCAGCACCTCGTCCTTGGACGGCTCCGCCAGCCCGTAGTAGGCGAACCTGACCGGTTGGGTCAGCAGCCCGGCCGCCGCCATGATGTCCCGGCCGGCCAGGTACTCGGCCGCGGTGGCCGGGTCCAGCGGATGCGCATCGGCCATGCCTACTCGTCAGCGACGATCGAGCCGACCCGGTCGGCCAGGCCGGGGTCGCGCCGGACCAGGATCACGGAGTAGATGATCGCCACCACGATGATGCCGAGGGCCGCGTACGGGAACCAGTTGTAGGGCTGGGACTGGCCCGGCTTGCACAGGTAGTAGACGGGGACCGCGATGGCGACCATGCCGAGCACCGGCAGGATCAGGTGCTTGACCACGTTGAACTCCTGCGGCCGGTACCTGCGGTAGTAGAACGGCAGGGCCAGGTTGGCCAGGAAGTACACGACCAGGAGCAAGATCGTGCCCATCGTGGACGACTCGAAGAAGAAGTTCAGCGCGTTCAGGCTGTCGGTGTGGCCGCCGATCAGGTGACCGAGGGCCCAGATCGCGGTGATGAGCCCGGCAATGACGATGAACGTGATGATCGCGTTGTTGGGCGTCCGCCGGGCCGGGCTGACCCGGCCGATCCAGCGCGGCAGCAGGCCCTCGCGGCCGGCGTTGAAGACCAGCCGGCACTGCGAGTTGACCGCCGCGATGAGCACGCCCAGGGTGGAGGTCATGCCGGCCAGGTAGGCGAAGAAGGCCAGCCAGCTCGCCGCGCCGTGGGCCACGCTGATGAACGGGATACTCGGCCGCGCCGAGCGCCTTGCCGTTGTTGTTGAACCCGGACACGGTGGAGTAGGCCAGCAGCAGGTAGGTGACCGCCATGATGAGGATGGACAGGAACACGGCCCGGGGCACGTTGCGCCGCGGATTGTCGGTCTCCTCGGCCAGCGCGGCCGAGTTCTCCCAGCCGATGAACAGGTAGACGGCCAGCGGGAAGCCGGCCGCCAGGCCGCTGAAGCCGCCGGTGATGTTGTGCGGGTTGAACGGCGCGCCGGACAGGTGGGCGCGGTGCTGGATCAGGGTGACAACGGCCACCACGATCAGCACCAGCAGTTCGAAGCCGAAGAAGAACCCAGCCAGCCTGGTCGAGACACCCACGCCGCGGAACATCATGAACATGGCGCCCGCGGTGAACACCGCCGTGAAGATGATCCACGGGATGCTCACGTTGAAGTAGTACTGGATCAGGATCTGGAAGAACCCGCCCGCGATCACCACCACCGACGAGATCGCGATGATGTAGCCGGCCCCGGCCAGCAGCGCCGTGGTCACCGCGCTGGTCCCGCCGAAGGTCTTGCCGACGAAGGTGATGAACCCGCCGGTGCTCGGCTGGGCCCGGGCGAACTGGGACAGCGTGTTGCCGAGCAGCGCGATCGCGATGACGGCGGCGAGGACGGTCAGCGGCGCGGCGATGCCGGCCGTGATCACCAGCAGGCCGAAGCCGAACATGAAACTGTACGCCGGGCCGATGTTCGCCATCGTCGACGCGGCGATGTCGATCAGCCCGAGGGCGCCGCGGTGCAGCCGCTCGGGATCGGGCGCCTTCGTTTCCGAGAACGGAATCCGTGCCGCTTCGCTCATGTGCACACTCCCTCAAGGGGACTGGGCTGCTGGTTTGCCGGATGTAGAGGGATAATGCGCGGGCCCGGCGAGGTCAACCAGCGCGCCTGGTTCGTCTCGATGTTGGAATCACCGCCGACCTGGCCCAAACCGCCGCGCTGATCCGGACGCGGGTCAGGCGCTGCCCTCATTGGCAAGCGCTTTCCGATTTCTGCGAAACGTACCGGATATGCGTCCGGGTGCGCAAGGCTCAGGGCGGCGGCGGCCTGGGGGTGGTGCTGTCTCGCAGGATGACCTCACCTGGCACGGGGATAACGCGCGGGGCCTCGGTGGGTGTCTCCGGGGGTGTCTCCGTGGGCGTCTCCGGGGCGCGGGACAGGACCAGGCCCGCGGCCAGTTCTCCCATCCGCTTGAGCGGCAGCCGGACAGTAGTCAGCGGCGGATAGACGTCTTGCAGGGTGGCGATGTCGTCAAAGCCGGCCAGCGCGATGTCGGCAGGCACCCGCAGGCCGCTGGCCTGGAGCCGGGCCAGCGCGCCGAGCGCCATCACGTCAGTGACCGCGAACACGCAGTCAGGCCAGGGCTCCCCCGCGGCCAGCATGGTGCTCATCGCCTCATAGCCGCCGTCCCGGGTGAACGGACCGTGGATGATCATGGGCGGGTCAAGCGGCACCGGCCAGGCGGTCAGCCCGGCCAGGAATCCGTTCAGCCGGTCCCGCGCGGTCAGCACGCCGTGCGGTCCGGCCAGCACGGCGAACCGGCGGTGCCCGAGCGCGACCATGGCCTGGGCCAGGGCCTGGGCGCCTGCGGCGTTCTCCGGCCGGATCGTGTCCACCCCCAGCAGGTGCTGGCCGACGCACACGGCCCGGCCGCCGGAGCGGGTGAAGGCGGTGATCTCCGCCCGCAGCGCTTCGGTGGCCGGGACGTCGTCGGACCGGCTGCCGACCAGGATCACCGCACGGGCTCGCTGCGCGCGCATCAGCGCGACGTAGGCGCGTTCGGCGGCCTCGCTGGCCGAGGCGGGTGACAGGCAGACCAGCAGCTGCTGCGCGTCGGCGACCTCGATGAGACCGGCCGCGATCGAGGTGAAATAAGGGTCGGCGATGTCGTGCACGACCACGCCGACCATCGTGCTCTGCCCGGTGGCGACGGCTCTGGCCTGCAGGTTGGCCAGGTAGCCGAGCTCGGCGACCGCTTGGTGGACCCGGTCGGACAACCCCGGGCCGACGCGCCGCGAGCCCTGGTTCACCACCCGGGAGGCCGTGGTCAGCGAGACACCCGCCCGGTCGGCCACGTCCTGCAACGTCACTTTCGCCCGCGCCCCGGCCGGGCTGGGAAGGGCCTGGCTCACTGACCCTCCTACCGCCTGCGGCTCTCGCGATGGCCGGAAATCCGGGCTCAGCCTCATCTGGAAAGCACTTTCCCGCAGTAGTAGGTTAGCATCGCACCCCCGCCGAACGAAGGCCTGAAAGTCATGACGCGCAAGGTCATTACCATCGCCCTGAACGGTGTCACCGGCCGGATGGGATACCGGCAGCACCTGGTGCGCTCGTTGCTCAGCATCCGGGAGCAGGGCGGCGTCCAGCTCGAAGACGGCACCACGTTGTACCCCGAGCCGATCCTGGTCGGTCGTAGCGAGGAGCGGCTGCGCGCCATCGCCGAACGGCACGGGCTTGAGCGCTGGACCACCAACCTGGACGAGGTGCTGGCGGACCCCGCGGTCGACGTCTATTTCGACACCCAGGTCACCAGCGCCCGTGAGCACGCCCTGCTGCGGGCGATCGAGGCGGGCAAGCACGTCTACACGGAAAAGCCGGTGGCGACCTCGCTGGCAGGCGCGGTCCGGCTGGCCCGGGCGGCCAAGGCCGCCGGCATCACCCACGGCGTGGTGCACGACAAGCTGTTCCTGCCCGGCGTGATCAAGCTGCACCGGCTGATGAACGAGGGTTTCTTTGGCCGGGTGCTCTCGGTCCGGCTGGAGTTCGGCTACTGGGTGTTCGAAGGCGACGAGATCCCCGCGCAGCGGCCGTCGTGGAACTACCGGGCCGCCGATGGCGGCGGGATCGTGCTCGACATGTTCCCGCACTGGCAGTACCTGCTCACCGACCTGTTCGGGCCGATCACCGCGCTGTACGCCCGGAACGCCACGCACATACCGCGGCGCTGGGACGAGGCGGGCCAGCCCTACGCCGCGACCGCCGACGACGCGTGCTACGCCGTGCTCGAGTTCGCCAGCGGGGCGTTCGCCTCGGTGAACTCCTCCTGGGCGGTCCGGGTCAACCGGCGTGAGCTGCTCGAGCTCCAGGTGGACGGCACGGTGGCCAGTGCGGTGGCCGGCCTGCGGGACTGCGCGGTACAGCACCGGGTGTCCACGCCGATGCCGGTCTGGAACCCCGACCTGCCCGACCCGATCGAATACCAGGCCCTGTGGTCGGACGTCCCGGACAACATGACCTTCGACAACGGGTTCAAGGTGGAGTGGGAGCTTTTCCTCAAGTGCGCCGCCGACGGCAGGCCGTTCGCCTGGGACCTGGCCGAGGGGGCCAAGGGCGTGCAGCTGGCCGGTCTCGCGCTGCGGTCCTCGGCCGAAGGCCGGCGGCTCGAGGTGCCGGACCTGGCCATCTGAGGTGACCGCGCAGATCCAGCTGCCCGGCCGGGACGAGCCGCTGCTTATCCCCGAGCCGGGCTGGGCGGCCAGCTATCCGCCTCCGACGTCCCGGCGGGTCTTCGCGGCGGCCCACGTCGCGGCCCGGCCGCCCGCCGGGGGGCACCGGGGGCGCGACGGCGGTGCGGCGGAGATCGACTGGGAGGCCACGATCGGCTTCCGGGATCAGCTGTGGCGGCACGGGTTCGGCGTGGCCGAGGCGATGGACACCTCGCAGCGCGGCATGGGCTTGTCCTGGGACCAGGCCAGGGAGCTCATCACCAGGTCGGCGGCCCGGGCGGCCGAGCACCGCGCCGCCGGGTCGGCCGCCACGCTGGCCTGCGGGGCGGGCACCGACCAGCTGGCCGACGGCGAAAGCCATCCGCTCGCCGCGATCGCCGGCGCCTACGCCGAGCAGCTGGCGTTCGTGCAGTCGGCACGGGCCGGGTGATCGTGATGGCGAGCCGGGCGCTGGCCGCCAGCGCCCGCGGCCCCGGGGACTACCTCCAGGTGTACGGCGAGCTGCTCCATCAGGCCGAACGGCCGGTGATCCTGCACTGGCTGGGCGAGGCTTTCGACCCGGCGTTGCGCGGGTACTGGGGCAGCACGGACTTCGACCAGGCGGCCGGCACCGTGCTGGAGCTGATCGACCGGGCCGGCGGCCAGGTGGACGGCGTCAAGCTGTCGGTGCTCGAGGCGGGCCGGGAGGTGGCGCTGCGGCGCCGGCTGCCCGCGGGCGTCCGCCTGTACACCGGGGACGACTTCAACTACGCCAAGCTGATCAGGGGCGACGCGGCCGGCTCGCACAGCGACGCGCTGCTGGGGGCGTTCGCCGCGATCACCGCTCCGGCCGCCGCGGCGCTGGCCGCGCTGGACCGGGGCGACCTGGCCGGTTACGACGCGGCGATGGAGCCGACGGTGCCGCTGGCCCGGCTGATCTTCGAACCGCCGACCTCGCGCTACAAAGTCGGCGTGGCCTTCCTGGCCTGGCTGAACGGCTGGCAGCCGCACTTTGAGATGCTGGCCGCCCTGCAGCGGCAGCGACCGGCCACGCACTTGCTCCGGGTGTTCGAGCGGGCCGCCGCGGCCGGTGTGCTGCGGGATCCGGACCTGGCGGTCGAGCGGATGAACCGCCTGACGGCCCGGCTGGCCGGACCGGAGCGGGTGTGAGCCCGGACCGGCCGCCGGGCGGGACCCCGGCGGCCCGGCTGTCGCTGAACCAGGCGACGGTCAAGCACCTCGGGCTGGCCGACGCGGTGGCCTTGTGCGTGCGGCACGAGATCCCGGCGATCGGGCTGTGGCGGGAGCCGGTCGCGGAGACCGGGCTGGCCCAGGCCGCGGCGGCGGTCCGGGCGGCCGGACTGCACGTCTCCAGCCTGTGCCGCGGCGGTTTCCTGACCCAGGCCGATGCCGACGGGCGGCGGGCCGCGCTGGCGGACAACCGGGCGGCCATCGCCGAGGCGGCCGAGCTCGGCGCGGACACGCTGGTCCTGGTGTCCGGCGGCCTGGTGCCCGGGCAGCGCGATCTCGGGCTGGCCCGGCGCATGATCGCGGATGCGATCGGCGAGCTCGTGCCGGACGCCTCAGCGGCTAGGCGTCCGGCTCGGGATCGAGGCGCTGCACCCGATGTTCTGCGCCGACCGGTGCGTGATCAGCTCGCTGGGCGAGGCGCTCGATCTGGCCCTGACGTTCCCGGCGGACGCCGTGGGCGTGGTCGTGGACACCTACCACGTCTGGTGGGACGCCGGCCTGGCCGGACAGGTCGCCCGGGCGGGCGCGCGGATCGTCAGCTTCCAGCTGGCCGACTGGGTGCTGCCGCTGCCGCCGGACACCCTGCTCGGCCGCGGCCACCTCGGCGACGGGGTGATCGATTTCGGGCCCATCTCGGCCAGCGTCGCCGCGGCCGGCTACCACGGCTACGTCGAGGTGGAGATCTTCAACGCCGAGATCTGGGCGGCGCCGCCGGACCAGACCGCGGCGACCGTCGTCGAGCGTTTCGCCGCCGCGTTCGGCGGGTCATGAACGCAGCGGCGGGAGCCGGAAGCCCCAGGTCAGCATCCGCGCGGCGTCCTGCGCGGCGGCGTCGGGGCCGGTGGCGGGACTGTCCAGGACGACCCCGACCAGGGTCCGGCCGCCCCGGACCGCCTCGAACAGCAGGCAGTGGCCGGCGTCGTCGGTGTAGCCGGTCTTGATCCCGTCCGCGCCCGGGTAGGAGCCGATCAGGCCGTTGGTGTTGTCCCACCAGTACTGGTGGTGACCCGGCCCCTTCGGCAGCTGGTAGAACCGCAGGTCCACCAGGCCGCGGAAGGCCGGGTACCGCATCGCGGCCAGGCCCAGCGTGACCAGGTCGGACGGTGTGGAGTAGGTGGAGGTCTCCGACGGGTACGGCAGCCCGTCCGGATTGCTGAAATGAGTGCGGGTCAGCCCCATCCGCGCGGCGGCGGCGTTCATCTTGGCCACGAACGCGTCCAGGCCGGGGCCGTACGCCTGAGCCAGCGTGTAGGCGGCGTCCGCCCCGGAGGCCAGCAGCAGCGCGGCCAGCAACTCCGGCACGGTGAGCACGTCGCCCGGGTGGATCGCCGCGCTCTCCCCGCCGTACTTCCACGGGTAGCTGGCCGCCGCCTTGGTCATCGGCAGCTGCCGGTCCAGGCCGCCGGCCTGCAGGACAAGCAAGGCGGTCATCACCTTGGTGACGCTGGCCATGGGGCGCACCGTCTGCGCGTCCCGGCTCCACAGGACCTGGCCGGTGGCCGCGTCGACCAGGATCGCCCCCTTGGCCTTCACCCCGCCCGGAGCGCCGGTCACCGTGATCGCCGGACGGACGGATGGTGACGGCGCGCCGGACGGGCCGGATGCGCTGGATGCGCCGGACGGGCTGGACGGGCTGGATGCGCCGGACGGGCTGGACGGGGCGCTGCGGGCTCGGGCGGGGGCGGCAGGGGCGGACGCGGCAGGGGCGGACGTGGGGTGCGGGCCTGGCCGGGCAGAGGCCGCGGTGCACGCCGTCGCCCCGCCGACCACGGCGGCGACCACGATCGGCGCGACGAGCCGTGTCCTCAGCCGCATGACGCCCTTCCCCGGTCGTGACCGCGCGGGGGTCGCGCAGCCCGGTATCCGGTCTACCACAGAGGGCGCACGCCGGGCAGGCCTGCCGCGCTTCGACTGCCCCTACCACTCACGTGCGCCCGGGGTGGGGGCGCCGAAGCTCCGCCAGGTGGGCTGGGTGAGGCCGGCCAGGACGGCGGCGGCGATGATGAGGGCGGCGGCCGGGAAGAAGGGAGCCACGCCGAAGTCGTGAACCACGATGCCGGCCACGGCCACTGACACGGGAAAGGTCCCGAAGCTGGCGAGCAAGACCAGGCCCATCAGGCGCCCGAGCAACTCGGCCGGTGCCCAGCGCTGGATGGCGGTGACCACGATCACCAGGCCGAACCCGTTGAAGCCGCCAAATACCGTCAGGGCAGCACCGGCGGCCACCGCTGAGCCCAGATAGGGGACGACGGCCAGGAACGCCGCCTCGGCCAGAAACGCCACCGAGGCCACCACCGCCTGCCGGCGCAGACGGGTGGTCTGCCCGGCGGCGACTGCACCTAGCAGGGCGCCGACGCCGATGGCGGCGATGAGACCACCGTATCCGGCCGCGCCCGCGTGGAAAGGCCCGCGTGCCAGGGCGGGCAGGGCTACCTCGCCCGCGCCGCCGGAGCCCAGGTTGGCGGCCAGGGTGATGACCAGGATGACTTGCAGTACCCGTTCGGAGCGGATGAGGTGACGAAGCGACGGTGGCCGGTGGCCCCCGGCGGCTGCTTCCCCGGCGCCCGGCTGTGCTTGATCTACCCTGGTCCGGTCCGGCGGAAGGCGCTTACCGGCCCGCACCCCGGCCAGGGTGGCCGCCGAGACGAGAAACGACACTCCATCGAGGGCGAAGGCGCCCGCCGGGCCGATCACAGCGACCAGGCCGCCGCCGATCGCGGGACCAATGAGGGCGGCCAGCTGAGTACCGCCCTCCGACATGGCGTTGCCCGCCGCCAGATCCGCGTCGGGTAGCAGCGAAGGGATGATCGACATTGACCCGGGCAGGAACAAGCCTCCCCCGGCGCCGATGACCACGGCGATAGGGAGCAAGGTCGCGGCGCGGGCCGGCCCGGAGAACGCCACCGCGGCCAGGACGGCCACGCCGAGGGCGCGGACGCCGTCGGCGACCATCATGACCGTCCAGGGATGCCAGCGGTCGCTGGCGTGCCCGCCAACGGCGAGAAGCACGACGCGGGGTATCCCGTAGGCGGCGAGCACGCTGCCGAGCAGCAGGGTTCCGCCGTGGGTGGCGAGCACGTACCACGGCAGGGCCACCGCATAGAAGCCGTCGCCGAGAGTCGACGCCAGCTGCCCGACGGTCAGCAGCCGGAATTCCCTGTGCCGCAACGGAGCCAGGCCGCGCGGAAGCCGGCTCTGGGCCGGTGAGGTGGAACTGGACATGGGGCTCCCTTGGGTGGAGAGGAGCCGGGGTCGCAGCGCATATTGTGGTGAGTGCGTCTGGAGTCGGATCGCTCGCGATCCCGGCTCTGGTGTCTGGCCCCTGGCCCGGTGTTAGCGCACCTGGTCAGGGGTTTTTCTGTCACGGTTGGCCAGCTGCCTCCGGCTGGCTGGGTAGAGCCACGGGGAAGGAAAGGATGAGCATCTCGACCGGGGCCGACCCTGCGGGTCGCCGCGACGGGTCGGTGAGCCGGTCCTGGAAGCGGGGCAACAGGAAGGCCATCAGCTCATCGTTGAGGGCCTTGAGCTCGTCGGCGGTCACGTAGAAGACGAGGTCGCTCTCACCTGCCGCCTGGCGCCACGGCGGCGGGAACGTCGTCTTGGTCTCCAGCCAGGTGCGGTACCGGTCGAACTGGCGCTCACGGTACAGCCGCATCAACGCCTGTGAGGCGATCTCCATTTCCGGGTCGCCGTGAGCCGCGAATTGCATGTGGATCGAGGTCACCCGCCACGGCCGGGCCCTGCCCTTGCCCCCGCCCGCCTCTTCGACGAAGTTGTACTTAGCCAGCTGGCGCAGATGGAACGAGCACGTCGTGGGTGACTCGCCGATCCGCTCCCCGGCCTCGGTGGCCGTCAGCGGACCCTCGATAGTCAAGACCTCAAGCAGCGCGATCCGCACCGGATGGGCAAGAGCGCGCAGCGTCCGGGCATCGGAGATATCCCGCGGCTGCTCTGGCGAGGCCGCAGCGGCCGGGACCGGCTCCCGGCTTTCGGCGTCATCGCTAGACATGTCTCGATAGTTATCTCTCGAGAGAACAATGTCAAGATAATTCTCTCGACGCTGGCTGAAACGTTCGGATGCGGGGCGGGAGGGCGGGTGGTCTCGTGATGATGCCAGCTCCGGGCGGGAGTTTCGGGTTGAATCGGGGGATGGACGACGTGCGGGCGCCGGCGGAAGACGCGGATGTGCCGGCTTTCTGGCAGGCCCTCGGGCTGCCGGGGCTGGCCGATATCCACACCCACTTCCTGCCGCCGCGGATGCTGCGGCGGGTCTGGGCGTACTTCGACGCGGCCGGGCCGCTGGTCGGCGTCAGCTGGCCGATCCGGTACAAGTGGAGCGACGAGGAGCGGGTGGCGCACCTGCGGAGCATGGGCGTGCGGATGTTCAGCGCGCTGGCCTACGCGCACCGGCCGGATATGGCCGCCGACCTGAACGCGTGGACGCTGGCGTTCGGGCAGGCCACGCCGGGCTGCCTGCCGTCGGCGACGTTCTACCCCGAACCCGGGGTGACACGGTACGTGCGCGACGCCCTGGACGCGGGGGCTCGCATCTTCAAGATCCACCTGCAGGTCGGTGGCTTCCCGGTCGACGACCCGCAGCTCGAGCCGGTCTGGGGCCTGCTCGCCGAGGCCGGGGTCCCTGTCGTCGTGCACGCCGGACACGCGCCGGTCGGGACCGAGCACACCGGCCCGGAGCCGTTCGGTCAATTGCTGATGCGGCACCGGCGGCTGACCGCCATCGTGGCGCACATGGGCGCGCCGGACTACGAGGCGTTCCTGCGGCTGGCCGCGGACTACGAGCGGGTGGCGCTTGACACCACCATGATCTTCACCGAGTTCTTCGACAAGCTGGCCCCGTTCCCGGCCACCTCCCTGCCGCTGGTGCGCGACCTCGGGCTGGCCGGCAAGATCGTGCTGGGCAGCGACTTCCCGAACATCCCCTATCCCTACGCCCGGCAGATCGCCGGGCTGGTCCGGCTTCGCCTGGGGGAGGCGTGGCTGCGCGCGGTGTGCTGGCAGAATCCGGTGGCGTTGTTTGGCTCGCCACCTTAAGTCAGGCCAGGCGGCCGGCTCTGCGTAGCAGCTCGATCGCCTTGGCCCGGGGCAGCGCCGGGGTGCGGTGCCCGTCCCGGCCGGTCATATCCTCGTTGGCGACCAGGGCGTTGACCACCGCCTCCTCGGTGGCCTGGACCACGGCCGCGAAGAACGGGTCCAGGCTTTCCCACGGCAGGAACGACAGCTGCCGCAGCTGATCGGGCCCGGGCGCGAACGCCGCGGGGTTCGCGGTGGAGAAGGCGAGGAACAGGTCGCCGGAAAAATGCGACCCGCTGGTCCCGGTCCGGGCCAGCCCGGCGGTGACCCGCCGGGCCAGGGCCTGGCACTGGTGCGGGAACAGCGGCGCGTCGGTCGCGACCACGGCGATGACCGAACCCGCCCCCGGTGGCGCGGACCGGAAGACGGCGATCGGGTTGTCGTCGGCCAGGTCGGCGCCCACCGGCAGCCCGGCAAGCACGAGCTCGTGCCGGGCGCCAAAGTTGGCCTGCACGAACACGCCGATCGTGTAGTCCCGTCCGGCGAACGGCACCAGCCGCGAGGCCGTCCCGGAACCGCCCTTGAACTGGTAGCAGTTCATCCCGGTACCGCCACCGACCGAACCCTCCTCGACCGGCCCGGACCGGGCGGCATCCAGCGCCGCGATCACGGTCGGTGAGGTGACGTGGTGCCCGTTGATGTCGTTCAGGTAGCCGTCCCAGGTCTCCGCGGCCACCGGGAGCAGCCACGAATCGGCCACCTCGGGGTGGTGCCGCAGCGTCCAGTCGACGATCCCGGCGTGCGCGACCCCGACCGCGTGCGTGTTGGTGATCGCGATCGGCCCGGTGAACGTGCCCGACTCGGCGATCCAGGAGATCCCGGTCATCTCGCCGTTGCCGTTCTGGCTGTGGAAGCCGGCCGCTACCGGGTCGGCGGTCCCGGCCCGGCCGCGAGGATGGATACCGGTGACGCCGGTCCGCACCCGGTCGCCCTGGATCAGCGTGACGTACCCGACCTCGACTCCGGGCACGTCGGTGATGGCGTTCCAGTGCCCGGGGCGGCCCGTGAACGGGATCTTCAGCCCGCGGGCCCGGGGCTGGCCGGCGGGCGTCTGGTCGTGGGGGGTGGGCATGGTGGTCAGGGTAATCCTGAGCCGCGGGTGGCGCGGGTCCGGGCGGCCAGCGCGAGGGCGGCGGCCACGATGACCAGGCCGGGTCCGATCAGCGCCCAGCGGGTCCCGGCGGTGGCGGCGATCGCGGCCACGACGAACGCGCCGGCCGGGACAAAGCCGATGAAGCCCGCGTTGTAGGCGGCTAGCGCGTGCCCGCGCTGCGCGGCCGGGGTGGCCTGCATGACGTACACGGTCGCGCTGGCCGCGAAGAGCTGGGTGGCCGCGCCGAGGGCGACCATGATCGCGTCGTAGGCCCACGCCACGGGCATCACCGCGGCCACGCATTCGGCCACGCCGAAGACACCGGACCAGGCCACGAACTCCAGCGGGCCGGGGTCCTCGCGCCGGGAGGAGTAGAGGTTCCCGGCGATCCCGCCGACCGCCATGAACGTGCCGAACAGCCCGAAGCCGACCGCGCCGAGGTGGAAGACCCGGCTGGCCATCAGCGGGTTGGTCACGGCGAACTGAAGCCCGAAGCCGCCGACGAGCAGCGCCAGCGCGGCCGCGGCCTGGACGCCGGGTGGCAGGTCAAGCAGCCAGCGGAAGCGCCTGGCCCGCGTCGCTTCGCGGCTGGGGGCCGCGGCTGGCTTCATCCGGGCGGACAGCGTGGCCAGGACCACGATCACGCCGAGGAACGAGGCGGCGTCAATGAAGAACACCGCGGTCTCGCCGCTGACGGCGATGATGATCCCGGCCACGCCCGGACCGGCGATCTTGGCCAGTCCGGTGACGGTGGCGAACAGGGAGCTGCCGCGGCGCAGCTCACCCGGGCCCACCAGGTCCAGCATGAACGTCTGGCGGGCCGGCAGGTCCACGCACTGGACGCAGCCGAGCACGAACGAGAGCGGCACCAGGTACCAGATGCGTCATCCAGCCCGCCAGCAGCGGAAGCCGATGGCCAGCGCCCCGGCGGCCTGCAGGCCCTGGGTCATCATCGCCACCCGGGCGGCCTGGTGCCGGGCCACGATGGCCCCGGCCCGCCGGCTGAACAGCAGCATCGGCAGGCACTGCGCCGCGTCGACGGCCGCCAGGGCCGGGGCGCCGCCGTACCTGATGTGCAGCGCGAGCCAGAACAGCGCGGTATAGCTCATCATCGTTCCGAACAGGGACAGCACCTGCGAGGCCAGATACCAGCGGTAGCCCGCGCTGGCTACGCCGCCGGCCGGATCGACGTCCGGCCGCGCGGCCCGTCCCCGGCCCGCGCCGCGTCGCCATCGGCTGATTCCGCCACTGGGTCACAGTATCGGCTTTCTGCCAGGTGGCCAGATCGAGCCGGGACGTAGTCTCGTGGAGCGGGCGGCGGACCGCATGGGCTCGAGAACCCGGGAAGAAGGCCTAGGTGGGGCGGATCCCGCTCGGCGCGCTCCAGGAGCGCGAGTTCCGCCTGTTCTTCACGGGACAGCTGGTGTCGCTGCTCGGCGATGCGGTCACGCCGTTCGCGCTCGCCTGGGCGGTGCTCGACCTGACGGGATCCGCACGCGACCTGGGCTTCGTGCTGGCCGCGAAGATCGCCCCGCTGGTGGTTTTCCTGCTCGTCGGCGGCGTCTTCGCTGACCGTCTGCCGCGCCGCGGCGTGATGCTCACCGCCGACGTTGTCCGGATGGCCGTCCAGGCGGCGACCGCGGCGCTGCTGCTCGCGCACACCGCGCGCATCTGGGAGCTGATCGTGCTGCAGGCGTTCGCCGGGACCGGGACGGCGTTCTTCAACCCAGCATCGACCGGGCTCACGCCGATGATCGTGAGCGCGGGGCGGCTGCAGGAGGCAAACGCCCTGCGCGGGATGTCGATGGCGTCGATGGAGTTCGCCGGCCCGGCGCTGGCCGGCCTTCTCATCGTCACCGTCGGGCCGGGGTACGCGCTGGCTATTGACGCGGCGAGTTTCGGGGTGAGCGCGTTCTACCTCGCGCGCCTGCACCTGCCGCCGCACGTCGGCCTGCCGCCGCAGTCGTTCACACGCGACCTGCTCGACGGCTGGCGCGAGTTCACCGCCCGGACCTGGGTCTGGCTCAGCGTGGTCAACTTTTCCCTCGGGAACATGATGAACTCGGTGTGGCTGGTGCTCGCCGCGGTCTGGATCAAGCAGGGCCACGGGGGCGCAGGCGCGTGGACGGCGATCCTGGTCGTCTCGGCCATCGGCGCGCTCGCCGCCGGCGCCACGGCGCTTCGCCTCAAACCGCAGCGCCCGCTCCTGCTGGGGTGCATCGTGGTGATTCCGAACGCGGCGCCGATCATCGTGCTCGCGCTCAAGCTGCCCTGGGAGACCCTCGTCGTCACGGGGCTGGTCACAGGGTTCGGGAACATGCTTTTCAACACGCTCTGGGAGACGACGCTGCAGCAGCACATCCCGCCGGCGTCACTGTCGCGCGTCAGTGCCTATGACTGGTTCGGCTCTTTGCTGGGCGATCCGCTCGGCCTCGCCCTCGCCGGAGTGGTGGCGGCGGCGATCGGGATGAGCCGCACGCTCTGGATAGCAGCGGCGGTCACCCTGGCCACCGCCGCCGCGATGCTCGCGACGCCGAGCGTGCGGCGGCTGCAGCGGCTCGACGAACCGCAGCGGGAGCCAGGCGCGCAGCAGACCGGTCTGGACGCGTCCTAGCCTGGGGGGCCGTCAGGGTAAGGGGCCTGGGGGGCCCGCCGATCAGGCCGCGCCAAAATGATCTTGGTTACCTGCGCATGCGACACGCGCCCTTCCGGTGTTGCGTTCCCGGAAATGTCGTAGCTTTCCGCTAGAATCGAACTAGTGAGCTAGAGATACCCGCGGAGGGAGGTGAGCATCCGCGATGATGACCGCCACGCCGCCCGCATCAGCCGCCGAGGCACTGGCGATGCTGACCTCCGCGGCGAGCTACCTGGCCGCCGCGGACCCCGCCCAGCTGAGCACCGAGGCGCAGGCCGGGTGCCTGGACGGGCTGGAACGGGCTGGCGCTATCACCACCGCCGCCCGCACCTCGGTGCTCGGCGCGTTCACCGCCGCCCGCGGCTACACCGAGGACGCTGACTACAGCCCCCGGTCCTGGCTGATCCACAAGACCCGGATCACCAAGGGCGCCGCGACCGGGCACACCGCCTGGGTCCGCCGGGCCCGCGCCCACCCCCGGGTGCTGGCCGCCATGGCCGCCGGGGAGATGACCGAGTCCTGCGCCCGGACCCTGTGCGGCTGGACCGACCGGCTCCCCGAGGACTCCCGCGATACCGCAGACGCGATCCTGGTCGCCGCCGCGGCCCGGGGGATGGACCTGCGGGACCTGGCCATGCTGGCCGCCGAGATCGCCGCCCGCGCCTGCCCGCCCGATGACGACGGCCCGGGCCAGAGTTTCGGGGACCGGGCGGTCCGGCTGGAGGGGACCTTCGACGGTGCCGGGCTCTTGTCCGGTGACCTGACCCCGGAGTGCACCGCGCTGGTCGGCACCGTGCTGGAGGCGCTGTCGGCGCCCCGCGGCGCGGAAGATGCCCGCAGTCACGCGCAGCGGTATCACGACGCCCTGGCGGAGGCGATGCACCGGCTGGTCGCCGCCGGGCTGCTGCCCGAGCGGGCCGGGCAGCCCGCCCGGGTCTGGGCGCATATCTCCCTGGCCGACCTGATGGTGCTGGACGCCAAGTCCGCCCTGCAAGACGAATGGGCCGGGCGGGTCCGGGCGCGGTGGGCCGGGCACCGCGCCGCCGCGTCGGTGGCCGGCGGGGACGGCGCCGCGTGGCTGGACGGCGACGCCGCTGACGGGTTCGCGTGTGACGCGTCGGTGACCCCGGTGGTGTACGGGCGAGGTCAGCTACCCGGTCCTGGAGGATCTGGTCCGCCTGTGCCTCCAACTCGCCCGCCACGGCACCCACGGCACCCCCGGCCCCGGCTCGGACTCCGGCCCCGGCTGACCCCGGCCGGCCCTCCCGGCCCCGGCACCCCGGGTACCCCGCCCGGGCTGAGCCGGGAGGAGCTGGAGCTGGCCGTCATCGGCTGCGCGGTCGCGCTGGTCTCCGGGCCGGGCGGGCTGGCGTCGGTGCTGCGGCAGGGGCTGCTGGCACCCCGGCTGGCCGGGCCGAGCCTGCTGCTAGACGTGGGGTACAGCGATGTGTCCCGGCCGGGATCCGCAACGCGGTCAAGGCCCGGGACAAGTTCTGCCAGTGGCCTGGCGGCTGCCACCAGCCCGCCTCAGGCTGCGAAGTCCACCACCTGCGCCGCAAAGCCCGCGGCGGCGTGACCAGCCTGGATAACTGCATCTTGGTGTGCTGGTACCACCATCACGTCGCCATCCACCGGATGGGCTGGACCCTGGTCCGCAACCCCGACGGCACCACCACCGCGTGGAACCGGGACTACAGCAAGGTCCTGCGCAGCCACAGCCCACCCGCCCGCGCCGGATAACCCACCCGGCGGTTGGTTTGGTGCAGCGCCCCAGGCGGCCTGCAGGCCCTTCGAGCCTGCTTGAAACTGGGCATAGGACGCAGGCCGTAACGGTTCGTGATCTTCTGGTCGGCCATACGGTGCACGGTCTCCGGTCCGCCACGGTCTTCCCGGTCACGGCAAGGTCGCCTGGGCGGCTTGCCATGCCGCGTCGCTGAGGAGGGCCTGCCATGAGGTGAACAGCCGGAAGAGGTCCTGCCCGTGCTGGGCGCGCAGGTCCGGGTTGACTGCCGCGATGTCCAGTTCGTTGGCCGTGGTGAGTTCGGCGAAGTCCCGCCGCAGCGGCAGCGGGGGGCGGAGCACGGTGCCGGTGAAGCGGTCCTTGAACGGCCCTTCGCGCTCGGCGAGGCGGGGGTAAGAGAAACGGCGGTCGCAGCTGGCGTAGAAGTACACGAGTCGTTCGGCCTCCGCGCCGGTAATCGCGGCCAGCTCCTCCCGGCGGCGGGGGTCGCCCAGGGCGGCCGGGAAGCCGTCCGTGCCGTAGTAGGCGTGACACAGCCCGGCGAGCCGTAGCGCCGGCCGTGCGCCCCATTCGGTGAGCAGTGCGTGGACGCGCTCTAGATGGGCCAGCAGCGTGCCGCCGGGATGCGCGATCCCGGCCGCGCCACGCAAGGCCAGTGCCTGGGCCGCGGCCGCGATCCCGGGCTCCCTGCCGGGTTCTCGGATTAGCCTGTCCAGCTCGTGAAGGCCGATGATCATGTGATGCCTCCTCCGGGTCGGCACCCGCCCGTGGCGCCCCTGCGGTGTCAGCGCCGTACGCCCCGGGCCGTCAGGTGGCACCGGTCCGGCACCGCGTGACGGGTTGCCGCCCTGCAGCCGGGAACGTGGCTTTCGTGGCTGCTGACACCATCATGTGAGCAGAGACTTACCCAAGTCAATTCCCGGCTTTTCTCGCATAGACCATAGAGATAACTTGGGGATATGACGCTCGAGGATCTGCGCGTGTTCACCGCGGTTTACGAGACGGGCAACCTGAGCGCGGTCGCCCGCGCCCTGTCCTGCACCCAGTCGGCGGTCAGCCAGCACATCAAGCGCCTGGAACGCGAAACCGGCCTGGCCCTGATCGAGCGTCAGCCCCGCGGCGTAGCGCCAACGCCGGCCGGGCGGATCCTTTACCAGGCGGCGCTGGGCGGCATCGCCTCCCTGGACGCCGCGCTCCGCCGCCTCGGCGAACTCCGCGACGGCCACGGCGGCACGGTCAGCGTCACCACCGGCGGCGTCACCGTGCGGCACTTCATGGCCGGCGCGATCGTCGCCTTCCGGCGCCGGCACCCGGATGTCACCTTGGAGTTCCAGTCGGCCTATTCGAGCCGCCGGTGCATCGAAGTGGTCCGCGACGGCCAGGCTGACCTGGCCTGGATCACCCTCGGCCAGGCGCCTCCGGGCATCCAGCAGCGGCCGGTCACCGACCTGCCGTGGGTACTGGCCGTGCAGGCCGGCGACCCGCTGGCGGAGCGGGACTCCATCGATCCGGGCGACCTGGCGGCGATCCGCTACATCGCTTACCCGGAAAATTCTGCCTCTAGGCAGCGGCTGGAGGAACGATTCGTCCGCCTGGGGATCAGCCCTCCCGCACCGGTCAGCGTGGCCGACTGGGACACCGCGGTCCTGCTCGCCGAGCTCGGCATCGGCCACGCCATCCTGCCCGCCCTGCCCAGGCGCGCTGTCCCGGCGGACAGCCCGGTCCGTACCATCCCGATCCCGGCACTGGAACCTCTCACCGTCGGGTGGGCCGTCCGGCAATGGAACGCGCTTAGCCCCCTCGCACGCGAATTCGCCGAACTCGTCGTCGCGGCGCTCCCGGCCGGCCTTGAGCACTGCGAAGAACCTGCTTAAAACACTGCGAGCATGGGGGCCGGGCTAGGGCACCGTCACGGTGAGGGGCTTGGCCCGCGGCGGGACCAGGACGGTGGCGGCGGTCCCGGACTCGCGCACCAGCGAGGTGAAGTGGCCGGGGTCGCCGGTGTTGCTGGCGATCGCGTCGTAGTGCATCGGGATGACATAACCGGGATCGACCTGGGCACAGAGCCAGGCGGCCTCGGTCTCGTTCATGTTGCCGACGATGCCGTTGGCCTCGCGCATGTGATCGCGGCCGTTGATGGGGATCATCAGCACGTCGGGAGCCAGGGCGGACACGGCGGCGGGCAGCTCGGGGTAGAGCAGCCCGTCCCCGGCGTGGAAAAACCGGACGCCGCCGACCTCCACCGCGTAGCCGAGAAACCGGACCTGGCCGCCGCCCGGCGCGAACTCGTACACCACCGGCTGGTCACCGCCCAGGCCATGCAGCGCGGGCACCGGGTGCACGGTCACGTCGCCGTCGGTCAGCTCCTCCCCCGGCACCGCGCCCACCAGGCGTTCGGCGTCCAGGCCACCGCCGGAGGCCAGCTCGATCACCGGCGCGGGCACGACGATCCGGGCACTGGCGTTGACCGCGCAGAACTTCCGCAGGAACGGCAGGTCCAGGTGGTCCACGTGCTCGTGGGTGCAGAGCACCAGCGTGATGTCGGCGAAGTCGGCCGCGGCGGCGGGCGGCGGGTAGCGACGGTCGGCCCGGTCGGTCAGGAACGGGTCCACCAGCACGCGGGAATCAACGGCCGCGAGGCGAAAACCCGCCTGGCCGTACCAGGTGACGGACACGTGATGGCCCGGCCGTTCGGCCAGATGATCTGTCATCTGCTGATGTTAACGGTCGTCGCTGAGGATGACGGGCTCGGGCAAGGTACCCGCGTTGTGCTCGAGCAGCCGCCACCGGCCGTGCCGCTGTCCCAGCACCGACCACGAGCAGTTGGACAGCGGGCCGAGCGCGCCGAAGGACTCCTCGGGCATGCCGAGCAGCCGGGACATGCCAAGCCGCAGCGCGGCGCCGTGGCTGACCACCACGGCCAGGCCGCCGCCCTGGGCGTCGTCGCTGACCGCGGTGGCGATGCGGAGCAGCGCGGCGGCCACCCGGTCGGCGACCACGACCGTCGGCTCGCCGTCGGGCGGTGTCCAGCTCGCGTGCTCGGCGGGGAAACGCTCGCGGATCTCCGCGTCGGTCAGGCCCTCCCAGCCGCCCCCGTGCCGCTCGCGCAGGTCCTTGTCCAGAGCCACGGTCAGCCCGGTCAGCCGGGCCAGCGGGGCGGCGGTGCTCGTCGCCCGGGTCAGGTCCGAGGAGATGATCATGTCGGGGTGCAGGCCTGCCAGCAGCCGGGCCGCCCGCTCGGCCTGCGCCTGCCCGGTCGGATCAAGCGGGATGTCACTCTGCCCCTGAAACCGCCGCTCGGCGTTCCATGCCGTCTGGCCGTGCCGCCACAGCACCAGCCGGACCGGATCGCTCAGCGGGTCCTCCCCGGATTCACTACCAGTTCAGGGAGGGGGATCTGCGGGCAGTCCTTCCAGATCCGCTCGAGTGAGTAAAAGCTGCGCTCCTCTGCGTGCTGCACGTGAATCACCACCTCGAGGTAGTCAAGCAGGACCCAGCGGCCCTCCCGCTCGCCCTCGCGGCGGACCAGTCCGGCGCCCGCCTGGCGCATCCGCAGCTCGATCTCGTCGACGATGGACCGGACCTGCCGGTCGTTGGACGCCGAGCACAGCACGAACGCGTCGGTGATGACGAGCTGATCGCTCACGTCGTAGGCGATGATGCCGTCGGCTAGCTTGTCCGCCGCGGCCAGCGCGGCGGTTTCGACCAGCTCGACGGCCCTTGATGTGGCAGTCACGAGTGCTTGCGGCTCCTTAGGTAGGCTCGTCGTCTCTCTACTGTCTCACGCGCGGGTGTCATTTTCCTTCGCGTACAGGCCGCGCTTGGCGATGTACTGCACCACGCCGTCCGGGACCAGGTACCACACGGGCTCATCCGCCTCGACCCGGGCCCGGCACTCGGTGGAGGAAATAGCCAGGGCCGGGATCTCCACCAGGCTCACCTTCCCGTCCGGCAGGCCCGCTCCGGACAGCCGGTGACCCGGTCTGGTGCAGCCGACGAAGTGCGCCAGGGTGAACAGTTCGTCCACGTCGTGCCAGGTGAGCATCTTGGCCAGCGCGTCGGCGCCGGTGATGAAGAACAGCTGGTCCTGCGGCCCGGCGGCGGCCCGCAGGTCGCGCAGCGTGTCGATGGTGTAGGTGGGCCCGGGCCGGTCGATGTCGACCCGGCTGACGCTGAACTTGGGGTTCGACGCGGTCGCCACGACCGTCATCAGGTAGCGATCTTCGGCGGGCGAGACTTTGCGATCGTCCTTCTGGTACGGCTCGCCGGTCGGCACGAAGACGACCTCGTCCAGCGCGAAGTCGTGCGCGACCTCGCTGGCGGCGACCAGGTGACCATGATGGATGGGATCGAAGGTTCCGCCCATCACGCCGATCCGTCGCATGTTTCCTGCCCCCTTCGTGCCTCGTATGGTACCGGCCCAACTGGCCGGCACTCGGGTTATGATTCGAGATATGACTTCAGTGCCAGATCGCGCCCGAGTCCGGCTCACCGGCATCTCGTCCCGCGCATACGAGCATCCCGCCGACCGTTCGGCGCTGGTGGCGCTGCGTAAGCTCACCGGCTTCGACACCCTGCTTAAGCTGCTCAACGGCCTGTTCAACGAACGGGCCATGCGGCTTAATTTCCTCGCCAGCGGAGTGAAGGTCTCCGAGCGGCAATTCCCGCATATCCACGAGATGCTGCGCGACGGCGCCTACGTCCTGGACATGGACAAGGTACCCGAGCTGTTTATCACGCAGACTCCGCTGGTGAACGCGATGGCCCTCGGCACCAACACCCCCTTCATCGTGATCAACTCGGGCCTGGTGGACCTGCTGGACGCCGAAGAGCTCCGGGCGGTCATCGGGCACGAACTCGGGCACGTGCTGTCCGGGCACTCGGTGTACCGGACCATGCTGTACAACCTGATCATGCTGGCCCAGCGGATCGCCTGGATGCCGATCGGCTACATCGGCCTGAAGGCGATCATCTGGGGTCTGGAGGAGTGGTACCGCAAGTCCGAGCTGTCCTGCGACCGGGCCGGGCTGCTGGCCGGCCAGGACGTGGACGCGTCCCGGCGGGTGCTGATGAAGCTGGCCGGCGGATCGCGGCTGGCGGAAATGAACGCGGACGCCTTCCACGACCAGGCGCGTGAGTACGACGCGGCACCCGATCTGCGGGACAGCATCCTCAAGCTACTCCAGCTCCAGGGCAACACCCACCCGTTCGCGGTGGTCAGGTTTGCCGCCCTGGACCAGTGGGTGGCCAGTGGCGAATACGACCGCATCCTGGCCGGCGACTACCCGCGCCGGGACACCGACCGCAACGCGTCGGTCGGCGAGGAAGTGCGCAGCGCCGCCAAGGCCTACCAGGAGTCCTGGAACCGCTCGGAGGACCCGCTGATCGGCATGGTCCGCGGCGCGGCCGGGAACATGGCCAACGTGGCCGGGGGGCTGTTCGACCGCTTCTCCAACCGCGGCGGCAGTGGCGGCAGCGGTAACAGCGACGACAACTAGAGGATGACGAGGTCGTCGCGGTGCACGACCTCGCGTTCGTACTCCGGGCCTAGCTTGCTCGCGAGCCACCGGGTGGACCGGCCCATCAGGCCGGGAATCTCGGTCGCGTCATAGTTCACCAGGCCGCGCGCGACGATGGTGCCCTGCTCGTCGCTGAGGTTGACCGGGTCACCGGCGTCGAAGGTTCCCTCGACGCCGGTGATGCCGGCCGGCAGCAGGCTGGCCTGGCGTTTGACCACGGCCTCGACCGCCCCGGTGTCGATGTTGAGGTTGCCGCGGGCCACCGCCGCGTGCTTGAGCCAGAGCAGCCGGGCGGCGGGCCGGCGGCCGTGGGCCGCGAAGTAGGTGCCGACCGCCTGGCCGGCCAGCGCGGCGGGCGCGCTGGCCGTGTCGGTGACCACGGTCGGGATGCCGGCCGCGGAGGCGATCATCGCGGCCTCCACTTTGGTCGCCATGCCGCCGATGCCCTGGGCGTTTTGGTTTCCCTGGGCGCCTTGGCCAGCCTTGATGCCCCGGCCCAGCCTGATGCCGTCCAGGTCGGCCTGATCGCGTACCTCGGTGATGCGGTGGGCGCCGCCGCGGCGCGGATCCCCGTCGTACAGGCCGTCGACATCAGAGAGCAGGATCAGCGCTGAAGCCCGCGTGACGTGCGCGACCAGGGCGGCCAGGCGGTCGTTATCACCGAACCTGATCTCGTCGGTGGCCACCGTGTCGTTCTCGTTGACCACAGGCAGCACGCCCAGCTCGAGCAGCCGGTCCAAGGTGCGCTGCGCATTGCGGTAGTGCGTCCGGCGCATCAGGTCGTCGGCGGACAGCAGCACCTGGCCGGTCCGGATGCCATGCCGGGCGAAGGCGGCCGTGTACCTGGCGATCAGCAATCCCTGGCCGACGCTGGCCGCCGCCTGCTGGGTGGCCAGGTCGCTGGGCCGCCGGGACAGCCCGAGCGGCACCAGCCCAGAGGCGATCGCTCCCGACGACACCAGCACAAGCTGCCGGCCCGCCTGGACGCGGGTGGCCAGGGCGGCGGCCAGCGCCGCGATCGAGGAATCGGCGATCGCCCCGTCCGTTGTGGTCAGGGACGAGGACCCGACCTTGACCACGACCCTCAGCGCGCCGTCGATGTCCGGGCGGGCGAGGTCAGAGCCGTTCGGCAGGTCCGGGTTCATGGGGATAGTCGGGAGTCGGTTCCGCGCGGGCCGAGGTGCTGCTTGCCGCCCTTGGACCGGTAGCTGTTGTGCCCGCCGTGCCCGCCCGCTCCGCCGGCCATGGGCGCGGCCGGGTCCCAGTCGAACACCACGGCGTCGTCCAGATCGTCAGGGTCGCCGATCAGGACCTCGGCGCCCGCCTCGGCCCCCGCCGCGGCCAGCGCCTCCTCCACACCCAGCCGGGCCAGCCGGTCCGCCAGGTAGCCGATCGCCTCGTCGTTGCTGAAATCGGTCTGGATGACCCACCGCCGCGGCTTCTCGCCGTGGATGAGGAAGCTCTCCCCGATCTTGACCACCTCAAAGCCCGAGTCGTCGGCGGCCTTCACGGGCACCCTGACCCGTTCGGCGGGCTGCTCGGCGGGGCGGGCGGCCCGGTCCGCCGCCACCAGGGCGGCCATCGCGAAGCCAAGCTGACGCAGGCCCTCGCCGGTCGCGGCGGAGATCTCGAAGACCTGATAGCCGCGGGCCTCGAACTCGGGCTTGACCAGCTCGGCCTGCTCCCTGGCCGCGGGCACGTCGATCTTGTTCAGGGCGATGAGCCGCGGCCGTCCGGCCAGGTCAGCTCCGGTGGCGTCGCCGTAGGCGGCCAGTTCCTCCTCCAGTGCCGCCAGGTCCGCGACCGGGTTCCTGCCGGGGAGTTCGGCGGCTTCGGCGGCGCAGTCCAGGACGTGGACCAAGGTGGAGCAGCGTTCCACGTGCCGCAGGAAGTCGTGCCCCAGGCCCTTGCCCTGGCTGGCACCCGGGATCAGCCCGGGTACGTCGGCCACCACGAACTGGACGGCGCCGGCTTCCAGCACGCCCAGGTTCGGGATCAAGGTGGTGAACGGGTAGTCGGCGATCTTCGGCCGGGCCGCGGACATCGCCGCGATGATCGAGGACTTCCCCGCGTTCGGGAAGCCGACCAGGCCTACGTCGGCCACCGTCTTTAGCTCCAGGACGAGATCACGCTGCTGGCCGGGCTCGCCCTTGAGGGCGAATCCGGGCGCTTTGCGACGCGGGCTCGCCAGGGCGGCGTTGCCCAGGCCGCCACGGCCGCCCGCGGCGGCCACGAACCTGGTGCCGGTGCCGACGAGATCGGCGAGAACCTCGCCGTCCGCTGTCTTTACCTCGGTCCCGTTCGGCACACTGATGACCAGATCGGGGCCGTTGGCGCCGGTCCGGTTTGAGCCCTCGCCCTGCTTGCCGTTACCGGCCCGGCGGACCGGGCGGCGGTGGAAGTCAAGCAGGGTCGCCGAACTCGCGTCCACTTCGAGGATGATGTCCCCGCCGTGGCCGCCGTTGCCTCCGTCCGGGCCACCGAGCGGCTTGAACTTCTCGCGGTGAACCGAGGCGCAGCCGTTCCCGCCGTGGCCGGCCTGCACCTGCAGCGTGACCCGGTCGGCGAACTCCGCCACAATGCCCATCTCCCTGACTGCATGTAAAAGGCGGGCCGGGTTGCCCGGGCCCGCCTTCCAGGTTGTTCTTTAGAGTTTCCGGCGAGCTACGCCGGGGGCTCGCCTGCAACGATGCTCACGGCCCTGCGGCCGCGGTACCTGCAGAACTCAACCTTGCCCTCGATCAGCGCGAACAACGTGTCGTCGCTGCCGCGGCCGACGCCCTCGCCCGGGTGGAAGTGCGTCCCGCGCTGGCGGACGATGATCTCGCCCGCGTTGACCTGCTGGCCGCCGAAACGCTTGACGCCGAGGCGCTGGGCGTTTGAGTCGCGGCCGTTGCGGCTGGATGACGCGCCCTTCTTGTGTGCCATCTCAGTCCTCCTCCGCCTTCGCCGCCTTGGCTCGCGCCTTCGGCTTGGTGTCCGACTTGGTGTCCGCCTTGGCCTTCGCCTTGGCTTCTGTGCCGATGTGGGTGATCTTCACCAGGGTATGGTGCTGCCGGTGGCCGAGGCGGCGCCGGTAGCCGGTCTTGTTCCGGTAATGGATCATGTTGATCTTGGGGCCAGCCGCGTCACCGACGATGTCCGCCGTGACGATATAACGGCCGACCTCGGCGGGGTCGCTGATGACCCGCTCACCATCCACGACCAGCAGAGCCGGCAGCGTAACGCTTGAGCCATGCTCACCGGGAAGCTTGTCGACGGTGAGGACATCATCAAGCGCGACCTTTTCCTGCCTGCCGCCGCAGCGCACAATCGCGTACACCCGAGACTCTCTCTTTCCTTGCGCTTTCCTTGCGTGCCCCGGCATACCGGTGTCACCACGGCGGGCTCACTTGGACTCGCTTGAGCTTGTACACGGGACCCCGCGCAGCGGCGACTCCCGACCGCTAAGGCTACCAGAACTCAGCCGGTCCCCGAACCTGACCGGTTCCGGGCCTTGTTTCCGCCCTCGCATCTGTGGCTTGTCCCGGCTAGGTGGCGCGTTGTACCGCCCTGACCCAACAGCGGAACTCCTCGGCTCGTTCCATGATCCTCGGGGCAGCAGTCCCGGTCGCGGGGTGGTGCGTGGCTGGCGGTGTGGTTCGTGCTGGTGTGTCCGAGGGCTTGGGGGCACGATGGTCCGTTGTGCCGGCTGGCGCCGGCACGGTGGGACTACGTGCCGGTTGCGGGCCGGCGACGGCCAGGAGCACGGGCGTGCTGTGGGGAGGTAGTCGGTGCTATTTACCCGGACGGGCCCACCCGGACTCGCCGGGTGGGCCCGTCAAGGGTGCCGGGTGGTTGACGGGCCTGGCAGGCGTCAGGCGGCGCCGTTCTGGGCCTGCGGAGGCGCAGGGAGGGGGGTGGCCGGAGTCGGCGCCGCTGACGCAGGAGCGGGTGACGCAGCAGTGGAGGCGGCCGTAGCGGTAGCTGCACTTGAAGCGGCGGCTGCGGCGGTGGGCTTGCGCCGGCGGCGGCGGCCGCTGGTGGAGCGGCCGGGCTCAGCCTGGCCGGCGCCCCCAGGACCATTGTCTGGCTGCCCGTTGTCTGGCAGGCCGTTGTCCTGCCCGGCGCCGTCCGGCAGGCCATTGTCCTGCCGGACGCCGTCTGGCAGGCCGTTGTCCTGCCGGGCGCCGTCGAGCGAGGCGCTCGCGTGCTGGCCGTTACCCGGCTGGCCGCTTCCCGGCTGGCCGTTACCCGGCTGGCCGTTACCCGGCTGACCGTTACCCGGCTGGGCGGCAGGCAGCGGGACGGTATCTGACGGGGCGTTGCCGGGCTGGGCGTTATTAGGCTGGGCGTTATTAGGCTGGGCGTTGTCGCCCTGGTTGCGGCGGCGACGGCTGTTGCCACGCCGCGAGGCCGGAGCCTGAGCCTGGGCCGACGCCTGAACGTCAGGTTGGGACGTGCTGTCAGGGTAAAGGACGTCAGGCTGGGCGGCGTCGGGCGAGGAGACGCGAGCAGCCACCACGGCGGGGCTCGCCGCGGCGGCCGCGGTAGCCGCGGCCACTGCGCGGGCTCCGCCGCCGTTGCCGCGGGTGGGCGCGTGCATATGGTGCGGCGCGGGGGTGTCGGTATCGGGATCGAAGGTGAGCATCACGCCGCGGCCGTTGCAGCACTCACACGGGGTCGAGAACGCCTCGAGCAGGCCCGCGCCCACACGCTTCCTGGTCATCTGCACCAGGCCGAGCGAGGTCACCTCGGCGACCTGGTGCTTGGTCCGGTCCCGGGACAGGCATTCGAGCAGCCTGCGGAGCACCAGATCCCGGTTGCTCTCGAGCACCATGTCGATGAAGTCGATGACGACGATGCCGCCCACGTCCCGCAGCCGCAGCTGGCGGACGATCTCCTCGGCGGCTTCGAG
Source organism: uncultured Actinomycetes bacterium (assembly GCA_963730825.1). Taxonomy (GTDB): domain Bacteria; phylum Actinomycetota; class Actinomycetes; order Streptosporangiales; family Streptosporangiaceae; genus Palsa-504. The sequence continues at coordinate 55,616 of CAVSTQ010000017.1, forward strand.
GTTGTTCCGGGTGACGGTCTCCTCCAGGTTCCCGCCCTGCCCGGTGAACTTGCCCGTGTTCACGTCGACCACCGTCATCGCCTCGGTCTTGTCGATGACCAGCGAACCGCCGCTTGGCAGCCAGACCTTGCGCTCGAGCGCCTTGGCCAGCTGCTCGTCGATGCGGTGCTCGGCGAACGCGTCCCGGTTGCCCTGCCAGCGGGTGATCCGCTCGGCCAGGTGCGGCGCGACGTACTTGACGTACTCGTCCACCACGTCCCAAGCCTCGTCGCCAGAGACCACGAGCGAATGGAAGTCCTCGTTGAACACATCCCTGATGACCCGGATCGTCAGGTCGGGCTCGCTGTAGAGCAGCGCGGGCGCGCTGGCCGTCTTCGCCTTCTTCTCGATCGCCTCCCACTGGGCGGCGAGCCGGGTCACGTCGCGGTCAAGCTCCTCCTCGGCCGCTCCCTCCGCCGCGGTGCGGACGATCACGCCCGCGTTCTCCGGCATCACCCGCTTCAGGATCTGCTTGAGCCGGTTCCGCTCGGTGTCGGGCAGCTTGCGGCTGATGCCGGTCATGGACGCGCCGGGCACATAGACCAGGTAGCGTCCGGGCAGGCTGACCTGGCTGGTCAGCCGAGCCCCCTTGTGCCCGACCGGGTCCTTGGTGACCTGGACGATCACTGACTGGCCCGACTTCAGGGCCGACTCGATCCGCTTGGGCTGACCCTCAAGCCCGCTGACGTCAAAGTTGACCTCGCCCGCGTACAGCACGGCGTTACGGCCCTTGCCCACGTCGACGAAGGCGGCCTCCATCGAGGGCAGCACGTTCTGGACCTTGCCAAGGTAGACATTGCCCACGTAGGACTGCTGGCTGGACCGGTTCACGTAGTGCTCGACCAGCACACCATCCTCGAGCACCGCGATCTGGGTACGGTCCTTGCGCTGCCGGACCACCATGGTCCGCTCGACCGACTCACGGCGGGCCAGGAACTCGGACTCGGTGACGATGGGGGGCCTGCGGCGGCCGGTTTCCCTGCCCTCGCGGCGCCGCTGCTTCTTAGCCTCGAGCCGGGTGGAACCCTTGACCGCCCGCACGTCGTCGTTACCGTTCGGCTCGCGGACGTGCACCACGGTGTCGGGCGGGTCGTCCGGGGTCAGCGAGTCGGCTCCGCCTTCGGCCGAACCACGGCGCCGCTTACGCCTGCGCCTGCGCGCGCTGGACGAACCCGAGTCGTCATCGTCTTCAGCCGTCTCGTCGCCGTCGGCCTGGCCGCCGGACTCCGCAGATCCAGCCGCGGATCCAGCCGTGGCGTCCGCGACGGTGTCCGCGCTGGCCGCCGGGTCCGCCGCTTCCTTGGCCGCGGCGCCACGCCGGCTACGGGTACGGGACGCCGGCCTGCGGCCTTCAGCCTGGCCGGCCCCGTTCCCGGCGTCTGCCTGAGCGTCTGGAGTCCCCTCGCCGCCCTGGCTGTCGGGCTGGTCGTCACCGGCGGGCGTGGCGTCCTCGGTCCTGGCCCGGGCCCGGCTCGGCCGGCGCCTGCGGGTGCGGCCCCGGCCCGAACCCGAGCCGTCGTCATCCTCGGCGGAACCTCCGGCCGGCTCGGCACCGCTCTCGGCCCCGCCGCTCCTGGCCGGACCCGAAGATCCCGCCGGTCCCGAGGACCCGGACGGCGTGGTTTCCGGCCGCGCGGTCGGCGGCTGGAACACCACCGCCGGCGGCTGGAACACCGCCGCGGGCACGCTCGGGCTCAGCTCACCAGCCCCGCGCCCACCCGCCGCATTGTCATGAGAATCTCTGTCGTGTAGCTCGCTGTCGAGCATTCGGGCAATCTCCAGTCAGGCTCCCGGGCGCGCGGTGTCGCGGCGTTCCGTTCCATGACGGCGTACCGCGACGCGCCCGCACACCGCACGGGAGCACGTTGTCAACGTAGGCCCGGCCGGAGCCGATGGGGCGGCCCTGAGCTCGCGCGGTAACCGCGCCAGCTCGGCAGCACCGAGCCTGGTCATTTATCTCTGTCTTGACGGGTACGGCTCCCCGGCACCAGCGCGTCGCCGTCATGACCCGTTCTCCTCTGTCAACAGAGGCGTCCCGGTCAGCCGGGCACGTGGGCCCTGCGCCAGCCGGGTGGTCAGTGGCGGCGACGACGCGGCGATACCGCTTCTTTCCCGCAGCACGGTCACAACATCATCGGGCCGTACCGTGGGTGCCGTATGTAGAACAACCATTCGAAGAATGGCACAATCTTCTGTCACGGCGGTTCGCTGGCCGCCGTCAGGATCGGCCGTGATCCCATCCAACGTATCGACGCTCATTTCCAGCACGGCCGCGCGAGCGTCCAGGCGCCGGACGCCCTTGTCCGTGAGGCGCTCAACGGGCGCCTCATCGAGGGCGAGGAAACTCGCGACCGCCTGCTCGGCCGCCGCCGTCCCCACCCCCGGTAGAACCACACGCCACTGCGAGGCCTCCAGGTGGCCGAAGCCGCCGGACGGCGCCTTACCGGGGCTCGCTGACGGCTTGCCGTCCGCCCCGATAACGTCGGTGACGTCGATCACATCAATCCCATCAGGCAGTGCCGCGTTCAGCCGCTGGCACACCTGCGTCTCAGCCTGCCGGGCCGTCAGCGCGAGGCTGAGGTACTCAGCCTCGCTCGCCACACCCGTCGGCGCACCACCCGCGTACGAAATCTTCGGGTGCGGCGAAAACCCAGCAGAATAAGCAATCGGTAGCCCTGCCCTGCGCACTCCCCGCTCGAAGGCGCGAGCCACATCTCTGTGGCTGGCAAAACGCATCTTTCCGCGCTTAGCATACCGGACCACCAGGTGCTGCACCGCAGGCTTCTGAGGCGACCTGGGGTCAGGCTCCGGCACGCTACCTCCCGACCACAACGGGAAGCAGTCGCCTCCCGTCGAGACGTGCCCCCGTCGGGCCCACCTGGATCTCAGTGTCCATAGCGGGACAGACGCCGCATTCGTAACACGGCGTCCAGCGGCAATCTTCCACCTCAGCGGCCCCCTCCGGAGCGATGGAATCCTGCCAGTCCTGCCAAAGCCAGTCGCGGTCAAGGCCCGCGTCCAGGTGTTCCCAGGGGAGCACCTCGCTGTAATCACGTTCGCGCGTAGTGTACCATGCCAGGTCCACCGGCTCTGTGGCCAGCGCCGACTCGGCGCACCGCTGCCATCGCTCGTAGGAGAAGTACTCACTCCAGCCGTCGAATCGCGCGCCGTCCCGCCAGGCCGCCAGGATCACCGCGGCGACGCGGCGGTCACCGCGGGACAGCAGCCCCTCGATCTGACCCGGCCGGCCGTCGTGATAGCGGAAGCCGATCGCCTTGCCGTACGCGCGGTCGGCCCGCAGCGCGCCGCCGAGAGCGCGCAGCCGGGCGTCCACCACCTCGGGCTCGCACTGGGCCGCCCACTGGAAGGGAGTGTGCGGCTTGGGCACGAAGCCCCCGATCGACACCGTGCACCTGATGTCATGCCGGCCGCTCGTCTTGCGGCCGGCCGCGATGACCTTGCGCGCCAGCTCCGCGATGGCCATCACGTCCTCGTCGGTCTCGGTGGGCAGGCCGCACATAAAGTACAGCTTCACCTGCCGCCAGCCGCTGGCGTAGGCCGTAGTGACGGTCCGGATGAGGTCCTCTTCCGTGACCATCTTGTTGATCACCTTGCGCAGCCGTTCCGAGCCGCCTTCCGGCGCGAACGTCAGCCCGGACCGGCGGCCGTTCCGGCTGAGCTCGTCGGCCAGCGTCACGTTGAAGGCATCCACCCGGGTCGACGGCAGTGACAATCCGACGTTAGTGCCCTCGTAACAGTCGGCCAGGTCAACCGCGATCTCGTTGATCTCGCTGTGATCCGCGCTGGACAGTGACAGCAGCCCGACCTCGTCGAAACCGCTGGCCGCCACGCCCTGGGCGACCATCGCGCCGATCGTGGTGATGGACCGCTCCCGCACCGGCCTGGTGATCATCCCAGCCTGGCAGAACCGGCAGCCGCGGGTGCAGCCACGGAAGATCTCCACGCTGTACCGCTCGTGCACGGTCTCGGCGACCGGGACGACCGGGGCCTTCGGGTACGGCCAGGCGTCCAGGTCCATGACCGTGTGTTTCGAAACTGTCGGCGGTACGCCGGGCCGGTTCGGAACTACGTTTGAAATCTTTCCGTCCGGATGGTACGATACATCGTAAAATCGTGGCACGTAAGCCACCGACGTGAGGCGGAGCAGTAGCCCATCCCGGCCGCCGGGCTGGCCGGCCCGCTTCCAGTCCCGGACGAGGTCCGTGATCGCGAGCACGGCCTGTTCGCCGTCGCCGAGTACCACCGCATCGAGGAAGTCCGCTACCGGTTCCGGGTTGAAGGCCGCATGGCCGCCGCCGATGACCAGGGGGTGAGCCGGAGTCCGTTCGGCAGAAAAAAGAGGAATACCGGCCAGGTCGAGCACGGTCAGGAGGTTGGTATAGGCCATTTCGGTCGCGAAACTGACACCGAGCACGTCGAAGGAGCAGACAGGCCGGTGCGCGTCCACCGTGAACTGAGGTACCCCGTGGGTCCGCATCAGCTCTTCGAGGTCGGGCCAGACCGTGTAGGTCCGCTCCGCTAGGACGCCCTCGCGCTCGTTCAGCACTTCATACAGGATCTGGATGCCCTGGTTGGGCAGCCCGACCTCGTAAGCGTCCGGGTACAGCAGTGCCCACCGGACGTCGGTGGCGTCCCAGTCCTTGGTGACCGAGCCGACCTCACCGCCGACATACTGGATCGGCTTGCGCACGCGTGGCAGCAGCGGCTCGAGCGCTGGAAATACCGATTCGACGGGCATCTGACCACACTATCTGAACGGACCGTGGTAACACTGCCACGAAACGGACTGCGCGCCCGCGGGACGGGACCAACCCGGCCCGTCCCGTCACCCGTTATCCCAGGAAGGCCGTGGTGGTCGCCACGAACTGGTCAGCGTCGTCGCGCCACGGGTAGTGGCCCGCGGCTGGCTGGACGACGAGCTTGGCCGCGGGGAACAAGGCGGCGAATGCGGCGGCGACGTCCGGGGGCGTGTTCAGGTCGAGCGCACCGGCCAGCAGCAGTACCGGCGCGTCGAACGCGGCGAGGGCGGCCCGGGTGGCCGGCGGATCGAAGACGCCGTCAGCGCCAAAGACGGCCGCGGCCGCGGCGTTGCGGTGGAGGTCCTGGGCCGCCTGGTAGGCCTGCGTCGCCTCATCCCAGCGGCCATGGAAGAAAGGATCGATAGCCTGCCACTCGGCGTCCGTGGCATGACCGGCCACGACCGCGTTCAGGGCCGCGTAGGCGGTGGTGAACCAGGGCTCGTCCTGGCGCAGGCGCGCAGCCTGGAGCCGGGCCGGCCCGGTGGTCTCGATGCCGACGGCCCGGGTGCTCGGAGCGATCAAGGCGAGCTTGCCGACCCGTCCCGGGTGCCGGGCTACGTACAGCGCGGCGAGGTTGGCGCCTGCGGAGTGGGCGAGCAGGTCCACCCGGTCAAGGCCGAGGTGTTCACGCAGCGCCTCGACGTCGCCGACTACCCGGTCACAATGGTAGGAGGCGGCGTCCGCTGGGATCGCGGACTGGCCGGTGCCCCGGAGGTCCACCACGACCAGCTGCCGGTGCGCGGACAGGCCGCCGAAGTCGCCCAGGTAGGCGGAGTCCAGCATCGGGCCGCCGGGCAGGCAGATCACCGGCCGGCCCGCTCCGGCGAGGTGATACGCCAGCCGGGTGCCATCGGGTGCGGAGAAGGTGGGCATGGCGAATGTTATTCAAAGACGGTGCGGCGGCGGTGGACGGACTGGAGCAGGCCGATGGCGATCATGTCGGCGAAGACGGCCGAGCCGCCGTAGGAGACGAACGGCAGCGGGATGCCGGTGATCGGCATGATGCCGATCGTCATGCCGATGTTCACAAACGACTGGAACGTGAACCACATGGCGATACCGGACGCGACCAGCAGGCCGAACAGGTCGTCGGCCCGGGCCGCGATCCGCAGCGCGCGGATGATCACCACGCCGAGCAGGAAGACGATGACGATCGTGCCGACGAAGCCCAGCTCCTCTCCGGCCACGGTGAAGATGAAGTCCGTCTGCTGGGACGGAACGAAGTTGCCCGCGACCAGCTGGCCGTGGAACAGGCCCTGGCCGAACATCCCGCCCGAACCGACCGCGATCTTGGCCTGCGCCGCGTTGTAGCCGGTCCCGGCCAGGTCGGCCGACGGGTGCAGGAAGGAGGTGAACCGGGTCAGCTGGTAGGACTTCAGCAGGTGCAGGCCGCCGGCCGCGGCGATGATCACGCCCACGATGGCCGCCAGCGCCGCGATCAGGCGCAGCCGGATGCCAGACAGCACCACGATGGTCGCGGTCACGACCAGCAGCACCATGGCCACGCCCAGGGCGGGTTCGGTCACCACCAGACCGATCAGCGGCGCCGCGGCGGCCAGCGCGAGCAGGACCGCGGTCAGCCCCGGCTGGCCGGACTGGCCGTGGCCGCGGACCCCGCTGAAGATCATCGCGGTCATCACGATCAGCGCGACCTTGGCGAATTCCGACGGCTCGATCTGGAAACCGCCAGGCAGCGAGATCCACGCCTTGGCGCCGTTGACGTCGGCGCCGAGCGGGGTCAGCACCACCAGCAGCGCGAGCAGCGTCGCCGCGTAGAAGAACGGCGCCCAGGTCCTCAGCTGCCTGGTGTCGGCCAGGCTGACCACGACCATCAGGATCAGCCCGATGATCACCCAGAGCAGCTGCTTCTTCAGGTAGGTCCGGGGGTCAAGCCCGGCCTGGATCAGCCCGGGCTGGGTCGCCGACCAGACCAGCACGGTGCCGATCGCGCTCAGCCCGGCCACCACCAGGATCAGCAGCCAGTCCATGTGCCGCAGCGGAGAGTTCCGGGCGAACGCCCGGCCCAGCCAGGACCGCGAGCGACCGGAAACCAGCCCCGGACGCGGCGTGGTCAGACCGCGCGCGGTGTAGCTCGTGGACCGCCCCAGCATCATTTCCCCCTGCTGTAGCCGGCCGGCGGCTTGATCAGGCCGGCCGCGGTGATCCGCGGCGGGGCCAGGGGCACCTGTCCGCGCGGCACGGCCGCCCGGTGCCCCTCCAGGCCGTAGATGCCATCCCAGATCTGCCGCACCGCGGGCGCCGCCACATCGGCACCGTAACCAGAATCGGGCACCATCACCAGGACCACGTACTTCGGGTCCTGGCACGGCGCGAACGAGGCGAACACCGAGGTCGCGTTCTTGCCGAAGAGCTGGGCGGTACCGGTCTTACCCGCCACGCAGACCTGGCTCAGCGGGAACCCGCTGAAGGCTCCGGCCGCGGTGCCCTGCGTCACCACCCCGGCCAGCGCGCCGCGGATGTAGGCCAGCGTCTGGCCGGAGACGGGCAGGTGCCTGATCACCGGCGGGCTGATCTTCCGCACCACCTGGCCGGTGACCGGGGAGATCAGCGCCGCGCCGATCCGAGGGCGGTACAAGGTCCCGCCGTTGGCCAGCGCCGCGTAGGCGTTGGCCAGCTGGATCGGAGTCGTGGTCACGTAGCCCTGGCCGATCGCGGCGATGGCGGCCTGGCCGGGTTCCCACACCCACCCGCTCTGGCAATCCTGCCACTCGATCTGCTGCACGTAGCTGCCGTACTGGCGGCCGTTCTGGCACCAGTCCTGGCCGGTGTAGGCGTTGTCCTTCCACAGGTAGTACAGCCACTGCCTGGTCGGGACCGAGCCGTCCGACTCGGCGGGCAGGTCGATGCCGGTGCCCTGCCCGAAACCCCAGTCGAGCTCCATCTTCTGCATCTTCTGGACCGGAGCGTTCGGCGATTTGACGCTGTTGGCCTTGACGTCGTCGGCCAGGTACATGTCGTAGCCGAGGTTGTAGTACACCGTGTCGCAGGACTGGATGAGGGCGGTGGCGAACGTCATGTCACCCAGGTTCGGCTCACCGTCGTTACCGAAGGTCTGGCTGCCGATGCTGACCGAAGCGGGACAGCTGTACAGTCCGCCGAGCGGGTAACCGGCCGCCACGGCGGCCGCGGTCGAGGTGACCTTGAAGGTGGAGCCCGGGGCGTACTGGCCCTGGGTGGCCCAGTTGATGATCGGCTGGCCGCCTGAGGTGCCGAACAGGGCGTTAAACTCACCCTGGGAGATGCCGCCGGTCCACACGCTCGGGTCGTAGTCCGGGTAGCTCGCCATCGCCACCACCCGGCCGGTGGTGGTCATGACGACCGCCGCACCCTGGTTAGCCTGGTTCCCCGCCGCCCGGGACCGGGCGATCGCGCCGTTGAGCGCCTGCTGGGTGTCGGCCTGGACTTGGGCGTTGAGGCTGGTCACCAGGTCGTCGCCGTTGGTCGGCGCGGTCTGGCTGACGGTACCCGTGACGTCTCCGGCCGCGTTGACCGACACCACCTGAGTGCCCGGCGTACCCCGCAGCGGGCTGTCGTACTGGGCCTCGAGGCCAGCCTGGCCGACCAGGTCCACGCCGGAGAAACCGGTCACCGGCAGGTGCCTGCTGGCGATCTCCTGCGGGGTGATGGGCTGCAGGTAGCCGAGCACCTGGGCCGGGTTGGCCCCGTCCGGCTTCGGGTAGTCGATCACCGGCTGGACCTGCGCGGTCACCCCGGGGAACAGCTTCTGCTCCTCCATGACCTGCAGCGCCACCCGGTCCGAGACGTCCTGGTCGACCGGGATGGGCTGGTACGGCGAGCCGGCCCAGCACGGCGGCTTGACCCCCGCCGTGCACAGCCGCGTCTTGGACGCCAGCAACTGATAGGACATGCCGAGCAGCGGGGCGAGCCGGCGCAGCACCGGCGCGGCGCCGCCCGGTTGCTGGGACAGGTTCATCATGTCCACCGACACCACCAGGGCGGTGGTGTTGGTGACCAGCCGGTTGCCGACATCGTCGAGGATCTGGCCGCGGACCGCCGGAACGATCACGTTCCTCGTCTGGTTCGCGGCGGCGAGCCTGGTGAAGGCGGTGGTATTCATCACCTGCAGGTACCAGAGCCTGCCCCCCAGCGAGACCAGCATGGCGGCGGCGATCACGTAGAGCACGAGCAGCCTGCGGCGCGACGACGTGTTCATCGGTAACCTCCCGTCCGCCAGCGCGCCCGCCAGTTCCGTCTGGCCTTAGACCGGGGCATGCGCAGCCGGGCCGGACCCAAGGGCCCTGACCGCCCCAGCGGGTGGCGGCCACTGGGGCGGCTGCGGCTTCTGGCCGAACCGCGGAGCCAGCCCCGGCCGGGCGATTTGAGCTGGCCCCTGTGGCCGAGGTAGCCCCTGTGGCTGAGGTAGCCCCTGATGCCAAGCTTGCCCCTGTTGCTGAACGGGACTTTGCGGCTGAACAGGCTCCGGTGCCGGAGCGGGGACCGGGCGAGCGGGGACGACCGGCTTAGCGGGGACCGGGCGAGCGGGGACGACCGGCCGAGGGCCGGGCTTCTTCCGGGCAGGCCTAGCGCCGGGGCGTGGCTGAAGACCGAACCGCCGAGCCAGGAGCGGCCCAGGTGAGAGCGGGTGAACCCGGACGTCCGGAGTGCCGGTGCGGCGGCCCTGGTGCCGCCGAGGGCCGCGCCGAGGCGGCCGCGAGAAGCACGCAAGCCGCGGCCGCCCGTCATCGAGCGACCTGAGCCCAGCTTCAGGTGCGGCGCGCGGCCTGCGCCCGGGCTCGGAGCGCCCCGGGCCGGTGTCCGGGCGGTGCTGGCGCCGGTGCCCCGCGCCCCCGCCAGGCGCCACGCCGCCGCGGCCGCGTACAGCACGAAGGGGCACAGCAGCACGTCGTAGACCACGGCGACGGGAAGCACGCGGGTGATCGCAGGCCAGCTGACCCGCGGGTCGCTGAGCATGACGCCGAGCAGGGCGACCAGGGCCTCGCCACAGACCGCCCCGACCGCCGTCACCACGATTTCGAACAGCGCGGTATGGCCAGGATCGGTCCCTGTCTCGGTGGACGTGTCGTCGGCCAGCAGCCCGCAGGCGTAGCCGATCAGGCAGAACACCAGCGCGTCCTGGCCGGTGAACTGGCTGCCCGGCGGGGCGACGTCCAGGGCCAGGCCGCCCAGGAATCCGATCACCGTGCCGGCCAGCGGGCCGCTGGCCAGCGCGAGCGCCGCCACCACGACCAGGACCAGGTCGGGTCCGGATCCGCCGGGGAACGCGATCCTGTCCACCACGGTCAGCTGGAACACGACCGTAACCGCGACGATCACCAGGGAGATCAGCCCGCGCACGTCAGCCTCCGGCGCGTGGCCGTCGAGGTCGGGGACAGCGAGGCCGGCGGCGGACGGGACGGGCGTGGCGTGGTCGTCACGGTGACGGTCGGCGCCGGCCGCGGCAGGATCGAGACGCGCGGGATTGCGCGGCGGCACCTGCACCACCACGCCCACCACGCCCAGCGCGGTGAAGTTCACGAACGGCCGGACCAGCGCGGTCTGGGTCAGCGATCCCGCGCTGCCGGCCACCGAGGCGATCGTGCCGACGGGGACGCCGGGGACCTCCGGGCGGTCGCCGATGGAGGCATAGGTGACGACCTGCTCACCGGGGTTCAGGACCGCGTTCGCGGCGAACACGTTCAGCTTGAGCAGGCCGGAGGCGGAGATGGACTTGCCCGTGCCGGTTACGTCGCCGATCTCGCCGCTGCCCGCCAGCTGCACGCCGACCACGGAGGACGCATCGGCGGCCAGCAGGACCGTCGAGGTATCCGCGCTCACCTGGGTGACGGTGCCGACGAATCCGGAGCCGGACAGACGGTCTCGTCCGGCTTGATACCGTCGTGACGGCCGACGTCGAGCGTGACCGTGTCGGAGTAGGCGCCGCCGGCCGCGATGACGCTCGCGGCCACGATCCGGTAACCGCCCGCGTCAAGCTGTAGCATCTGCGACAGCTGCCGGCCGGCGGCCTGGCTCAGCTGGGCGTGGCTGAGCTCGGCCCGCAGCTCAGCGTTCTGCTGCTGCAGGCCGGCGATCGTGCTTTGCGCCGAAGGGCCGCCCGTGATCGAGTCGAACAGGCTGGCCACCGGGTTGGTCACGTCGTGCGTGACCCGTTCGACCGGCCCGAAGATATCCGCGCCCGACGTTCCTGGCCGGCGATGCGCCGCCGTCCCGGAAGTCCATGGTGATCAGGACGATGGCCAGCACCACAAGCACGCCAAGGACCACGCGGGTGCGCCGGTTGTCGTGCACGGGTAGCTCCTGCTCCATCTCCCGCCGCCGCGGTGGCGAAGCGGTTGCGGACGACGCCGGTATCAGCGCCGGGTGTCGGGCACCAGGACCTGACGCAGGGTATCGAAGTCCTCGACGCACTTCCCGGTGCCGAGCACCACGGAGTCGAGCGGGTTGTCCGCGACCTGCACGGGCATCCCCGTGTCCTCCCGGATTCGGGCCTCCAGCCCGCGGAGCAGCGCACCGCCGCCGGTCAGCGCGATACCGCGGTCCATGACGTCCCCGGCCAGCTCGGGCGGGCACTTGTCCAGGGTGTTCTTGACCGCGTCGACGATCAGGTTGACCGGTTCCTCGATCGCCCGGCGGACCTCGGCGGCCGAGATCACCACGGTCTTCGGCAGGCCGCTGACCAGGTCACGGCCGCGGATCTCGGCGTGCGGCTCGTCGTCGGACGGGTAGGCGGAGCCGAGGGCCATCTTGAGCTCCTCGGCGGTCCGCTCGCCGAGCATCAGCGAGTACTCCTTCTTCGCGAACGTAATGATCGCCTGGTCGAGCTCGTCACCGCCGATCCTGATGGATTGCGAGGTGACGATGCCGCCGAGTGAGATGACCGCGACCTCGGTGGTGCCGCCGCCGATGTCGACCACCATGTTGCCGGTCGGCTCGTGGATGGGCAGTCCCGCGCCGATAGCCGCCGCCATCGGCTCCTCGATGATGTAGACGCGGCGCGCGCCGGCCTGATGGCCGGCCTCCTTGACCGCGCTCTGCTCCACCCCGGTGATCCCGCTCGGCACCGCGACCACGAGCCTCGGCTTGGCCAGGTGGGTGCGGCGGTGCACCTTCTGGATGAAGTAGCGCAGCATCCGCTCGGTCACGTCGAAGTCGGCGATGACCCCGTCCTTGAGCGGCCGGACCGCCACGATGTTGCCCGGGGTCCGGCCGATCATGCGTTTAGCCTCGACGCCCACCGCGACGATATGGCCGTTGTTGGTATTGAGCGCCACCACGGACGGCTCATTCAGCACGATGCCGCGTCCACGCACGTACACCAGCGTGTTCGCAGTGCCGAGATCGACCGCCATGTCACGGCCAAGAAACGTCAGGGCGTTGCTCATCAGGAACGGGACCTTCCGATCCGGGCTTGATCTGTGGAACTATCCAGGTCAGTGCGGGCCTGGAAGGGCCTTGACCTGCGGGGCTCGGCGGCCAGACTGGGGCCGTTGGATTCGACTTTCTGGGCTTTGGCGGCATGACGCCGATGCGTGGCTAGCGTTCTTACCTGGACAACGGCGGCACCGGGTCGGAGGAGTTCCGGGCGGTGAACCCCGGCCGGCCCGTCATCCCGAAGTCCCCGGAGCTGTCTACTGCGCAGCAGCGGCGCTTGGAGGTCTTATCATGACGGCAGTATGCTCTGACAACAGACGCTCCTCCACCGGGGCACGGACTGCTGCCGCGGGTCCGATGATGCGATCCGCTACTGCGCCAGCTTACCCATCATCCGGCGCGCTACCCGTGCGGGCCGACGGCGCGCCGCGCACAGTATTGACGACTTCGCGGGCCGTTTTCTGGCGGCTCACGGGCTGATTCGCAGGCCAGGACCACCGAGCCCCGCAGTATTTGCCCGGTAGCTGAACGTATCCGGCCACGCTCGCACTGACCCCATGTTTATTATCACACTCGGCCCCCACATGATTACTCATCGCATCGAGGCTAGCTCGTCCCGCCATGATCATGTGCGTCAAGGTCCAGGATCACGGCGAAATCACCGAGCTTCCCCCTGGCCAGGAGGTACTAGGGGGTAGGAGCGCCGGGGGCCGGTCCGGTGCGGGTGCGGCGCTGGAACCTCGGGTGCCCCGGGTTGGCCGGGTGCTCGGCGACGGGCCGGGGTGGTCGTGCCGGCGGGCCAGCCAGATGCCGGTGAGCCAGAGCGCGGCGAAGATCACGCCGAGGACGTACATGGCCGGGACGACGACGCCCGCGGCGATCACCAGGACCTGCAGCACGGTGCCCGCCTTGAGCGCCCAGCCCATCCGCGGCCGCCCGACCATCCCGCTGAGCAGCAGGGCACACAGCGCCAGGGCGCCGCCGACACCGCCGGCCAGCGGCCGGTTCGCGTGCTCGAGCACGATGGCGACCGGGATGGCGAGCCCCAGGATGATCGCTTCCATGATCAGCACGGTGCCGCACAACTGCCTCATGACTAGCCTTCTGCGCGGCCGTGAACGAGTGGCGGGAGGGCTGGCTGGGGGGCGGCTCGGGGGGCAACTCGCCGCCGTCTGGCCCGAGCAGCCTGCGGGCGTCTCCCGCGGTAATAACCGAGCCGGTGACGAGTACCCCGCCGCTGCCGGGCACACCCGCCGCCGCGGCCTCGTCGGCCAGGGTCACCGCGGCCGCTATGGCGTCGTCCAGCCGGCCGGCCGAGGTTACCCGCTCTTCGCCGAAGATCTCGGTGGCCAGCTCCGCCACCTCGCCGATGTCCATGGACCGGTCGGAGGAATTACGAGTCACCACGATCTCATCGAGCAGGGGTTCGAGCTCGGCGAGCATGCCCCCCACGTCCTTGTCCCCGCTGGCGGCGAAGACGCCGGTCAGGTGGGAGAAGGTGAACGTCTCCTGTACGGCGCCGACGGTCGCGGCTACTCCGGCCGGGTTGTGCGAGGCGTCGATGATGACGGTGGGGCTTCGCCTGATGACCTCCAGCCGACCGGGCGTGCTGACCGTGGCGAACGCCTCGCGGACCAGGTCGGGGTCGAGCATGTTCGCTGCCCTCGTCGGAGACCCCGGCGAACGCCTCGACCGCGGCCAGCGCGCACGCCGCGTTGCCAGCTTGGTAGGCGCCGAACACCGGCAGGAAGATGTCCTCGTAGGTGCCGCGCAGGCCGCGCAGCACGAGCTGCTGACCGCCCACGGCCTGCTCGTGGCTGAGCACGCCGAACTCGACGCCTTCCCTGTCCACGGCCGCCCCGACCTCGGCGGCCTGACCGAGCAGCGTCTCGGCCGCGGGCAGCGACTGCTGCGCCAGGACTGCGACCGCTCCGGGCTTGATGATGCCGGCCTTCTCCCCGGCGATCTCCTCGATCGTGCTGCCGAGCAGCCTGGTGTGGTCAATCGCGATCGGCGTGATCACCGCCACCGCGCCATCGGCCACGTTGGTGCAGTCGAGCCTGCCGCCCACGCCGACCTCGAGCACCATCACGTCGACCGGCGTATCGGCGAAGATCGCGAAGGCCATCCCGGTCAGCACCTCGAAGAAGGACATCGAGACCGGATGCCGTTCGTCCACCATCGCAACGAACGGCAGGATCTCCTCGTAAGCCTCGATGAACCGCTCCGGGCTCACCGGCGCGCCGTCGACGCAGATGCGCTCCCTGATCGAGACCAGGTGGGGACTGGTGAACCGCCCGGTCCGCAGGCCGCGGCCGCGCAGCAGGGCGTCGGTCATCCGGGCGGTTGACGTTTTGCCGTTCGTACCGGTGATGTGGATGACAGGACAGGCGCGCTGCGGGTCGCCGAGCAGGCGGACCAGGTCAGCCATCCGGTCCAGGGCAAGATCAACGGAATGTTCGGGTCGCCGGGAGATGATCTCCTGCTCGACCTCACGCATCCGGGCCTCGATATCCACAGCTCCAGCCTACAAGGGCGCTCGACAGGCCTTCCCGCTGCTGCGGGCCCGGTGGCGGTATCGCCCTGGTGACCCGACGGGACGCCGAGGTGGGTTCAGGACACCGACTGGCCTGGGTGCTGCGCTTCTGTTGGACGCGCCTCAGACACCGGATGTTAAATCGCATATTCGGAGGGGGTGGTGGTGTGAGTGTGGCCGTTAGGCGTTCGCCATTGCAGGACGCCTGGCTCTGGCTGAGCCAGCTGCCACCCTTCAGCCTGCTTGCACCGGTGGTGGTGCCGGCATAGCGGGGCCAGACCACATTCGCAGGTGATCCCGCCCGCGTCCCACGCCACGGTGTGGTCCAGGTCGCAGCGGGCCGCAGAGCGCCCGCAGCCGGGCGCGCTGCACCGGGTGCTCCGTGCCCGGATCAGGTGCCGGAGCTTGCGGCTGGGCTGGTACCCCACCTCGGCGTGCCGGTGATCACAGGTGCCGCGGGCAATCGGAGCGAGCGTGACCCGCAGGGAACGCAGGTAGTCCTGGGCCCGGGTACCGGGCGGAGGCCGCTGGTCCGGCCCGCCCCTAGTATGACCGGCGGCGCCGAGGTTCGCGGCGCCTGGTGGCGGGTGTGGCTCTGGGCCTGGTGGTTCTGGGCCTGGTGGTTCTGGGCCTGGTGGTTCTGGGCCTGGTGGTTCTGGGCCTGGTGGTTCTGGGTCTGGTGGGGCGGGGCCGGGCGGCTGGTGCTGGCCGGTGGCGCAACCGTGGGCGGCGGCGGTCCCGTCGGGATGCAGGACGGTCACGCACCACCGGGTCCGCGGGTCCCGGCCAGCCGCCGCGATCACGTCACGGGCGGTGCCCGCGTCCATGATCCCGAACCCGGCGGCCTCGCCCGGGGTCCCGGACTCCCCGAACGCGGTGGCCAGCGGCACGGTGATGTTCACCAGCGCCGCCAGGCTCGGCCCCGGCGATCCAGCCCGCGGCGGCCCGGCGCCTTGCGGGCTTGGCAGCGTATCCCGGCTGTCCCGCTCTTGGAGCAGGTCCAGGAAGGCGCGCCAGCGGAGCTCGCGCAGGCTGCCGGGAACCCCCGCCGCTTGCAGGTCCTGGGCCCGCTGCTCCACGTGCTGCCAGGACGCGAGCACCTCATCGGAGGGCAGTTCACGCGCGGTCATTCCGGCGTTCCCTGAGTCCTCCCGGAACGGACGCACATGCGCATCGTTCTTCCGGCGGGCCTGCTTGCGGCGCTCCGCGGACTCCGGATCCAGCTTCAACGCCAGCTTCACCGCCGCGGCCCGCAGCTCTCCGTACGTCTTATGCTGCGCCGCGGCGGCCAGCACAGCATCCGCCTTCGCCGCATCGGCGGCGGACAGGTAATCGGTCTGCTCGAAAATGATCCTGGCGTGCACCGGGTCGAGCAGCCCCGCCCCCAAAGCCGCGAACGTCGCCGGCAGCCGCCCCGCCAAGTCGCACGCGTACAAGATCCGGTCCGCCGCCGCTGTCCAGGTCAGCCGGAGCCCGGCCGCGACCTCGTCGGCGGCGAACTCACTCAGCTGCACCCGCCCATCCGCGTCCGGCTTCCCAGCCGCGGCTTTTCCGTCCTCGGGTTCAGCTCCGGCGGACCCGGGGCCAGCGGGTTCAGTGGCGGCCGGTTCAGTGGCGGCGGGTTCACTGCCGGCGGGTTCAGTGGCGGCCGGTTCAGTGGGTCCGGTACCGGGGCGACTGCGGCGGGCGGGGCGGCCGGGAGCGGCAGGATGGCGCAGGGCCAGCTCCCGCATGGCGGACAACTCGAGCCAGGTACCCCACGACACCATCCGCCGCCCGGCCGACATCACCGCGAACAGGAAATCCTCACTCACCCCGGCCAGCCCGCCACCATCACCACCCGCCACCGCGGACGTCAGCCCGGCTAGCAGCGGACCCGGCGCAATCGCCGGAACACCCGCCTCGCCGGCGAACCCGGCCAGATCCGGCGCCCCGGCTGGCACACACCAGAACAAACCCTGCTCCCCCGCACCATCCTCCGGTGCCCACCACTCCCCGCAGCCTTCCTCCCCGGGGCCATCACGGCCGTCCCCGGAGCCCGGGCCGGCGTCATGCGACTCGTGCCCGCCGGCCGGGAACGGCGAAAAGCCCTCGGGCTCCTCGCCATCCTGCCCGCAGCCGCGGGACGATCCGTCGGTCATGAGCCGCCCTTCATCCAAGAGAACGATGTCGGTGACATCTATCAGTATTCTATCGAATTCCTAGTCGAATATCGAGCTCAGTTAGGCCTATGTTCGAGAAAACAGATAGGGCAGCGGGCGTTTCCCTTCGCGACATCAGGCATCGCGATCGCATCTGCTGATGCGAATCTGCGCTGATGAGGAGACGAGGTACCGGAGGCGCGCTATGGACACCGGTGGCCTGCTGGCGCGATCAGCTCGGCGAGACAAGATCCGCGGCCAGTAACCTCCGCCCGGTGGGGCCTGATCCCTGGTCACCTGCACCCAGCCACTTGGGCTCGCCGGGAGATGGGTGCGTAGTCCCGGGCTTCGGCGGTGGAGGGGACGCAACCGTGGGTCACGGGGATGGCGGGTGTGGCTGGCGGTGTGGGACGTGCTGAGGTGTTCCGGGGCTTGGGGCACGGTGGTCCGTTGTGCCGGCGCGGGCCGGCCCGCTGGGACTTCGTGCCGGCGGCAGCTGCGGACCGACCGCCGTCCTGCCGCGGCTGCGGATGCATGCTGGGTCACGCGGGGCAGGCTTGGTGCTGGGGCGCTGGCTCCGGGAGGCTCCGGGGCTTGGCGGGTGACGAAGGGCAGGGCTTCCGCTGGAAGCTGTGCTCGCAGTCCGGGCCGGTGTGAATAGCGGGCCGCGCCGGGTCGGGCAGGGCGGGTCAGATCGCGGCTAGGCGCTGCTCCAGGCGGGCGATGTCGGCTTGGGCGGTGGTCAGGCGCTGGCGGGTCTTGTCCACCACGGCGGCGGGGGCCTTGGCGGTGAAGTCGGCGTTGTCCAGCTTGCGCGCGGACTGCTCGGCCTCGCTCCTGGCCGCGGCGAGGTCCTTTTCCATCCGGCGGCGTTCGGCCGCGACGTCGATGACGCCGGCCACGTCCAGCTCGACCGTGATGCCCTCCACCTCTAGCGAGGCGGACGCGGTGAAGCCGTCCGCGGCGGGGGTGAGCCGCAGCAGCGAGCGGATCGCCTCCTGGTGCCGGGCCAGCGGCAGGTCCTCGATGCCCACCAGCCTGGCGGCCACCCGCTGGCTGGGCCGCAGGCCCTGATCAGAACGGAACCGGCGGATCTCGGTCACCAGAGCCATCATCGAGGAGATCTCCGCCTCGGCGTCCTGGTCGGCGTAGCCGAACTGCGGCCACGATGGCGACCATGACCGACTCCTCGCCGGTCAGCGCGGTCCACAGCTCCTCGGTGACGAACGGCATGACCGGATGCAGCAGCCGGAGCAACTGGTCGAGCACGAAGCCGAGCACCTGCCTGGCCGTCTCGGCCGCCCGCTGGTCATCGGCGGCCAGCGGCACCTTGGCCAGCTCCAGGTACCAGTCGCAGACCTCGTCCCAGGCGAAGTGATAGAGCAGGTCGCAGACCTTGCCGAACTCGAACGCCTCGAACAGGCGATCCGTCTCGGCGATCACGGTCGCCAGCCGGGACAAGATCCACCGGTCAGGCACCGAGTACGCGAGGCGGCTCGGGGATGGCCAGCTCGGGCCACGGCACGTGCGCGCCGTTGAGCAGGGCGAACCGGACGGCGTTCCACAGCTTGTTGCAGAAGTTACGCGAGCCTGCCGCCCACTCCTCGCTGATGGCGATGTCACCACCCGGGTTGGCCCCGCGGGCCAGGGTGAACCTGGTCGCGTCGGCCCCGAACCTGTCCACCCAGTCCAGCGGGTCCACCGTGTTCCCGCGCGACTTGGACATCTTCTTGCCGAACTGGTCGCGGACCAGGCCGTGCAGGGCCACGACGCGGAACGGCACGGCCTTGTCCGGAGCGGCGTCGCGCATCGCGTACAGGCCGAACATCATCATCCGGACGACCCAGAAGAACAAGATGTCGTACCCGGTCACCAGCACGCTGGTCGGGTAGAACGTACGCAGCTCCGGCGTGTCGTCTGGCCAGCCCAGGGTGGAGAACGGCCACAGCGCCGAGGAGAACCAGGTGTCGAGCACGTCGGAATCCTGGCGCCAGCCCGCCGGGGCTTGCTCGTCAGGTCCGACGCAGACCACCTCGTCGTTCGGCCCGTAAAAGACCGGGATCCGGTGCCCCCACCAGAGCTGGCGGCTGATACACCAGTCGTGCATCTCGTCCACCCAGCCGAAGTACCTGGCGTTCATCTCCGGCGGATGCAGGCGGACCCGGCCGTCGCGGACCGCGTCGCCGGCCGCCGCGGCCAGCGGGGCGACGCGGACGAACCACTGCAGCGACTGGCGCGGCTCGACCGTGGTGCCGCAGCGGCTGCAGTGCCCGACCGAGTGCACGTACGGGCGCTTCTCGGCCACGATCCGGCCGTCTTCGCGCAGCGCCGCGACCACCGCCGGCCGGGCCTCGAACCGGTCCAGGCCCTGGAACGGGCCGTGCACGGTGATCCTGGCGTGCTCGTCAAGGACGGTCAGGCTGGGCAGGTCGTGCCGGCGGCCGATCTCGAAGTCGTTCGGATCGTGGGCGGGGGTCACCTTGACCGCGCCGGTGCCAAACGCGGGATCGACGTGGTCGTCGGCGACCACCGGGATGCGCCGTCCGGTCAGCGGCAGCTCCACGGTCTGGCCGACCAGGTGGGCGTAGCGCTCGTCGTCCGGGTGCACCGCGACCGCGGTGTCGCCGAGCATGGTCTCGGCCCGGGTGGTGGCGACGACGATGGAAGCGTTTCCGTCTCCGTAGCGGATGGAGACGAGCTCGCCGTCGTCGTCGCTGTGCTCGACCTCGATATCGGACAGCGCCGTCAGGCAGCGCGGGCACCAGTTGATGATGCGCTCGGCCCGGTAGATCAGGCCGTCGTCGAAAAGCCGCTTGAAGATCGTCTGAACCGCGCGGGACAGGCCCTCGTCCATGGTGAACCGCTCGCGGGACCAGTCCACGCTGTCACCCAGACGGCGCATCTGACCGAGGATCTTGCCGCCGGAGGACGCCTTCCACTGCCAGACACGCTCGACAAAGGCCTCGCGGCCCAGGTCGTGACGGCTCAGGCCCTCCTTGGCCAGCTCGCGCTCGACCACGTTCTGGGTCGCGATCCCGGCGTGGTCCATGCCCGGCAGCCACAAGGCGTTGTAGCCCTGCATGCGGCGACGGCGGACCAGCGCGTCCATCAGCGTGTGATCGAGCGCATGGCCGATGTGCAGGGAACCCGTAACGTTCGGCGGCGGGATGACGATGGAGAACGCAGGAGCGTCGGAGTGCGCGTCCGCGGCGAAATAACCTGCCTTCTCCCAGCTCTGGTAGCGCGGACCTTCGACCTCGGCGGGCGCGTACTGGGAGGGCAGCTCGATAGGCCCATCGGCGTCGGGTCTGCTCACGACAGCTGAGTCTACTAGGAGGGGTGGACCTCGACGTAGTTCCTGACCGTCAGGGCCAGCCCGCCGAAGCCCGAGTGCTTGACCGGCCTCGTGCCGTTGAGGAACTGGACCTCCCCCCAGGTCGTCTTGGTCACCCAGACGCACTCACTGGCCTCGGGCCCGGTGACCGTGCTGTAGCCGCACGCCATCTGCCCGCCGTGCGGACCGGCCTGCACCGAGCGCGAGGAGATCAGGCTGGCTCGTACGAGCTTGATCACGGCCGTCGGGTTGAACGTTCCGTTGTAGCCGGTGAAGACGATGCCCTGGTAACCGCTGGCGTGGATCGAGCTGACCGCGCCCACGTCGTAGATGGCGACGACGGGCTGGCCGGGCTGGCCCGCGCCGGCCGACTTGACCTTGGCCGCCATGGGGGCGGCCTGCTTCTCCACGGCGGAGGTGAACTCCGTGGTCGCCGCGCGGTTCAGCGGGTAGTTGCCGACCTTGGCTGGCTGGGTGATCGCGTAGCTCGCGGTGTTGCTGTGGACCGGGGCGTTACTTGTGGTCCCGGAGCTTGGCCTGTTGGTCGCGCCAGGCGAGGCCTTCCCGCCGCTCTTGGTGACGAAGTGCACGACGAGGAAGACGATGAGGATCACCGCGACGACGGCCGCGGCCAGGTACGCGATCATCCGGGTGCCGCCGGGCCGACGCGCCGGCGGCCGGTCAGAGAGCGGGCCGGCCAGACCCGAGCGCGGCGGGCGGCCGCGCGCGGCGAGGTCGTCCGCACCGTAGCCCGGCTCCCCCGGCGTGTCGAGGCTCGGCCGGAGGTAGCCGTCCGTGCCGTAGCCGCCGGGAGTGAAGGACTCCTGCGGATAACTGCCCGCAGAAGTACCGGCCGGGCCGGCGGGCTGGCCGAAGCCGCCCGACCCGTAGCCGTTCTGGCTGAAGCCGTCTGGTCGTACCCGTTCTGGTCGTACCCGTTCTGGTCGTACGCCGGGGCTGGCCGTAGCCGTCCTGGGGGTAGCCGCTAGGAGCGTAGCCGTCCTGGCCGTAACCCGCCGCGGGAAAGCGCGCCCTGGCCCGGAGTCTGGCCGAAACCGTCGGGGGTCTGAACGTCGGGGGCGGCACCGTTCGGCCCGGCCCCACGCGGGGCGCCGTTCTGGGTGGCGCCGTTGGGGCCAGTGCCGTTGGGGGTAAAGCCGTCGGGGGTAAAGCCGTTCGGGGTGAAGGTGGGCTGAGGCAGCCCGTTCGGCGCGGCGCCGGACGGCTCGGCTTCCTGTTGCGGGTAGCCCCGGGCCTGGTAGCCATTGGACCCCAGGCCACCGGGCGGGGTCGGCGAGCCTGGCCCTTCCCGGGGCGCCGCCGGATCCCGGGCATCCTGGCCAAAGCCGCTCTGCGGGTAGCCGGCCGGCGCGGCCCACCCTGCGGGTAAGCCTCGGTCTGAAAGTCATGATCCGGCCACGACGGGCTCGGCGGGCCGGAGGCGCCTGAGCCTGGTGCCTGCTGGCCGTGGCCGTCTTGGCCGTAACCTGCTTGGCCATAAGCCTTCTTGTCGAAGCAGCCGGGCCGTGACCCGGCTGGCCGTAACTGTCCTGGCCGAAGCGGTCCTGGCCGTAGCCCGGCTGGCCGTAGCTGTCCTGGGCGGTAGCTGTTCTGGCCGTAACCCGGCTGGCCGTAGCTCCTGGCCGTAAGCCCGGCTGACCGTAGTCGGCCGGGGCGGAGCCGCCTGGTTCGTAGCTGCGACCGGGGGTCGTGGGCGAGGCGCCGTAGCCTGGCTCGCCGCCAGAACCTTCCGGGCCGTAAGCCGAGCGCAGGGGGTAACCCTGATCGGTCCGGTAACCCTGATCGGCGTCGGTGCTGGCCGTCTGGTCGCCGAAACCGGGCTGAAACTGACCCTGATCGGGCCCGTAACCCTGGCTGCCGTAGCCCTGCTGGGCCCCATAGGTCTGCGGGCTATGGAAAGCCTGCCGCTCTTCGGTCCCCGGCCAGCCCGGCCGGGTGCCCTCGGCGGAGGGAAGCTGGGGACGCCGGGCCGATCGCGCGTCGCGGAGCGGGGCCGGGAGGCGGGCCGAAGGGGGATCACGCGCTGGGTTTCGTCGCTGTCCGGGTCTAGCGGGCCCGGGGCGATCGAGCGCTGCGGACCCGAGGACAGCGGGTTCGCGGCCCGGACCCGTAGCCGGGCGGCTGACCGTAGCCCGATCCCTGACCGTAACCGGGCCGCGTAGCCAGTCGCCGGGCGGAGTAGCCCGGCCCGTTCTCGTAGTCGGCCTGCTGATCGTAGGATTGGGCCTGGTCATAGCCGGGCAAACCCCGCCGTCCGGCACGAAACGGATTTTCTCCGGCACGAGCGGCGCGGTAGCCGACCGCCGGCTGGTCCGGCTGATAGCCTTGCTCATCCGATCCTGCGGGCTCTTCCGGTTCTTCTCGCGAGACCCGACTCCCCATAGGGGCATCCCAACCACTCATCTGTGCTCAATTCCCCGTCGCTGTGGAAGACGGCTGCTTTGTCAGCGTCCGAGATCCTGGCGTGAGCGGGAACCCCGCCAGACCAACGGCAATACGCAGGAGGCTACACACGAACCGCGAAGATCGCGGGCAATACCCCCAAAGTCGACATCGGGCAAACTGGACATTCACCGCGCAACCTAGCAGCTCAGTCCCTAGGTATCAGACACCCGTACCAGAGCGAACTAAAGTCCCCGGGGACCGTAGCCGTCATGGCAACGTTACCCCGAAGGCCACGGGCAGGGGCTGGCTCAGGCAGATTTCTCGCGCGGAGTGCGCCGCGTGACGTCCCTTGGGACGATGGTCGGGTTGACATTCTCCAGCACCGCTTCGCGCGTGATCACGACGCGCTCGACGTCCTTGCGGCTCGGCACCTCGTACATGACCGACTGCAGGACTTCCTCCAGGATCGCGCGCAGGCCGCGCGCCCCGGTGCCGCGCAGGTTCGCCTGGTCGGCGATGGCCTCCAGCGAGTCGGTGGTGAATTCAAGGTCCACGCCGTCCAGCTCGAAGAGCCGGCGGTACTGCTTCACCAGCGCGTTACGCGGCTCGGTCAGGATCTGGATGAGCGCGTCCCTGTCCAGGTTGTGCACGCTGGTGATCACCGGCAGGCGGCCGACGAATTCGGGGATCATCCCGAACTTCAGCAGGTCCTCCGGCATGACCTCGCCGAACTGGTCAGTGTTCACGTTCCTGACCCGCAGCTTGGCGTTGAAGCCCATCCCGTTGTGGCCGGAGCGCTGCTCGATGATCTTCTCGAGTCCCGCGAACGCCCCACCGCAGATGAACAGCACGTTGGTCGTGTCGATCTGGATGAACTCCTGGTGCGGGTGCTTACGGCCGCCCTGCGGCGGTACCGAGGCGGTGGTTCCCTCGAGGATCTTCAGCAGCGCCTGCTGTACGCCCTCGCCCGAGACATCGCGGGTGATCGACGGGTTCTCGCTCTTGCGGGCGATCTTGTCGATCTCGTCGATGTAGATGATCCCGGTCTCGGCCTTCTTGACGTCGTAGTCCGCCGCCTGGATCAGCTTGAGCAGGATGTTCTCGACGTCTTCACCGACGTAGCCGGCCTCGGTCAAGGCGGTCGCGTCGGCGATCGCGAACGGCACGTTGAGCAGCCGGGCCAGCGTCTGGGCCAGCAGCGTCTTGCCCGAGCCGGTCGGACCGAGCAGCAAGATGTTGGACTTGGCCAGCTCGACGCCCTCTTCGCCTGGCCGGTCGTCCCCCGACTGAACGCGCTTGTAGTGGTTGTACACCGCCACGGACAGGGCCTTCTTGGCCTTGTCCTGGCCGATCACGTACGCGTCCAGGAACTCGTAGATCTCTCGCGGCTTGGGCAGGCTGTCCCACTTGAACTCAGTGGGCTCGGCGAGCTCTTCCTCAATGATCTCGTTGCAGAGGTCGATGCACTCGTCGCATATATACACGCCTGGGCCGGCGATGAGCTTCTTGACCTGCTTCTGACTCTTACCGCAGAACGAGCACTTCAGCAGGTCCCCACCGTCACCGATGCGTGCCACCCAGATACTCCTTTACATGGTGCCGCCGCGAGCGGCCGTACCGGCCGCCTCCAGCGGACATGTCCCGCGAGGCCGTCAAGCGCTTGCATATCGACGGTACCGCCTCCTGGGTTCCGATGAACACCATCAAACCCCTAAAGCGGCCCATCAGGGAAGAGCTATGTCCTCCCGGTTAGGACGACACTACCTCGATAGCGCGCTCGCTGCCCCTCTTGATCATGGTCAGTACCTCATCGATGAGGCCGTACTCCTTGGCTTCCTCGGCGGTGAGGAACTTGTCCCGCTCGATGTCACGGCGGACCTTCTCCTCGTCCTGGCCGGTGTGCCGGGCCAAAATGACCTCCATCGCGGCCCGCATCCGCAGGATTTCCCGCGCCTGGATCTCCATGTCACTGGACTGGCCGTAGCCGCCCTCGGTGGCAGGCTGGTGGATCAGGATCCTGGAGTTGGGCAGCGCCATCCGCTTGCCCTTGGTGCCCGCGGCGAGGATCACCGCGGCGGCCGAGGCGGCCTGCCCGATGCAGCAGATCTGGATGTCGGGCTGGATGAACTGCATCGTGTCGTAGATCGCCATCATCGACGTCATCGACCCGCCGGGCGAGTTGATATAGATGGTGATGTCGCGATCGGGGTCGATGGCCTCGAGCGTCAGCAGCTGGGCCATGACATCGTTGGCCGAGGCGTCGTCGATCTGGACGCCGAGGAAGATGATCCGCTCCTCGAAGAGCTTGTTGTACGGGTTCATCTCCTTGACCCCGTACGAGGTGCGCTCGACGAACGAGGGCAGCACGTACCTGGACTGCGGGGTCACCAGCGCTGACTGAGGGCTGCGCAAGCTGGCGTCGCTCACGTTCGGCTCCTTTGGGTTGATCATGACAGGACGCCCACGGTGGGTACCTCGACGGCGCTGCGGATCACCTGGTCGACGAAGCCATACTCCTTGGCCTCCTCGGCGGTGAACCAGCGGTCCCGGTCCGCGTCCCGCTCGATCTCCTCGATCGGGCGCCCGGTGTGGAAGGCGGTCCGCTCGAACAGCGTCCGCTTGATGTACAGCATCTGCTCGGCCTGGATCCTGATGTCGGACGCGGTGCCGCCGATACCGCCGGACGGCTGGTGCATCAGCACCTGGGCGTGCGGCAGCGCGTACCGCTTGCCCGGCGCGCCCGCCGTCAGCAGGAACTGTCCCATCGACGCGGCCATTCCCATCGCATAGGTGGCGATGTCGTTGGGCACGTACTGCATGATGTCGTAGATGGCCATCCCCGCGTAGACCGAGCCGCCCGGGGAGTTGATGTAGATGCTGATGTCGCGCTTGGCGTCTTCGGAGGCGAGCAGCACCATCTCGGCGCAGATGCGGTTGGCGAGATCGTCGTCGACCTGCTGACCGAGGAAGATGATGCGGTGCCGCAGCAGCCGCTGGAACAGCTGCTCTCCGAACGGCAGCACAGGGGGCTCCGCGGCCGCCACGATGGCGAGGGCGGAAAGCGACGGGCTCCACAAGGGCTGAGTCACGTTCTCACCTGCTTCAGTCACGTCTGGTGTCATTCACAGGACCATAACGCGGGCGGGGAGCCCGATCGTCCCTTGCAGGCCCGTGTTCGCTCCTGGCGCACCGAGTTGCGCGGTCCGCGGCCGCCCCGAGCGGGCATGCCAGTACCGCTGGAGGCGGCCGAGCCCTCCAGCCGTACCAGCGGCCGTTACGGGGTCCGGGGCCCTGGCTAGGCCTTGGCCTTGCCCTTGGCCCGGCTCTTCGCGGGGGCGGGAGCTTTTCCGCGGCGGCCTCGGGGGGCTGCCTCGGGGGCCTGGGGGGCCGCTGGCCCGGCGGTGCCGTCGGCGGCGGCGTCGGTCTCGGCCATCACCTCGGCGTCGTCGCCGTCACCGGCGCGCCGTCTCCTTCGCCGTCGCTCGTCTTCGCCGGCTGAGCCCGGGGTGAGGGGCCCGTCATCGCGGCCTGGATGTCGACGTCATGGCCCGAGGCGTCGGTCACCTTCACCCGCTCGGCGATCAGGTTCATCGCCTTGCCGCGGAGCACCTCGGCCGCGGCGTAGGTGAGCTGGCCGCTGTCGGCGAGCTGCTGCGCCAGCCGCTCGGGCGGCACGCCCATCTGCTCGGCTTGCCGGGTGACGTAGGCGGAGAGCTCGGCCTGGTCGACGCCGAGCTCTTCGGTGCGGGCCAGCTGGTCTAGGACCAGGCTGACCTTGACCGAACGACGCGCCTGCTGGTCGTTGTCGGCCTCGAACTGCTCCTCGGTCTGGTTCGACATCTCCAGGTAGCCTCGAGGGTGGCGCCGGCCCGGTCGAGCTGCTGCCATGACCGAGTCGCGGTTCTGCTTGGTCTGTCCTGCACCACGCTGTCCGGCAGCGGGATGTCGAGCTGTCGAGCAGGGCGTCCAGGGCGCGGTCCCGCGCCTGCATGACCTGCTGCATGGTCTTCATCTGCTCCAGCTGGGCCCTGGTGATCGGCCCGCAGCTCCCCCAGCGTGTCGAACTCGCTGGCCAGCTGGGCGAAGTCGTCGTCCAGGCCGGGTACTTCCTTGACCTTGACGCTGTGCACGGTGACGGTCACGTCGGCCTCGCGGCCCTCGAACTCGCCGCCGGTCAGCTCGGTGCGGAAGGTCGCGGAATCCCCGGCCGCCATGCCGGTCAGCGCGGTGTCCAGCCCGTCCAGCAGGGACTCGCTGCCGACCTGATAGGACAGGCCGCTGGCCTGGGCGTCCTCGACCGGCTTGCCGTCCACGGTGGCGGACAGGTCGATGGACACGTAGTCATCGGGCTGCACCGACCGCTGCACGCCCTTGAGCGAGGCGAACCGCTCCTGCAGCGAGCCCAGGTACTCCGCCACCTCGTCCGGGGTCACCAGCGTGTCGTCGACCGTCACCGACAGGGACGCGAAGTCGGGCAGCTCGAACTTCGGCGAGATGTCGACCTCGATGGTGAAGATCAGCTCCTTGCCGTCGTCCAGGCTGGTGATCTCCACCTCGGGCTGGCCCAGGGCATGGATATCGCCGTCGGCGACCGCCTTGGCGTACAGGTCAGGTATCGCATCGTTCACGGCCTGGCTGAGCACGACCTCCCGGCCGACCCGGCGGTCGATCACGGGCGGTGGCACCCGGCCCGGCCGGAAGCCAGGGATGCGGACCTGCCGTCCCACCTCACGATAGGCCTTATCGAGGCTGGGCTTCAGCTCATCGAACGGCACCTCGACACTCAGCCGCACACGGGTCGGGGTCAGCTCTTCGACGTCAGTCTTCACGTCCGCGTCACTCCGGGAATAGGGATGGTAACTCAGCGCTTGTTCGCTGAGAAGTCTAAGCCGACAGTCTAGGGGCTATCGAACTCTGACAACGCGAACCGGCGGAGGCTCGTCGTTCCTGGGCCGGTTATCCCCGGTCGGCAGATGCAGCAGCCAGCTCACCACCCCGACGATAATGGCGCCCCAGAAGGCAGGCCAGAAGCCGGTGACGTGGAACGGCAGGGTCAGGTCACCCGCGATGACACTGGTCAGCCAGAGCAGCAGGCCGTTGACGACCAGCGCGGCCAGGCCGAGCGTGAGCACGTAGAACGCGCAGCCGACGACCTTGATCAGCGGCTTGAGCGTGGCGTTGATCAGGCCGAAGATCAGGGCCACCAGGAGCAGCGTGCCCAGTTTCGCCCAGCCGCTCCCGGCCAGCAGCTCGATTCCGGGTACCGCGGCGGTGGCGACGCCGAGCGCCGCGGCGGAGACCAGCACCCTCAGCAGGAACTTCATAACTCGATATTACTCGACTTAGCCGTTTAGCGGCGCGTGGCTCCGGTCGCCTTGGAACAGGCGGCGATAGGCGTTGGGAGTGGTGCCGCGCCACGCGCGGAAATGGTGCCGCAGGGCGGTCGCGTTGCCGAAGCCGGACCTTTCCGCGATGACGTCCACGGTCGCGTCCGACTCCTCAAGCAGCTGCTGGGCCAGCAAGATGCGCTGCCCGGTCAGCCAGCGCTGCGGCGTGGTCCCGGTTTCCGTGACAAAACGCCGGGCCAGGGTGCGCTCGGACATGTTCGCCCGGGCGGCGAGCTGACGCACGGTCAGGGTCTGGTCGAGGTGACCGGTCAGCCATTCGAGCAGGTCGCGCAGCGTGCCGTCGCAGGACGGGGCGACCGGCTGCACGACGTACTGCGCCTGCCCGCCGTCGCGGTGCGGCGGCACCACCATCCGGCGGGCGATGCCGTTGGCCACCCGCGATCCCTGCTCCTTCCTGACCAGGTACAGGCAGGCATCGATGCCAGCCGCCGTGCCCGCGCTGGTGATGACGGGATCGTCGTCCACGTACAAGACATCCGGGTCGACCTTCGCCTCAGGGAAGCGGCGGGCCAGCTCGTCCGCATGCCGCCAGTGGGTGGTGCAGCGGCGGCCGTCGAGCAGCCCGGCCTCGCCCAGGATGAAGGCGCCGCTGCAGATGCTCAGCACCCGCGCGCCACGATCCACCGCGCGGCGCAGCGCCTGGAGCAGCTCAGGCGGAAACGCCGACAGCCGGGCGTCGCAGACGGCGGGCACGGCGATCAGGTCCGCGTCGGCCAGCCGCGACAGGCCATGGGACGGCTGGATGGTGAAGTCGTTATACGCGCGCAGCGGCGGCGGCTCGCCGCTGACCACGGCGAAGTCGTAGCGGGGCAGTCCGTCGTCGGTCCGGTCGATGCCGAAGACCTCGCAGATGGTGCCGAACTCGAACGGAAGGAATCCGTGCACGACCACGACGGCGACGTTATGCAGCGTCATAACCGGCAGTATGCCAGAGACTTTGGCAGGATGTCAGCCAACATTGGCATAGCTGCCATGGGCGGCCATTGCCTACTGAGTCAGGCCTACCGGGGCGCGGGAGCGGGTTCCGATCGGCTTGACTGGGTAGAGCGCGGCCGACCACGACCTCGGCTAGGCCATGGGCTGCCGCCACGGTCCGTTCGGGAGAAAAATGGGTCTGCTGCGCATGGGGCGATCACCGGCCCCGCTCAGGAGCCGGGCCGCGGCGGTCCGGGCGGTGGTGGTCCCCGACTGGCTGGCCGAGGTGGTGCGGCCGCGGCCGGCCGCACCGCCGTGGCCGGAGATGAGCCGCGCGGTGCTGGCGATCTGCGTGCCGCTGTCGGTGGCGCTGGCCCTGGGCAAGGGCACGCTCGGCGTGCTGCCCGCGATGGGCGGCCTGCTCAGCACGCTGGCCGACGCCGGCGGCCCGTACCTGAGCCGGGTGAAGCGGGTGAGCAGCGCCGCGCTGTTCGGCAGCGCGCCCGGGCTCGTCATCGGGTCCGTCACCCACGGTCACGGCTGGCTCGCGCTGGTGGCGCTGGTGGTGGTGGCCGGAGTGTCCGGCGTGCTCAGCTCGGTCGGCGACATCGGGTCGATCACCGGACTGCAACTGCTGGTCTACACCGCGCTCGGCGCCGGGCCCATCGGCGCGCAGCGCCCGGTCTGGCATACCGCGGCGGGCTTCCTGACCGGGGTGTTCTGGGCCCTCATCCTGATCGTGCCCGGCTGGCTGCTCTCGCCGCACGGCAAGGAGCAGCGCGACGTCGCGGCCGTGTACCTGGCGCTGGCCGCAGGAGCTGCAGCTCGATCGGAACCCCGGACTTGACCGCCAAGCGGCAGGCGCTGACCGACGCGCTCAACCGCGCCTACGACGAAGTGCTCACCGCCAGGTCGACCGCGACCGGCCGGAACGGGCGGATCGTCCGGCTGGTCGGGGTGCTGAACGCGAGCCACCTGATGGCCGAGGCGGCGGTCGCGCTCGGCATCGCGGGGACCCGGCCGCCGCCGCTGGTCATCGAGACCGTGGAGCGGCTGGCCGACTCGATCAGGGACCAGACACCGCCGCCGAGGATCCCGGAGCCGTGGGACGACAGCCCCGCCATGCTCACGCTGCGTGATGCCATGGCGGGAGCGGCGCGGGCGCTGGCCCGGGACTGGTCACCCGAGCATCACACCCGCGCCGGGCTTCGCGACCGGTGGCAGGCGGGGGTGGCCGCGGGGGTGGCCGCCGGGATGGGACAGCGGCTCTGGTCGCGAGCGCGGCGGCTGGCGGAGCGGCTGGCGGAGGACTTCGGCGGCGGCACGCTGAGCCGCATTTTCACGCTCCGGCTGATGACCTGCATAGGCGCGGCCTCCCTGGTCAGCGAGGTGCTGCCCCTGCAGCGTTCCTACTGGGTGCCGCTGACGGTGGCGATCGTGCTCAAACCGGACTACGGTTCGGTGTTCGCGCGAGCGCTGCAGCGGGGCATCGGGACGATCGTCGGGGCGGTCGCGGGCGCGGTGCTGCTCGTACTGGTGCACGGGACGTGGCTGCTGATCCCGTTCGCGGTGCTGGCCGCGCTGCTGCCGTACGGGCGGAGCCGGAACTACGGGCTGCTCTCCACGTTCCTGACCCCGCTGGTGGTCGTGCTGATCGACCTGCTCACCCCGGCGGGCTGGCGGCTGGCCGAGGACAGGCTGGTCGACACGCTGATCGGCTGCGCCATCGCGTTGCTGATCGGCTTTGCCCCGTGGCCGATGAGCTGGTACGCGCACTTGCCCGGACAGTTCGCCCGGACCACGCTCGACGTGTGCGCCTACCTGGAGGAGGCGCTGCTCGGCCCGGAGCCAGGGACGCCAGGGCCAGGGACGCGGGAGCCCGGGGGGCGGCCGCCGGTCCGGTCGCGGATGCGGCGGGCGACCTACCGGGCGCTGGCGGACCTGCGCACCGAGTTCCAGCGCACGATGTCCGAGCCTCCCTCGATCAGCCGCCGGGCGACCGCCTGGTGGCCCGCGGTGGTCGGCCTGGAACAGGTCATGGACGCCGTCACCTCGGTGGCGCTGGCGGTGAGCCACGGCGCCCAGGTGCCGCCTGCCGGGGTCCGGATGATCTCGGCGGCGCTGCGGGCGATCAGCCAGGCGGCGGCCACGGGCACCGGCGTGCCGGGCCTGCCCGAGCTGCCCGGGGACGAGACGCTGAAGCCGGTCACAGAAGCGGTGCGGGCGCTGCTCGGGGTGCTGGGCAGCGGCCAGCTGCTGAGCACGCACGACTAGCGCCGGCTGGCGTGCGGCACGGACGACGATGGTCGGGCTGGCCGGATTCGAACCGGCGGCCTCCGCGACCCAAACGCGGCGCGCTAGCCAAGCTGCGCTACAGCCCGTATGAGAGCTGAGTCTAGCGGCTGGCCAGGACCGTCCCGTGCTCGATCCGGGGATCAGGAGATTTCCTGGTCCGCCGGGTCGGCATCTTTCGACCGCCGGTCGAACCAGGTCACGGCGAGCAGGGCGGCGACGAACACGAAGATCATCGCGACCAGGAGAGCCAGCTGCGGGGTGGGAACGGTGCCGGTGCCGCTGAGGACGACGAGAATCCGCCTGATCACCGCGACCAGGCCGACGATGATGAACGGCTGTGCGACCAGGTGATGAGCCCGCAACGACAGCACCACGGTGTGCACGATCTCGACCAGGATGAGCACGAGCAGGACCCGGTCGAGCAGGTTAATCCCGGCGGGCTCGATCGAGATCTTCCTCATGTCGGCGAAGAAGCCGACGACGCCGGACACCAGTTCGGCCCCGGCCAGCACGATCAGCACCATGCCGACGATGACCGACACGAGATCTTGCGCGTGTTCCAGCAGCCAGACGCTCATGGCCACGGCGCGCGCCCTGGGTTCTTCCTCTTTGGCGTCCGGCATGGCCACCTCCTCCGCTCGCGAGACCCGGCGCGGGCACGCACTAGATCGAACGATACCGGCCCGGGGACAACCGTTTGCGCTAAACGTGACCTGGGCGTTTGGGCGGGCGACGGCCGGGATCTTGATTTCTTGATTGCCATGATTCGCCACGTTCGTGACGCCGCTGACCCCTACCCTTGTTCAGTGCTTTCCGGGGCCTGGGGAAGCTTCTACGTCACAGCTATTTCACAGAGCGGGGCATGAGATGAGCAAGTTCGGGTCCGCGAGGGCCGCTCTCGCGGTCGCGGCCGTCGTAGCCCTAGCCGGGTGCGGCACCTCGGCCAGCAGTTCGGTGCCGCCGGCCAGCGGCACCTCCGCCAGCGCGACCGGCACCGCCTCAACCGCGACCGCCACGCCGGCCAGCACACCGAGCGCGAGCGCGAGCTCGAACACGTTCGTGCCGGGCGGCTCGGCCTCGTTCCCCGTCGCTGTCGGCAACACCTGGATCTACCAGACGACCGCTGCGGTCAACGGAGGGCGGGTCCTGCAGACGAACAAGGTGCTGTCGGTCGTCCCGGTACCGGGGGGCAGCCGGGTCACGATGTCCGAGATCACCGGCAGGCCCGGGGCGGCCATTAACAGCGAGCAGACGTACATCTTCTACTCCAACGGGACCATCGGCTACCCGGTGGCCGGCCACGAGGTGTCGGTGCTCGGCTCCGGGGTGCTCTGGCCGAGCCCGGCTGACCTGGCCTCGGGCCGGGCGTTCCGCTCGGTCCTGCGGGTCAAGGTCAACAACACCGGCCCGGCCCAGCAGGCGAACGTTACCGTGCAGGGTCAGGGCACGCACACCGTCACCGTCCCGGCGGGCACCTACCAGGCCACCCTGGTCACGATGATCATGTCCATCAGGGTCGGCGGCTTCGGCACGGACGAGGAGATACAGACCTGGACGGCCCCGGGGACAGGCCCGGTCAAGTCCGAAGTCCTGCTGCTCGCGGGCGGCCACGCCACGGCCACCTCGACCCAGGAACTGGTGTCCTTCACCAAGGGCTGACGGGAGCGGGGCACGGCCGGAAAACCATGGACCGTTCGGAAGAAAAAGAGCTAACGCGCTTCTTCTGAGCGGTCCTGTGCCCACAGAGTATGAAAGGTGCCGTCGCGGTCCGTGCGGCGGTAGGTGTGCGCGCCGAAGAAGTCGCGCAGGCCCTGGACCAGGGCCGCCGGCAGGCGCTCGGCGCGCAGCGCGTCGTAGTAGGACAAGGCGGCGGAGAAGCCGGGAACGGGAATGCCCAGCCGCACCGCGGTCGCGACGACCTGCCGCCAGGCGTCCTGGGCGGCCGCGAGTTCCTTACCGAACTCGTCGTCGACCAGCAGCGTCGGCAGTTCCGCGTGGCCGGCGTACGCGGCCCGGATCCGGTCAAGGAAAGCGGCCCTGATGATGCAGCCACCCCGCCAGATCGTCGCGATCTGGCCGAGGTCGATGTCCCAGTCGTACTCGCGGCTGCCGGACTCCATCATGTTCCAGCCTTGCGCGTACGACACCAGCTTGGAGGCGTACAGGGCCTGCTCGATCTGGTCGGCGAACTCGGCGGCCTCGGTACCAGTGCGCTTGGGGCCGGGCAGCCCGCGGGCGGCCTGGCGCAGGTCGGCGTGGCCGGACAGCGAGCGGGCGAACACCGCCTCGGCGATACCGCTGACCGGGACGCCCAGGTCCAGGGCGTCCTGCACGGTCCAGCGGCCGGTGCCCTTCTGCTCGGCCTGGTCCAGCACGACGTCGAGGAAGGGGTGGCCGGTGGCGGCGTCGGTGTGCGCGAGCACCTCGGCGGTGATCTCGATCAGGTAGGAGTCGAGACGGCCGGTGTTCCAGCTGCGGAAGGTCTCGGCGATCTGCGCGGGCTCAAAGCCGACACCATGCCTGAGCAGGTCATAGGCTTCGGCGATAAGCTGCATATCGGCGTACTCGATGCCGTTGTGGACCATCTTGACGAAGTGACCCGCCCCGTCCGGGCCGATGTGGGTGCAGCACGGCGCGCCGTCGACGTGCGCGCTGATCTTCTCCAGCATCGGGCCGAGAGACTGGTAGGACTCGGCCGAGCCGCCGGGCATGATCGAGGGACCGTTCAGCGCGCCCTCTTCGCCGCCGGACACGCCCATGCCGACGAAGTGCAGACCCTGCTCCCTGACCGCGGCCTCACGACGGCGGGTGTCCTTGAAATGCGCGTTGCCGCCGTCGATGATCATGTCGCCGGCCTCGAGCAGCGGGGCGAACTCGTCGATCACGGCGTCGGTGGCCGGGCCCGCGTTGACCATGATGACCAGGCGGCGCGGGCGCTCCAGCGCCTGCACGAACTCCTCGGCGGTCTGCGTCGGGACGAAATCGCCCTCGTCGCCGAACTGGCCGACGATGTCGGTGACACGGGAGGCGGTCCGGTTGTGCAGCGCGACGGTGTAGCCGTGGCGGGCGAAGTTGCGCGCCAGGTTCCTTCCCATCACGCCGAGGCCGGTGACGCCGATCTGCGCGGTGGCTTGCCCTGTGGCCGTCATCTGCTCTCCTTCGCCTGCGCCGGTGCCTAGCGGCCTGCTCCCCCTGGCCCGCGGTACCGATCACTATGCCACTGCGGCGGTCACGAATCCGGGCTGGGTCGCGGGCGTGATCTTTCTGGCCGGGCGTCGCGGGTGGTGATGTCGCGACGGCTCTGGAGACGGTACGCTAGCCGGGTCCGGCCGTTACCTGAGGCGGCCACGCGGGCGTAGCTCAATGGTAGAGCTCCAGCCTTCCAAGCTGGTCATGCGGGTTCGATTCCCGTCGCCCGCTCCAGGTTGTTGACCTTTTCGATTTACCGTTTGTTAGCTGGTCATCTAATGTGACCTGTCGTAGCGCTTGTAGACTTCTGCTGCTGGTTCGGTGGGGCTGCTGGCGGTAGGGTGACGATCAGCAGTCTTCGCCTGGGCCGGACCGTGATGACTCCTCGTCGGTCGTCCTCGCCGTGTCCTGGCTATGCGGCTGAGTTTCCCGGAGCCACCCCGGCGCTCAGTACGTGGCGGGCGGGAGGGTTACCGTGACAGATGAACCGAGGCTCTCTTTCATGGTGATGTCGCACGAGTTCTTGGTGCCGCATGGGTCATTGATATGGGAGCTTAGCGCCAGCAGGCCGTCATTCCAGGTGCTGGTATTCGCCTGGCCGAGAGGGTGAACTGGACGGTGAAGGGATACGTCCCGGCCCGGGTGGGGCGTGCCGGTGACTGTCCATTCCGTATCCGGCAGCGACGGCTGCAGGCCCGGTGGCAGGGAACCGCAACGCTGGAGCTGAACTGGCCGGGCGTCCGGTACGTGGGTAAGGGTGTAGGGCGGCGGGCCGCACTACTTTCCGCAGTGAGCTGCCGCCAAGATTGACTGTCGCGACGACCCGAGCGGGGCAGGGGAGGCGCCATGCGGTTAGCGACGAACATCCCGCCTGGGCCTTCTCCTGCAACCTTGTCCGTACGCGGCGAGCGATCTCAGATGTCAGGGAGGACATCATGCAGCATGCTCAATCGCGTACCCGGTCACGAAGGTGGTTCGGGCGGGGCGCCCTGGTGGCGCTGGCGGCCGCGGCCGTGTCCGGCATTTCACCCGCGCTGCCCGCGCTGGCCGCTACGTGGTCGTCGCCGGTCACGTTGCCGGGGTCGTGCGGCAGTTCGCTGGCGGTCAACCAGGCCGGGGCCATGGCGGCCGGCGGGACCTTCATAGCCTCTGACGGCACCACGCACGTCCAGGTCTGCACCAGCATGAACGGGAAAACCTGGCAGGCGACCGACCTGGGCCAGGGCGGTAATGCGCCGAGCTCCGGGCACCGCATTGCCGTGGCGGTCACCCCGGCCGGCCAGACGGTCGCGGTGTGGGGAGACTCGCCGTGCTGGACCTGCACCGCCGTTGTGGAGGCGGCCGTGCATCCGGCCGGCGGCAGCTGGGGCACCCCGGTCACCCTCAGCACCGGCTTGGGCCTGGCCGAGTCCGACGGCGGGCTGGTGATCGGCGCAGACGGGGCCGGCAACGTCATCGCCGGCTGGTCCACCAACCCCGGTGATACCACCGACGCGGTTCTCCCGGCCGGCAGCAGCAGCTGGGGGCCGGCCACGACGCTGTCGACCGAAGGCAGCGCGGGCCCGGCACATAGCCTGAGCCTGGCCGTCAACTCGGGCGGAAGCGCGATCATCACCTTCAACGGTGGCCTCAACAACCTCTGGGCCCTCTCCGGCACCGTCACCGGCGGGTTCTCCGCTCCGGTCGAGCTGGCTTCCGGAACAGGATCTAACAAATACAATCCGATCGGGACTTCGCAGGTCGCGCTCAACAATGCCGGGCAGGCGTCGGTCGTCTGGTCGGTGCTCAACGGCCACACCGGAGTGCTGACCCGGTCTCCGCCCGGGGCCTGGAGCGGAGAGACGGTACTAACCGCCCGGACTGTCCCCGCGATTACGGTGTCCACCGCGATCGACGGGGCCGGGAACGCGATCGCCGTGTTCGGCTCGTCCTACACCTGGGACCTGGCCGGCGGCAGCTGGAGGACGCCCGCGTCGCTTCCGCCCGGATCATCGGGCGGGCTGGCCGTCGCCGACCAGGCCGGCACCTTCGTCTACGCCGACACCACCGGCGACGCGTTTACCTTCACCGCCGGAGCCACCAGCTTCGGTACCGGCAGCGGATCACACACCAGCCTGGGCGACCTGAAGATCGTCCCCGGCCTGACCGTCCTGCTGGCCTCCGACGCTGTATCAGCCGAGCCCGTCAGCTGACGGGCGATCTTGAGGAGATCACGTCGAGACACTGACGGCCGTCGCGGCAGCCGGCGCTCCCCCTCTGCTGGCCGGCTTCGGCGCCGCCAGCCCGGCGCTGGTCCAGTCACCGTCCATCATTGGGCTGTGCCCGGCGGGGCAGTAACGGCGGCACGCTGGTCAACGGCGTTTGCGCGCTGCCCGCCGCCACAGCCGGCATCCCTACGAGGTCAGGTGTCAGGGTCGCGCGATTCAGATGCCGATCACAGTGACGTTCTTGTCTGCGGCCACAAGGCGCATACCGGCTGGGTCGCTGCTCACGACGGCGATCTGATCGTGGGGCGCTGACCGGATGACGGCTCCCATGTGTGAATCGGCTACGGAGACGCCCGTTCGGTCGCGGATATCCGCCGCGGCGTTAGCGCTGGCCGTGTCGAGCGGACTGTCGGCGATCCGCAGTCGGTTCGTGAAGACCCACGCAGGAGAGGTCCGGTCCCAGCCGGCCTCGACGCGGACTGCCGGGGGCACCACCAGCCGGATCGGGACGGCGCGGCGCTTGCGGTTCGCCACGACCTGGGCGTGGCTCGACGACACGGCGGTGCTTGGGATGACCGGGGTCCCGGAGCGCCTGGATCGCCTCGCAGTCCAGCACGACAAGGTGCGTCATGCTGCGGGAAGTGCCCGGGCTTCAGCCCACAGCAGGACGTCATCAGGGCTGGCGCCGGGATGGTTCGCGATGATCTCATCGAGGGCAGCCTGCATGACGATCGCCTCGAGCGTCGCCCGCAGCGCCGCGGTTGTCAGGGCAGTTGCAGACGGCGCTGCGCCGAGTTCCTTAACCGCGGTGGGTAGGCCGTGCGCCCGGCGCCCATGCCCGCTAGCCGCCTGCCAGGGGCTCGTTTACGGTCGGGCCGAAAGGAGTAGAACTTAGTGGTGAGTGTCGGTTCTTCGGAAATCGCGGCCAGGCTGAGGAAGAGAGCGGGAAATGACACAACCAGGCAGGCCCGCAGTCTTTATTCATGGCCTGTGGCTGCATGCCAGCTCATGGGGCCCGTGGCTCGAACTGTTCCAGGACGCGGGCTATGCACCGGCCGCACCGGGCTGGCCAGGTGACCTGGACACGGTGGAGGCGGCCCGCCGGGACCCTGGTCAGGTGGCGGGCAAGGGCATCGACGATGTGGTCGACCATTACGCCGGGATCATCCGCGGGCTCCAGGCCCCTCCGGTCGTCATCGGCCACTCCTTCGGGGGTCTTATCGCGCAGCGGCTGCTCGGGCAGGACCTGGCCGCTGCCGCCGTGGCGATCGACGCCGCGCCCATCAAGGGCGTGCTCAACCTGCCCGTCTCCGCGCTGAAAGTCGCCTCGATCGCGCTGCGCAAGCCCGCCAACCGCAACCTGGCGATATCGCTCACCGCAGAGCAATTCCGGTATGGTTTCGGGAACGCGCTTCCCGAGCAGGAGTCAGCGGCGTTGTATGACCGCTGGACGGTGCCCTCGCCGGGCAAGCCACTGTTCGAAGCCGCCCTGGCGAACTTCACCCCGCGGTCGCCGGCCAAGGTGAACACCGGAAACAAGACCCGCGGGCCGCTGCTGCTCACGGCCGGGGGCCACGATCACACCGTGCCGGCCGCCATCACGACGTCGACCCGCAAGCTTTACCACAAATCACCGGCCATCACCGATTTCATCGAGTTCCCCGATCGCGGCCACTCGCTGACGATCGACCACGGCTGGCGCGAGGTCGCGCAGGCAGCGCTGGACTGGCTCAGCCAGCGGTCACTCTGATAGAGCCAGCCCAGCCATTCCACATGTCCAGTGCTACCGGGCGCTGCATGCAGCGGTTACGGTGCCGGTCAGGAAACCGCGGCTTTCACCAGCCCGGCAACCTTCTGCTCTACCGCAGGGCTCCACGTGGGCAGCGCGAACGACACGGGCCACAGATCCCCGTCATCAAGGTTCGCGGCGTCCTGGAACTCCAGCGTCGAGTACCGGGTGCTGAATTTGCCCGCGTTCTTGAAGCAGACCACGACCTTGCCTTCGGCATTGGCGTAAGCGGGCATTCCGTACCAGGTCCTCGGCGACAGCTCCGGGGCCGTGGCGCTCACCGTCGCGTGGACGCGCTCGGCGACCGCGCGATCTTCCGGTGCCATCTTGGCGATCGCGTCGAGGACCGCCTCCAGCCCGTCGGCTTTCTTGGTCCCCTGCTTACCCTCAGCGCGCAGCTCTGCGGCGCGCTGCTTCATCGCGGCACGCTCTGCGGCAGTGAAGCCGCCGGACCCGGTCTGGGAACTCTTCGCGGACATGGCCACGCCACCTTTCGATCCCCGTAGGCTCGGCGCGATACCGGCCGGTTGAACGAAGGCTAGGCCCGCCGCGGCCGCTGGCGCTTCTCGAATCGTGACCGATGCGAAGACCCGCCGCCGCATTGCGGCAGCGGCCGGTGTACGGACATCGTCCGGATCTGCCGCTTTGCGAGCGGCGACGTTCAGCGTGCCGGATCCTGATCGATGTCGGCTGTGACAAGCTGGTCAGGACCAACTGACGCCGATGCTCGCACGGCGGCGATGAGGCCTGCGACCGCTGCGCTGCTTGAACGTGCTATCGGGCAGGCGGAGGCAGCTGTTGAGTTGGGTGCACAGTGTACGTACAATCATGGGTATGAGTTCTAAGGCTGAGCGATTGCACCTGCGCGTGGACCCTGAGCAGAAGGCGCTGCTAGAAGCGGCCAGCCGCGCCGCCGGGGATACGGTTTCCGGTTTCGTGCTACGCGCGGCCACCGAGGCCGCCGCTGATGTTGTTGCGGACCGGCGCGTATTCGTTTTGGACGAGCAAGCTTGGCAGGTGTTCGACCAGGCCTTGTCCCGGCCCGCCGCCGAGGTACCGGGCCTGCGCGAGCTACTGTCTGCACCTACGGTGCTCGACCTGGACGCCACTGAGCCTCCTCCCGCCCAGTCCGGATGATGACCGAGCGGTTCAGCCCGGTTGCCCCGCTGATCAGGACTCACGTGGTGGCCAGCTTCGACTGCGGATCGGCCGCCCAGTCCGAATGGCTAGTGCGGACCGCGCTGCAAGCGCATCAGTCTGGCACTTCTCGTGTCTATGTGGTAAGCGAAAAGACGGATGAGGGGCAGAAGGTGGTGGGCTACTATGCGGTGGCCGCCGGATCGGTCGCCCCCGCGACCGCCCCGCAGCGGCTGGCGCAGGGCGCGGGCCGTTATAATCAGCCAGTAGTGATCCTCACACGCCTGGGCGTGGACCTTTCTCGTCAAGGTTTGGGCCTGGGCCTGGCAATGGTCGTCGATGCGTTGCGCCGAGTGGCCGCTGCATCCGAAGTAATCGGAGTACGGGCTCTGCTCATCCACTGCGAGAACGATGCCGCACGCGACTTCTACTTGCGCTTGGCCAAGTTCGATGCAAGCCCAACCGATCCGTTGCACCTGTTCCTGCTCATGAAGGATCTCCGCAGAGCCCTGGAGACCACCTGACCGATAGCCGCCGAACCAACGGTTCCGGTACGACGTGCCGTTCAGGTTCTCGCTGTCTGGACGGCTGCCGCGCCTGGCCGTCTTGCGGCGCGCACTCTGAGCTACTGTGCACACCGATTCATCCGGAGCCACGAGCTACCAGGTGTGCTTCATCAAGATGCAGTGTGCGGGGCTACGCTGTACCAGAATCCAAAATTCCAGCAGCAGTGAATTTCTACCCAAATTTCCACCCAAAAAGACAGCAGAGCGAAGCTAAGACGCTGTATCTCCTAGTCACGGACGCCAGCTAGAGTGACGGACCGGAGTATGTTACTAGCCTTCCAAGCTGGTCATGCGGGTTCGATTCCCGTCGCCCGCTCTTGTTTATTAGGCCGGTTCAGGGGCCTGAGATGGGCGTATTTGATGATCTTTAGGATGCGTTCTTCTGGCCGCGCGAAGGCTGGCGCCTTGCGCGGCCGCCATCGTGTTCCCGGTGTGGCGCAAGTCGTGGAAGTGCAGCTCGTCCAGGCCGACCGCTCTCTGGCGTTGTTCCAGACTTGCGGAAGTTCGACCGGCACAATCGCCCGCTCTTCGGGCCGACGAACACCAAGCCGTCCTCGCCCGCTTCCGCGAAGTACTCCAGGTGCCACCTCAGCTCCGGCACGATCTCCTGGGGGAACGCGACCGTCCGCCTGCCCGCGGCAGACTTCGGGGCCTCGTCGATCAGCCTGCCGTCGCCGAGTTCGGCGGTGGAGACGGCGACGCGAACGATACCTGTGTCCAAGGTCGAGTGCATCGCGGCGCAGTCCGGCGAGTTCACCGAAGCGCAGGTTGGCGAACGTGGCCAGCAGGAGCAGTGCCCGGTAGCGCGGCGGAACCTCGTCCAGCAGCCTTGAGCAAGGTGTCACCGGGGATGACGGGCCGTTCCTGTGAGCGCTCCTGACCGGCGCCTTTGATCCGGCACGGGTTGCGGCGGATCAGGCCGTCCTCGACCGCCGTGTTCATGATCGCGTGCAGCATCCGGTAGGCCTTGGCCACGGTGACGGGGGCCGAACGGCCGGGCCTGGTGGCGGCCGGTGTCGAGGCGTTCCTTTCGTCACCGCCGTATGTCGGCCTCGCAAATGTCTCCGAGGCCGACGTGGCCAAGAGTCGGAGCCAGGTGGTTCTTGAGCAGGCCTTGGTACAGCTCGGCCGTTCGTGGCTTGAGCACGTGATCGCTGACCCAGCTAGTCGCGTAATCGCCGAACCGGACCTTACCCGAGGCTGGGTCGAGCCAGTCATCGCGCCTGATTTCGGCTTCTTTGAGGGTCAGCCAGACTTCGGCGTCGGTCTTGCGGCCGAAAGTCTGCCCGATGCGGGTGAAGCGGATGCGGCGTTCGGCGATGAGCCGACGCGGGAAGCGCTCGGAGATTCGGAGCACCTCGGCGGCTTCGGCCACGGTAGGGAGACGCTCTGACATTTCGGGCTGGCTGCTTATGCCGCCCTCCCGGTTGCCGGAAGATCAGCTGCTCTTCGGCGGGCTTGTTCGAGGGCGGTTTGCCATTGTGGCGAGGCGTCCGGCGTGGGCGGCCTGGGTGCTGGTGGCGGCCTGGTGGCAGTGGCCGAGGTGCTTAGTCAGGTACTTGGTGAGGTAGCCGATGCACCGGTTGGCATCGCGTGACCCGGAAAGGACGCCCTGGGCGTCGAACTTGGGGCCGAAGCTGGCGACGTGCCGCGGCTCGCCCTGGTCGCCGATGGCCTGGTCCCAGGTGGGCAGTACTTCTCCGGTGCCGGGGTCGAGGTAGGTGGCGGCGTGCTCGTCCCAGGTCGGCGGGTGGTCGCCGTCATAGGTGGGTGTGCCGGTGGGCGGCCACCAGACCTGGTGATAGGTCGCGGCGATGACCTGGCGGAGTCCGGTACGGGAGATGGTGCCGCGGAGGGCGATGCGGACATGCGGGGCGCGGCGGCGCTGGGGTTCAATGGCGGCGAAGTACTGCGGGCCATAGCCGGTGTACCGGCGAAGGTTCTGGATGAACCGGTCGAAAAGCGCGGCGAAGTGCAGATCGTCCCGCGCGGCGCGGGCGTAGTGGTAGCTGTCTGGGTCGGCGCGGGTGCCGTCGCTGCCGACCTTGCCGTAGGACGGGCAGGTAAGGGTGACGAACAAGGACGGGCGGAAGATCTTGCCGGCTGGTTGCGGGCTGATCGGTCGGCGGGGCAGCGGTACGGCGTCGTGGCGACGGCGGGTGGATCGGTGGCGGCGCGGCCGGGCCGGGAGCACGTTGCCGCGAAGACCGGTGCCGGTGACCTGCTGATCCAGTTCGCCGATGCGCTGGTCAAGTTCGTCGGTGTCGAGTCCTTCGCTGGCCAGGGTGCCCCGGTCGGTCTGGGCCTCGGCGCGGCCGGTGACCGCGGACCGCTGGTCCTGGCTGACGGGGCCGGGTCGATGACGGGTTCGTGCTCGAGGTGCCAGCCATTCGGCCCGCAGCGTCGGCTGGCCGTTGTCCACGACCGTCAGGCCCGTTGCGCAGACCGGGCACGGTTCGTCGGTGCGCCAGGCCTGCTCCTTCACCAGGGATCACCGCCACGACCACGGCCATCGCGTGGATGTCGTCATCGGATACGTAGGCGGCCCGGACCCGCACCGGATCAGGTGAGGCTTCCAGCCGCACGTAGCCGACCCCCGGCGCCGGTCCAGGTACCTGGGGAGATCTGGCCGGCCAGCGCGCCGCGGTCCCTGGCGCCGTCGCCGGGGACCATGTCGACCTGGCCGGACTTGCCCAGGCGCAGGGTGATGCGGGTGGAGAACAGGTTCCGCAGGCTGATCACGTCCTTGCGCGGGTCCTGCAGCGCGTCGGCCACGCATCGCCGGCGGCCGGCCCTGGCTGGTCAAGGTAGCAATGGCGGCCTCGGCGCGTTTGCGGAGGTCGCGTTCGGGTTGGTAGGCGGTCAGGAACGCCAGCTCGTACACCAGGATGACCAGGAACGGGAACTCGATCAACGGGGTGAAGGTGCGGTCCGGCCGCCGGACTGTTCCGCCCGGTCGTGCATCTCGGCGACCGCGGCCTCCAGCAACTCGACCATGGCGGCGGCCTGGCAGGCGTACCGGTGAAATAAGGGCCGGCCGAACGACAACTCCATCCGTTTCGGGTCGAGGGCCCAGACCTGCACCCACCGGCCGCGATGGCAGGAGTAGCGCACGGATCAGGGACCAGATCACCGAGCCCTTCCCCGAGCCGGTCGCACCCGCGATCAGCACATGCGTGGCGATCAGCCGCAGCCGCCAGACCATGCCGTTCTCGCACCGGCCGATCGGCAGCGCGGCCAGGTCCACCTCGCCGGTGACCGGCAAGGCCGGGACCGGATCGGCGAGGGTGTCGACACGGACCAGTTCCCGCGTCACCATGCCGGGCGTGACGTCGCGGACCCGACAGAGCCAGGCGCCGAAGGCGTGAGCCAGGTTCTCGGCCCTGGCCTCGAAGTCGGCCGGGGCCTGCCCAGCGGCTAACCGCATGATCCTTTGGCCCGCCCCTCCACTCCCGGCTCCACAACCTCGGCACCTAGGCCCCGCCCCGCAAGACGCGTCGTGGGAACTGCGCACCACCGCGCAAGCCGAAACGACATGAGACCACGGCCGCGACAGCCCGAGTCGCGGGGCGCGGACCCTTGCTATGTACGACCAGGCCACCGAAGAGCTAGCCGCCCGACGGGAAGGGCACGAGCCCGACAACGCCGCGTACGAAGCTTGGTCGGACTCGACAGCGGGCACCCGGGACATCGCGGGAAAGGCGCAAGCGGAGCTTGAGCGCCGCGGTCACAAGGTGTCCGCGCGGGCACCGGAGGACGAGCGCTCCGAGGCCAGGGCAGACGAGCCCGGGCCCCGGGACTGAGCCCGAGCCCGAGCCCGAGCCCGCGGAGCCTGGCATGGTGTAGCGGTAGGTCACTGGCCGCCTGGAAACGGTGGGCCCCGTGGCGCCGCTAAGTGTGCAGATTAAGGGCTGATGGACGACTTGTCCGGATTCGGTCCAAGAGCGGGACCTGTCGGCTATGCTCGTTTCGGCCATAGGGAGGGTCGTCTGGTCGTCGCTCCCCTGAAGCGGAAGGCCGGGCGGTTCGATCCCGCCCCCGACCGCTCAACTAGCAGCTCACAGTCGGCCGAATGGGGTTGAAGCGCCGGTACGCACGCCAGGCGTCGGAGATGAGATCAAGAGCGTCAGAGATGAGATCTAGATGAGCGTCGCCGCCTTGGTCACCTGGATGATCACGATTTTCGGTGGCCTCATTCTCCTGGTCATCTGGATCATCGAGTACGACCGCGAGTTCCAGAATGCGGCTGCGACCCGCTTGCCCGTGCCGGTGATTTCCGCTCACGCGCTACTGGCCGTGAGTGGCCTGATGTTGTGGGTCGCCTACCTCTTGCTCGACCAGGAGCGGCTGGCCTGGGGCGCGGTCGCCGTCCTGGGCACCGTCGCGGTCCTGGGCTTGATCATGGCGGCGCGCTGGATCCGCGTGTACCGCACCTTCGGTGCCCCCGGCCCATCGTTTACCAGGAGCATTCCTGTTCCTGCGGAACGGAACTTCCCGCTGCCGGTCGTCATTGCCCATGGCCTCCTGGCCGTCACCACCCTCGTTTTGGTGCTCCTCACCGCGCTTGGCGCTGGCCGGAGGTAAGCGGCCACCTGGGCAGGCGGCCAGCCCGCGGGGCAGAACCTGACCGTAGTACCCGTCGGCATAGACACGGCTTTGCGCAGGAGGCACTAGTTTTTTGGAGG
The DNA here is from genome assembly GCA_963730825.1 of uncultured Actinomycetes bacterium. Classification (GTDB taxonomy): domain Bacteria; phylum Actinomycetota; class Actinomycetes; order Streptosporangiales; family Streptosporangiaceae; genus Palsa-504. Next base: position 100,454 of record CAVSTQ010000017.1, read on the forward strand.
AGCGCGCCCGAACGCCACCACCGGTCGCGCAGGACCCAGCCCCCTGTGGTACGCCAGCTGGCGCGGGACGGCCCACGGCACCGTCTGGGACGACCTGGACTCAATTAGTGAAATTTCTGCCGATTCTGGCTCTTCCTGGCTATTGTGCCAAGGTGCCGCAAAAATCTGGCATTGGGGCTGTAGAAGGGAGATCGGGTGAGTTACACGCGTAGGCGTTTCCTGGTGCGCTCGGCACAAGCAGGCGGTCTGACTGCCGTGCTGGCATCGGCGGGCATTTACGAACGAGTCGACCAAGTTCAGGGCCGTGCCGTGCGCCTGGCCAGCCAGACCGCAACCACCAGCCTGGGACCCGAGCAGCACCTCATGAATTTGCAGACCATTCCAGTCGACTTTAAGGGAGTACAGAAGAGCGGCAAGAAGTCGGTGAACGTGGTGGTGCCCCCGCTGCACTTCCAGGTGGTCACGGCGAGGTTGAAAGTGCCGACGGACGCGGCCTCCGTAGCGGCCGCTAAGCAGCTCCTGGAGACCACGCTCAGCCAGCTCGACCAGAACTATGACCCGGTCACTCCGGCCGGCCTTGGTGTCACCGTCGCGTGGGGGCTGCCTTATTTTCAGACCTATCTCCCCGTGCTAAGCCAGCAATCCGCTTATTTCCCGGCTGGCACCGCCTATCCCAGTTACCTTCCGGTCGACAACCGCGCCTCCAAGACCGCCGGGCAGACTGTCCGAGCCGTTATCGACGCCATGCAGTTCCCGAGCGATTCGCCGCCAGCCGGTTTTCCCGGCGCTCCTCATCTGCGCCTAGAGGAAAATCAGGTCGCCGTGTTGCTGCGCAGCGACTCGCTGGCCAACGTGACGGCAGGCGCCAACGCCATCTTTGGTACCGGTTCCGGGCAGGCGGGCAGCCTGTTCACGGTGACGAGCATCCGCAAGGGCTTCGTGGGGGGCGGCTTCGGGGGCAACCAGAGCCTGCCCAAGCAGATGGCGCTGAGCGGCGGTATCCCCGGTGCCAACGCCATCCCCGACAACGCCGAGCTGTTCATGGGCTTTGCCTCAACCCAGGCCGACTCCATCGGCCAGGGCGTCATCGCGAACCTGGAAACCATCCCCGGCCTCACCGACCAGTGGCCCGGCGGGTACTTCAAGAACGGCACCGCGATGCACCTGTCCCACCTGTACCTGGACCTGGCCGGCTGGTACAACCTGAAGGCCAGCAACCGGGTCCAGCAGGCCTTCGACACCAGCCTGAAGGTGCCGACGCCGACGCAGGTCGTTCCTGAAGGCCCCGCGCAGAGCAAGACGGAAGCTCAGGTCAATGACGACCTGCAGGCCAACGGGGCGGTTGGCCACAGTGAGAGCCTGCAGCCCGCCACCAGGCTTGGCTCAGCATTGACCGACAATTACGGCAACTCCTACGTCGCGGGTACCTCCATTCCCCAGCGCAGCGATTTCGACTCCCTCGACAACCCGTTCTTCTACACCGCCGACCCGGCCGGCGACGGCTACTCGAGCACCCCGGCCGCCAGCCTGCATTTCGTGGTCTTCACCCCCACCAGCGACGCCTTCCACCGGGCCCGGAAGGCGATGGACGGGCAGTATCCGGACGGAACGAGCCTCAACCTCAATGCGCGCACGCAGGCCGGCTTCAACCAGTTCCTTCACACCACCCACCGCCAGAACTTCCTGGTACCGCCCCGCGCCCGCCGGTCTTTCCCGCTAGCGGAGTACCTTTAGCCGCTGATAACCAGAGTGAGCGGATTACGGTAACCGGTACGCCAGAGGTCGTTTACCGTAATTCGCTCTGCCCAGCGCCGCGCTGCGCGAGCACTATGGGGATGGACGCTTGTTTCATGGAGCGGGTACCTTAACGCTGATCGTCCTAGCCTCGCGTATGGCAATCAGATATATGAGCGAATCATGCTCATAAACAGCCATATGGGCGAACCTGAGGTTAGAGTTACAGTAAGCTAGCTGCCTCGGCCCGCCGATGACATCTTCCTCTATGGCGGCTGCCCGCAGCCAGTATCTGCTCGAACTCCCTCGGCAACTCATCGAACGACCCGGCGAGAACGCCGAGCCGGAAGCCGCTTAAGATCTTGATCCACAGTCTTGACAATTGCTCGCGCCGTCGTACATCTGGTCCGGCGGGTAGGGCTGAAGCACGTCGCGGCCGCCTAACCGGTAGCTACGGATGCCGCCGCCGACCTCGACGATGGCTCACCAGCGGGCGGGCCGCGCCCGCTCGACCGGTGCGGGCGCTGCGCCCAGCGACGGCCGGTCGCGGGTGTGCAGAAGGACCCCTTCCCGGAGGCGCCCGGCCCGCGCCCGGCCAGCAGGCCGACGCGGAGCCGGGTCAGCTCCTGCTGAACGCCGGACCTGCGTGGGCGCGGCTCACTGAGGTCTTCTCAGCAACTATCAGCTGATCATTTTGTGCGCGAATTGCGTTAGAAGGAGCACGGACTTTGTGATGTCGCCGATGGTGGTCGGGCTGAGGCTGACGTGCTGGATGGCGCGCCACCGCTGGGACATCAGCGCGAAGCCGCGTTCGCCCTGATAGCGCAGGGAGCGCAGCAGCGCGTTGCGGGTTTCGTCGTGCTATCGAGTTCGCCGCTACGCGGTTTTCGTCACCGGGACGTGCACGCCCGCGCCGGCGCCTTCATAGCCGGAATCGGCCAGGATGGGCAGGTCTTTCAGGTAGGGACGGGCCTGCGGGAGGACGCACTCGCGGGCGGCGGTCAGGTCGTGGGTGCTGCCGGGCAGTACGTCGCTGACCCACAGCGGGACGCCGCGCGGCGCGGCCAGCGCCTGCACGTTACCGGCTGGCTCGTGCGCCTTACCGGAGTACCATTTGTCGATTTCCTTCCCCTTCCTGCTGGTCTTCTTGTCCGCGCACCGGTCGGAGGAGAAAGGGTGCCATCCAGTATGTCCGGCCGGTCCCGGAACCACGCCAGGATGAACACTGCCTGCTTCCAGCAGGTCAGGGCACGTGTCCCGTCCCGGTGCCGATCTCCAGGCGGTGATCTGCCAGCAGCCGGGACACGAACACCGCCGGTGGCAGCGGGACGTCAAGAGTGACACGATAGGACAGCACGCGGAGCCTCCGGGCCGGCGAGGGATCTGGTCGAGACTTCTTCTACGGGGGCTCCCGCGTTTCCCCAGGGATCTCGATGCATGTCCGCGTGTGTACCGGTATGACCGTTACGCCGCGAACGCCGGGTTCATCGTTGCTGAGAAAACCTCACTGTTTGCCATATCGCAATAATTGCGAATATGCATAAGCGCAACTATTGCGTATGACCCCGGTGGTCACGGAGACGCGTCCTCGGCGATCGAGGGTGCTCGGATACGGAGCGGAGACGCCCTGGGTGCCTGGGTTTTCTCGTGGTGGGTGGTGATCACCCACTCCTGAACATCTTCTTCCTGCTGCTGTTCCGCTTGGGTATCGAGGTGCTGTCAGCATTCCCGAAGGTGTACTGCCGCGACGACTGCCCGCCGGGCCGACAATAGCTGCGGCTATCGAGAAAGACATCCGGCGCCGACCCACGCAAGCCGTGGTCGTCGCTGGACGAAGAGGGTCCTGGTCGCCGGCGATCGCCATTCCCGGCCGTAATAACCTGGGCCTAGGCCGCCTGGCACCGGGGCGTGCAGCCTGCACTTCCTGGGGATGTGCGCGTTCGCCGCATTCATCGTGGTGGACGTGTTCAGGGTGATCATCCACGGCGTGCCGAAAGAGTTCGCCGCGATTGTGCTCGGCAACCCGGACGGAAACCAACGCCTCGCCCTGGGCATCGGCCTGGCCGGGCTGTTAGCGATCGTCGTGTTCCACGTGATCATCACCTGGTTCTCGCTGCGCTACCGGCGCCGCACCCAGCGGCTGCTCGGGTTCATGATCGACCCGATCGAGCACGTCCTGTCCTGGCTGTTCACCTCCCGCCAGCACTTCAACCGCAAGGACATCTCGCCTTTCACCGCGTCAACGGCTACCCGCCCACGAGCGAGCAATACCAGCAGATGGCAGCTAACGGATTCAGCGACTATCGGCTGGCCGTCGGCAGCCTGGTCACCAATCCGCAGTCCCTGTCCCTGGCGGAACTGCGTGCGCTGGGCGGCCAGCGCCAGATCACCAGGCACAACTGCATTCAGGGCTGGGCCGCGATCGCCGAATGGGCCGGCGCGCCCCTCGCGCGGCTCACGGAAGAGGTCCGCCCCGCCCGTTCGGCCAGGTACGTAATCTTCTACGCGATGGGCGACAAGGGGCTGACCGAGCGGGAGGGGCGCCACGGCTGCTTCTACGCAGCATCCCGCTGCACCTGGCCACCCATCCGCAGGCCATCTGGCCTTGGAGATGAACGGCGCCCCGCTGCCGGTCGAGCACGGCGCGCCAGCTGGCCGCGCACGTACGGGTAGCGCACCCGGGACGGGGAGTAGGTGTACCGGGAAACGACGCACCGCGCGGGCACCCCCGCGGCTCATACTCCGGCACATCCGTCCCCGCCGACGGGTAATCGGTCTGCTGAGTCTCCCCCGTGATGATCCCGTCCTTGACATACACCTTCTACGAACACGACCCGTGCAGTTCACTCCGTGCGTCGACCGCAGTCTGGGCCGCAGCGCATCAGTGCGGCGGGCGTGCGCGAGCCATGCGGCGGCTACTTCGCGTTCCCCGGTCTTCGGGCTGGCCTGGACACCGGCTGGGAGACCGCGCTGCAGGCAGTGGCTGAGGCCCAAGCCGAGTGAACATCACCGTGCACCGCGACCGCACCCAAGGCCACGCCGACCTCGTCCTGCGCTGGAAAGGAGGCGCGCTCAGCGAACTCACCACCCCTTCCAAGCGCAAGCCATCAGAGATCGGCACCGGTGAGGACGCCGCCGGCCTGGCGCCGCCTGACCGCCCACTCCCCGACGCCAAGATTGCCTGGGTCCTCAACTGGCAAGGCCGCAGGCATGCCTGGTATGGACGCGAGATCCCGTTGGAGCCAGCGCGCTGGCCGCTGATCGCCGACGGCGCGCCCACTGCGCGCCATGAGCACGTGACCTGCTCGCGGCGCTGCGGCAGGACAGCGGGAGCAGGCTGACCGCCCACCAGCGCGCGGTGCTGGTCACGATCGCGCGCAGCGATGTCTTGGCTGAGCGGCTGAACACTACCCGCTTTAGATGACGCCAGGGGACTGGCTGAGCGCCTGGTCGGGCTAGCTGAGCCTGAGCTCGGCTGGCGGGAGTGCTTAGGGGCGCTCGATACCTATGTCGAGCTCGAGCTGGCCCGGGAGGACGCCGATGCTCAGGTGCCGCGAATACGCGCCCGCTTGCAGGCTGCTCGGCCTGCTGCGGTGATCACGACAGCTTTCTGGCTTTGCTGCTGAACCATCCAGAAGACGGGAGATAGGCGTCCTTGCCAGCCCCGCCAGCTCTTCCCGGCTCGCTAAGATCGCAGCTGGCGTGGCGCAGCCACGGAGCACCGTTCCCCGTCGCAGGCGAAGGGATGGGTCCGCCGGATGCTGACGGTCAGCTGGGATACCGTCCGGCTGTTTCTCCATGTCCTCGCGGCCACCGTCTGGGTGGGTGGTCAGCTCACGCTGGCCGCTTTGGTCCCGGCTCTGCGCCGTTTCGGCGCTGAGGTGGCGCGGGCGGCCGCCCGGCGCTTCAACCAGGTTGCGTGGATCGCGTTCGCTGTCTTGATTGTCACCGGGATCTGGAACGTCGCCGCCGCTTCGTCCGAGATCAGCCACAGTGCCAGTTACCGGGACACGCTGATCGTCAAGCTCGTGGTCGTGAGCATCTCCGGTATCACCGCGGCACTGCACGCGCGGGCGCGCAGCGCCGTCGGCCTCGCCGTTTTTGGTGTACTGACCGGCGTCAGCGCCCTGGCCGCGTTGTTCCTCGGTGTCCTGCTGGCCGGCTGAGCCAGATGCTGCGGCTGCTGCGCTGGGGGCGGTAGAGGCACGACCTCGGGTCAGCGAGGAGACCGGGGTGCCTCGGTCATGTCGCCGTGGTTGTCGCGCTGGCTGACGCCGCTGCCGCGCCGGATGCGGGTTCGCCCGAGCCGCGGGCGAGCCGGACCAGGAACGCGACTGCCACCGCTACCCAGGCGGCGACGGCCATCCAGAGCATGAACCGGCTGAGGGTTCCATCGGGTGGCGGGGGTCATGGCAACTGTCAGCCACCGCAGCAAGATCAATGAGACGAGCAGCAGATACAGCACCAGCCCCACGCCCCACAGCCCGACAGCGGCCGGCGCGAGCAGCCCAGATTGCGTGGGCCAGACGGGAACCAGGGCCGATGTCGCGACCGAGAGGGACTGCGTGCCGACTACCCACAGCAGCCAGCTGCCGTTGACACCGCCGAGGACCGAGTCGCGCTCGCGGGTGAGCAGCAGGCTAGCCGTGGCTGTCCGGTGGCGTGGCGCCGCATATGCCTGATACGGATTCCCATGCCGCTTCTCCGGTTTCTGACCCGATCCCACGAGTGAGCCGCTGACCCGGTAATTGCCGGTAGGCGCCGCTCTGGCCTGGGATGATCGTCTTGCTTCATCTTTCATCCAGGGAGAGCCGGGTTCCGGGAACAGCATCCCGTGATCGCCGGTGCTAGCGTGACACCGTGTCCGCTGCTGAAGAGCCCGTCTATGACCGGATCGGTGATCACTATCACCGTGGTCGCCGGGAGGACCGGCGGATCGCCGTTGCCCTGCGGGCAGCGCTGGGCGACGCATCGCCTGTGATGAACGTGGGCGCGGGGACTGGCTCATACGAGCCCCGGGACCGGGCGGTCGCCGCAGTTGAGCCGTCGGCGGTGATGCTGGCGCAGCGGCCACCGGGATCGGCGCCAGCGGTCCGGGCGGCTGCCGAGGCGCTGCCGTTCCGCGATGGCGCGTTCGGCGCTGCGATGGGGGCGCTGACGATCCACCACTGGCGCGACCGGGCACGGGGCCTGGCGGAGTTGCGGCGCGTGGCCCGCGACCGGGTGGTGTTGTTCATGCGTGACACGGTAGCCGCCCGGTCGTGGTGGCTGCATGAGTACTTTCCCGCGACCGCGCGATTGGTGGCCAGCAGGGAAACCCGGCTCACCGAAGTGGCTGCCGTGCTCGGCTCCCTGGAAGTGATTCCGGTGCCGATCCCGGCCGACTGTGCCGACGGGTTCGAGGCAGCGTACTGGCGGCGTCCCCGCGCTTATCTGGACCCCGAGCTGTGGCCATCGATGTCCGCGCTGGCGCTGATCCCTGACGCCGACCGCGAGCATGGCATGCGCCGCCTGCGAGCTGATCTCGACAGCGGCGAATGGCACCACCGGTGGGGCCACCTGCTCGCGCTGGACGAACTCGACCTCGGCTACCGGGTCGTCACCGCACGCTGGTAACGCTCCGGTCCTAGCCAGGGGCCGGCAGACCGGAATCGCTGACTCATCCACCTGGAGAACCCAGCGCCGTTCAGGACCTGCGCCGCTCGCCGCTCGACCCGCTCGCTAGCTACGGCCACACACCGTAACCGTCACCGGGGACGACAACCGCCCCGAGAATGTCAGTGCCATCGCCTAACATCACCATGAACCGGAACCGCGCCCGTCCCTTTACACCGGATTCCGGACGCCACCGTTGAGGCGCCTAAACCTCCTCAACTGTTCGGCCGGGACGCCGAATGGACCGGGCTGATCTCCTTTGCCGCCGACGCCCGGCCTGGGGCCACGCTGGGTGTGGTGAGCGGGCGGCGCCGGCATGGCAAGAGCTATTCCTCCAGGGGCTGGCGACAGCCCTGGGCGGGATCTACTTCCCAGCCTTGGAGCTGACCGAGACGGTCTGTTTGCGGCTGTTCGCCGACGAGTTGATCCGCTTCAGCGGATTGCCGGTCCCGCCCTTCTGGGACTGGCTTGACGCCATTCCGTACCTGTTCCGGCTGGCCGGGGATCGTGTCGTTCCGGTGGTCATTGACGAGTTCCCCTTCCTGGTCAAGGCGTCACCTGCGCGAAGACACCCCCGCCGACCTCGCCGACTTCGACTCCTGGGTGGTCCGGACCGTGCTGAATCCGCAGACCCCGCTCTTCCGCGAAGCCCGCTACCTGCTCGCCGAGGAGACCGAGATCCGCGACCCGTCGCTCTATCATTCTGTGCTCGCGGCCGTCGCCGAGGGAAATAACACCTCCGGCGGGATCGCCAGCTATATCGGCCGGAAGTCCAACGAGGTCCCGCATCCGCTCCGGGTCCTTGAGGACTCCCGGCTGCTGATCAAGGAGCCCGATCTGTTCAGATCGGGACGGGCGAGGTACCGCATCGCCGAGCCGCTCATCACCTTCTGTCAGGCCATCATGAGCCGGGAATGGGCGCGTCTGGAACTCGGCGGCGGATCAGCCGTCTGGCCCGGCGCCCGCGCTCGTTTCCTGGCCCAGGCGACGGGACCGCATTTCGAAGCGATCTGCCGCGACTACGCGATCGCGGCCGATGCCGCGGTCTACGGCGGGCCACCCGGGGAGGTAGGGTCCGGCGTGGTCACCGATGCCGCCAACCGGACCCAGATCCAGGTCGACGTCGCGGTGCTCGCTCCGGCCGAGCCCGGGCGCCCGCGCCAGGTTCTGTCCCTCGGCGAGGTGAAGTGGGACCGGGTCATGGACCTGCGCCACGTCGAGCGGCTGAGCCGGGCCCGTGACCTGCTCGCGGTGAAGGGACTCGACACCAGGAACACCCTGCTCACCTGTTACTCCGGAGCAGGCTTCGACCGCGAACTGCACGCCAGCCAGCGCCCCGACCTCCAGCTCGTCGGCCTGGACCAGCTGTACGCGTCTTAGCGTCTGCTCGGTACATGGCCCAGCGCCGGTCCTCCTGTCCCTGGACCCAGCGGCCCGGGCCGCTGGGTTAGGGGCGCCGCGGCGAGGGTAGCCGACACCGGTGCGTCGTCAGCTCCTCGCGGCCGTGACCGCGCTGTGCCTGGTGCAGTTTACTGATGTCCTCGGCGTCACCGTCGTGGTCACAGCCTTGCCGTCCATGCTGGTCAGCCTGCATGCCCCGCAGTCCTACAGCACGTTGATCGCGACCGGTTACGCGATGTTCTTCGGCGGACTGCTGATGCTCGGCGCGCGACTGGGTGACCGGTACGGGCACCGCCGGACGATCCTGATCAGCCTGGCTGTGTTTGCGGCGGGCGCCGCGGTGGCGGCCACCGCCTCGTCGGCTATCGCGCTGACCGCCGGCCGTTGCCTGCAAGGTGGTGCCGCGGCCGGTTCGGTGCCATCGGCGCTGCGGTTGCTGACCACGATCACCGCGGAGGGCCCGGCGCGGCGGCGGGCGATCGCGGCGTGGAGCGCGGCGGGCGCCGCCGCCGGGGCCAGCGGCTTCGTCGTCGGCGGGGTCATCACCGACCTGACGAACTGGCGCGTTGTGTTCTGGGCCTACATCCCGCTGACCGCGGTCCTTGGCGCGATCATCGCGGTCTCGGTGCCGCCCGACACCGACGGCCAGCGGTCCACAGTCGCTGAACCTGGCCGGAGCGGCGGCGTTCACCGCGGCGGTGATGGCGTTCGTGGTCGGGACCACTATCATCACCCGGCCCGCAGGCCGTCTGGCCGGTTCCTTGGCGCTGGCCGGGTTCGCCGGGCTGACGGTACTGTTCGTGCTCATCGACCGGCGGGTCACGGCTCCGCTGCTGCCCCGCCAGCTCACCGGCGACCGGGCGCTGCGGCAAGGCGCGCTCGGCGGTTTCCTGAACACGGCCACGACCGGCTCGGTCATCACCCTGGTCACGTTGTACCTGCAAAATACGCTGCGCCGCAGCCCGCTGGAAGCCGCGGCCGCACTGCTGCCGTTCAGCCTGGCGGTCATCGCCGGGTCGGCCATGTCCGCCGTCATCCAGCGCCGGCTGCGACCGCAACTGGTCGTGGCTGCGGGCCTGGCCGTGATCGCGGCCGCCGATGCCATGCTGATCCCGCTGGCTGGCAGGGGTTGGGCGGTCCCGGTGTGCGCCGCGGCGGGCGGGGCTGGCATCGGGCTGTCCTCCGTCGCCGCCACCGGCCTGGGCACCGATGTCAGCCCGCACTGGCGCGGTGGCGCGTCCGGCATCATCAATACGGCAGCCCAGGTGGGCACGGCCGTCGGCATCACCGTCCTGCTCCTGATCGCCAGCGCCACCAGCGGAGTGCCGGCCGCAGGCACCGCACCGCCCAAGGCTGCCTGGGCCGCCGGGGCGCTAGTCGCCGCCGCCGGTGCGGCCTGGTTCGGCACAGCCGGCCTCCGCGGCCGCCAGACCCCGGTGACGGGTCTGCTGCCTAACCCGGAAACTAGCCGCCCGGCCAGGCTCAGGCGACGGACGGCTGCGCGACCGGATCAGCGGTTACCGACATGCACGCCTGAAGCAATACCGGCGTGAAGATCTCGGGTGCAGTAACGCACACAGCGTGGTCCGCGTCCACGAAGTGGACCGACGCGCCGGGGATGGCGCGGGCCAGCTTCAGCTGACGGCTTGGCGACACGACCAGGTCCCGGCCGGTGACGATCACCGCTGTCGGCACTGTGACCTGGCCGATCCAGGCGTGCGAGGTGAACTCACAGACGGCTTGAGTGGCCGACAGGGCGGTGGTGAGCTTGGTCCGGCTGAACTGGGAACGGGCCCACCGAGCCGTCGCCGGGTCGCCCACCGGGCCAAGCAGCGCCATCCCGAGCATCTCCGCGCTGAGCCATTGCAGCATCGGGTTCCACTGGAGGGTGAGGGCTGCGGCGGGCAGCGCGAAGGCGCCGAGCTGGTCCGCCGGTGATCCGAGCACATTGCGCGCCGTAGCGCACAGCACCAAGCCTGTGACCAGCGGACTATGCCGCCGGTACACCAGCTGAGCGATCATGCCGCCCATCGAGTAGCCGACCGCGATAAAGCTGCCGATACCGAGGACTTCGGCCAGCGCGGCGACATCGTCGGCACAATCCTCCAGACTGAACCGCGAGCCGGTACTGATCCCGTCACCATGCCCGCGCAGATCGGCAGCGACGACACGGAAGTGGCGCGACAGCGGCGCCAGGACCTTTCCCCAGTTCAGCTCGGCGGTGAAGGTGACCCCGTGGATGAGCACGAGCGTCTCAGCTTCGGGCGGACCGGAACATTCCCAGATGCGCGTGGTCCCGCGGCCGGGTAGGTTCACAAGTCGCGTAGATGGAGTTGCTGCCTCGCCGAGGTCCTGCCGCACTGCTTTCACGCTCCAGCGCCGCCAGGACTGAAAGCCTGGACATCATTTCACTTCCCGCGCTGGTGGTAACTATGCGGGGCCGTGTGACGCTGTGAGCGGACGGTGACCCCGGCCACTCGCCAGCCGGGCCGGTCAGGCCCGGGTCGGGGTGTGGCCGGTCATGATGTATCCGCTACCGAACGCCAGCTCGCGGACCTGAACATCCTCCACCAGCTGCTCCAGGTGTCGCCACGGCCGGTCGAATCCGTTGAAATCTCTGACGTAGGGCGCGTGAAACGTACTTACCAGCGAATTGAGGGCCACCATCATGGGCGCCGCCCATTTGCCTCCGCCAGCCGCTACCCAGCCGCCTGGCCGCAACTTGGCCGCGACATTGCGCAGGGCAGCGGGTGACTGCAGGACATCGTGAACCGCGCAGAAAAGAGCGGCGTCCGCGGTTACCTCGATCTCGGCATCCTCGGCCGGGGATCGCACAACTGTTACGTTACGCCACCCTTGGGACTGAATTTTCTCACTGGCCACTGTCACCATCTCCGGCGACTCCTCGATGCCCACGACACTGCCTTCCGGGCCCACTTTTTCGCGCAGCAGGCCGCAGCACAGCCCGGTCCCGCAGCCGACGTCGAGGACCACCTGCCCGGGCCGGAGCGGGAGTGCCTCGACGAGGGCCCGGCGATAGCTCTGAAAGGCCTGGGTATCGCGGTCATAAGAATTGGCACGAGCACCGTAAGCCGGCTGTCGCGTGACCTGAGAATCAGTGTGATGACCGGGCGGCACAGAAATGCGTGATTCCGTCATGTTGTTCACCTGTCCGGACGGCGATGTTCTTCGTACCCGGGGAACTGTAACAGGCCGAACGCGACGGTTTGCTACCGGCGTATTAACAATCGTCGTCTTTCGGATTTCCACCGCACTTGATTATCGTGACCTGTGAAGCAGGCCCGCGCTTGTGCATTACCTGATAAAGCTGGTGAGGCTGAAGAGATTTTATATTAAACTACCGGATGTGAACTGGGGTTCCTGCCCGCGGTTACCCGTACTGCTGGAGCGTGTGGTGCCTGACCTGGCGGGCGTGCCCGCCACGGGAGCCGGGTCCTTCGACCGCGCGGCCGACCATGCCGTCCCGCTGGAAGCCGGCCGCCGCTCCCTCAGCGCCGTGCTTGAGGACCAGCCGCCAAGTACCGCGTGAGGTGATCGATCACCTCACGCGCGTCGTCCTCGATACCGTGGATGAAGGTGGACTTGCGCCGCCGCAGCACGGGCAGCCCGAGCGCGTAAAGTCCCGGGCTGGCGACCACACCGCCCTCGTGCCGCAGCTGGCCTTTCGCGTCGACCACGGGCACGTCGAGCCACCCGTAGTCAGGCCGGAATCCGGTCGCCCAGACGATCGCCCGGATCTCGCCGCGGCCCAGGTCGAGCTGCAGCCGGGTCGAGGCGGGTACGCGGGTCGGCGCGAAGCGCTCAGCTGAGCCGACCTCGGCCTCGCGCCCGTGCGTCCGGGCCCACTCGTCGAACGTGTCGAGCAGGCGCTCCATTTTGAGGTCCGCGAGCGAGAACACGTTGCGCAGGCCGCCGGAGAACAGCGCGCGGCCGTCACGTACCGCCCCCCAGCGGCCCACCAGCTCGACGCCCAGATCGGCGAGCGCGTTGAGATCGAGCGAGGTCCGCTCCGGAGTCCCGACGAGCTGGGGCGAGGGCAGCCGGCGGGCCCGGGTGAGATCGTCGACTTCGTCGTACCGCTGGTCCCAGACCCCGGAGGCGTCCATCCACCAGAGCACATCGCGTCCCCGGTAGGTGCGCGGCAACCGGACGTGCTCCCCCACGGACAGGGTCACCGGCCGGCCCGACCGCTGCAGCTCCGCGGCCAGCTGCACGCCGGTCGCCGACGCTCCGACGACGAGCACGCCGCCGTCGGGGAGCTTGGCGGGGTCCCGGTAGTCGAACGGCGTCAGCTGCTCGACGGAGGCCGGCACCGCGTCGCGGAGCGGCGGCACCGATGGCTGATTGCAGGCGCCGCTCGCGATGACCACGGTCCGGCAGCGGATCTCGCCGCGGCTCGTGGTCACGTGGTAGCCGTCGTCGGCGGCCCGCACCGACGTGACGTTCGTTCCGGTCTGGACGACCGCGCGGGTGGCCGCGGCGAAGCGCTCGATGAGCTCGGTGACCTCAGCCGCCGTCATGTAGCCGTCGGGATCCGGGCCTTCGTAGCGAAGGCCCGGTAGCCGGCTTTGCCAGTTAGGAGTCAGCAGCCGCAGGGAGTCCCAGCGTTCATGGCGCCAGGAGTTCGCCACCTGGCCGCGTTCGAGCACGACATGGTCGATGGACGCCTCGCCGAGGAAGTGGCTCGCGGCCAGGCCCGCGTGGCCCGCGCCGATGACGACCGTGGTGACGTGCTCGATGACGTGAACCCCCAGACCCTCAGACCGCGCCCTCAGGCTACTTCGACGGTGACGTCCGTCGGGTTGGTGAGGGCGTCGAACACGGCGGAACGCTTCTGGGACTGGGCGACCAGCGCCTCGATCTCCTGCTTGGAGGCGTCCGCGTCGATGGTGAACGTCACCTTGATGTCGTTAAAGCCGTTGCGGACGTCGCTGTCGGCGCCGAGGATGCCACGGATGTCGTGGTGGCCTTCGACCACCGACTCCACCGAGCGCAGCTGGATGCCGCGGTTCTGCGCGACGGACGCCACCCCGGCCGTCAGGCAGCTCGCCAGGCCGACCAGGAGGTACTCGATCGGCGTGATGCCGTTGTCCTCGGCCGCGAAGGTCTCGGGGTGGTCGGCGTCGAACACCGTCTCGGTCTTGTGACTTTGCTCCTCGCCGAGGCCGAAGTAGTTCTGGACCGTCGCCGTGCTGTGCACGCCGTGCTGCCACTTGGAGGATGCCCGCCAGGTGAACTGGGCGGCCTCGGGTGAACCCTTCAGCACATCGCGCGCGTCGAGCAGCGCCTGCACGTTGACCCCGTTGGTTACCGTTGTCATGTCGTTCGTACCTCTTTCGCTATCTTCCCACATTATCGATGGAGATGATTGACAATACACGGCCTGCGACCAGCTAAGATAGCCCCATGGTAGAGCCAGCCCCGAAGCTCGCGGCCGGCTCGGTCGGCACGGTCGAGACGCAGTACCTCGACCTGCCAGATCCGGTGCGGCTGGACTGCGGGCGGCAGCTGGGCCAGGTCCGGGTGGCTTACGAGACATATGGCAGCCTGTCACCCCGGCGCGACAATGTCATCCTGGTGTGTCATGCGCTCAGCGGCGACGCTCACGCGGCGGGCTTTGCGAAGGCACCGCCGGAAGAGAGCACGCGCGACGGGTTCGGGGCCGAGGACCGCGACGGCGTGACCGGCAAGGGGCTTGGCTGGTGGGACGGGATGATCGGCCCGGGCAAGGCGTTCGACACCGACCGTTTCTTCGTCATCGCCACGAACCTGCTCGGCGGCTGCCGCGGCACCACCGGGCCGTCGTCGGCCGACCCGGCCACGGGCCTGCCGTACGGACCGGACTTCCCGGTGATCACGGTGGCGGACATGGTGCGGACCGAACGCGCACTCCTGACCGCGCTCGGTATCGAGCGGCTCGCGGCGGTGGCAGGCGGCTCGCTGGGCGGGATGCAGGCGTTCGAGTGGGCGATCCTGTTTCCCGGGCAGGTCGATGCCATCGTGGCCATCGCGAGCACGCACGCGCTGCACCCGCAGGGGATGGCCTGGAACGCGATCGCGCGGGACGCGATCATGCGGGACCCGGCCTGGCAGGGCGGCCGGTACTACGGCACGGGCCGCGCGCCGGAGGCCGGCCTGGGCGTGGCCCGGATGGTCGGCCACGTCACGTACCTGTCCGCACTGGCGCTGAGCGACAAGTTCGGCCGGCGGCTGCAATTCGCCGACGACATCCGTTATACGCTCACCGAGCCGGAATTCGAGGTCGAGAGCTACCTGCGCCACCAGGCCGGCTCGTTCGTCAAGCGTTTTGACGCTAACACCTACCTGTACACCTCGCGCGCGCTGACGTATTTCGATCTCGCGCGGCAGTACGGCGGCGGATCACTCACCCGGGCGCTGGAAGCCGTTTCGGCCCGGACGCTGCTGATCGCGTTCAGCTCCGACTGGCTGTACCCGCCGTCCGCGTCGGAGGAGATCGCCGGCGCGCTTGACGCGCTCGGCAAGCCGGTAGAGTTCCAGGTGATCGAAGCGCCGTACGGCCACGACTGCTTCCTGCTCGAGGAAGCGCGGCAGACGCCCATCATCCGCCAGTTCCTGAGCAAGCACAGCTGGGCCGACGGTCGTGCGGGATGACGTCGAGGAAGAGGCCTTCGTGACCGACCAGTCCGCCCGGACCCCCAGGACTCCCGCGGGCTCCCGGGCCGGCACCGGGCCCGCCGAGACGGGCCGCGCGTTCGGGTTCGAGACCCGGCAGCTGCACGCCGGGCAGCGGCCCGACCCGAACACGGGCGCCCGCGCGGTGCCGATATTCCAGACCACCAGCTACGTGTTCGAGGACCCGGAATCGGCGGCGGCGTACTTCAACCTGCAGGAGTACGGGAACACCTACTCGCGCATCATGAACCCGACCGTGGCGGTGTTCGAGGAGCGGGTGGCGAACCTGGAGGGCGGGGCCGGCGCGGTGGCGTTCGCCAGCGGGCTCGCGGCCCAGGCGGCCGCGCTGTTCACGCTGCTGGAGCCGGGCGACCACATGGTCTCGTCCTCGGCCCTGTACGGCGGCACCGTGAACCAGTTCAAGCACGTGCTGCGCAAGATGAACGTGGAGCTGACCTGGGTCGATCCCGACGATCCTGCGCTCTGGGAGAAGGCGATCCGCCCGAACACGAAGGCTTTCTTCGCCGAGACGATCGGCAACCCGGCCGGGAACGTGCTGGACATCGAGACCCTGGCGGCTATCGCGCACTCCCATGAGCTGCCGCTGGTCGTGGACAACACGTTCGCGACGCCGTATTTGTGCCGCCCGATCGACTGGGGCGCCGACATCGTGATCCACTCGGCGACCAAGTTCATCGGCGGCCACGGCACGTCCATCGGCGGGGTGGTCGTCGAGGGGGGCACCTTCAACTGGTCCAACGGGCGGTTCCCCGTGGTCGCGGATCCGTCGCCGGCCTACCACGGCCTGCAGTTCCACGAGACGTTCGGCATGTACGGCTACCTGATGAAGCTCCGGGCCGAGAGCCTGCGCGACCTGGGCGCGGCGGTCTCGCCGTTCAACGCCTTCCTGTTCCTGCAGGGGCTTGAGACGCTGTCGCTGCGGATGGAACGCCACGTTGAGAACGCGACGGCGGTGGCGTCGTTCCTGGAGTCCCATGAGCTGGCGTCCAACGTGACCTACCCGGGGCTGCCGGGTAGCCGGTACCAGCCGCTGGTGGCGAAATACCTGCCGCGCGGCGCCGGCGCGGTGTTCTCCTTCGACTGCGCCGGCGGCCGGGACGGCGGGCAGGACCTCATCCGCGGTGTCACCCTCTGGTCCCACCTAGCCAACGTCGGCGACGCGAAAAGCCTGATCATCCACCCCGCCAGCACGACCCACCGGCAGCTGAGCGACGACGAGCTGCGGGCCGCCGGGGTGGGTCCTGGGACGATACGGCTGTCGGTGGGCATCGAATCCGTCGAGGACCTGATCTGGGATCTGGAGCGAGGTTTCGCGCTCGTCGCCGCCAGGCAAGCCGAGGGGGCCGAACGGGAGCGAGCGGCGAAGAAGGTGGCGACCACATGACGGATGGCATCGATCTGGCGCGGTACCAGGACCCGTTGACGATCCAGCGCGTGCTGAACACCGCTCGCACGATCGCCATCGTGGGCCTGTCCAAGAACGAGCTGCGGGCCAGCTACTTCGTCGGCTACTACGTCAAGCGCCATGGCTACCAGGTGATCCCGGTAAATCCCCGCGAGACCGAGATCCTCGGGGAGACCTGCTACCCGAGCCTGCTCGACGTACCCGTGCCGGTGGACATCGTGAACGTCTTCCGGGCGCCAGACGCGCTGCCGTCGATCGCGCGGGACGCGGTGGCCATCGGCGCCGGCACCATGTGGTGCCAGTTCGGGGTGATCAACGCCGAGGGGGCGAAGATCGCCGAGGACGGCGGCGTGACGGTGATCATGGACCGCTGCCTCAAGGTCGAGCACGCGCGGTACGTCGGCCGGATGCACTGGCTTGGCTTCAACACCCAGCGCATCACCTCTGTCCGCACCGGGATCCAGTAGCTGGCGGACGACGGCCCGGCCCGCAGCCGCGGCCAGCTCGCAGCCGGCAGGGAGGATGTGGATAGTGCTTCCGGCCCGGCTTGCACGGTTTTGCGGTGGTGCGAGCGTAGGGTCGGGGCCTGGGTCCCGGCCTGACCTCCGAATCGGCTCCGGCCGGTGCGGGCATCGCGGCGGCTGGTTCCCCGGCGGCCACGAGTATCCGCTGCACGGGTCGCGGTGCATCGAGCCAGCATCCGGTGCCACGGGCGCAGCCGCCGGACCCTCAGCAGGACGTGCTCGGTGCGCTGGCCGTCGAGCCGGCTGGAGTGCTGCGTGCGGTCGGCCATGGTGGTCATGAGGGCTCCTGGGCGTCGATCGATACGGGCTCAGGGCCACGCTGCTCCGGGGCGTTGCAGCCGCGTTGCAGCCGGCGTCTTTGCGGCTAAGCCGCGCTTCCCGCCAGGCCGGGCGCGGCCAGGGGCGCGGCGGCTTGACGGCAGGCGGCCAGCAGCCGTCCGGTGAGCGCGGCGGCCTGGTCGCGGATCTCCGGAATGGCGGTGGTCTCGTACCGTTGTCCCCGCAGCGGCGGGCCGAGCGTGAAGATCCTCTCGCTCGGCGTGCCGGACGCGGCCAGCAGGGCTCCCCCGGGCCGGCCTCCAGGCCGAGCCGGAGCGGGTCCGGCCGGGCCAGCCCGCTATCGAGCAGCCCGCGCAGCAGCGGATCGGTGCTGGCGGTGACGTCCGCGGCGGCCCCGGTGGCGTTGATCAGCCAGCGGCCGGCACCTCGGTGACCTGGCCGGCCTGCTCGATCCGGACGCATAGGCCCGCCGGGACGGCACGGACCGCGGTGACCCGGCCGGATTGCACCGACAGCCGGCCGGCCGCCCTGAGCTGCTCGATGCGCCGGGCGGTGGCCGGCGGCATCCGGTGCCTGTGCACTTCCCAGTAGCGGGCGACGTGACGCAGGAACAGGCGCTTGTCCGGCAGCGACAACTGCTGCCACAGGGCCGGGATGTGCGGCCGCAGGGCATCGACGACGGCCTGCCAGCCCTCGGGAGCGTCGGCCGCTGCCGTCCGGACAAGCCTGATCAGGACGGAAAGGCCGACCGGGCGGCCATCGGGCGCCTGGAGGAGCGGCGGCGCGGCGGCACCCCCCGGCGGACATCGATGCTCGCGCGGAAGCAGCGCGTGGCGCGATATCGCCCGCACGACGGTCCGCGGATGCGCGTCGGTCAAGGACATCACCACGTCCAGCATGGTGAGGCCAGTCCCGAGGACGGTTACCTGGCTGCCGTCGGCCACGCCGTCAAGGGCTCCGGGCGCCCAGGGGTCGTTGACGTAGCGAGGCGTAGCTGGCACCGGACACGGGGGAGCTGGCGACCGGTTGCCTGTGGCCAGTACGACCGCGTCCGCCTCGAGTCGACCGCCGGCCGTCAGCTGCAGGCGCAGCGGCCGGGGCCCTCCGGCCACGCTCAGCCCCACGACGTCAGCGGCACTCCGGGTGACGGTAGCCGTCGGCCCGGCCATCCGCTCGGCGTCGGCGAGCAGGTCGCGCAGATAGCGGCCGAAGACCGCGCGAGGCAGGAATCCGTCGTGCCTGATCCCGTTGGCCGCCGCCCAGCGGGCCAGGTGACCGGGGTCATGGGCGAACCCGCTCGTCCGGTCGACGTGCGAATTCAGCCGGTGGGCGGGGTTCGCGGTGGCATACGCCTGGCCCAGCCCGTGCCGTCCGTACCTGTCGATCAGGTCGACCCGCAGCGGAAGCTGAGCGGCGGCGGCCGCCCGGAGCAGGTAAGCCGTCGCGAGAGTCCCGCTCGCGCCGCCGCCGATCACGGCCACGACGGCTTCCCGGCCGCTTGATGCCTGGCAGTACCGCATCCGGCCAGAATAACATATATTACCAGTAGGTTTACTAGATAATAAGCGGGCGGCTTGGGCTTAGTCGGCTGGTCCGGTCAGGCGGCCTTGGGCTTAGTCGGCTGGTCCGGCCAGCGTACGGGTCACCGGCACGGGGTTCTTGAACAGGTCAAGGACGGGGCAGTGCTCGTCCACGGCGGCCGCGAGTTCCTGGTAGCGCGCGGGGCTTTCCGGCCCGGTCACGGTGACCTCGACCCGGACCGCCGACAAGCCCGGCCGCACGTCGTCATCGAAGCCGAAGAACCCGCGGATGTCCAGGTCTCCTTCTACCCGCACGGCCAGCGAGTCGAAGGCTATGCCGAGCTGCTCCGCCCAGAACCGGTAGGTGATGGCCTGACACGATCCGAGCGAGGCCAGCGCGTACTGCACGGGGTTCGCCGCCACGTCGGCGCCGCCGAGGGCGGGCGGCTCGTCGACCTTGAACGTGTGCGCCCCGGTCCTCACGTCCACCTCGGTGATACCGACCAGCGTTCCTTGCGCGGCAAAGACGGCCTGGGCGTTGGCCGCGTCGTCGGCGACGGCCTTACGCGTGTCTGCTATGAGCGTGGTGAGTGACATTCTTACCTCCAGGGTGCTTGGCTGATCTATTGTCTATAAATTAGGTCTAAAAAGTCAAGATTGGGGTGAAAGGTTCAGCGGCGGTGCCATTCGTGGGCGAGCAGCTGGTAGGAGCGGACCCGGTCGGCGTGGTCGTGGGTGATGGTGGTGATGATCAGCTCGTCCGCACCGGTGGCGTCTCTGAGCTGCTCGAGCTGACGGGCGACCTGGCCCGGGGAGCCGACGAACTGGGTGTCTACCCGGTCGGCGACCAGCTCACGCTCGGCGGCGGTCCAGGCATGCAGGCGCGCCTGCTCCGGGGCCGGGAACGCGATCGCGCCTTCCCCTGAGCGGATGCTGCGGACCCACAGTCCGTAACCGGTGGCGAGTTCCCTGGCGGTCGCCTCGTCCTCGGCGACCACCACGTCGGCGGAGACGCTGACGTAGGGCCGGTCCAGGTCGGCGGAGGGCCGGAACGCGGCCCGGTAGCTGTCGGCGGCCTCGACCACCGTCGCCGGGCTGACGTGGTAGTTGGCCGCGAACCGCAGGCCGTTCGACCCGGCCACATCGGCGCTCTGCCCGCCGCTACTGCCCAGGATCCACACCTGGACATCGGCGCTCTCCCCCGGGATGACGTGCGCCTGGACGCCTTCGGGCGAGGTGTAGGTGCCGCGGAGCAGAGCCAGGATGTCACCGACCTGCTCGGTGTAGTCCTGGGACTGCGCGCCCGGCAGTTGCAGCAGCGTCTTGGTCAGCTGGACCCGGGGCGAGACCAGCAGGTGCTCGGCGGAGAACCTGGGCGGGATCAGCAGGCCGTTCGGCGTCCTGGTGCTCGCTTTGGCTGACGGGACGGCCAGGGCCGGTTCGAGCTGCCTGGGCCGCCCGCTGGAGCGGCCGAGGCCCAGATCGAGGCGGCCGGGGTGCAGGGCGTCGATGAGGCCGAATTCTTCCACCGTGGCCAGCGCGGTGCGGTGCCCCATCTGCACCGCGCCGGAACCGATCCGGATCGTCGAGGTCCCGGCGGCGGTCAGGGCCAGCAGGACGGCCGGGGAGGTCCCGGCGACGCCAGGATTAAGGTGGTGCTCAGCGAACCAGTACCTGGCGTAGCCGAAGCGCTCGGCGGCCTGCGCGAGGTCGATGCTGTTCCGCAGCGCCTCGGCGGCGGTCGAACCGGAACTGATCGGTACCAGGTCAAGTACGGCGAGCGGGGTGGTAGCCATCACGTCTCCGTTATGTTGCGGACCGGGCCACGGCCGGTGGCGGGGATGGGGCGCAGGCCCAGATGCTCGCGCAGCGTGCTGCCCTCATACTCGGATCGGAAGACGCCGCGCTCCTGCAACAGCGGCACCACCGTGGCGGCGAACTCATCCAGGCCGCCCGGCGTGATGTGGGGCACCAGGATGAACCCGTCGCTGGCGTCCGCCTGCACCAGGTCGTTGATGGCGCCGGCGACGGTGGCCGGTGACCCGACGAACGTCTGGCGGCCGGTGACCTCGATGATCAGCTCGCGGATCGACAGCTTCTCCCGCGCTGCTTTGTCCCGCCACTGGGCCGCGGTGGCCAGCGGGTCCCGGTACATCCGCACGCTGGCCCGGCCGGGCGCGATCGTGTGCTCGCCCGGGTCGGGGTCGACGTCGGGCAGCGGGCCGTCCGGGTCGTAGCCGGACAGGTCCCGGTTCCACAGCTGCTCCAGGAAGGCGATCGCCGTCGGCCCGCTGACCTGCTGACGGCGCGCCTGGCGGGCCAGCTCAGCCGCGTCGGTGTCGGTATCGCCGAGCACGAACGTCGCGGCCGGCAAGATCGAGCAGCTGGTCCGGCGTGCGCCCGTACCTGGCCAGCCGTCCCTTGACGTCGGCGTAGAACGCCTGGCCGTCGGCCAGCGTGCCGTGCCGGCTGAAGATCGCGTCGGCGCTCGACGCCGCGAACTCGCGGCCTTCCTCCGAATCGCCCGCCTGGAAGATCACCGGACGCCCCTGCGGGCTGCGCGGCACGTTGAACTGCCCGCTGATAGCAAAGTGGGCGTCGGTGTGCTCGAACGCCCCGGGCTTCGGGCCGGCCGCAAACACCCCGGACGCCTTGTCCGCGATGATCTCGTCGCCGTGCCAGGAGTCGAACAGCTCCCAGGTGGTCTGCAGGAACGTCCGCGCCCGCTCGTACCTGGCGGCTTGCGGCAAGAAGCCGCCGCGTCTGAAGTTCTCGCCGGTGAACGCATCCCAGGAGGTGACGACGTTCCAGGCGGCCCGGCCGCCGGAAAGGTGATCGAGGCTGGCGAACTGGCGGGCCACCTCATACGGCTCGTTAAAGGTCGAGTTGATGGTGCCGGCCAGGCCGAGCCGGCCGGTCACCGCCGCCAGTGCGGCCAGGACCGTGAAGGTGTCCGGGCGTCCCACCACGTCGAGGTCGTAAACCTGGCCGTTCTGCTCGCGCAGCCGCAGCCCCTCGGCCAGGAACAAGAAGTCGAACTTGGCCCGCTCAGCGGTGCGGGCCAGGTGCGCGAAGGAGCTGAACTCGATGTGACTGCCGGACCGCGGATCACTCCACACCGTGGTGTTGTTCACGCCGGGGAAATGCGCCGCGAGATGAATCTGCTTGGTCATGATCAGTTGCTTTCCTGACGGGCGGCATAACGGCTGGCGGGCCGGCGCAGACCCAGCCGCCCGCGCAGGGTGCCGGGCCCATAGCTGGTGCGGAACGCGCCACGCCGCTGAAGTTCGGGCACAAGCTCTCTGGTGATCGCCTCGAGATCGCCGGGGATAGTGCCTGGCCGCAGCCGGAAGCCGGACAGCCCGGCCTGCTGCCATTCGGTCAGCAGGCCGGCCAGCTGCGCGGGCGTGCCGGTAAAGACCGTGGCGTCGCTGGTGTACACGTACCCGGCGAGCTCGTCAAGGCGCGCCTTCCGCCCGGCCGCCGCGGCCGCGCTCGGGCCGAGAAAGACGACCAGGTCGGCGACGACGTGCACCGGGTCAGGACCGCGGCCGGCGGCACGGATCTCGGCCACGATCTGGCGGGCATGACCGGCGTCGCCCGGCGTCACGTAACCGATATCGGTGGCCGTCCCGATCAGCCGGTAGGCCGCCGCGGTGTGCCCGAGAGCGGACACCAGCGGCTGGCCCTGAGGCGGCCGGGGGGTGATCGACGGACCCTTGACGCTGAAGTAGTCACCGGAGAAGTCGATGTAGTGCAGCTTGCCGCGGTCGACGAACCGGCCGGTCGCGACGTCGCGGATCTCGGCGTCGTCTTCCCAGCTGTCCCACAGCCGCCTGACCACCTCGACATAGTCGGCCGCCTCGGCGAGCAGCCCGGTCACCAGCTGCTGCGCAGCCGGATCGTCGCGGTCCGCCGGCCGGACGTGCGGGAAGACCCGGCGGCCAAAGTGAGCGGCCTCATCGGGGCGAGCCGATATCCGGACCCGGACGCCGGCCCGGCCGTTACTGACGTAATCGAGGGTCGCGATGGCCTTGGAGATATGGAACGGTTCCGTATGCGTGACCACCACGGTTGGCATCAGCCCGATATGCCGGGTCAGCGGGGCCACCCGAGCGGCGATGAGGACCGCGTCCAGGCGTCCGCTCACCTCATCGTCCCGGGCCGACTGCAGGTGCAAACCGTCTTCGATGGTGACGAAGTCGAGCAGGCCTCGTTCGGCCTCGGTAATGACATCGATCCAGTATCGGGCGTCGAACAGCTCGGCCGGGCGCGCCCGTGGCTCGCGCCAGGCGGCCGGGTGCCAGCCAGCGCCATCGAGGGCGACCGAGAGATGCAAGGGCGCGATGACGGTCAGGGCAGTCTCCGTTCCGGGCCAAAGTCTCCTATTAAGACCGAGATACTAGAGATAAGGACGGCGCCGCCCGTCTTATTCCGGTCCGGGCAGGCGGCGGGTCTATCCTCAGCGGATGGGAACCGACGTGCGGCCGGCCACCGGGCGGTGGGATGACTTCGCGTCGTTCATGGTGCCGCGCAAGCCAGGCGGCCGCGGATGCGTCTGCATGGTGTACCGCAATTCCAGCCTCGACATGCCCGGTCGCATCACGCACATGCGCGCGCTATGCGAGAGCGAACCGGGCCCCGGCGTCCTGGCGTACGTCGACGGCGAGGTGGCCGGCTGGTGCTCGGTCGCGCCGAAGTCCACCTACCGCGCCCTGGTCAACTCCCGGACGATCCCGCATGTCCGGGACGAGGGCGCGTGGTCGGTGATCTGTTTCGTGGTGCGGCCCGGGTTCCGGCGCCGCGGGCTTATGCACCAGCTGCTCGACGGCGCGGTCGAGCACGCGCATGCGATGGGCGCGATCGCGCTGGAAGGCTACCCGGTCGACCCTGGCCGCGAGCGCATCGACCAGACCAGCGGCTATGGGGGTACCGTCCAGCTCTTCGAGGCCCACGGCTTCAGCCGCGTCCGCCAGACGGCCGGCCGCCGCGGCGGCAAACCCCGCTGGCTCGTCCGCCGCGAGCTTCCCCCTGTCTAACCCGGCGGAAAGGGGCGGTCAGCGCTGCCGCCGGCCGAGCCACGGAGCGAAGAACCCGGCCACGTCGAGCACGCCGCGCGGCTTGGCGTGGATGCCCAGCCTGGCCCCACCGGCTATCCGCCCGGCAGCTCGAACTGAACCCGGGCGATCTGCTCGGCCAGCGGGCCGAGCCGGGCCCGGTACCGGTTGTGCGCGGCATCGGAGTCGTAGGCCCGGTACGATTCCACGTCGGTGAAGTCGGCGACGATCGCGAAGCTCCAGGTGCCTTCCCGGAGGCCAAGGTCGTCACCGAGCGTGTAGCTGACCGTGCCCGGGCAGTCCAGGTTCCGGAAGCCGTCCTGGATCTCCGCCACCTCCGC
Organism: uncultured Actinomycetes bacterium; assembly: GCA_963730825.1. GTDB lineage: Bacteria > Actinomycetota > Actinomycetes > Streptosporangiales > Streptosporangiaceae > Palsa-504. The sequence goes on from CAVSTQ010000017.1 coordinate 125,066, forward strand.
GATGTCGGCTCCGGCCTTCAGCTTGACGAGAACCACGTTCCTGATCACGGCCCCATCCTTCCCAGTCCATGTCATATCTGTCGCCGCGGGACGGCGCGTCGAAAAACTCGGGCCTGAGACCGAACCACGCGTAGGGAAAAGTAGTCATCGGGCATGAGCTGGCAGGGAGACCTTGAACTGTGCGCCGCGGTGGTGCTGCGGCCGCGTGATGGAATGGGGCCATGCTTGACGGCCCACGGACCGCCACGGAGGTCGTCCGGACTAGCACCCGCCTTCGTTCGGTGGCCCTGCTGCCGGAAATCCGGCTGTACCAGGCCAGCGAACCGATCGCCGTGTGGCAGCGCACCGAGGCGGCCACCGGCCGGACCGGGCTTGACCCGCCGTTCTGGGCGTTTGCCTGGGCGGGCGGCCAGGCGCTGGCCCGCTACCTGCTTGACCACCCGGAGACGGTCCGCGGCCGGCCGGTGATCGACATGGCCTCCGGCTCCGGGCTGGTAGCCATCGCGGCGGCCAGGGCCGGGGCGGCCGTGGTGACCGCCTACGACATCGATCCGCTCGCGGTCGCGGCCATCGCGCTGAACGCCGCGGCCAACGACGTGACGGTGCTGGCCATCGGCGCCGACATCTTGGCCGACGAGGTCACAGGCACCGAGGTGCTGCTCGTAGCCGACGCCTTCTACGAACGCGGCCTGGCCGGCCGGGTCACCCGGTTCACCGAACGCGGCCTGGCCCGCGGGGCCGATGTCCTTATCGGCGACTTCGGGCGCGCCTACCTGCCCAGGAACCGGCTGAGCCCGCTGGCGACGTACGACGTTCCCGGCCTGGCCGCCGTGGAGGACAACGACGTCAAGCGCACCACCATCTGGGCCCCCGCCGCCGCGGGCGCCAGGCGGCTTACCGGCGGCGGAACGGGGCGTCCAGGGCCCGGGTGCTGAACTCCCACATGTTGTCGGCGAAGTTGATGGTGACCGCGGGAGGAACGATCCGGTCGATGGCGTCGAGCAGATCGCCGGACAGGTCGATGCTGTCGGCGGCGAGGTAGGCGTCCAGGTGCTCCATGGTGCGCGGGCCGATGATCGCGGAGGTGACCGCGGGATGGCGGGTGACGAACGCGATCGCCAGCTGGACCAGGGTGATCCCGCTCTCGTCGGCGAGCGCGGCGAGTGCGTCGGCGGCGTCGAGCTTGGCGGCGTTCGACGGGTCGCGCGCCTGGCCGACGATCTCGAGCACACGGACCGGGGTAATCCCCTCTTCGAGGGCAGCCGCGCCCGGGTGCTCGCGGCCGGCCTGCCGCTCCTGGCCGCCGCGCAGCGCGCTCACGAGATCCGCGACGACCTCACCCTGGAGCAGGTCCTCGACATGATCATCGCCGTCGCCACGATTCACGGCGACACCCGGTACCTCGAGCCAATCCTCCAGGCCGTACTTGACGGCCTGCGTCCCCGGCCGGCCTGAGGCCGCCGGGCCCGGCTGACGCTGATCCCGGTCAGGGTTTCAGCTGGAGCTGGCCTCCGCCTGATCGGCGAGCTGACGGACCTCGCGGGCGATGGCCGGCCACAGCGGTGCGGGCAGGTCGTGGCCGACCCCGGGCAGTACCACCAGGCGGGCGCCGGCGATCGCTTTCGCGGTGGCACGGGCGGCGCTGACGCGCAAGATGGGATCCCGGTCGCCGTGCAAGACCAGGACGGGTACCTGCAGCTCGCGCAGCTTCGGGCCGTGCCACGGAGCGCCGACCTGCCTGCTCTGCGCTCTGGTGTTCCGCGGGCCACTGTCGGCCTCGCGTTCGATCCATTCCCGCGCGGCGTCCTCGTCGAACGGGTAGGCCGGGGAGGCGATGGCGCGGGCGAGCATGAGCGAGAGCTGGATGTCGCCTTCCCGGCCGTCGGGAAACCGTGTCCTGGCCAGCTTGGCCGGCAGGCCGAAGCGCAGGTAGCGTCCTCCGCCGAGGCCGGACACGTCGCTTGGCATGGCCATGGCCGACACGACGGACAGGACCCGGCCGGGGTGGCGGAGCGCGATCCGCTGGGCGATCATCCCACCGAGCGAGGCGCCGAAGATGTGCGCATGTTCCCAGCCAAGCGCGTCCAGCACCGCGACCGCGTCGTCGGTCATGTCCTCGGCGGAGTAGGCACCGCGCTTGCGAGCCACCGCGAGAAACGGGTTACTGCCGCCCGTGTCGGGCATCCGGGTCGACTGCCCGGCATCTCGCTGGTCGTAGCGGGCCACCGCGAAGCCCTGATCGGCGAACGCGTGGCCCAGCCCAGCCGGCCACCAGAACCTGGAGACGGCCAGGCCCATGACGAGCAGCAGCGGGTCGCCCGCCGAGCCGGCCAGCTGGTCGTAGGCGATCGCCACCGGGCCGTTGTGCGCGTACCGCGTCGGCGTCCACTCGCTTCCCACTGCCCGCCTCCGCTGTCGTCCCGAACGAAACTGCGATCATTGTTCGCTGTATTGTCAGCCTAACTTACTGAGTACAGTGTTCGCAATGAAGGACGAACCGACGACTGACGGGCGCGGTCAGGGTGGCGGGTCAGGCCCGGAGCGTTCGGCCCGCGGTCGGGGCATCTGGACACGTCCGGAGCGTTCGGCCCGCGGCCCGGCTCCGGAGCACAGCCGCGCGGAGATCGCCTCGGCCGCAGTGTCGCTGGCGGACGCCCGTGGTCTCGCCGCGGTGACGATGCGCTCGGCCGCGGCGGCCACCGGCACCGCGCCCGCGTCGCTGTACCGGTACGTGGCCAGCAGGGACGAGCTCGTCGAGCTCATGGCCGACCATGCTTACGGCGAGTACACCTACCCCGGGCGCGGCTCCGGGCACCCGGTCAGCGATCTGCTCGGCCTCGCCCGGCAGGGCCGCGCCATCTACCGCAGGCACCCCTGGCTGCTCGACGTCCCCGGCACCGGCCAGCTGCCCGGGCCAAACGCGGTCGCCTTCATCGAGCACGTGCTGGCCGTGCTGGCCGGAACGGAGCTGACCGGACCGGACAAGCTGGAAACGGTCGGCCTGTTCTCCGGCGTCGTGCGGCTCTTCGCGCAGACCGAGATCGCGCAGCGCCAGGGTGGCCAGGACGCCGCCGGATGGCAGGACTCGCTGGCCGGCTACCTCGTCCAGGTCGCCGCCGCCGGCCAGCACCCGCAGCTCGCCGCCGCGCTCGCCGAGGCCGGGGACGGCTCGCCTGGGCGGGAGCCGCTGTTCGACCGCGCGATGACCCGCATCCTGACCGGGCTGCTTCCATCAACACGGCCGCCTGGCCCGGCGGGGCTGGAGGACAGCGGAACTTACAGAAGCTGAATAGCTGAGGTCTGTGGTTTGTCCGCAGGTTTCGCTGCGTTGGCTGAACCGGCGTGAGGGCCAGGCTCAGAACACCTGATGGTGGCCTGTTTTAGCTGGAGGTTCGCTTGGCGCGGCGGCGCTGGCGGGCTAGGGCGCTGATCGCTACCACCACCGTGACGAACACGGCCTCGATGACGAGCGTCTGCTCCACGTCCTGGACCTGGGACAGGCTCAGGCCCGAGCCTGACTCGCGCCGGATCAGCCCGACCGGGTGCGGTCCGCCGACCTTGACCAGCCGGCCCGGGTGGATGATCAGGCCAGGCGGCGAGCCCAGCCAGCTGCCCTGGCTGCTGTGCGCCCAGATCAGCCCGAGGCCGACGACCACGGACACGGTGAGCAGCACGGCGGCCAGGTGCCTGGCGAACCTCACCGGAGCCGCCTGCTCACCAGGCGCCGGGCCACGGACACGATCCAGCGCCAGCGCAGCGCGGCGTGCACGGGGACCAGGCCCACCGTCAGCCGGGCGGTGGTGTCGTGCATGTTGGTCCAGAACGGGCTGCCGGGGACGTTGATGCCCAGCGAGTACAGCGCGACCCTGGAGATCAGCACCCCGGAGACGACGCACAGCGTCATGACCAGCAGCAGGGTCAGGTTGACCAGGTAGATCAGCCGGTCCCGGCCACCGCGGCGGAACAGCTTCTGGCTGGTGCGGAGCACCCAGTCCCAGTGCAGGGTCAGGTGCAGGATCAGGGCCACGCCCAGTCCGATGCCGAGCCACTCGTGGATGGCCAGCCCGGTGAACCCCAGGCTGTAAGCCAGCGTGTAGGCCACCAGCAGCACAGCGTCGTACCAGAAGTCCAGCCGGGTCCGCGCCGGGATCCGCCGCCGGGCGAGGGCAGGGGCTGGGGCGGGAGCGGGAGCTGGGGTGGGGGCGGGTCCCCTGGGCTCATGCCACGGCGTGATCATAGGTCTCCAGGGTGCCGCGCGGCGGCCCGGCCGCGCATCGGCCGGAGAGCCGAACTAACGGGGCGGCGACCGCCCGCAGGCGTACACTCCCGGGCGGACAAGACCGGGCGGGCACGGCGGGCAATTCCCTGGTTAGGTCCGCATAGGGCGGCTCGCGCCGGGTAATGGGCGCCGAGGAGGTTTCCATGACCAAGGCGTCTGCCCGTTCCTTCTCCCGGTTCTCCCCCAGTTTCCCGCGTCTGCGCGCTGTCCTGGTGCTGCTGGCCGCGGCGGCGCTGGCCGCGGGCGCGGCCACCGCGATGCCCGCGGTGGCGGCGGCCAGCACGGCGCCGCCCTACAGCTGCGCGCCGAACGGGCCGACCGGAAGCCAGACGGTGTACGGGACGTTCGGCGACGCGGGCGTGATCGGGTGGGCGGGCAACAGCCAGGGTGTGGTGGCGTGCCTGGGCGGCAGCTTCTGGGTCGACACCAGCGGGCCGAACGGCGGTCCGGGCAGCGCCAGCACGGCGCCGGTGTCCGGCACGACCTACGGCTACGGTGTCTACGACGACAGCCCGACCACCTGGACGAACGCTGACGGCTACCTGCCCGCGCTGGTGACTGCCTTCCACCGGGGCGGCGCCACGATCGCGATCACCAACTTCGGCGACCGGGTGACCATCGGCGGCCACGATTACGTGATCATCTACAGCCGGGTCCAGGTGAGCAACCCGACCGGCGCCGCGATCACCGTCGACCCGCAGGCCTCAGCCGGCCTGATCCCGCTGAACTCGGTCTCGGACACCGTCCCGGCCCACGGCACCGTGAGCCACGATTACGCGGTGCCCGCGGACAAGTTCGGCGGCAGCTACGCCTACCCGTCCAACGGCGCGATCGTGGCCGCGGGCGGCTTCGAGGCGCACTTCGCGCACATGCGCTCGTACTGGAACGGCCAGCTGGCCCAGATCGCCCAGATCACCCAGCTGCCCGACGCCAGCTTGATCAACGGCTACAAGACCGGCTTCATCTACACCCAGATCATCCGGTCCGGGGCCAAGCTCAAGACCGGAGCCAACGGTTACGACCAGGAGTTCAGCCACGACGTGATCGGCATCCTGGCCAACTTGTTCACCCAGGGCTACACCACCGGCGCGCACGCGCTGCTCGACCGGGCCAGGTACGTCAGCGGCAACCAGCCGCAGTACCTGGACGGGGTGTGGACCTACCCCTGGGTATGGGCCATCTACCTGCTGAAGACAGGCGACATGAGCTTCGTCAAGGCCAACTTCGCCACCGAGGGGCCGACCGGGAAGACCGAGCCGAGCATCGAGGACACCGCGCACCTGATCGCCGCCGACCGGACCGGGCCGGGCGGGATCATGGAAGAAACCAACGACATCGACGCCAACGGCTACTGGACGATCGACAACTACGAGGCCCTGATGGGCTTGTGGTCCTATCACTGGCTGGCCCAGCAGGTCGGCAACACCAGCGAGGCGAGCTGGGCGGCGACGCAGTACTCGCAGCTGCTGACGGCGGTCAACAAGACGCTGAACGCGACCATCACGGCCAGCCACCTGACCTACCTGCCGTGCTCGATGGTCGAGCCGAACACGAGCAACCGGTGCGTCAACGCCGAGGACGCCAACTGGGCGGCGCCGTTCCTCTTCGGCCGCTGGGCCTGGGACGGTTACCTGTTCGGGGCGCCGCGCAGCGGTCCCGGACTGTCGCTGATCGACGCCACCTACCAGTACGGGTTCGCCCGGCTGGCGGGGAAGCTACCGCCTGACACGTTTGGCGGGTACCCGACGCAGTACTGGAGCACCGCGTACAACGCCGGGTACGGCGAGTGGGGTCTGGCCAGCAGCGATTACCGGGATCAGGGCATCTTGAGCTACCAGTTCATGATCGCCAGCGGGCAGAGCGGGCCGTACTCCTGGTGGGAGAGCCAGCAGTTCCCGAACCCGGGCTCGCCGTGGACCGGCACCCATCCGGAGGCCGGCAACGGATCCTCGCCGCACGCCTGGGGCATCGCTAACGCCAACATGCTGCTGCTCGACTCGCTGGCCGCGCAGCGGGCCGACGGCAGCCTGGTGGTCGGCCGCGGCGTGCCCAGCGCCTGGGTCAGCAGCGGCAAGGTGATCAGCGTGGCCAACTTCCCGACCACGGACGGGCACCACCTCGGGCTGACGATCAGCACCAGCGGCACCTCGGTCACGCTGACGCTGACCGGGAACGCCCCGGCCGGGCCGGTGCTGTTCCAGCTGCCGGTCTTCGTGAACAAGATCGCGCACGCCAGCGCGGGCACGGTCGACGAGGCCACCGGCACCGTCACCATCCCCGCGTCCACCCGCACCGTCACCGTGACGCTCAAGTAGCGGCAATCCGGGGCTTGACTCGGACGTTGCGTGAGGGGGGCACAGTGGTGCCATGTTCAGCATCGGCGAGTTCGCCCGGCTCGGCACGGTCACGGTCCGGACCCTGCGGCACTACGACGAGATCGGGCTGCTGAGCCCGGCCCAGGTCGACCCGGACACCGGTTACCGCAGCTACTGCGCGGCCCAGCTCAACCAGCTCAACCGGATCGTCGCGCTGAAAGAGCTCGGTCTGTCGCTGCCCCAGGTCCGGCGGCTGCTGGCCGGGATCACCCTGGACGAGCTGCGCGGCATGCTCATGCTGCGCCGCGCCCAGCTCGAGACCGAACTCCAGGCGCAGCAGAGCCAGTTGCTCGGCGTCGAAGCCCGTCTGTCCTACATCGAAAGGGAGGGCACCATGCCCGCAGACGACATCGTGGTGAAGAAACTGCCCGCTCAGGGCGTGGTCGTGATCACGCAAGAGGCGCCGGGGTTCGGCCCGGAGAACCTCGTTCCCGTCGTTAACCGCGCCGAGGAGCAGTTCACCCAACTGCGGATCCGGGACCTGGTCAAGGAGGCGGGGCCATTCCTCATCTTCTACGAAGGCGAGCCGGGCCATGACCTGACGGTCAGCCTGGCCCTGCCGGTGGCCGAACCGCCCGCCGAGCTGCCTGGCCCGGCCAGGTACCTGGTGCTGCCCGAAGTCCAGGAGGCCGCCGTGACCGTGCGCAGCGGCCCGGCGGCGAGCATCTTCCCGTTCGTCTACCACGACCTGGCCCGGTGGGCCGAGGAACACCATTACCACGCGGCCGGGCCTGGCCGGGAGGTCTGGGTCAACATGGTCGACGATGTGGCCGACGTCGCCGAGCAGGTCTTCGAGATCCAGCTGCCGTTCCGGCGCACCGGCGACGGCGCGTCCTAACCGGTTCCGCGGGGCGCGCAGCCGCGTCCGTTCGGCCGTTATGGTCTGGTCTTGACGGGAGCGAGCCTGGTCAGGACGAGCTCGGCGCCGATCAGCAGGACCGCCAGCACGGTGATGGCGGGGCCCAGGGCGGCCAGGCTGGTCGCGCCGACGAGCAGGCCGATCGCGGCGGACAGGCCCGCGCCGCCCGCGGCCGCGGCGCCGACCTGCCAGGAGATGACGTGCTGGGCGCTGGCGTCGCCGAGGCGGACCGGGGTCAGCGAGATCAGGGCCGGGAAGACACCGGCCAGCGCCGCGCCGAGGACGGCGAAGCCGAGCACCGTGACCGCGGTGCCCGGCTGCCACCAGATCACCGCGGCGGCCAGCACGGCCACCGCGCTCCCCCACCGGACCACCGCCTGCGGCGGCACCGGGCGGGGCGCCACCGCCAGGCCGATCCGGACCGCGGTCAGCGCCCCCCAGTAGCCAAACGTGGCCAGGCCGGTGGCGCCCGCGGACATGCCCAGGTGACCGCGGCAGAAGCTGGCTTCCCACTGCCCGGCGCCCACCTCCAGGCCGGTGTAGACGAAGAACACGCCGATCCCGGCGGCCACCACGGCGCGGTACCGGCGGCGGGTCCAGCGCTCGGACGGATGGGGCTCGGCGTCGGCGGCAGCGGGTTCCGGCGGCGCGGGAGCGCCGAGGCGCCGCCGCTGCCGCAGCCAGAAGCCCGCCAGGACCAGGTCCAGGGCGAGCATGGCCAGGTAGGCGGGCCGCCAGGAGCCGGTGAGGATGGCCGCGGTGACCAGCAGCGGGCCGATCGCCGTGCCCACGCCGTAGGCCCCGTGCAGCAGGTTGAGCAGCCGCTGCCGGCCGGTCAGGGCCACCGCCGTGTTCAGCCCGGCGTCCATCATGCCGGCCGACGCGCCGGTGAGCACGGCGGTGGCCAGCACCAGCCACATGCCGGGAGCCAGCGCGAACCCGGCGTAGCCGGCGGCCGCGGTCAGGCCGGCCACGGTGAGCAGGGCGGGCACCCCCAGGCGCAGGATCAGCCGCCCGACGAACGCTGTGACCAGGACGGATCCGGCGGTGGCGAGCAGCAAGATGAGGCCGAGCTCACCGACCGGGGCGCCGAAAGTGCTGCGCATCGACGGCCACGCGGTGCCGAGGATGCCGTCGGGCAGACCCAGTACCACGAAGCTGCCCAGGCTGAGGATGTCGGCACTACGGGGTGGCTTGGCCATCGCTCTATCAAACGCACAACCGGAGAGCTGCGCGAATCCAACTCCTCGTCCATTGACGACGGGTTCTGAAAAATGGTGTCATCTGGGGATACTGCCGCACCTTCCAGGATGGTGAGCGAATGGCCGTGCCAAGCATGGACTCCGATGAGCTAGCCAAGTTCGGCTATAAGCAGGAGCTAGACCGGTCCCTCGGCTTGTTCTCCTCGTTCGCCGCCGGGTTCAGCTACATCTCGATCATGACCGGGGTGTTCGAGCTGTTCTTCTTTGGCTTCGGCTCCGGCGGTCCGGCGTTCATCTGGACCTGGCCCGCCGTGTTCCTCGGCCAGATGCTGGTCGCGCTCTGCTTCGCGGAGCTGGCCGGGCAGTACCCGCTGGCGGGTTCGGTCTACCAGTGGTCCAAGCAGATCGCCCGGCCCTTCACCTCCTGGTTCGGCGGCTGGATCCTGAGCGTGGGAGCGATCGTCACGCTGGCCGCGGTGGCGGTCGCCTACCAGGTGGTGGCCCCGCAGATCTCGGCGGCGTTTGAGGTCATCGGGACCAAGGCCGACATCGGCCAGGTCGCGACGCCGGGCGGCGCCAAGAACGCCCTGCTGCTGGCCGCGGGCCTGGTGGTGTTTACCACCATCATCAACATGATCGGCGTCAAGCTGATGGCGCGGATCAACAACTTCGGCGTGCTGGCCGAGCTGGTCGGCGTGACGCTGCTGATCATCTTGCTGGCCGCGCACATCCGCCGGGGCCCTGGCGTCATCTTCGACACCTTCGGCCTGGGCAAGGGCTCCACCTTTGGCTACTTCGGCGCGTTCCTGGTGGCCGGGCTGATGAGCGCCTACGTGATGTACGGGTTCGACACCGCCGGGTCGCTGGCCGAGGAAACCCACGAACCGCGCAAGCACGCGCCGCCCGCGATCATCAGGGCGCTGGCCGCCGCCGGGGTCGCCGGGCTGCTGCTGATCTTGTTCGGCGAGATGTCGGTGCCCGATATCCATAACCCGGCGCTCGGCACGTCCGGGCTGCCGTACCTGGTCAAGGCGACGCTCGGCGGCACCACCGGGGACGTGTTCCTGATCGACTCGCTGGTCGCCATCACCGTGTGCGCGCTGGCCGTGCACACCGGCGGCATCCGGATGATCTTCACGATGGGCCGGGACGGCCGGCTGCCGTTCTCCTCGGCCATCGCCAGGGTGCACGGCCGGTCCAAGACGCCGCTGGTCCCCTCCGTCGTCATCGGCGTGCTCACCCTGGCCCTGCTGGTGCTGAACGTCGGCAACCAGCGGGCGTTCTTCGTGCTGACCTCGGTCGCGATCATCATGTTCTACATCGCCTACCTGTGCGTCACCGGGCCGCTGCTGATCGCCCGGCTGCGCGGCCGGTGGCCATCGCCTGACCACGGCCCGTACTTCTCGCTTGGCCGCTGGGGGGTGGCGGTCAACCTGCTGGCGGTGATCTTCCAGGTCGGCGTCATGATCAACCTGGCCTGGCCGCGGCCGGCCGTATACGGCGGTGACCACTGGTACTACCAGTGGGGAGCGTTCGTGTTCACCGGCGGGCTCGGCCTGGTCGGCGCGATCTATTACGTGGCCCTGCATCGCGGCCGGCCGACCAGCGTCCTGGCCGAGCACCAGGCCGCGCCGGCGCTCGCGCCGGCGGGCCTGACCGACGAACCGACCTGAACCCGGCCCGGTGACTGGGCCAGCCGGGGATGTGGCCGGATTTCTCGGCGCTCACCCTCCGTTCGACTCGCTGGCGGCCGAGGAGCTGGCCCGGATCGCCGCCGTGACCGAGACCGAGGTCATCGCCCAGGGCCAGCCGATCTTCGGCCAGGGCGCCGGCCCGGTCACGAACCTGTGGGTGGTCCGGACCGGATCGGTCGAGGTCATCCACGACGGGCGGATACTCGACCTGCTCGGACCGGGTGAGGTGTTCGGGCACGCGTCGATGATCTCCGGGCTGCCCACTGGGTTCGAGGCCCGCGCGGGCCACGACACCGTCTGCTATCGCATCCCCGCCACGGTCATGCGCCCGCTGCTCGGCCGTCCGGATGTGCTCCGGTTCGTTGCGCGGTCGATCGTGACCAGGCCCCAGGTGAGCGCGTCACTCGCGGATCCGGCGGAGCCGCGCGCCGCCGCGCTGATCCGGACGCCGCCGTTGCTGTGCCGGGGCGATGAGCCCATCCGCGAGGCGGCCAGGCGGATGACCGCGCAGGGCGCGAGCGCGATCCTGGTCCGCACCGGCCGGACGCCCGGGGAGCGGCTCGGGATCGTGACCGACAGCGACCTGCGATCCCGGGTGGTCGCGGCCGGCCTGAGCCCGGACGCGCCGGTCTCGGCCATCATGACCGAGCCCGCCTACACCGTGGGCCCCGGCCGGCTCAGCGGTGAGGTCCTGCTCGACATGCTCGAGCACGACGTGCACCACATCCCGGTGCTGTCCGCTGCCGGTGAGGTCCTCGGCGTGGTCGATGACGGCGACCTGGTGGCGGCGCAGGCGCGCGGGCCCTTCCGGCTGCGCCGGGCCATCGAGCTGGCCGCCACCCCGGCGGAACTGGCGGCGGCCGCGGCGGGCCTGACCCCGATGATCATCGCCCTGCACGATGCGCGCACGGCGCCCGGGCAGGTGGCGGCGGTCCGTTCGGTCGTGCTTGACGCGCTGACCCGGCGGCTGGTCGAGCTGGCGGTCGGGGCCGCCGGGGCCCCGCCGGCCCCGTTCGCCTGGTTCGCGCTTGGCAGCCTGGCGCGGCGGGAGGTGATGCCCTCCTCCGACGTCGACAGCGCGCTGGCGTGGCGCCAGGGCGGCCCGGAGGTCCGCGAGTACATGACGCGGGTGGCCCAGGTGGTGGACGATGGCCTGCTGGCGTGCGGGATCAAGCCCGATGCCCACGGCGCCAGCGCCGCCAACCCGCAGTTCGCGCGATCGCTGGACTCCTGGCACGCAACCGCACGCAGCCTGAGCCGGGATCCGACCCAGCCGCAAGCGCTGATCCTGGTCTCGGTGATCACCGACAGCCGCCCGGTGTGGAGCAGCGGGAGCGGCTGGGCGGACGGGGAACTATGGGAGGCGCGGGGTCGTGCGGACCCGGAACTGCTCCGCTTGCTCACCCGGTTCGCGCTGTCGTTCCGGCCGCCCACCGGGTTCCTGCGTAACTTCGTGGTCGAGCATTCCGGCGAGCGCCGCGGGCGGCTCGACATCAAGCATGGCGGGATCATCCCGATCGTCGACCTCGCCCGCTGGGCCGCGATGGCCGCGGGCGGCGCTGTCTCGGGTGGCTCGGCTGGCTCGGTGCTCGGCTGGCTCCGGCTGGCTCGGCTGGCTTGACGGCCTTGACGCTGGAACGGCTGCGGGTGGCCGAGGCGGCCGGGACGCTGGAAAGCGCGCAGGCCCGGACGTTGACGGAGGCGTTCGGGTTTATCTTCTCGCTGCGCCTTGACCACCAGGTGGAGCAGCTCAGGCGGGGCGAGGGGCCGGACGACTTCATCGATCCCAAGACGCTGAACCCGCTGGCCCGTTCCTATCTCAGGGAGGCGTTCCGGGCGGTGGCTTCGGTGCAGTCGGGACTGGCGAACCAGCTGTCGCTGGGGATCCGGTAGGCCGGGCGGCGCTCAGGCGGCCCGGCCGTCGGCGACCGGAGTGTAGTGCGAGGCATCTCCCTTGACCGAGTAGCTCAGCTGGCCGTCGAGACCGACAGGGACGTCGCCGGCCACGGTGACCCGGTTGAGCCGCCGGGGCAGGTCGTCGTAGTTGTCGATCGCGTAATGCTGGGTGATCCGGTTGTCGAACAAGACCAGCTGACCAGGTTCCCAGGACACCCGCAAGATGTTCTCCGGCCGGGTCACGTAGTGCTGCAACAGCCGCAGGATGTCCTTCGACTCACCCTTGGACAGGCCCCACGATCCGCTGCGCGAAGCCGCCGATGAACAAGCTCCGCTCGCCGGTCAGCGGATGCACCCGGACCACCGGGTGGACGGTCTCGTAGGTGGTCGAGAGGAAGATCTTGCGACGCTCCCGCTCGGTCTCGTTCAGGCTTTCCGGCGGCACCGCGTAGTCATAGTCGTTGGTGTGCACCGCCCGCAGGGTACCGGCGAAGGCTTGCAGCGGACCGGGAAGATCGCGGTAGGCCGAGCCCGCGTTGGCGATCAGGGTCTCGCCGCCGTAGGGCGGGATGACGACGCTGCGCAGCGTGCTGGCCTGCGGCGGGTTGCGCACGAAGGTCACGTCGGTATGCCAGTAGTTGACGCGGCCGTCCTCGCTGTCGACCGGCAGCACGTTTGGCTCGCCGTCGACGGCGGGCACGGTGGGGTGCGCCGAGGTGAGCGGGCCGAAGTACCGGGCGAACCGCTGCTGGCCGTCGTCGTCGACGTCGATGCCGCGGAAGACCAGCGCCTTGTGCTCGTTGAGCGCCGCACGTACCGCGGTCACCGTGTCCGGGTCGAGCTCAAGCGACGGGCTGACGCCGGTGACCTCGGCGCCGATCCGGGCGGTGAGCTTGCGGAGGCCGAGCTTGCGGCCGATGGCAGTAGTGGTCATCGGTTAAGCATATAAAATCGATCTTTTTAATAGAATATGAGCTGGGTCACATTGGAGCGGCGCGGGGTGGACCGGGGCGGCGCGGCGGCTCGGGGGGCGGGGCGGCGCGGCGGCGCGGGGGCCGGGGGCGGTGCGGGGACCGCCGGCGCGAGGGAGTTATCCGACCGGGGCGAACTTTATCCGTGAAACGCCGTAATAGTTCCTTCATGTCCGATGGCGCCAAACCGTTACCGATTGTTTTTTATTACCAACCCATCCGCAAGCCCGGCTGTCGCGAAACAACGGCGTGACGGGAGATCCTTCGGGCCGGCCAAGGCCGCGGGCTCTGCGTGATCATGAGCCGCTCGCGCCGTGGTCCGGCCAGGTCAGGGGTTGCGGCCAGGTCGGTCCGGAAAACTCTGCGACAAGATCATGGTAACGCTATGCTCATCACTCCAACACTATAAGTAGTTATCTCGATCACATTTCGTCAACTATGTCCGGCGTGACCATCGCCGTCGGCGACGCGCATGCCAACCAGCCACGGAAAGGATTGTCATGCCAAGTCAGGATGCCAAGCGTGCGGCCGACCCGGGGCGCCGCCTGTCGCGCCGGTCCCTGCTCCAGGGAGCGGCCACGGCCGGTGCCGCCGGTCTCGCCGTCACCGCGATCGGAACGGCCGCGGGCCCGGCCCTGGCCGCCAGCGCCTCCACCACCAGCCGCCCGGCCACGAAGGTAGGGGCCGCGCCGGCTCCCGCCGGGGCGATCATGGTGCACGTCCGCGACGCCAGGTCTGGTGACATCGAGGTGTTTTCCGGGACGAGCACGACCCGGCTGCGCGACAAGGACCTGGCCGCCCGGATCGCCCGGGCCATCGGCTAACCGCCGCCACCGCTCACTCGAGTCAGTTTCGAGCCAGCTTCGATCCAGTTTCGATCCAGTGAGGTAATTGAATGTCATCGCATCGCGAGGCGCCGGAAATCTCCAAGGACCCGGTGGCCGATAGTACCGACGTGTACGCGTTCGTCAGCCCGGATAAGCCCGACACGGTCACGCTGATCGCCAACTACATCCCGCTGCAGGAGCCGCCGGCGGCCCGAACTTCTACGAGTTCGGCGACGACGTCCTCTACGCCATCCACATCGACAACACCGGTAACGGGGAGGCGGACCTCTCCTTCGAGTTCCGGTTTCGCACCGAGGTGGCCGACGAGAACACCTTCCTGTACAACACCGGCCCGATCACGTCGATCAGCAGCTCGACCTTCAACCGCCGCCAGTTCTACAACGTCACCATGGTGACCGGCTGGTCGCAAAGGTCGCTCGGCCGCAACCTGGCCTGCCCGCCGTGCAACATCGGGCCGCTGTCCACGCCGAACTACCCGGCGCTGGCCGCTGAGGCCGTCCATTCGCTGAGCCACGGGATAACCGTGTTCGCCGGGCAGCGGGCCGAGGGTTTCTACGTCGACCTGGGCGCCATTTTCGACCTGGGCGACCTGCGGCCCTTCGAGCAGCTGCACACCACGTTCGGGCTGCCCGCTCTGGCCGCGGCGCCCGGAGTGAACGACACCAATGACCTGAACGTGCACTCGATCGCGATCCAGGTGCCGATCTCCGCGCTGACCACGCACGGCCACCCGACCATCGGGGTATGGACCGCGGCGTACCGCCAGTCCGCCATGATGTGGGACGCCGACCAGGGCAGGAACGCGTACAGCGGGCCGTGGCGGCAGGTGTCGAGGCTGGGCAACCCGCTGTTCAACGAGGTCATCAACCCGATGGGCAAGAAGGACCTGTGGAACTCGCTGCCGCCTTCGGCCGACAAGCAGTTCGCGGGCTACGTCGCCCATCCTGAGCTGGCGAGCCTGCTGCCGGTTCTGTACCCCGGCGTGTTCCCCAAGCTGGCGGCTCTGGACAGTGCCGGCACGGCCCGCGCCGACCTGGAGGCGATCCTGCTCACCGGCCTCCCCACCGGCGTCGTGTCCGGATTCACCAACTACACCGGGCCGGTGCAAGCCGACATGCTGCGGCTGAACACCTCCGTGGCGCCGTCCGAGCATCCGAACATTCTCGGCCTGATCGCCGGGGACGCGGCGGGCTTCCCGAACGGGCGCCGGGTGTTCGACGACGTCGTCACGGTCGAACTCCGGGCGATCGCCGGGGTTACCTACCCGCTGGTCGACAGCAGCTACACGCCGGACGCGGCCGCGGGCGCCATCAGTGACGGGCTCACCCCCGCCGACGTCAGCTCGCCGTATCTTGACGCGTTCCCGTACCTGGGGGTTCCGTACAGCGGTTACTACACCCCGGACGCCACCCCGCCAACTCCGCCTGCGGTTTCTGATCACGCTGGTGTGATCGCATCCGGGTGATCGCATTGACGCCCCGGCGAGTGGCTTTGTGGGCACTCGCCGGGGTGTCGTGATTTGCGTGACGCTTCAACATCGTGGCGACTAACGGTTTGTGGTCTTGGCCTTGTGGTTTTTGCTCTGCGGGTTTGTTTTCGTAGTTCTGGGTTTCTTGGGCAGTAAAGGAGCGCAGCATGACCGAGGTATCGGCCGGTCCTACCGGCCCCGGCACCGTCGTCCTAGATCTCGGCGCTGACGTCGGCGCCCTGATCTTGTACACGCCGGCCGAGCTGGACGGCGTGGAGATCGAGATCAGCCAGGACGACGGGTCTGGCGCACGGCGCACGCACTCCCAGGTGCGGCAGCGACCGCTGGCGAACGCGACCGTGTACGCCGCGGTCTACCCGAGCCTGGCCGCGGGGCGCTACACGATCTGGCGCGATGAGCACCACCCCGCCGCCACCACCGTCATCACCGGCGGCCAGGTCACCAGCTGCCGCTGGCCGGAGTAAGCCGCCCGGCAGCAAATTTTCATGGGAGCGCAGTGCCTGGCGCGGGAGGGAGGCGCCGGGTGTGGCACGTGTGGCGGATGTGCCGGCTAGACGGGTAGCGGCAGGGCCAGGATGGGCGTGGTGGTGGGCTGGGGGCTGCCCGGCGCGGGCTCGACGGTGAGACCGAGCTTGTCGCCGTGCGCGACCCCGGACGCCAGCACGGGCGCGGTCTGCCCGGACGTGGCGGCGGGCAGCAGGCCCGCGGACACGATCTTCTTCGGGCCGATAAACCAGAGCTGGTAGACCTTTCCCGCGGGCAGCGAGGGCAGCCCGCTCGTGATCACCACCAGCTGGTGCCGGTCGGCGGCCAGGACCACGGTGGCCACGCCGCCGGAGGTGGTCGTGTGGGTGAGCAGCTTGACCTGCGGCGCCGACAAGACCAGCGCGATGGCCCGGTTCTGAGCTCGGGCCTGGTTCAGCTCCTGCTGGGTATGGGCCTGCGCGAAACCGAAAAACACCGCGACGGCGATGGCGGCGGTCGCGACCGCGCCGGAAAGCCAGGGCACCCAGGGCACCCAGACCCGGGCCCGGTGCGGCCGGGCGTGGGTCTTGGCCTCAGGCGGAAGCTGGCGGACGTGGGTGGCGGCGGTCAGCACCCGGGCGCGCAGCTCGGGCGGCGGTTCGCTGGCGGCGGCGAAGGCTAGCGAGGTGGCCACTTCGCGGAATCCGCGGACTTCGCTGGCGCAGGACGGGCAGCGGTTCAGGTGCCGGGTGAACCGTTCGAACTCGGCGCCGCCCTCGAGGGCGTCAAGTGCGTAGACGCCGGTCAGGGAGTGCAGATCGGGGCGAAGGATCTTCATTAGCTCACCCCCAGGCAATCGCGCATCCGGATCAGCCCGTCCCGGACTCTCGTTTTTATCGCGCCGAGGGTGACGTTGAGCAAACCGGCCACCTGGCGGTAACTGTGCCCGCCGTAATAGGCCAGGGTGATCGCCTCACGCTGGATATCGGTGAGTGCGGCCAGGCACCGCTGTACCCGCTCGCGGTCCAGGCTCGCTTCCACCGCCTCAGCGACCTCGTCGTGCGGCGTCTCGACCTCGGCCAACTTGTGCTCTCGCTCGGTTGCCGCCGTCGTGGACCGGATCCGGTCGATGGCGCGACGGTGGGCGATAGTCATCACCCACGTCGCCGCGCCACCCATGGCCGGATCGAACCTCGCGGCGGTCCGCCACACCTCGAGAAGTACCTCCTGGGCGACCTCCTCGGACTGGGACGGATCCCTGAGAACCCGGCGGATCACGCCGTATACGGGGCCGACCAGCCGGTCGTACACCGCCTCGAACGCTTCCTTGTCGCCCCGCGCCACGTGGACGAGCAGGTCGTTGAGGTCCCGCTCTCCCCTCCTATCGGTAGCCGCGGATCTGAACCGGGACGCGTCCGAATCGCTCGGGTTCATATGACACCTTCGTGGCCAAAGGCAGATCGGATGGGCGGGGACGGAAGAAGTTTAAGTCCTTGGATCCGTCACCACAGGCGTGAACCTAAGCTCACCCGTCAGCAGTACCGTGTGGCGACCCTGGCGTATCAGGCGACTCTGGGGTTTCAGGCAGGCTGCTCTCGGATGGTGGCGGCCCGGCCCGATCGGTCTCGGGCCGCGGTGGCTCAGCGGAGCTGGTCTGGGACGGTGCGGGTGGCTGGCCGTTGTGCGTCAGCATGGTCGACACGGCGGCCCGCATGGCCGCCAGGCCCGCGCCTCTGGGCACCTTGAGGGAGATGTAGGCGGCAGCGCCGGCCGGGATCGGCAGCCAGAAGTTGACCAGCCGCCAGCCCAGGACACCGAGCGTCGCCACGCTCCGGGTGACGCCAAAGCTGACCAGCAGCAGCGGAGCCACCGAATCGACGACACCCAGGCCGGCCGGCGTCACGGGCAGCGCGCCCGCCACGTTGGCGATCCCGTAGGCGGCGAACAACTCGACCGGGTTGACGAACCGGCCGAACGCGGCCACGAAACACCACAGCGACGCGGCATCCAGCAGCCAGTTGAGCGAGGCCCAGGTCAGCGACCAGAACATGGTGCGCCGGTCACGAGCCAGCGCCGACAGGGAGGACGCGGCCTCGCGCAAGGCCTGCTCCAGGCGGTCCCCGGTCAGGCCGGGAATCCGGTCGCCGACGGCGTGCAGGATACGGGCCGCTCGTCCCACCTCATGGGTGAGGCCAAAGACCAGGGCCCCGACGGCGAGCAGAATCAACGCGCCGATGATGGCCACGGTCACATAGATCGGGTGGAAACCCGCCAGCGGGATGGAGACCACGAGCGACAGCCACAGCAGCACGTTCAGCACCACCGTGGATCCCAGTCCCTTGGTCGCCATCATCACCGCGGCGTCGTTGCCTTTGATCCCCTCCGCGGTGAACAGCCGGTAGCCGATCCCCGCGCTGCCAAGCGTCCCGGCCGGGATGACATGCGCGATCGCGGCGGCGGCCAGGTCGATGCGGAACAGCCGGGACAGGCTCGGCCGCGGTGGATCCTCCGGGCCGGACGGCGGCAGCACCGCCCTGGTCAGCAGGCCGTAACAAAACAGCGAGACGGCTTCGGTCGCCACGCCGGCGATCAGCCAGCCAACGTTCACCCGGCCAAGCAGGGACAGGTCCTTACTCGCCCCGACCAGTTCCGGTACCACCAGGTACTCGATGACGAGGGCCACCACGAACAAGACGATGCCGCGGCGCAGGGGCTTGACCAGGAACGGCAGCCAGGTACGCCAGCGCCGCCACCATCTCCCTACTCCTCGGCTCGTCTCGCTACCGGCGTCAGGCCTCCGGTCGGCTTTCGCCGGGTCAGTGCGCATAACAACCCTCTTACCCGGCTTGTGAGCAAGAACGCGCCCCACAGGTAACAGCCCGACCAGGGTTATCCTGCCCAGGACAAGCACCTTAAGACTAGCGAAAGAGGCTGCTGTGGCGGACACGACACCCGCGGCGCGGACATCGACGGCTGCGAGGCGGTGGCCCTCCGGTGCTGCCTGGACCTGCGGCGGGAGAACCTGCAGCCGGTGCGGGGCTGGACCGACCAGGAATGGGACGGTGCGCTGGGCCGGCTGGCCGACCGCGGCTGGATCAGCACGGACGGCGAACCGACCAGGGGCGGCCGGGACGCGCACGCGGCGGTCGAGCAGGCTACGGACCACGCCGCGGCCCGGCCCTGGACCCGGCTGGGCCCCGAGGCCACCGCGGACCTGGTGAAGGTGCTCACGCCGCTCGCGCTGGCATGCGCGAGCACGCTGCCGTACCCCAGTCCCATCGGCGTGCCCGCGCCAGCAGACCAGGCCGCCGGTTAGCGTACCCGCGGGTTAGCCAGGTGGCGGCCGGCTCCGTCAGGGCCATGGCAGCCGCCACCTGGAGTCCTTAACCTCACGGACGACCCGATCGTGACACCGGGCGGGAGAGGATACGGCGGGCTGACCGGTGAGATCGTCACCGCGCCAGCCACGAGTCGTGCCGGGATGACCCCGGCCGGCCGGCGACATCAAAGGC
Organism: uncultured Actinomycetes bacterium; assembly: GCA_963730825.1. Classification (GTDB taxonomy): domain Bacteria; phylum Actinomycetota; class Actinomycetes; order Streptosporangiales; family Streptosporangiaceae; genus Palsa-504. The sequence goes on from CAVSTQ010000017.1 coordinate 144,656, forward strand.
ACGCTCAGACGCGCGGACCCCTCCCCTCATCCGCTCGCGGAGCTCACGGTGGGGCGTATTACCTACCGGATCCGTGAGCACCGCGATAATTTTAATGTAGCTACGTTAACAATGTCCATTTATGAAAGATTTACGTCGCTAAAGTTCCCGCGACTGGGCGGTCAGCGGCCCGGCGGGGCCTCCGACCGGCCGACCAGGGCCGCGGCGGCGGATCCGAAGGTGGCGGCGGGAGGGTAAGCCGCGCACGCGGCCTGCCAGCGATCGCGCAGCGGCTCGACGATCTCGGCGGGCAGGTCGGCGCGGCCGACCAGGACCTCGAGCGGCCCGAGCAGGTAAACCTCGGCCAGGGTGGGCAGGTCGGCGAACTCAGCCGCCGGGCGGACGCCACCGGGCAGCCGGGTGGCCCGCTCGATCAGGCCGGCGCCGAGTTGCCTGACCGCCTGTCCCTCCCCGGTCAAGATGCACTCCACCGCGGCGAGTACCTCCACCGCCATCGCGTAGGACTCGGCCAGCAGCAAGCCAGCACCGAACTCTCCTGGGCTTGGCGCCGGCGGCTGGCGCTTCCTGCCGGGCCAGCGAGGCGAGGTGGTCCAGGTGCGCCCCCTCGTGGATGCCGCGCCAGATCTGCTGCTCGATCGGGGTGGCGGTGGACGGGACCTCGGCGATCACGGTGGCCGCGCCGGGCAGCCCGGGCAGGCACATCCAGGTCCGCCGGGCCAGCCGGCGGCTCACCGGCAGCCTCAGCGTGACGTGCACATCGCTGGGTGTGGGCCGGTAGCGGACACCCCAGGCCAGCTGGCGCGCGCTGATCAGCGCGCAGGGCGGCTGGTGCGGGAGGGTGGCCGCCTTGGTCAGCAGCAGCTCACCGAACGAGGAGAAGAGCCTCGCGGCGCGCCACGCGATCTCCCTGACCCGGCGGATCGGCCCGCTGACGGGACGGGCGTCCGGGTACCACGACGGCACGGGTCCGGCGAACCGCCGCAGCCGGCAGAGCCGGTCGGCATGCTGGCCGCCGGAGGTGATGCGCAGCCGCCGCACGACTTCATCCAGGCCGCGGAACGCACCAAGCGCGTCCGGTTCGGCCGGGTGACGCGCGGAGCCGTCCAGGGCGAGGCAGCCGACCGCGACGTCGGCCCAGCCCCGGACGATCCACGCGTCAGCTTCCGCGTGGCTGGCCGGCACGCGCGCGGCCGCGTTCCCCGCGGTCACCGCCCAGGTGCCGGCGGCGGCCGCTGTGACCTGCATCGGCCCGGGAGCGTGCGCCCCCGGGCCGAGCACCTCACTACCCATCCGGCATTCGCATGGCTCCGAGTCGAGCTAGGGAGGCTCCCGTTAAACACCGGTATGCCTGCGCGGGCGTCGGTCCGTGAGCCAAAGTGATACCTGAGTTAACCCATAAGCATCATATTGCCTTTAGTGAGGAAAAATACGTACAGGCCCCTTATCCGGGTTCCGCCTATGATGACGATCTTGGTTCAGGCGAAACGGGCCAGGTCAGCGGAGAGAGGAGACGACGATGGCAGCGCAGCATGAGGAGCGGCTTGCGGCCATCGCGGCGGCCGCCGCCGCCATATTCCGGCAGACGTCCTATCATGTCGTCCGGGCCGGCGATGTCGCCGCGGCCGTCCGGCTGCCCGGCCAGACCGGGCGATCCACCGTATGGCTCTACCACGAGGTGCACAACCGCCGGGTGCTCGTCGCCCTGGCCGCGGCGCACGCCTGGAGCGAGTTCGCGGGCCAGGCGAACTGGTCGCTGCCTGGTCCGATCGAGTCGGTTACCGCCGCCCGGGCGGCCGTCGCCGCCGCCCTGAGCACGATCGTCGCGTTCCACCGGACCGAGCACCAGCTGATGACCCAGGTCGGCTACGGCATCGGCGACATCTCCACCGCCGAGAAGCGGCAGCTCGCCGCGGGCGCCAGCCTGGCTCCGCCGGACTGGCCGGACGGCCCGTACGGCCAGGTCGCCGCGGCGGCGTGGCACGGCCGGTGTGACGTCTTCTCCGGCTTCCTGCGCCCGGTGCTGCGGAGCTGCGCGGAATCGGTCACGTACCTGGCCGAGCAGAACGTCGCGGAGAACGCCTCCCGGCTGTCCGACGTCACCTTCCGGACCTGCGTGGCCGATCGCGACGGACCGGTCGAGCTCGTCGCGCGGGGGCTAGCGGCGTTGTGGTTCGAGCGTGACCTGACCCGGGTCGCCGGGGCCCTGCCGCGGGACCTGGAAAGCGGCGAGACCGCGCTGGCCGCGGTGGCCAGGCGGCGGACCGATCCGCGGGCCGAGGCGAACGCCAGCGCCGTCGTGGTCAGGGTGCTGCTCGAGGCCGGCACGCTGCACGCACGGTGTGTCAAGGAGGCCGCCCGGACAGTTTCGCTCTGGCAGGACCTCACCGCCGACTCCGGTGACCGGGCGGCGCCCGTTCCCGACGCCGTCGGCCATGACCTGCAACGGCTCAGCGACGCCGCGAGCCACCTGGGGATGGCCGCGGCCAGGTACGGCGACTGGCGGTCGGCCGCGGCGGCGTGGGAACTGTCCTGCCGGGTCGCCGAGCGGCCGCTGGGCCACGACCGGTCCAGGATCGCCCGGGCGCAGAACAACCTGGCCGCGCTGGCCGCGGAAACCGGACGCGGCGAGCACGCCAGGACAGTCATCGCCGACGTCCGGCACACCCGGCTGGGCCTGCTGGAACGCCAGCCGTCCGATCCGGCCGCCTGGCGGCGGCTGACCGTCACCGAGCGCACGAGGACGGACATCGCCCGGATAAACGGCAGCGCCGTCGACAGCGTCAAGCTGGCCTCGGACCTGCTGGCGGACCGGCGGGCCAGGCTCAGCCACCCCGCCCACGCCGATACCGCCGAGGCGCGCAGCATGCTGGGACAGGCCCTGCTGTCCGCGGGGCATCCCATCGTGGCCCGGCGGCATCTCGAAGAAGCCGCCGCTACCCGCCGCGACCGGTTCCTGGTCACCTCCTACCGGGTCCAGGAGGACCTCATCTGGCTGGCCAAGGCGGCACTCGTGCTCGAGCGTCCCGGCGCCGTGCTCGAGCTGCTCAGCGACCAGGTCGCGGGCACCGACTGGTTCCGCGACCGGGTCTCGTTCCGGCTCGGCTACACCGCCCGGCGCCTGCTCGCGCTGGCCCACGGCCAGCTAGGCCGGCCCGAGGAGGCGATGACCGCCCTGCTGGCCGCCCGGGAGCAGCTCGCGGACTGGCCCCTCGACCCCGGCCTGGACCCGCTGGCCGCGGACTTCGACCGTACCCTCAGCGAGCTCGCGCTGCTCCGCGGCGAAGCCGCCGCCGCGGCGGCCGCGCTGACCCGGCTCGCCGACGCGGAAACGGCGGCCGGAGCCGGTGCCCAGACGGGACCGCCGTGGCCCGCACGCGGCTGGACGCTCGTCCTGCTCGGCCGGGCGGCGGACCGGCTCGGCGACGCCGGGCGAGCGGCCGAGTGCTTTCGTGCGGTCGCCGCCCTGGCGGCGACCGGGATCGATCCGTGTCACCCGGTAATCCTCACCGCGCACTACGACGAGGCGGCCCGCCGCAGCGCGCTCGGCGAAGCCAGCCAGGCGGCCAGGCTCCTCGCGCCCGTGCTCGACCGGACCCTGCTGGCGCACGGACGGCCCGCGCTCGGTGAGGCTCACCCGCTGCTGGCCCGCGCCCGCGCCCTGGCCGAACGCCTGGGCATCGCCGTTCCTGGCATGATGGCGGACCTGGACGAGGCGTCGCTGGACATCGACGCTTAAGGCGGGTCACCTCCGCGCAGCGGCGTGGCGTGGTACCGGCCCTCATGCGCGAGAACCGGCCGCTGGTCGCCGCGCAGCTCGTCGTACTTCGCCTCGAGCTTTTGCCGGCCGTCCCACTGCCTGCGCAGCTGGCCCAGGTATTCGGAGTTCCCCTCGTAGGTGCCGCGCCAGGTTTGCGGCATCCGCTCCATCGGCACCCCGGGATCGGCGTGGCCGCCGAGCGTGATCCGCGACGGGATCTTCCCGCTGACCTGACCGCAGGCCGGGCAGGCCTGCCAGTCCCTGGCGGCGATCGGCGCCGCCTGCTCGAACAGGTGCCCGTCCGGACACCGGTAGTCATACAGCGGCATATGTCACCAGTTCTGGATCGAGCGGGCGAAGATGCCGGCGATGTCGTCCTCGCCGACCGGACGCGGGCAGGTGGCCAGCAGGCGCTGTTGCTTCATCGTGCCGGGCACCAGGTCGCCGATGTCGGCTTCGGTGTAACCGACAGCCCCGATCCCGTTCGGAATGTCGATGTCCCGCATCAGGTCGATGACGGCGGAAGGAAGCTGCTCGCCTGGATCGTTCCGCTTCTCGGCGTCCGGCGCGAGCAGGGCCGCGGCGCGCAGGTGCCGCTCCGGCGCGCTGGGGAAACTGAACCGGAAGGCCTCAGGCGCGGTCAGTGACACCGACATCCCGTGCGGCACCATCGGCTCGGACTGCGGGTAACCCGGGGGCCGGTAGTTCTTCACCATGCCCGCGATCGGGTAGGCGTTGGCGTGCGGGATGTGCACGCCTGAGTTGCCGAACCCCATCCCGGCGAAGGTCGCCGCGAGCATCATGCTGCTCCGCGCCTCCAGGTCGGAGCCGTTATTGAAGGCGGCGCGGAACGAGGCGGCGAGCAGCGTGAGGGCTTTCTCGCACCACAGGTCGGAGACCGGGTTCGACCCGCAGTAGGTGACCCGCTGCTCGGGCCGCTTACGGTCGAAGGTGGTGTACCAGCGCGCGGTGTAGGACTCGAGCGCGTGGCACACGATGTCCATGCCGGCGCAGGCGGTGACCTCCGGCGGCAGCGTGAGCGACACCAGCGGGTCGATGACGGCCAGGGTGGGCCGCAGCCGCCAGTGGCTGATACCGGTCTTGACCCGCATGGACAGCACGTCAAGTACGCACATGGCCGTGCTCTCCGAGCCGGTCCCGGCCGTGGTCGGCACCGCGATCAGCGGCTTGAGCTGGCCCTTGGGTGCCCGGCCCGCCCCGATCGGTGCGTTGATGTAGTCCATCAGGTCACCCTCGTCGGTGGTCAGCAGGTTCACCGCCTTGGCCGTGTCGATGGACGAGCCGCCGCCGACCGCGACGAATCCGTCCCACGGACCCTGCTCGCGGGCGTAACCCGCGGCCTTGTCCATGCTGTCGTCGGTGGGCTCGACGTGACAGCCGTCGTAGATCTCCGAGGTGATCCCGTGGGCGGTCAGCGACTCGGCGATGCGGTCGGGGAGGCCGAGTTCGTTGATCTTGGGGTCGGTGAGGATCAGGACCCGCCTGGCGCCGAACTGGGCCATCTCGAAACCGATCTCGTCCACGGCGCCCGCCCCGAACTTCAGCGGCGGCGCGCCCCAGGTGAAGATGGTCTCCTCGGCCAGGTCGACGCCGGGGCCGGGGTGCGGTCCGGCGCTCACCGGTAGCTGCCAGTCGGCGCGACGCGCAGCTGACGGATCTGATCGGGGTCGTGCCCGAACACCATGGTGGCGTCGGATTGGGTCGCGATCCCGCGCAGCTTCTCCACCGACGCGTAGAACTGCTCCAGGTTGTTGACGATCGCCGCGGGCACGGCGGGCGGCCCGTAGCTGGCACCCATGTACACCGCGTCGGCGGTGAAGATCATCGTGCCGGACTCCGGCAGGTCCACCCGCATGGACATGCTGCCGGGGGTGTGCCCGGGCGTCTGGATGAAGCTGACGCCGGGCAGGAACTCCGCGTCCCCGGACACCGTCTCGAAGTCCAGCCCCTGGTAGTCGGCTTTCAGGTGCGCGCCGTTGAAGGCGCCGTCGAAGCCGAAGGCCCACTCCTTCTCCGCCTCGCTGCAGACCAGCCGCGCGTTCGTGTCCTTGAACAGCTGAGCGTTGCCCGCGTGATCGAAATGCAGGTGGGAGAAGACCACGAAATCGATGTCGCCCGGGGTGACGCCGATTTGCTTGAGCCGCGAGTCCAGGTACTCGTCCTCGGAGACCTTCTCGTAGGGAAAGAAGTCCTGCAACCCGGTCGGCTCCCAGCGTTGCTCCCAGTCCCGCGGACAGCTCGTGTCCCACAGCAGCCTGCCGTCGGGCGTGTCGACGAGGACGCAATGGGTGGGCACGTCGACCCACTCGGCGGGCAGGTGCTTGTTCTGCCGGGACCGGATGGCCCGGCCGGGCGCGAGCAGCAGCCAGGTGAGGTCGGCGGTCATGGCCCCGCACGGAATTACTGTCACAGTGGTACCAGTAGTCATCTTGACTCTCCGTTGAATCGGTTTACCCCGAGCTTGTGCCGTCGGGGCTGGCTGTGTCAACGTCCCGGCCGCCGCCACCCCGGCCGGGCCACCAGGTAGGCGGCCACCGCCGCGGCCAGGCTCGCGACGGTCAGCCAGGCGGTGCTGACCTGCACCCCGAACGCGGCCAGCACCGCCCCGGTGGCGATCAGGCCGGCCACGAGCAGGGGCAGCTGGCCGCGGAGCCAGCGGCCCGGCCGCGGCAGGCCCGCGGGCAGTCCGGTCCCGAGCAGGTAGCCCAGGACGAACAGCCCCTCGGCCGCCAGCACGGCGACCCCGGCGGTGCCGGCCGCGCAGGAGATGATCGCCGTGGTCACCGCGAGCACGGTTCCCCGCCCCCAGCGGGCGGCCGCGAGCACCGCGAGTCCGCCCGCGGCGGCCAGGGCGTAGGTCCAGGGCGGCGCCCAGGCCAGCGGCCAGCTGACGGTCAGCAGGCCGAGCGCCACGGTGCCGAGGTCCGCCAGGCGGGTGGGCGTGACCTGGTTCATCGCCGGACCGCCGGGGGCAGGCGCAGCGGGGCGAGCACGCTGTCAAGTTCGGCGCCGGCGTCCCAGCGCAGCACCGGGACGCCCAGGTCCCGCAGCGCGGCCCGGGTGGCGGTCCGGTCCAGCCGCCACAGCCGCAGCGCCAGGCCGTCCCGGCGGCTTTGCGCCTGGCGCGAGCTGACCGGCGGCTCGTCCCGCAGCGTATCCACCACGATCAGCGGGAACCCGCGCTGCCGCAGGTCGGTGAGGGCGCCAAAGGCGCGCGGGTCGAGCAACGGCGAGAAGACCACCACCAGCGCGCCAGGCGGCAGCGCAGTCCGCGGGATGCGGCCGACGTCGGGGGTGACGAAACTGTCGTAGCGGGCGCGCAGCATCAGCTCGGCGATGCGGTAGAACTGCCGCATCCCGTGGGCCGGCCCGAGCCAGCGCAACGCCCCGCCGAGCACCACGATCCCGGCCCGGTCCGCGAGCCGCAGGTACGCGGTCACCAGCGCGGCCGCCCCGTGCACCGCCACATCCAGGGTCCGGTCCGCAACCGGGCCGGCCTCGCCCAGCGAGTCGATCATCACCACCAGGTCCGCCGCCCGCGCCGCGGCCCGCTGGTTGACGTGCAGCTGACCACGGCGGATGCTCACCGCCCGGTTCACGTCCCTGAGCTGATCGCCGGGCACGTACGGGCGCAGGCCGGCGAACTCGACGCCCGCGCCGACGGCGCGGCCGGTGTGCTCACCGATCCGGCGCAGCAGTTCGGCGGGGACCAGCCGGGACCGCATCCGGGTCGCCCGGGGGAAGATCTCCAGCGGTTCGAGCTCCACCCGCACGGAGGTCTGGAAGCCGCCCCGGCCGGCCCGGCCGGACACCAGGATCGTGCCGGGCGAGTACCGGCCCCACCGGTCCGCCCGCACGACCCACCGGGTGGCGGGCCAGGCGGGCGGGGCGGCGCCGCCGTCACCGAGGAACGTCCGCACCCGCCGGGCCGGATCCGCGAGCGTGACCCGCGGCTCGGGCTCCAGCGAGATCACGATGTCCTCGGCCGGCTCGCCGCGGACGGTCGCGGTGATCGTCACGTCCTCGCCCTCGAAGCAGCGCGACCCGGACAGCGTCACGTCGACCGCCAGCTCGGCCCCGGGCCGTCGCCTGGGCATCAGCGCCAGCGCCCCCAGCGCCGGCGCGGCCACAAGCACCAGCGCGACCCGGCCGGTCAAGATGGCGGCGACCAGTGCGAGCAGCGCCGCCGTGGCCAGGCTCCGGGTCCGTGCGGACGTCGACCATACCGGCGGCCCGGGCCCCGGGGCAGCCGGCGGAGTAGGCCCCGGGGCAGCCGGCGGACGGGGGGACGCAGCGGAGTCCGTTCGGCCCGAGATGGTCACGGGGTGCCTCTCGGCACCGGGACCTCGGCCAGGATCTGGCGGGCCACGTCCACGCCGGTCACCTGCCTGACCCACATGTCCGGGCGCAGCACCAGGCGGTGCGCGAGCGCGGGCACGGCCACCGCCTTGATGTCCTCCGGGGTCACGTAGGCCCGGCCGGCCAGCGCGGCGTGGCCGCGGGCCAGCTGGATCACCGCCAGCGTGCCGCGCGGGGACGCGCCCACCATCACCTGCGGATGGGTCCGGGTGGCGGCGACCAGGGCGACCACATAGCCGAGCAGGTCCGGGTGCAGCTGAACCTGCTCAAGCGACTCCCGCATGGCCAGCAGCCGGGCCTCGTCGGCGACCTGCGGCGGCACCGGGGCCACGGACCCGCGGGCCAGCCTGCGGCGGACCATCTCGGCCTCGCCTGCGGCGTCCAGGTAGCCGAGGCTGACCCGGGCGATGAACCGGTCCAGCTGGGCCTCGGGCAGCGGGTAGGTGCCCTCGTACTCAATCGGGTTGTCGGTGGCCAGCACCACGAACGGGTTCGGTAGCGGGCGGGTCACCCCGTCGGTGCTGACCTGCCCCTCCGCCATCGCCTCGAGCAGGGCCGCCTGGGTCTTGGGCGGGGTCCGGTTGATCTCGTCGGCCAGCAGCAGCCCGGTGAACACCGGGCCCGGCCGGAACCTCGGCTCGCCGGTGCCCAGGTCGAGCACGGTCGCGCCGGTCAGGTCGGCCGGAAGCATGTCGGGGGTGAACTGGACCCGGGTGAACCGCAGCCCGAGCACCGCCGCGAACGTGCGGGCCAGCAGCGTCTTGCCCAGCCCGGGCAGGTCCTCGATCAGGATGTGGCCGGAGGCGAGCACGCCGAGCAGCACCAGCTCGATGGCCTCGGGCTTGCCCACGATGACCTGCTCCACCTCGGCCAGCACCCGTCCGGCCAGCCGCGCGGTGTCCGCGACCGTTCCGGCCAGCACCTCGGTCACAGCGGTTCCTCCTCGAGCGCGGCGATCACGCGTTCCAGCGTGGCCAGGTCGACGCCGGGACCGTCGAGGCCGGCCGGCCGCGGGCCGGGCCCCTCCGGCACCGCTTCCGGCCGGCCGAGCGTCACGGCCAGCCGGGCCAGCATCGGGCGGAGCGCGTACTCGTAGTGCCGCCGCGACATCTGCGCCCACTCCAGGTCCGAGGCCAGTTTGACGTAGGCGGGGAAATCCGCCGACCGGACCGCCGGCCCTTGGCGGCGGAGATTTTCCGGCCGAACGAACCGTGGTGCGCGCCCCGGTATCGTTCCCCTGGCCACGACGAGGACCGCGACGGCGGCCAGCGCCGCCGCGTCGATCAGCCCGGCCGGGCCTGCCGCTGCGTAACCGGCGGCTAGCACCGCCGCGATGCCGACCACGGCCGCGCCGACGCCGACCCGGCCCGCGCGGGTCACCGCCCGGCTCCCGCTACTTCAGCTGCGGCTGCGGCTCCGGCTCCGGCTGCGGCTGCGGCTCCGGGTGCGGTGAGGTCGGCGCGCAGCTGGACCAGGACGGCCGCGGCCGCGGCGGAGTCGGCCGGGGTCATCGGCTCGGCGCTGTACCTGGCCCGGCGGAACAAGCCGGTCAGCACCTGCGCCGAGGTCGACCTGACCAGCCCGGCGGTGGTGGCGCGGGCCAGTACCTCGGTGGGGGTATCGGCCGCGGCGGGCGCCGAGCCGGCGGCAGCGAAGCCCCGCTCCATCGCGGCGTAGCAGGCGATGATGGCCGCCCGGGGTTCGTGGCTGGCCTGCAGCGCGGCGCTGCCCGCGGCCAGCCCTTCGGCCAGCGCGGCGGCGCGGTCCCGGGGGCCGCGTCCGCCGGGACCGCCGGGGCCGCCGGGGCGGCGCCGGTGGCGGGTCAGCCAGGTGAGGGTGAGCACGACCGCGATGGCGATCATCATCCCGGCGATCAGCGGCCAGGCCGAGGACGAGGTGGCGGTGCCCGGCGACCGGGAGCTGCTGAGCGGGCTGGTGAGATGAGCCAGCGGCGGCACCGGCGTGCGCTTGCGGACCTTGAGGCGGAACAGCACGGCCAACGGCGTGACGAGCAGGCCAAACGCGAGCAGGACGCCGGCCGTCTTGGCCCACCACGGGAAAATCAGCCGCTCCGGCTCCTGGTCATCGCGCGGGCGCCGGTGCGGGCGCGCGGCCAGCAGCAGCACGATAAACGCGGCCAGCGCGATTCCCTCACACGCGACCAGGGCGGTGGCCAGGACCGCTCCGCTGACGCCGGCCGCGGCGGCATCGGGCGCGTGCGAGAACGCGCCGTGGGTCCGCAGCCCGACGACGGTGACCGCGAGCAGCACGGCGACCGCGGCCACCCGCCGGCTTCCGCGGCTTCCCGCCCGGCTTTCCGCCCGGCGCCTGGGGTCTCGCCTGACGCGTCTGGCGTTTCGTGCATGGCTCACCCGCTCTCGCGCAAGCAATGCCCGGACCCCCATGGACCGGTTTGGTCAGCTTATGCCGGGGCCCGGACCGCGGCCAGAGCCGCGTATCGCCGCTGGCTGGGCTGTGCTGCGGTGCGGGGCTGAAGCTGAGGGGCGGGTGGGGTCGAGGTACCGCCCCGCCTCACCGGGGCACTCCCGCCCCCGGCCGGCAGCTCCAGCCTCGCGGGCACAATCGTGGATAGGTCCCTGAAATCAGAGCTGATTATATTGAGCCGGGGAGGCCGGACGGGCTCGGTCAGGGGACCCGGATGTCGTGGTGTTCCTGGGCGAACAGCCGTTCGTCGTCGGTCAGGCTGGCGGTCTTGACCGGGACGACGAGGCTCCAGTGCTGGCCCACCGGGCACCGCTGCACCCGGGCCACGATCAGGTCGAGTTCCTTGAGCTTGACACCGGGAATCCAGACCGTGGTGAAGCAGGTGACCCTGCCGGCATCGGACGACCGTGCTGGTGCCGAAGTTATAACCCAGACGTCGCCCGGCGAGAGTCGCTCCCGCGACCACGCCGGCCGTGATCAGGAGAGGCTTGATCGCTCGTATGACGGCTCGCCGCAACATACCGTCATTATGGCACCACACCCGTCCGGTCCTGGCGCTCCGGTCGTGACGACGTGGCTCAGGCGATGAACAGGTGCAGGTAACGGCTGATCGCGGTCAGCGTTTCCGCGCTGACACTGCCCACCTGGCGTCCTGCTCGCTGACCGGGACATGGCCCGGACTTGCTCCGTCATGGCGTACGAGACTTGCTTCAGCCCGGTGCCATCATCCGCCGGAACCTCTACGTGATGGTCGAGGTCGCGATGACGGGTGGTAAGCGGCACCGCGAGGAACAACCCGGGTATCACGGAGTAGCGATGGTGCGACACCACGATGACTGGTCTGATCCCGCCCTGTTCCCGGCCAGCTACCGGGTTGAGGTCACACAGGAACACGTCCCCGCTGGTCACGAGTTGTACTCCGGATACTCTTCAGCGGCCGTGGCCGCCAGGTCCCCAAGGCCAGGCCAATGTCCATTCGGCCGCCTCAGCCTGATACGCCGCATCTCCCCGCCCTGATGCGACGCTAGCCTGCGGTATCCGGCCTCAATGCGCTGCCACGTTCTCTCGTCCAGCATGGCCCGTAGTTCCGCACCAAGGCTCCGGCCGTGGGCGTCGGCCAGCGCGGCGAGTTGGTCCCGTACCTCGGTGTCCACCCGTATGGTTGTCATAGCCATCAAAAAAGTATACGTGAATAAGCGTATGCGCAGGGCCGTCGCTGGCTGTCCGGCCCTCCGTTGCCGTGGCGTACGGCCGCTGTCTGCTAGGGTCGCTTCGTGGCCGAGGGATCAGACCATGCGGCCGGTGAGGTGCGGTGGCGGCGTGTGAGACCTCCGCTCCGCCGCTGACAGCGGCGGAACCGGCACGGGCCCGCGTCCCCCGGTGGGCCTGGCCGATCGGGCTGACGGTCGTGACCGTGGTGTTGTTCGTCTGTTATGTCCGGCTCTCGGGCACCATCCCCGACAATTCGGACGGCTCGGATCAGGCGCTCCAGGCCTGGGACGTGCTGCACGGCAACTGGCTGCTGCGCGGCTGGACCGTCGGGGACGTGTCCTACTACACCACCGAGATCCCCGAGTACATGATCGTGGAGAAGATCATCGGACTCGGGGCAAACGTGATCCACGTGGCGGCCGGCCTGACCTACACCCTGCTCGTCCTGCTGGCCGGCTGGCTGGCCAAGGGCCGGGCGACCGGCCGGGAAGGCGTGGTCCGGGCGCTGATCGCGTCCGGCATCCTGCTGGCCCCGCAGCCCGGCCACGGCGTTCACCTGCTGATCCAGCAGCCGGACCACATCGGCACCCAGGTTCCGCTGCTGGCCGTCCTCATCGTGCTCGATCGCGGGCCCCGGCGCTGGTATCTCCCGGCCGCGGTCATGCTCATGCTCACCTGGGTCATCGTCTCGGACCGGGTCGGCATGTTCACCGCGGCGCTGCCGCTGGCCGCGGTGTGCGGCCTGCGGGTGCTGTGGGCGGTTGGCCGCGAGCGCAGGCGGCTCGCCTCGATGTGGTTCGAGAGCTGGCTCGCGGCGGCGGGCATTTTCTCGTTCGTCCTGGCCACGCTGATCGTCGCCGTGATCAAGCACCTGGGCGGGTACACGCCCCTGCCGCTGCCGAGCAAGGTCACCTCCGTAGGCGCGCTGCCGGCCCACGTCGTGCTCACCGGCGAGGGGATCCTCAACCTGTACGGGGCCGACGTCATCCGGATGCCGGCCGGGGCGGCCTTCGCCGTCGCCCTGGTGCACCTGGCTGGGCTGGCCCTGGCCCTGGCGGGTTTTTGCCTGGCGTGCCGCCGCTTCCTGTCCGCCACCGACCTGATCCTCCCCGTGCTGGCCACGGGGATCGTCGTTCAACCTGGGCGCCTACATCTTCAGCACCGTCCCCGCCACCTGGTTCGACACCAGGGAAATCACCGCCGTACTGCCGCTCGGCGCGGTGCTCGCGGGCCGCCAGCTGGCCGGGCCGCTCATCCGGGCGCGGCTGCAGCCGGTGCTGGCGGTGCTGCTCGGCGAGCTACGCGGCCGCCCTCGGATACGGCGCCGCGCAACCCCCGGTGGCCGACAACGAGCGGCCTGTCGTCGGCTGGCTCGAGGCCCACCACCTGGTCACCGGGCTCGGCACCTACACCGAGGCCAACGTCATCACGCTCGACAGCGGCGGCCGCACCGCGGTCAGGACGGTCACCTGGCGCCGCTCAGGCGCCGTCCCGCGCGCGTATGAGTCGGAGGCGTCGTGGTACGACCCGGGGAAAAACTACGCCAACTTCGTGGTGACCAACGCCGCTGACGGCAGCGGCACCTCCGCCATCCCCCGCCGCGACATCCTCGCCCTGGCCGGGCCGCCGGCCCGCACGTATCACTACAAGACCTTCACCATCATGGTCTGGAACCACAACCTGCTGGCCGATCTGGGCCAGCCCCCGTCGTCGCTGCCCGGCGACATTCCCTGACCTACCGGGCTCGCGCCCGGGTGCGACGGACCCGGAACCGTGATCGTTTGCCGACCGCCACACTCCGGCGTTCCCTACACTGGCGGAATGATTAACGGTCACCGGATAAGCGTGGTAATGCCCGCCTACAACGCCGCCATTACATTGTCACGAACAGTAGCCGAGCTCGACCGGGACGTCATCGACGAGGTCGTTCTCGTCGACGACGCCAGCACCGACCAGACCGTAAGCCTGGCCAGGGAACTCGGCCTGGAGCCGATCCTGCACGACCGTAACCTCGGCTACGGCGGGAACCAGAAGACCTGCTACCGGCGGGCGCTCGACCTGGGCGCTGACATTATCGTCATGGTGCATCCGGACTACCAGTACTCGCCGCTGCTCGTCCCGGCCATGGCCTCGATGATCGCTTACGGCGAGTACGACATGGTCCTCGGCTCGCGCATCCTGGCCCAGAACTCGGTGGCCCGGGGCATGCCCCGCTACAAGTACGTGGCCAACCGCTTCCTCACCGGCGTGGAGAACATCCTGCTGCAGCAGAAGCTGTCCGAGTACCACACCGGCCTGCGCGCCTTCAGCGCCGCGCTGCTGGCCGGCTTGCCCTTCGAGCGCAACTCCGATGATTTCGTCTTCGACAACCAGATCATCGCGCAGGCCATCTCGGCGGGCGCCAGGATCGGCGAGGTGTCCTGCCCGACCCGCTACCAGGCCGAGGCCTCGTCGATCAACCTGCGCCGCAGCATCACCTACGGCCTGGGCGTGCTGCAGACGAGCGGGCAGTACCGGCTCCGCAAGCACGGGCTTCGCCAGTACCCTTACCTCGACGTCGAGCCCTTCCTGGTGCCCGCCCAGATCCCGCCGGCCAGCACCGCGGCCGAGCCAGCCGTGCCGGTCGTGCCGGCCGGGGAATAGGCCCGCACCGGATGTCATCGAAGTCACCTGAGCGGGAAGCGAGGCGCCCGGCGCAGCGGGCGGGGCCTGGCGAGCATCAACCTGGGAGGCGTCAGTTGACGATAGCAAGCGTCGGGCTCCTGCTGTTCGCCGTGGCGACGGCGGCCACCGGACAGGTGATGCTCAAGCACGGCATGCAGATCGCCACGTCCCGCGCGGCCGCCTCGGGAGGTTCGCTGGCCTTCCGCGCGGCGACCTCGCCGTGGGTGCTGCTCGGGCTGGTCGTTTTTGGCGTCTCCGCGGTGGCCTGGCTGGCCGCGCTGTCTAAGGTCCCGCTGAGCGTGGCCTACCCGTTCAACGCGCTCGGCTATCTCGTCATCTTGATCGCGAGCATCCTTGTCTTGCACGAACGGGCCAACGTCATGACCTGGGTGGGTTCGCTGTTGGTGGTTTCTGGCCTGCTCATCGTGGTGCTGACCAAGCCGTAACCGGCTGCGCGACCACATCAGCCGGCCTGCCGCGATAGGCTTCCGGACCGTGAAGGCCCTCGTTCTGGCCGGGGGCTCGGGGACGCGGCTGCGGCCGATCACCCACACCTCGGCCAAGCAGCTCGTCCCCGTCGCGAACAAGCCCGTGCTGTTTTACGGCCTGGAGGCCATCCGCGACGCGGGGATAACCCAGGTCGGGATCGTGGTCGGTGACACCGAGCCGGCCATCAGGGCCGCGGTGGGTTCGGGCCAGGCGTTCGGGCTTGACGTGACCTACCTCCGGCAGTCCGCCCCGCTCGGGCTGGCGCACGCGGTCCTGATCGCCAGGGAGTTCCTCGGCGACGACGACTTCGTCATGTACCTGGGCGACAACTTCATCGTGGGCGGCATCACCGCGCAGGTAGCGGATTTCCGGGTCTCCCGGCCCGATGCCCACGTCATGCTGACCGCGGTGGCGGACCCGCACCAGTTCGGAGTGGCCGAGCTCGACAGCGACGGCCAGCTCGTCGGGCTGGAGGAGAAGCCGGAGCAGCCGAAGAGCGACCTGGCGCTGGTCGGCGTGTACATGTTCACGCCGACGGTGCACGAGGCGGTCGCGGCGCTGGCCCCGTCGGCGCGCGGCGAGCTGGAAATCACCGAGGCGATTCAGTGGCTCATGCTCCACGGCCGTAAGGTCACTTCCACCATCATCTCCGGATACTGGAAAGACACCGGCAATGTCGCGGACATGCTCGAGGTCAACCGGGTGGTCCTGGAGACCGCCACCCCGGCCGTGGCCGGGGTGGTAGACGCGGCCAGCGAGCTGATCGGCCGGGTGATCATCGAGGCCGGGGCCAAGGTCACCGGGTCGCGGATCCTGGGGCCGACCATTATCGGCGCCGGGACCGAGGTGACCGACTCTTATGTCGGCCCGTTCACCTCCGTCGCCGCGAACTGCGTGATCGCCGACAGCGAGATCGAGTACTCCATCGTGCTGGCCGGCGCCTCCATTCGCGGGGTTCGCCGGATCGAGGCGTCCCTCATCGGGCACCATGTCGAGGTGACCCCGGCCCCGCGGGTGTGCCAGGCGCACCGGCTGGTGCTGGGCGACCACAGCAAAGTCCAGATCAGTTCGTAACTTCTGTTCGTCAAGGCACGGAGGCGGCGTGAGAATCCTGGTGACAGGCGGGGCCGGATTTATCGGTTCGCAGTATGTGCGCACGCTGCTGTCCGGCGGATACCCGGGGTATCAGGACGCGGCGGTCACGGTGCTGGACAGCCTGACCTACGCCGGCAACCTGGCCAACCTGGAACCGGTCGACGGCCACCCCCGGCTGAGGTTCGTCCACGGGGACATCGCCGACCCCGCGCTGGTGCGATCGCTCGTGCCCGGGCACGACGCGGTGATCAACTTCGCGGCCGAGACCCATGTGGACCGGTCGATCAGCGGCGCGGCTCCGTTCGTCGCCACCAACGTGGCGGGCGTGCAGGTGCTGCTGCAGTCCTGCCTCGACGCCGGGGTGGGACCGGTGGTGCACGTGTCCACCGACGAGGTCTACGGAAGCGTGGAGTCGGGTTCGTGGACGGAGCAGTCACCGCTGGAGCCGAACTCGCCGTACTCCGCCGCCAAGGCCGGCGGTGACCTGATCGCCCGGGCCTACGCCCGCACCTACGGGATGGACGTGCGGATCACCCGCTGCTGCAACAACTACGGCCCCTACCAGTACCCGGAGAAGGTCATCCCGCTGTTCGTGACCAACCTGCTGGACGGGCAGCAGGTCCCGCTGTACGGGGACGGCGGCAACGTCCGCGGCTGGATTCACGTCGAGGACCACTGCCGGGGTATCCAGCTGGTGCTGGAACGCGGCGAGCCGGGGAAGACGTATCACATCAACGGCAACGCCGAGCTGACCAACCTGGAGCTGACCGCGGCGCTGCTCGAGTGCTGCGGCGCGGGCTGGGACATGGTCGCGCGGGTACCCGACCGCAAGGGGCACGACTGGCGCTACTGCCTCGATGACAGCGTCCTGCGGAAGATGGGGTACGAACCGCAGGTCCCGTTCCGCCAGGGCCTGGAGGAGACGGTGCGCTGGTACGCCAGCCACCGCAGCTGGTGGGAACCGCTGAAGCTGGTCACCGGGCCCGCCAGCCCCGCCCCGGCCGTCACCGGGGGCATCAGGTGACCAGGTGGCTGGTCACCGGGGCCGACGGCATGCTCGGCACCGACCTGATGGCCGCCCTGTCCGGCCGCGGTGAGCTGGTTACCGGGATGAACCGGGCCGCCCTGGACGTGACCGACGCCGAGGCGGTGACCGGCGCCATCGCCCGGAGCCGGCCCGACGTGGTCGTCAACTGCGCGGCCTGGACCGCCGTCGACGACGCCGAGGCCGCCGAGGAACGGGCGCTGGCCGTCAACGCCGGCGGTGCGGCCAGCCTGGCCCTGGGCTGCGCGGCGGCCGGGGCCCGGCTGGTCCAGCTCTCGACCGACTACGTCTTCGCCGGGGACGCCAGCCGGCCGTACGCCGAGGACGACGCGCCGGCTCCGCGGACCGCCTACGGGCGCACCAAGCTGGCCGGCGAGCGGGCCGTGCTCGGCCAGCTGCCCGGGTCGGGCTACGTGGTCCGGACGGCGTGGCTGTACGGAGCGCACGGGTCTAACTTCGTCCGGACCATGATCAAGCTCGAGGACCAGCGGCCGGTCATCGACGTCGTCGACGACCAGCACGGCCAGCCCACCTGGACCGCCGACGTGGCCAGGCAGATCATCGCGCTGATCGAAGCCGGCGCCCCGCCTGGCGTCTACCACGCCACCAGCCGCGGGCAGACCACCTGGTGCGGGCTGGCCCGGGAGATCTTCAGCCTGCTCGGCGCCGATCCGGACCGGGTCCGGCCGGTGACGAGCAGCGAGCTGACCCGGCCGGCCCCCGGCCGGCCTACAGCGTGCTCGGCCACGACGCCTGGGACCGGCTGGGTGTGCCGCCGATCGGTGACTGGCGGGACGCCCTGCGGCGCGCCCTCCCCGAGATCCTGGCCGCGCCGCGCGCCGCCGCCACGGCCAGATCAGCGGCCGGCTAACCGGAGCGGGCAGCGGGCTCCGGTCAGCATCAGCGGGCTCCGGTCAGCCAGTCTTCGGCTTCGCCGTCTGCGCCTTCGCGGCCCGGCGCAGGCTGTCGAGGTAGGCGGCGCAGTCGGCGTACGCGGGCAGCAGCCCGGCCCGGCGTGCCTCCTCCAGCGTCGGAGCCGCGGCGTCCTTCGGCGAAAGCACCGGCTCGATATCGTCGGGCCACTTGATGCCGACGGCCGGGTCCAGCGGGTGCACGCCGTGCTCACGTCCCGGGGCGTACGGAGTCGAGCAGAGATAGATGACCGTCGCCTCCTCGCTGAGGGCGGTGAAGGCGTGTCCCAGGCCGGCCTCCAGGAACACGGCCCGCCGGCTCTGCCTCATCCAGGCGGACCGCCTCCCAGCGGCCGTAATCGGGCGAGCCGACCCTGATGTCCACGATGACGTCAAGGATCGCGCCGCTGACGCAGGTCACGTACTTCGCCTGCCCGGGCGGAACCATGGCGAAGTGCACACCCCGGACCACGCCCCGGCGCGACATCGAACAGTTGGCCTGCGCCGTCTGCGGCCAGTACCCGAGCGATTCGGACAGATCAGCGGCCCGGAACATTTCCAGGAAGTGACCCCGGTCGTCCCGGTGAACAGCGGGGGTGAACGTCCAGGCCCCGTCGATGCTGGTCTGTTCCATGTACCGCTCCTGTCCTTCGGGCCGCCGCTCGACCTGGCCGCCGCTATGCTTCACTTCGACCGCGAGGGAACGCTACCAGGAGGATCCGTTGTCGAACGTGAGGTCATCGACAATCCGCTCCGAGGCCAGGCCGGGCCGACGCGGTTCGCTGGGGGAAAGTAATACCTCGGTGTACGCACGAATCCAGGCGCCCCCCGCCGTCCGGTGTGCCTGGTGCGATCACCAGTTCGACCACACTGACCAGTATCTTACCGGCCGGGTGCGGTGCGCGCGCTGCGGTGTGGCCACGACGTCACCGTGGCCGAGCGACGAGCAGCTCGGCGCGGCTTACGCGGACTGGTACCGCCCCACCTCCGGCCGGTTTTCCGGGCTGGGCGACAAGGTGATCCGCCGGACCCGGTCGGCGCTCGCCAATCGCCTGGACCAGATCCTGCCGCCCGGCCCGGTGCTCGACGTGGGAGCAGGCGACGGGACCCTGGTCAATGCCTTCGTGCGCCGCGGCAGGAAAGCGGTCGGCCTGGAGCCGTACGCGGCGGAAGAGCAGCCGCACATCCGCCGGGCCGAGGTCGAAGAGGTGGACGGCAGCTGGTCGGCGGTCATCTTCTGGCATTCCCTTGAGCACCTGCGCTCGCCGGCCCGGGCGCTGCGCCACGCGGCCGGGCTGCTGGCCCCCGGCGGGACGCTGATCGTGGCCGTACCCAACGCGACCAGCTTGCAGGCCAGGGCGTTCGGCGATCGCTGGCTGGCCCTGGACGTGCCTCGCCATCTGGTCCACCTGAGCCCGGCGGCGCTGCTGGCCACGATCGAGTCCCTGGGGCTGCGGGTCGAGCGGGTGAGCTACCTGCGGGGCGGCCAGGTCGTCTTTGGCTGGGTGCACGGCCTGGTCGGCAAGCTGCCCGGGCACCCGGATCTGTACGACGCCATCCGCCGCAGCGAGGCGCGTCAGGCCGCGCAGAGTCCGGCCTTCCGGTTGTACGCCTTCGCCGCGGCCGCGGCCGCCCTCCCCCTCGCCGTGGCGGCCACCGCGGTCGAGGTGACGGCACGGTCCGGCGGCACGATCTACATCGAGGCGCGGCGCGAACCGGTGGCGGGGCAGGATGGCTGATGCGCTTCCCGGCCGGCCGTCGCCCCTGGGCGCGACGCCGCGCGACGGCGGGACCAACTTCGCGGTAGCCTCCCGGATCGCCGAGGCGGCCGAGGTGTGCCTGTTCGACGCGGCCGGGAACCAGATCCGGGTCACCCTGCCCGGATACGACGACGGCGTCTGGCACGGGTTCATCGCCGGGGTCGGCCCGGGACAGGCCTACGGGTACCGCGTCCGCGGTCCTTACGACGCGGCCAAGGGGCTGCGCTGCAACCCGGCGAAACTGCTGATCGACCCCTACGCGCGGGCGATGCGCGGGCAGGTCAGCTTTGGACCCGAGGTGTTCGACTACGACTGGGCTGACCACGACGCGCCGAGCCCGCTGGACTCCGCTGGGCACGTGCCGCTCAGCCTGGTCACCGATCCGGCCTTTGACTGGGGCGGCGACGCCCCGCTGCGGCGGGACTACGCGGACACGGTCATCTACGAGGTCCACGTCAAGGGCTTCACCATGCGTCACCCGGAGGTGCCCGCCGAGCTGCGCGGGACCTACGCCGGGCTGGCCCACGAGGCGGCGACCGGGTACCTGGCCCAACTGGGCGTGACCGCGGTGGAACTGATGCCCGTGCACCAGTACGTGCCCGACGACTTCCTGCTCAAGCGCGGGCTCACCAACTACTGGGGCTACAACACGATCGGGTACTTCGCGCCGCACCAGGCTTACTCCGCCGGGGGTTCCGGGGGTTCCGGGGACCTGGTGGCCGAGTTCAAGGCCATGGTCAAGGCCCTGCACGCCGCCGGGCTCGAGGTCATCCTGGACGTCGTCTTCAACCACACCGCCGAGGGCGGCGAAGGCGGCCCGTCGCTGTGCTTCCGCGGCCTGGACAACACCGCGTACTACCGGCTGGCGCCGGGCCACCCGGACCACTACTACGACACCACGGGGACCGGCAACTCGCTCGACGCGGGCAGCCCGGTCGCGCTGCGGCTGATCATGGACTCGCTGCGGTACTGGCTGACCGAGATGCACGTCGACGGGTTCAGGTTCGATCTCGCCGCCACTCTGGCCCGCCAGGACGGCGGGTTCAGTCAGCTGTCGGCGTTCTTCGACCTGGTGTCCCAGGACCCGGTGGTGTCCCAGGCCAAGCTCATCGCCGAGCCGTGGGACGTCGGGCAGCTGGACAGCTATGACCTGGGCCGGTTCCCGGCCCTGTGGCGGGAGTGGAACGGCAGGTACCGGGACAGCATGCGGGACTTCTGGCGCAGCCAGAAGATCGGCCTGGGCGAGTTCGCCACCCGGTTCGCCGGCTCGGCCGACCTGTTCGGCGGGAACTCCGGCCAGGGCGTACGGCGCGGTCCGACCGCTTCGGTGAACCTGATCACCGTGCACGACGGCTTCACGCTCAGGGACCTGGTGAGCTACGACCACAAGCACAACGAGGCCAACGGGGAGTCCAACCGGGACGGCGCCGGCGACAACCGGTCCTGGAACAGCGGCGCCGAGGGCCCGACGGACGAGGAGAGCGTGCTGGCGCTGCGCGCGCAGCGGTGCCGGGCCATGCTCACCACCTTGCTGCTCTCGTTCGGGGTCCCGCTGCTGCTCGGCGGTGACGAGATGGGCCGGACCCAGGGCGGGAACAACAACGCGTACTGCCAGGACAACGAGATATCCTGGGTCGACTGGGGCGCCGCCGACACCGGCCTGCTCGCCTTTACCCAGCACCTGATCGCGCTGCGGCGGACCCATCCGGTGTTCCGCAGGCACCGTTTCCTGACCGGCATCCAGGCCGCCGAACTCGGCTGGTTCACCCCGGCCGGGACGCCGATGACGCAGGCCGCCTGGGCCGACGGCAACGCGCTCGCGCTCGGTGTCTACCTGGATGGCTCCGATGCGCCCGATACCGGCCCGGACGGCCTGCCGATGCTGGACGACGACTTCCTCGTGCTGGTGAACGCGTGGTGGGAGCCGCTGGCGTTCACCATTCCCCCGGCCAGGCCCGGCCAGCTCTGGCAGCGGGAAATAGACAGCTACGACCCGGCGGGCGCCGGGTCGGCGCCGCCCGCCCGGGCCGGCGACAGCGTCACCGCCGGACCCCGTTCTGTCCTCGTGCTGCGCGGCCCGCGAGCCGAACGAGCTGGGCTGAACGCGTCCGCGTGAGCCCGCGCCCACTGGCGGAAGGAGCGCGGCGGCTGGCCGGTCACGTCGCTGACGTCGGACCGGACGCGCGACTCGTCCAGGGTGCCCGCTGAGTAGAAACGGAAGAACGCGTCCACGTACTCGGCGGGCATGGCCTGGCTCAGCTGCGCCCTGGCCTCGTCGTCGGGTTGCCCCTCGAACGTCAGCTCCCGGCCGAGCACCTCGCCGAGGACGCGTACCCGGTCGGCGGGCCGCAGCGGCTCGGGACCGGACAGGGTATACGGACGGCCCTGCGTGACCGGCCGAGGTCAGGGCCACCGCCGCCACCGCCGCGATGTCGTGGGGATCAATCATCGCCACGGGTACGTCCGGCCACGGGGCGCGGACGACGTCACCGGCCTGAAGCTGCGGCACCCACTGCAGCGTGTTGGACATGAAGCCGTACGACCGCAGGAACGTCCAGGCCAGACCGGATTCGCGGACGGCCGCTTCGGAGTCCATCATGTATTTCGTGATGGCGTTGCCCTCCTCGCCGCCCTCGATGGAACTGCTGGAGACCATGACCACCTGTTCGCACCCCGGCCTGCCTGGCTTCGGCCAGCGTGCCTGACATGTTCGGATAGCCGGGCAGCAGGAACAGCCCGCGCACGCCGGCCAGGGCAGGCGCGCATGCTGTCAGGTGAGCTGAGGTCACCCGCGATGGACCGAACGCCTGCCGGGAATTCCTGCTGATGGTCCCCGGCCGCCTGGACCAGGGCCCGGACCTGCTCGCCCCGCGCGGCCAGGGTATCGACAAGCTCGCGGCCGATGTGGCCGGTCGCTCCCGTCACCAAGATCATCCCGTTCTCCTTCCAATGTTAGGGATCGTTCCCTAACATTGGCATGGTAGGGTGGGACGCATTGTTACGCAAGTGACTAGGGACCGGCATGGCACGCAGTTCGGCTGATACTCGTGAGCATGTGCTCGGGGTCGCGCACGAGCTTTTTTACTGGCACGGGATCCGGGCCACCGGCGTCGACCGGGTGGCCGCCGAGGCCGGGGTGGCGCCGACCACCTTGTACCGGCTGTTCGCATCGAAGGACGAACTCGTCGCCGCCTACATCGAGCGAGCCGACCGGCTCTACCGCGAGTGGTTCGACGCGGCGGCCGGCCAGGGCACCGACCCCCGGGAGGCGATCCTGGCCGTGTTCGACGCCCTCGCCGAGCAGGTGCAGCCGCAGCGCTGCCGGGGCTGCCCCTTCCTGATGGCCCTGGCCGAGTTCCCGGACGCGGCGCACCCGGCGCACCGCGCCGCGGTCACCATGAAAACCTGGGTGCGCGAGCGCTTCGGTCAGCTCACCGCGCAGCTGGCCAGCGGCGGGCGGACCGAGATGGCCGAGCTGCTGGCGGACCAGCTGTGCGTGATCAGGGGGGGGTATACGGCTCGGCCCAGGCGCTGACCGCCGGGGGCCCGGCCCGGCACGCGCGCACCATCGTCGCATCGGTGCTCAGCGTGACCTCACCGTTAGGGACGGCCGTCGACGGCGTGGCCGCATGGGGCGATGCCGGGCGGCCCGGCGCCGCCGCCACCATCATCACGACGGCTACCGCGAGCAGCAGCAGGCCGGCCGCTCCGGTGAGCCAGGTCGCGATGCCGCGCTCACCGCTGACGACGGGCGTCATGCTGTCACCCCGTTTCTCCGATCGTGGCTGAACCCCGTACCTTTAGGTTAGAAATCGGGGGCATAAACTACGACGGTGCGGCCCCCCGGATGTCATCGGGGGTTTTCCCCCGGAGCCCGGTGCGGGACGGCCGGATCCGACGTCCGGCGGGCGGCGCCGGGTGGGATGATGAAGGCCATGCTGATGCCACCCGGGCATGCCGCTGTTTCCGGTGCGGACCTCGGGCATTCGAGCACTGACACTCCGTGAGGACGAGCTGATGATGTCTGCCATTCCTGTGATCGACCTGCGCGCCGCGAGCGCCGGGAACAACTCGCAGCTGGGCCCGGTGCGAGCCGCGACGGAGGAACTTGGCGCCCTGCAGGTGATCAACCACGGCGTTCCGCACGATCTCATCAGCGAGCTGAGCACCCGGATGGCCCGGCTGCTCAGCCTGCCGCACGCGGACAAGGCCAAGCTGGCCAGCCCGCACCCCTATCGCGGCTGGCGGCAGTGGCCGGACGACTCCGGGCGGCTCGAGCTCGAGCGTTTCAACGTGGCCCAGTACGACGACGCCGAGGCCGCCCGCGCGGCCGGCTTGGCGGAGAAGTATCTCGGCCTGTACGGGCACGCCAACATGTGGCCCGCCGATGATCCGGAGCTGCGCGAGGTGGCGTTCCGCTACATCGAGGCGTGCCAGGGGCTGGCTAAGCGGATGCTCTGGCTCTACGCCAAGGCCCAGGGGCTGCGCGACACGTTCACCCTCGGCACGCCGACGCACCTGCGGCTGACCGTGAACGACTATCCGGCCTGGGCCTATCCCGACGCCCCCGAGGCCGCGGACGAGGACAAGCTGCTGCTGCTCGAGCACGCGGACGACTCCGTGATCACTATCCTGGCGCAGGAGGGCGACTACGACGGGCTGCAGGTCCAGGCGCCCGACGGACGCTGGATGCCCGTCCCGACCGTTCCCGGCGCGCTGCAGGTGTTCTCAGGCTCGCTGCTGACCCAGTGGACCGGCGGCCGGATGCGAGCCGGCCGCCACCGGGTGGTGGCGGGCGGCACCGTGACCAGGCGATCGACCGCGGTCTTCGTCTACCCCGCCCTGGACACGGTGATCGCGCCGCTCAAGGCGTTCGCGCCGCTGGTGGCGGACTGCGACGCGGCGCCGGTCCTGGTGTGGGACCACGTCAAGAACCGGGTCACGGACTACCTGGCCGAGTACGGCCGCCCCGAGCAGATCGCGGCCTGGCGCGAGGACCGGCCGTACGTCGCCGACCTGGCCGAGAACTCAGCGGGCCGCTAGCCGGGCGAGTTCGGGGACGAAGGCGGCGCCGTTCACGGTGCCCAGGCCTGCCGCAGGCTGTACCCGGACCGGGCACTGAAGCCTGGCACCGTGACCAGGTGGCCGCCCCGGCGGAACGACACGGTGTTATCGCCCGCGGCGACCCCCACGATGCCCGCGGCGCGGGTGGCCGCCAGCTGGTACAGGGCCGGGTTAATCAGGCCGAGGGAATGGCCCGCCACCTGATCGGCGAGCGCCACGATACCCGCGAACAGCGGGGTTGCCTCGCTGGTGCCGCACAGCGCGTACCAGCCCGCGAGCCGGGAAACTCTGGTAGATGTTGACCGCCCCGGTGCACGCCGCGCTCATCGAGATGTCGGGCAGGCCGCGGTGGTTCCCCACCACGGCGCGAACGGTGTTCTGGTAGGCGGGCCGGGCGAAGACGGACGACCGGCCGCCGCCCCCGGCCAGCGGGTTCGGCCCCGGGTCGCGGTTGACCAGCTGGTTGGCGGTCGAGCTGTAGGTGTCGTTCCACACCGCGTCGGGCGAGACGCGGTGGCCAGGCCGCGTCCAGGTTCAGCCGGGTGCCGCCGACGGCGGTGACCAGCGGGTCGCTGGCCGGCCAGCCCGTCACCGGACGGGAGTAGTAGCCGGCCCCGCCCGGCTCGAGGCCGGCCGCCCCGGTGTCGCCTGCGCCGGACAGCACCGTGACGTGATGGGCGTAGGCGGCGGTGTAGGCGCCGCGCAGCGCCCCGATCGCGGCGGCCCCGATACCCGGCTCGGCGGCGATGAAGCTCTGGCTGATCACGTCGCCGATGTGGTGCGCGATCACGTACTTCTCGGCCGTCACCACCTGGGTCATGCTGACCCCTCCGGTGCGGGCCCCGCCGGGCGTCTCGGCCAGCACGAGAGCGGCCCCGGGGGCGACCGTGTGGGCGTACTCGACGTCCAGCGTGGTCTCGCTGGCCCAGGCGGCCATCCCCTGACGGCCGGCGCTGAACCCGGGGACCCGCCCGGCCGGCCGGATGACCCGCAGCGACGGCGGGTCCGGGATGCCCTCGGTGCGGTCGAACGTGCGCAGGTCACCGCCGATCGTCGGGGAGCCGTAGGGGTCGACGATGACGATGGTCGCACCGCGGCCGGTGATGCCGTGGGCGTACAGGGAAGGCAGCTGGTACGCCTGCTGGATCTGCACCGGGTTGTAGCAGCTGACCCGCAGGACGCGCTGGCACTGGGCGGTGTCCGACGGCCCTGAACGCAGCTCCTGGCCGAGCTGCACCGTGCCCGGGTTGACCATCACGCTGGCCACCGCGGTGCTGGCCGGGCGCGGTTTAGACGGCCCGCTGAGCGCCAGTCCCGCCGCCGCGGTCGCGATCACCGCGACCCCGACCGCGGCCGCCGCCCAGGCTCGGGCGAGCACATCCCGGTCCATAGCCACCCCCGTGAAATTGACAATTCATGCCAATGTGGCGAGTGGACCTTAGCATTAACGGAATGGCTAAAGTGGCGTAATCGGACCTACAGGCCGAGGTCACCCAGCTCTTTGTACAGGTCGGCGCGCGGGTGGCCCGGGCTCACCGGCACGGCCACGGTGCCGGTCGTCGCCCCGCGGCCAGACCCCCCGGTTTTCGCGGCGGGGCCGTCGGCCGGCGCGGCCCGCGCCTGGCCCGGAAGATCCAGCCCGCGGCCAGCCCGCCGACCAGGCCGCCGAGGTGCCCGATCCAGCTCACCCCGGGGGTCCCGGGTATCGCCACGGTCAGGATGTAGGCGTAGGACAGCCCCATCACCACCGCGGCGAGCGCGTCGATGAGGTTCCTGTCGATGACCCCGCGGGCCAGCACGTAGCCGAAGTAGCCGAAGATCAGGCCGCTGGCCCCCACCGTCAGCTCACGGTTGCCCTGGAACGCCCAGACCCCCAGCCCGCTGGTCACCGCGACCAGTGCGGTCACCCCGAGGAACCGGACCACGCCGCGGTAGGCGGCCAGCAGGCCGAAGACGAACAG
Source organism: uncultured Actinomycetes bacterium (assembly GCA_963730825.1). GTDB lineage: Bacteria > Actinomycetota > Actinomycetes > Streptosporangiales > Streptosporangiaceae > Palsa-504. The sequence goes on from CAVSTQ010000017.1 coordinate 171,439, forward strand.
CGGGCCGGAGTTCCCCTCGATGTGATCCCAGGAGAAATGCAGGAACGGGGCGGTGAAGATCTCCGGCAGCCGGGCCACGTCGCGCGGCAGGATCCCGTAGCTGACGTCAAGCCGGTACTGATCGGCCCAGTTCACCACCTGCAGCAGCCAGATCAGCGCGATGAACCCGACCATCAGGAAGAACGCCTTCCTGGCCTCGTCGATGTCGATCTCGGCGGCCCGGCGTCGCGGGGCCGGCTTGGCGCCCCGGGTGGCGGGCGATCCAGGACTGGGTTGGCTAGGCATGGACACATTTTCAGCGTATTTCCCGCCCAGGTCCACTCGGACCGGTGAGGGGGCGGAAAACCACATGTCCGTTCGGAAAAAAATTATGGTGGTGCGACGGCGGGGAGCCTGCCTGCGGCGGCCCGCCGCAGCACGTGCCGGCGGAACAAGTCGGCGGCGGGCAGCAGACGGCGCTCGGATGACCAGATCAGGAAGATCTCCCGGACCGCGCCCGGGTCTGCGATCTCGGCGTAGACCACCGGGCCGGCCGCCGACTCCGGGGATCCGGCGCGGGGCGCGGGGACCACGGCGACGCCGAGGCCGGCCGCGACGAACCCGCGCACGTTCGACAGGTCGTCGCCTTCGAAAATCACCGTGGGGCGGAATCCGGCCTGGTCACACAGGTCGTCGGTCCGTTTGCGCAGGGCCGAGACGGGGCGCAGGCCGATGAAAAGTTCGGTGGCCACGTCGGCGAGCCGGACCCGCGGCTGAGCGGCCAGGCGGTGCTCGCGCGGCAGCGCCAGGCGCAGCGGCTCGATCGCGATCAGCCGGCTGTGGAAGGCCGCATCGGGCTGGCCCGCGGCGGCGCTCCCCGGCCGGCGGCTGCCAAGCTCCAGGTCAGCGCGGCCGCCGTCCAGGGGCGCCGAACGCAGCTCGTCCCGGACCTGGGTGAGCTGGAACCGGACGCTCGGGTGGGTGACGCGGAAACTGCGGGCCAGGTCGGGGACGAGCCAGGTGCCCAGCGACTGCTGGAAGGCCAGGGCCACCGAGCCGGTGTCCGGGTCGACGAGCTGGCTGACCGCGGCGATGCCGTCGTCGAGATGATGCAGCATCGCGTCCAGGTGCGGCTTGAACACCGCCCCGGCGTGGGTCATCCGCAGCGTCCGGCCCGAGCGGCGCAGCAGCGGCGTGCCGATCTGCTCCTCCAGCCGGGCCAGCGCCCGGGACACACCGGACTGGGTGACCGCTTCGGTCTCGCTGACCTCGGTGACCGTGGTGCCGTCGGCCACCTGCTGGAGCCAGCGCAGCGCATCGGTATCCATTTCATGACTTTAGCTCATGCTTTTATTGCTACCTAGTCATTGGACGCATAGGTCATCGTGAAGCACACTGGAGCAGGTAACGCAAGTACCGTCCATCACAAGCAAGGAATCAGGCTTATGCAGACAACGGCTCACCGGCTTACCTCCCTGTGGACCACGGTCCGCGACCAGCTCCGCGACAGCCGGGAGGCGCACGGCACGCAGACCCAGCTCGAGCGCGAACTCGCCAGTTACCGCACCGACGAAGACCTGAACGACCTGCACGCGATCCTGGACAGGTACAGCGACACCGAGACCGCGGACATCCGCCGCATCCTGGCCTCCCAGCGCAGCTAGCCCTGCCTGGCTTTCTTGCTGCCTGGCTTTCGGCCAGGTGCGTGCGCAGCTCGGCGCCGAACCGCTCGGGCTGATCCAGGTGCGGGCCGTGACCCGAGTCCTCGATCACCACCTCGCGGAAACGGCCGCCGGCCGCGGCGTAGCCGAGCAGCACGGCCCGGGTCTGCGCCACCATCGGCTGCGGCGGCCAGGTCTGCTCCCCCGGCCAGCCGGGGATCGCCCCGAGCGAGCCGAGGTAGGCCAGGTCGTACAGGGACGTGTCGGAGACGATGACGTCATCGGCACCGCGCAGCCACAGCACCGGCGGCTTGGGTTCCGCTCCGGACAGGTCCGCGATCCGGAAGTGGGTCGGCGCCATGGTGTTGAGCACGCCCTGGTCGCCGGGCGCGAAGCCGGGCCAGGCGGCACGGACCGCGAGGTGCCCGGGTAGTGATCATCGCCGAGCCGGGTGGACAGCATGGACTCCACGAACACGTCCAGGTGCTCGGGCACGTACGGCGGCTTGACGTAGTGGGCCAGCAGCACCGACCGCGGTGACAGCGGGCTGTCGCCGGTGCGGTCCTGGCCGGCCAGCCGCTCGATGAACTCCGGGTTGGCGCCGCCGCCGCCGGAGCCGCCCCCCACGGGTCGCACAGCACGCCGTCCAGGCCCCTGGTCCCGCCGAAGCCGAACGGGGATACCGGGTTCACCAGCGTCAGCGACGCGACCCGGTGCGTGCCCGGCCGGTCCGCCAGGTACTGCAGCACCACTCCCCCGCCCATGCTCCAGCCGACCAGGTGCACCGACGCCAGGCCGAGCGCGTCGATGACGGCGGCCAGGTCATCGGCGTAGTCGCGCAGCCCGCGGGTCGCGTCTACCGGCTCGGGGTCGGTGTCACCGAAACCCGCGCAGGTCGATCGCGAGCGGCCGGTACGCAGGCGGCAGGGCCAGCATGGACGGCTGCCAGAACAGCGCGGAGGACACGTTGCCGTGCACGAACAGCACCGCGTCACCGTCGTGTCCGTTTGTCCACGGACAGCACGTTGACTTTGAGGCGGCTGGTCGGCACGCGTTCGGCGGTGATGCCGGGTAGCAGCTTGTCCATGGCGTCTCCTCGCGTCGCGGAAGGGCGGCCAGGCCAGCGTACTCAGCGGCGTGGGCCGACAGCGCTCACCGTCCGGTGTCTTTGCTCTTCGGTGTCTTTGCTCTTCGGTGTCTTTGCTCTTCGGTGTCTTTGCTCTTCTCGGTTTCATGACACCGGCGGCTTAACGGGAACACGGCGCCGGGTTTTATTGGCTGGAAGCCATGGCTTTACCACCTGCCGACGCGGCCTCACGCCAGGTCACGGACACGAGCCGATGACTGGGGCGGAGCCGGCGAAGAGAGTGCCGCCGGGGAACGGTTATAAATATGATGAAGCCGACGATAATGTGTCCGACGCAGCCGAGAAGGAAAAGAATCTGCTGCCTGGCCGTGTTGATCTCGAAACCTATGAGTAGCCCGGCGATCATGATGGCGGCCAGCGACAGCCAGGCCAGCGAAAGACCCCTGGGTGGTTTTCTGTATTTCATCAGCACTCACGTTATGTGAGGCGCTGGCCGGTCGGCAAGATGTCACCCTTCGCCGGGTGTTGGGGCGGCGGGCTCGGCCATCTCCGGCACCGATCCCCCGCAAGCTTCCGCTGACGAGAGGTCGGATGGATGGCTTCCGGGCAGGCCGGGCAGTCTGCTCGCGACGGGCATCACCCGTTCAGGCGCGCCGCACGTCCAGCCAGGAAAACTTACCTTCCGGAGCAGGGACGCACCGCAGGCAGTCAACTCACCGGTACCTGACCAGGCACGGCCAGGCGCGCGGGAGTGAGACCGGCAAGGTGCACGGCGGCCAGGATAGATTGCCGGTGCCTTCGGATAGGTTCAGGGTCATGGCGGATAACAAATTGTCTGTACGCGATCGCGAGCTATTCTTGGCCGAGCCGCATATCGCGGCGTTGTCGGTCTCGGCCGGGCCGGACCGCGGCCCGCTGACCGTACCGATCTGGTACCAGTACGAGCCCGGCGGAGAGGCGTGGATCCTGACCGAGGCCGCGTCGCGGAAGGCCCGCCTGATCGAGGCAGCCGGGCGCTTTACCCTGATGGTCGAGCGGGTCGCGCCGACGATCCGGTACGTATCGGTGGAGGGTCCGGTGACACGCACCATCCCAGAGACTGATGAACTGCTGCGGGAGATCACGGAGCGCTACCTGCCGCCGGAGAAGGTCCCGGCCTATCTCGCATTTGCCAAGGCAGAGCTGACTGAGCAGGTCGCGATCTACCTGCGTCCGCAGCGATGGCTGTCGTCGGATCTCGGGCCGAGCTGAGCCACGCCGCACTCCGGCGGGGCGCCCGGCACCGCCGCCTCAAGCCGGTCACTCAGCCACGAGTAAAAAGGCACGCCCTATCTAGCGTCCCGCTGCCCGGGCGTGACCGATAACGTTTCCGCCCCGCAGTACCGTGCTCATGGCCAGTCCCGAAAGACCACCCGGTCCCCATCGCAAGCCTGGTGTCGATGCCGCGTGAGCCCGGTCCTGCCCGCGAGCCGGTCCTGCCCGCGAGCCCGGTCCTGCCCGCGAGCCCGGTCCTCACCAGGCCCTTTCGCCTCGCGAACCCCTCAGGCCCCGTCCTGGCCCGGCCCGTAGCCGGTTCGCCGCCGGCATGAAGTCCCACCGTGCCGACTGGGGCCGGCACACGGACCACCGTGCCGCCAGGCCCGGGACGCACCAGCACAAGCCGCACCGCCAGCCGCACGCAGAACCCCGTTCATGAAGGCGCTCATAGAATCTTGTCGTGACCTCAGGAAATGTTCAGGTGACCATTGACTGCGCTGACCCGGCGGCCCTGGCTACCTTCTGGTCCGCGGTCCTTGGTTACGCACCGCCGGATATCGACGGCATCCATGCGGCCTTGCGGGCGCTTGGGCATCGCGAGGAGGATCTCGGCAACTGGTACCGGATCGAGGATCCGGCCGGGAAGGGGCCCCGGCTGGCGTTCCAGCGGGTCCCGGAGGCTAAGAGCGTGAAGAACCGCATTCATCTCGATGTCACTGCGCTGGGCGACAGGCCGGATGCTCGTGCGGTCGAGGTTGCACGACTGGTGGCTCTTGGAGCCACTCAGGTCAGGGTGGTAACTGATGAAGCCAGGCACTTTCGTCATCTTGCAGGACCCCGAGGGTAACGAGTTCTGTGTGGGCTGACGTTTGTAACGGCCCATTTTTCCGCCCGGAACGGGAGCTCCCGCAGAGATATATATGAACACGGCGCGATGGTTACGGCCCTTGATCAGGGCCGGCTTCGCGCGAAAGCTCCCGGAGCCGGTCATCGATATAGTTGTGCACTTAAATTTTCGAGTAGCCGCGAAATTTCGTGGGGAATTCTGCGGCTTGCTTTGAGCGCAACACACCAAGCAGAGCCCCCCGGTCCCCGGCAGCCATATTTTTGTAGCCATCTTCCACCAGCGCGACTAGCTGGTCAACTTCCTTGATATCGTAACCCCTCATTGTTATCTCAAACTTGGACTCATTACTGCCGATCCTCCTTTCGATCTTTGCCGCGGTCGAGGTTCACAAGGCGTCACGATGGCAGAGGCTGACCGGCAGCGGCAAGGACACTGCCCCAGAACACTAACCCCCGAATCGGCCTGTCGCCGCCCGGTAAACACCGATAAATATCGCCATCAAGAACACTGCTATTGGCCATTTTCGCTTATCCATAATTCAGACCTGACTTCATGCAGAACTCGCTGAATCTGGTAGTCTGCCAGCCGGGCGCTGCAGACGCTGTCCGCTAGCATCACCCGAACTCGTCTCCGTCGCAGGGTCAGCCCTTCTCTGCGGGCTAGCCGCGCAAGACTCCGAGGACCTAGCGCTCGGAGCCTGGTGCCAGTACAGGGACCAGCGGGTTATCGCAGACACCAGAAGTTCAGCGGATGACGTAAGATCGATTCGCAAACCAGAATCCTTCGTGCATGTCATTAATACATTGCCGTCAAGTGTCGATGCCTGCTACGGCGGCATTTTCCTAAACTTTGCTTCTTCCGGCATCCCGCTCGGCCTTACCGATGAGCTCGGGCCGTTTCTGGAGCCATTCATAGCCCCAGACAAAGTATCCGGCAAGGGCCAGGATACCTACGGCACCCACGAGGGTGAGTACGCCTAGAACCGGGCCGCCTCGTATGGCATTCAGCAGGGATGCTACACCAAGCGCTGACAGTCCGAGGCCGCACGCGGCACATATAGCCGCCAGGCGGATCACCGGCATGAATTTAGCGTTTTGCCTGCGCACAGCTGCTTCCTGTCACGTGTAAATTGACTCAACCAATGTAGGCACTTACCACCAGGTTGGCAAGACATTCGCCCGCTGGAATGCCACTCCGCATCGGAGTCGGCACCTGGAAGCGAGGCGAGGAGACCCCGGGTGCGGGCGCCGCTGCCCGCCTCAGCGCGATCATCGTCTGCGTACCGTCTCGTGCGAGCTGGAAGTTCCGCTGCGGCGGGCCGTGTCGTGTTTCCATGGCTCCGGTCGTGATCCTTACGTTCTTCTCGTCTGGCATGATGTTCATAACCTCGGAGCATATCCTATCGGAGCGGATGTGGTACCGGTCGACCGGAAGAGCATTACTACTACCCAAGAGAATACTCTTGGGGTATTCTCTCGGGTATGAGCGTTCCGCTGACATTGCTTGGGCTGCTTGAGCGCGGGCCGAGCCACGGGTATGACCTGAAACGGGACTACGACGCGCACTTCGGCCAGGGCAGGCCGCTGCGCTACAGCCAGGTGTACGCGACGCTGTCCCGGCTGGCCCGGGACGGGAAGGCGGTCGCCGGGCCGGTCGAGCAGGAGGCCGGCCCGAGCGCCGCCGGTACATCATCACCTCCGACGGCGTCGCCGACGTGGAGAAGTGGCTGGGCGAGCCGGTCCCGCCCGACCCCGACCTGCAGAGCGAGCTGTTCACCAAGGTCGTGCTCGCGCTGATGCTCGGCAGGCGGGCCGACGGTTACCTCGACACCCAGCGGCGGCGCACCTGCAGCGGATGCGCGAGCTCACCAGCTCAAGCGGCGCGGCGGCACCCTCGACGTGCTGCTCGCCGACCACGCTCTCTACCGTCTGGAGGCGGACCTGCGGTGGATCGATCACACGGCGGCCCGGCTGGACCAGCTCGCCCGGGCGGTGCGGTCATGACCGGCATCGAGAAGCAGGCCGTATCCGAGAACGTCATCGAGGCGCGCGGCCTGTCGCTGTCGTTCGGCAGCACGCCGGCGCTGCGCGGCGCGTCGCTCTGCGTCCGGAAGGGCGAGATCGTCGCGGTGATGGGGCCGAGCGGCTCCGGCAAGTCCACGCTGCTGCACTGCCTGGCTGGCATCCTGGTCCCCGGCGAGGGCGAGGTCTGGTTCGACGGGCGGCGCCTCGACTCGCTCAGCGACGACCGGCGCAGCGCGCTGCGCCGCGACCGGTTCGGGTTCGTGTTCCAGTCCGGCCAGCTGGTCCCCGAGCTGACCGCCGAGGAGAACGTCGCGCTGCCGCTGCTGCTGTCGGGCACCCGGCGCGGCCCGGCGATGACGGCGGCCAGGAAGTGGTTCGGCGCGCTCGGCCTGGACGGGCTCGAGCGACGCCGGTCCGGGGAGCTGTCCGGCGGGCAGGCGCAGCGCGTCGCCCTCGCCCGTGGCCTGGTCGCCGAGCCGGAGGTGCTGTTCGCCGACGAGCCGACCGGTTCCCTGGACTCGGTGTCCGGGGAGCTGGTGATGGACCTGCTCACCGCCGCCGCTCGCGAGCAGGGCACCACCGTCGTCCTCGTCACCCACGACGCCCGGGTCGCCGCCTACGCCGACCGCGAGGTCATCGTCCGCGACGGCAAGGTCAGCACACTCACCGGGGCCCAGCCGTGATCGGGCTCGGGGTGCGGCTGGTGCTCAACGGCGGCCGCGAGGCGATCATCCGCCTGGTGATCCTCACGATCGCGGTCGGCCTCGGCGTCGGCCTGCTGCTGACCGCCGTGGCCGCGACTAACGCGGCCGTCACCTGGAACAACCGCCACGCCTGGTTCTGGACCGGCACCTCGTCCGTAGTGCCGCGCACCGCCGCGGCCGGCACCGCGCCCCTGTGGTGGCACCCCGTCGGCGACTTCTTCGACGGCCAGCAGATCGAGCGTTTCGACGTGGCCGCGGCCGGCGCCTGGTCCCCGGTGCCGCCCGGCCTCCCCCGCGACCCGGCCCCGGGCACGTATTATGCCTCGCCCGCGCTGGCCGCGCTGATTCACGACACCCCGGCGAGCGAGCTGGCCGACCGCTACCCGGGCCGGCTGGCGGGCACGATCGGCGACGCCGCGCTCCCGTCGCCGGACTCCCTGGTCATCGTCGTCGGGCGCACGACGGCCCAGCTCGCACAGACGCGGGACACCGTGCAGGTGACATCGGTCAACGACGTGATGCCCGGCAGCTTCATGCTGCCGGGCAGCACATGCCAGGGCCCGGGTTCCCGCAGACGCCGAACCCCAAGGGCCTGGCCTACTTCCCGAACGACGCTGGAGGCGGGTCGAACTCCGTCGACCTCATCCTGGCCGTCGTGGCGCTGGCGATCTTGACCCCGGTGCTGATCTTCATCGGCACCGCGACCCGGCTGTCAGCCGCCCGCAGGGAGGAGCGGTTCGCAGCGATGCGCCTCGCGGCGCGACCCGCGGGCAGGTCTCGCTGATCGCGGCCATCGAGTCGACAGCGGCGGCGGTGCTGGGGACGGCCATCGGGTTCGCGCTCTTCTTCTGCCTCCGCATCCCGGTCGCGGGCATCCCGTTCATCGGCCAGCCGTTCTTCCCCGCCGAGCTGACGCTCAGCCTGCCCGACATCCTCCTGGTCGCGATCGGCGTGCCGCTCTTCGCCGCGCTGGCCGCGCGGATGGCGCTGCGCCGGGTGAACATCTCCCCGCTCGGCGTCGCCCGCCGGGCGCGGCCCAAGCCACCGGGCGGCTGGCGGGTGATCCCGCTGCTGGCCGGCCTGGCTGAGCTTGGTTTCTGGACCATCCACGGTCACCCGGCCTCGATATCCGGGCAGATCCAGGCGTTCGCGTCCAGTTTCTTCATCATCCTTGTCGGCCTGTTCGTCGCCGGCCCGTGGCTTACCATGGCCGCGGCCGTGGCCATGGCCCGGTGGACCAGCCGCCCGCCACGCTGCTCGCCGCCCGGCGCATCGGCGACGACCCCAGGGCCGCCTTCCGCGCGGTCAGCGGCCTGGTGCTCGCACTGTTCATCACCACCGCGGCCGTCGTCGCGATCACCACCCAGGACGCCAAGGACACCACCCGGTTCGGCACCGTGGCGCAGTCGAACCTGATGACCGACCAGGTAGCGGCCCCGTCACCATCCGGCTCACGAGTGACTGACCCGGGCCGGCCGCGCCCGCCGCCGCCCTCGCGGCGCGGCTGGAAGCTATCGGCGGGATCCACGGGGTCATCGTGCTCCGGGCGGACCCGACGCTGACCATCCCCGGCACGTTCCACGACCTAGGCGTCAACGCGTTCGGCGGTAACCCCGGCGGCAGCGTCCCCCCGATCACGGCCGACGTGGCCTCGTGCGCGCAGCTCGCAACCGTTCCCGGTCTCGGACGTTGCCCGGCTGGAGCGACGGCGGCGGCCATCCCGGCAGGCCTCTTCGGCCCACGGGTTCTTCGGCAACCTGGGCATCAGCGGATTCACCTGGCCGGCCGCGAACATCCCGGCCGCCCGGCTGAACGCCCTCGGCGTGGACACCATCGGCGTGGAGACGGACGGCACCACCACGGCGGTCGAGCAGGCGAGGACCGTGCTGGAGACTGAGGCCGCCTACCCCGTCCTCAACGCGCCGTCCACGCTTGAGGACAAGGTCGTGGCGGACGACGCCGCGAACAACGGGTACCAGCAGCTCGCGAACGTGGTGATCCTGGTCAGCCTGCCGATCGCCGGCTGCACCCTCGTCGCGGGCATCGCGGCCGGACTTGCCGACCGCAAGCGGCCGTTCAGCATGCTCCGCCTCGCCGGCGCCCGGCTGTCCACGCTGCGCAGCGTCGTCGCGCTGGAGGGAGCCGTCCCGCTGCTGTCCGTCGCTGCCGTCGCGATCGGCACCGGCTTCGCCGGCGCCGCGATGTTCGCCCGGGAGGCGCAGCAGCACACAATGGTCGCCCCCGCCATCGCGTACTACCTGCTGACCGCCGGCGGCATCGTGATCTCTCTCGCGATCATCGCCGCCACCTTCCCCCTTCTAGCCCGCATCACCGGCCCCGAGACCGCCAGAAACGAGTAATAAGCGGGGTGCCACTGGCGCCCCTTGCCGTTAACTCAGCATCATGCCTCGGCGGCAGCCTGCCCAGGAGAACAGGCACCGAGACCAAGAGGGAGCCCGCGATAAAGCCGAAGATCTCATGGGTCGCCGCACTGCCGCGATAACGGGACTGGCCGCTGACCCGCTGGCAACAGCGAGCCGGCAGCCGCAGCGATATCCGGGCCGACCGTGCCAGCCCTGGGCCGGGGCGGAGGCTTCCAGCGCGCCACCGCAAAGGGTCCTGTTGAACTACGCCAACCGCACGGCACGCAGACCGGCATCGCCGTCATCGCCCACCTGGCGACCGGACCCGGCCCGAGCCTCGGCTGGCTGTCCTGGTCTGAAATCACTCGCAAGTAAAGGAGATAGTCAGCTGGTATGCCAAAAACCGGGTGAGTGGGCTTGCCATCGCCACCGCCGACGAGATCTTCTGAGTGCGCCGGTAATCACAACCATGCATCCCGCGATGACGCTGAAGGCTGCTCTTATCGGTATGATTAAATATCATCCGCCCGAACTGGTCTCGGCTGTTCGGATTAGAGCGAGCGCACCCGCTGCCGATATCGGACTGCCAGCCGCACAACTCCCGGCGCTCGGCCATGGCATCATCGCGCTGCAGTCGAGCGACCGGCTGGTCAGCGCCACACTGATTCATATATCCTTTTCGAGTCGAGCAGGCGCAGGCCCGTTAGCTCGCGGATACGCTTAATGGCTCGAATGTGCTCTTTCTGTGCCGCCAGGGCAGCAATCTCGTTCCTGCCTGCCTCGTCCAAAAGGGAGGCCATCGCTCGCCCCGCCTGGAAATCGGCCTCCCGTTGGGACACGTTCGGATTAAGCCGCCAGAACCGCCGCCAGAACTTGCCTTCTCCGCTGTCAGGCATGCTGTTAGTCCTGTCCCGATATCCGCAGGGTAAACACTGTTCCGTCGGCACGTGATAGACGGTGAAGAGGGTCGCCGCAGCCCGCCTCATCTACTGACCGGCCAGAATGAGGCAACGTGGCCTGAGTGCTGTACCCCGCCGAGCCCCAGCCCATGTCATCAGGCACCGGCATAACGTCCACGTCGCCTGCACCGAGTTCCTCACCGCCGTGCCCACCGCGAACCCCAACGGGCAGGTCCGGGGCCCACGGCATCGGTTGACTTGCCGCTCGACGCCAGCGCCACCGCGACCACCGCCCGGAGCAATGGGTAGGGCTGATACCCAGGCGCCGCGATCAGTTGCTATTGAGGAGGCTCGCCGGAGCTTCTTCTGAGGCTCCCCTACTGTTCGGCTTTCCGATCTACAGGATTCCTGTCCGGACCGGAGGATTGAGATTTTTGCCCTTGCCTGCGGCCGAGCTGCCAGGTGCCGTCATCCCTATATATGAGGCCAAGGTACTGGCCGATCTTTCTGAGTCTTCCCATCAGGGCTCCTTTCTTGGCCAGCATTCCCGCGGATAAGGGCCCGGCGCCGCTAACCTGCCCGGCCCGGGAAAGTTCGTCCGATTTTTCCGCGACAACGTTATGGCGACTGCACTCAGGCATACGCCTACCGCCCCGAGAACGCCAGTGACGGTGTAGTAATGGAAGCCCCGGACTATGAGTGTGATGATCGTAAGCAGCAACAGCGTTAGGCCGACACCAAGCAGTACACGAATTACGCCTGACATTCGCATGGAACAAAGTCCGCCGCCGGGTACCCCATTGCGCCCATCCTGCGACACCGTCTCTGTTTCTAAAGACTTCGTCCCGAGCCATGTTCCCGTCCCTTCCTATCTCGTAACTACCAGTCTTGCGTCGTCTGAAACGTCTGGAGTCGGCGCCCTAGATCCTTGCCGTCGCCACGGCCGTGACGACGGCGAGTACTGGCTGGTCCACTCTACCCAACTGCAGAGCCAGCGGCCGTCCCCGTCAGGGTCCAGAGGGTCTCGCCGGCAAGATAGGTGACCCCGCTGGGAAGAGAAATTCCAGCTATCGTAGCGGCGAACGACAGCGCGGCGGGGACTACTGCCGGGGAAGTAATAAACCTTGCGATGGTTGCATCAGATACGATCCAGAAAAATGACAACGCAAGCATTCCAGTGGAATTTACCAGCTGCCAAGTAACACGCCTGGAATTTAGCCTGCGCAAGGGGCAGACTAGTTCAGCACGACTTTATATCTCCGCAGACGCTCCAGATAACGCCGGCTATACCTATAGAGCCCCATCGAGGGCTTGGGAATGGTTCGGTGGGTGAAGAGGGAGACACGAGGCCGGTGCTGCGCATCGCCGGGCCGGACGACGCGATCGCGCTGATGGAAGCTCAAGCAGTGCCTGGATGAAGAGACCTCGTTCATGCTGCTGAGCCAGGCGAGCGGGATACCTCGACCCAGGCTCTGGCCCGTCATCTGGAGGAAGTGAGCCGGTCGGAGAACTCGATAGTGATCGTGGCCGGGCGGCGCGGCCAGCTGGCCGGATACGCGGAGCTGGTGGGGGGAAGTTCCGGCGGAACCGGGCCACGACCCATCTTGTCATCGGTGTGCTGGCCGAGGCGAGTGGTCAAGGCGTGGGCACTGGATTGCTGGCGGAGGCGATGCGCTGGGCGACGGCCCGCGGCCTGCGCCGCCTCGAACTCAACGTGATGGCCCGCAATCACCGGGCCATCGCCCTGTATGAGCGTGCGGGCTTCGTCCATGAAGGCCGCCGCGTGGACTGCCTGCTGATCGACGGCAAGTTCGCCGACGAGCTGTACATGGCCATGATCCTGCCGGGATCGTTATCGCCGTGAGCGCTGTCAAGCAGCTTGGCGGCTCACAACACCATCAGAACACCGGTGGGACGCACTCGTTACCTGAGCATTACGGCCGGACCGTCATCTTCAGCCTACAGGCAGCGGCCGCGGTTGGTAGCGTTGGTTTATAAGTAAGCGCGCACGGCCCCTTCGGTGCACGATTATTACGGCTATGGGACCGAGGATCATGCCGACTACTAGCGCCGCCACTACGATAGTAACCATATTGCCTTTCACCGAGTTTATTTTTATAGCTCACTGTAAGGTAATAGAATATAGATATGCTGCTCATGTAACTACGCCCCGGTGAATCCGGTCCCTGTACCAACAAGGCAGCTGCCTCCGGCGGCCGGTCCAGTCCATACGGTGGTGGCCGGGGCCGACCTGGTTCCCGACGCGGCGAACGGCTCGACGGGCGGACAGGCCCCAGCCACCCCATGGCGCCGTGGGTGTGGCCGGCCACTAGTGTACGGATTCCGAGTCCTAGGATTATCAGCGCGCCCACCAGATACGGACCGTTACGCACAGCTTTTACTCCCGTCTGCCTAGTTCGCTGACGTGGTCGAGCGGTAGATAGACATTACGCCAGGCAGCCCGAAGCGCACTCTACGGATCGCACGCAATCTTGCGGCGGCGTGCGGCCAGAATAACAACAACCCAGACGGCCAGCGCGATGGGGCAGGCCATGGCCATGGCCTTCTGTCAGCATTGAAAGATCGCGGCGAGCGCCAATCCGACGGAAATACTCCGCCAGGATACCGGTGGCGGCCAAGGCGGCCGGGCTGACCAGCCGGCTCTACCATCTCTAGGTAGTTGCGGAGCGGATGGCGGGTCTGATTCAGCACCCCGACGGTGGAGATCCTAAGTGATAGCTCCGGCTAGCGCGAGACCTAGACAGGCGACTTCTACGAAGCAGGAGTCGCCGGGCTGAATTCTGGTGCCACGTTGGCTAGACCGATACCCCGGCTAGACGAAGAGGTAGCTGGGCAGGGCCGGTCTAGCAGGGCCACTCGTATCTATCCGGTTACGTGCCTCGCAGTGCTCGTGTGATTATGGACGCGTGGAACACGGCGCGAAGATCATCTTCACCCGGCCGGGCGGCCATTACCGTGATGCCTTGAGGTCCTACATCCTCGAGGTGGATGGGGTCTTTCGGGGATGGATTAAGCCTGCGCAGGTCGTGACGATTGAGGTCGAGCCCGGTCGTCATACGGTGCGAGCGCGGATCAGCTGGACCGGCAGTCCCCGGCAAGAGGTCAGTCTCAGACCGGATGGTGAGGTGCGACTCCGGGTCGAACCGGCGGGGACGCCCGCTCAGGGCCTGTGGCAGGTCGTCGGGCGCACTCGGTGGCTGCGTATCACGGTTGAGCCTGTAGGTGGCAAGGATCCCGTCGATGGCTCTGACTAGCCAGGAAACTGCAGGCTCCGGTTGGGGTCGGTGAGTTGGTGGGGCTGTTGGCGGCGTAGGCGTACAGGTTGCCGTTGGCGGGGTTGTCGAGCTGGGTGTAGCTGTCGGGCTGGGTGACGTGGCCGGGGCCGACCTGGTTCCCGACGCCGGCGAACGGCTCGACGGGCGGGCTGTACCAGCGGTTGCCCGGGTGCAGGAACCCGGTGCCTGGGGAGACGGTGTAGCCGTAGGTCGAAGCGCCCCGGTACCGGCGTGCCCGCTCTGGTGGCACGGGCCCGCGCCCGGACCCGGTCAGCGATATCGCCCGTCGGCACGAATGTTAACTCCTCGAGCTTTCCTAGCAGGATCGACGACCGCCGGGACGGCCCTGCGGCCCGCCAGGCCGTAGCAAGGATATCGTGTTTCCTAATGGCAGCTTGTTAGCTGCCATTACGAAACACTCATGGCCACCGTATCCCTACGATCGTGACCGTCGGCGAGATCTTCTTCTTAGTGCACTGATTACCGAAACCATGGACCCTACAATGATGCCGGAGACTGCTCCTATTAGTATCATTGTCATTGCGTCCATTATACTGTCCGTTCGAGTCAGTCTCGCTCTTACGACGCTTACGCGTGTACACTACCCGCGAAAGCTGACGCTGCGAGAAATAAAGCAGAGAACCGGTCTAACCTACGTAATAGCTACGGCTATCATCGTACTCCCATACTGGCAGGTCCGGTCACTCGCATTATCGGGTACTAGCTGCACCGCTCGCGGCGCGCTCGACTAGGGCGTCATCGCGGCGTAGGCGCAAGTAAGCGACTGGTCAGCGCCACACTGATTCATATATCCTCTTCGAGTCGCGCAGACTTAGATCCGTTAGGTCGCGGATACGCTCGATAGCGCGAATGTGCTCTCTCTGCTCTGCCAGCGCCTCCACCTCCGTCATGCCTGCCTCGTCCAAAAGGGAGGCCCGTGCCTGCTTGGCCTGGAAATCGGCTTTCACTGGGTGCCCTTGTGGACGGAACAGTCGCCGGAACCGGCTGCCTCCGCTGTCAGGCATGCTGTCCCTCCTTCCGATGTCGAGGGTACACACTGTTCTGAGGCGCGTGATGGACGGTGCTGAGGGTGTGGCTGCCCTCGCCTTATCCACTGGCCGGCGGGAATGAGTTCCTGCGCCGGCAATGCCTTCACTGTGAGCTTGACATTATGGATCAGCACGCCGAGATACCGCCGAACACGGAGCCCACGACAGTGGGCGCCATCCGAAGATCCCGAGGTTTTCGACGAGGGAACCTGCCCCGATGAGGAGTAGGTAAGCAGTGCCGAGCACATCCGTTCCGCCGGTCGCGATCGTGAAGCTAGCGAGCGCTGCTGCGGCTCCGACGCCAACAACTATCGCACCAATGCGCCCCCAGATGTCATTCCCGGTGGGGTCGGCGTAGTTGGTGGGGCTGTCGGCGGCGTAGGCGTACAGGTTGCCGTTGGCGGGGTTGTCGAGCTGGGTGTAGCTGTCGGGCTGGGTGAAGTGGCCGGGGCCGACCTGGTTCCCGACGCCGGCGTACGGCTCGACGGGCGGGCTGTACCAGCGGTTGCCCAGGTGCAGGAACCCGGTGCCCGGGGAGACGGTGTCCTGCAGGGCGCCGGTGTAGGTGAGCATCGGGTCCAGGCTGCCGGGCTGGGCGTCCAGGCCGTACGGGGTGTAGGGGTCGGTCAGCGTGCCGTGCCCGGAGCTGTCGATGGTGGCGACCACGGAACCCAGGTTATCGGTGACGTACATGACGTCGCCTTGCGGGCTGGACGTGCCGTTGCTGTTGACCTCGCCCAGGATGCTGCCTTGCTGGTCGTGCAGGACGTTGACCTTCTCGCCCGAGCCGGTGGCGGTGTAGTCCTGGATCCAGGGCTGGCCGTCCTGGCTGGCCAGGCCGTAGGTGATGGCGTGGGCGGAGCCGTCGGACAGCAGCTCGGCCTGGGTGCTGCCGGCGTAGCTGAAGCTCTCGGCGCCGGACCCGGCGGAGATCATCTGGCCGGCGTCGTTGTAGGTCATGGCCCCGACGGACGGGTCGCTGGTCTGGTTCCCGGCGCCGTCGTAGCCGTAGCCGCTGGTGCTGACCTGGTTGGCGGAGTTGTAGGTCCAGGTGCTGGTGCTTCCGGCGTCGTTGGCCGAGGTCATGTTGCCGTCGGAGTCGTAACCGTAGGTCGAGGTGGTCCCGTAGACGTTGCTGGTGGACTTGGTGAGCCGGTTGCCCTTGTCGTAGGTGTCGACCGAGATACCAGGCGCGAACCCGTTCGCGGTGTTGACCCATTGCACCAGGCCGGTGTCGGTGCTGGCGCTGCTGGTCGGGCAGGCTTTGCCGGACACGTACGGGCTGTCGCAGTACGAGGCGGAGAAGATCGTCCCGTTTCCCGAGCCGGTGGCCTTGATGCTGGAGATGCGCCCGGCCTTGTCGTAGGTGGTGTTGATCTTGCCCAGGTAGGTGGACTGGGTGGCGTTGGTGCCGAACAGGGTGAGGATCCGGCGGCCGTCCGCGTCGTACATCGAAGTACCACAGCTTGCCGTCGGGGTCGGTGATCCCGGTCAGCAGGTTGCGGTCGTCGTAGGTGTACGTGGTGGTGGTGTTGCCCCCCACCTGACCGGACAGCGGGTCGGTGACCGAGGTGAGGTTGGCGTCCAGGTCATAGCCGTAGGACAGCGTGCCGCCGCCGCTGGTGGCGTCGCGGGACAGGACCAGGTTGCGGCCGTCGTAGGTCCAGGTGGTGGTGCCGGACGGGTCGGTGCGGGTCTTCAGGTTGCCGGCGCCGTCGTAGGAGTACGTGACGGTGACCGCGTGCGAGCCGCCGGTGTCGGCGACCTTGGTGGTCCGGTCGGCATTGTCGTAGGTGTAGGTGGTCGTGTTCCCGGCCCCGTCGGTGACGGTGGCCAGGCGGCCGAACCCGTCGTAGGTGAGGGTGCGCGGCTGGAGGCTGTTGCCGGTCGGCGGGGTGACCTTGGTCAGCTCGTGGTTGCCGTCGGTGTAGCTGTACGTGGTGGCGTTGGACCCGTTCTTCGGGTCGGTGGAGGTGGCCGGGGTGCCGTCGGAGTTGTAGGTGACCTTGGCCGTGGCCGGCAGCGCGTCCGCGGACTGCAGCACGTTGCCCGCGCCGTCGTAGGTGTAGGCGGTCTTGTTGCCCTGCGCGTCGGTCGAGGAGCTCGGCTGGAAGGGCGCGGTCGGGTTGGCGCCCGTGGCCGCGTTGCCGTAGGCCGCGCTGGCCGCGGCGCCGGTCGGCGACTGGGACTTGGTCTGCGACTCCCCGCCGTTGGCGCCGTAGGTGTTGGTGGTCGTCGCCCTGCACGCCGTTGGTGGACGTCGCCACGTCATCGAAGGAGGTGTAGGAGTGGAGCGGGAATCGCCGTTCTGGTCGACCACCTTGGTGATCAGCGCGTCGCTTGCACCGACGGTGTAGGTGACGTTCGGCACCGAGGACCACCGGATCCGACTGGTTGGTGTTGGGGTCGGCCTCCTGCGTGGTGGTGGAGTTGGGGTAGGCGTACCGGGTGGTCGCCGTGGTGGTGCCCGTGGTGGTCTGGGTCACCGACAGGACCTGGTGGGAGGAGTTGTAGGTCAGGCTTGGTCTGCTCGTTGTCGCCGTTGATGATCGACGTCAGGTCGTGCGAGGAGTCGTAGCCGAACTGGATCTTCGTGTTGTCGGCCTGGGTGACCGAGCTCAGGTCACCGGAGGCGTTCACGCTGTAGGAGACGCTGCGGTTCAGCCCCCCGCCGGACTGCGACAGCCCGCTCAGGTACGAGCCGGTGTAGCTCGCCGTCACCGTCCGCGTGGGCGACGACGCGCCGTGCGGGGTGTAGGTGACCTGGGTTTCCTGGTTCGAGCCGTTGTAGCCGATCTTGGTGGTGTTGCCGTTGCGGTCCGCCTCGCTGGTCAGCAGCCCGGCGCTGGTGAAGCACATGATCCGGCCGGTGGCGTGCCAGGTCATCGTGTACCCGGTCCCGCCGCAGGTGCTGCCCGAGGACTTGACCAGCGTGACGTGGAACTGCGCCGGGCTGGTGTAGCTGCTGCCCGAGGGGGTGAACTTGCCCGCCGTCCCGTCTTCGCCCAGGTAGGTGACCGAATTGTCGCTGCTGGCCGGGTACAGCTGGACGTCGATGCCCTCGCGCTGCCGCCACCCGTACCCGTTGGACCCCACCGCCACCCCGCTGCCGGTCAGCAGGCTGTTATATGAGGTGCCGAGCACCAGCGACGTGCCGATCTCCGGGATCGAGATGTCCGTCGTGGTCAGCAGCACGTTGCCCGAGCCCACGTTGACCCGCAGCGACACCTTGTCGGAAATGCTGAACGACTGGAACGTGCCGTTCGGGACCGGCCCGGACCCCACCGGGATGCTCGGCGGTGAGCTCACCGTCTGCAGTGGCCGGTAGACCGCCGACGAGTGCCGCTATGGCTTTGGGAGGAGAGATGAGGGACAGGGCCGTTACCGCCACCGCCAAGGTGACCGCGGTGATACGAAACCATGCGAACAAGAACCGACGAGACAACACAACCTCGCTAACGCGAAAGGGGGCATGACGGAACGCCCGGAGACCCAGGCGGGACGAAAAGGACCGGGAAATGTGTTCCCGACGGGCACACTCAATGCCTGTTGTCCTAAGCAGGTGCCCGGGAACGTCGGCATCATGAACCCGGCAGAGCGTTAAGATCCTGCCGGAAGATGGGAAAATTCAGTGGACCTGAACCCCGTAAATGTTCACTAATGAATGCCTTTGTCCGAATTGAACGTACGTTGCCGCCGACGACAGCGTCAAGCGCCTCAGAGGTAAGCGTTTCCTTACCCGAGAGTTAGCCCGCGGAAAAGCTGTGACGCGTCTGGCTGAAGTGGCCCTTGGTAAACGCGAGGACCTTGGCGGGCGTAACCGAGAACACCAGGGCGGTCCCGCCGCCCTCGTGCGTAAAGCCGCCGTCGCCTGCCTGGAACTGCCACCGTCCGTCCCACTTCTGGGTCCAGGCCTGGGCCAGGGACCGGAGCACGGCGTCGTCGGTCACCGGCACGGCCTCGCCCTCGACGACCACGTCCAGGCCCTCATCCCAGCGGCCGGAGCCGGCTATCAGCGTCACCTGCGGGTGGCTGCGCAGGTTGACGGCCTTCTGCTCGGCGGCGCCGGTGGAGAAGTACAGAGACTGCCCGAACCAGACGGCCACCAGCGGGGTGACGTGCGGGCGGCCGTCGGCGCGGACCGAGCAGATCCAGAACAGCTCGGCGTCCGCCAGCACCTGGCGGGTCTGCTCCCACCCGGTGGCCACCGCATCGGGATCGCTGAAACGCTGGTCGAGTCTGGTGACTGGCTGGTTCATCGGAGGCTCCGAAATCGGTTTACGGTAGGTAGTCGGCCACGATGCGGTCGATCCGGCTGACGGCGGCCAGGTCGCCGACGGCGAAGCGGTTACGCATCACCGCCACCGCGACGCCGGAGTCGACGTCGGCGTAGGCGGCCGAGCCGTTGGCGCCGACCATCCCGAACGTAGAGCCACGGCGGGACCGGACCCCGCCGGGGCGGTCCGGGCTGTAGCCGAACGCCCACGACACGTCAAAGCCCATCACCTCGTCCATCCCGGTGAAGGCGACCGTCGTCATGGCGGCGAGCCGCCGCGGCGACACCAGCGCCACGCCGTCGAGGTGCCCGAGCAAGGCGGCGTACATCCGGGCGACGCCGCGCGCGGTCATGGTGCCCATGGACGGGATGTCGGCGGTCAGCACGTCGGCGCGGTTCGCGAACCCGGCGTCTGGCCGCACGCCGGCGGGCATGGCCCGGTCCAGGGCCGAGCCGGGCTCCGGCGGATCCGGCACCGGGCCGGGCACCTGCCGCGCCACCCGCGGCAGCAGCGCCGGCGGGACCGCGAAGCACACCTCGTCGTCGATCCCGAGCGGGACGGTGATCCGCTCGCGCAGGAGCTCGGTCACGGTCCGGCCTGTGGCCCGGCGCATGGTCTCGCCGAGCAGGAAACCGAAGGTCAGGGCGTGGTAGCCAAACCGGGTGCCAGGCTCCCACCACGGCTGCTGGGCGGCCAGGGCCGCGCACATGCGGTCCCAGTCGCACAGGTCTTCCGCCGTGGTGCCCGGCGGCAGCCCGGGCAGCCCGGCGGTGTGCATCAGCACGTGCCGCAGCGTTATCCGGTCCTTGCCCCGCGATCCGAACTCCGGCCACACGTCGGCGACCCGCAGGTCGTAGCTCAGCTCGCCCCGGTCCGCCAGGACGTGCGCGAGCGAGGTGGCGACGCCCTTGGCCGTCGAGGCGGCGTAAAACAAGGTGCCGGCCCGGACCGGGGCCCCCGTCTCCGGGTCGGCGACGCCGCTCACCGCCTCGGCGGCGACCCGGCCACCGCTGAGCACCGCGACCGCCAGGCCGGTCTCGGCACCGGAGGCCACCATCTCCTCGAGCGCCGCTTGTATCGCGGCTTGCAGGTCAGCCATCATGCCGAGCCTGGTGAAGGCGCCTGGTCCAGGGCACGCAGGTGGTTAGGCACATGCTTAAGTATTCGTCCGGCCGGCACAATAGTCAAGTAGCCACTTAACCTTTGGGGCCCGGCCTGGATCAGTGGGTGGCCGCCACGATCAGGGCCACCAGCGCCACGGCGACGATCGACGCGGTGATCAGCTGGAGGCGGCCGGGAAGGTGGTGGGGTCAGCCGGCCCAGCTGCCAGACCACCGGGACTAGGCCCATGATGACCAGCCCGGCGAGGACGTCGTTCTTCAGCGTCACGCCGCCGACGGCGGCGAAGGAGAGCGCCGTCCTGGTCCAGGCCATCGACGTTCGCTCCCGGGCCAGGCCCAGGATCCAGGCGCGGATCGGCCGCCGTCGTCGCGACCCGCGGGATCGCCGGGTGCGGATGTCACCGGAGGGCCGACACCAGCACCACGGCGGCGGAGATGACCGCCATCACCGCGACCACCGTGGCCAGCAGCAGCGGCATGCGTGACCGGGCCAGCGGCAGGCTCAGGCGCATGGCCCGCTGGTTCCTGACCCATTCGCGGTACGCGGCCAGGGCCACCACGGCGCCAAACACGATCAGCGGCACGCCGAGGACATGGCGCCCCCACGGGACGCCGGGAAACGGCGGCAGCAGCTGCACCACGCCGAGGCCGGCCACCACCAGGGCGAGAGCCGTCCGGCTCCAGGCCAGGAAGGTGCGTTCGTTGGCGTAGGTGAACCTCGGATCGGGTTCTGCGTCCCCGTCGTCCGAACCTGCTGCGGCCTTGGTCAGCGCAGCTCCTGGATGCGAACCAGGTTGCCCGCGGGATCGCGGAAGGCGCAGTCGCGAATGCCGTACGGCTGCTCGGTGGGCTCCTGCACGACCTCGGCGTCGCTGGCCTGCACCCGCTCGAAGGTCTCGTCGAGGTCCTTGGTGGCCAGCAGGATCCAGCCGTAGGTGCCCTTGGCCATCATCTCGGTGATGGTCCGGCGCTCGTCGTCGGTGATACCGGGGTCGATGGCCGGCGGCGCCAGCAGGATGGACGTACTGGGCTGGCCGGCCGGGCCGACCGTGATCCAGCGCATCTTGCCCTG
>CAVSTQ010000018.1:0-255283 GCA_963730825.1 uncultured Actinomycetes bacterium
GTTCGGCCACCGTCAGCAGGCCGGCCGGCATCGCGTCGCGGCAGATGCCGTGGAAGCCGTCGCAGCCGGCGATCGCGTCACAGCTGACCTCGTGCCTGGTCCCGGCGGCATCGGTAAAGCGGAGCAGCGGGCGGTCCGTCTCGAGCTCCGCGACCTCGGTAGCTGAGACCTCGAATTCGAGCCTGGCGCCGGCCGCGAGCCTGGCCTGCATCAGGTCCTTGACGATCTCGGTCTGGGCGTAAATCGTCACCGCCCGGCCGCCGGTCAGGTCACGGAAGTCGAGGTGGTGCCGCTCCCCTTCGAACTGCAGGTAGATTCCGCCGTGGGTGAGCCCTTCGGCGTCCAGCCGGCCGCCGAGGCCGACCGCGCGGAGCATGGCCGTGGTTCCGGCTTCGAGCAGCCCGGCGCGTTGCCGCGCCTCACAGTAAGCCCGGCTGCGGTTCTCGATCACCACCGAGTCGATGCCGCGTAGCGCCAGCAAGTGGGAAAGCAGCAGCCCGGCCGGGCAGGCTCCGACGATGCCGACTTGAGTGCGAGAGGTAACGGCCATAACGCTTTCCAGGTTAGCGCGTACGGAAGACGAACGAGAGTTCAGAAAACGAACGCGTGGCGCCGGTCTATGATGTCATCGACCGAGCCAGGAGACTCTCAATGACTGACAGCCCGGAACAGGGTCATGACGGAGATTTCGTCCAGTCACTCGAGCGCGGCCTGTCGGTGATCCGGGCGTTCGATGCGGATCACCCGAAGCTGACCCTGAGCGAGGTGGCCGCAAGCACCGGCCTGAGCCGGGCCGCCGCCCGCCGGTTCCTGCGCACGCTCGTCCAGCTCGGTTACATGCGCAGCGACGGGAACCGGTTCGCGCTCCGGCCCAAGATCCTCGAACTCGGCTATGCGTACCTGTCCAGCCTGACCCTGCCCGAGGTGGCGATGCCGCACCTGGAACAGCTGGTCGAGCAGGTACACGAGTCCTCCTCGGTCTCCGAGCTTGACGGCGACGACGTGATCTACATCGCCCGCGTCCCGACCAAGCGGATCATGACCGTGACCATCAGCGTCGGGACGAGGTTCCCGGCCTACGCGACCTCAATGGGCCGGGTCATGCTGGCCGCCCAGCCCGACGAACGGCTGGACGACTACCTCAAGTCGGCCAGCCTGCGCGGTCTCACCGGCCACACCATCACCAGTGCGACCGCACTGCGCCGGGAGCTGCGGAAGATACGAGCGCAGGGCTGGGCCGTGGTCGACCAGGAACTCGAAGAGGGCCTGCGCTCCATCGCCGCTCCGATCCGCGACGCCGACGGCCAGGTCATCGCGGCCGTCAACGTCTCCACCCACGCCGGCCGGCGGACGCTCACCGGCATCGTGGAAGAACTCCTGCAACCGCTGCTCGCCACCGCCCAGCGCATCGAGGTGGACTTGGCCCGCTCCCGCGCCTCGGCCCGCGCCCGCCCCGACGCCTAGCGCGGGATGACTCAGGTCCGGGCCGGGGCGGGACGGGCGATGGTGAGATACCAGTAGCCACCCGCGCGATTCGCCGCCCCCGTAGCCGCGGAGGTGGCGGTACTCCCAGGGGCTGATCAGGCGCTGCAGGCCGGGTCGCGAGGGAGAGAGCCACCACCCGCGCAGGCCCTTCCGAACGGTGTTGCCGTTAGCTGCGTTCATCGGGATGCCTCCTGTGTTCCGGTTTCCCGATCATCTATTAATATGATATCATATTGATAACCGTCGTCACGCCCGGATTCCGGGCCGGCGGTGCCCTCGGGTATGACGGGGCCGAGGTCGAAGCCGGCATGGCGACGCCGGGGCTGAACCTGAGCTGATGGGCGGCACGGGCTCGGGCTCGGGGCGGACCTGTCCTTTTTAGCGAGGTTTCTCCAGCGGAAATATTTTTCCTTTGGAGAACTGTCACTGGGAGGCGAGGGTGGGTCGCGGAGGTGGCCGAGCGAGGGTGGGTCGCGGAGGTGCGCGGAAGCGGGACGGCGCGGAAGCGGGACGGCGCGGAAGCGGGACGGCGCGGAAGCGGGACGGCGCGGGGGTGTACGAAAGCGGGCCGGTGCGAGAAACTACGGAAATGGAGGATATGGCTACGCAGCGCGCTGGGGAGCTGATCCGGGAGGCCCGGCTTGAGCGGGAGCTTGGGCTGGTCGAACTGGCGCGGCGGGCCGGAGTCAGCCCGGCTACCCTGTCCAAGGTCGAGCACGGCCGACGGCCCGCGATCACCGTGGCGATGACAGATCGCATCCTGGCCGCGATGGGACTCCGGCTGCACCTGGAGACCGTGCCGCTCTGGGCGGATGCCGACACGGCGATCGCGGAAGCCAGCCGGCCGTCACTGGCCGAACGGATGGCGGCATGGCCCATCGACTTCACCGCCTTCGTCAGCCAGCTGGACGGCTTCCCCTTACCTGCTCGACGGGCTGACCTCGGCGGCCGTGCAGGGAGCACCGGTCGTCGTCGAGGAGTTCGAGCTGGCGATCCCGCGCGACGACGAGGTGCTCGACCGCTTCACCTTCATGCTGTCCGACGTCATGGCCCGCCGCGGCCCCGGGCTCCAAAGCCGCGATCCGCGCGAACCAGGGTCGGAGCATTATCTGTGCGTGGCCGGCCGTTTCCGGGTGCGGCTGATCGATCGCTACCAACCGGTCCTGTGGGCCGATATCGACCCGTTGCCCGAGGTGATCGTGATGCTTCCTTCCCTGAGCGGGCGGTCGCGGGCGCGCCCGCTGGCTAAGGTCCGGGTCGCCTTGGTCCCGCTGACCGAGATCCGGGCCACCGACGCCCAGGCAAAACGCGTGATAGAGCGGATGACGATGCGATAGCTGATGCCGCGGCCGCCGGCCCGGCTCGAGCTGGCCCAGGCCGGTAGCCCCGGCCCTGGCCGGCCTGCCACACTTGCTTGCTATGCGCACGCTCGTCATCGACCATCCGCTGGTCACCCACAAGCTCACCGCGCTCCGCGACGCCGCCAGTGACACCGCGACGTTCCGGAGCCTGACCGCCGAGCTGGTGACCCTGCTCGCCTACGAGGCCACCCGCGAGATGCGGGTACAGCCGGTGTCGGTCACCACCCCGGTCGGCGTGGCCAGCGGGGTCAAGCTGGCCCGGCCCGTGCCGCTTATCGTGCCCGTGCTGCGGGCGGGAATCGGGATGCTGGACGGCATGACCCGGCTGCTGCCGATGGCCGACGTCGGCTTTGTCGGGTTGCGCCGGGACGAGGAATCGCTGGTCGCATCGACCTACGCGGACCGGCTGCCCGCTGACCTGACCGGACGAGACACCTTCGTCCTTGATCCCATGCTGGCCACCGGCGGAACGCTCGCCACCGTCATCAGCATGCTGGTCGACCGTGGCGCCGCCTCGGTGACCGCGATCTGCCTGCTCGCCGCGCCCGAAGGCCTGCGGCATGTCGAGAAGGTCTTCGCCACCGAAGGCGTGGACGAGCCGAGCGAGGCACCGTGGGTCCGGGTGGTCACCGCCGCGGTCGACGAGCGGCTCAACGACCGGGGTTATATCGTGCCCGGGCTCGGTGACGCGGGCGACCGGCTGTTCGGAAAGATCTGACGAGCTCAGGGGGCGGCCCGGCCCCACGCTCGCAGGGTAGCTCCCCCACCGGGCCGCACCCAGAGCACATCGCACCCGAAGCACGGGCCCGGGTTATTCCGGGCAGGGCGCCGGGCTCTGCCGTGGTGATATAACGGCACTGCCCAGGTCCGGGATTCCCCCCCTAACACCCACGGCGGACGAATACCCACCGGAGAGCCCAGCACCCTGCCACCTGTAGCTAATCAAAGCCGCCGGTCTTCCGGTATCCCCGAGTCCGGGGTTACCTGGGACCTCCCGGACAAAGCCAAACCGCTTTAGAATATCCAGATCACCTCGCCAGCTCGCCGCGCAGGAAAAGCGATGACGCACCTCCACCCGTCGACCCCCTGGACCACGACATGCCGCTGAGCGCCCACGTCAGTACGGCATCAGGCCAGAAGATGATGATCGCCGAGGGAAGCCAGCTGGTCTTCGGCCGTGGGCCGGGGGTGGACCTGGCCATCGCCGCCGGGCGGGGGCTGTCCCGGCGAGCCGGCGTCGTGACCGCGATGGCGGCAGGAGCGTGGATCGCCAACATCAGCCACACCCATGCGCTCTACGTCGAGGGCGACGACTACCGCATCAGGCTGCCGCGGATGGAAGACGACGGCGTGCCCGCCGACGGCTGGTTCGTGCACACCGGAACGGCTTACGTCGGTTCACGGGGCATGCTCGACGACGAGCAGCCACTGGCGGTAACGGTCACCGGCCGGTTCGAGGGCTGGTCACCCTGGGCGGGCGGGGCCGTCAGCGGGGGCCTCGCGACGGCTGGGACGGTCCTGGCCGACGGAGCGCCCCTGGCCGAGGAAGCCTGGCTCGCCGATGCGGACGGGCTGGCTGAGCAGGCCTGGCTCGCCGGTGCGGACGGGCTGGCTGGGGTCGCGGGCGGCCGGGGTGGCCGGGGGGAGCGGCTGACAGCCGGGGCGAGGCGGGCGGACGGGGCGAGGCGGGCGGACGGGGCGACGGCGGGCGGACGGGGCGACGCGGGCGGACGGCGGGCCGGCGAGGGGACGCTGCTCCCGTTCTATATCGACCCGATGACCAAGCTCTTCCTGGTCGCCCTGATGTGGTGCCGGCCGTGGCTGCTCGACCAGAGCGCCACCAGGCCGCTGCCGCGGACGCCGGAAATCGCCCGGGGAGCGCTCGAGGTCACCGGCGCCTATCACGAACTGGAACGATTCGATTCCGACCCGGAGTTCCGTGACGTGCTGTCGGCCCGGGTGGCCGAGCACATCAAGGTGCTGCGGCGGAAGATCACCGATCGCGGGCTGGCCCGGGCGGACGTCCGGCTCTCCGACGAGGTCGCCGTCAGGATCCTGATCGAGCACGGCATCATCACCTCCGCCGACCTGGGGCGGCTGGAGGACCCGGCCTGGCGGTCACGCCAGGAGGACCTGTGGTGGACGCAGGCCTGACCCCCAGCGGTAGCGATCAGGGCGGGGGCGGACCCGGCGGTATCACCATGAAATCCGCGCTGGCCTGGGCGCCGCCGGGTCCGGTGACCACGACGGTGAAGAGCCCGGGCGGGTAAGGACCGGGGAAAAGCCGGTTCACGGTGAGGCTCAACGTCCCGTTGTGGCCGGTTACCGGCTTGGTCTCGGCCGTCCTGGCCATAATCTTGCTGCTGCCCGGGGGCGGACCGACGCCGGAGATCGAGACCGTGACCGGCACGCCCGGCGCGAACCCGGTCCCGCGCACGACGAACGTGGCATCAGAACTGCCGACGGACTGGACCAGGCAGATCGACGGGAGGCTCGACCTGGACGGGCCGGACGAGGCGCACGAGGGAGGCGCCGGCGGCCGGTCGGCAGCCGGCGGCGGGGCGCTCGAGCTTGTGAGCGACGCGCCGAGGACGACACCCCCGACCACCAGGGCCGCTCCCACCGTGATCCAGCCGATCCAGGCCAGCCGAGCTCCCAGCCACCGCTGCCAGCTGACGCCGATGGCTCTGGCGGACCAGTCGGCCGGCCGGCCGGCGCCGGGTTCGCTCGGGCCGCGCTGGGCTTGCCGTGGCCGGGGCGGCTTGTAGGCGGCCGGAAGTTCGGTGAACGAGGCGGCCGTGGCATCGTCGCCCGGGGCCCCGCTGGCCGGGGTGAGGCCGACCAGCTGGGGGCTGCGCTGGTACTGCCCGATCAGGAGCATCGCCGGCTCCGGCAGGTAGGCGTGCGCCGGACCGCCGCCCGTAGGCCGGGGCCTCGGTGAACTGCCCGAGCTGGGCGAGCACCGCGGACGACGTCGGGCGCTGCCTGGGCACCCGGTCCAGGCAGGCGGTAATGAGGCTGGCTAGTTCGGCGGGCAGGCCGGACAGGTCGGGTTCCTCGGTCGCCAGCCGGGCCAGCACGTCCAGGACCGAGGCGCCCGCATACGGCGGATGCCCGGTCGCCGCGAACAACAGCGTCGCCCCGAGGGAGTACACATCGCTCGCCACCGAGGCCTGGTGCGGGTCCCTGGCCTGCTCCGGCGCCATGTACGCGGGCGTGCCGACGGCCCCGCGCGATACCGTCAGCTCCATCCGCTCGGCCGCCCTGGCCACGCCGAAGTCGATCACCCGGGGGCCGTCCGGGGCGACCAGCACGTTCGAGGGTTTCAGGTCCTGATGCACCAGCCCGGCCCCGTGGATCGACTCCAGCGCCTCCGCGCACCCGGCCGCCAGCCAGTTAACCGTCCGCACCGGCATCGGGCCGCACACCTGGATCATCCGGCTCAGCGAAGGGGCCGGCACGTAGGCCGTGGCCAGCCAGGGCAGGTCGGCTTCGGGATCGGCCTCGACCACGGCGGCGGTGAAGACGCCGCTGACCTTCCTGGCCGCGGCCACCTCCTGCGAGAAACGAGTACGGAAACCGGCTTCCTCGGCCAGCTCGACCTTGATGGTCTTGACCGCGACGAGCCGCCCGGCCGGGGACCGGCCCAGGTAGACCTGGCCCATCGATCCGGCGCCGAGACGGCCGAGCACCACGTACGGACCGATCATCTCGGGGTCCCAGGGACGCAGCGGTTCGGTTTCCGACGGGGACAATACCATCGCCTCACGGGGTCTGTGAGTCTCGCGGGGTCCTTGGGGTCCTTGGGGATCAGGCGCCTAAACCGGCAGTTCCATCATGCCCAATCGTCCGCAAATGAGCATCGCAAAGGCCGGGATTGTGACAGATGATTCTGCTGAGAAAGCCAGGGCCGTTCGGAAAAAATGTGGGTTTAGACGGATTTATGCGCGCTGAGCGGGCCGGCCGGAATCACCGCGAGGCTCCTGGCCCTGGCGGTGGCAAATCCGGGCTTTATCACGGTGTTGATGAGATGCAGCCGCTCGTCGAAGCCCGCGAACGCGCTCTTCATCGCGTTAATTGTCAGCCACTCGATGTCCGGCCAGCCATAGCCGAATTCCGCCGCCAGCCGGTGGAACTCCGAGCTCAGGGTGACCTGGCTCATCAGCCGGTTGTCGGTGTTCACCGTCACCCGGAAGGACAGCTGCCTGAGCACCCGGAGCGGGTGCGACGCGATTGACGACGCCGCGCCGGTCTGCACGTTCGAGGTCGGGCACATTTCCAGCGGAATCCGGCGATCGCGAATGTAAGCGGCCAGCCGGCCGAGCCGGACATTTCCCTCCGCGCTGATCTCGATATCGTCCGCGATGCGCACCCCGTGGCCGAGCCGCTCGGTACCGCACCATTGCACCGCTTCCCAGATCGACGGCAACCCGAACGCTTCGCCCGCGTGGATCGTAATGTGGAAGTTCTCGCGCTTGATGTACTGGAACGCGTCCAGGTGCCTGCTCGGCGGCCAGCCGGCCTCGGCGCCCGCGATGTCAAACCCGACCACGCCCCGGTCCCGGTAGCGGACCGCGAGCTCGGCGATCTCCAGCGACCTGGCCGCCGTCCGCATCGCCGTGAGCAGGGCGTACACCGTAATGCTGCGCCCGGCCCTGGCCTGGCTGGCACTGCCGAGACGGAAACCCTCGAGCACCGCCTGGACCACCTCGTCCAGGCTCAGCCCGCGTTCGGTGTGCAACTCGGGCGCAAACCTGACCTCGGCGTAGACCACGCCGTCGGCGGCCAGGTCCTCGGCGCACTCCGCGGCCACCCGGCGCAGCGCCTCCGGGGTCTGCATGACCGCCACCGTGTGCCGGAACGCGTCCAGGTAGACCTCCAGGTGACCGCGGTGCGCGCCTTCGGTGAGCCGTTTGGTCAGTTCCCCGGCGTTGTCGCCGGGCAGGCCGGAGTAACCCGTCTGGTGGGCCAGCTCCAGGATGGTCTGCGGGCGCAGACCGCCATCCAGGTGATCGTGCAGCAGTACCTTCGGGGCGGCCTGGATCTCGGCAAGGGTCAGCATCTCCCCATTGTGCTACTGCGGCGAGACGTATTCGATGACCGGGGAGACGCGCGCCGGCGGCCCGGACTCGCTGACCGCGATGGCGCCGTCCAGCGCGGCCAGGGCGGCGGCGAAACGCCCCGGTTCGTCGGCGCGAAGTTCGAGCACCGGCTGGCCCGCGGCCACCCGGTCTCCCGGCTTGGCCAGGCAGATGATCCCCGCGGTCGCGCTGACCTCGTCCTCCTTGCGCGCCCGGCCCGCGCCGAGCCGCCAGGCCGCGGTGCCCACGGCCAGGGCGTCCAGGCGGGTCAGCCAGCCCGGGCCGGGGCCGGACCAGGTGCGTGTGCGCCGCCCGGGGCAGCGGGGCGTCCGGATCGCCGCCCTGCGCGCGGACCATGGCCCGGTACGCGGCCAGGGCCCGGCCGTCCGCCAGCGCGGCGGCCGGGTCGGCGTCGTTGCCTACCAGGGCCAGCATCTGACGGGCCAGGGCGAGGGTGACCTCGATCAGGTCGGCGGCCCTTGACCCTGCAGCGCCTGGACCGCCTCCGCCACCTCGACGGCGTTGCCGACCGCGCGCCCCAGCGGGGTGTCCATCGCTGGTCAGCAGGGCCCGGGTGCGCACCTGGTGTTCGGTGCCCAGGGCGACCATCGTCCGGGCGAGCTCGCGGGCCTGCTCCAGGCTGGTCATGAACGCGCCGGTGCCGACCTTGACGTCGAGGACGAGCGCGCTGGTGGACTCGGCGATCTTCTTCGACATGATCGAGCTGGCGATGAGCGGAATGGACTCGACCGTTCCGGTGACGTCCCGCAGGGCGTAGAGCCTGCGGTCCGCGGGCGCCAGACCAGACCCCGCGGCGCAGATCACGCACCCGGCGCTGGCCAGCACGGCCAGGGTTTGCGCCGGGGTCAGCCCGGTACGGAAACCGGGGATCGACTCGAGCTTGTCCAGCGTCCCGCCGGTGTGGCCGAGCCCGCGCCCGGACAGCTGCGGGACGGCGGCGCCGCAGCTGGCCACCAGCGGCGCCAGGATCAGGCTGACCTTGTCCCCCACCCCGCCGGTGGAGTGCTTGTCCACGGTCGGCCGGCCGATGGACGACAGGTCCAGGCGGTCACCCGAGGCGATCATCGCCGCGGTCCAGGCCCTGAGCTCGGCCTGGTCCAGACCCCGGAAGTAGATCGCCATCAGCAGCGCGGACATCTGCTCGTCGGCGACCTCGCCCCGGGCGTACCCGCCGAACAGCCAGCTGATCTCGGGTTCGGTGAGGTGACGGCCGTCTCGTTTGGCCCGGATGAGGGAGACCGCGTCGGTCACGGCGTATCCCGTTTCCCGGCGCTGGGACAGGTCGGTGCCGGTGAAGGCGGCGGGGAGCAGGACGCTCAGCTCGACCGGGCCGTCCGCGGTGTCCACCAGCAAGTCCCCGCCGCCGGCTTCGAGCAGCAGCTGGCGGCAGCGGCCGCACGGGAGCAGCGGCTCCCCGTCGCCGGCCACGACGCTGACGGCCAGCAAGAGGGCCGGGGGCTCCGGGCGGGCGGCGGCGGTGCGTGCAGGGCGCTGACCAGGCCGCACTCGGCGCACAGGGTCAGGCCGTAGGAGGCGTTTTCCACGTTGCAGCCGGTGACGACCTGGCCGTCGCGGTCAGCGCGGCGGCGCCGACCCGCAAGCCGGAGTACGGCGCGTACGCCCGGCCCGCCGCCACGGTGGCGGCCGCGCGCAGGGCAGGCCAGTCGATGTTCACCCGATGACTCACTGAACGCTTGCTCGACGGATCCGCACGAGCGCCCGGCCATACCGGCCGCCCCGGCGCCTGCTGCCGCCAGCGATCGTGGACCGTTACCGCCGAGACTCTGGGGCGAGACCGGGGCGAGATCCGGGCGAACATCACTCGATGGCGGCCACGAGAAGGGCGAGAAGCTTGACAGGCGGGACTGGGGTCCGTGTGGATAAGGCTGCAGGGTGGCCTTATCCACACGGACCCGCACATGTCCAGCGCGGTCGCGGCAGGGAGCGCGTCACGCAAGAGCAAGGAACTCTGATATAAAGCATGCCCAGCTACTTGCTCGGACCCACCCCGGAAGAAGTTCAGGTTTGGTTAAGATCTGCGCCCGATTCGGTGCTGGCCGGTTTCGTGCTTAACGTGGAGGCCGTGAACGCACGTCTTGGCCGGGTCCTCGTGGTGGAAGACGACCCTGGTATCGCCACTCAGCTGGTCCGCGGGCTCACCCGGGCGGGCTATGAGACCGGCAGTGTCACCACCGGCAAGGCGGCGCTCGACTGGCCGGTGCCGGACGTGGTGCTCCTCGACCTCGGGCTGCCCGACATCGACGGCATCGAGGTCTGCCGGCGGCTCCGCCAGTCCTGCGACGCGGCCATCATCATCGTGACCGCGCGCGGCGAGGAATCGGACCGCGTGCTGGCGCTGGACGAGGGCGCCGACGACTACCTGATCAAGCCGTTCGGGCTGCAGGAGCTGCTGGCCAGGATCAGGGCGGTGCTGCGCCGCAGCCGCCAGCCAGCCGGCCAGGTGCTGCAGCACGGGCCGCTCACCGTCGACCTGCGCACGCACAAGGTCACCGTGGCCGGGAACAGCATCGCGGTGACACCGAAGGAGTTCGCCATCCTGGAGTGCCTGGCCAGCGACCCGGGCCGGGTGGTCAGCCGCCAGGAGATGCTGGAACGCGCCTGGGACGAGCACTGGTACGGCCCCACCAAGGTGCTCGACGTGCACATGGCGGCGCTGCGCAAAAAGCTCGGCGACCCCGGCATCATCGAGACCGTCTACGGGCACGGCTTCCGGCTCGCGGACTCAGGAAACGCGCCGTGACCCGGCGGATCCTGCTGGTCCTGCTGGCCTTCACCGCCGCCGTGCTGGTCGGCGCGGTGGTGCCGCTGACGCTCAACGCGACCTCGCACGACCGGAGCTCCTTTACCCTGGCGACGTCGGGCATGGTGCGCTCGGACGCGCTGATCGCCGAGGCGCGGCTGGCCAACTCCCCCGACGGCCCCCTGATCAGCCTGATCACGCAGACCCGGCAGGCCGGTGACGGGCCTGCTCGTGCTGGCCGGCCGCTGCCGGGGGCAGGGCGCATCGTCAACGTGCAGATGCCGGCCGGCAGCTGGGCCCCGCTGGCCTGCCAGGCCAACGAGCAGGGCAGGCTCACGCCCAAGACGGAGCCGATCCAGCCGGTCACCGAGACCTCCGGGTCGTGGGTCATCGCCGCCATCCCGGTCTACGACAACGCGCACGTGCTGGTGGGCACGGTGGTCCTGGCCAGGTCGGCGAACCCGCTGAACCACGAGGTCACCGAGCTGTGGATCATCCTGGGCACGCTCGCCGTCGTGGCCATGCTCGCCGCCGCGCTGCTCGCCTTCGCGCTGGCCCGGTGGGTGAGCAGGCCGCTGGCCGCGCTGGACACGCGCGGCGGGACGGCTCGCCGAAGGTGACCTGGCGATGCGGGCGGTGGTCGACTCGGGGCCGCCGGAGCTACGCCGCCTGGCCACGACGTTCAACACCATGGCCGGGCGGCTCGAGGCCCTGGTGCACGGCAACCGGGCGGTGATCGCGGACGTCTCGCACCAGCTGCGCACCCCGCTGGCCGCGCTGCGGCTGCGGCTCGACCTGCTGGCCGCGGACACCGCCCAGTCCGACCCGGCCACCGCGCACGAGCTGGCCGGCGCGCTGGAGGAGCTGGCCCGGCTGTCCCGGCTGGTCGACGGACTGCTCGCGGTGGCGCGGGCCGAGAACGTGGTACCGGTACCGGTCGCGGTGGACCTGGCCGAGGTGGCGCGGGAGCGAGTGGTGGCGTGGCACCCGGTGGCCGACGACCGCGGCATCACGCTCGAGGCCATCTTCCGGCCCAGCGAAACGGGCCGGGCCAGCGCGTTCACCGGCGGCCGGCTGGCCGGCGGCGGGTCAGAACCAGGCGGCCAGGCCGCCATGGCCTGGATCGGCGAAGGGCACCTGGAACAGATCCTGGACAACCTGATCGCCAACGCGCTCGAAGCGCTGAGCGCGGGTCACCATGTCGTCGTGACCACGGCGATCACCCCGTCCGGCGCGCAGGTCGTCGTCAGCGACGACGGGCCGGGCATGAACGCCGAGGACCGCGACCGTGCCTTCCTGCGGTTCAGCACCTCCAACCCGAACGGCACCGGGCTAGGCCTGGCCATCGTGCACCGGCTGGTCACCTCGAACGGCGGCACCGCCCGGCTGGCCGAGACGCCGCGCGGCGGCCTGACCATCATGCTGGACTTCCCCGGCCCGCCGACGGCCGGCGGCACCGGCGCCCGAGGGCAGCACCCCGGGCCACGGCACCTCGGTGCAGGATTTCATCAGCCTGTAGGCGTTGTAGGAAGCCACCAAGGGCCCGGATCCGGAGCCCGGATGTCTGTCCGGGGCGCCACAGGTGCCATCATGATCGGGTTCCGATTCGGCAACGAGCGGGCGAGATGAACGCGTGTCCCCTTCCCAGGCGGCACCACCAGGCATAACCTGCGGGACAACCCAGGACGAATATTCCAGGCCAGGCGCAGTAGCGCGCTGGCCCAGTGGAGGTAAGCGTGAAACACAGCGCATGGGCCACGGCGGCGCTGGCCGTGTCGGCGATGGTGACCATCGCGGCCTGCGGCAGCAGCCACAGCTCGGCCGCCTCAGGCACCAGCCCGTCAGCGAGTGCCTCGACCGGCTCGGGCGGCCCGACGGCGGCTGCGGGCAAGTTCCTCGGCTGCATGGTCACCGACACCGGCGGCATCAACGACAGGTCGTTCAACGCGTCGGCCTGGCAGGGGATGCAGGAGGCCGCATCGGCCAACAGCAACGTCACGGTCAAGTACCTGCAGTCCACCACCCAGAGCGACTACGTGCCGAACATCAACACCTTCATCGGCCAGAAGTGCGGCATCATCGTCACCGTCGGCTTCCTGATGGCCCAGGCGACGCAGACCGCGGCCAAGGCTCACCCGACCCAGGACTTCTCGATCGTCGACAACCAGTACACCCCCTCGATCAGCAACATCGACGCGCTGCTTTTCAACACCGTGCAGGACGGTTTCCTCGGCGGCTACCTGGCCGCGGGCATGAGCAAGACCGGTAAGGTCGCGACGTTCGGCGGTCTGGAACTGCCCACCGTCACCATCTACATGGACGGCTTCTGGGACGGCGTGCAGTACTACAACTCCAAGCACGGCACCCACGTGCAGGTGCTCGGCTGGAACGAGACCACCCAGAAGGGCTCCTTCACCGGCGACTTCACCAACCAGACCAAGGGCCAGACGCTGACCCAGACGTTCATCAGCGAGGGCGCCGACATCATCTTCCCGGTCGCGGGCAACGTCGGGCTCGGTGCGGCCAAGGCGGTCCAGGACGCGGACAACTCGGCGGGCAGCCAGAAGGTGAACATGCTCTGGGTGGACACCGACGGCTGCGTCAGCGCCCCGCAGTACTGCAAGTACTTCATCTCCAGCGTGACCAAGGGCATCCAGGCCGCGGTGAAGAACGCGGTGCTGACGGCGGCAGGAAACACGTTCAAGGGCGGTAACTTCATCGGCACCTTGTCCAACGGCAGCGTGGTGCTCTCTCCGTTCCACGACTTCGCCAGCAAGGTCCCGAGCTCGCTGCAGAGCGAGTTGAAGCAGGTGCAGACGGGCATCGAGAGCGGCAGCATCCAGACGCCGACCAAGAGCCCGGCGTAACCCGCCCGGGTAAGCAAGCCGGCGTAGCAGGCGAGAATGTGGCAGCGGTGCGCTGGTCCGGGCACCGCTGCCACATCGGCGCCCGGAACGTTGAAGGGCCGACGTGGAACTTGAGCTGACAGGCATCACCAAGCGGTTCGGTTCGCTGGTAGCCAACGACCGGATCGACCTGTCGGTGACCCCTGGCCAGGTGCATGCCCTGCTCGGCGAGAACGGCGCGGGCAAGACCACCTTGATGAACGTCCTGTACGGGCTGCTGCAGCCCGACGAGGGCCAGGTTCTGCTCGACGGCAAGCCGGTCCAGTTTCACTCGCCCAAAGACGCCATCGCCGCGGGCATCGGCATGGTGCACCAGCACTTCATGCTCGTCCCGGTGTTCACGGTCGCGGAGAACGTGACCCTCGGCATCGAGGAGACCAGGCCACCCGGGCTGCTCGACCGGCGCAAGACCCGCCGGGACGTGCGGGAACTGTCCCGCCGCTACGGCCTCGACATCGATCCGGACGCGATGGTGGAGAACCTGCCGGTCGGCATACAGCAGCGGGTAGAGATCGTCAAGGCGCTGGTCAGGCAGGCCAAGGTGCTGATCCTCGACGAGCCGACCGCGGTGCTCACCCCAGCCGAGACCCAGGACCTGTTCCGGATCATCAGGCAGCTGACGGCCGGCGGGACCTCGGTGGTATTCATCTCGCACAAGCTCAAGGAAGTCCAGGCCATCGCGGACACGATCACCGTGCTGCGGCGCGGCGCGGTGGTCGGCCAGAAGCCGCCGTCCGCCAGCGAGGACGAGCTCGCCGCGATGATGGTCGGCCGGAACGTGCAGCTGCGGGTGAGCAAAAAGGACGCCAAGCCCGGCGCGGTGATGCTCGACGTGTCCGACCTGACCGTCGCCGACGCGACCGGCCGGATCTGGGTCAGCGAGCTGTCCCTGCAGGTGCGCGCAGGCGAGATCCTCGGCCTGGCCGGGGTGCAGGGCAACGGGCAGACCGAGCTGTGCGAGGCGCTGATGGGCCTGCTGCCCACGGTCGTCGGCCAGGTCACGCTGGACGGCCATGACCTGACCCACGCCACCCCGGCCCAGCGACTGCGGGCCGGCATCGCCTACGTCCCTGAGGACCGGCAGGAAGACGGGCTGATCGGCGATTTCTCCGTCGCCGACAACATGGTGCTGGACGCCTACAAGCAGCCGCCCTTCGCCTCAGGCATCACCCTCAACCTCGGCGCGATCGCCAGCAACGCGGCCGAACGAGTGCGGGAGTTCGACGTCCGCACCACCTCCACCCAGGCCCCGGTCGGCACCCTGTCCGGCGGCAACCAGCAAAAGGTGATCCTGGCCAGGGAACTCGGCCGGGAGCACAAGGTGATCATCGCCAGCCAGCCGACCCGCGGGCTCGACGTGGGCTCGATCGAGTTCGTGCATCGCCGCATCGTGGAGCAGCGCGACCACGGCGTGGCCGTGCTCATCGTCTCCGCCGAACTCGACGAGATCTACGCCCTCGCGGACCGGATCGCGGTCATCTACGAAGGCAAGATCACCGGGATCCGGCCGCCCACCGTCCCGGCCGAGGAACTCGGGCGGCTGATGGCCGGCGGCAGCGACGAAGCCCCGCCTGCGGCGCAGGAAACCGGGACACCAGGAGCGGCCCCATGAGCGAGCAGCCGACAGCGCAGGAGAAGGAGGCGCCGCGCGAGTCGCGTGGCCGGGTGCTGTGGGAATCGATCCTGGAGGGGAATTCCTTCACCGTCACGGTGCTGGCCGTCGTCACCGCGCTGGTGGTGGGCGGCGTGCTGAACGCGTTCACCAACACGAACGTGCTGCACGCCTGGGGCGACCTGTTCTCGGCGCCTGGCAACGCGATCTCCCAGGCGTGGGACACCGCGGTCGGTGCCTACGTGGCCCTGTTCGAAGGCTCGATCTTCAACCCGCACACGGTGGCGGCGCTGTTCCAGCAGGCGTCCATGTCCACCGCGATCCACGACGGCTTCCTCAGCGCGGTCTTTAACCCGATCTCGGAGACCTGCGTCCAGGCCACGCCGCTGATCCTGGCCGGGCTCGCGGTCGCGCTGCCGTACCAGGCGGGCATGTTCAACATCGGCGCCCAGGGGCAGTTCATCGGGGGCGCGATCGTCGCCACCTACCTCGG
Source organism: uncultured Actinomycetes bacterium (assembly GCA_963730825.1). GTDB lineage: Bacteria > Actinomycetota > Actinomycetes > Streptosporangiales > Streptosporangiaceae > Palsa-504. The sequence goes on from CAVSTQ010000018.1 coordinate 15,721, forward strand.
CTACGGGGTCGGCATGCCGGTCGTGATCCACGTCGTAGTCTGCGTGATCGGCGGCTTTGCCGGCGGCGCGGCGGTCGGCTGGATCGTCGGCGAGCTCAAGGCGCGGACCGGCGCGCACGAGGTGATCGTCACGATCATGCTGAACTACGTGCTGGCCTACCTGCTGGCTTACCTGCTCTCCTACGGCTACCTGATACAGGCGCCAGGGACCGTCAACCCGATCACCACGCCGATCGCGGGGGACGCGCACCTGCCCCTGCTTTTCGGCTCGCACCTGCGCATCAACGCCGGCTTCCTGCTCGCGCTGGCCTGCGCCGCGGGCATCTGGTGGCTGCTGAGCCGGACCACCACCGGGTTCGAGTTCCGCAGCATCGGCAAGAACCCCAGCGCCTCCCGGGTGGCGGGCATGAACGTGGAGCGCAACTGGGCCCTGGTCATGCTGATCGCCGGCGGCCTGGCCGGGCTGGCCGGCGCGGCGGTGATCCAGGGCACCGAATTCACCTTGAACAACCAGAGCTTTGGCACCTATGGCATCGACGCGATCACGGTGGCGCTGCTCGGCCGGGGCCGGCCGCTCGGCGTGGTGTTCGCCGCTCTGCTCTTTGGCGCGCTGCACGCAGGGGCCCCGCTGATGCAGGCCGCGACCGGCACCCCGGTCGACATGGTGGAAATGCTGCAGGCGGTCATCGTGCTGTTCGTGGCGGCGCCGCCGCTGATCCGGGCCATGTTCCGGCTGCGTGCGGCCGGAGCCGGCGGTGTCGGGCTGATGCTGTCCAAGGGGTGGAACTCATGACGATCAGCGAGCGCGTCCCCGCCATGCTGGCCGCAGGCACCGCTCCGGGCAGCGCCTTCCGGCGCTGGCTGGCCCCGGCGTCCTTCTTGTTCTTCGGGCTCATCGACATCGCCGTGCTCGGTCTTTACTCCCAATCCGGCGACGCGGCGTTCGCGTTCTCGCAGGCGTTCGCCAAGGTCACCGTGCCCACCCTGTCCCTGCCCGCCGCCGTCACCTGCTACGTCTGCGGCGGGATCTCGATCGCGATTGCGGTGGCCAGAGCGGTACGGCCGTTCGGAAAAATACTGCAAAGAACGGCCATGGCGCTGGTCACCTTCTTGTTCATCGTGTCGCTGCTGTGCTGGGCCGACGCCGGGCTGAGCACCGGCTTCAACGTGGTGAACCTGCTGCAGGGCACCTTCGCCGGGTCGATCCCCATCATGCTGGGCGCGCTGACCGGCGTCATCTGCTCCCGGTCCGGCGTGATCAACGTGGCCATCGAGGGCCAGCTGCTGCTCGGCGCCTTCACCGCCGCGATCGTGGCCAGCGGCACCGGCTCGCTGTGGCTGGGCCTGCTCAGCGGCGCCCTGGCCGGCTCGCTGGTGGCGGCGCTGCTCGCCGTCTTCGCCATCGGGTACCGGGTGGACCAGGTCGTCCTGGGCGTGGTCATCAACACGCTGATCCTCGGCCTCACCGGCTACCTGTACGACGACCTGATGATCCCCTACCAGAACACGCTGAACTCGCCGCCGACGTTCTCCGCGATCAAGATCCCGCTGCTCGGCGACATCCCGATCCTCGGCCCCATCTTCTTTGACTCGACCATCTTCTTGTACCTGGCCTACCTCGCGCTGGCCGGAGTCCAGGTCGGCCTGTTCAGCACCCGGTGGGGGCTGCGCACCCGGGCCATCGGCGAGCACCCGGTCGCGGCCGACACGGTGGGCATCGGCGTGATCGCGATGAGATACCGCAACGTCATCGCGGCCGGGATCATCGCCGGGGTCGGCGGCGCGTACTTCACGATCGGTTCGGTCGGGTCGTTCGGCAAGGACATGTCCTCGGGCGAGGGCTACATCGCGCTCGCGGCGATGATCTTCGGGCGGTACTCACCGTTCGGCGCGGTCGCGGCGGCCCTGCTGTTCGGGTTTACCACCCAGTTGCAGTCGATCATGTCCACCCTCAACACGCCGATCCAGTCGAACCTGCTGTTGATGAGCCCCTACATCGTCACGATCATCGTGCTGGCCGGGCTTGTCGGCAAGGTCCGCGGTCCGCGCGCCGAAGGCATCCCCTACGTCAAAGCCTAAATCCATGCCGAACGGCTCCGGAGTGCGAGCCCACCTGCGGGTTTGGGTGGAGCCGGGCTCCGCGGTGGATCGGGTGTCACCCGGGTACACCCGATCCACCATCAAGCCCGGATCCACCACGCAAGCCTCGGGGGCCGGGCAGCACGGATGGGAATGGATGAGATGAGTGGTGTCAGTGTTGACTGAGGCTGAGCTCCGGGTCGAGGTCGAGGCTTGGACAGCGGACGACCCGGACGCGGGCGACCGGGACGAGCTGCGGGCGCTGCTTGACCGGGCTTTGCTGGGGGCGGCGGGGGCGGGGGCGGAGTTGCGGGATCGGTTTGCGGGGCGGCTGCGGTTTGGGACGGCGGGGTTGCGGGGGGCGGTGGGCGCGGGGCCGAACCGGATGAACCGGGCTGTGGTCCGGGCGGCGACCGCGGCGGTGGCGGGCTGGCTGCTGGACGGTGGGGCTGGACGGGTGGTGGGGGCGGCGCGGGTGGTGGGGGCGGGATGAGCGTGGTGGTGGGGTGCGACGCGCGGCACCGGTCGGCGGAGTTCGCCGCGGAGGTGGCCGGGGTGCTGGCCGGGGCGGGCCTCCGGGTGGAGGTGCTCCCGTGGCCTGGCCCCACTCCCCTGCTGGCGTTTGCGGTCCGGTACCTGGGCGCGGCGGCGGGCGTGATGATCACCGCGAGCCACAACCCGGCCGCGGACAACGGGTACAAGCTCTACCTGGGCGACGGCGCCCAGGTGATCCCGCCTGCCGACGCCGAGATCGAGCAGCGCATCGCCGCCCTCGGCCCGCTGGCGCAGATCCCGGTGGCCGGGGCCGGGAGCCCGCTGATCATCCGGCGCGGCGATGAGGTGGCCAAGGCGTACCTCGACGCGGTCGCGGGCCCGGCCGCCGCCCGGCCGGCCGCCGGGCCCGCGCTGAACGTGGTCTACACGCCGCTGCACGGGGTGGCCGGGGACCTGATGCTGCGGGCGATCCAGCAGGCGGGCTTGGCCGCTCCGCACGTGGTGACGGCGCAAGCAGAACCCGATCCGGACTTTCCGACCGTCGCGTTTCCCAACCCGGAGGAGCCGGGGGCCCTCGACCTGGCCCTCACCGACGCACGGCGGCGCGGGGCCGAGCTGGTGGTGGCCAGCGATCCAGACGGCGACCGCCTCGCGATAGCCGTACCGCAGCGCGATGGTGACTGGCGGGTGCTCACCGGCGACCAGGTGGGCGCGCTGCTCGGCGCCAGCCTGCTGGAGCGCACGGCGGCGCAGGATGCGCCGCGGGAGCGGCTGGTGGCCACCACGGTGGTGTCCTCCACGCTGCTGGCCAAGATCGCGGCCGCGGCGGGGGCGCGATACGCGGAAACCCTGACCGGGTTCAAGTGGATCGCCCGGGCGGCCGACGGCCAGCCTGGGACCCGCTTCATCTTCGGCTACGAGGAGGCGCTCGGGTACGCGGTCGGCGACGTGGTGCGAGACAAGGACGGCATCGGCGCCGCGCTGGCCATGCTCTGGCTGGTGACTGGGGCGAAGGCGGCGGGACGTTCGGTGCTCGACGTCTACGACGCGCTGGAGACGGCGCACGGGGTGCACCTGACGTCCCAGCTCACGTTGCGCACGGCCGGACCGGACCGGGTCATGAGCCGGCTCCGGGCCGATCCCCCGGCCCGGTTCGGCGGTCAGGCGGTATCGAGTATGGTCGACCTGATGACGGAACGCGGGGGGCCGCTGCCGGCCGCGGACGTGCTGATCTTCCGGCTGCGCGGCGGGCGGGCGGTGCTGCGTCCCAGCGGCACCGAACCAAAGATCAAGTGCTACCTCGAGATCACCGAACCGCTGGCGGGCCGCTCGCTGGCCGCGGCCCGCGACGCCGCGGCCAGGCGGCTGCACCCGCTGCGCACCGCGCTCCAGGCCGTGCTGGCCGAGGAGTAAGGGAGGGCAGTCAGGGCGGCGCCGTTCGGGTTCAGAATGAGACGACTCACCCTGACCTGGCCATGGTATCCAAGAACTGGTCCGCTGGGAGAAGATCACCGGGGTGCCGAACGTGACCGCCGGATCGCGGGCCTCCCTCACCGCCCCGCTGCTGGCCGACCCGGGCGAGTCGTTCATCTACGGGATCAACGTCGACTGGCTGGGCCAGGTGGTGGAGGCGGTCACCGGCGTCGGCCTGGACGTGGCCATCAAGCAGGGCATCACGGGTCCGCTCGGCATGAACCAGACCACGTTCCTGATGAACGACGACCAGCGGCCGAACTCCACTCCGGTGCATGTCCGGGGCGAGGACGGCACCTGGACCGTCGATCGGCGAGGTGCTGAGCCAGGAACCCGACTGGTGGGCCGGCGGGCACGGCCTGTACGGACCGCCGAGCGACTACATCAAGTTCGAGCGGGCGCTGCTGCGCGGCGGTGAGCTCGACGGGACCGTGATCCTGCGGCCGGAGACGGTGGCCGCGGCCTTTTCCAACCAGATCGGCGAGCTGGACTTCCCGGCCGAACTGCCGACCGCCGACCCCGGCTCAAGCTGCACCTTCCGGGCCGGTCCCGGCTTCAAGTGGGGCTACGGGCTGCTGCTCAACACCGCCGACATCCCCGGCATGCGCCGGGCGGGCTCCGGTGCCTGGGCCGGGCTGTGCAACACCCAGTTCTGGGTGGACCGGACGGCCGGCGTGTGCGGGTCTATCTACAGTAACTTCCTGCCGTTCGCGACGCCCGAGGCGATCACGGTGTACAACGACTTCGAAAGGGCCCTGTACGCGGCGCTGTGACGGTCAGTGACCTCCCTGCGGGGCCGCGGCCAGCCAGGGACCGACCCGGGAGAGCAGCAGGAAGCCGAGCAGGACCCCGGCCACCAGGCTGGCGGCGATCAGCCAGGATCGCAGGCCCGCCCCGCGGACATCGCGCCGGGTCCGGCGGAGCAGGTCGCGCGGCGCCAGCCTGAACACCTCGCCCAGGTGGCCGAGCACGTGCACGGTGGTAGCGCCGAACCACAAGATGAAGCTGGCCTTGTGCACCTTGAGCAGCAGCGGCAGCCACGACTGGCCCACCAGCATCAGCCCCACCCCGCTGGCCAGCAAGACCAAGGTGAGGATCACGATGACCGGCCCGAGCAGGCGCAGCAGGACCGGCGGCGGCCCCTTGCGCTGGTAGGCCGGGGCGCCGCGGTAATAGCGGACGAACCGCCAGCTGGTGCTGGCCACCTTGAGCAGCACCGGGGGTACGAGCACCATGCCGATGAACACGTGCGGCGACAGCAGCGGGCGGATCCGCAAGATGGTGACGCCCTCGATCGCCAGCAGCACGAGCAGCACCGCGGCATTAGCTGAGGTCAGCCGGGCGTTGCCCGCCACGCCGTCGTCGGCTCGGCGGTCCGCCCGGCCGGAGCGGCCTGGTCTGGTTACGATCCTCCACGCTCACGAGTGGACCCTACGAGAAGAAGGTGACGGTCACATGAAGGGCTGGCTCAGCCGGTAGCTGGCCTGGCTCAGCTGGCTTAGCCGGCGGTGATGGCGCGGGCCTGGACGACGTCCTGCCGCATCTGGGTCACCAGCTCGTCGACGGAATCGAACCGCTCGGTACCGCGCAGCCGGGCGGCGAAGTCGATCGCGGCGTGGGCGCCATAGAGATCCAGGTCATTCCGGTCGAGCGCGTACGCCTCGACGGTGCGCTCGCCGGCCCCGAAGGTCGGGTTGGTCCCGACGGAAATCGCGGCGGGCCAGCGGCTGGTCTCGGCCCCGTTCAGGTCCAGGCTGGTCAGCCAGCCGGCGTACACGCCGTCGGCGGGAGTAGCCGTGTGCGGCGGCGTTTCCAGGTTCGCGGTCGGGAAGTCCAGCTCCCGGCCCCGCATGTGACCACGGACGACCACGCCTTCCACCCGGTGCGGGCGGCCGAGGGCATGGGCGGCGGCGGTCACGTCGCCGGCCGCCAGGCACTGCCTGACGTAGGTCGAGGAAATCGTGACGCCATCGCTGACGAGCAGCGGCACCCCCTCGGCGGTGAAGTCGTACTTCTCGCCCAGCTGCGCGAGCAGGGCCACGTCACCCGCCGCCTTGTGGCCGAACCGGAAGTTGCTTCCCACCACCACGGACGCGGCGTGCAACCGTTCGGACAGCACGACGCGGACGAACTCATCCGGGCTGAGCCTGGAGAACGCGAGGTTGAACGAGAGCATGAACACGGCGTCGGCACCCAGGCCGGCCAGCAGCTCGGCCCGTCGCCGCGGGGTGGTGAGGAACGGCGGGTGCGAGCCCGGCCTGACGACCTCAGCCGGATGCGGGTCGAAGGTGATCACGACCACCGGCAGGCTCCGCGCTTGCGCGATCTCCCTGGCCCGGCCGACAATGCGCTGATGACCGCGGTGCACGCCGTCGAACACGCCGATCGTCGCGACGCACCGGCCCCAATCGGAAGGCACGTCGGCCGAGCCGTACCAGCGGTACACGATTCCCCGTTCCTCCTTCATCGCCAGACACCAGCCTAACCATCACCGGCGGTGGATCGCGCTCAGGGCGCGCGGCCTGGCCGCTCATACGAAGACGACGAGGGGGCGGGCCTGCCCCGACTCTTCGGTCAGCAGGGCGATGAGCGCTCCGTCGGGCGCGTAAGCGGCGGTGGGAGCCCGGGTACCGGTCCCGCCGTTCCCGGCGACCGGGGTCACGGCGGCCAGACGGCCGCCGTGGGCCAGCCGGCGGGCCTCGTCCGCGGTCAGGTTCCGGCTCGGGAAAGCCGCCGCGGCCGCCTGAGCCAGCGGCAGCACCTCAAACCGCTCCGCCAGCTGATCCAGGGTGTGAGCCTGATCCAGACCGTAACCGCCCACCCCGGTCCGGCGCAGGCGGGTCAGGTGCCCGCCGGTGCCCACGGCGGTCCCGAGGTCACGGGCCAGGGCCCTGACGTAGGTGCCGCTCGAGCAGCGCACGGTCGCGTCGACATCGAGGAACCCGCCCTGGCGCCGCCCGGCCGTGACGGTGAACTCGTAGACCGTCACCGGCCTGGGTTTCAGCTCCGGGGCCGCGCCCGCCCGGGTCAGCCGGTAGGCCCGCTGGCCGCCGACCTTGATGGCGCTGACCGCGGGCGGCACCTGCTGGATCTCACCGGTCAGCGCGGCCACCGCCTCGGCCAGCTGCCGATCCGTGACCGCGGCGACGTCGCCCGTGCCGGTGACGGCGCCTTCCGCGTCATCGGTGCTCGTCGACTGGCCGAGCCTGATCGTGGCGGCGTACTGTTTCTCGGTCAGGGTCAGGAATCCGAGCAGTCTCGTGGCCTTCTCCACGCCCACCACCAGGACCCCGGTCGCCATCGGGTCCAGGGTGCCCGCATGGCCGACCTTTCTGGTCCCGGCCAGCCGCCGGATCCGCGCCACCACGTCGTGAGAGGTCATGCCGCCGGGCTTGTCCACGATGACGAGGCCGCTCATGGGCTGCTTCCCGCCGCCCTCAGGCTCGCTCACGCGTCGAAGTCGTCCTCGTCGGAGTCCTCGGCGGGCTTGCGGTACGGGTCGGGGTCGCCGGCGTAGACCGCGCCGTCGCGGCTGCGGGCCAGTTCCTCGTCGGCGGTCCTGGCCTGGCTGACCAGGTCCTCGATCCGCTTGGCCGTGTCCGGGATGACGTCGGCGACGAACTCAAGGGACGGGGTGTGACGCAGCCCGGTCTGCCGTCCCACCTCGGACCGGATGATGCCGGTCGCGCTGTGCAGCGCCGCCGCCGTGTCGGCCCGCTCGGCGTCAGTGCCATACACCGTGTAGTACACGGTGGCCTCACGCAGGTCGTTGGTCAGCCGGGCCTCGGTGACGGTGACGAAGCCGAGCCTGGGGTCCTTCACCCGTCGCTCCAGCATCTCCGCGACGATCTGGCTGATCCTGTCGGCGAGCTTGCGCGCCCTCGCGGCGTCCATGCCGTCACTCCTCCTCGTTGAACAGCCGCTGCCGTGCCGACAGCAGCTCGATCTCGGGATGCCCGGCCACCATGCGCTCGCACTCGGCGAGCACGTTCATCGCATTGGCGGCCGTCGCCGATACCACGGCCACGCCCACCTCGGCCCGCCGGTGCAGATCCAGGTGCCCGGTCTCGGCGACCGCGACACCTGGATAGCACCGGCGTAGCTCAGCGACCAGCGGCCGGACGACGCCGCGCTTGGCCTTCAGCGAGTGGACGTCACCCAGCAGCAGGTCCAGCGTCAGCGCCCCGACATACACCGCATAACTCCGCTCCTGCCCGAATTGCTAGGCCCGGCTTGGCGGGTATCTCTGGTCAGGCCCTCGGCTTCTCCCTCATCTCGAAGGTCTCGATCGTGTCGGCCACCCTGACATCGCTGTAGCCGATGCCGATACCGCACTCGTAGCCCTCGCGGACCTCGGTCACGTCCTCCTTGAACCGGCGCAGCGACTCCACCGTGAGGTTGTCGGAGATCACCACGCCGTCCCGGATCAGCCGGGCCTTGTTGTTGCGGTGGATCAGGCCGGAGCGCACGATGCAGCCGGCCACGTTGCCGATCTTCGGCACCCGGAAGACCTCCCTGATCTCGGCCGTGCCCAGCTGGGCCTCCTCGAACTCGGGCTTGAGCATGCCCTTGAGCGCGGCTTCGACCTCGTCGATCGCTTGGTAGATGATCGAGTAGTAGCGGATCTCGACGCCCTCGCGCTGGGCCAGCTCGCCCGCCCGGCCGGCCGGCCGGACGTTGTAGCCGATGATGATCGCGTCCGAGGCGATAGCCAGGTTCACGTCGTCCTGGGTGATCGCGCCGACGCCGCGGCCGATCACGCGCAGGCTGACTTCCTCACCGACATCGAGCTGGAGCAGAGCATCCTCCAGGGCTTCCACCGAGCCGGACACGTCGCCCTTGATGATGAGCAGCAGTTCCTCGCGCTCACCAGCCTTGAACGCCTGGTCCAGGTCCTCGAGCGTGACCCGCCGCCGACCCTGGGCGAACTGGGCGACACGCTCCCTGGCCTCCCGGCGTTCGGCGATCTGCCTGGCCATCCGGTCGTCGGAGACGACAAGGAAGTTGTCGCCCGCGCCGGGCACGGCGGTCAGGCCGAGCACAAGCACCGGCCGGGACGGCAGCGCCTCAGGAATCTGGTCGCCGTTCTCGTCCAGCATGGCCCGGACCCGGCCGAACGCCTCACCGCAGACGATCGAGTCGCCGATGTGCAGCGTGCCGCGCTGTACGAGCACCGTGGCCACCGGGCCGCGGCCCTTGTCCAGGTGCGCCTCGATGGCCACACCCTGCCCGTCCTGCTTGGGGTTGGCCCGCAGGTCCAGGGAGGCGTCGGCGGTCAAGACGATCGCCTCGAGCAGCTCGGCGATGCCGGTCCGCTTGGTCGCGGACACGTCCACGAACTGCGTGTCGCCGCCGAACTCCTCCGCGACAAGCCCGTACTCGGTGAGCTGGGCCCGCACCCGGGCCGGGTCGGCGCCTTCCTTGTCGACCTTGTTGACCGCCACCACGATGGGCACGCCCGCGGCTTGCGCGTGGTTCAGCGCCTCCGTGGTCTGCGGCTTCACGCCGTCGTCGGCCGCCACCACCAGCACCACCAGGTCGGTGGTCTCGGCACCACGGGCTCGCATGGCCGTGAAGGCCTCGTGACCCGGGGTGTCGATAAAGGTGATCTTGCGCTCTTCGCCGTCCACTTCGGTGGTCACCTGGTAGGCGCCGATGTGCTGGGTGATGCCGCCAGCTTCGCGAGCCTGCACGTTGGTGTGCCTGATCGCGTCGAGCAGCTTGGTCTTGCCGTGGTCGACATGGCCCATGACCGTGACGACCGGCGGCCGGGCCACCAGGTCGGTGTCCTCGCCCTCGTCCTCGCCAAACTCGATGTCGAACGACTCGAGCAGCTCCCGGTCCTCTTCCTCGGGCGAGACGACCTGGATGTTGTAATTCAGCTCGGCCCCGAGCAACTGCAGGGTCTCGTCGTTGACCGACTGGGTAGCGGTCACCATCTCACCGAGATGCAGCATGACCTGGACAAGCGACGCGGGGTTCGCGCCGATCTTGTCGGCGAAGTCGCTCAGCGACGCGCCACGGGACAGGCGCACCGCCTGGCCGTTGCCGCGCGGGACCTGGACGCCGCCGATCGACGGCGCCTGCATGTTGTCGAACTCTTGACGACGCTGCTTCTTCGACTTGCGGCCCCTGGACGGCCGCCCGCCGGGCCGCCCGAAGGCGCCCTGGGTGCCGCTGCGGCCGCGGCCGCCGCCCGGACGGGGCGGACCACCGCCGGTCCCGGTGCGCGGAGCGCCCGCACCCGGTCCGCCGCCACCAGGGCGCGCACCGGTGCCTGGACCACGGCCAGCGCCGCCACCACCACCGGGCCTGGCGCCGGTACCGGCGCCAGGACCACCGCGACCGCCACCGGGGCCACTGCGGCCGGTACCTGACGGGGCCGGCCGGGACGGCATGTTCATCGGGCTAGGCCGGGGACCTCCCGGCCGGGGACCACCGGGGCGGGGACCGCCGTCGGAGGTGCCGCCGGGACGGCCAGGTCCGCGTCCGCCTGGACGAGGACCGGCAAACCCGCCGGGCCCGCTGGGGCCGGGCGCGCCGCCGGGGGCACCCGCAGGCTGGCCCGGACGGCCGGTATGAGTCGGCTGACCGGGTGCGCCAGGCGCCTGGGGACGCGCCGGAGGCGCCGAGCCCATCCCGGTCGCCGTCGAGCTGAAGGGGTTATTGCCTGGCCGGGGGCCAGGCCGCGGGCCACTGGGCCGCGGCCCTGCTCCGCCTGGCCTGGGCGCACCCGAGCGGGGCGCTCCTGGGCCGCCTGTCCTCGGCGTGGCGGGCCTCGGCGCGGATGATCCCTGACCCGGCTGGTCCGGGCGGGCTCCGGGGGCGGCCGGACGCTGCCCGGCAGGCGCGCCGGTGCCCGCCGAGCTGGCCGGGGCGCCGGGGCGCGGAGCCGCGGGGCGAGCCGGGCTGGTGCCCGCACTCCTGAAGTCCGCCGGAGTGACCGGCCCGCGTGGCGGTCCGGGAACCCGCGAGGCTCCCGGGCGCGCTGATTCCTCGTGGTCGCCTGAGCCAGGCCGGGACGCAGGTGATTGCGTTACCGGCGGCAGGTGCCCGGCCACGTCACCGGCCGATTCGCCGGCTGAGCCGCCCGCGGTGGCGGCGTCGGGCGCGGTCGCGTGCCCGGCGGTGCCGTTCGCGGGCGGGGTCGCCGCTTCTGGTGCGCTCCTGGGCGCCGACGGCAGAGCCCCGGCGGTCGCAGCGCGCTCATCGCGATCGGCCGTGCCCACGCCGGCGCCGGGTCGCGGCCCGGGTCCCGGACGGGAGCCGCCACCGGAGACCCCGGCTGCCGCCGGAGCCGATGGGGCCGGAGCAGGAGTGTACAGCCCCGCCTCACGCGATACTGGTGATGCCGGCCGGGGCCTGGACCCTGGGGCCGACTGCTCGGTCGCCTTGGAGGCAAACGCCTCCTTCAGCCGCCTGACCACGGGCGCCTCAATCGTCGAGGATGCTGATCTTACGAACTCGCCCATCTCATTGAGCTTGACCATCACGGCCTTGCTCTCAACACCGAACTCTTTCGCGAGTTCGTAAACCCGGACCTTCGCCACTACGCTCCTGTCTCGGCCCGTTCCCGGGCCTTATACCGGACCCTGGCCCGGGCAGAGCGTGCTCCGGGCGGGCCTCAGCCTATGGTGATCATCGCCGCGTGCTCATCGAGCGCTCATCAGCTTCTCGACCTGCTTTCCGACAGGTGTTCCTTACGTACCTAAAACCTGCTAACCAGCCAGGCTGTTCCGTCGTGGTTATGTTATTCCGGAGACTCCGCGCCGCCAAGATACTCAGCCAGGCAGTCGAGGCTGAGCGATCCTGGTGTACGCAGCGCTCGGGAGAACGCCCGCCGCCGCCGCGCGAGTCCCAGACACGCCAGGCTGGGATGCAGATAGGCACCCCGGCCAGGCAGCCGGGCCCGCGGGTCGGGCCGGATGACATCCCCAACCGCTACCAGACGAAGCAAGCTGGACTTGGCCGCACGCTCCTTGCAGCCTACACAGGTACGCACTACAGGCGTATCTGAGGCATGCCGCTCGGCTCGTATGGCCATCCCAGTGTATAAGTCTACCGTGTCCGCACATCCCCGAGACCAGGTAAAAACAGCACCGGTGGATGTCAGGTGCCGGTGCGCGGGCCGAGCTCGCTCAGGCCGGCCAGACCGGGACCCATCAGCACGAACCACACCGCCAGCCACACCCGCCACTCTCCACGACCGGGGGCTACGTCCCCTCCGCCACCCAAGCCCGGGGCACCGGCACCCACCTCCCGGCGAGCACATGAGGCTGGGCGCAGAGAGTGGAGCTGTACTGGGCGCCGACACTTGATCAGCCGCCGCGGACGGCGGACTCAGACCCGGCCGACTGCGGACCCGGCCGGCTGAGCTGCGGCCGGCTGAGCTGCGGCGGGCGAACGGGACGCCGGGGGCGACTGAGACGATGCTGAGTGGGATCTGGCGGAGTGAGACCGGGGCGAGTGAGATGCGGCTGGGCGGGATGGGGAGAGGACGGGGAGTCAGCGGACGGGGAGGCGGTCTGCGGCGGGACGGCGTCGGATCTGATGTCGATCCGCCAGCCGGTGAGCCTGGCGGCCAGCCTGGCGTTCTGCCCCTCCTTGCCGATCGCCAGGGACAGCTGGTAGTCCGGCACGATGACTTGCGCCTCGCGGGCCGCGAGATCGAGGACGTTGACCCGGCTCACCCGGGCGGGCGACAGCGCGTTCGCCACGAAGTCGGCCGGATCATCGGAATAGTCGACGATGTCGATTTTCTCACCGTGCAGCTCACTCATCACGTTGCGCACGCGGCTGCCCATCGGGCCGATACAAGCACCCTTGGCGTTGACGCCCTGCTGGTGGGAGCGAACCGCGATCTTGGTGCGATGGCCCGCTTCGCGGGCGATCGCGACGATGTCCACCGCGCCCCCCGCGATCTCGGGAACTTCCAGCGCGAACAGCTTCTTCACCAGGCCCGGGTGGGTACGCGACAAGGTGACCGACGGGCCGCGGTGCCCCTTGCGCACATGCAGCACGTAGCAACGGAGCCGCTCGCCGTGGACGTAACGCTCGCCGGGGACCTGCTCGGCGGGCGGTAGCACCGCCTCCAGCTTGCCCAGGTCGACAAGCACCGTCCTGGGGTCCTTGCCTTGCTGGATCACCCCGGCCACGATGTCGCCCTCGCGGCCTGCGTACTCGCCAAAGGTCACCTCGTCCTCGACGTCACGCAGCCGCTGCAAGATCACGTTCCGGGCGGTAGTCGCCGCGATCCGGCCGAACCCGGCCGGCGTGTCGTCGTACTCCCGTACCGTCGTGCCGTCCGGGCCGGGCTGGCTGGCCCAGACCGTGACGTGACCGCTTTTCCTGTCCACCTCGACGCGCGCCGACGACGACACGCCTTCTGACTTGTGGTACGCCACGAGCAAGGCGTCCTCGATGGCCTTGATCACGAGGTCGAGCGAGATATCCTTCTCGCTTTCCAGGCTCCGCAGCACGCTCAGGTCAATGTCCATCGCGAGTCGCTCCAAGCTCAGTTGGCGGGTGCCCGAACTCCACCTGGATGGCTCCTGCACCGAGCGCGGCGTAACCGAAACGGCGGCGGGCCTTCGGCTCACCGTCGACATCCAGGGTCACCCCATCGGTGTCAGCCGCGACGATCCGGCCCCGGACCAGGCCAGAATCAGCGATCGTGACCTGGACTAGGCGCCCCGCCGCACGCCGCCAGTGCCTGGGGTCGGTCAGCGGACGATCGACGCCGGGCGAAGAAACCTCAAGCGTATAGGGGAACTCCCCCATCACGGCCACCGAGTCGAGCGCGGCCGACAGCTGGCGGCTGAGCGTCGCGGCATCATCCAGGCTGACGCCATGGTCGCTGTCCACCACGACCCGCAGCATCCTGCGCCGGCCTGCCGCCGTCACCCGCACCGCCTCCAAGTCCAAGCCGGCGGCCTGGACGACGGGCTCGATGACATCAGTGACCTTGCTCTCGTCGACGGAGCCGCTGGCCGCCGCCTGGCGCGGCCTCGGCGCATGCCTCGGTCCTCCTGGCATCACGCCCTCCTCGTCCACGACCTGCAGGATTGGACCTAGCCTATCTGCCCGTTGACGCTGGCGCCCTCAGGACAGGCCGGACCCGTCAAACCGCGTGGTAGCTTGCCGGTGTGCCCGACATCCTGCCGAGGCGCCGCATCCTGGTCGCCTCGGCGACGGCGCTGTCCATGCTGCTCGCCACCGCCGGCTGCCGGTCCTCGGACCTGTTCGCCGGGCCCGATCCGCTGGCCGGACGGCCGCCGCTGGCACCGGACGTGGTCACGCTGCAAGCGGTGATCGCGGCGGAGGAGAACCTGGTCTCGTTGTACCGGGCGGCGCTGGACGGCCGTTCGCCGGTCCCGGCCGGGCGGCCGGCCCTCACCGCGCTGCTCACCCAGCATGAGCAGCACCTGGCGCAGCTGCGAACCCGGCTCGTCCAGCCCCCGGGGACCGCCGGGGGCTCCGCCAGCGAGACCGCCGGGACGGCCAGTGCGCAGGCCTCGCCGCGCTCGTCGGCCCGGACGTCCGGCGGCGCGGGCGCCACGGGTGCCGCGTCCGGCCACGTCACGATCGCCCGGCTGCGCGCCGCGGAACACGCCTCGGCCACCCGCCTGGTGCAGCGGCTGGCCACCGTGGAGCCCGCTCTGGCGCAGCTCTTCGCGAGCATCGCCGCCTCCGACGCCACCCACGTGACCGCGCTCGGCGGATAGGGACACCCGATGAGCAACAGCCCGGCGGCGCACTGATGGCCGCGATCACCCCGGCGGCGGCGTTGCAGGCCGCGCTGGCCGCCGAGGACGCGGCCGTCTTCGGCTACGGGGTGGCCGGTGCCCACCTGACCGGGAGCAGGCAGGACGCGGCCGAACAGGACTGGACGGCGCACAAGCAGGCACGCGACGCCCTGACCGCGATGATCGCCAGGCTGGGCGTGTCGCCGGTCGCCGCCCAGGCCTTCTACCAGCTGCCTTTCCGGGTACACGACGCCACCACCGCGATGGCGCTGGCGGCCGGCCTGGAGGACGGGGTGACCCGCGCCTACCTCGGCCTGGTCGCGGTCAGCGACCCGCGGCTGCGGGATTTCGGCGCGCTGGCCATGCAGGGCTCGGCGGGACGCGCGGCATACTGGCGCGGCCGCACCCAGTCCTTCCCTGGCCTGCAGGCCAGCTCCTGAGCCGCGGCCTGGGCGGACGGGTAGACGGGCCGCGCCGGTCAGTCCTGGCGGCGGACCGAGGCCAGCACGCGGACGATGGTGGCCGCGGCCTGGTCGATGTCATCGGCGGTGGCGATCCGCTCGGCCCAGGACCACCAGAACCACCACATGCCGTCCCGGCCGCAGGCGGCGACCACGCTTTCCTCGAGCGCCCGCGCCGCCGGATTCACCACGTACAGGCTGGGGATGCGACCTGGCGGCGCCATCAACCAGGCTTCCAACCCGCGATGGGTCAACTCGTCGGCTAGCTTTTCCAGATAAACAGCCTGGATCTGGCTGGGCTCGCGGGCCCCTTTGGCTTCCACCGTTATCACCGTTGTAACTTATAGGAGTCATACGAAGGCTTTACGTCGCCGCTTCAGGATGCCGCCTGCAGCGGCGCCCGCGCAACGCGGATGGGGAAATTCGCCGCTCTATAACCACAATCGCGGCCCAGCGCGCGGCCGGTTCCCTACCCAGACTGACGTGCCGAACCGGACTGCGGTTCACCCGCCGAGCGGAGGAGGAAATCACGACCGCAGCGGCGCGGGCAACGGTTCAGCATACAAGACGGTCAGCCGCGAGACGGCCCGGGTGAGCGCCACGTAGAGCCGCTGCAGCCCTCTGGCCTCGGCGGACGCAATCTGAGCCGGCTCCACCACGATGACGTGGTCGTACTCCAGACCCTTGGCCAGCGTCACGGGCACCAACGTCAGGCGGGCGTCAGAACCCGGGCTGCCGTACTCAAGCCCCGCGCCCCGCAGCACGCTGGCCAGCGCGGAAACCTGCGGGTCCGCGGCGATGACGGCGACGGAGCCCGGACGGGCGCAGGCCTGCTCGACGGCTCGCACCAGGGCCGGGCCAACCGCGCCTGCCGCCACCGGCACCTCCTCCAGGGCGCCGGGATCGGCCCGCAGTGACGAGGCCGGCCGCAGCTCGGGAGCGATGACGGCGAGCAGCGCGGAGGCGTAGTCCAGGATCTGCCTGGGCACCCGGTAGCCGATGGAAAGTTCCCGCACCTCGGTGTCCGGCTTGCCCAGGTTGGACAGCAGCGCGGCCCAGGAAGGCGCCGCCCACGGCGTGGTGCCCTGGGCCAGGTCACCGAGCACGGTGGCCGCCCCGGTGGAGCAGCGGCGGCCGAGCGCCCGGCACTCCATCGGCGAAAGGTCCTGGGCCTCGTCCACCACCACGTGGGCCAGGCTCGGTGTCCGGGTGACCAAGTCACGCGCCTCGTCGATGAGCACCAGGTCGGCCGCGGACCAGCGGGCCGAGCCGGGGCCGCGGGGCGCGGCCGGCCAGACGATCTCGGCCTGCTCGGCGGCGGTGAGGATGCCCTCGGCCGGCGCCGCCAGCGCGGCCGCCGACGACAGCAGCCCGAACACCAGCCGGACCGGGTCGACCTTCGGCCAGATCGCGTCCACCGCGGCCCGCACCGGCTTGGACCGGCGCACCATCTCGTGGGTCCGGTCGTCGCAGGCCTCTCCGGCCGCCTCCATCTGGGTCAAGATCACGTGCGCGATCCGGTGCTCGAGCAGCTCGCGGGCCGCGCCGTACCGCACCCCCCGGTGGCGCAGCTCATGGGTGAGCTCCTCGAGCTCGTAGGCGGCCAGCCGCCAGCGGCGCGACCCGCGCGGCAGCACCACCGGGGCGGCCGGGCGCCGGACCGACGCCCACAGCGCGCGCCGCAGTACCGCCGCCATCCGCGCGTCGCCCTTGACGATCGCGGCCGCCTCAGTGTCGGTTCCCCGCGCCGTCCCGGCGGCCCCGGCGGCCCCGGCGACCAGCTCGCCGACGGTCGTCTGGGTGACGTCGATCTCCCCCAGGGCGGGCAGCACGTTGCGGATGTAGGACAAGAAGGCACGGTTCGGCCCGACCATGACCACGCCGCGCCTGCGCACCTGCTCCTTGTGCGCGTACAGCAGGTACGCGACCCGGTGCAGGCCGACGGCGGTCTTGCCGGTTCCCGGCGCGCCCTGCACGCAGACCGTCTGGGCCGCCCCGGCCCGCACGATGTCATCCTGGTCGGGCTGGATGGTGGCGACGATGTCCCGCATCGGCCCCGACCGCGGCCGCTCGATTTCGTCGAGCAGGATCCGGCTCGGCGTGCTGTCTTTTTTGTCCGAACGGCCGGTGCTGAACCGTTCATCTTCATAGGCGGTCAGCTCGCCGCCGGAGAAGCCGAACCGGCGCCGCAGCGCCAGGTTCATCGGATCCGCGCCGCTGGCCCGGTAGAACGGCCGGGACACCGGGGCCCGCCAGTCGATCACCGCGGGGGTGCCGTCGGGGGCGTGCACATGCCGGCGGCCGATGTGAAAGTCCTGCCCGGCCAGCGACTCCTCGGTGTCGGGCGCGCTGGCGTAGTCGAGCCGGCCAAAGAACAGCGGGGTGTCCGGGATGTCTTTCAGCGATTCGGCCCGGTGGTACAGGTCGGCCTTGAGGAATTCCTCGGAGACCGGGTCGCCGCCCATGGCCTTGAGGGACAGGACATCCTCGCGCATCAGGTGCAGGAACTCCCGGGAGCGTCGCAACTCGGTGCGCTCAGCGGTGAGGATGGGGTCAGGGCCGGATCGTTCGGGGGGGTGAGGGTCTGGTGCAGGTGAACGTGATGCAGCCACGAGGACGGGAACTTACCAGCTCGCAGCGCGGAAGTCACGCGGTTTTCCGGGCCGTCGGCGGCCAGGCGCCCAGGCCGCGCGGGGTGAGGAAAGCGTCGAAGACCAGCTCGGAGGCTCCGGTCAGCACCCCCAGGTCACCCAGCGTGGACGGGAGCAGGGCCGGCGCCTGCGGCCGCCTGAACCGCATCAGCGCGGCCAGGTAAGCCGTCTGCACCGCGGCTGGCGCGGCCGCCAGCACCTCGGCGGCCAGGCCGGACAGGCCGACCACCTCCGGATCCTGCGCGTTCACCAGCGCGCCGATGCCGCGGCCAAGGGCCCCGGCCACCTCGGTCAGGGCCTGGCCGCAGCGCGGGTCGGTGGCCGCCGCCGCGATCACCTGCTCGGCGGCGATCATCCGGTCACCCTGCTCGGTCAGGCCGGCCCCGCGGAGCAGCCCGCGGGCGCCCGCGTCGAGTTCCCAGCAGCCCGCCGAGCCGCACCGGCACGCCTCCCGGCCGCCGGCCAGCGGCATGTGGCCGAATTCGCCCGCCGAACCGCGCGCACCGGTCAACGGCCGCCCGCCGACAAGCAGCACGCCGCCGATGCCCACCGCGACGTGCAGGTGCAAGGCGACCGAGACGCCCCGCAGCACCCCCCGGCGCGCCTCGGCCAGCCCGGCCAGGGTGGCGTCGTTGCCGGCCAGCACCGGGCCGGTCTCCGCCGGCTCCGGCCGCCCGGTCGCGGCCAGGGCCGCGGCCACGTCGACGCCCTGCCACTCGGACAGGGTCGGCTGCACCATCGCGCCGCCGTCCACCGGGGACGGGACCGCGACGCCGATGCCGACCATCCGCTGACCGAACTGGCGGCGGCGGAGCCTGAGCCGGGCCGCCACCTCGGCCAGCATCTCGGTGCCTGACGCGGCGCCCCGTTCGGCGCGGTCCAGCACGCTGCTCCGTCCGGTCAGCTCAAAGACGGCCAGGGTGAAGGAATCGTCCCGCAGGTCGACGGCGAGCGCGACCGGTCCGGCCGGATGCGGCGAGGGCACCCCGGTCGGGCGTCCCCTGGTGCGCTGCACCCGCACGTCGACGGGCGCGTCGGCCGGACTGGGCCGTTCCTCGATCAGCTGGCGTCCGGCCAGCTCCCTGACCAGGACCGTGGCCGTTCCCCTGGCCAGGGCCAGCTGCCGGGTGAGCTCGGCGCGAGTGAGCTGGCCGGCCCCGTCGTGCACCGCGCGCAGCAGCCGGGCGAGATTATGGGCGCGCAACTCGGCGCTCGTGGTGGCCGCGCCTTCGTCCTTTCGCACGCTTTAGATCGTGTCATGCCCAGCGGATGAGCAAAACGTCAGGCGAGCTACCAGTCCCAGTGAAAGCCGACCGCCGTCTTCTCGGCCAGGCGCAGGTAACGGTGCACGGCGAACTGACTGTCCAGTTCCACCGGCTCGCGCTCCACGATCGGGCCGTCCATCCCGTCCCAGACCGCCCACACCAGGCTGCGGGGCAGCTTGTCCGGATGGAACTCCACCCGGATATCGAGGTTCTCGACGGAATACTGCACCACGCGACGGAACTCCGGCGCGGGAGCGTTGGCGTAATGGAAACTCGTCGAGTACTCAAGCGTGGCCGTTTCACCGGCCGCTAGCGGCTTAGCGAGCACCATATCCACCACGAACAACTCGGCCAGCGGCTGGTAAAAGGGTCCCGCCAGGCCACTGAAGCCCTGCCCGACCTCAAGGGTCACGGCATTCGTGTCGGCGCGATAAGGCACCCGGTCCAGCCCGTCGACCACCGCCTCGATGACGTGGATGACCCGGTGCCTGGCGGGCCGGCCGTCCGGGCCCAGATAGTGGTGATCGTGCAGGGACAGGGTCTTCAGCCGCGGGCGGCCGAGCGTGGCGGCTTTGTCGTCCCGGATCGCCCGCGGCCCGGACAGCACGCGGACGTGGGCCGAACCCTCCCAGAGCTTCAGCAGCTGCTCCCGCTCCAGCGTGCCGAACCCGAACGCGTCCACGAACAAGGTCAGCGTCGCCTTGGACAAGAGCTTGCCGGACAAGGCGCGGGAGGCGGTGTCCTTGAGCTGCCTGGGCAGCACGTCGGTATCGCCCCCGGCCCGCGGGTGCTCCCACAGGTAGTGGGCCAGCACCTCGGCGACCGCGAGCTGATTGACCTGCCCGACCCGGCTTCGTTCGGCGTACTGCTCCCACTTGCGCCGGTAACGGCCCGGGCGCAATAGCAGCTCGCGCAGGTATGCGGCGGCCGCTTGCGCCCCGGTGGGCGCAGCCGGCGTTACCTGGGCCACGGTCTCCTCGGTGGTGATCGACAAGGTTTCGGTTGGGCCAAGCTGAGAACTAAGCGCGACATTAGTCAGCTATGGTATGCCTGTTCTCGCGATGCGGGCGAGAACAGGCTTGGGGTGGGACAAATTAATGACACGTCGGGCGGATGTGGGGACATCAAGAGCGCCGGAAGGGCCGCCATGACAATGCCAGAGGGTTTGGGGCCAGTGGGTTTGGGGTCAGCGAGTTTGGAGTCTTCGGGTTCTTCGGGTGCGGCCGGGTCAGCGGTCCGGGCGCAGCAGGACAAGGCGTATTTCCTTGACATGCTCGGGGATAGCCACAATGGCCTGGGCCACCCCGATGCGGCCATCGAGGCCTACCAGCAGGCCGCGCGGGAATTCAAGGCGCTGGGCGCGTCGTGTTCCTACGCGCTGTGCCTGCTCAAGATCGGCCAGAGCCATGGGGCCATGGCGCAGCCCTGGCACGCCGTCGGTTACCTGGAGGCGTGCCTGCCGCTGCTGCGCCAGCTGGGACTGACCCGGCACGCGAACCTCGCCCAGCAGCAGCTGGACGCCTGTCACGTCGGGCTGGCCCAAGCCCGGTTACTTGGGGAGGGGCGGGGCGGCCCGCGGTCACCAGGACCGGAGCCGTCCCGCCCGGCCAGCTGAAACCGCTGTCGCTGCGGGCGGGCGGCACAGGTAGATTCGTACTGTGCCCGGGACGAACGGCGAGCCGCGCTGGCTGACAGCGGACGAACAGCACGCCTGGCGTGCCACCGTCAACCTGTCCCAGCTGCTCATGCGTCAGCTCGACCGTGACCTGAACGTGCACGGGCTGACCGGCCGCGACTACGAGATCCTGGTCGAGCTGTCCGAGGCGCCGGATAACCGGCTCCGGATGACCGAGCTCGCCGACGCCACCAGCCAGTCCCGCAGCCGGCTCTCACACCAGATCGCCCGGATGGAGAGCCGCGGGCTTGTCCGCCGGGACACCTGCGAAGGCGACAAGCGCGGCACCTTCGCCGTGCTGACCGGACCGGGCATGGACACGATCAGGCGCGTCGCGCCCGACCACGTGGACCACGTCCGCCGTCACTTCATCGACCGGCTGACCCCGCGCCAGCAGGCCGAGATCAGCGACGCCTTCGGCCCGATCGTGGATTACCTGCGCAAGATCCGTGACCGCGACTTAACGCCACGGTCCGTTCGGCCTTAATGTCTTAAAACAGCACGGACATGAGCCGGCCGGTCTCGGTAAAACCGACCCGCCGGTAGGCCGCCCGCGCGGGTTCGTTGAAGTCGTTGACGTACAGCGACACCTGGGGCGCGATCGACCGGGCCGCCTCGATCACGACCGCCGCCATGCCCGGCGCGGCCAGACCGCGGCCACGGCACTCGGGCCGTACCCACACCCCCTGCACCTGGCACACCTGCGGGGTGACGGCCCCGATCTCCGCCTTGAAGACCACCCGGCCGTCCTCGATCCGGGCGAACGCCCGGCCGCCGCGGATGAGCTGCTCCAGCCGGGCCCGGTAGGAGGCGCCGCCGTCCCCGATGACCGGCGAGACCCCGACCTCCTCGGTGAACATGGCCACGCAGGCCGGCCACAAGATGTCGATCTCGTCCGGCCGCACCCGCCGGACCCCGGGATCGGCCGGGATCAGCGGCGGCCCGGAGGTGACCATGACGGGCTGGGAGGACCTGACCTCACGGGCCGGCCCCCACTGCGGCCGCAGCAGCGCCCACAGCGCCTGGACCTCGGTGGCCCGGCCGACCACCGACGAGCAGCGCCGGCCCTGCCGCAGCGCCCGGTCCGCGAACGCCACCACGGCGTCCGGGCTGGCGTTCACCGGGACCAGGTTGGCGCCGGAGTAGCACAGTGACTCCAGCCGGCCGCCGGGTGCGTGACCCCACAGCTGCGCGCCAAGCCGGGAAGGTTCGAGGCCGAGCGCGCGCACCCGGGAACTCACAAAGACGTTCGTCACCGGATCGCGGTCGCAGATCGCCAGCACGGCGCCGCGGTCCCGCTCCTCGAGCTGCCGGACCGAGCCAGACCACGGTGGCTTTACCCGCAACATGGCCCCAGCGTACACCGGGCAATAGCGGAGCAAATTCTCATCCCGGACACGCTGTCGTCATTGTTATGCGTGCTATTCACTGGGAATTTCCCGGCGTGGGCGCGGGCACCGCCGGGCAGGTCGCATTGGTCAGCCCTGGCCCCCGTGGCAGCGCTCCGGTGCCGAGATAGGCGTTCAGGTAGCCCTCGACGCAGGAGTTGGACGGCTGCTCGAGCGACTGCCCGTGGTTGCCGCCGCCGACCACCACCACCATCCGCGCGGACGGCAGCAGCTTGTGCGCGTCCTGGGCGCCCGCGTACGGGGTGGCCGGGTCCAGCGTGCCTTGCAGCATCAAGATGCCGCCCAGCCCGGTTCCCTTGATCTGCAACGGCTGGGCCGGCCCCGTGACGGGCCAGAACGCGCAGGCGGCGTTAAACCAGGCGTTGTCCCAGGCCTGGAACGGCGCGGTCCGGTAGACCCGCTCGGTGTCGGAATTCCACTTGGCCCAGTTGCGCGGCCAGTTCACGTCCGCGCACTGCACCGCGTTGTAGACGGCGAACTCGTTCTCGTTCTGCGTGCCGTTGCCCTCGTACTGGGTGACGATGGCTCCGGTCTGGCCGGAATTCAGGTAGGACGACAGCGCCTGGGCCAGGCCTGGCCAGAGCTCGTCGAGATAGCCGCCCTGCAGGAACGTGTCGTCGAATTCGTCCGCCCCGATAATCCCGTTGACCGGGTGCGCGAGGAGCTGGTTTCTGGCCCGGTACCAGGAGGCCTGCACCTGCGCGGCGGTACCGCCCAGGTGGTACGTGCCCTCGTATTTCGCCACCCAGGAGAAAAATGCCTGCATCCGGCCCTGGAAGGCATAATCCTGGGCGATATTGTCGGCGTACCAGACGCCGGTCGGATCGACCGTGCTGTCCAGCACCATGCGCCGGAGGTGGCTGGGGAAAAGCGTCGCGTACACCTGGCCGAGATACGTGCCGTAAGAAAAGGCATAATAATTCAGCTGGCGGACGCCGAAAGCCGCCCGGATCGCGTCCATGTCCCTGGCCGCGTTCTGCGTGGTCATATCGGGCAGCAGCCAGCCGAATTTCTGCTCGCAGTCATGTGCGTACAGTTTCGCCCGGTTAATGAGCACTTGCTCGGCGGCGGGGGTGGGGGGAATGTAGTTCGGCCGGACGCCGGAGAAAAAGGCGGGGTCGCAGCTGAGCGCGGGTACCGAGGACCCGACCCCGCGCGGGTCAAAGCCGACGATGTCGTAGTCGGCGGCCACGCTCGGGCTGAGCCCCTGCGCCACCTCGGCCGCGAGCGGCAGCCCGTCGCCGCCGGGACCGCCGGGGTTGACCAGCAAGATGCCCTGCTGCTGGCTGACCGGCGCGGTGGCCGGGACCATGTCCAGGGCCAGGCTGAGGTGCCGGCCGCCCGGGTCGGCGTAGTTGACCGGGACGCTCAGCAGGGCGCAGTCGGGCACGCTCTCCTGCGTCAGCTGGCCGGAGCAGGAATGCCACTTGACGGTGTCGTGGACCGGGACGATCGAGTTCTGCTGGGTGGCCTGCGCGCTCTGCGTGCCCTGCGTGCTCTGGGGGGTCTGGGTGCTGGGGCTCGGGCTGGCGGCGGTGCAGGCCGTGATCCCGGTCAGGGCGGCCGCGCTCAGGGCGAGGGCCACCGGGAGCCGTCGGTGCCAGCGCGGGCATGACATCGACATGGACCCCATGATCCCCCATCATGCCCGACGCGTCTTGTGCGTTGGTCCGCCGTACCTAGGCTACGACGCGACCCCGCGATGACGCTCCTCGAGCGCCTTACGGTACTCGGCCACGACCATCTCGGTGAGCTCCTCCACCGAGGTGTCCCGAGCGTACTTGTCGTAGGTGATCCGGCCGCCCTGCAGCAGGTTCACCCGGTCGCAGACCTGGAGCACCTGGCCGTAGTTGTGCGCGATGATGATGACCGAGATGCCCCGTTCCTTGACCTCGCGCACGATGTCGAGGATCATCGCGCCTTCCTTGACGCCCATCGCGGCCAGCGGCTCGTCGAGCAGCAGGACCTTCGCGTCGGAGAACACCGAGCGGGCCACCGCGATGGCCTGCCGCTGGCCGCCTGACAAGCTGGCTACCTCGACGTTCACCGAACTCAGGGTCTTGATCCCCATCGAGTCCAGGTGCTTTTGGGCCTGCTGGCGCATGACCTTGTTGCGCAGCAGCGGCCAGCGCACCGGTTCCCGGTTGAGGAACATGTTGTGATACACGCTGAGCTGGTTGACCAGGGCGAGATCCTGGTAGACCACGTCGATGCCGGCCGCGCGGGCTTGCGTCACCGAGGAGAACGAGACCTCCTCGCCGTTCAGGATGATCCGGCCGCTGGTCGGCGTCTGGAAGCCGCAGATGATCTTGATGAGGGTGGACTTGCCCGCGCCGTTGTCGCCGATCAGGCCGAGCACCTCGCCGCGCTCCAGCCGCAGGCTCACGTCGGTCAGCGCGGTCACCGCGCCGTAGCGCTTGGCGATGTGCTCCACCCGCAGGATGTCGTCGCTGGACGGCGGCGTGAAGTTTTCGGCTGGCTGGGTGCTCACTTAGCTGCCTCCGTGCTCGACGGCCGGGTTCGGTCTGATGGCGTACCTGCTTGTGCTATTCACCACGGGACGGGCGCGTGCCGATCCGGTCGATCGCCTCGGCGGCCTTTTGGCCGGGCGTCTTTCGCGGGTCCGGGGCGGCCAGCCGGCCCGAGCCTCGCAAGCGCCCCAGCCGGATGTTGAGGATCATGAAGACGAGGATCGCGACGCCCAGGATGATCTGGTACTTGTCCGAGCTGATGCCGCGCAGGTTGAATCCGTCCTGCAGTTCGCCGAGCACCAGCACGCCCACCCACATCCCGATCATCGTGCCGACCCCGCCCAGCATGGCCGTGCCGCCGATGACCGCGCCGGCCAAGGCCACAAGCACCACCGCGAGCTGGCCCGCGCTCGGGTCGATGATGTCGTTCCTGAAGGCTTCCAGGATCCCCGCGAGCGCCCCGAGCGAGCTGCACATCATGAAGTTGCCGATTTTGATCCGGTTGACCTTGATGCCGGCTTCCCGCGCGCCGAGCAGGTTTCCGCCGACCGCGACCGTGTACAGGCCCCACCGGGTCCTTCTCAGCAGGACGTTGAAGATCAGGACCAGGGCGCTGGCCCAGATGATCTCCGACCACGCCTCGGAGCCGAACCAGTGACCCAGACCCACCGACTGGGGGTTCAGGTTGATCTGCTGCGCTGAGGAGATCGTCAGCATGTAACCGTAAATCGCGAAGCCGCTGCCGAGCGTGGTGATCAGCGACGGAACGCCCAAGATGGTGGTGACCACGCCGTTGACCAGCCCGATCAGCGAGCAAACCAGCACCGTGATCACGATGGCGAGGAAGGCGGGCAGGCCGGAGTCGATGAAGAAGTGCATGATGAACGGGGACAGCGTCCAGACGTACCCGACCGACAGGTCGATCTCGCCGCAGACCATCAGCAGCACCAGGCCGATGCCGGTGATCACGTAGGGGCCCATGTACTCGGCGATGTTGACAAAGCTGCCGTGGCTGAAGAACCCAGCACCCTGGGTGGTGGTCAGGGCGAAGTAGACAAACACGATCACGGCGATCAGCGTGATGCTGGCCTCGCGCTGATTCAGGAAGATGGCGCCGGCCCGGCTGAGAACCCTAGAGCGGCCTCGCCCGCTCGGCGCTCCGCCGATGATCTCCGGGCTGCGTTCGGCCGTGTCGCTCACATCGCTCATCCCAATCGCGGGCTCTGCCCGATGCATGTGTGGAGGGAGTCATACCCGCAAAGCCGCGGCGATTCACCCGGCTTGGCTGCCGGTGAACCGCCGCGGGCCCGCGCTTCGGTGTGCCGCGTGCTCAGGCGATCAGGTCGGGATCGCGCCGGTGTGCTTCTCGTACTTCTGCGCGCTGGTCGAGCCCTCGAACCGGGTGGCCGGCGAGGTGTACGGGCCGACGTTGCTCTTGGTGACGAACTTCAGGCCGGTGTCGGTGGTGGCCGGGTTGACCAGGCCGCCGGACAGCTGCCACAGGTACAGGTAGATCGTGGGCAGGAAGCCCTGCAGGTACGGCGACTGGTCGATGGTGAAGTCGATCTGGCCGGCCGCGAGCGCGGTCAGGGTCTGCGGCTCGAGGTCGAAGCCGCCCGCGTGCACCTTGCCCACCAGGTTGTACTTGGCCAGCGAGGAGCCGAGCAGGCCGGTGTCGCCGCCGTCGACGGCGAAGATGCCCTGAATCTTGGACCCGTGGGACTGGATGAACTCCGGCACCGCGGTGGACTCCTGCGTGGCCGAGGCGCCCCCGTTCACGCCCTTGTTCCCGAACATGACGGTCATGCCCGCGGCCTGCAGTGCCGCCGTCGCGCCGTCCAGGCGCGGCTGGATGTTCAGCGAGCCGGGCTGGGCGATGATGCCGACCGCCGTGTCGCCCTTCTTCATCAGCGACGCGAGCCGGTTGCCGACCTCCTGACCCGAGGCGTACAGGTCCTGGCCGACGTAGGCCAGGCCGTTCGTCGGGTTAGCGGTGGAACCGTTGGCGTTGTAGGTGATGACCGGGATGCCCGAGGACAGCGCGGAGTCGATCGGCTGGACGAACGAGGTGGCCGAGACCACGGTGGTGGCGATGCCGGGAGAGCCGGCCGTGACCGCGTCGTTGAAGGCCGACAGCATGGTCGGCACCGTCGGCTGCGTGGACAGCGCGCCGGTCCAGTGCGGCACCGGGAGGCCCAGGATGGCGGCGGCGTCCGAGAAGCCGTACTGGGTCGGGGTGAAGAACGAGTTGTCCGTGACGTGGTTGACAAAGCTGAACTGCCACTTCGGCGTGGTCGGGAAGTTGCCCGCGGCCGCCTTCGCCACCCCCGACGTGCCGGCCGAGCTCGAGCTCGAGCTGCTGCACGCGGCGATGAGCGCCGAGGCCGCCGCCGTCGCGCTGAACAAGCCGGCCCCTTCGAGCAGCCGACGACGGGAAGGCCCGTCCTTCATGTTCAGGGTCTCAATCGCTTCGTCGACGACCGGGTCGATCTTTTTCCTCATTTAAGAACCTCCATGGAATTTTTCCCGGGACGGGATACTCTCCCGAGCGATGCCCGCAGCCTGCGCGGCGAGTCCCGTCGGTTTCGTCGCGAGAGAGATAATCGTAAGGGGACTGACATTCTTGAGTTCGGCCTTGCGCGCCGGTGTCATAATGCGACAGGTATTCGATATGACTTAGCGATCTGCCGCTGAGGCTAAGGCTATTCACGATCACCTGTCAAGGTTCCGCCCAGGTGCGATCGGAATGCACCTATTCCGGCATGACCGAATCCATACCCGTTGAGCGAAAAGGACAACCTGCTGGGTGCGGCCCAGTTGCCGCGTCCTCCCTCACCACCCGGGCCGGACGGTCCCGTCCGGCCACTGCCATGGCCTACCGATCCTTGCCTCACCGGCACCTCAACGCAACCACGACCTCATCCACACCGTAGTGATCAGGGCATTACGGACAAGAACATGTCCGACGATGTTAGCGCTAACAAGTTACTAAACGGCAACGAACGTGAAACACCATCGACACGGAGGCCCGGACCACCGGCGTCGGGCGCCGGAGCCGTGACGCTAGCGGACCGTGGGCGGGTGCCATCTGCCCACCGGGTGAGCTAACTCGGCGTCCGTCCCGCTGGTGGTGCGTGTGGCTGGCCGTGCCGGTTGTGCTGGTGTGTTCCGGGGCCAGCCGGCACGATGGTCCGTAGTGCCGACGCCAGCCAGGCGCCAGCCGGCACAACGGGACTACGTGCCGACTGTGAGTTCCCTGCCCTGATACTACAGCAGCGTGCCGTGATCGGAGTGGCTGCGTGATCTTGGGGCGCTGAGCGGCCAGGCTTGGTGCATGCTGGCTGTCGTGGATGGTGCGCGGGTGCGGCCGGCGAGGCACAGACCGATCGCGGTGCCCCGCGCTAGCCGTATAATCGCCACGGCAGCCTCCACACGAGCGGGAGCCGCAGGTGCGGGTGGGGATCTCCGGGACGCACGGGACCGGGAAGACGACGCTGGCCGGTGCGCTGTGCGCACGCCTGCCCGGCCACGTGATGGCGGACGAGCCGTACTACCTGCTCGAGGAACAGGGGCATGAGTTCGGGTTCCCGCCATCGCTGGAGGATTACCGGGCACTGCTGGCATGCTCGGTGCGCAACCTGAGCTCGCCGCTGCCGCCCGGGATCGTCTTCGACCGGACGCCGCTGGACTACCTCGCCTATCTGGCCACGACCGGGGCGGACCCCTCCGATGAGGTCGGCGCCGCAGCGCTCCGGCCGGCTTTTGCGCGCCTCGACCTGCTGGTCATCACGCTGATCACGCCAGAGACCGAGCAGGTCCTCACCGCCGCGGAGATGCCCGGGCTTCGATCGCAGATGAATGACGCGCTGCTCGAACTGGTCCACGACGACCCGCTGAACGCCTGGGAGGACATCCCTGTACTCGAACTCGACGGACCGCTCGACGGCCGCCTGAGCGCGGTCCTCGCCGCGCTGGACCAATCCCGGCGTCCCCCCTCCCAGAACTGAACGCCCTGACTATCGGGCCTGCGCGGCGGTGCACGAGCGAGATGACGGTCACGCTCTGAGGGCCGAAGCGCCGCACCCCAGCCGCCACCCCCGCCACTCCCCGCACCCGCAACCCACCCGCCGCAATCACCGTGGAACATATGGCTCACGTGGAGACTTTGGTACCCCCCGGCTGCCCAGATCATCCGCAAGAGCCAAACTTTCCGCGCAAACCGGACGGCCCGCCCCGCATCACGCCCGGCCGGACCAGGGCACGATCTACAGCCGCATCACCACACCCAGCAGCCACCGCGCCACCAGCAAGACCGCTGTGGACCCGCGTCCAGCGGCCGTTCCAGTGACCCCCGTGCACCCGATCCGTCATCAAGCCCGGATCCGCCACGCAGTCCTGGCTGGGTACCGGGTCCGGAGCGCCGCTGAGGCGACGGGGACAGGCGCGGCCAGCGGGACGGCGGGGACAGGCGCGGCCCTGGGCGGTTCATGGCGCTGGCTTGGGCGGTGACCATTGCGCGGCTAGCCTTTTTGGTGCCTGAGGGTACGACTGGTGCTGGCGGGTCAGCTGGGTGGCTGTATGGGGGTCGTGGGCGGGATCCGGCGTGCGCGTGGTCCGGAGATCCATGGCTTCCGACACGGGTGCTCGGAACCGAACACACTGGGCGAACGTCTCACCATTAACGGGTTTGCGCGAACTGGGCCGCCCCCCACCGGCCCCGGCGCTATCCGGAAAAGGAGGGAAGCAGGAATGCTTGCCAGACACCGACAGTCACTTATCCTGCAGGCCGTCAGGGGCGATGGAAGCGCCCGGGTCAGCGATCTTACTCAGCGCCTTGGCGTTTCCGACATGACCATCCGCAGAGATCTCGAGGTCCTCGCCCGCGACGGGCTGGTGGAGAAGGTGCACGGCGGCGCGGTCCTGCCGGGCACCCCGGCTGGCCACGAGCCGGGCTTCGAGGCCAAGCTGGTGCTCGAGCAACCCGAGAAGACCGTGATCGCCCGGGCCGCGGCGAGCCTGGTCCGGCCGGGCACCGCGATCGCGGTGGCCGCGGGGACGACCACGTTCGCGCTGGCCCAGTGCCTGCTCGACGTGCCGGGACTCACCATCGTCACGAACTCGCTACGGGTGACCAACCTGTTCAGCGGAACCCGCGGCCTCGACGGCACCGCCGACTCGGTGGTGCTGACCGGCGGCGTCCGCACTCCCTCAGACGCGCTGGTCGGGCCGGTCGCGGACCTGACCATCCGGTCGCTGCACTTCGACCTGCTTTTCCTCGGCTGCTACGGCTTCGACGCCGAGGCCGGGCTGACCACCCCCAACCTGGCGGAGGCCGAAACCAACCGGACCTTTATCCGGGTCGCGCGCCGCGTCGTGGTGCTCGCCGACCACACCAAGTGGGGCCTGGTCAGCCTGAGCTCGTTCGCGCAGCTGAACGAGGTCGACGTGCTGATCACCGACGGCATGCTCCCGCACGACGCCCGGGCCCAGGCGGCTGATCAGGTCGGCGAGGTGGTGCTGGCCGAGAGCATGCAGCCAGCGTGGCAGGGAACCACGCCCGGGCCGGCCGCGCCCACCCGCCGGGCCGCCGGGTTGGCCGCGCCCGTCAACACCGGGTTGGCCGGACCGGTGAACACCGGGACGGGCGCGCCGGTCAACACCGGGACGGGCGCGCCGGTTAGTAGGTGGTGACGACGGGCTTGCCCTCGTCGCCGTCGGCGACGTCGCCGGCCTCGGCCAGGCGCATGGCCTCCTCGATCAGGGTCTGGACGATCTGGGACTCCGGCACGGTGGCGATCACCTTGCCGCGGACGAAGATCTGACCCTTGCCGTTACCCGAGGCGACGCCGAGGTCGGCCTCGCGGGCTTCGCCCGGGCCGTTGACCACGCAGCCCATGACCGCGACCCGCAGCGGGACCTCCATGCCCTCCAGCCCCGCGGTCACCTCTTCGGCCAGCTTGTACACGTCCACCTGGGCCCGGCCGCAGGACGGGCAGGACACGATCTCCAGCCGCCGCTGCCGCATGCCCAGCGACTCCAGGATCGAGATGCCGACCTTGACTTCCTCCACCGGCGGCGCGGACAGCGAGACCCTGATCGTGTCCCCGATGCCCTCGGCCAGCAAAGCGCCAAACGCGACCGCGGACTTGACCGTGCCCTGGAAGGTCGGGCCAGCCTCGGTCACGCCGAGGTGCAGCGGATAGTCGCACTGGCGGGCGAGCTGCCGGTAGGCGTTGATCATGACCACCGGGTCGTGGTGCTTGACCGAGATCTTGATGTCACGGAAGCCGTGCTCCTCGAACAGCGAGCATTCCCACAGCGCGGACTCGACCAGCGCCTCCGGGGTGGCCTTGCCGTACTTGGCCAGCAGCCGGGCGTCGAGCGAGCCCGCGTTGACGCCGATCCTGATCGGGATCCCGGCGCCGCTGGCCGCGCGGGCGATCTCGGCCACCTTGTCGTCGAACTGCTTGATGTTGCCCGGGTTGACACGGACCGCGGCGCAGCCGGCGTCGATCGCGGCGAACACGTACTTGGGCTGGAAGTGGATGTCGGCGATGACCGGGATCTGTGATTTCCTGGCGATGGCGGGCAGCGCGTCCGCGTCGTCCTGCGACGGGACCGCGACCCGGACGATCTGGCAGCCGGAGGCGGTCAGCTCGGCGATCTGCTGCAGCGTGGCGTTCACGTCGGCGGTCAGCGTGGTGGTCATCGACTGAACCGACACGGGCGCACCCCCGCCCACCGGCACAGAACCCACCATGATCTGCCGGGACCGCCTGCGCTCGGCCAACGGCGCCGGCGGCGCCGAAGGAATTCCCAGGTCGATGCTCATGGACTCATAGCCCCCATCTGATCGGTTGAGTCTCGTCACCATTGTTTCATCACCCGCGGACTAGACGCGGCCCGACGCTGACGGGTGCGTCGGCGAACGCCCCAAGAATTAACCTGCGATATTCACCGGGTTCACGATGTCGGCCAGGATCAGGACCACGCCGAAGGCCATCAGCACCATGAAGATGCTAAAGCTGACCGGAAGCAGCTTGGCCATGTTCGACCATGCCGGGGTCGGGGCGTCCGCGCAGATGCGCGAACCAGGCCCGGATCCGTTCCCAGATGACCGCGGCGACGTGACCGCCGTCCAGCGGCAGCAGCGGGAGCATGTTGAACGCGCCGACGAAGATGTTCAGCGACGCGATGAGCAGCAGCACGAAGCTGACCTTGTACTGCCAGCCCACGTTGGAGGCCACCGCCTGGCCGGTCGCCTCGGCCGCGCCGACCACGCTGCTGACCTGGCCGCCGCAGCCGTGCTCGACCGGTCCTTGCTGAACAGCTTGGGCAGCGCGCCCGGCAGCGCCCCCACCGCCTTGGCCGACCCGACCAGGACCTGGCCGAACGTCGACCCCGCGTACTGCACGGCCCGGACCGGGTTCGCGGTCTGGAACACCACGCTGGGCGCGACGCCGAGGTAGGAACCGCTGCGGCCGGCCACGGCGGTCAGCGTGGCGTGCAGGGTCAGCGTCTTGCCGTCACGGCGCACGACGATGGTGGCCGGTCGAGCCGGCCGGCTGGCTGCGAATCAGGTTGCCGAGCTGGGTCCAGTTGCTCACCGGCGTGCCGTCGAAGGAGGTCACCTGGTCACCGACCCGCAGCCCGGCCAGCTTGGCCGGGGACGGCTTGTCCGACGCGGTGCAGGTGCCCGTTGTTCAGCTGGGCGGTGCTGGGGGCCACGCAGGGGCTGACCGTGCCCAGCTGGGTGGTGTTGTCGTTCACGATGCCGATGCCGAGCGCCAAGCCCGAAGATCAGCAGGAAGGCCAGCACGAAGTGCATGAACGAGCCCGGCGCAGAGCACGATGATCCGCTGCCAGGCCGGCTGGCGGCGGAACGACCTCGGCTCGTCCGCCGGGTCATCGACGTCGTCGAGGGAGTGCATTCCGATGATCTTGACGAAGCCGCCGAGCGGCAGCGCCTTGATCCCGTACTCGGTCTCACCCCGCCAGGTGGACCACAGCGTCGGCCCGAAGCCGACGAAGTAACGGGTGCACTTCATGCCGAACCTCTTCGCCATCACGAAGTGCCCGGTCTCGTGCAGCATCACGGAGAAGAGCAGGGCGACGATGAAGATGACCCAGCCGATCAGGTCCATCCAGCCGTCCCTTTCTCCGTCGTGCTGCCCGGGAGTTCAGCTCCCGCGCCCGCCGCCGGGCCCAGTCATCGACGGCCAGCACCTCGGCCACCGTCGTCACGGCCGTGCGCGCGGCGTCATGTTCAGAGACTATCCGGGCCACGGTGTCAACGATCCGGGGGAAGGCGATCCTTCCGGCCAGAAAGTCCGCCACGCAGGCCTCGTTCGCGGCGTTGTAGACCGCCGGCGCGGTGCCGCCCGCCGCGGCCGCCTCGCGGGCCAGCGCGACCGCGGGAAACGCCGCGTCGTCGAGCGGCTCGAACGTCCACGAGGTCGCGGTGGACCAGTCCAGGCCGGGCGCGGCGTCGGCGACCCGGTCCGGCCAGGCCAGCCCCAGCGAGATCGGCAGCCGCATGTCCGGCGGCGAGGCCTGGATGATCGTCGCGCCGTCGGCGAACTCCACCATCGAGTGCACGATCGACTGCGGGTGCACCACCACGTCGATCCGGTCCAGGGAGAAGCCGAACAGCAGGTGGGCCTCGATCACCTCCAGGCCCTTGTTCACCAGCGTCGCGGAATTGACGGTGACCAGGGGGCCCATGTTCCAGGTGGGGTGGGCGAGCGCCTGCTGCGGCGTGACCGCCGCCAGCGGTCGGAGGCCCAGCCGCGGAACGGGCCGCCGCTCGCGGTCAGCACCAGCCGCCGCACCTCGGACTCGCGGCCGGCCCGCAGGCACTGCGCGATCGTGGAGTGCTCGGAGTCCACCGGCACGATCTGGCCGGGCTTGGCCCGGCTGGTCACCAGCGGGCCGCCGATGATCAGCGACTCCTTGTTGGCCAGGGCCAGCATCCGGCCGGCGTCCAGCGCCGCCAGCGTGGCCCGCAGCCCGGCCGCGCCGGTGACCCCGTTGAGCACCACGTCGCACGGCCACCCGGCCACCTCGCAGACCGCGTCCGGGCCGGCCAGCACCTCGGCGCGACCCCGCTGGGCGCGGCGGCTGGGCAGGCTGGGAGACGGCGGAGTCCGTTAGGGAAAAAAGGGCGGCCTGGACGGCGGGGACGGCGGCGGGGTCGGCCACGGCGACGGCGGCTACGCCGAATTCGGCGGCCTGACGGGCCAGCAGGTCGGGGTTCCCGCCGCCCGCCGCCAGGGCCACCACCCGGAAGCGGTCCGGGTTGCGCCTGATGATGTCCAGCGCCTGGGTGCCGATCGAGCCGGTCGAGCCGAGGATCACGACTTCGCGGGGGCCTGCGGCCGGGTCCGTCACGGCGGGTGCCTGGGATTCCACCGGTCCATTGTCCGCTACCTGGAGGGTAACCGCACCCGCCGCCCTGACGGCGACGTCGGGCGGCGGGCTCGCGGCGGGTGCCGGACATGGCCGCGGGCCGTCACCTGGTGCGGGTGACGGCCCGCGACCGGGCGAGGGTCAGGCGGGTGGCGCCAGCACTCCGCGGCGGCGATGATCGCCTGGCAGGCGACGTCTGGCCGGACGCGCCGGACGATGGGCTGGCCGCCGAACGCGGCCGCTTCGAGCTCGCCCTTGATCCGCAGGGCCAGCGCGTCGCGCACCGGTCCAGGCCGGTCAGCGCGGCGTTCACCGTGTGAACTCGCCGTCGTCGGGGTGCTGGACTCGACGGCGGCCGTGGAGGCCCGCAGCGTGTAGTCGCCGAACTGGCCGACGCTGGAGTTCAGCTGCTTGTAGCAGGCCCCCAGGGCGGCCACGCCCGGGCCGCCGAGCGCGTGGTCCGGGTCGGCCAGGAGCTGGGTGACGACCCGGCCGTCGTGCTCGTAGTCGTCCTTCAGTCCGGCCAGGTACATCAGCGTCGGCCGGATGTCGGTCTCGTCGGTCCAGGTGCCGGTGGTGCCGCTGTTGACCACGACGACCTGGCCGCTGTTCGGGCCGGCCGAGCTCGGGCCCTGGTTGGCCGGGAGTGCCGTCCAGGCCGAGGTGCTTGACGCCCGGGCCGGCGAAGGCGGCGAAGTTGGTGTTGATCTCGGCCGCGTAGTCGCCGTGGTTGTAGGCGAAGCCGCTGTTCACAGAGACGCACGCGGTGCTGCAGTTGGCCGGCCCGGGCACAGGAAGTAATCCGGCTTGGCGAACAGCGCGAACGTCGGCGTCCGGGCCGGGTCGGCGTTGACCATGTGCAGGATCGCCTCCTCGGCCGGGTCGGCGAGGTAGTTCGCGATGTTCTGGGTGGTGCCGGCGTACGGGTTGTTCGCGGTCAGGCCGGCCACGTCGCGTTCCAGCGTCCGCACCGCCGGGGCGTTCGGGGCCGGGTCGCCGGTGACGTAGAACTCCGGGGCGCGAGTCCGATTCCAGCTGAACGGCGTGGTGTCGTTCTTCTGGGTGGCGAGCAGGCCGGTGATGTTGCCGGCCAGCTCGCCGAACGTCCCGGCCGGGTAGGTGCAGGGGATGGTCACGCCGTCGCAGTTGGCCGGGGTGGGCTGGATGGCCCGGCCGACGTTGGCGCCGGCCACGTGGTCGCCCTCGTCGGAGCTGAGCACGAACTCGGTGTTGGAGGCATTGATGCCGTCGGCGGCCAGGCGCTGGAAGAAGGCGCCGAACGCGGCGTTGTAGTACTGCGCCTGCGCGACGTAGCAGGGGGTGCCCGGGCCGAGCGCCGACGGGGCGGTCGAGCACGCGGCCAGGCCGGGAATGTGCTCGTTGCCGTGGATGTCGGCGATGTAGCCGTTGACCACGGGGACGCCGGATTCCAGCATGTCGGCCACGTAGGCCAGCGTCTGCGAGGCGTTGATCGGGCCGAAGCCGGGGAAACCGGGGTGGTTGGTCAGGAACGCGCCGTTGATCTGGTTCCCGTTCTCGTCGACCAGGTTGCCGGCCGCGTTGGTGATCTGGACCCCGTTGCGGGTCAGGCTGGGCGTGCCCGCGCCGAGCTGCGGCGCGACGTACCTGTGGCCGAACAGCGCCTGGTAAGCCGGGGTAGCCGCCCGGCTCGTCCGGCAGCGAGTCGGTCACCGCGGTCGGCGACGGGGAGGTCTGGCCGAACTTGACCCCCTGCGCGGTCGAGCAGAACGCGCTGCCCTGCGCGCAGTGCACGGCCACGCCGACGTAGTCGGCGGTCTCGGCGTCCTTGAACGAGTCCGTGTCGGCGGCGAGCTGCTGGGCTTCCGGCGAGTTGGCGCCGAACACGTCGGCGATGTCCGGGGTGGTGTTCTCCAGCTCCTGGTTCACCGTGGCCACGTCGCCCACGTCACAGCCGGCCCGGGTGTAGGGCACCCAGGGCGCCGGGGTGTTGGCGGTCGGCGCGACCGGGCTGGACGCGGTGGCTGGCGGTACCGGGGAGTAGACCAGGTTCGGGTTGGTGTCGTGCGCCGGGCTCGGGGTCTTGGCCGTGTCGTCGACCGGGTCGGTCCAGTAGGCGAAGGAGCTGGCCGGGTCGGTGGTGTTGAAGGCGCCGTTGGTGCCGTCTTTGTTGTAGGCCTGGAAGCTGTTGGACACCGGCATCCCCTGCCGGTCGCCGTACAGGCCGGTGAACGTGGTCAGCAGGTCATCGGCGGTGTGCGCGATCAGCGGGGTGTGGTTGTTGGCCAGGAACGTTCCGTTGTTCTCGAAGAAGTTCAGCAGGTTCGGCATCATTTCCAGGTCGGAAGGGATGTTCGGGTTGTCGCGGAAGTAGTGGACGTTGTCGAAGGTGAGCTCCACCACGTGCTTGACCCCGTTACCGAGGTGGCACGACGAGCTGCCGGCGGTCGCCAGCGTGACCTTGGCCCCGTGCGCCTCGTGGGCCGCGGTCACCGGGGCGCCGGTGGCGGCCATCGAGGTCCCGGCCAGGCCCAGGGTGCCGAGCACGGCCGCCGTGCCAGCGGCCGCGGTGACGCGGAACCAGGTCGCCTGGCGGCCGGCCAAGCGGGTCACGCCGCGGTCTGCGGGTGTTCTGGGGCGACGTCGGCGCGCGTCCCGTCCTTGCCTCATGAGCGTTCCTCTCACGCGTGATGCGCGGCCCGCCCAACCGGGGCCCGCGCCTGATCACGATGCCACGCCTTCAGCCGGCTCAGAAGAGGTGAGGAGGTATCATTTTGTGCAAATTGTGCGGGAACGTACGAGGTGCACTAGGCGTTGAGCGCCGAGATCTGGCGGGCCAGGGCGAAGTCGGCCGCGGTCAGGCCGCCGGCCGAGTGCGTGCTCAGCGTCAGCGTGACCTGGTTCCACGCGATCGCGACGTCGGGGTGATGGCTGGCCGCCTCGGCCAGGTAGGCGACGGCGCCGACGTACAGCAGCGAGTCACGGAAGTCGGCGCGCTCGGTGACCGTGGTAATCGAGTCGCCGTCGCGGCTCCAGGCCGGGACGGTGGACAGTTCGGCGGTGATCTGCGGATCAGTGAGAAGGTCCATGGTTCCGGCATACCATTCCCAGGTGACATCATCAGCAGAACGGCCCAGGCAGACCCCGCTGCACGCGGTGCATGAGCGGCTCGGGGCCAGCATGACCTCCTTCGCCGGCTGGCAGATGCCGCTGCGCTACCCAGCGAGACGGCCGAGCACCAGGCGGTGCGACGCGCGGCCGGCCTGTTCGACCTGTCCCACATGGGCGAGATCACGGTGACCGGGCCCGGCGCCGGAGCGGCGCTGGACTACGCGCTGACCGGATACCTGTCCGCCGTGCCGCCCGGCCGCGCCCGCTACACGATGATCTGCGCGCCGGACGGCGGCGTGCTCGACGACCTCGTGGTGTACCGGCAGGGCGAGACGGAGTTCCTGGTCATCGCCAACGCCGCCAACACGGCCACGGTGGCAGGCGCGCTCGCCGACCGGGCCGCCGGGCACGACGCTGAGGTCACCGACGTGACCGGCGACTACGCGCTGATCGCCGTGCAGGGGCCGGCCGCGGCCGGGATCCTGGCCCCGCTGGCCAAGCTGGCCGACGGCGAGCTGGCCGCGATGAAGTATTACGCGGGGGCGTTCGGCGAGGTGGCGGGGGCGCAGGCCTGGGTGGCGCGGACCGGGTACACCGGCGAGGACGGGTTCGAGATCTACTGCCGCCCGCAGGACGCCGAGGGGGTCTGGACCGCGCTGACGGCCGGCCGGCGCCGGCGGGGGGTCTGGTCCCGGCCGGGCTGGCGGCCAGGGATACGCTCCGGCTGGAGGCCGGGATGCCGCTGTACGGCAACGAGCTCGGCCCGGACACGACGCCGTACGAAGCGGGCCTGGGGCGGGTGGTGAAGCTGGACAAGCCGGGCGAGTTCGTCGGCCGCCAGGCGCTGGCCGCCCGCGCCGCCTCCGGACCCGGCCGGTACCTGGCCGGGCTGACCATCGATTCCCGCCGGATCGCCAGGCACGGTTACCCCGTGCTCGCCGACGGCGAGGCCATCGGCACCGTCACAAGCGGCGCGCCCTCCCCCACCCTCGGCGTCCCCATCGCCATGGCCTACCTTAGTAGCCCTCCCGCCACCGCGGCGGGCGCTGTTCTCACTGTCGGCATCAGAGGCGAAGCTGTCCCCGCGCACCTGACGGACCTGCCGTTTTACTCCAGGAGACGATAACGATGAGCGTTCCAGCCGAACTCCACTACACCCCCGAGCACGAATGGGTGTCGATGGAGGGCACGTCGGCGTCGGTCGGCATCACCGAGTACGCGGCCCAGCAACTCGGTGACGTGGTCTACATCTCACTGCCCACTCCCGGCGCGACCGTTACCGCGGGTGAGCCGTGCGGCGAAGTCGAGTCGGTCAAGTCGGTGAGCGACCTGTACTCCCCGGTCGACGGCGAGGTCACCGAGGTCAACACCGAGCTGGAAGACGACCCCTCGCTGGTCAACGCCGAGCCCTACACCTCCGGCTGGATGTTCCGGGTGCGGGTCGCCGCCGACGGCAACGGGGACGCGGCGCTGCCGGCTGACCTGCTGTCCGCCGCAGAATACGAAGAGCTGACCAAGAGCGCGGGCTGACCCGGGCGGGCCGAACCCGCTCAGTGCTTACGGCGGCGGAGCAAGAACAGCGCCACCACCCCGACGACGACCGCGGCCGCGGCCGCGCCGGCCATGACCGGGTCGATCTGGCTGACCCGCTGCCGGACCTGCTGCATCACCCGGTCCGCGTTTTTCTTCGGGCTGACCCGGTCGGCGATGGCGTCGATGGTGCG
Organism: uncultured Actinomycetes bacterium; assembly: GCA_963730825.1. Lineage (GTDB taxonomy): Bacteria > Actinomycetota > Actinomycetes > Streptosporangiales > Streptosporangiaceae > Palsa-504. Next base: position 54,667 of record CAVSTQ010000018.1, read on the forward strand.
CGCCAGCTCGGTGCGGGTGCGGTCGATATCCGCCACCAGCGCGTCCTGATCAACGGGCTTCGGTTCGATCTCCGCGTCCGCCATTACCTGCTCCGTTTCCTGGCCGGGCCAGTACATGGCCGGGCGGTGGTACCCATGCCCGTTCGGGGTAGAGGGGTTTATTTTGTCAGGTCCACGGCCACCTTTACATCACCTGGCCCTTTGGTGAGCCCGTGTTGCCATGAAGACAGCGGGACCCGGCGGCTGATCAGCGCGCCCAGCCAGGCCGGGTCGGCGGCGGCCAGCGCCTCGACGGCCTGCTCGTAGTGGCGGCGGGCCGCGCTCACCGTGCCGAAGATCACCAGATTCCGCAGCACCGTCAGCGCGCTGATCACATCCACGCTGACCGGCAGGCGGCGCTGGTCCGAGGAGATGCCGACCAGGCAGACCACGCCCGCCTGGGCCATCTGGCCGACCAGTTCGACGACGAGGTCGCCGGCTCGGTGCACTCCAGGACGACATCCGGGCGCAGATCCCGGCCGACCGACGGGTCATGGTGGTAGGTCGCGCCGAGGGCCGTCACCAGAGCGGGCTTCGGGCCGTCCGTGACCCGGTCCAGGACGTGCACCTGGTAGCCGCGCTGGACGCCGAGCAGGGCCGCCAGCATGCCGATCGGCCCGGCCCCGGTGACCAGCGCGACCTGTCCCGTCCGGGGCGCGCGGGCGCAGATCGCCTCGATCTGTTCCCACGCCTTGGCCACGATGCTGCCGGGCTCGGTCAGCACCCCGAGGTCACCGAGCCAGTCAGGCACCTTGATGGCGAACCGCGGCTGGACCCGCCACCGGGTGGCACCGTAGCCGTCCAGGCCGGAGATGCCCCGCTCGCCGTACTGGCCGTTCGCGCAGAAATCCCACCGGCCCGCCGCGCAGGCCGGGCACGGCACCGGGTCCGGGCGGCGGACCACCCCCACCACCAGGTCGCCGGGCTGGACCGGGGCGTCCGGCGGGGCCTGCAGGACCCGGCCCAGGGATTCGTGCCCGATGATCAGGCGATGACGGCCAGGCGGCCGCCCGTGGCCGCTCAGCACCTCACTGTCGGTCGCGCAGATGCCGACCAGCAGGCCCTGCGCCAGGACGGATCCTTCCGCGGGCGGCGGATCAGGCAAGTCGTCCGTCAGCGCCGAGCCGTGGCGGCCCGGTATGACGCTCATCACCCTCATGGTGACCGAACTTATCCGTTCCGGCCCGGCCGCCCAGACGCGGCCCGGACCGGGTGCGGGCCGCCGTCGACGCCGGGCAAAGCCGGCTCAGCCAAGCTGGGCATGTTCGCGGAGGGTTCGGTGCTGCATCGTGCAACGCTGGGAAGCAGGCCAGGTAAGAACCCCTCGTGGTCCGTACGCGCGGGCGCTGGAGTACGTCACCGGGCAAACCATCCAGACCCTGGGGTTCGAGAGCGCCGATCAGAAGTACGGCCTGGACCCGGCCGAAGCCCTCGGCCCCGTCGCCGGGGCGGCATGGCTTCCGGAACCAGGTCCTAAAGCGGCTCAAGGACCGCTGACCGGAATCTGGTTCAGCACGTATGAGTACACCAGCTCCGGCCGAGGTCAGGACTATACCGACCGGCATCATGTCCTGCTCATCCAGCACGGCCGTAAGCTCCAAGTCCGGTCCCTGCTCGGCTCGGCTCCGTCCCGGCTGGTGATGGACCTAACGATAAACGGGCAGGTCATCACCGGAACCTGGACCGAGGAGACCAACCCCAACGGGTACTACCAAGGATCGACATACCACGGCGCGATCCAGCTCCTAGCCGATCCCACCGGCCACCGCATGACCGGGCGGTGGGTCGGGTTCGGCCGCGACTTCGATGTCAATACCGGGCCGTGGACCCTGGAACTGCTCACCAGCGACACCCGCCCGCAGGCCACCGCCCGCTACGACATGCCGCCCAAGCCGGAACAGCCCTAGCCCGTTCCAGGGGCGAAGGCCTCTTCACCCCGGATCGCGGCACGGCGGACCGGTACGCGGATCATCCCGTATCAGCCTGCAGGTGGATAGGTGACTCCGCGGATATGGCCTACGGCCCGATGCAACCGGGAGCGGACTAAGGCATCCTAGGCAGGTGGCAGAAACCGGTGGCCTGGCCGAGGGTCAGGCGCAGCAAGCGCCGGGGCGCCCCGGATCAGAGCTGCCCGCGGCCGGGCTGGGGGCCGGGCCGGGGGCGGCCGGGCGGGGGCGGGACGGGCGCTGGTTCCGGATCGGCGTGGTGGCGATCGGCCTGGCGGCGGTGGCGGTCTACCTGCTGCCCGGGCTCCGGGCCCCCGCGGCGCACTGGCCGATGTGGGACGTCCGGGTGTACTGGTGGGGCGGCCAGCAGGCCGCCAGGAACGCAGCGCTGTACGCGCCGCGGGCGCCCTTCAACTTCACCTATCCGCCGTTCGCCGCCATGGTGTTCGCGACGGCCGCGCGCACCTCGACCGGCTTTCTCGAGTTCGCCATCACCGTCGCGAGCGTCGTCGCGCTGGCCGCGTTGTGCGGACAGTCGCTGACCGCGGTCGGGCTGCGGCGGCGGCCGGAGACGGTGTTCGCGCTGACCGCGCTGGCCTTGTTGACCTGGCCGGTTGCCTACACCGTGCATCTGGGCGAGACCGACCTGATCCTGACCGCGCTGATCGGCGCCGACCTGCTGCGGCGCCGGGACGGTGGCTGGTGGCAGGGCATCGGCACCGGAGTGGCCGCCGGGATCAAGCTCACCCCCCTGATCTTCGTGGCCTACCTGCTGCTCACCCGCCGGTACCGGGCCGCGGCCACCGCGGCCGGCACCTTCGCCGCCACCGTGGCCGCGGGCTTTGCCCTGCTGCCGTCTCAGTCCACGGACTTCTGGCTGCACGGAGTGTTCTACAACCAGAGCCGGATCGGAAATACGGCCAATCCGTCGAACCAGTCGCTGGCCGGGGCGGTGGCGCGGCTCGCCGGAGGCACCGCCGCGGCCACGGCCGCATCCCGGCCGTGGTGGATCCTCGCGGTCCTGGTGACCGGTGTGGCCGGACTCACCATCTCCGTGTGGGCCCACCGGCGCGGTCACCGGCTGGCCGGGGTGATCTGCTGCGCCGTCACCGGCCTGCTGCTCTCACCGATCTCCTGGACCCACCATTGGGTCTGGGTCGTCCCGCTGCTGCTCGCACTTACGGTGGCGGCGTGGCACCACCGGTCGTTCGGCCTCGGTTTGATCGCGGTGGCGGTCGCGGTGGTGTTCTGCGGGCACATCCCGATGCTGTGGCCCGGTTATCCGCCCAGCACGGAGCGGCTGGTGACCGGCGACCTCTACGTCCTGTGCGGCCTGGCCGTGCTGGCGGGCGCCGCGCTCACGCTGACCCGCGAGCGCTATTTTCCGGCGCCCGGCCGGCCCCGGTCAGGGCGAGGATCATGACCCACGCGCCGACGACGAGTAGACAGCGTCCGAATCACAACTGAACGTGTAACCCGCCAGCATCACCCGTCACGTAAATTGACGGGTTTTCGACGCAGCTTTTGTTATGGTTGTGGCGACCTACACATTCTTTTGTTTAGGTTGCCACAACCATACACTCAGAATGCTGATATTAACCTGGTTCCGCGCATCACAACGCTCTTCAGCCACTTCAGTCCCGAGGCTGGGACCGTTGGGTACGAGCCGGGCCCCGGGCCGGGCTTGGGCCCGGATGGGGCCTGGGCCGGGGAGCGGGGCGGAGACGAGAATGTTACCCGGGGAGCGGGACTCCAGCCAGCCAGTAACAAACGTGCGTGAGCTCAGTCGAGAATGGAACTCGTGGGTGCGGGCGGGGGGATTCGAACCCCCACAGTGTTGCCACCAACAGGACCTAAACCTGCCGCGTCTGCCATTTCGCCACGCCCGCCTGGCCGCTGATGCGCGCCGTTTGCCACCGTACCGCTGGGGAGCGGATTGCCGGGAACCGGACCCATGGAGACCGGACCCGCGGAAACCGGGCCCTCGGGCGCCGGCTAGGCGCCGATCTCGGTGCGCAGGCGGGCGACGTGGCCGGTCGCCTTGACGCCGTACAGGGCCTTTTCGATCGTGCCGTCGGCGTCGATCACGAAGGTGGACCTGATGACGCCGACGGTGGTCTTGCCGTAGAGCTTCTTCTCGCCGAAGGCGCCGTAGGCCTGGAGGACGGCGCGATCGGGGTCGGAGAGCAGCGGGAAGGTCAGGCCTTCTTTGTCCCGGAACTTGGCCAGCTTGGCGGGCTGGTCCGGGGAAATGCCGAGCACCGCCACGCCCGCGTCGTTCAGGTCGGCCAGGCTGTCGCGGAAATCGCAGGCTTGCTTGGTGCAGCCGGGCGTCAACGCGGCCGGGTAGAAGTAGACGATGACCCGCTGACCGCGCAGCGACGACAGCGAAACCTGGTTTCCGTCCGCGTCAGGCAAGGTGAAGTCCGGTGCCTTCTCGCCTGGTTCGAGCCGCTGGTCCGGCATGGCTACCTCCCTGGAGTTCGCCCGTCAGCATAGCCTCCGGATCAGCCGGCGGCGCGTCGACCTCTTCTAGGTAGGAGACACCGGCGGCGGCGTTCGCGCCGTAACGTTCCCACTCCTCGCGGAGCCGGATACCGCCGCCGCCGGGGCGGCGCATGGGCGTGCTGTGACAGCGGCCGCAGACCACCTCGCCGTCCGCGAGCACCATGCTGTAGGCGAAGTCCAGCGTTCCGTCCGGACTGCAGCGGCCGGTCAGCGCCCCGCGCCGGACGCTGCCTCCGGCCGGCATCTCGGCCCAGAGCAGGTCGCCCTCCTGCTGGTAGGTGACCACGGGTCCGGTCTCACCCTCGGGGCGGAAACGGCGTTCGTTGTAGCTGACCACTGCCTGCCTCCAGACGATCGCTAACGGACTCTCCGACGAGCCTGCGGCACCAGGCCCGGGCGGTCAAGATCGGGTGACGAACGGAGCCAGCGCGCGGAAAGCGCGGCCCCGGTGACTGATCGCGTCCTTGGCCTCCGCCGTCATCTCCGCGGTGGTCAGATCGAACCCGTCCGGCACGAAGATCGGGTCGTAGCCGAATCCGCCGGTGCCCCGTGGCGTCCGGGTCAGCCTCCCGTCGACCTGTCCGGTCACCACCTGCTCCGCGGGCGTCCGGACCGGGCACGACCAGGGCGGCGGCGCAGACGAACCGGGCGCCGAGCCGGGCCTCGGGCACGTCGCCCAGCTGGGCCAGCACCAGCCGCAGGTTGGCCTGGTCGTCGCCGTGCCGCGCCGGCCCAGCGAGCGGACAGCACGCCGGGCATGCCGTTGAGCGCGTCCACGCACAGGCCGGAATCGTCGGCCACCGCGGGCAGCCGCGTGTAGGCCGCGATGGCCCGCGCCTTGAGCAGCGCGTTCTCCTCGAAGGTGGCCCCGGTCTCGGCCACCTCGGGCGCGTCAGGGTACGCGTCCAGGCCGGCCAGCCGGAGCTGCGGGCTGGCCTGGGCCAGGATCCGGGCCAGCTCGCGCAGCTTGGCCTCGTTCCTGGAGGCGAGCACCACAGTGCTAGCGGACACAACGGCTCGCCGGCTGGACGGCGTCAGCCGGGACGGCGGGCAGCGGGCGGGACGGCGGCGGCGGTACGGACTAGGCGGACAGGGCTTCGCGCTGCAACCGGGTCAGGTCACCGCAGCCGGCCACGGCCAGGTCGAGCAGCGCGTTGAGCAGCTCCCGGCTGAACGGCTCCTGCTCGGCGGTGCCCTGGATCTCGACGAAGTCACCGCCGGCGGTGCACACCACGTTCATGTCGGTCTGCGCGGCCACGTCTTCCTCGTAGCACAGGTCGAGCCGGGGCTCGCCGTCCACGATGCCGACGCTGACCGCGGACACCGAGGTGAGCAGCGGGTCGCCCTTGGTCCGCTTGCGGCCCTTGAGCCAGGCCACCGCCTCGGCCAGCGCCACGTACCCGCCGGTCACCGCCGCGGTCCTGGTCCCGCCGTCGGCCTGCAGCACGTCGCAGTCGATGACGATGGTGTTCTCGCCCAGCGCCTTGTAGTCCACGCAGGCCCGCAGCGAGCGGCCGACCAGCCGGGAGATCTCCTGGGTCCGGCCGCCGAGCCGGCCCTTGACCGACTCGCGGTCGTTACGGGTGTTCGTCGCCCGGGGCAGCATCGCGTACTCCGCGGTCACCCAGCCCAGGCCGCTGCCGCGCCGCCAGCGCGGCACGTCCTCGGTGACGCTCGCCGCGCACAGCACCCGGGTGCGGCCGAACTCCACCAGCACCGACCCTTCGGCGTGGTCAAGCCAGCCCCGGGTCAGCTGCACCGGCCGTAGTTCGGTGACGGATCGTCCGTCGGGTCGTGACATGACGCCCAGCCTATCGGGGCCCGGCGGGCGCCGCTCGGCCCGAGCACGAGGCCGGAGCTGGCCAGCGACAGCGGGCCGCGGTAGGCGGCGGAGGCTTCGGCCAGCGTCCGGTCCCGGTCGTTCCACGGCACCAGGTGGGTGAGCACCAGCTGGCCGACCCCGGCCCGGGCCGCGTGCTCGGCCGCCTGCCGCGCGGTCAGGTGCAGGTCCGGCGCGGTGTCCTGGCCGTCAAGGAACGACGCCTCGCACAGCAGCAGGTCGGCGCCGTCGGCCAGCCGCACCAGCGCGTCGGACTTCCCGGTGTCGGCCGAGTAGGCCAGCCGCCAGCCGTCGTGCTCGACCCGGAACCCGAACGTCTCCACCGGGTGGTTCACGTGATCGGTGCTGACCCGGAACGGCCCGATCTCGGCGCTGCCGACGGTGAGGTCGTGGAAGTCGAACCTCGGCGGCTCGTCGCCGGCACTCGGGCCAAGCGTCGGATTCACCCGGGCGGCCGTACCCGGCGGCCCGTACACCGGAATCGGCGGCCGGGCGCCCGTCCGGGGCGAACTGCCGCGCCACCCAGTAGGCGGCCAGGTCGATGCAGTGGTCGGCGTGCAGGTGGCTCAGGGCCACCGCGTCGATGCCGAACAGCTCCGTGTACCGCTGCAGCACCCCGAGCGCCCCGTTGCCCATGTCGATGACCAGGCGGAACCCCTCGGCCTCCAGCAGATAGCACGAAGCCGGACTATCCGGTCCGGGAAAGCTGCCCGCGCATCCGATCACCGTCAGCCACGCCATGGCCGCCCCTCGCCAGCGGTTATGCCTCCGGGTCGGCGGTAGGGTCAGGCCCAGAGCTGGCCTTCGAGCCGCGCTTCTGCTTCTTCCAGGGTGCCGGCGTAGGCGCCGGTGGACAGGTACTTCCAGCCGCCGTCGGCGACCAGGACCACGATGTCGGCGCGCTCGCCGGTCGGCGACCGCCTTGGCGGCCATGGCCCAGGCCGGCGTGCAGGGCGGCGCCCGGCGAGATGCCCGCGAAGATGCCCTCGACACTCGAGAACTCGCGGGTCCGCCGCAGCGGCGTCCACCGAGGACACCGAGAACCGCGTGGTCAGCACCGACTCGTCGTACAGCTCGGGGACGAAGCCCTCGTCCACGTTGCGCAGGCCGTAGACCAGCTCGCCGTACCGCGGCTCGGCGGCGACGATCTTGACGTCCGGCTTGTGCTCGCGCAGGTAGCGGCCCACGCCCATCAGCGTGCCGGTGGTGCCCAGGCCGGCCACGAAGTGCGTGATCTCGGGCAGGTCGGCCAGCATCTCCGGGCCGGTCGTCTCGTAGTGCGCGCGGGCGTTCGCCTCGTTGCCGTACTGGTAGAGCATGACCCAGTCGGGGTGTTCGGCGGCGATCTGCTTGGCCACCCGGACCGCCTCGTTCGACCCGCCGGCCGCGGGTGAGCCGATGATCTCGAGCGCCGTACATCTCGAGCAGCAGGCGGCGCTCGGAGCTGGTGTTCTCCGGCATGACCACGATCAGCTGGTAGCCGCGCAGCTTGGCCACCATGGCCAGCGAGATGCCGGTGTTGCCCGAGGTCGGCTCGAGGATCGTCGAGCCCGGCGAGAGCAGCCCGTCCTTTTCCGCCTGGGCGACCATGAAGAACGCCGCGCGGTCCTTGACCGAACCCGTCGGGTTTCTGTCCTCCAGCTTGGCCCACAGCCGGACGTCGGGCGACGGGGACAGCCGGGGCAATCCGACCATCGGGGTATGGCCGAGAGAATCGAGCAGGCTGTCGTAGCGCATGAACCGCAGGTCCGTTCGGATAAAAAGAAAATCAGCCGCCGGCCACGGCGGGCAGGACCGTCACCTTGTCGCCGTCCTTGACCGGGGTGGCCAGGCCGTCCAGGAAACGGACGTCCTCGTCGTTCAGGTACACGTTGACGAAACGCCGCAGGGCGCCGCCGTCGACCAGCCGTTCTTGCAGGCCGCCGTGCCGTTGCTCCAGGTCGGTGAACAGCTCGCCGAGCGTGGACCCGGTCCCCTCGACTTGCTTGGCCCCGTCGGTGTACGTCCGCAGGATGGTAGGGATACGAACCTCGATGGCCATGAACAACGCTCCACTGTCGCTAGGTGAGTCCTTGCCGTCCAACCTGCTCGCAGGCCGAATCATTCCACCACGGTGACCGGCTCCTCGGTGACCACGCCGTCGATGATCCGGTACGAGCGGAACTCGGCCACCTCCGGCTCCCGGGTCGAGACCAGCACATAGTGCGCGTTCGGCTCGCTGGCGTAGGAGATGTCGGTGCGGGACGGGTACGCCTCGGTGGCGGTGTGCGAGTGGTAGATGACGACCGGTTCCTCGTCTTTGTCGTCCATCTCCTGCCAGACCTTGAACTGCTCGGCGGAGTCGAAGCGGTAGAAGGTGGGGGAACGTTCGGCGTTGGTCATGGCGATGAACCGGACCGGGCGGTCGCTGCCCGCCGGGCCGGCCAGCACGCCGCACGCCTCGTCCGGGTGGTCTTGGCGGGCGTGGGCGACGATGTGGTCACGCAGCGCGCGCGGGATGGTCAGCATGGTCACCCAGATTAGGCCAGGGCCTGCACCAGCGACTCCTGGACCGCGCCGAGCCAGGCGTACACCTCGTAGGCGGCCCACTGCGGGTCATCGGGCTTCAGCTTGCCCCACTGCTCCTCGAACTCCTCGGTCACGCCCAGCCGGACCCCGAGGGCGAGCCGGACGTCGTTCAGCGCTTTCAGCCAGGCCAGGGCCTGTTCCCCGGTGAGCTGGATGCGGCCGCCCGCCTCGGGCAGAGTGTCAAGCAACTGCTGGGCGACCTCATACTTGGCGCTGCGCAGGGCCGGCTCGGTGTACCTGCGGAACTCACCGGCGGCCTCCGGGTCGTCGGAGTACGCGTCCGGCAGCAGCCGGGCCAGCACCGGGTCGTCGGGAGCCTGGGCGGCACCGGGCGGGTACAGCATCGCCTCGAGCTCGGCCAGCTCATCCGGGGGCCCTGGCGGGGCCCCGGCGGCCGGCTCGGGCTCGACCAGGGTCATCACCTGGCCGACAAGATTACGCAGCAGCGACGCTTCGGCCGCGGCGAGCCAGGCGCGAGCACCGCCGCCGCGGACCGACCGGAAGGGTTCCATGGTGTCGTGGCCTAGGTGTCGTGCCGGACGGTGGCCCACAGGCCGTACCCATGCAGGACTTCGACGTTGTGTTCCATCGCTTCCCTGGCCCCGGCCGCGACGACCGCCTTGCCCTTATGGTGCACGTCAAGCATCAGCTTGGTCGCCTTCTTCTTCGGGTAACCGAAGACGTGCTGGAAGACGTAGGTCACGTAGGACATCAGGTTCACCGGGTCGTTCCACACGATGGTGACCCAGGGCTTGTCAGATACCGGATTTTCCGCGGATCGTGGCAGATCCACCTCAGCCGGCGCCGCGCTTGTCACAATCCACCTCCCACTCCGTAGTCTTCCACCTGTGACCAATCCCGTGAACTACCCGGCCTACCAGCATCCGGCCAGCGACCCGGCCGGGTCGGCCCCGCTTGGGGCTGCCCCGCTCGGGTCGGGCCCGCTCGGGTCGGCCCCGCTTGGGACGGCACTGCTCACCGACCACTATGAGCTCACCATGCTGCAAGCCTCGCTGCGTAGCGGGGCGGCCCACCGCAGAGCCATCTTCGAGGTATTCGCCAGGCACCTGCCGCACGGCCGCCGGTACGGCGTCGTGGCAGGCACCGGACGGCTACTCGATGCGCTCGAGCGGTTCCGCTTCGGCCCGGCCGAGCTCGAATTCCTCAGCGGCGCGGGCATCGCGGACAATCCGACGCTGGCCTTCCTCGAATCTTACCGTTTCGGCGGGAACATCTGGGGCTACTCCGAGGGCGATTGTTACTTTCCCGGCTCGCCGATCCTGGTGGTGGAGGGGACCTTCGCCGAGGCTGTGCTGCTGGAAACCATCACCTTGTCCATCCTCAACCACGACTGCGCGATCGCCTCCGCGGCGTCCCGGATGGTGACCGCGGCCGGCGACCGGCCGCTGATCGAGATGGGCTCCCGGCGGACTCACGAGCGAGCCGCGGTGGCCAGCGCGCGGGCCGCCTACATCGCCGGCTTCACCTCCACCTCTAACCTGCGCGCCAGGTACGAGTACGGGGTGCCGAGCGCGGGCACCAGCGCGCACGCCTTCACGCTGGTGCACGACAGCGAACGGCACGCGTTCGTCACCCAGCACGAGGCGCTCGGCCCGGACACCACGCTGCTTGTGGACACCTACGACGTGCCCCGGGCGGTGCGGACCGCGATCGAGGTGGCCGGCCCGCAGCTGGGCGCGGTCCGGATCGACAGCGGGGACCTGCCGGTGCTGGCCCGGCAGGTGCGGGCGCTGCTCGACGAGCTCGGCGCGGTCAACACCCGGGTCGTGCTGACCGGCGACCTGGACGAGTACTCGATCGCGGCGCTCGCGGCGGTGCCGGTGGACGGGTACGGCGTCGGCACCTCGCTGGTCACCGGGTCGGGCGCGCCGACGGCGGCGCTGGTGTACAAGCTGGTGGCCCGGGCCGCCGACAACGGGACCACCGGGTCCGGTGCCGGTGCCGGTGCCGGTGCCGGTCGCGGTGAGTTGCAGCCGGTGGCCAAAAGGTCGGTGGGCAAGCCGGGGCGGGGCGGGCGCAAGTGGGCGGTGCGGCACCGGGACGAGCACGGTACCGCGCTGAGTGAGCGGATCAGCCTCGTCCCGCCGGAGGCCGGACCGCTGGACCGGGAACTGCTCGTACCGCTGGTGATGGCAGGCGAAGTCGTCGGGCGCGAGGACGTCTCGGCGGCGCGGGCGCGGCACCGCGAGGCGCTGGCCGAGCTGCCGCCGTACGCGCTGCAGCTGTCCCGCGGCTACCCGGCGATCCCGACCGTGTTCGAGCCCGACGGCGAGGAGGCTTAAGCCGGATCGGCGGGAACCGTGGCACGTGACCTTCGCTTCGGCGGCGGCTGGCTGCGTGGTGATCCGCTCCGAACCTGACGTCGTAGCCGCGAGCCGGGTGAGCGGGGGGGCGAGTGGCCGGGGGGCCGGGGGGTGGTCGGCCCGGATGGATTTGTCAATAAAACCTATTGACTTTATAGACAATTGGGTTACATTCGTGCCATGGGTCACTCCGAGCCGCTCACAGCGCGCGCCCATACACTTACCTCGGCCGCGGCCGGCGCAGCTGCGGCACGACGGCGCGGACGACGGCGGGCTGCGGACAACGGCGCGGGGCGCCTGGCGGCGGCGCGATCGCCGGCGGGACGTTCGGCGGCGCGATCGCCGGCGGGGCGGCCGGGGGGACGTTTGGGGGGGCGACGCGGGGCGAGACGCCGGTGGTATCGGCTGGTCAGCCCGGTCGTCGTGGTCGGTCTCTGGCAGGCGGCCAGCAGCACGGGGATCTTGCCGGCCAGCAAGCTTGTCTCGCCGGCCTCGATCGCGCACACCGCGTACACGCTGGTGGTGACCAACTCGCCGACCTACGGGACGCTGCAGGAATCATTGCTCGTGTCCTTCGAGCGCTGGGCGGTCGGCTTTTTTCTCGGCATCGCCATCGCCGTGCTGCTCGCGGTGGCCACCGGGCTCAGCCGCGTCGGCGAGGCGGCCGTCGACCCGATCCTGCAGGCCCTGCGCAGTATCCCGCTGCTCGGGCTGATCCCGTTGTTCATCGTCTGGTTTGGCATCGGGGAGCTGCCGAAGGTGCTGTTCGTGCTGCTGTCGGCCCTGTTCCCGATGTACCTCAACACGTTCGCGGGCATCCGGGGCGTGGACAGCAAGCTCGGCGAGCTCGGCCGGGTCCTCGGGCTGCGCCGGGCCGAGCTGATCCGGCACATCGTGCTGCCCGGCGCCCTCCCCCAGGCGCTGACCGGGCTCCAGCTGAGCGTGGTCTCCTCCTTGCTCGCCCTCGTCGTCGGCGAGCAGATCAACGCGACCAGCGGGCTCGGCTTCATGATCACTCAGGCCCAGCAGTTCCTGAACAACAGCGTGATCATGGTGGCGCTGATCGTCTACGCGATCCTCGGACTGGCCCTCAACGGCGCGGTGCGCCTGCTGGAAAGGAGGGCACTGGCATGGCGTCGCGACTTCGGACGGTAAATCATCCGGCCGAACGGACCTTGGTACCTGCCGCTGATCCCCCTGGGCCGGCCACGGCGGCCTCGGTCCGCGGGGTAAGCCGCGCGTTTGGCGGCCGGACCGTCCTTGACCGGCTCGACCTTGACATCGCGGCCGGTGAGTTCATCGCGCTGATCGGGCGCAGCGGTTCGGGTAAGTCCACGCTGCTGCGCGCGCTCGCCGGGCTGGACCAGGAGGTGACCGGCGAGCTCTCGGTCGCGGGGCCGGTGTCGGTCGCGTTCCAGGAACCCCGGCTGGTGCCCTGGAAGAAGGTGCTGGCCAACGTCGCGCTCGGCTTGCGGGTCGCCGATCCGCAGGCCAGCGCCCGCACCGCGCTGGCCGAAGTCGGGCTGGCCGAACGCGCGGCCGCCTGGCCCGCCACGTTGTCCGGCGGTGAGGCGCAGCGTGCGTCGCTGGCCCGGGCGCTGGTCCGCGAGCCACGCCTGCTGCTGCTCGACGAGCCGTTCAGCGCGCTCGACGCGCTGACCAGGATCACCATGCACCGGCTCGTGCTCAGCCTGTGGGCCCGGCATCAGCCGGCCGTGCTGCTGGTCACCCACGACGTGGACGAGGCCATTGCGCTCGCCGACCGGGTGCTCGTGCTCGGCGCGGGGCGGATTGCCCGCTCCTGCGCCATCGCCGTGCCGCGGCCACGGGACCGCGACCATCCCGACCTGGTCGCCCTGCGGCTCCAGCTGCTGCCCGAACTTGGTGTTCCCGCCGGGGAAACCGACTGATCATCCGCCTGACCATTTAAGGGAAAGACATGAGACCAAAGTTCTATGCCGTCATGGTGCTCACGTTGGCCGGGCTCGCCGCCGCGGGCTGCTCCTCCTCGGCGTCGTCGTCGAGCGCCGGAGCGACCGACGCGAGCACCAACAGCCCGTCGGCGGCCAGTTCGGTGAACCTGTCCTCGGTGACGCTGAGCGTCGGCGACCAGAAAGGGACGGGCGCCGAGGCGGTGCTGACGGCGGCCGGCCTGCTGAGCACGCTCCCCTTCCACGTCAACTGGTCCGATTTCACCTCGGGGCCGCCGATGCTGCAGGCCATGGCCTCGGGCGCCGTCGACATCGGCGGGGTCGGCGACGCACCGCCGGTCTTCGCCGCCTCCGGCGGCGAGCAGGTCGAGATCGTCGGCGCCCGTCAGACCAACGGGGACCAGGACGCGGTGGTGGTGCCGAAGAACTCCCCCATCACCTCGATCCAGCAGCTCAAGGGCAAGAAGATCGCCTACGGGTCGGGCAGCTCGGCCAACTACAACCTGCTGACCGTGCTGACCAGGGCGGGGCTGACCACCACGGACGTCACCCTGGCGAACCTGCAGCCGGCCCTGGCGCTGGCCGCGTTCACCTCCGGCGACGTGGCCGCCTGGGATATCTGGCCGCCCTACGTCCAGCAGGTCGTCGCCCAGGACGGCGCCCGGGTGCTGGCCACCGGGCCAGGCTACGGCAGCCCGTACTCCTTCGAGGTGGCCGCCAAGACCGCCGTGGCCAACCCGGACAAGGCCGCCGCGATCAAGGTCTACCTGACCACGCTGGACAAGGCCTACGTCTGGGCGGCGGCGCACCCGTCGTCCTGGGCCACGGCCTGGGGGCAGGCCGCCGGGCTGCCGAGCAGCATCATGAACGTGGCCGCGAAGGTCGACGCCAACACCCCCGCCCAGATCACCAGCGCCACCGTCTCCTCCGAGCAGAACCTGGTCAACCAGTTCTACGCGGCCGGGCTCATCCCGAACAAGGTCAACATCTCCGATTACATCACCGGGGAATTCAACAGCACGGTGGGCGGGTAGTCGTTCGTTCACGGCGAGGACGGGAGCAACCATCATGACGTTGACCTTCGACTGGTTCCTGCCCACCTCGGGTGACGGCCGGACGATCGTCGGCCGGGGGCACAGCATTCCCCTGGCTGGCGCAGCTGGCGCGCAGCGCCCGCCTGACCTTGATTACCTGGGCCAGGTGGCCAGGTCGGCGGAACAGCTCGGCTTTGCCGCGGTGCTCACCCCGACCGGGACCTGGTGCGAGGACGCCTGGCTAGCCACCGCCGCGCTGATCGGGCAGACCTCGCGGCTGAAGTTCCTGGTGGCCTTCCGGCCCGGACTGATCTCCCCCACCCTGGCCGCCCAGATGGCGGCCAGCTACCAGCGCCTGTCCGGTGGCCGGCTGCTGCTCAACGTGGTGACCGGCGGGCAGGCCAGCGAGCAGCGCCGGTTTGGCGACCACCTGTCGCACGACGAGCGGTACGCCCGCACCGGTGAGTTCCTGGCCATCGTGCGGGGCGCCTGGACCGGAACGCCGTTCGACTTCGACGGCGAGTACTACCAGGTGACCGGGGCCACCGTGATGCGGCCGCCTGAGCCGGTGCCGGGCGTCTACTTCGGCGGCTCCTCGGCCGCCGCGGGCCCGGTCGCGGCCAGGTACGTGGATACCTACCTGACCTGGGGCGAGCCGCCGGCGCAGGTGGCGGACAAGCTGGACTGGATGCGCGGGCTGGCCGCGGCGGAGGACCGGGAGCTGCGGTTCGGCATCCGGCTGCACGTGATCACCCGGGATACCGAGGCCGAAGCCTGGGCGGTCGCCAACACGCTGCTCGACCACATCGACCCGGCCGAGATCGAGCAGGCCCAGCAGGTCCTGGGCGCCAGCGAGTCGGCCGGCCAGGACCGGATGCGCGCCCTGCACGCGTCCTACCGGCACGGCGGCGCGACCGGCGACCTGGAGATCTACCCGCACCTGTGGGCCGGGGTCGGGCTGGTCCGCGGCGGCGCGGGCACCGCCCTGGTGGGCAGCCACGAGCAAGTGGCGGATGTGATCCAGGAGTACGCCGCGCTCGGTATTTCCGAGTTCATCTTGTCGGGCTACCCGCACCTGGAAGAGGCGTACTGGTTCGGCGAGGGCGTGCTGCCCGAACTGCGCAGGCGCGGGGTGTGGGTGCCACCGGGAGCTCTGGCCGCGGCCGGTGCGCGCGAGCTGGCGGCGGCCGGGTAGCTGTCCCGCTGCGTCCGCTACCGGTGCCAGCTGTCGCTAACCTGCTCCCATGGCAGTTGACGTCGCCAGGTTCGCCGCCGTGCTCGGTGATCTCGGCGTGCCCGGACAAATACGAGAGCTGCCGGAGAGCGCGCCGACGGCGGCCGCCGCGGCCGCCCAGCTCGGCTGCCAGCTCGGCGCGATCGCGAACAGCCTGGTGTTCAGCGCGGACGGAGCGCCGCTGCTCGTCATGACCAGCGGCGCGCACCGCGTGGACACCGACCGGGTGGCCGCGCTGACCGGGGCCGCGGCGGTGCGGCGAGCGAATGCCCGTTCGGTCAAAAACTGGACCGGCCAGGTCATCGGCGGCGTCGGCCCGGTCGGCCACCCCGCCCCTATTCGCACGCTGGTCGACGTGTGGCTGGAGGGATACGACGTGGTCTGGGCCGCGGCGGGGCATCCGCATGCGGTGTTCCCGACCTCGTACGCCGAGCTGCTCCGGATCACCGGCGGCACCCCTGCCGACGTCGGTGCGTAAGCCGTCCGCCGACGGGGCGGATTACGCTGAGATCGGCTGGAGGAGGCGGCCGTGGAACCGGTGACGACAGATCGCATCCAGCGGCTGATCGACGACGAGGCGGCGGCCCGGTTCCCCGCGGATGCAGCCGGCCCGAGCCGTCACGCCTTCAGGAGGCTGAGGATACCGTTGGCCCTATGCGCGCACTGATCATCGTTGATGTGCAGAACGACTTCTGCGAGGGCGGGTCGCTCGCCGTGACCGGCGGCGCGGCGGTGGCCCGCGCGATCAGCGAGCACGTGGCCGGGCACGGCTACGGGCATGTCGTGGCGACCAAGGACTTCCACATCGACCCGGGTGCCCATTTCTCCGGCCATCCGGACTACGCGGCCAGCTGGCCACCGCACTGTGTGGCCGGGACGCCGGGGTCTGACTTTCACCCGGACCTGGAGACCGGACCGGTGGAAGCGGTCTTCCGCAAGGGCGCGCACGCGGCGGCCTACAGCGGGTTCGAGGGCGCCGACGAGGCCGGCACGCCGCTGGCTGACTGGCTCCGGGCCCGGGACGTCGACGCGGTCGACGTGGTGGGCATCGCCACCGACTACTGCGTGCACGCGACCGCCGCGGACGCGGCCCGGGCTGGTTTCAGCACCCGGGTCCTGCTCGATCTCACCGCGGGTGTCGCGCCGCAGTCCACTGCGCGGGCCATCGAGGAACTGCGGGCGGCCGGCGTCGAACTCACCGGCACCGTCCGCGGCGGCTGAGCCGCCTGCCGGGTAGCAGCGCACGGGCACCCTGCCGGTCAGCTGTTCTGAGAGAATGTCCGCCATGGGCGTACTCGATCTCGATCCGAAGGCGGATTTTCACCGTTATCTGCAGGCGGCCAGGGACGCGCTGCTGTGGAAGCTGGACGGGCTGAGTGAGTACGACGTCCGGCGGCCGCTGGTGCCGACGGGAACCAACCTGCTGGGGCTGGTCAAGCATCTGACCGGCGTCGAGTTCGGCTGCTTCGGCGACACGTTCGGCCGGCCCTGCGGCGAGCCGCGGCCGGAGTTCGACCCCGAGGAGCCGCTGGCGGACATGTGGGCGACCGCCGACGAGACGCGGGCGCAGATCGTCGGGCTGTACCACCGGGCCTGGGCCCACTCCGACGCCACGATCGAGGCGCTGCCGCTGGAGACGATCGGGCACGTGCCGTGGTGGCCCGCCGAGCGCAGCGAGGTGACGCTGCACCACATCCTGGTCCGGGTGACCGCGGAAACCCACCGGCACGCCGGGCACGCGGACATCGTCCGCGAACTCATCGACGGAGCCGCCGGGATGCAGGACGGCAACGACAACCTGCCGCCTGGCGACCGGGACTGGTGGGAACGCCACCAGTCCCGGGTCGAACGCGCCGCCCGCGAGGCCGGCCGCCGCTGAGCCGGCCTTCCGCCTAGGCGCTCTGGCGGCTTTGCGGGTCAAGGTCGTAGCCGTGGTGGATGGCGAAGCAGCTACGCTACGTGTTTGCGGCTTCTTGGGTGCTCCTGCGTTCTCGCGTCTGTTTCTCCGTCGGCCGCGCCAGCATTTTGTGGCTTTATGGCCATAGTTTACCGTCCCGGGCGCCTCTTGAACATAACTCGTGCTTCTGCTCCACTAAAGGTGCCGACGCCACAGCCGGAAATGGGTGTAACCGGTCGTAGCGCCACCCTAAATGATCACCGGAGTGCCCTCATCCCGCCGCGAGCATGGTTCATTCGCACGCGCCTGAGGGCCGCGTTGCTCCGGCGATCCAGGTAGTTCGCTATCAAATAGGACTAATCCGTAGTATCCCGGTCCCCGGTGCCAGCGAAGGAGCCACGAATGTCGTCATTTATCCTTTCGAAACTCAGCCCGCGCCGCCGCCTGGCGGTCTTCGGCTCGGTCGGCATACTGGTCGCCGGGGGCGCCCTGGCGCTGACAGGAACCGCGAGCGCGGCTGGCACCACCGCGTCATCTTCCTCCGCGTGCAGCGACGCGACGCTGCACGGCACCTACAACTACGGTTACGAAGGCTGGACCGTCTCCAAGAGCGCCAACTCACCAACGTCCACGGCCGGCTTCTGACCATTTCAACGGCGCGGGCAGCAGCACTGGCGTCACTACCTTCGTCGACAACGGGGTCGTCGAGAACAACAACACCGCCGACACCTCCACTTACACGCTAAGCGCCAACTGCAGCGGAACGATTGTGTTCGACATCGGTGGCAGTCTCGCCCATTTCAACATTTACGTCAGCCCGTCTGGAAAATCCTTCAGCATCATCGAGACCGACCCGGGCACCGTTCAGAGCGGTATCGAGACCAGAGTGAGCTAGGCCCGTGCGCAGGTAACGTTCACCCCGGTTTCCCGCTGCCGCAAAGCCCGAGCTTTACCACCACAATGTCCATTGATGCTGCTGGGCCAACTGCTGGGGGCCAGCATCTAGTCCGCGGCTCGTAACCTTCGCCCCGCGGGGTCTGCTCCCTGGTGATCCGCAGCGTCTTGTGCTGGCGGTGGCCCGGGCCGGGGTGGCCGGGGCGGGGCTGAGGAGCTGGCGGGTGCTGGGAGATCCGCAGTCGGGCCGCGGTCTTGACGGGGGCTTAGCGGCGGGAGACGGCCCAGCGGCGGATCATATCGATGCGGGCCTGGATCTGCGCCGCGGTGGCCTGCGGCAGCGGAGGGCCGCCGCAGGCCCGGCGCAGCTCGTTGTGGATCACGCCGTGCGGCTGGCTGGTGCGGTGGCTCCAGCGCGCCGACCAGGCCGTTCAGCTCCTTGCGCAGGGCGGCCAGGGCCTGACGGGTCGCCGGGGGCGGCCGGGCGGCGAGTCGGGGCTGGGTGATTGGGGACTGAGGACTGTCGTGGCTGGGGACGCTGGGGCGGAGTCGCTGGGGACGAACCGGGTGAGGCGGGCGAGGAGGACCGATGGGGGGGGGGCGTGGCCGCGGAGCGGGCGGTGAGCTGGGACTGCTGGCGCTTGGCCAGCAGGCTGCGGACCTGGTCCGGCTCGAGCAGGCCGGGCAGGCCCAGGAAGTCCTCCTCCTCCGGCGACCCGGCCGCGGTCGCGGTGCCGAACTCGCCGCCGTCGTACAGCACCCGGTCGAAGTGCGCGGACGCGGTCAGGGCCTGGAAGGCGGGCTCGTCCGGCTGGCCGGGCGTATCGCGCTCGCGCTGGGCCTCGGCCAGCTCGTCCTCCGGGGCTCTGCCCTGGGGCATGACGGAGGACATGATCGCGTTCGGCCTCCAGCTCGGCGGCGTAGGACAGCAGCAGGGGCACGGACGGGAGGAACACCGAGGCGGTCTCCCCGCGGCGGCGGGCCCGCACGAAACGCCCGACCGCCTGGGCGAAGAACAGCGCGGTGGACACGCTGGTCGCGTAGACGCCGACGGCCAGCCGGGGGATGTCGACGCCCTCGGACACCATCCGCACCGCGACCATCCACCGGTCATCCGGAGGCGGCGAACGCGTCGATCTTCGCGCTCGCGGCCGGGTCGTCGGACAGCACCACCACCGGGCGGTGGCCGGTCATCCCGCGCAGCAGCGCGGCGTAGGCGCGCGCGTCGGCGTGGTCGCCCGCGATGACCAGGCCGCCGGCGTCCGGCATGCCCCGGCGGACCTCGGTCAGCCGCTTGTCGGCGGCCTCGAGCACCCGGCTGACCCACTCCCCCGCCGGGTCAAGCGCGGTCCGCCAGGCCTGCGCGATCTGGTCCTTGGTCATCGGCGTGCCCAGGGTGGCGGTGATCTCGTCGCCGGCCCGGGTGCGCCAGCGCATCTCGCCCGAGTAGGCCAGGAAGATCACCGGCCGGACCACGCCGTCCTCCAGCGCCGGGCCGTAGCCGTACACGTAGTCCGAGGAGCTGCGCTTGCCGCCGCCCGGCTCGTCGGCGTAGGTGACGAACGGGATCGGGTTGGCGTCGCTGCGGAACGGCGTGCCGGTCAGCGCCAGCCGGCGCCGGGCCGGGTCGAACGCCTCCTTGACCGCGTCACCCCAGGACAGCGCGTCGCCCGCGTGGTGGATCTCGTCGAAGACGACCAGCATGCGGCGGTTCTCCGCGCGCTGCCTGTGCAGGGCCGGGATGGGCGGCGACCTGCGCGTAGGTGACCGCGACGCCGTGGAAGTCGGCCCCGGCCCGGCCCTGGGCGTTGCGGTAGGCGGAGTCGATCGCGATGCCGAACCTGGCCGCCGCGGCGGCCCACTGATGCTTGAGGTGCTCGGTGGGCGTGACGATCGTGAGCGTGGCCACCTCGCGCCGGGCGAGCAGCTCGGCGGCGACCGTCAGCGCGTACGTGGTCTTGCCCGCGCCCGGCGTGGCGACCAGGAGGAAGTCGCGCCGCGGTCTGGCGGAAGTACTCGTGGTAGGCGTCGTTCTGCCAGCCGCGCAGACCGACAAGAAGATCAGGCCGAACGGCTTCGTGGTGATACTCGCCGGACCCGCGTTCGGTAGGAGGTGCTCACGAGGCCGAAATGTTACCGGGGCTGGCCTGCGGTTGCCGGGCCAACACGCCGCGTTGACCGGTATCGACGCCGGGCGGGCCGGGTCGAACGCGGGCGGGCGGGGCGACCTCAACCGCGCGGATCAGTCGTCACCTTCGCCGGAGGGCAGGTGCTCGTAGATCTCTTTGCAGGTGGGGCACACCGGGTAGCGCTTCGGATCGCGGCTGGGCACCCACACCTTGCCGCACAGCGCGGTCACCGGCGTGCCGGTCACCATGCTGTCGACGATCTTGCTCTTGTCGACGTAGTGGGCGAACCGCTCATGGTCGCCATGCGACGTATCCGGCCGGACATCCTCGTGGATGCTCGTCCCGGACTCGGGAAGAACCTCGGTACCACTCACGAGCCCAGAGTCTACGCGGTCCGGCCCGGGATCGCCGCGAGGCGGCGATTCAGGCTCGGATCGTCGGGGTAGGTGGCCACGTAGGCCAGTTCGCCGCCCTGACGGCGCAGCACCGCGGTCCACAGCTGCTCCGGGTCGGGCCGGAACGCGTCGGACGGCTCGGCCGGGACCACGTACCAGGCGCCCTCGTCGATTTCGCGCCTGGAGCTGGCCGGCGCTCCAGCCGGCGTAGCCCGCGTAGATCCGCAGCGAGGCGATGGCCGGCGGCGATCAGGCCCGGCGGGGCGTCCAGGTCGACCAGGCCGAGCCGGGCCACCGCGGGCGCGGCGCCGTCCAGCGGATGCCAGCCGACCGGCTCGCCGGTGCCCGGCACGTGGGCCAGCGCGAGCGCGCTCTTCGGCGCGACCGGGCCGCCGGTGAACACCACCGAGGGGTCGGTGGCCAGCTCCGTCCACGGCTCGAGCACCTGGCCGACCGGAACCTTCGTCGGCCGGTTCAGCACCACCCCCAGCGTGCCCTGCTCGGACTCGTGCTCCACGACCAGGACGACGGTCCGGCGGAAGTTGGGGTCCCCGAGCACCGGGGTGGCGACGAGCAGGCGGCCCGCCAGGGCTTCCGACGGCATTTCGTCCATGACTCCATCATCGGCCAGAAACCCGGGTCGCGGCATCCGCGACGGCGACCGCGCCGGCGAGGAGACTCGAGCGCACGGTGATGGAAGAGGACACGCTCGGCGCCATAGCCACTCGGTTCCCGCCTTTCCGCTGGACTCCAGCGTACGGCGCACAACGCGTACGCTGGGAAAGGTGAGCGCGGAATCGGCCGTCAGCGCGGCGCCGGACGGAGGACGGCCTCGTCGTGGACGTGACCAGGCTGCGGGTGGCGCTGGCCCGGCTGTCCCGGCGGCTGCGCCGTCACGAGCTGGCCGGGCTGACCCCGACCCAGCTGGCCGCGCTGGCCACCGTGGAAAGTTCGGGGCCTATCCGGCTGGGCGACCTGGCCGCCGTCGAGGGGATGGCGCCGTCGACGCTGACCCGGCTGGTGACGGTGCTGGAAGAGGCCGGCTACGTGCGCAGGGACGCCGACCCGAGCGACGCGCGGGCCAGCACCCTGGCCATCACCGGTCGCGGCCAGGAAGCCCTCGACCGCATCCGCACCGAGACCACCCTGGTGCTGGCGGCCAGCCTGGACGAGCTCACGCCCGCGCAGCGGGCCGCGCTGGCCAGCGCGCTGCCGGTGCTCGAGCAGCTCGCGGAGGTGTCCGCGGCTAGCCCGGCCGGAGCACGCAGGCGCTGACCGCGGTGGTACCGGTGTCCGTTCGGAAAAAATCAGAACAGCAGGGCGGACAGCGCGGCCCGGGCCTTGGTCATCCGCGGGTCGCGCGGCGGGAGAATCTCGAACAGGCTGACCAGGTGCTTGCGCGCCTGTTCCCGTTCGGCGCCTGACGTCCGGCGGACCACGCCGAGCAGCCGGTCGAAGGCCTCCTCGATCCGGCCCGAGGCCAGCTCGATGTCGGCCACCCGGGTCTGGGCCTCGACGTCGGCGGGCCGTTCGGCGGCTTGCTTGCGGACCTGGGCCTGGTCGTAGGCGCTGACCCGGCGGATCAGGTTGACCTGGGCCAGCCCGGTCTTGGCGACGGGATCGGCCCGGCGACTTCGCCAGTTCGGACTCAAAGGCCCGCGCGGCGCCGTCCAGGTCGCCGCGTTCCATCGCCGCCCGCGCTTCGGCGTAAGCCGGCGGGATCGCGGGGCGCCTGGGGGGCGCCGGGCGGAGCGTTCGGCGGGAGATCGGGCGGGGCCTGCCGGCGGGCCTGCTGCGCCGTCAGCCGGGCTCGTCCAGGCCGGACTGGTCGTCCGCCGCGGGGCCACCGACGCTCATGCCCATCTTCTCCGCCGCCGTCAGCACCTGGCCGATCCACTGGCGTACCTGGGCCTCCGGCATCGCGCCGAGGAAACCGTCCACCAGCTGGCCGCCCACGACCGCCACCACCATCGGGATGCTCTGCACCTGGAGGGCCGCGCTGAGCTGCGGGTTGGCATCGACGTCGACCTTGGCGAGGATCCACTGGCCGGCCGCCTCGGCGGCGAGCTTCTCCAGCACCGGCGAGAGCTGCTTACACGGCCCGCACCATTCGGCCCACAGATCCATGATCACGGGCGTGGTCCTGGACCGCTCCACCACATCGGTGTTGAAGGTTTCCTCGGTGACCTCGATGACGGCGCCGCCACTCGGTGCGGCAGCGTCACCGGACGTAGCCGGCTGCTGCCTGCGCTGCGCGGCCGCCTGCCGCGCACCCAGATCGACGGCACCGTAAAGCGAAAAGTCTCGCGGCTGCATAACCCCATCCTGCCGTACTCGCGCCAGTTACTGATCCCGGCTCCCCGTTGACCGGAGTGATAACCCGTAACGACCCGTTCTTATGCCGGGCCGGCGGCCATAGCCACATCGTGCCCGGTTCGCCACCGGAGCGGCCACGATGGGCGGATGGATGAGGCCGTGCGGAGCTACATCGACGGGATCGATCAGGTCCACCGGGCGCTGTTCGACCGGATCCACGAGCTGATCATGGCCGCCTACCCCGACGCGGTCGTGGCCATCTCCTACCGGATGCCGGTGTACCGGGTCGGCCGCGGGCGGCTGTACCTAGGCACCTGGCGGCACGGGGTCGTGCGCTCTACGGCTGGCCCCAGGGCAGCCAGGCTTCGCCGAGCGGCGACCCCGCCCTCAAGACCGGCAAGGGCACGATCCGGCTGCGCCCCCAGGACGCCACCTCCGTCACCGACGACGAGCTCCTGGAGCTGGTGCACGCCGCGCTGGGGAGTTCGGCATGATCGCGAAGGTTTTTGGCCCGCCCGTGGGCATGAAGTCTTCGCGATCATGGAGGGTTGCGGGGGTGCGTTGGTTGCCCTAAAGTAACCGTTGCTTATGAGTAACCAATCAGCCGACGCCGTGTTCGACGCGCTGGGCGAGCCGGTGCGGCGCCGCATCCTGGAACTGCTGCGCGAGGGCCCGACGCCGGTGGGTCGTCTGGCCGAACGGCTGCCGGTGGGCCGCCCCGCGGTCAGCAAGCACCTGCGGGTGCTGAGCAACGCCGGGCTGATCGAGCACCGTAGCGCCGGCACCCGCAACCTGTACGCGCTGGCCCCAGACGGCATGGCGGCCGCGCAGCAATGGCTGGTCCGGACCTGGGATACCGTCCTGGCCGCCTA
The DNA here is from genome assembly GCA_963730825.1 of uncultured Actinomycetes bacterium. Classification (GTDB taxonomy): domain Bacteria; phylum Actinomycetota; class Actinomycetes; order Streptosporangiales; family Streptosporangiaceae; genus Palsa-504. The sequence continues at coordinate 78,594 of CAVSTQ010000018.1, forward strand.
CGCCGCCGAGATCAGCCGCCGCGGCCGGCCCGCGTCACCCGAGCCCCAACTGAGGAGCAGCCCGTGAGCAGCGTCCCGCCGATCCGCAGGGAGATACTCGTCGACGCGGACCCGGCCGCCGCGTTCGAGGTGTTCACGGCCGGCCTGGGCCGGTGGTGGCCGCTGGACGAGCTGAGCGTGCACGGCACGGGGGCCACGGTGGCGTTCGACGACGGCCGGCTCGTGGAACGCTCCGCCGACGGCGAAGCCGCCGTCTGGGGCACCGTCACCCGCTGGGAGCCGCCGGCCGCGGTGGCGTTCACCTGGCATCCCGGCCAGCCCGCCGAGCAGGCCAGCCACGTCGTGGTCACCTTCGCCGCCGAGGCGGCCGGGTCCGGCCGGACGCTGGTCCGGCTGGAGCACGCCGGCTGGGACGCCTTCGACGACCCGGCCGCTGCCCGGGCCGAATACGACCACGGCTGGCCGCTGGTGCTCGGCCGCTACCAGGAGCACGCCGGCGGTGGGAACGGGGACAGCGAGACCTGGGTGGCGCTGCTGCACCGGCCGGGCCCGGCCGCGGCCCGGACCGGATCGGTGTTCGAGGACCCGCGGTTCGGCGAGCACGTCGCGTTCCTGAACCGGATGCGCGAGGCCGGATACCTGGTCCTGGCGGGCCCGCTGGCCGACGCCGACGGCGAGGGCATGACCGTCTTGCGGCTGCCCGGACCGGGCCGGATCGGCGAGGCGACGCGGCTGGCGACCGAAGACGACGCCAGCGTCGCGGGCGGTTTGTTCGCCGTTACCGTCCGCCCGTGGCACGTCATGATGCGGGCCAGCTGATGGCGGGCCTGCCGCGGCTGATCAAGCCGATGCTGGCCAGCCTGCGCCACGAGTTCCCGGCCGACGAGGAGGCCTACGGCTGGGAGCTCAAATGGGACGGGCTGCGCGCGGTGGCGTACGTCAGCGACGGTCAGGTCCGGCTGGTCTCGCGCAACGACAAGGACATGGCGGCGAGCTATCCGGAACTGGCCGAGCTGGCCGAACGGGTGGGTGTCCCGGTCATCCTGGACGGGGAGATCGTGGCGCTGCGCGACGGGCGCCCCGACTTCGGCCTGCTGCAGTCGCGGATGCACGTCCAGCGGCCGCGGGACACGCTGCTGCGGACCGCGCCGGTCCAGTACTACGTGTTCGACCTGCTGCACCACGGCGAGGAGTCACTGCTCGCCCGGCCCTACACCGAGCGCCGGGCGCGGCTGGAGGAGCTCGGCCTGGACGCCGAGCCGGTCCGCGCCCCGCCGTGGCGCCGCGGCGGAGCGGATCGGGTGCTGGCTAAGAGCATCGCCAGGGGCCTGGAGGGAGTGGTGGGCAAGCCGCTGGATTCGGCCTACCACCCGGGCCAGCGCCGGGACTGGATCAAGATCAAGAACGTCAAGCAGCAGGAGGTTGTGGTGGCCGGCTGGAAGCCGGGCGAGGGCCGCCGGGCGGACATGATCGGCTCGCTGCTGCTGGGTGTCTACGACGGCGGCGAGCTGCGGTACGTCGGGCATGTCGGCACCGGGTTCACCCAGGACACGCTGGCCGACCTGATGGAGGAGCTGCGTCCGCTGGGGCGTGAAACCAGCCCGTTCGGTAGAAAAATCCCGGACCAGGACGCCCGCGGGGCGCGGTGGGTAGAGCCCAGCCTGGTCGGCGAGGTGGCCTTCGCCGAGTGGACCACCGACGGGCTCCTGCGCCAGCCGAGCTGGCGCGGGCTGCGGATCGATAAGGAGCCGGGCGAGGTGCACCGCGAGGACTAGCGGCGCGGCTTCGGCGGTTCGGCGTAGCCGTGCGTGTAGGCGTAGCGCGTGGCCTGGCTGCGCTCGCGCGAGCCGGTCTTGGCGAAGATCCGGTTGACGTGCGTCTTGACCGTGGCCTCGCTGACGAACAGCGCCCGGGCGATCTCTCGGTTGGAGCCGCCAGCTGGTCGGGCAGCGGCGCGGTGTCATCGCGGAGCGCGAGCACGGCCCGGCGGGCCGCCGCCAGGCCTTCCCGGGTCAGCGCGGCGCCCGGCCGATGCATTCGATCGCCTTGGTGAGCTCGGCGTTCCCGGCCGGCAGCGTGTCGGCGGCCAGCAGCCCCTCGGCGGCCTGCAAGTTCACCGAGACCGCGGCGAGGGAGTGGGCGAGCACGTCGTGGATGTCGCGAGCGATCCTGGCCCGCTCGGCGAGCGCGGCCGCCTGGTCTCAGCCTGCCGGGCCCGCCAGGCCGCTAGGCCTGGGGCACCGGGCTGTCGGCGACGTGGGTTCGGTCGGGTGGTGAGTCGCGTCCTGGCGGCGCACAGCGACGGATGGTTGCGCAAAAACCCGCTTGGAACAGCGGAAACACGGCCTGCCAAAGTAGCATCCGATGTGCTACCGTGGCCCGGTGGATGACAGCCCGGACGAGGTGGACGACACGCCGGACGACGAGCGGGACCCGCGGCCGGTGGGCGCGGCGCGGGGTGGCCGGGGGCGCGGGACGCCCGGACCCGCGGCCCGGGGCGGCCAGCTTCCCGCGCGGAGGCCGACCGAGCGGACCTCGACCCGGCAGCGGATCGGGATCAGGGAACTCCGCCAGCATGCCAGCGTCTACGTCGACCTGGCGGAAAAGGGCTACACGGTCGACATCACCAACCGCGGGCGGCTGGTCGCCCAGCTCGTGCCGGCGTTCGAGCCGGGCAGCCCGCTGGAGCGGCTGATCGCGGCCGGGGTCGTCGAGCCCGCCGAGGAACCGGGCGGCGTCGGCGACATCGAGCCGTACCCGTCGCCGGCCGCCGGACAGCCGTCCGCCAGCGGGGCCCTCGGCCAGGCACGGCGCCGCCCTCGGCACAGGCGCGCGGGCAGGGCGCGGCGGGAGCAGCGGAGGAACGCCGATGATCTACCTGGACTCCTCCGCGCTGGTGAAGCTGGCGTTGACCGAGCCGGAATCGGCGGCGCTGGCGCGCTGGCTCGCCGAACGCGCGGACCAGCCGCTGGTATCGAGCGCGCTGTACCGGGCCGAGGTGCCGCGAGCGGTCTGGTGTGCCGAGCCCGGCGCGCTGCCGCGCAGCTATCGCCTGCTCAAGCGCATCGCGCGGGTGGCGCTGACCGCGGACGTGCTGGACAACTCGGCCACCCTGCCGCCGCAGGGACTATCCGCGGCGCAGGCCATCCACCTGGCCTCCGCGCTGGCGGTGAAGCGAGACCTGACCGCTTTCGTGGCCTACGACGAGCGCTTGCTCGCCGCGGCCAAGGACGCCGGATTGCCGGTGGCCGCTCCCGGCTCGTCCCTCTGAAGACCCGCATTTTCGTTAGTGCGCGTAAATTCGAACGTGCTTGGGGGGCGGGAGTGACGGCTGGGCTGGGATTGCGCGGGCGGGCGGGTTAGAAGGCGGCGGGTTCGGTGTAGGCGCCCCACTCGGCGCGGAGGGCGTCGCAGATCTCGCCGAGGGTGGCTTCGGCGCGGGCGGCGGCCAGCATGGGCGGGACCAGGTTCTGCCTCGGTGCGGGACGCGGCGACCAGGGCGGCCAGGGCGGCGTCGACCGCGGACTGGTCGCGGGCGGCGCGGCGGCGGGCGAGCTCTTTGACCTGCTCGCGCTCGACCTCGGCGCTGATGCGGAGGATCTCCAGCGGTTCGGCGACGGTGTGGGTGTGGCAGTTCACGCCGACGATCCGCTTCTCGCCCTTTTCCAGCTTCTGCTGGTAGGAGAACGACGCTTCGGCGATCTCGCCGATGAACCAGCCGTTCTCGATGCCCTGCAAGATCCCGTCGGTCATGGAGCCGTCCGAGCCCATCTCGCGGATCCGGGCGAAGATCGCCTCCGCCTCGGCCTCCATCCGGTCGGTCAGCGCCTCGATGTACCACGACCCGCCGAGCGGGTCGGACACGTTCGCCACGCCGGACTCCTCCATGATGACCTGCTGGGTGCGCAGCGCGGTCTCGGCGGCGGCCTCGCCGGGCAGCGCGAGCACCTCGTCCAGCGCGTTGGTGTGCAGCGAGTTGGTGCCGCCCAGGACCGCGGCCAGCGCCTCGATCGCGGTCCGGACGATGTTGTTGTCCGGCTGCGGCGCGGTCAGCGAGACGCCCGCGGTCTGGGTGTGGAAACGCAGCCGCTGGGCCCGCGCCGTCCTGGCGCCGTAGACGTCGCGCAGCCACCTGGCCCAGATCCGGCGGGCGGCGCGGAACTTGGCGATCTCCTCGAAGAAGTCGATGTGCGCGTCGAAGAAGAACGACAGGCCGGGCGCGAACTCGTCCACGTCCAGGCCGCGGGACAGCCCGAGCTCCACGTAGCCGAACCCGTCGGCCAGCGTGAAGGCCAGCTCCTGCGCGGCCGTGGAGCCCGCCTCCCTGATGTGGTACCCGGACACCGACAGCGGCTTGTACCTGGGGATGTTCTCGCCGCAGTACTCCATCAGGTCGCCGATCAGACGCAGGTGCGGGCGCGGCTGGAACAGCCACTCCTTCTGCGCGATGTACTCCTTGAAGATGTCGGTCTGCAGGGTGCCGTCGAGTTTGGCCAGGTCGGCGCCCTGGCGCTCGGCGGCCACCAGGTACATGCAGAACAGCGGCACGGCCGGGCCGCTGATCGTCATCGAGGTGGTGGTATCGGCCAGCGAGATCCCGTCGAACAGCACCTCCATGTCGGCGGCCGAGTCGATGGCCACGCCGCAGTGGCCCACCTCCCCCAGCGAGCGGGCGTCGTCGGAGTCGCGGCCCATCAGCGTGGGCATGTCGAAGGCCACGGACAGCCCCGCGCCGCCGGCCCGCAGCAGCATCTTGTACCGCTCGTTGGTCTGGCTGGCGCTGCCGAAGCCGGAGAACTGGCGGATCGTCCACGGCTTGCCGCGGTAGCCGGTGGCGATGGATGCCCCGGGTGAACGGGAACTCCCCCGGCCAGCCGATCCGGTCCATGCCCGGCACGACCGCGCCGGGCGGCGGCCCGTACACCGGGTCCACCTCCAGCCCGGACAAGGTGGTGAAGTCCGCGTCGCGCTTGGCCGCGGCGTCAAAGCGGCGCTGCCAGCGTTGCTGGCCGGCGGTCGCGGATCGCCTGCGCGGGTCGCTGCGCGCGGAGTCGTTCGCCGTGGGGTCGCTGGCCTGAGAGTCCATGATCCTGCCTCCGGATGGATGTCGCTCTCACCAAGTAGTAGGACGTCCTACTATCTCGGCTCGAGTCTAACCCGCGAAGTCCGTTTCGGGGACGCTCGCACCGGGCTGGACCGAGTCAACCAAGGACCGTTCAGAAAAAAGAAGTTTCTGTGCAACCGATGCGGCGGCTGCATCGTCTCTTAAGAGCGCAAGGCGGGATAACGACCTTTGCGCGCAGCGGTGGCCCGGACGCCGCGGGGGCGCGCCCGGGCCGGACGTCCGGAACCAGCGGGACCAGGCGATTAAAGCCGCCAGGCAGAAATGTGGTAGATCTTGCCGTATCACACGGGTGTTCTCGAGAACGCCCCGACCGGCCCCGGCATCGTGTTCATGCCGGGCGGCAGGCGCGCGGGGCGTCCGAGGCTGCGCCGTTCCCGTCGCCTGCCGGGAACATCGTCGAGGGAGACACGGTGGGCGCCGCTGGCGAGGTCCACGAAAGAACCGCGGCGGAGGCTGACGCGGCCGAAGAGCTGTTCCGGGCCGTGTACCCCAAGCTGGCCGGCTGGGTCAGGCGGCTGGTCGATGACGACGACACCGCGCACGAGATCGCCTCCGAGGCGTTCGTCCGGCTGCTGGCCCGGTGGACCAAGGTGGAAAGCCCGCAAAGCTACCTTTACATGATCGCGACCAACCTGATCAGGGACCACTGGCGCAAGACCGAGCGGGAGCGGCGGGCCATCCGCAGCGTCACCGCGGGCGGCGCCCTGGACCCGGTGGCCTACCCGACCCAAGACGTGGACGTGCGCAACCTCATCGCCTCGCTGCCGCCCGGCTGCGCGACCCGTTCCTGCTGCACTACTACGGCGGGTTCGGGATCCGGGAGGTCGCGACCCTGCTGCACCGGCCGGAGGGCACCATCAAGGCGGACCTGTTCGCGGCCCGGGCCAAGCTCGAAGACGGCGCTGGGAGAACGCGATGGCTGACCACCGCGACGACGTCGAGGACTGGCTGAGCGAGCGGATCGACCCGCTACCACCGCCACCTGGCACCTTCGACCTGATCAAGCGCCGGGCCCGGCGCCGCAAGTACCGCAGGCTGGCCATCACCGCGACCACGGCCGCGGTGATCGTGGCCGCGGCGGTCACCGTGCCGCAGGTGGTCAATCTCCCCGTGCTCAGCCCGTCCGGCACCTCGGGCGTGACCGCCGGGCATCCGGCGTCCGCCACCGCGACCGGCGGCGGCGGCACCCAGTCGATCGCGGCCAGCAGGCCGCCGACCCCGGCCACGGCCACGCCGGGCAGCACGGTGCTCGCGCCGGTGCCGCCCAACTTCCGGCCCACCTCGGTGACGTTCGTCGGCGCGGGCACCGGCTGGGTGATCGGCCAGGCCGGCACCCCCGGGCACTGCGCCACCGCCTACTGCACGTCGGTGGCGCGCACCGACAACGCGGGGAAGAGCTGGAGCGGCGTCGGCGCGCCGCTCACCGGGGCGGCGGACGGGTCGAGCGGGGTGAGCCAGATCCGTTTCCTCAATACCGAGGACGGGTGGGCGTTCGGGCCTGAGCTCTTCTTCACCGGCAACGGCGGGCGGAGCTGGTCCCAGGTCAGCACCGGCGGCCTGCGGGTGACCGACCTGGAGACGGTGGGCAGCCGGGTGTACGCGCTGTTCGCGTCGTGCACGGGTGGCGGAACGTCGTTCGGCGCGGCGTGCACGAACTTCACGCTGTACTCCTCGCCCGCCTCGGCCAGCGACTGGGCGCCGGTCGGCGCCTCGACCACGGGGCTGACCGACGGCGCCGCGCACGAGGCCGCGTCCGTCGTGCTCACCGGCAGCCGCGGCTTCCTGCTCGGGCCGGGCGGAGCGGTGTACGCCGGGCCGGTCGACGGCAGCGGGGCCTGGTCGCAGGTGAACTCGATCTCCTCCGCCTGCCCGGTCGGGCCCGTCCAGCCGGACGGCCAGCCCGCGGGCGCGCTGATGACCGCGGTCGACGCCAGGGAACTGATCCTGGCCTGCGCTTCTGGGGCGTCTGGGGACTTCCGCGGGCTGCGGCACGACCCAGAAGAAGCTGATCTTCTCCTCGCCGAACGGCGCGGGCAGCTGGCTGGCGATGGCCACCGCGCCGCAGGCCGGCATGGCCTGCCTCGGTGGCGGCCAGCCCCTCGGCCACCGTGGTCCTCGCCACCAGCCAGGGCATCGACGTGCTGCCCGCGGGCGATATCACCTGGCAGACGGCGAGCCTGGCCGGGGGGGCACCGGCCGGCGGGTTCGGCTACGTGGGCATGACCACCGATTCGCAGGGGGTCGCGCTGCCCGCCAGCCCGGCGTCGGGCACGGTCTGGTTCACCTACGACGGCGGCAAGAGCTGGCAGCCGTCACACCTCAATCCCTAGGAGCCGGGACTCCTAGGAGTCTCGGGGCGGGGTCTCGGGGGTCTCGGGGGTTTCGGGGGTGAAGTCGCCGGCGGTCAGCCGCAGCTCGCGGAACAGGTTGAAGATCTCCTTCAGCTGGCTCTCGCCGAATCCGCCGAGCCCGAACTCCGCGGCCATCAGGTCCGTCGTGGCCCGCTGCACCACCGCCCGGCCCACCTCGGTGATCTCGGCCAGGCGGCCGCGGCCGTCGTCCGGGTTTGGCCTGCGGATCACCATCTGCTGCCGTTCCAGCCGGTCGATGATGTTGGTCACGCTGGTCGGATGCACCATCAGCCGCTCGCCGATCACCCCCAACGGCAACGCGCCCCGGCGGCTAAACGTGAGCAGCACCAGCGCCTCGTAGCGCGCGAACGTCAGCTCGTACGGCCGCAGCAGCGCGTCAAGCTCGCCGAGCAGGATCTGCTGCGCGCGCATGATCGAGGTGACCGCGGCCATCGACGGTGACGGGCCGAACCGGCTGGCCCAGATCTGCGCCGCCCGGTCGATCGGATCAAACGGCAACTCAAGCGGCTTGCTCACAGGTACAACCGTACGGCGCGAACGCTACCGCGCGCCGGTTCGCCGGGGCGGCAGCAGTTAGTCCGCGGGCGGGCTCAGCAGCTCGTCCGCGGCCTGGAAGGGATCGAGCGTGCCGTCCGCGACCTGGCTCGCCAGGTCCTCCACGCGGCCCGCCGCCAGCCGGCCGCGCAGCGCGGCGAAAGCCAGCGCGGTGATCTCCTCACGCGCCCGCGCCTGCCGGCGCCGGGCCAGCTCCCCGCTGGCGTTGAGCCAGGACCAGTGCGCGTCCAGACGGCTCATGATCTCGTCGATCCCCTCGCCCCGCACCGCCACGGTGGAGATGATCGGCGGCTTCCAGGTCCCCTCGGGGTGATCCGCGAGCGCGATCATGTTGCGCAGGTCGCGCACCACCTGCTGGGCGTCCGGCTTGTCCGCCTTGTTCACCACGAACATGTCAGCGACTTCGAGGATGCCGGCCTTCGCCGCCTGGATCGCGTCGCCCATGCCCGGCGCGAGCAGCACCACCACCGAGTCCGCCAGCGAGGCGATCGCGACTTCGGCCTGCCCCACGCCGACCGTCTCGATGATGATCAGCTCGAAGCCGGCCGCGTCAAGCACCCGGATGGCCTGCGGCGTGGCGGCCGCCAGGCCGCCGAGATGCCCGCGGCTGGCCATCGACCTGATGAACACCTGATCGTCGGTGGCGTGCTCCTGCATCCGCACCCGGTCACCGAGCAGCGCCCCGCCGGTGAACGGCGACGTCGGGTCGACCGCGAGCACGGCCACCCGGGCCCCCGGGCCCCCGGCGGCCCGGAACGCGCCCACCAGCGCGCCGGTCACGGTGGACTTGCCCACTCCGGGCGAACCCGTGAGCCCGATGATCCGGGCCCCTCCGGTGCTTGGCACAAGTTCTTTGATGACCGAACGGACCCGGGGTGAGGCGTCCTCGACCAGCGAGATCAGCCGGGCCAGCGCGCGGGTGTCGCCGGCCCGGGCCCGGTCGATATCGGCCTTGGTCCTGGTCTCGGTATCGGCCTCGGTCTCGGCGGTGTCGGCCACGGTCTCGGCCTGGGCGGTGTCGGCCACGGGCACGGTTAGCCGTGCACCCGCAGCAGCAGCGCCTCGCCCTGGCCGCCGCCGCCGCACAGGCCGGCCGCCCCCAGGCCGCCGCCGCGCCGGCCCAGCTCGTAGCACAGGTGCAGGGCGATCCTGGCGCCGGAAGCCCCGACGGGGTGGCCGATCGCGATCGCGCCGCCGTTGACGTTCACGATGTCCTGGCTGACCTTGAGGTCGCGCATGGACTGGATCGCCACCACCGCGAACGCCTCGTTGATCTCGATCAGGTCCAGGTCGGAGGCGGTCAGCCCGGCCTTGGCCAGCGCCTGGGAGATGGCGTTGGACGGCTGGGAGTGCAGCGAGTTGTCCGGCCCCGCCACGTTGCCGTGCGTGCCGATCTCGGCCAGCACCGGCAGGCCGGCCGCCTCGGCGGCCTGCGCCGACATCACCACGACGGCGGCGGCGCCGTCGGAGATCTGGGACGCGGTCCCGGCGGTGATCGTGCCGTCGGGCCGGAACGCGGGTCGCAGCTTGGCCAGCGACTCGACGGTGGTGCCCGGGCGGATGCCTTCGTCCTGCGTGACGGTCAGCGGCTCGCCGCCCCGCTGCGGGACGGTGACGCCGACGATCTCGGCGGCGAACAGCCCGTTGCTGGCCGCCGCGGCCGCGCGCTGATGACTGGCCGCCGCGAACGCGTCCTGCTCGGCCCGGGTGATGCCGAGCTTGCTCCCGCTGTCCTCGGTGGACTCACCCATCGACAGGTGATCGAACGCGTCGGTCAGCGCGTCGATCGCCATCGAGTCGGCCACTTCGAAGGGGCCGTACTTGTACCCGGCCCGGGAGTTTGGCAGCAGGTGCGGCGCGCGGGTCATCGACTCCATCCCGCCGGCCACCACGACGTCGTGTTCGCCCAGCCTGATCAGCTGGGCCGCCAGCGCGATGGCGTCAAGGCCGGACAGGCAGACCTTGTTGACCGTCAGCGCCGGGCACCGACATCGGGATGCCCGCCGCCACGGCCGCCTGCCGGGCGGTGATCTGCCCCGCCCCGGCCTGCAGGACGTGACCCATAATCACGTAATCGACTTGATCAGGGCGCAGGCCCGCTCGCTCGAGCGCTCCGGCAATAGCGACGCTGCCCAGCTCACTGGCAGACTGGCTGGCTAGGGACCCGAGCAGGCGGCCGACCGGAGTCCGCGCGCCCCCGACAATGACCGGCTGACGTGGTTCGCTCATACCGGCAACGATACCTATTGGGATCCGGAAGGACTTATCGTGCTACCGCTGCTTGACCGCATCGACCACGTCGGCATCGCCTGCCGTGACCTGACCAAGACGATTCAGCTTTACCAGGACACATTCGGTCTTCGGCTGGTAACCGTGGAGACGCACGAGGAGCAGGGCGTGCGGGAGGCGATGCTGGCGGTCGGGCCTGGCCCGTCAGCTGCGGCGATCGAGTCGGGTCCGGGCTACCCCGGCGGATACGTGCAGTTGCTCGAGCCGCTGGGACCCGATACCCCGGTAGGCAGGTTCCTGGCCCGGCGCGGCGAAGGCATTCACCACATCGGATACGGCGTGACCGATATCACGCAGGCCATGTCCGCGATCAGCGCGGCGGGCGTCCGGCTTATCGACGAGCGGCCCCGGCACGGATCGATGGGCGCAGCCATTGCCTTCCTGCACCCGGCCGATCTCGGTGGCGTCCTGACCGAACTCGTCCAGTTCGTCACGGTACCGCCACCCCCCAAATGAGGGTATGAGGCGATTTACCTGGACGCATAGGATGGAGAACTCTGAAGGGCCCGCCAAAGGACCTCAGGAAGAGTAGTCTGCCAGTCACCGGGCGAGAGTCGTACCCGCATGGCTGACACCCGAGTAAAGAGTCACCCGCCTTCACGTCTAGCCAGGATTAGGCCATATGCAATCGGACATTGACGCCCAGCTGACCAACTTCTTCGAAGAGGCCCCGCCGCGCGAGTTCGCGACGGTCATGCGGGGCTACGACCGTCATCAGGTCGATGAGCACATCAGGCAGATCGAAGCGGATGCCCGCACTCACCGCGAGCAAGCCCAGGCCATGAAGCGGGAGCTGTCCGAAGCCCACCGCCAGATCCAGGAGCAGGAACGCCCGACCTATTCAGGTCTCGGCGCACGCATCGAGCAGCTGCTGCGGCTGGCCGAGGAGCAGGCCACCGAGCTGGTCCAGGCGGCCAGGTCCGAGGCCAACGAGATCAAGGCCGCGGCCAAGGTCGACGCCGCCGAACTGCGGGCCGGCGCCGAGAACGAAGCATCCGAGCTGCGCGCGAACGCCAAACGGGAGACCGACGACCTGCGCGGCGCGGCCGAGCGTGAGGCCGACTCGATCAGGACCACCGCCCGGCGCGAGGCCGACGAGCTGACCTCGACCACCGAGCGCGAAGTGGCCAAGCTGCGGGCGACGGCCGACCACGAGGTGGCGGAGAAGCGGGCCGCGGCCGAGCGCGACATCGCTAAGCTGCGGACAAGCACCGAGCGCGAAGTGGCCCAGTTGAAGGCGACGGCCAAGCGCGAGCGGGACGAGATCCTCACCACCTCCAAGCGCCAGGCCGACGAGATGCGCAGCCAGGCGCAGCGGATCCTGGAGGAGAGCGAAGCCCAGCGCGCCCAGGCCGAAGCCGAGTTCGAGATCCAGCTCGCGGCCCGGCGGGAAGAAGCCGAGCGCCAGGAAGCCGAACGGCTGTCCGCGGCCCAGTCCGCGACGCAGAAGCTGGTGTCCGAGGCCGAGCAGCGGGCCTCCACCGCCGAGCAGCGGGCGGCCAAGGCCAGCGCCCAGGCCGACCAGACCCGGCGGGACGCCGACCAGCACGCCAAGCAGCTGGTCAGCAACGCCAAGAAGAACGCCGACCAGATCGTCGGCCAGGCCAAGGCGCAGGCCGAGGGCTTGCTCGCCGAGACCAAGGCGGACGCGGAACGGCGGCGTGCGGCCGCGCAGCGCGAGGTCGACGAGCTCACCAGGCAGAAGGACAGCATCGCCAGCCACCTGGCGCAGGTGCGCCAGCTGCTCGGCGGTCAGATGGCAGGCATGGCGGGCATGGACGCGGCGGCGCAGGCCCTGCAGCCCAAGCCGGCCATCGACTCGGGTGGCGGGGCGGCTCGCAACGGGAACTCCAACCCGGTCCAGCCGACGACCGTGCAGCCGGTTCAGTCCGTCTCCCAGCCCGCAGGCCACCACGGTGAGCCCGGCGGTGACCCAGGTGCAGCGGGTGCCGGCCAACGGAGGTTCGCCCACCGCGACGCAGGTCACCAAGCAGGCCAACGGCAACGGCAAGGACGACGACGAGGACTGGTGGACCGAGTAGGGTCCAGGACGCGGTTAGCGGCTGGTCAGGCTCGGGTATCCGGCCGCGCCGGCCGCTGTCGCTGATCGCGCCGGACCGGCGGCCGCTGGCCGAGGTCGTCCACCGCGAGCACTGGTAACGGCTCAGGTGACGGACACGATGCCGGCCTGAGTGAGGCGGCCGGAGTCGATCTGCAGCCAGCCGAGCGTCCCGTGCGGCTGCCGCCTGCGGTCCGTGGGCGAGCCAGGGTTGAAGATCCGCAGGCCAGCCGCTGACTGGTCGAGCGGTATGTGCGAATGGCCGAACACCACGAGATCCGCGTCAGGGAACCGGCGGCGCAGCCGCGCGAGGCGTCCGGTGGCCGCTCCGCTGTCGTGCACCATGGCCACGGCCAGGCCGTCCAGGTCCAGCTCCGCGGTCGTGGCCGGCCCCCCATCCGGCCACGTCCGGGCCGTCGTTGTTGCCGAGCACGGCGACCACGGGCGCGTACTGCGACAGTTCGGTGAGCACCGACGCGACGCAGACGTCACCGGCGTGCAAGATAAGGTCCGCGTCGCGCAGGTGCGCGGCGACCCGGGCGGGCAAGCCCGCCAGCGCCGGGGCGCGTGAGTATCAGCGATATCGCACGACACACCCGCTGCGGCCCGCCATCTTGCCAGTCCCGCGCCCATCCCGCTCACGCACGGCCGGTGTCCCATGGCCGATCCGGCCGGGGCGAACTTGTGCCCATAGCTGCACACCAGCACCGCTGCATCACCAGCCATCCCGCCCTGCGCGGCTCGGCCGCGGTCCTGGCGGTTACTCCACGTGCCGGATGTCGTGCTTGTTGATGGCGGGGATGAGGGAGGTGAGCGCCCTGCTGGCCTCGGCCGTGGCGGTTTTCTGCTTGTTCTTGGCTTCGGCTTTGGCCGCGGCGGCGATGAGCCGGCGGTTGGCCTCCCTCCGGCGACGAACACGCTTGCCTACCTTGAGCGTGTGGTCGACGGTGAACAGCAAGCCAGCAAACAGGACAACAGCGACAGCGAGCAGGAGCACCAGGTATCTTCCGTCTCATCGTTTGGGTCATGGTCCAGGTATCTCAGTAAAGCCGGTGCTGACCGCATTTTCCAAACCGTACTTATGTCGCTTACCCGGGCGAGTGCGGCTTTATGACTGCTACGATGCTCGCTCCGGCGCCCCAGTGCGCCGGGGGCGAGAGGGAAAGTGGGCCACCCGGTTGAACGGGCCGGGTGGCCCGATACCAGCTCACGCCCGGAACAGGCCGACCCGGAGCAGGCCAAGCCGCCAGCTCACGGCCGCAGCAGGCCAAGCAGCCAGCTGGGGCCGAGGATGGTCGCACCGGCCGCCACGCTTCGCTCGCGCAGCTCGCGGTCGGCGGTGACCACGATGCGGCGCCCGGACAGGTCGCGCACCACCTCGACGATCGCGTCGTCACCGGACCCGCGCGCCTGCACGACCCGCACGTCACCGGCCGGTGCCTCGCTGGTAGCGGCCGTACCGGTCGAGCCTTCACCGACGGCGGCGGACGATCCGGGCGGCGGCGGCTTTGGCCGCGCCTTCCAGGACCAGGACGAAATCCGGCGGACCGGTCTCTCCCGGCGGCGTCGCCCGGCCAGAGGCAGCGAGCCGGACCAGGTCAGCGTGCAGGCGAACCGCGGCTCCCGCCCGGTCCCGCCACCAGCCGTCCGGGCGTGAACCCATCACGTTGGCCACGTCCACCACGATGGTGACCGGTTGATCGCCCATGCCGATCTCCTTCGCTCCTTATCGCCGGTTATCAGCGGCACCGTAAGCTGGCCGCATGGCAGACGTGAAACTGGCCTGGCAACTCGCCGAACAGGTCACCAGGCTACGGCAGCGCCAAATCGGCCCGCTGATCCTCGAACTCGACCTGACCGACGGCCTGCCCGAGGCCCCGGTCACCGATCCGCTGTCCGCGATCATGTCCCGGCGCAAGGTCAGGCTGACCGACGTCCTGGAGGGCTTGCGGCGCGCCCGGCACGATGACCGGGTCCGGGCCTTGGTGGCCAAGGTGGGCGGCGGCCGGATCGGGCTGGCCCGGATGCAGGAGCTACGCGAGGCGGTCGCCGAATTCCGTGAGTCGGGCAAGCTGGCGGTGGCGTGGGCCGAGACCTTTGGCGAGTTCACGCAGGGCAACGTGCCGTACTACCTGGCGACCGCGTTCGACCGGATCTACCTGCAGCCGTCGGGCACCCTCGGGCTCACCGGCATCGCGGTGGAGCAGGTATTCCTGCACGACGCGCTGGAGAAGTTCGGTATCGGCTTTGCCAGCGCCAAGCGGTACGAGTACAAGTCGGCCGCCGACAACCTGACCGAACGCGGCTTCACCGGGCCCGCCCGGGAGGCTTCCGAGCGGCTGGTGGCCTCGATCGGCGAGCAGATCAGCGCCGCCATCGCCGAACGTCGCGGCAAGAGCCCCGCCGACGCCCGCGCGCTGCTCGACCGCGGCCCGTTCCTGGCCGCCGACGCCCTCGCCGAGGGCCTGGTCGACGCGCTCGGCTACCGGGACGAGGTCTACGCGGACGTCCGCAAGGAAGCAGGCCCCGACGCGACCCTGCAGTACGTCGCGCGTTACCAGCGCAACCACATGCTGGCCCAGCGGGCCCGCCAGCTGCCCAATCCGCGCGAGCGTTTCGTCGCCGTCATTCACGCCGCCTGCCCGATCAAGTCCGGCGCAGCACCCGCAGCCCGCTGGGCGGCGGCGCGATGGGATCCGACACGGTGGCGTCCGCGCTGCGGCTCGGCGCTGGCGGACGAGCGGGCCCGGGCCGTGCTGCTCCGGGTCAACAGCCCGGGCGGGTCCGCCACCGCCTCCGACACGATCTGGCGCGAAGTGGTCAGGCTCCGGGCCGCGGGCAAGCCCGTGGTGGTGTCGATGAGCGACGTGGCCGCTTCGGGCGGGTACTTCATCGCCGCGCCGGCCGACGTCATCGTCGCTCAGCCCGGCACGCTCACCGGCTCGATCGGCGTGATCATGGGCAAGCCCGTGCTCGAGGACGCGCTGCACCGGGTCGGCGTCACCACGGACGCGGTGAGCGTGGGCGCCGGGGCGACGATGCTGAGTCCGTTCCATCCGTTCAGCGAGGATGAGTGGAACCGGGTCAACGCCTGGCTGGACGCCATCTACATCGATTTCACCGAAAAGGTGGCGGCCGGGGCGCCGGATGCCGGTCGAGCGGGTGCACGAGGTCGCCCGCGGCCGGGTCTGGACCGGCGCCGACGCGGCCCAGAACGGTCTTGTCGACGAGCTCGGCGGCATGCAGGCCGCGGCCGACATCGCCCGGAAGCGGGCCGGGTTGCCTGCCGACGCCCCGCTGCGGGTCTACCCCAGGCTCACCCCGCTTGACCAGCTCCGCCCGCCCGAGTCGAGCGAAGCCCGCCCGGCCGCGGCGGCGAGCCTCGGCTTCGCCGACACCTTCTCCGGCTGGGGCCCCGCGTGGCGCCTGGCGGCCAGCGCCGGCCTGCCGCCGTACGGACCGCTGATGCTCCCGGGCCGATGGATCATAACCTGACCGAACGGACTGCGGAGCTAGCGGCGCCGGGCCGCTCAGGCGCTGGATGCCTGGGCGGGGGCGGTTACGCTGCTGACCGCGGCCGACGGCCGCGACGACGTCGGGACGACGATCAGCGCGTTCTGCCCGGTCGTCGGCCGCACCCGCCTTGGTGCTTGTCGCGCTGATGTCGGAGTCGTATCCGGCCGAGCTTTTCGGCCGGGCCGACGAGCCCGTCACCCGGTTCGCGGTCACCTTGCTCATCGACCGGGCAGCGGATGCTGGCGGGCCGGTTCGCGGCGGCCGGACGGCCGGGCGCCCGGCACATGCTCGACGACGTGCCGCACCGGCGCGGGCCGGATCGGGCGCGCTGATCGTCGACGGCGGCCTGGCCGCGCTGGAGTGCGCCGTGCAGCAGGCCACCCCGGCTGGGGACCACCTGCTGGTCATCGCGCGGGTCACCGGCGTGCCCTACGTGGCGGACTCCGGTGCGCCGCTGGTCAGGTTTCACCGTCGCTACCTGCCGCTAGGCTCAAGCGGGTCGCCCGAATAGGAGCCATGCCCGACTTCGACCGGCTCAACCTGTCCGTGGCGGAGAAGGTGGCGCTGCGCGACCGGGCCGGCGTGACCCGCCTGTTCGACGGACTCGACCTGGCCGAACCCGGTGTGGTCCGCCCGCAAGCCGCCGGCGGCTTGGCCCAGGCAACCGATCGCGTGGGCACGAAGTGTAGTGAGGCATGAGACCAAGCGCCGACCCGAGCCCCTTGGCCGACACGGCAGATCATCCGACGTCACCGAGCGCACCTCCGGGCTCCGGCTTCGCCGACGCGTACCGCCTGCACTGCCCCGGGCTGATCAAGCTGGCCGCGTTTATCGTCGGTGACCAGGCCACCGGCGAAGACGTCGTCCAGGATGTCTTCACCCGGCTGCACCAGCGCTGGGACGCGCTGGCCGGTCAGGGTGACCCGCTCCCCTACCTGCGCACAGCGGTGGTCAACGGCTGCCGTTCGGCGATCAGGGGGCGGTCCCGGGCCCGGCGGCGGGTGAAGGAGGTCTCGCCGTGCCCGCCGCTATCCGCCGAAGAGTCGGTGCTGCTTTCCGAGGACCGGCGGCAGATGCTGGCGGCGCTGGCCGGTCTCACCCCGAGACGGCGGGAGGTGCTGGTGCTGCGGTTCTACCTCGGGCTGTCGGAGGCGGAGATCGCCGCCACGCTCGGCATCAGCCCGGGAACCGTCAAGTCCACCGCGGCCCGCGGGCTCGCGTCCCTCGCCCGCGTCCTCAAGGAGACCCGATGATTTCCCAGGAAGAGATGGCCAGCACCGCGGACCGGCTGGGCGACGCGCTCGCCGCCGCAGCCGCGATCATGACCCCGGAGCGGGCCTACGCGCCCGGCCGCCCGGCGCCCGCCCGGCCCGCGTCCGGGACCCCGAGGCTGCCGTCCGGGCCCCGGCTTGGCCGCTTGCGGGGTTGGCTGATTCCCCTCGGCGCCGCGGCCAGCGTCACCGCGGTCATCATGGCGTCCTTGGCCCTGTCCAGCCATCCGGGGGCGGCCACGCCTCCCGCCGCGCCTGGCGCCGGGCCTGGCTTTACGTCCCTGGCCGGGGTGCCGTCCGACCCGGGGACGCGGACGTCACCTCCCGAGTTCTACGTGACCATCGTGAACACCCGGATCTGGCCAGGCGGCCGCGATCTGCTCAGCGCGCAGGTCCACCGGACCAGCAACGGCCACGTCACCGGGACCATGCCCGCGTTGCCCACCGGGTGGTACCTGGAGCAAGGCGTCTCGGTCAGCGCCGATGACCGCACCTTTTTCGTCACGGCCGGTACGGACACCCAGTGCGCTCCGCCGACTCCGACGCGCTTCTACCGGTTCACCGTGACCGCTACCGGGCGCGTCAGCGGACTGCGCACCGTGGGCAAGCCCGTCATCGGCGACATGGTCAGCCAGTTCTCCGTCTCACCGGACGGCACGAAGGTCGCCTACACGAGCGAGCCCTGCCCTGAGGAGCCGCCCGGGCCCTCGGACGCGGGCGTCATCAAGGTCATGGACCTGGCTAGCGGCACCATCCGCAGCTGGCGCAATACCGTATCCGCCGCGGTGCCGACCCGGGTCACGACCCAGATCGGGGCGATGTCCTGGACGGCGGACGGACGCACCCTGGTCGCCGACTACAACTGGCAACTGGTGAACGCAACGGCGGCCGGGCTGGTGTACGGGACCCAGACAGAAACACCAGACCTGGCTGTCCTCGCCCTGGACACCGCCAGCGCGGGCGGTTCGCTGCAAAGCCACAGCCGCCTGCTGTTCAGCGAGGGCGGCTGCGACATCTGCGTGTACCAGGCGCTTGTCAGCCCCGACGGGTCCACCCTGACCGCCGTGGCCAGGCAGTTCCTGCCACGGTCCGCAGGCCAGCCCGCTACGCCTGCCTCGTACCGCCAGTGGGTGGTGCGGCTGTCCACGGCGACCGGGCAGCCGGCCGGCATCTGTTCGGCTCGGTGCACGCGGGCGCGGGTCTGGCCCCCGTGCTGTCCGCCGACGGTCAGGGGGAGCACTGGATGCTCGAGTCGGGCCAGCAGTTCGGCTGGATCTCCGGCGGCAAGCTGGTTCCGCTGCCGCCGAAAGCCTCGACGCCGCTGCTGGCCGCCGGCTGGTGACGCCCGGAAGGCTCAAGGACGGCTTCGCGGCGGACAGGGCACTCGGCGACCGGACCATTTCGCACGCGGCCAGCGACATCGGTACGGAGCAGCAAACCGAGATGGTGCGGCGGCTGAACGAGTCCGTGGCGGAGAAGGCGACGCTGCGCGACCGGGCCGGCGTGGCGCGCTTGTTCGACGGATTCGAGCTGGCGGGGCCGGGCGTGGTCCGGACGGCCGAGCGGCGGCCGCGGTCTGACCTCGAATCGGCCAGCCCCGCGGCCCTGTGGTGCGGCGTCGCGGGTAAATCGTCGCCAGCTGGCTAAAGGACTTCCGGAGACGAACCCGCGGCCAGGCGGCCTGCCTGCCAGACGGCGGCGATGAGCGGGACGCCGGGACGGTAGGCCAGGTAGGCGTGTGACGGCGCGTCGAGCACGATCAGGTCGGCGCTGGCCCCCACTCGAAGGTGCCCGACGTCGTCCCGGCGCAGCGCCCGGGCCCCGCCCGCGGTCGCGGCCCAGACCGCCTCCTCGGTCGTCATCCGCATCTCCCGGACCGCGAGCGCGATGCAGAACGGCATGCTGGAGGTGAACGAGGACCCGGGGTTGCAGTCCGTGGCCAGGGCCACGGTGACGCCCGCGTCGAGCAGCCGGCGGGCGTTGGGGAACGGCTGCCGGCAGCCGAACTCCGCCCCCGGCAGCAGGGTCGCGACCACCGGCGTGCTGGCCAGCGCGTCCACGTCCGCGTCGGTCAGGAACGTGCAGTGGTCGGCGGACGCGGCTCCCGCCTGCGCCGCCACCTGGACGCCGGGGCCCGGCCCGAGCTGGTTCGCGTGTACCCGGGCGGCCAGGCCCGCGGCCCGGCCCGCCCTGAGCACTGCGGCCGCCTCGTCCGCGCCGAACGCGCCGTCCTCGCAGAACACGTCGACCCACCGGGCGTGCGGCGCGCACGCCGCCAGCATTGGGCCGCACACCAGGTCCAGGTAGCCGGCCGGGTCGGCGGCGAACTCCGGCGGCACCACGTGCGCCCCCAGGTAAGTGACCTCCGGGGTGACCTCGGCGGCGAGTGCGAGGGCGCGCGCCTCGTCCGGGACCGTCAGCCCGTACCCGGACTTGCACTCGAACGTGGTCGTGCCCTGGCCGAGCATCTCGGCGGCCAGCCGCCGCAGGTTCGCCCGCAGCACCGCGTCGGGGGCCGCCCGGGTCGCCGCGACGGTGACCTGGATACCGCCCGCGCGGTACGGCCGCCCCGCCATCCGCGCGGCGAACTCCGCGCTGCGTTCGCCGGCGAAGACCAGATGAGCGTGGGAATCGGCGAACCCGGGCAGCACCGCCCGGCCCGCCACGTCCAGCACCGCATCCGCGGCTGGGGCCCGCGCCGCCGGGCCGGTCCAGGCCACCCGGCCGCCCGCGATCACCAGCGCGGCGCCGGCCAGCGCGGCGTAGGCCCCGGCTTCCCCGTCGTTGGTGACCAGTTCTCCGATACCGGTGATCAGCGTGCTCTGCGTATCCGCCACAGCCCAAGCTTGCCTCAGCGCAGTGGCCGGCCACGGTGGCGGGGGTAACGGTGTGGTAGAGACCGTAAATTGACATGGGCGGGCGATATGAGAGGTTGGAGCAGCGCTTACCTCCAGTCGCTGACGGGAGCAAGACGGGTCAGGCCTGCACTTTCTCGCTGATGGCGCCGTCGTACCGGGCCCTGAACGGTCCACCACTGCGCCGACTCTGTACGCCCGTAGGCACCGATCCGGGACCGGGCCTGTGGTGGCTGGTCCTGTTGGTGCTTGTGTGGCGAGAGTGCTGGCACCGCCCACCAGCGAAAACTGTAAATTAAGGACATAACGGGTGCCCTCGTGGGGGGGAGCCGTCGGGGTAGTGGCACAGTCCAATTACCAGACCGGCCTCGAGAGTCTTTACCGTTACCTCAGGCGACGGCGGGCTGGGGGTTGAGGGTGCCGGTGGTGACGAGAGTGACCAGGGGTTCCAGGTCGGCGGGAAGGGTGCCGTCGCCCTGGGTGAACGGGATGAGCTCCCTGATCATCCGGTACGCGCGACCGGTGCCCAGTCCGAGGGGGGCCGGGGCGAGGGGGCCGAGGCGAGGGGGCCTGAGGCGAGGGGGCTGGACAGGGCGGGGCGCGCCCGCAGGTCGATGGCCTGGGCCGCCACTACGAACTCGATCGCCGCCACCCGGGCGCACAGCTGGACCATGTCGGCTAGCCGTCGCGCCGACAGCGGGGCCATCGTGGCCCGGTCCTCGATCCCGTCGGCCTTGACCGAGCTGGCCAGCTCGAAGGAGACCGGATGAGCCAGCGTGCGGGCCTCCACGGTGATGGCCTGACCGGCCACGGCCAGCTCGGCCAGCGCGTCGTCGGGTGAGCCCGTGAGCGCGGCCAGGCCGGCCGGCAACCCGGAGTAAGAAGCCTGCAAGAGCTTGACCGCCCGTTCGTTCGCGCTGGTCACCACCGGGGCGAGCGCGATCCTGGCAAAGTCGAGGGCCGCCGCGAGCGGGCCGATGTCAAAGTTCCCGACCGAGACGATCCGCCGCTCGGCGACCACCACGACCGGGTTGGACTGGGAGAGTTGAGCTCGAGCTGCAAGATGGTCCGCGCGTAGGCCAGCGCGTCCCTGGCCGCGCCGTGGATGTGCGGGATGCAGCGGAAGGTCAGCGGGTCCTGCAGGAACCTGGCCGCACCTGGCTGCCACAGATAGCTGCCTGCCAGCAGGGCCCGCAGCTGGCGCAGCGTGCGGCCAGGCCGGGGAAAGGCCTGGTCTGCTCGATGACGGGGTGCAAGCAGGTCAGGTTGGCGCCGAAGGCCTCCAGGTCAAGGGCGCCCGCGACATCGAACACCGACATCAGGGCGTCCGCGTCGGCGATAGCGATACACGCCCAGGCGGTGGTGAAGGCGTTGCTGCTGACCAGCGCGAGACGCTCGTTCTCGGCCAGCTCGAAGCCGCTCCGGGTGATCAGCCCGTGGGCCAGGTCGGCCATCGGCCCCAGGTCCCCCTGGCCGATCGAGCCGAGCCTGCGGACCGGCGGCGCGAACCCCTCGTTCAGCAGCGTGACGATCATCTCCGCCAGCTCGGGGCGCACCCCGGTCACGCCCTTGGCGTAGCTGTTGGCCAGGCAGAGCATCGCGCCGCGGACCACGTCCGGCGGGGCCGCGTCGCCCTGGGCGATCCGGTGGTTCAGCACCAGCCGGTGGTTGAACCGCTGCCGTTGCGCCGGATCGAGCAGAAACGCCTTGCGCTCGCCGACTCCGGTCGTCAGGCCATAAACCGGCTCGCTGGTGCTGAGGACCTCTTCCACGACGGTGCGCGACTGGCGCATGGCGGTTATCGCCTCAGCGGTCAGCTCCACGGGCTCACCATGACGCGCAGCGGCAACAACCTGCATAACAGTCAGGTCACGTCCATTCAGCCGGATCGTCATTAATTGCTCACCCCTCTATAACTGAGCTAGGCTTTGCCGCCCGAGGGCGTTCTGCGTGAGGCGGCCCAACATCCCTGAGGTGGCCGAGCATCAAGGAGGCCAGCGGTTGGCAACGTTCCTTCTGAGGCGCCTCGGGCTGATGATCCTTACATTGTGGATTATCAGCTTGATCGTATTCTTCGCCGGGCAGATCCTCCCCGGTGATCCCGGTCGCGCGATCCTCGGGCCGTTCGCGGAGAAAAGCTCAGTGCAGGCCCTGGACGCGCAGCTCGGTGTTAACCGGCCGCTGCTGACACGGTACCTGAGCTGGATCGGCGGCCTGCTGCACGGCAATATGGGGACCTCGTACTCCTACCGGACGGCGGTCGAGCCTTTTATCCGGGCCGCGCTGATCAATTCGGTCAAGCTGGCGCTCCTCGCGTTCGTGATCGTGGTGCCGCTTGGCATCATCGGCGGGGTCATCGCCGCGCTTTATGCGGGCCGCGGTGTGGACCGGATCATCTCCGTCACCGGGCTATCGCTCGCCACCGTGCCCGAGTTCGTGTCCGGTATCGTGCTGATCGTCGTCTTCGGCGTGACGCTGAAGGTACTGCCGGTGACCGCCTCGGCTGGGGCTGGCGCCGGCGACATCAGCCAATTTCGGCATCTCGTTTTGCCGGCGATACCGCTCGTTTTCGTCCTGTTCGGATACATTGCCCGTATGGCCAGGGCTGGGACCATCGAGGCCCTCGGGTCGGACTACACCCGCACCGCGGTGCTGAAGGGCCTACCGCAGGCGACCGTGATCCGCCGGCATGTCCTGCGGAACTCGCTGCTTCCCACCATCACGGTCATCGCCACCCAGACCGGCTACCTGATCGGCGGCCTGGTGGTGGTGGAAACGCTCTTCAACTACCAGGGCATCGGGAACCTGATCTACAAGGCCGCGCAGGCCAAGGACTTCCCGATGCTCGAAGCCGGGGTCCTGACCATCGGCGTGGTCTACGTGCTGGCCACCCTGGCCGCGGACATGCTGCTGACCGCGCTCAACCCGCGGCTGCGGGCCGGGGGCGGCGAATGACGGACCTCACCGCCGAGCCCGGCGCGGCCGGGAATCCCGGGCCCACTCCGGTCGGGACCGTCGCGGTGGCGGCGGCCACGATGCTGGCGCCGCCGACCCGGTGGCGCCTGCTGCTGCGCCGGCCGACGTTTCTCGCCGGCGCGGGCATCGTGCTGTTCTGGGTGGCGTGCGCGATCTTCGGGCACGCCATCGCGCCGTTCAACCCGCTCGTGCAGCAGCTGCTCAACAGCAACACCGCCCCGTCGGGATCGCACTGGTTCGGCACCGATCCGCTCGGCCGGGACGTGCTGTCCCGGGTCATCGTCGGCGCCAGGGACATCCTGGTCATCACCCCGCTGGCCACCGTGCTCGGCACCATCTTGGGTACCGCCCTGGGCCTGGCCATGGGCTACCTCGGCGGGCTCGTCGACCTGATCGCCGGGCGGCTGGTGGAGGCCGTGCTCGCGCTGCCCGCGGTGATCATCGCGTTCCTGTTCATCGTGGCCCTCGGCCCGTCGACGGTGACGCTGATCATCGTCATCGGCTTTATCTTCACGCCGCTGATCGCGCGCACGGTCCGGGCCGCGGTGCTGGCCGAGCGGAACCTGGACTACCTGTCCTCGGCCAGGCTGCTGGGCGAGAATCCGGTCCGGATCATGTTCGGCGAGATCTTGCCCAATGTCATGCCCGCCATCTTGGTCGAGTTCACGGTGCGGCTTGGCTACGCGGTTTTCGCGGTGGCCACGCTGTCCTTCCTCGGCTTTGGCGTGCAGCCGCCCACCCCGGACTGGGGCTCGGACATCGCCGCCAACTACAGCGGCCTGCTGGCCGGCTACTGGTGGCAGACGCTGTTCCCGGCGCTGGCCATCGCCTCCCTGGTCACCGCGGTCAACCTGATCACCGACTCGATTGAGCAGGTGCTCAACGCATGAGCGGGGAACACAGCATGAGCGAGCCGAAGGGGCGCGGCGCCGGGGAAACCGGGGACGACACCGCGCTGGTGGTCTCGCATCTGGACGTGGCGTACCGGGTGCGCAGCCAGGACCGGCTCGCGCTGCGCGACGTGTCCTTCGCCATCAGCCGCGGGGAATCCTACGGGCTCGTCGGTGAATCCGGGTCGGGCAAGTCCACGGTCGCGCTCGCGCTGGTCAGGTATCTGCCGCGCAACGGCAAGGTGAGCGGCGGGACCGTCAGCATCAACGGCCAGGACCCGCTGTCGATGGGCCAGCAGGCGCTGCACGACCTGCGGGCCAAGACCGTCTCGATGGTCTACCAGGAGCCCGGCCGGGCGCTGAACCCGTCGTTGCGGGTGGGCCGCCAGATCGCGGAGGTCTACCAGATCGCCGGCGCCCCGGCCGACGAGGCCAGGCAGTCTGCGCAGGACATGCTGCGCAAGGTGCAGATATCGGACCCGGACCGGGTGATGCGCCGGTACCCGCACGAGCTCTCCGGCGGGATGGCCCAGCGAGTGGTCATCGCGATGGCGCTGGCCTCCTCGCCGTCGCTGCTGATCCTGGACGAGCCGACGACGGCGCTGGACGCCACCGTCGAGGCGGAAGTGCTCGACCTGGTCGCGGCGCTGCGCCAGGAATTCGGCACCACGGTGCTTTTCATCAGCCACAACCTGGCGGTGATCGCCAAGATGTGCGACCGGGTGGGCGTGCTGTACGCGGGCGAGCTGGTCGAAGAGGGACCGGCCCGGCAGGTGTTCAGCGACCCGCGGCACCCGTACACGGTGGGGCTGCTGCGCTGCATCCCGCGGCGCGGGCAGCGCAAGGACCGGCACCGGCTGGACACCATTCCCGGTTTCCTGCCCGCACCCGGGCACACGCTGACCGGCTGCGTGTTCGCGCCGCGGTGCGCGCTGGCCCAGGACCGCTGCCGGACGTCCGCGCCGCCCTTCTTCGACGTGGGTGACCTGCGTGTCTCCCGCTGCTTTTTCCACGCCGACGCCCCGGACCTGCCGCGTGCGACCCCGGCCACGGACGCCGCGCTGGCCGAGCACCACACCGGCGAGCCGCTGGTACAGGTGCAGGGGCTGTCCAAGACCTTTGCTGGCGGCGTCCGCGCGCTGGCCGACATCAACCTGACCGTCCGCCGGGGCGAGACCCTCGGGCTGGTCGGCGAGTCGGGCAGCGGCAAGACCACGCTGGCCCGCGTGCTGCTCGGGCTGACCGGGCCCGATCAGGGCTCGGTGGTCACCCTGTCCGGCCAGCCGCTCAGCCCGGACGTCCGGCGGCGCCCCCGGGAGACCCTGCGCAGGCTGCAGATCGTCTTCCAGAACCCGGACTCCGCGCTGAACCGCAGGCACACGGTACACAGCCTGATCAGCCGCCCGCTGACCCGGCTGGCCGGGCTGTCGGGGACAGCCCTGCGGGACCGGCTGGCCGAGCTGATCAGCTCGGTCCGGCTGGAGGACCGGCACCTGGCGCTGCGTCCCGGCCAGCTGTCCGGCGGGCTCAAGCAGCGAGTCGCGATCGCCCGGGCCTTCGGCGCCGGCCCGGACGTGGTGGTCTGCGACGAGCCCACGTCGGCGCTCGACGTCTCGGTGCAGGCCGCCATCCTCAACCTGCTCGCGGACCTGCAGAAGACCGAGCAGGTCACCTACCTATTCATCTCCCACGACCTGGGGCTGGTCAGGTACCTGTCGGACCGGATCGTCGTGCTCTACCTCGGCCGGGTGATGGAGGTGGGGCCCGCGGAGACCGTGTTCGCCGGCCCGCACCACCCCTACACCGAGGCGCTGTTCTCCGCCGTCCCCTCGCTCGACGGCCAGCGGCCGGAGCGGATCAGGCTGGCGGGCGAGATCCCGTCCGCGGCCGACCCGCCCAGCGGCTGCGTCTTCCACACCCGTTGCCCGCGCAAGCTGTCCACAGGCGTGTGCGAGTCCACCGAACCACCGCTGCTCGAAGACGAGCCGGAGCACCTGATCCGCTGCCACATCCCGCTGGCCGAGTTGCGCACTCTGCAGCGAAATGAATCCGCCCCATCTCAGGGAGGTTCCCTATGACCAGAAATATCGATCACCGCAGGCTCGGGCGCTTGCGCGAGGACCAAGGCGAGATCGCCAACCACATCATCGACGAGTTCGCCGCGGGGCGGCTCTCGCGCCGGGACTTCGTCCGCCGCGGCACCGTGGTCGGCATCTCGGTGCCGCTGCTCGGCGGCATCATCTCCGCCTGCAGCAGCAGTTCGTCCACTTCGGCCAAGTCGGGGTCGTCGGCCACGGCCACCGGAGCGCCCGGCGCGGTGATCAAGGCCGGCATCGTCACCCCGACCGGGGCCATCAACCCGGTCACCGTGGCCGACCAGGGCGGCCTGGACATGCTCGGGCAGACCGGTGAGTACCTGTGCCTGTCCGGCCAGAACCTGCAGCTAAAGCCCGTGCTGGCCACCAGCTGGTCGCCGAACAGCAGCGCCAACGTCTGGACGTTCAAGATCCGCCAGGGGGTCAAGTTCCACAACGGCGCGGCGCTGACCGCCGACGACGTGGTGTACAGCTTCAAGCTGCAGACGGCCAAGGGAGCCAGCGCGGCGTCGGCCTTCGCCGGCGTGCTCGAGCCGTCCGGCGTGGTGAAGGTGGACGACTCCACGGTGGCGTTCCACCTCCAGGCCCCGAACGGGAACTTCCCGTACCTGGTGTCCTCGGACAACTACAACGTGATCATCATCCCGAACAACTACGACCCGGCCAAATGGCAGAGCTCGTTCGTCGGCACCGGGCCGTTCAAGCTCGGCTCGTACACGCCGAAATCGGGCGCCACGTTCACCCGCAACGAGTCGTACTGGGGCACTAAGGCGCTGCCGTCGCAGACCATTTTCACCTTCTACGACACGCAGAACCCGGCGATCCTGGCGCTGACCGGCGGCACCATCGACGTGGTCGGGCAGTTCTCCGTATCCGGCGCCCAGGAACTGCTCACCGGCAGCTACAACATCATCAAGCTGAAGTCGAGCGCGCACCGGGAGCTGTCGATGCGCTGCGACCAGGCCCCGTTCACCGACCCCCGGGTGCGGCAGGCGATCGCGCTCACACTGGACCGGGCCGGGATTGTCAAGGCGCTGTTCAAGGGGTACGCCGACATCGGAAACGACAGTCCGTTCGCGCCGGTCTACCCGTCCACCAACACCAGCATCGCCCAGCGGGCGCAGAACATCAGCCAGGCCAAGTCGCTGCTCTCGGCGGCCGGGCACCCGTCCGGGTTCAGCACCCAGCTGATCACCGAGAACCTGCTCGAGATCCCCGAGTACGCCCAGATCGTGGCGCAGTCGGCGGCGCAGATCGGGGTGAAGATCAACCTGAAGGTGGAGAGCTCGAGCGCTTACTACGGCAAAGCCACGTTCGGGAACTCCGACTGGCTTGACGGCACCATGAGCCTGGTCGACTACGGTCACCGGAGCGTCCCGAACGCGTTCCTCACCTCCGCGCTCGAGACGCCGCCGCCGAAGGGGAACGGCGTGTGGAACGCCGCCCACTTCGCTAACGCTAGCTACGACAAGCTGGCCGCGCAGTACGTCGCCGCCTCCGACCTGTCCACCCAGCGCAGCATCGCCGGGCAGATGGAGACGCTGCTGCTGGCCCAGACGCCGGTCATCTTCGGGTACTTCTACAATTACCTGACGGCGACGGCGTCGGGCGTGACCGGCGTGTACCCGACCGCGATCGGGCACCTGTTCCTGTACAACGCGGCGAAGGGGTAACCCAGGGCCGCCGGCGCGGTGCGCCGTGACCCGGTGCACCGCAGCCGCATGCGCCGGCCCCCAGGGGGAAGGTAACCCGGATGGCGACCGAGCACCGAACTCCGGCCGATGCGCTCGGGCCCGATCACGGGCACCAGCACAGAGACGTGTCCGGCGGCTGGCTGCGCCCGGCCGTGTTCGGCGCGATGGACGGGCTAGTGACCAACGTGTCGCTGATCGCCGGGGTGGGCGGCGGCGGCGGATCAGCGCACACGATCATCCTCACCGGGCTGGCCGGGCTGGCCGCGGGCGCCAGCTCGATGGCGGCCGGGGAGTACGTGTCCGTCTCCTCCCAGAACGAGCTCATCTACGCCGAGGTCAACAAGGAACGGCTCGAGCTGCAGAACAACGCCGTCGCCGAACAGGCCGAGCTGGCCACCATGCTCCGGGCCCGCGGCATCAGCCCGGCCACCGCGCGGCAGGCCGCCGCCGAGATCTCGGCCCACCCCGAGAAGGCACTGGCCGTGCACACGCTGGAAGAACTCGGCGTGGACCCGGCCGAGTTGCCGTCACCCTTCGTGGCGGCCGGTGCCTCGATGGCCTCCTTCGCCGTCGGGGCACTCATTCCGCTGCTGCCCTACCTGCTCGGGCTGCAGGTGCTGTGGGCCGCGCTCGGCCTGGCCGCCCTGGCCGCGATCGCGGGCGGCGGCATGGTGGCGCGGCTGACCGAACGGCCGTTCTGGCGGGGTGCGCTCCGGCAGCTGCTCCTCGGCGCCGCCGCCGCCGGGGTCACCTACCTGATCGGTATTGGCGTCGGGCACGTGACCTGACGTCGGTGAGGTACCTGTCCGTGCCGGGCAGCTGGCCCGCGGCCACCCGGCCCGCGACGATGCCCTCGAGGCTACGCAGTCACCGGGACGCGCACCGGCTGTTCAGGGGCTTGCCGAAGGCGGTGGGACTACCGGGTGGTAAGGTGCCCCGTGGTTATCTTGAGCCGCCCGCTGCGGATCGCGCTGCTGTCCTACCGCAGCAAGCCGCACTGCGGCGGCCAGGGCGTCTACGTCCGCCACCTGAGCCGGGAACTGCACGCGCTCGGCCACCACGTGGAGGTGTTCTCCGGCCAGCCGTACCCCGAGCTGGACCCGGGACCGCGGCTGCGCGAGCTTCCCAGCCTCGACCTGTACCGGGACGAAGACCCGTTCCGCACCCCGCGCTGGCCCGAGTACCGGGACTGGACCGACGTGCTCGAGACCGTCATGATGTGGGGCGGCTCCTTCCCCGAGCCGCTGACCTTCAGCCTGCGGGCGCTGCGCGCGCTGACCGCGCGGGCGGCGGACTTCGACGTGGTGCACGACAACCAGGGGCTTGGCTACGGGATGCTCGGGGTGCGGCGGCTCGGGCTGCCGCTGGTCACCAGCATTCATCATCCGATCAGCGTGGACAAGCGGATCGACCTGGCCCCGACGGGCGGGCTGTCCCGGCTGTCCCGGCTGTCCCGGCGGCGCTGGTACGGGTTCGTCCGGATGCAGGCCAGGGTGGCGCGCCGGGTCGCCGGGTCCGGGGCGCTGATCACGGTGTCCGAATCCTCCAAGCGCGACATCTGCCGTGACTTCAAGGTGCCGCCCGGCCAGGTCAACATCATCCCCCTCGGGGTGGACACGCGCGTGTTCCGGCCCCGCTCGGGCGCCCGGGTGCCCGGCCGGATTATCGCGGTGGCCAGCGCCGACTCGGCGATCAAGGGGGTGGGCACGCTGCTGCGGGCGGTGGGCAAGCTGGCCACCGACCGGGACGTGCACCTGGTCATCGTGGGCAAGCCGTCCCCCGCGACCGAACGGCTGGCGGCCCAGCTGTCCCTCACCGACCGGATCACGTTTACCCACGGGCTCGCCGAGGAGGGGTTCTCCGCCCTGCTGGCCAGCGCCGAGATCGCCGTCGTGCCGTCGCTGTACGAAGGTTTCTCGTTCCGGCCTGCGAGCACATGGCGTCGGGCACCCCGCTGGTGGCCAGCCGCACCGGCGCGCTGCCCGAGGTCACCGGGGACGCCGCCGTGCTGGTCACGCCGGGAGAGGACGAGGAACTCGCCGCAGTGCTCAGGCGGCTGCACGACTCACCCGCCGAACGCGCCGTCCTGGCGGGCCGGGCGCTTGACCGGGCCCGCGAGCGCTTCGCCTGGCCCGCGGTGGCCCGGGCGACGGCCGGGCAGTACCGGACCGTGATGGGACCGGAGTGCTGACCGTTGACTTCGCCCGGTTCCCGATCCGGGACGGCGACCGCGTGCTCGATCTGGGCTGCGGCGGCGGGCGGCACGCGTTCGAGGTGTACCGGCGGGACGCGAACGTAGTCGCGTTCGACCTGGATCCGGCCGAGCTCACCGGGGTGACCGGGATGTTCGGCGCGATGCGGGAGGCGGGCGAGGCTGGGCCGCGCGCCGGGGCGGCGGCGATTTCCGGTGACGCCGCCGCGATGCCGTTTGGCGACGGCAGCTTCGACCGGGTGATCGCGGCCGAGGTGCTCGAGCACATCCTGGACGACCAGCGGGCGATCAACGAGCTCGCCCGGGTGCTGCGCCCCGGCGGGCTGGCGGCGATCACGGTGCCCAGCTGGCTGCCGGAGCGAATCTGCTGGGGCTTGTCCACCGAGTACCACGAGGTACCCGGGGGGCATGTGCGCATCTACACCCGGGTCGAGCTCGAGGCCAAGCTGGCGCGGGCCGGGCTGCAGGTCCGCTGGCATCACCACGCGCACGGGCTGCACTCGCCCTACTGGTGGCTGAAATGCGCGGTCGGCGTGCACGACGACAAGCACCGGCTGGCCAGCGCCTACCATCGGCTGCTGGTCTGGGACATCATGCGCAAACCCGCCGCCACTAGGCTGGCCGAGCGGGCCCTCAATCCCCTGATCGGGAAAAGCCTGGTGGTGTACGCGGTTAAAGGGAGCACGGGAGGGCCTCTGTGAGCCAAGGGGGTCTGGTGTCCGCCGGGAAAATGCTCACCCGCGCCGACATACTCGCCACCGGCGAGTCCATCGCGCGGATGCAGGAGCCGTCCGGAGCGATCCCGTGGCCGGACGGGCACGTCGACGTCTGGGACCACATCGAGTGCGCGATGGCGCTGAGCGCCTGCGGGCTGCGTGAACCCGCCCGGCGCGCCTACCGGTGGCTGCGGGACACGCAGCGGGCGGACGGGTCCTGGCCTCGTTCGGTCACCGGCGGCACGGTGACCGACCCGGCGTCGGAGAGCCACCACGCGGCGTACGTCGCCGTCGGGGCCTGGCACGAGTACCTGGTGACCGGCGATGAGCATTATTGCCTGACCATGTGGCCCGCTGTCCGCCGGGCGACGGAATGGGTGCTCGGGCTGCGCACCCCGCGGGGAGAGGTGGCCTGGGAGCGGGACGCGGCCGGGCAGCCCGGCCGGTACGCGCTGCTGTCCGGGTGCTCCAGCATCCACCAGAGCCTGCGCTGCGCCGTCGCGCTGGCCAAACTGGTCGACGACCCGAGGCCTGACTGGGAGTTCGCCGCGGACCAGCTGGCGCACCTGGTGGCTGGTCATCCGGAGGCCTTCGCGGACAAGAGCCGGTTCGCCATGGACTGGTACTACCCGGTGCTCGGCGGCGCGGTGAGCGGTCCGGACGCGGTCATCCGGGTGGCGTCGGGCTGGGACCGGTTCGTGGTGCCCGGCCTGGGCGTCCGGTGCGTCCGCGACCAGCCCTGGGTGACCGGGGCGGAGACCTGCGAGCTCGTGCTGGCCCTGGACGCCTGCGGGATGCGCGCGGAAGCGCGGGAGGTCTTCGCGAGCATCCAGCACCTGCGCCATCCGGACGGCTCGTACTGGACCGGCTGGCAGTTCGCGAACCAGGCCCTGTACCCGCCGGAGCGGTCCAGCTGGACCGCGGCCGCGGTGGTCCTGGCCGCCGACGCGCTGACCAGCCTCAGCCGCGGCGCGGGCATCTTCAGGGACACCGTTTCCGAGTCCCAGGCGGCCGACCCGCAAGCCTGCGGCTGCGGGTAAGCGCCCTATCGGGGGTATTCGGCGGGGGCGGTGGTATAGGTCCGGCCGGCCGGAGTGTGCCAGGTCAGGACGCCGGGCGCAGGTTGTCCCAGCCGCCACCCGTTTGCTTGTTTGCACCGATGATGGTGCCGGCAAAGTGGAGCGATATTACATTCGCAAGTTACCCCGCTCTGGTCCCAGGCAGTGGTGTGGTCAAGGTCGCACCGGGCCGCAGGCCGACCGCATCCAGGCGCGGTGCACTGGGTGCTGCGGGCTCGGATAAGGTGCTGGAGCTTGCGGCTGGGCTGATACCCGGTCTCGGCATGCCGGTGGTCGCAGCGGTCGCGGGCGATCGGGATGAGTGTGACGCGCAGGCCATGGAGGTAATCCCGGGCCCCGGTGCCGAAACCGGCGAGCCCGCTGGGTGGGGCTCGCGGGGGTTGAGGGCCTGACGGTGGGGGGTGCTGGCCGGGGGCGCAGCCGTGGGCGGCGGCGGTGCCGTCGGGGTGCAGCGCGGTGAGGCACCAGCGGGAGGGTGATATTCACCAGTGCCGCCAGGCTCGGTCCCGTGCTGGGCCCGATGCCAGGGCTGCCGCCGGGGCCGTGCCCCGGCTCGCCGTTCCCGTCCGGACCGTCACCCGTCTCGCCGTTCCCGCCGTGCCCCGCTGCGGACTGCTCGCCCTGGCCCCGGCTTTGGCTCGGGGCCGGGCAGCGCGTCCCGGCTGTCCCGCTCTTGCAGCAAGTCCAGGTAGGCGCGGCAGCGCAGTTCGCGCAGGGTGCCGGGGTCAAGCCTGAGGACCAGCCGGGCGGCGGTGGCACGCAGCTCACCGTAGGTCTTGGACTGCGCGGCGGCGGCCAGCACCGGGTCCGCTTCGGCGGCATCGGCGGCGGACAAGATGTCGGTCTGCTCGGCGATGATCTTAGCGTGGACCGGGTCGATCAGCCCGCCGCCCAGCGCGGCGAAGGTGACCGGCAGCCGCCCGGCCAGGTCACACGCGTAAGAGATCCGGTCCGCGGCGGCCCGCCAGCTCAGCCGCAGGTCCAGCGACACCTCGTCGGCCACGAACTCCCCGAACCGGACCCGGCCGTCATCGGCGGGCGGGTTGTCACCGGGGCCGGCGGATCCGCCGGCGGCGCACCCCGGCCCCGTCACCGGGCGGACCGACGCGGGACTGCGCCGGGGGCGGGGACTGCGCCGGGGTCGGCATGGGGTCGGCGGGACGAGCCGGGCGGGGGGCGGGGCGGCCGGGGGCGGCGGGGTGCCGCAACGCGAGCTCGCGCATCGCGGAGAACTCCAGCCACGTCGCCCACGACGCCAGCCGGCGGCCGCCGGAGATCACCGCGAACAGGAAATCCTCTGACACCCCGGCCAGCCCGGCCCCGTCACCCCCGGCCACGGCGTAGGCCACCCCGGCCAGCAGCGGGCCAGGCGCCATCGGCGGGCCCTGGTCATCACCGCCGAACCTCGACAACTCCATGCTCTCGGCCGGCAGGCACACGAACAGGCCCTGCTCCGGGCCGTCCGGCGGGATCTCATCCCCGCCGTCATCCGGTCCGTTCCCGCGGCCGGGCAGCGGCGCGGGGCCCGGGGGCTCCTCGGCGCCGGGCCCGGGCGGGGGGAAGGGTTCCTCGGGCATGAACCACCCTTCGTTCGGAAGATCAAGAGGGGTTACTTGCTCCGTTATTCTATCGAATTAAAAGTCGAAAATCGACCGGATGGTTTCGTTTTTCGGCAAAACATACCACTGAGGCAGGACGCCAGCGGTCGGCCGATGGACCATTGGGCCGGATCGCGGGACGCCGGGCTGGCCGTCAGCCGGCGCCGGGGGCAGTTCGCTCCAGGAGGCGGAGCGAGCCGGTGACGCGGACCTCGGTGAACGCGCCCGAGGCGATGGCCCGCTGGTAGATCAGGTACGGAGCGCGGCCGCCGTCGGCCGGGTCGGGAAACACGTCGTGAATGGCCAGCGCGCCACCGGGGGCCACCCACGGGGCCCAGCCCTGGTAGTCCGTCATCGCCGCCTGTTCGGTATGGCCGCCGTCGATGAACACCAGGCCGAGCGGTGTGCGCCACAAGCTGGCCACGGCGGCCGAACGGCCCACCACGACCACCACGTGGTCTTCGAGGCCGGCCGCCGCCAGCGTGGTCCGCAGCGCCGGCAGCGTGTCCAGGCGGCCGGTCCGCGGGTCGACCAGAGCCGGGTCGTGGTACTCCCAGCCGGGCTGGTGCTCCTCTGAGCCGCGGTGGTGATCGACCGTGACCACCAGCTGGCCGGCCGCCCGGGCCGCCGCGGCCAGGTAGATGGTGGACTTGCCGCAATAGCTGCCGACCTCCAGCACCGGCCCGCGGCCTGCGTAGGCGGCGGCCGCTTCGAACAGCGCCTGTCCCTCGGCCGCGGGCATGAACCCAGGGGCCGACTCAGCCGCTCGCCGCAGTTCAGCATCCATGCGCGTCCATCGCCCCCGCCGTCAGGAACCCAGGTAGGCCAGCACCGCGAGCACCCGCCGGTTGTCGTCGTCGGACGGCGCCAGGTCCAGCTTGGCGAAGATACCCGCCGCGTGCTGGCTGACCGCCTTTTTCGTGCGGAAAGGGCCGGCCGGTTGTTCCCCCGTGGGGCACGCAGGTGGCGTGGGGCGGGCAGCTGGGGCCGTTCGGGATAAAGACAAGCGAGCCAGCCGGTCTAGGGCTTGAGTCAGCACCTCGGGGCGCTTGCAGAAGGCGAACCTGACCAGGGTGCGGGCCGCGGCCTTGTCGTCGTAGAAGACGGCCGACGGGATCGCGACGACGCCGGCTCGTTCGGGCAGGGTGCGGCAGAAGGCCACGCCGTCCTGAGCGCCGAGGCTCCTGATGTCGGCCGTGGCGAAATAGGTGCCCTGGGGTTGGTACACCTCGAAGCCGAGAGCGGCCAGGCCGGGGACGAACAGGTCGCGTTTGGCCTTCAGGTCCGCCCGCAGGGAGGCGTAGTACTCGTCCGGCAGGGCCAGCGCCTCGGCCACCGCGTACTGAAACGGGCCGCCGCTCACGTACGTCATGAACTGCTTGGTGGTCTTGACCGCGGCCACCAGCTCGGGTACCGCCGTGACCCAGCCGATCTTCCAGCCGGTGAAGGAAAAGGTCTTACCCGCGGAGCCGATCGTCACGGTCCGCTCGCGCATCCCGGGGAACGAGGCGATCGGCACATGCTCACCGTCAAACACCAGGTGCTCGTACACCTCATCGGCAACCACGAGAAGGTCGTGTTTGACCGCGAGCTCGGCGATGGCGGCCAGCTCGGCCCGGGTGAACACCGAGCCGGTGGGGTTGTGCGGGGTGTTGAGGAGGATGAGGCGGGTGCGTGCGGTGATGGCGCTGGCTAGTTTGGCCGGGTCGGGGCGGAAACCGGGGGGGCGCAGCGTGACTGGGACCCGGACGCCGCCCGCCATGGCGATGTTCGCGGCGTAGGAGTCGTAATAGGGCTCGAACGCGATCACCTCGTCGCCCGGCTCGACCAGCGCGAGCAGGGCGGCCGCGACCGCCTCGGTGGCCCCGGCCGTGACCAGGATCTCCGTCGCCGGGTCGTACTCCAGGCCGTAGAACCGCGCGGCATGGCCGGCGATGGCCTGGCGCAGCTCCGGAATGCCCAGGCCGGGCGGATACTGGTTCCCGCGGCCGGCCAAGATGGCGTCCGCCGCGATCTGGGCGATCTTGACCGGGCCATCGGTGTCGGGGAAGCCCTGGCCCAGGTTGATCGATCCGGTCGCGAGCGCGCGGGCGGACATCTCGGCGAAGATCGTGGTGCCGAGGCCGGCTAGGCGCCGGTTCAGCAGGGGACGGGCTGGCCCGGATTGTTCGGTTCCGGATTGTTCGGTTCCGGATTGTCCGGGGGCGGATTGTCCGGGGGCGGGCTGGTCGGGCGCGGGCTGGTCGGGCAGGGATTGGCTCACCCGCATATGACATCATGTCGTCGCCGGTGGCGGGCCAGCTAGGCTGAGGTTATGCGCGTTGCACTGTGCCAGATCCCGGTCAGCTCACGGCCGGCCGTCAACTTCAAGCGGGTCAGGCTCGCCCTCACGCAGGCCGCGGAGTCCGGCGCCGACCTCGCGGTCTTCCCTGAGGCGACCCAGATCAGGTTCGGCTCGGACCTGAGTGCGGCGGCCGAGCCGCTGGACGGCCCGTTCTGCTCCGGGCTCGCGGAGGCGGCCAAGGAGGCTGGGGTGGCGCTGGTCGCCGGCGTCTTCGAACCCGCAGCGGATGGCCGCGTCTACAACACCGCCGTCGCCTATGACGGGACAGGTGAGCTGATCGCGTCCTATCGGAAACTGCATCTGTTCGACGCGTTCGGGCAGCGGGAATCCGACCAGGTCGCGCCGGGGTCCGCCCCGGTCATCTGCACGCTGGCCGGGACGCGCGTCGGGCTGCAGATCTGCTACGACGTTCGGTTCGGCGAGCTGTCAAGGGCGCTGGCGGTGGGCGGCGCCGCGCTGCTCGTGCTGCCCGCGGCCTGGGCCGCGGGACTGTTCAAGGAGGACCACTGGGTGACGCTGGTGCGGGCCCGGGCCATCGAGAACACCGTGTGGGTCGCCGCCGTGGGGCAGGTTCCCGACCCGGACGAGCCACCGACCCGGGCCGCGACCGGCATCGGGCGCAGCATGCTGGTGGACCCGCTCGGGGTAGTCAGGGCCGACCTCGGGCCGGGACCCGGGGTGGTGGTCGCGGAGGTCGATGCCGACCTGATCAGCACCGTGCGTGCTCAGCTGCCGAGCCTGGACAACCGCCGGGACGACGTCTTCGGAACTCCCGTGGCGCTGCCCGGCGGCTGATCATGAGGGGGCTTGGGGGGCGGGGAAGGTGACCTTGATGTCCAGGCCGCCCTCTGGGCGGGGGCTGGCGCTGAGCTCGGCGCCGTGCGCGACGGCGATGGCACGGACGATGGCCAGCCCGAGCCCGTAGCCGCCGCCGTGCTCGCGCCCGCCGCCGTGCTCGCGGCGGACCCGCTCGTCACCGGGCCGGACCCGTTCGTCACCGGGCTGGACCCGCTCGTGCCCTAGCCGCTGGAACGGGTGGAACAGGCGGTCGACCTCGGCGGGCGGGATCACAGGTCCGGTGTTCCTGACCCGCAGCACGGCCCGGCCAGCCACCGTACCGGTCTCGATCTCGGCCCAGCCACCTGGCACGTTATGACGGACCGCGTTCCCGGCCAGGTTCGCCACCAGACTTTCCGCTAGCCAGGGATCGCCCTGCGCCGGGGCCGGGGCCAGCCTGGCGCTGATCTGGATGTCGCGGGTCACGGTCGCGGCAATGTCCGCCAGGTCGAAGGGCTCGACCTGGTCGATGCCGCGCTCGCTGCTGGCCAGCGTGAGCAGCGCGTCGATCAGCTTCTCCTGCTGTTCGCCGACCCGGAGCACCTCGTCGCAGGCGGCCCGCAGCGTGGCCACGCTGGCCTCGGGGTCGGCGAGCGCCACTTGCAGGACGGTCCGTTCGGCGGTCAGCGGGGTGCGCAACTCGTGCGCGGCGTTGGCGACAAAATGCCGTTGCGACTCGAATGACGCCTCTAGCCGCGCGAACAGGTCGTTCAGCGTCCGGCCGAGCCGGCTGAACTCATCGTCGCGGCGGCCAGTGCCCAGCCGTCGGGACAGGTTCGTGGCGGAGATGTCCTGTGCGGTCGCGACGATAACCCGAAGCGGGCGCAGCAGGCGGCCCGCGAGCAGCCAACCCAACCCGAGGGACACCGCGGCCATGATCGCCAGACTGATAAGCAGGGTGCTCACATGCGGAAACAGGCTCCGGTCTGGATACCTGACGACAGGCGGCGCGCTGGAACCGACGTGCACCGTCTCGCTGACGGCGAGAAACGGGATCGCGAGCACCACCACCGACAGGGCCAGGAACACCCCGGCATACAGCAACGTGAGCCGTCCTCGCAGCGTGCCTGTCATCATCACGCGTCCCCGATGCGGTAACCGCCCTCGCGGACGGTGACCACGACCGGCGGATCGCCGAGCTTAGCCCGCAGCCGCCTGATCGTGGACTTCACCGCCGTGGTGAACGGGTCGGCCATCTCGTCCCAGACCCGTTCCAGCAGGTCCTCGGTGGAGACCACCCGGCCGCCCGCGGCGAGCAGGCATTCGAGCACGGCGAACTCCTTCGCGCTGAGGTCGAGCCGCCGCCCGGCGCGCACGGCCACCCGGCGGCCAGGGTCCAGGCTCAGGTCACCGACGACGAGTACCGGCGGCACGGCCGCGGCGGACCTGCGGGCCAGCGCCCGGACCCGGGCGACCAGTTCGGCGAAGTCAAAGGGCTTCGGCAGGTAGTCGTCGGCGCCGAGCCCGAGTCCCTCCACCCGGTCCCGGATCGTGCTGGCCGCGGTCAGCATCAGCACCCGGCTGCCGACGCCGGACGCGGCGATCCGGCGGCAGACCTCGTCGCCGTGCACGCCAGGCAGGTCCCGGTCAAGCACCACCACGTCGTACCGGGTCGCGACCAGGTGCTCTAGCGCGTCGTCCCCGTCCAGGGCCACGTCGACGGCCATGCCTTCCCGGCGCAGCCCAGCCCCGATGGACCTGGCGAGGACCTCGAAATCCTCGGCGACCAGCACTCTCATGACCCCAGCATGCCAGCCGGCCAGGTGTCAGCCAGGTGTCAGTCACAGGCACCGCGCCGACACCAGGCGCGGCGTAGAACTACCCGGCATGATCGAGGTCACTGAACTCCGCAAACGCTCGGGCCCGCGCTGGCCCTGGACGGCATGACGTTCGCTGTCCGCCCCGGCCAGGTCACCGGTTTCGTCGGCCCGAACGGGGCCGGGAAATCCACCACGATGCGGGTCATCCTCGGCTTGGATGCGGCCGATGCCGGCACCGCGCTGATCGGCGGCAAACCGTACCGGGCCCTGCGACACCCGCTCACCCAGGTGGGGGCACTGCTGGACGCCGCCGCCCTGCAACCCAGCCGGTCGGCCCGCAACCACCTGCTGTGGCTCGCCCACTCCCAAGGCCTCACCG
Organism: uncultured Actinomycetes bacterium; assembly: GCA_963730825.1. Taxonomy (GTDB): domain Bacteria; phylum Actinomycetota; class Actinomycetes; order Streptosporangiales; family Streptosporangiaceae; genus Palsa-504. Next base: position 117,217 of record CAVSTQ010000018.1, read on the forward strand.
CCGGACGCGTGGACGAGGTGATCGACCAGACGGGCCTGGCCACTGTGATCAGGCGGAAGGCCGGAGGTTATTCCCTCGGCATGCGGCAGCGTCTCGGCATCGCGGCCGCGCTGCTCGGCGACCCGCCGATCCTCATGCTGGACGAACCGTTCGGCCGCGGCCGGGTCATCGCCGACGCAGGTGTCAAGGACCTGATCGCGACGGTGTCCAGCGACCGGGTCCGGGTGCGCACCTCGGCTCGCGCCGCGGCGATCGCTGCCCTCGCCGCCGCGGGGGCGGTGGTCGCCGCGGAGGCGGTGGTCGCCGCGGCCGGGCCCGATATCCTCGCGATTCAGCACCTTCCGCCGGACCGGGCCGTGGCCGCGCTGACCGCCGCCGGTGTCCCGTTCAGCGAGGTCAGCGCCCACCGGGCCAGTCTCGAGGAGGCCTACCTGGAGCTCACCCGCAACTCGGTGGAATTCCGGGCGGAGGCGGCCTCATGACCGCGATTACGCCGTATCGCTCCGCCCTGGCGCCTGGCCGCGACGGGTTCGCCCAGCTGCTGCGGGCGGAGTGGGTCAAGTTCCGCAGCGTCCGCGGCTGGGTTATCGGCATGATCGTCGCGGTGCTCGCGATCGTGGTCCTCGGGGTCGGCCAGGGCGGCCAGGGCTCCTGCGGCACCCACGGCGCGGCCTCTGACTGCACCCAGCTGCTCGGACCGGGCGGAGAGGCGGTGGCGGACAGCTTCTACTTCGTGCACAAGCCGCTAGCAGGGAACGGCGGCATCACCGTCCGGATGACGTCGCTGACCGGCCAGGTGCCCGACCCTTCCGGGCCAGGTTCGGGCGCTGCGAACGGCGGCGGGTCGATGCACGGCGGCCTGGTGCCCTGGGCCAAGGCCGGGATCATCATCAAGGCGAGCACCCGGCCGGGATCGGCGTACGCGGCGATGATGGTCACCGGTAGCCACGGGGTGCGGATGCAGGACCACTACACCGGGGATGCGCCTGGCCTCGCCGGGGCTGTTTCCGCGGCGTCCCCACGCTGGCTGCGGCTGACGCGGTCGGGCGACAGCCTCACCGGCTACGACTCGGCCGACGGCAGGCACTGGACTCAGGTCGGCACCGCCGTCCTGGCCGGCCTGCCCGCGACTGTGCCAGCGGGCCTGTTCGCCACGTCGCCGCAATACTGGCACATGTCGATGGGCCTGACGGTTTTGAGCGGCGGAACCAGCCAGGCGACCGGCGTCTTCGATCAGCTCAGCCTCAGGGGCCGCTGGCCGGCCAGGGTGTGGACCGGCAGCGCCATCGGAGCCCCCGGCGGCCCGGCGGCCGGCTCGCCCGGAGGGATCCAGGCGGCCGGCGGCCAGTTCACCGTGACCGGCACCGGCGACATCGCGCCGTCGGTGTCCGGGGCGGCGGGGCTCGGCGTCACGGTCGCGCAGACCCTTATCGGCGTGTTCGCCGGGCTGATCGCGGTGATCGTCGTAGCCGTGATGTTCGTGACCGCCGAATACCGGCGCGGGCTGATCCGCGTCACCCTCGCCGCGACCCCGCGGCGGGGCCGGGTGCTAGCCGCCAAGGCTGTCGTGATCGGCGCTGTTACCTTCGTGGCCGGGCTGGCCGGCGCCGCCATCGCGGTCACCGAGGGCCAGCGGGTGCTTCGCGAGCACGGCGTCTACGTCTGGCCGGTGACGGCCCTCACCGAAGTGCGGGTGATCGCCGGTACCGCCGCCGTGCTCGCCGTGGCGGCCGTTACCGCCCTCGCCATCGGGACCGTACTGCGCCGCAGCGCCGCCGCGGTCGCCACCGTCACCGTGACCATCGTCGCGCCCTACCTGCTCATCGTGGCGGTGCCTATCCTGCCGACGGGTCCCGCAGACTGGCTGGCCCGGGTCACTCCGGCTGCCGCCTTCGCCGTCCAGCAGACTCTCGTTCAGTATCCCCAGGTCAACAACGTCTATGTACCGTCGACAGGCTACTACCCGCTGGCGCCATGGGTCGGGTTCGCGGTGCTGTGCGGCTGGGCCGCCCTCGCCCTGGGCCTAGCGGCCTACCTGTTGCGCCGACGGGACGCATGAGCGGGCGGGCATCCGCTGCGCGGTTTGGTCGCGGCCGCGTCGATTATTGGCGCTGGCGCGATCACTGGTCCCGTTGTGACGGAAAACGTTCACCCTGCGCGCCGGCTCATGATCGAGGCGAGGGTCACGCCCTGAAGCTCCGCCAGCCGCCGCGGGCCCAGAGAGACGGTCCCAAGAACAGGCGAGCCGCCTCCCGCCTGTCACGCAAACCCCTCCGATGCCCTGCCCAAGCCCTCCGCCCCAGCACCAGAAGCCCCCTCCATGATCATGAACAGCCCGGTCACCCAGAAGCTGCCGCACGGCTCTCCCGGCGGCCCGCCGCCGGCCGTCCCGCTCACGCGTACCCCGCCCGTCTCACCGCAACCTCCCGCCCCGCCGCCGGCCGCCCCGCCAGCGATCGTGGACCGCTACCGCCGACATAACGAGCTAACTGCCCACGATCCCCGCCCCGCCGCCCCCGCATGCTCCCCGGCCCCGGTCCGGGCGGCCCGGCAGGCACGCGCGAACACCGCCACGACTCCACTCCTGACCCAGCACACCCAGGAGCCACGCGACACCCTCCACACGACCCGGACTTTTCATGACCATGGAATCCAGGCCCCCGCATGAACAGGGCCCCGCCGGAGATCCACCATCAAGCCCGGATCCACGAAAATCCCGGCGCCTGGGAACCGGGGCGGCGCAGCCGCGCCGGCGGAACGGCGCGGGTTTGCGACTGGGACAGTGGGGCGACTGGGAGATCAGGGATCACGGTCGGATCGGCGGGGCCAAACGGCCGCCGCTGTCTCCCCCGCGCCTTACCACGGACCCCGGACGAGGGCGCCGGGGTACCGGAGCTGGGCACGATCATGCGGGCTTGGGCTTGGGTTAGCGGACCGGGGCTTGCCAGAAGACGGGTTGCTCGCTGGCCGGGGTGGCGGTGTACCCGACGCCGATCATCATGCCGCCCGACGCGGACAGGGCCGTGATGGCCTGGATACCGGGACCGGCCATGCCCTGGCCGGTCGGCGTGGCCGCCGTCCAGGCCGACCCATTCGCCGAAGTCCACACCACCACGTCCTGGTGACCGGGGGTGCGGCCGAACGTCCCCGTCGCGGTGAACGAACGTCCCGCCGCCGTCAGCGCCGTGACCGCGGCCTGCCCGGCCGGCACGGGCAGCGCGGACTCAGTCCAGGTGAGGCCGCCGTTGGCCGAGCTGGCCGAGAAGGGCAACCGCAGGCCCGTCGTAGTGACCGCGGTGCCGACGGCCACCACGGTCCGGCCGCTGCTCGCGACGTGCTGCAGCGCGGCCCGGGGGGTTCCGATCGGCATCGGCAGGCTGGCCTCGTGCCAGGTCCGGCCATCCGGTGAGGTCCAGGCGGCCGCCTGGTCACCGGCCGAGCCGACCGCGACGAAGCCCGAGCCGCTGGCCGTGACCGCCTGCATCTGGGTGTTACCGGTCATCCCGGCGAGCTCGCCGATCGCGGCGCGCTGCCAGCTGGCTAGGTTCGTGGACCGCCAGGCCACGGCGAGCGTGCCGGTCGCCGTGACCTGATCGCCGACGATGACGTAGCCGCCAGGGCCGGCCGCCGCCTGTTTGCTGACCAGCCCGGGCGTCCCGAACACCGCGGCCGCGTCGGCAGCCTGCCAGCTGCGGCCGTCCGCCGAGGTCAGGACCGCCGGATGCTGCGGCGCAGCCGCGGTGACGTCGCCGACCGCGAGCCAGCCGGCGGCGCCGTGCGTCACGCTGGTGAGCTGTTCGGTCCCTGGCCGGTCGAAGGTGGCCGGGCTCGCGCTTGCGGCCCGAGCCCACGAGTTGCCGCCGTCGCCGGATGTCCAGGCGGCCGGGTAGCCGTTGGCGCTACCCACCGCGACCTGGACGCCGGTGCCGCCCGCCGCGATGTCGTTCACGGCGAGCTGCGGATCGAACGCACCGGGGATCGTCGCGACGTTGACCTGGGTCACCGGAGCGCCCGCGGCCAGCACGGAGATGACCGGCTGGCGGCTCACCTGGCCGGCCACCGTTCCGGTGACCACGGCGTGGCCGCCGGCCACGGCCGCGGCCGAGACCGATTCGGCCGGGCTGCGACCGAAGGCCGCGGTCTGCTGCCAGGAAACGCCAGCCACCGAGACGAACGCGATCAGGCCGGCCGGTCCTGGGCCCGCCTGCCCGGTGATCACGGCCCCGCCCGGACCGCCGTCCACCAGGCCGGCCACCAGGCCACCCGGCGCGGTCAGCGTGGCCTGCAGCCGCCAGCTGGTGCCGCTGACCGAGCGATAGACCGCCAGGGCCGGGCTGCCACCCACGGTCGCGGTTCTGACCAGCACGAATCCGCCATTGACCGCGGCCAGGCCGGTGATGCGGGGCTGCCCGGCCGGCGGCGCGGCCGGTGACAGGGCCGTTACCCAGGCTGAGCCGCCGTCGCGGCTCAGCCAGGCGCCACCGGTCACGGCGGTCACGGTGGTGGTCGCCGTGCGCTTGCCGTTGCGGACCACCTTGGTCGTGGTCGTGGTCACGTCCCCCGCGATCAGGATCTGCGCGCCCGCCACGGCCGCATACCTGAGGTTCAGGACACGGCCGGTACCCGCGGGCAGGCCGAGCCGCCGGGCGTCGAGCCGCTGCCAGCTGATCCCGTTGCCGGAAAGGAACAGCACCGGGCTGGCCTTGGCCGCATCGCCGCCTGGGACGTTCGCCCCGACGGCGATAAAACCGGTCGCGGTCCGGCGCAGGGCGGCAATCTGATCCCCCGGGCGCAGCGGCATCCCGGCTGACGGCGTCAGCGTCCAGGTCCGGCCGTCGGCGCTGGTCCAGATCGAGCCGGGCCCCACGGCCAGCCACGCGCCCGCCCCGCCCGCCACGAAACGCGCCGCATGTCCCGGCGGCGGCTCTCCCCCGTCCGGAGTCCGTTCCGTTCCCATGGCCCAGGAACGCCCGTCGTTCAGGGAAATAAAGAACTGAGCTCGCGAGATGCGCGCGCCGGCCTGCGACCCGACCGCCACCACCTCGGTCCCGTCGCTGGCCACCTGGCCCAGCGTCTGGCTGATACCCCGGCCGCTGGGCGCCGCGGTGAACTGCGCGCCGGCCAGCGTCGCGGGCGGGAATCCGAGCGCGGCCGCGGGTGGCGTCGGGCCCGCGTTGCCGCTGTTCGCGCCCACGATGATGACGACGGCGACACCAAAGATGATCATGGCGAGGATGGGGGCCGCCACCCGCGTCACCCAGCCGCGGAAGACAAGTCCGGCCCGGAATTCGGCGAACCAGGTGCGTTTGACGGGCTGCGGCAGGAACGAGCGGAGCAGTCGCGCCCACTCAGCGGCCGCGGGTGGCCCGGACCGGCCCGGCGCCGCGCCCGGCGGCGGGTCTCGAGGGTCCTGAGGGTCCTGAGGGTCAGGCGGTGGCGCACCCTGGGGTGGGCCGGACGACGGGGACGGGGAGGTCCACGGCTGGTCCCGCGGGCCGGAGCGCCTGGCCCGGCCGTCGAACTCGAAGCCGGGCACCTCTGACGCGCCGGGCACCTCTGACGCGCCGCCATCGAGCCAGCGCTGCGGCGCCGGGCGGGGGCCGTGGTCGAGCCACGGCTGCGGCGCAGGCGGCGCGGGCCGGGGGTCGGGGTCGAGCCAGGACGGCGCGGACCGAGGCTGGCTGACGGTCGGCGAGTACCGGAACCGCCTCGGCGCGCCGGGCGGCTCATCGGGTCGCGGGTCACGCGGGCGCTCCGGGGCGGCCGGCCGGGGCGCCGGGGCTGAGCTCGCGTCGGGCTGGGCGGGCTGGGCGGGCTGGCGGGCGCCGGCCTCGGCGGCGCCGGGCCGGGCGCGGCGGCCTTCGAACTCATAGCCGGGCACGCTGCCCGCCTCGCCGTCCGGCGGCGCGATGCCGAGCGGGAACCGCGACGAGGTGGGCAGCGGTCCCGTGGGCCGGGGATCTGCCGGGTCCGGCGCTTCGCGCGAGCCCGGGCGGAAAGCCGGGAACGGACCTGAGCCGGACTGCGGCGGTCTCGGCCGGGGGGATCAAGCGGACCCCGGGCATCGTCAGCCTCGGAGTAGCCGGTCGAATCCCTTGTCACCTGTGCCTTGCCGTCTCGAGGGGCAGAACGGGCCGGATAAGGAACGCATATGCGTTCCTCGCCGATGCTACCGGCCGGCCTCCGCCGGGGCTGGGACTTTGGCCCACGCCGCGGCTCGGGGCCACGTGACATCAGGCCGGAAGTGACCCAGGCCACAGACGGTGACCAGGCGCCGCGCCAGCTTCCAGGCCCTGTCCCGGATGGCGCCAGGTAACCTGGGTGACACAGGCCAAACCATCGATAGATAGTTTCGGAAGAGGGTTTTGAGGGCCGATGTCTGCCGTGTCTTCTGGGTCACCACAGGGTAGTGCGAGGGTGCGCGAACCTGAAGCATCACAAGAACCCGGGTCTTCGCACCAGCCAGCCGACCCGCAGCATCATGGCACCGGACATGACCCCGGTGCGGACTTCGGCGCCAACGAGTGGCTCGTCGAAGAGCTGTACCAGCGGTATCAGGCCGACCCTGGCTCTGTGGACCGGGCCTGGTGGAGCTTTTTCGCCGACTACCAGCCGACGCTGACCAACGGAACCGGCCCCCAGCCCGTCCTGCGCACCCCGCCCGCCCCGGCCCCGGGCAGCACGGCCCCGCGCCCCGGCCAGCACCGCCCCGGCAGCCGCAGGCCGCACCGGCCCCGGCAGCCCCGCAGGCCGCACCAGCCCCGCAGGCTCCCGCCGCCCAGCCGCCGCGCCGGCCCAGGAGCCGCAGCGGCCCCGCAAGCTCACCGGCCCCAGCGGCACCGCAAGCCGCACCGGCACCGCAAACCGCAGGCCCCGCAGGCCGCACCGGCGGCGCAAACCTCACCGGCACCGCAGGCTCCCCCGGCGAGCCCCGGCGCCGAGGTCAGCAGGCTGCGCGGCGCCGCGGCCCGCACCGTCACCAACATGACGGCCAGCCTCGGGGTTCCCACGGCCACCAGCGTCCGCGCGGTGCCGGCCAAACTGCTCGTCGACAACCGCATCGTCATCAACAACCACCTGCGGCGCGGCCGCGGCGGCAAGGTGTCGTTCACCCACCTGATCGGCTACGCGGTGGTGGCCGCGATCAAGGCCATGCCGGAGATGAACGAGGCCTACACCGAGGAGAACGGCAAGCCCGCGATCGCCCGGCCCGAGCACGTCAACCTGGGCCTGGCCATCGACGTCCAGGCGGCCGACGGCGGCAGGCAGCTGCTGGTGCCGAACATCAAGGCCGCGGAGGAGATGGACTTCCGCCAGTTCTGGACCACGTACGAGGACGTGGTGCGGCGGGCTCGCGCGGGCAAGCTCGCGGTCACCGACTTCCAGGGCACCACCGCGACCATCACCAACCCGGGCACGATCGGGACCGTGCACTCCGTGCCCCGGCTGATGCCGGGCCAGGGGTGCATCGTCGGCGTCGGGGCGATGGAGTACCCGGCCGCCTACGCCGGGGCCTCTGAGGAGACGCTGGCCCGGCTGGCGATCAGCAAGTCGGTCACGCTCACCTCGACCTATGACCACCGGATCATCCAGGGCGCGCAGTCCGGGGAGTTCCTGCAGAAGATCCACGCGCTGCTGCTCGGCGCGGACGGCTTCTACGACGATATCTTCGCCGCGCTGCGCATCCCGTACGAGCCGGTCCGCTGGGTCAAGGACATCCCGTCCGGCCACGAGGACGACGTAACCAGGTCCGGCCCGGGCGCAGGAGCTGATCCACGCGTACCGGGTGCGCGGCCACCTGATGGCCGACACCAACCCGCTGGACGTCAGCCAGCACAAGCATCCCGACCTGGACATCAACCAGCACGGGCTGACCCTGTGGGACCTGGAGCGCGACTTCCCCACCGGCGGCTTCGGCGGCAAGAACCGGATGAAGCTGCGGGACATCCTGGGCGTGCTGCGCGACTCGTACTGCCGCACGGTCGGCACCGAGTACATGCACATCCAGTCCCCGGAGGAACGCCGCTGGCTGCAGGACCGGATCGAGGTCCCGCACGCGCGGGCCGAACACGACGAGCAGATCCGCATCCTGTCCCGGCTTAACGTGGCCGAGGCGTTCGAGATGTTCCTGCAGACCAAGTTTGTCGGCCAGCGCCGGTTCTCGCTCGAGGGCGCGGAGTCGCTGATCCCGCTGGTGGACGCGGTGCTAGCCGAGGCGTCCCGGGCCGGCCTGGACGAGGCCGTCATCGGGATGGCCCACCGCGGCCGGCTGAACGTGCTGGCCAACATCGTCGGCAAGTCCTACGGGCAGATCTTCAAGGAGTTCGAGGGCAACCTGGACCCGAGCAGCGCGCAGGGCTCGGGTGACGTCAAGTACCACCTCGGCGCGGAGGGGACCTTCCGGGCGCCGGACGGCGGCCAGATCAAGACCTCGCTGGTCGCCAACCCGAGCCACCTCGAAGCGGTCGACCCGGTGCTGGAAGGCGTGGTCCGGGCCAAGCAGGACGTGATCGACAAGGGCGAGCCCGGCTTCACCGTGCTGCCCGTGCTCATCCACGGCGACGCCGCGTTCGCCGGCCAGGGCGTGGTGGCGGAGACGCTGAACCTGTCGCTGCTGCGCGGGTACCGGACCGGCGGCACCGTGCACGTCATCGTGAACAACCAGGTGGGCTTTACCACCGCCCCGCAGTACTCGCGGTCCAGCGTGTACCCGACCGACGTGGCCCGGATGATCCAGGCGCCGATCTTCCACGTCAACGGGGACGACCCCGAGGCGGTCGTCCGGATCGCCCGGCTGGCCTTCGACTACCGGCAGACGTTCCGCAAGGACGTCGTCATCGACATGGTCTGCTACCGCAAGCGCGGGCACAACGAGACCGACAACCCGTCGTTCACCCAGCCGCTCATGTACGACCTGGTCGAGGCCAAGCGGTCCACCCGCAAGGTGTACACCGAGTCGCTGATCGCCCGCGGCGACATCACCATGGAAGAAGCCGAGGCCGCGCTGCGCGACTACCAGCAGCAGCTCGAGCGGGTCTTCACCGAGACCAGGGACGCGGCTAACCGCCCGGCCGAGCCGGGCACCGTGCTGCGGCCCGAGCCGGAGGACCGCCCGGTCAACCACGAGGCGGTGCCGACCGCGGTGACCGCCGAGGTGGTCAAGCGGATCATCGACACCCAGGTCAACCTGCCTGCGGACTTCACCCCGCACCCGCGGCTCAAGCCGCTGCTCGACAAGCGGTCCACCATGCGCGAAGAGGACGCGATTGACTGGGCGACCGGGGAGATGCTGGCGTTCGGCGCGCTGCTGCTCGACGGGCACCCGGTGCGGCTGGTCGGCCAGGACAGCAGGCGCGGGACGTTCGGTCAGCGGCACGCGGTGCTCGTGGACCGGCACACCGGCGCCGAGTACACGCCGCTCAAGCAGCTCGACTCCGGGGCTGCGAGGTTCTTCGTGCACGACTCGCTGCTGTCGGAGTTCGCCGCGATGGGCTTCGAATACGGCTACTCGGTGGCCCGCCCGGACGCCCTGGTCTGCTGGGAGGCCCAGTTCGGCGACTTCCTGAACGGCGCGCAGACGATCATCGACGAGTTCATCAGCTCCGGTGAGCAGAAGTGGGGGCAGCGTTCCGGCGTCGTCCTGCTGCTCCCGCACGGCTACGACGGTCAGGGCCCCGATCACTCCTCCGCGCGGGTTGAGCGCTTCCTCTCGCTGTGCGCGCAGGACAACATGACCGTGGCCATGCCGACCACGCCGGGTAACTACTTCCACCTGCTGCGCTGGCAGGGCCTGTCCGGCCGGCACAAGCCGCTGATCGTGTTCACGCCGAAGTCGATGCTCCGGCTCAAGGCGGCCACCTCGGCGGTCAGCGACTTCACCACCGGGTCGTTCCGCCCGCTGATCGGCGCGCCGACCGGGTCCGGTGCCGCGCCGGACACCGGGGTGCGGCGGGTCCTGCTGTGCGCGGGCAAGGTCTACTACGACCTGGCCGCGCGGCAGCGGGACGCCGGCGGGACGGATACGGCGATCGTCCGGGTGGAGCGGCTGTACCCGCTGCCGGCCTTGGAGCTGCGCGCCGAACTCGGCCGCTACCCCAACGCCGAATCGGTCACCTGGGTGCAGGAGGAACCGGCCAACATGGGAGCCTGGCCCACCATGGCGCTGAAGCTCCCCCGCGCGGTGAACCGTGAGGTCGGCGTGATCTCCCTGCCCGCGAGCTCGGCGCCCGCGGCCGGCTCGGCGGCCAAGCACGCCAGCACGCACCGGGAGATCGTCGAGATGGCGATCCCCTGATGTACTTCACCGATCGCGGCATCGAGGAGCTCGAGAAGCGGCGCGGTGACGAGCAGGTCAGCCTGGCCTGGCTCGCCGAGCGGTTCCGCGACTTCGTGAACCTCAACCCGGACTTCGAGACCGCCGTCGACCGGCTCGCGACCTGGCTGGCCCGTTCGGACGACGAAGAGGAGCTTTAAGAGCTCTCCAGCCGAACGGCCGGTGGTTCGTCCGCCACTCAGCCGGTGTGCTTTCATGATCGCGATATGTCTTGACTAGGGCAAGATGAGATATATCGTTAGGTGTAAAGGGCGAACTGGCGGGAAGGGCGACTGGGATGACGCAGTGGACCATCGAGTCTCCGACAAGTCTGGATTTCGGGGACGTGACCGGACTCCGGGTCAGGCTTATCGCCGGGTCGGTGGCCGTGCTCGCCACCGACGGCAAGCCTTCGCTGGACGTAGCCAGCGTCACCGGTGACCCGCTCAACGTCAGCTACGAGGACGGCCTGCTGACCATCAGCCACGACAACCTCACCTGGGAGGGGCTGCTGAAGTGGCTGCGGCCGCACCGGCCCTCGGCGACCGTGACGGTGACCGTTCCGCGCCGGTGCCAGACGCAGGTGGGCGTGGTCAGCGCCACCGCGGTGATGTCCGGCATCAGCGCCAGGGCCTCGGTCAAGAGCGTCTCCGGCGGGATCACGCTGGACGCCGTCACCGGCGACGTCGACGCTAGCACCGTGTCCGGCGCGCTGGAGGCACAGGGGATCAACGGCAAGCTCAACTTCAACACCGTGTCCGGTGACCTGACGCTGGCCGACGGCTGGCTGGAACGGCTGGACGCGAACGGGGTCAGCGGTGACGTCACGGCGGACATCGAGCTCGACCCGCTGGGCGGCATGCAGGTCACCACCGTGTCAGGTGAGGTAACGCTCAGGCTCCCGGCCGAGGCCGACGCGCGGGTGGCCTTGCACTCCCTGTCCGGCGACGTGCGCAGCGAGTTCACGGAGCTGAGACGATCAGGCGGGCCGGCGCCGCATCGCGTCAGCGGTAACCTGGGCGCCGGCTCGGGGCATGTTTCCGTGACCACCATGTCGGGCCGGGTCATGCTGCTCCGGCGAGCCGAACGGCGGCACGCCGCCGCACGATAGTTTTCATGAGATGGAAGGCGAAACCAGTTGAGCCCGGTATTCCGCCACGGCAGCCTCCGGCTGTACCTGCTCAGGCTGCTCGACGAGGAGCCCAGGCACGGCTACGAGGTCATCCGCCTGCTGCGTGACCGGTTCATGGGCGTGTACTCGCCCTCGCCAGGCACGATCTACCCCCGGCTGGCCCGGCTGGAGGAAGAAGGCCTGGTCACCCACGACGAGGTCGACGGCCGCAAGGTCTACCGGATCACCGATGCCGGCCGCGAGGAGCTGCGCAGCCGAAGCGACGAACTCGACGAACTCGAAGAGGAACTCTCCGCCTCGGTCAGCGACATCGTCCGTGAGGTCAGGGAGGACGTCAGGCAGACCGTGCGCAGCCTGCGGGAAGAACTGACCTGGGCCGCCCGGGAGTCCCGCCGGGTGACCAAGGACGCGACCGAGGACGTCCGGCAGCAGGCCGCCCGCGCCCGGGACCAAACCGGGCAGGCCGGCGAGGACGCCCGCGAGCAGGCCAGGCAGGCCACCGACGACGCCCGCGAGGCGGCCAGGCGAATCCGCGACGAGGTGCGCGAACAGGTCAGGCAGGCCCGGGACGCGGCCCGCGGAACCCGTGAGACTCGCGGGCATGCTTGGGACGCGGAGGACGCTGGGGGCGCTAGGCGCGCTGGGACGCGGGGGCGCCGGCGACGCAGGCCAGGCGCGAGGCTGGCGGGCCGGCCGGGCGCCCGGCCGCCCTGACCTGGGCTCCGACGCCGCCCGGCGGGGACACGAGCAGGCACTGGCTGCGCGAGGAGGCGGCGGGCGCGCCTCAGCTCCGGCGAGCAGGACCCGGACGGCCGCCGGGCGGCTCGGCCTGGGCGGCGTGGACGGACTGGCCGGCCGGCGCGGCTGGGAGGACCGGTCGCGGCTGCGCGGGCCGCCCGGCTGGAGCGAGGCGCTGGACTTCGGCGACCTTCCGCGACCTGGAGCGGCTAGCCGTCCAGTTCACCTCCGACCTGCGGAAACTGGCCATGCAGTCCTCCGCCGTCGGCGAGAACGTCATCACCGACCTGCGCGCGATCCTGGAAGAGGCGCTCGAGCGGATCAAGACCGAGATCTTCCGGTCAGGTCGCGACGATCCCGGCCGGGGACCGGCCCAGCCAGGATTAGGGTGCCGCGCTAGAGGGTGAAGACGATCTTGCCGAAGAGGTCGCCGGAGATCATGGCCGCGAAGCCGTCGCGGGCCTGCGCCAGCGGCAGCACCCGGTCGATCACCGGCCGGGCGCCGGTCTGCTCGCAGAACCTGGCCAGGCGGCCGAGCTGGTCCCGGGAGCCCATGGTGGACCCGGTCACGGACAGCTGGGTGAAGAAGACCCGGTTGAGCTCGGCCGGCGGGGCATCGCCGCTGGTGGCCCCGGCGATCACGATCCGGCCGCCGGGCTTGAGCGACCGGACGCGAATGCGCCCAGGTCGCCTGGCCCACGGTCTCCATCACCACGTCCACGCGCTCGGGCAGCCTGGCTCCGGCCGGGAACACCTGGTCAGCCCCGAGCTCGAGGGCACGCTCCCGCTTGGCCTCGCCGCGGCTGGTGGCCCACATCCGGTAGCCGGCGGCCCGGCCAAGCACCATGCAGCGCCGTCGCCACGCCGCCGCCCGCGCCCTGCACGAGCACGGTCGCGCCGGGCTCGACCCCGGACTTGTCGAACAGCATCTTGTACGCGGTCAGGTACGCGGTCGGCAGGCAGGCCGCCTCCTCGAACGACAGCGCCGCAGGCTTGGGCACCAGATTGCGGCGCGGCACGCAGACCTGTTCGGCGAACGTGCCGTCGTGACGTTCGGAAAGCAGCGACCGGCGCGGGTCGAGGGTCTCGTCGCCGCCGCCCGCGTCCAGGTCGCCGATCACGGCGTGCACGATCACCTCGTGGCCGTCCGGGTCGGTCCCCGCGGCGTCACAGCCGAGCACGATCGGCAACCGGTCCGCCGAGATGCCCACCCCGCGCAGCGTCCAGACGTCGTGGTGGTTCAGCGCGGCGGCCCGCACCGTCACCGTGACCCACCCGTCCGGAGCCGCCGGCTCCGGGCGCTCGCCGAGCTCAAGGCCGGCCAGCGGATCATCGGCGTCAATACGCGCGGCAGTCGCAGCAAACATGGTCCACACCCTACAGAACCCGGAACCGCCCGGACCCGGCCTCCGGCCGTACCGCGGCCGCCGATCGGGGGCCGTAGCTACAGGAGGTCCCCGCGGCGGCCGGAAACCCCGGCCGTGAGTGAGCTGTGATCCGGGCTGACAGAATCCGCCGGCGTCGCTGCTGGCGCCGGGCGCGCCGATGGTGCCATACTCGATACCGGCAACAGGCCATTACATACCCACCCATCTCCGTCATCAGAGACGGGGCAGCTAGGGAACGGGAGTGGATCTCAACTCCTACGCTGAGCTCGCGGTCCGGCTCGTCAACACGGCCGGGGCCGGGGGCGAAGACGGCGATCGGCTCGCCAACCTGGACGGGTTGCGCGCCCTGGTCGCGGACCGGGAGCACCTCAACTCCGGCGTGACCCGCAACGATCTCGACGCGATGCGGGGGCTCCGGGCTGAGCTCCGCGCGTTCTTCGTCGCCTGCGCCGGCGGCGACGGCGAGGATGCCGCCGCCCGCCTCAACACGCTCCTTATCCAGCACCCGGTCCACCCGCAGCTGTCCGGGCACGACGGTCAGCCGTGGCACGTGCACTACACCGAGAGCGGCTCGGTCGCGGACAGGTACGCCGCCGGGGCCGTGATGGGCCTCGCCGTCCGGCTGACCGACGTCGGCATCGACCGGTTCGGCGTCTGCCAGGCGGCGGCTTGCCAAGGGGTGTTCATCGACACCAGCACCAGCAACACCAGGCGCTACTGCTCCGACCGGTGCGCGAACGCGCCAGGGGGGCCGCGTTTCGGCCCGGTAAACGAGGCGAAGAAGACAGGCAAGCAAAGACCCCGCCCGCCCCGGTGCCGTGCGCCGGCGTTTCGGCCGGTGTGCTATAGGGGCATCCCATTCACGACGGCAAACACCTGCCGCCGACCGTTACACGAAGTTATTCCTACGACATCCGAGTGTGATGTCCGGCCGCGCCGCTGGACCCATCTTTCCTCCACAACAGGGCCGTGACCTGCGTTATCAAAACGATTCCGGATGAACACTTCTCAGTTATGACGTTAATCCCTACGATGATCTCACTCGACGCATACGAGAAGCTCACCCGATCCGGGCAGGGATCTCACACCGCGGGTAACTAGCCCTGCGGGGCACGATCGGAAAAGGGATCGATCATGGCAGCTGCATCTACTGGGGTCGCCGTAACAGCGCCGACCGACGTAGGCCTTAAACGAGAGATAGGGCTGATCGGGGCCACCTGGGCATCAGAGACCTCGATCATCGGCTCGGGCTGGCTGTTCGGCTCGTTGTACGCCGCGCAGGCGGTCGGCGGGGCCGCCATCCTGGACTGGATCATCGCCGGGATCGTGGTCATGATCCTGGCCCTGGTGCACGCCGAGCTCGGCGCGATGTACCCGGTCGCCGGGCGGCACGGCCAGGTTCCCGCACTTCGCGTTTGGCAGCGGGGCCGGCGTCGGGTTCGGCTTCTTCTCCTACCTGCAGGCCGTGACGATCGCGCCGATCGAGTGCTTCGCGTTCATGGAGTACGCCTCGCACTTCTGGCCCAGCATCTACAACGCCAAGACGGGTAACGTCACCGGCGTCGGCTTCGTCATGACCATCATCCTGATGGCCATCTTCGTCGCGGTCAACTTCCTGGCCATGCGCATCTTCTCCCGGGTCAACAGCGCGCTGACCTGGTGGAAGGTCGCGATCCCGGTCCTGGCCATCATCGTGCTGCTGTTCAAGTTCCACGGCGGCAACTTCACCGCCGGCGGCAGGGCTTCATGCCGGGCGGGCATCAAGGCCCTGTTCTCGGCGCATCCCGGCGGCCGGCATCGTGTTCGCCTACTCCGGCTTCGAGCAGGCCGACCAGCTGGCCGGTGAGATCAAGGACCCGCAGCGCAACCTGCCGCGGGCGATCATCTTGTCCGTCGTCATCGGCATCATCGATCTACTGCCTGCTGCAGCTGGCGTTCATCGGCGCGATGCCGACGCGACCTGCTGGGCAAGGGCTTCGCCGGGATCACCAACAAGGACATCCTGTCCGGGCCGTTCGCCGGCCTGGCGGGCGTGGTCGGGCTGGCCTGG
Organism: uncultured Actinomycetes bacterium; assembly: GCA_963730825.1. Lineage (GTDB taxonomy): Bacteria > Actinomycetota > Actinomycetes > Streptosporangiales > Streptosporangiaceae > Palsa-504. The sequence goes on from CAVSTQ010000018.1 coordinate 132,837, forward strand.
CTGGCGTTCTTCCTGCGGATCGACGCGTTCATCTCCCCGTCCGGCACCGGCCTGATCTACACTACCGGCACCTCGCGGGTCAGCTACGGCCTGGCCCGGAACCGGTACTTCCCGCCGGCCTTCGCCAGGACCGACTGCCGGGGCATCCCGTGGGTCGGGCTGATCTGCGCGTTCATCATCGGGCTGTTCTTCCTGCTGCCGTTCCCGAGCTGGCACTCGCTGGTCGGCCTGATCACCGGGGCGAGCGTGCTGATGTACGCGGGCGCGCCGCTGTCGCATGGGCGCGTTCCGCCGCCAGGTGCCCGAGGCGCCCCGGCCGTACCGGATGCCCGGCCGCCGCGGTGCTCGGCCCGGCTCGCGTTCATCGTCGCCGACCTGCTCATCTACTGGTCGGGCTTCGAGGTGGTCTGGAAGCTCGGCGTCGTCCTGGTCATCGGGTACGTGATCATGGGCGTCTTGATGGCGTTCGACCGGCAGCGGCCGCCGCTGCAGTGGAAGTCGGCGCTCTGGATGCCGGTGTGGCTGATCGGCATGGGCATCATCTCCTGGCAGGGCCAGTTCAGCGGCCAGTCCGCGACAAGACGCCGAAGCCGCCGATGAACACCGGGCACATCCACTTCTGGTGGGACATGCGGCGTCGTGGCCGTGTTCAGCCTGGTCATCTACTTCTGGGCCATGTACAGCAGGCTGCCGCGCGAGGAGATGCTGGCGCTGGTCGACAAGCAGGCCGAGGCCGGGCGACGACCCGCTGCCTGACGTCCCGCTCGGTTAGCCAGTTAAGAATCCGAACGGCCCCGTCGCTCGACGGGGCCGTTCGGGTTTTCTGCGGTGGATGGCTCAGCCGGAGCGGGGGCGCCAGTAGCGGGCCAGCACGCGGCCCTCGATCAGGGCCGCGGGGACGGCGCCAAAGCGGCGGCTGTCCACCGCGCCGGCCGCCGGGTTGTCCGATTCGAGCCACCAGCCGTCCGGCACCCGGCGGGCGGCGCGTTTGACGATGAGCATGGCCGGCTGCCCGGGGTGCCGGGCGAGCACGATCTGACCGGGGCGGATCCGGCGGGTGCGGCGGACAAGCAGCCAGTCACCGGGGCGCAGGGCGGGCAGCATGGAACGTTCGGCCACCTTGACCCGGAGAAAGGGCCCGTGCATGCATCCCTCCCGGTGTCATCGCTGGCGAGCGGGGTAGTGTCGGGTCTGCAAGTCAACGAGTCAGAGAAAGGGAATCGATGAGGCTGCTCACCCGCCTGCTCGAGCCGAAGGCTATCGCCCACGCCCACTGCGACCTGCCCTGCGGAGTCTATGACCCGGCGCAGGCCAGGATCGAGGCGGAATCGGTGAAGGCCATCGCGGAAAAATACGCCCAGAACACGGACCCGGAGTTCCGGGCCCGCGCCATCCTGATCAAGGAACAGCGGTCTGAGCTGGTCAAGCACCACCTGTGGGTGCTGTGGACGGACTACTTCAAGCCGCCGCACTTCGAGAAGTACCCGCAGCTGAACACGCTGTTCAACGAGGCCACCAAGCTGGCGGGCGCGTCCGGCACCAAGGGCAGCACCGACGTGGCCAAGGCCGACGAGCTGCTGGCCAAGATCGACGAGATCAACAAGATCTTCTGGGAGACCAAGCAGGCCTAAGCCCTTCCAGGCCTGGTCCAGGCGCTGAAACCCGGGTTCCTCGGCTGAGGGATCCGGGTTTCACTGTGTTTGAGTGGCTGACGGGTCTTGTGGGATGTTTGGTGTGCTGTGTGGTTCCGGGGTTCCAGGGGTGGGCGGCGCGGCGCATTTCTCGTCGCGGGGCTGCGGGCGGTAGGTTGCATGCAGGTGGGCAGCCACCCAGAACTGCCCGAAGGAGAAACGTGACCGAAGACACCGCCGCGACGACGGAGTTCGGGTCCGTGCCGGGCCAACGGGATCCGGATGCGGATCGCGAGACGACCCAGGACCACGTGAAGGTGTGCATGCCCGCCGAGGGCGCCTACCTTTCCGTGCTGCGGACGGCGACCGCGGGCCTAGCGGCGAGGCTCGACTTTACCCTCGACGAGATCGAGGACCTGCGCATCGCCATCGACGAGGCGTGCGCGATGCTGCTCGCCCAGGCCATCCCGGGTACCAACCTGGAATGTGCCTTCGACCTGGGCGAAGACCTGATGATGATCACCGTGGCGGTAACCGCCGCGGAGCCGCGTATCCCGGCCAAGGACACCTTCGCCTGGACCGTGCTTTCCGCCCTGGCCGGCACGGTCGACTCCAGGCTCGGGCCCGACGACCAGGTGGCTATCGTGCTCCGCAAGCGCCGGGAAACCCTGAAGTCTGGGTCGAGGTCCGGGTGAGCAGCGAGTTCGAGGTCCAGGTGACCGAGGAGCTGGAGGTCGCCCAGCCGCCCAGCCCGACGATGCGCGTCGAGCACGGTTCGCCCGACCGGGCCCGCGCCAGGGAACTTTTCGAACGGCTGGCGGTCCTGCCGCCCGGCGATCCTGAGCGGACGCGGATCCGGGGCTACCTGGTCGAGTTGCACCTCCCGCTGGTGGAGTACCTGGCCCGCCGGTTCAGGAACCGGGGCGAGTGGCTCGACGACCTCACCCAGGTCGCCACGATCGGCCTGATCAAGTCCATCGACCGGTTCGACCTCGAACGCGGCGTGGAGTTCTCCACCTACGCCACGCCCACCATCGTGGGCGAGATCAAGCGGCACTTCAGGGACAAGGGCTGGGCGGTCCGGGTGCCGCGCCGCCTGCAGGAGCTGAAGCTCTCCCTGACCAAGGCCATCGGGGAGCTGGCCCAGCGGGAGGGTCGCGCGCCGACCGTCAGCGAGCTCGCCGCGCACCTGCAGATGACCGAGGAGGAAGTCCTGGAGGGCCTGGAGTCGGCCAACGCCTACTCCACCGTGTCCCTGGACGCCCCCGATTCTGGCGATGAGGACGCGCCCGCCGTCTCGGACTCCCTCGGCATGGTCGACGAGGCCCTCGAGGGGGTCGAGTACCGCGAGTCGCTCAAGCCGCTGCTCGAGCAGCTGCCGCCGCGGGAGAAGAAGATCCTGCTGCTGCGGTTCTTCGGCAACATGACCCAGTCGCAGATCGCCACCGAGCTCGGCATCTCCCAGATGCACGTGTCCCGGTTGCTGGCCCGGACGCTGACCCAGCTCAGGGACGGCCTGACCAGCGAGGACTGACCGGGGTTTTACTTGGCGGCCTGGCGCTTGGCCGGCGGGCGCTTCGCGGCCGGGCGGTTAGCCGGCTGGGCCTTGGCGGGCTGCCGGGCGGCGGGCTGGGCCTTGGCGGACGGGCGGCCTGCGGACGAGGGCTTGGCTGGGGTGGACGGCTGGGGTGGAACGGCTGGGGTGGAGGCTGGGGTGGGATCGGCTGGGGTGGGATCGGCTGGGGGTGGGGACGGCCGGTTGAGGGCGCGCAGGCTGGCCGGGGTGAACAGGCCGGCCAGGCAGGCCGGCCGCTAGCGCCAGGGCGGGCACGCCCCAGTCGGGCCGGTGACCGTCAAGCAGGGTGACGCCCGAGATGATCACGAACAGCTGGGTGATCACCACCGGCGTCCGGCTCCACGGCCTGACCCGGTACAGGCCCACCGCCAGGGCGCCCAGCGCGGCGGCGGCGGCCAACGCGATCACGGTCAGCGCGATCCCGCTGCCGACCTGGTAGGACTTCCCGTCAGCGGTGGACACCGCCGAGAACACCGCCGCTACCGCCAGGCCGACGGCCTCGGCGGCCTGCCCGGCCGCGGCCAGGCGGAGGGCTCGGCCAGAGGTATCGCTCGCTCGCCTGGCCATCTCTCACACCCATCCGTTCGCAGATCAGGGGGCCGCACCCACTCCCAGCTTAGGCGGCGGCTAGCCTAGGCGAGTGCGCGGCGTCCTGATCGTAAATCCGCACGCGACGTCCATCAGCGGGCCCGTGTGCGATCTGGTGGTCCGTTCGCTGGCCGGGCTGGTCGACGTCCGGGTGGAAAAGACCAAGTACCGCGGCCATGCGCGGGAACTGGCCGCGGCGGCCTGCGGTGAGCTGGTGATCGTGCTCGGCGGCGACGGTTCGATCAACGAGGTGGTCAACGGGGTCATGAGCCAGCACGACGGCGCCGCCGAGGGGTCTGAGCCGCCGTTGATCGCGGTCATACCTGGCGGCGGCGGCAACGTGTTCGCTCAGGCGCTCGGCCTGCCGGCCGACGCCGCCGGGGCGATACGCAGGGTCAGAGAAGTGATCGCGGCGCAGAGTTACCGGACGATCGGCCTCGGGCTGGCCGGGGACCGGTATTTTACCTTCAGCGCGGGCCTGGGCATGGACGCCGAAGTGGTGCACGAAGTAGACCTGCTGCGCGCCGGGGGCCGCGCGAGAGCGCCTCGCTGTTCTTGCGGACAATGGTGCGCCATTATTACCGCGGCACCGACCGGCGTACCCCGGCCCTGACCATGGAACGTGACGGGCAGCCCGTCACCACAGATGTGTTCTTGACCATCGTCACCAACCGCTCGCCGTGGACGTATTTCCGCCGCCGCGCGGTGCTGCCGGTGCCGAATCCGGATTTCCGCTCGGGCCTGGACGTGCTCGCGATGCGTCAGGTGCGGCTGTCCACCATCTTCTACCTGGTCAGCCAGATGATGTGGGTCAGGCGGCGGCCGCCGCGAGCGCGGGACGTGCTGGCCGTACACGGCATGGAAGCGCTGTCGGTCCGCTCGGCGCGGCCGATCGCGTTTCAGGTTGACGGCGAATATCTTGGTGAAATCGAGGCTATTAAATTTCAGTTCGTGCCGGACGCGCTTCGTGTCGCGGCGTGACGCCAAGTGTCTTACTGAAGACCAGATGAAGACGCCATGAACGTCACCTGCGGGCTGCTCAGCACACTATGAGGCGGCGCGAGCAAAATGTGATCGATCTGACATTGAATTCGGCGAGCGGTTCGCCGTGAACTCTTGCGCTCTTGTCCCTGACGTTGAGAGGCTTGTCGTGATGCCTGGTGCGGGGGCGCCTTGCGTGTCGTCAGATCTGATGACTCTCTGTGCGCCTTCGGAAATCAGCTCCGGTGGCTCGTTAGCCGGGACGGTTCTGCCGGGCGTCATGAAAGTCCTGGGAAATCTGGGATTATTGAGAAAATATGGCACAGCTCGTGAAATGCTTCACAAGCTGTGGCTAGATGCGCATACCGGACGCAACCGTTTGCGACTCGGAGCCGAGAAGGAGTGGACATCATGGACTGGCGTCACGAAGCCGCCTGCCGTGAGGTGGACCCGGAGCTGTTCTTCCCCATCGGGAACAGTGGTCCCGCGCTCCTGCAGATCGAGGAAGCCAAACAGGTATGCCGCCGGTGCCCGGTGCTGGAGGGCTGCCTGCGCTGGGCCATCGATTCCGGTCAGGACGCCGGGGTCTGGGGCGGGATGAGCGAAGACGAGCGGCGCGCGCTCAAGCGGCGGACGATCAGGCTCCGCGCCCGGGCGCACGTGTAACCGGTCCGAATCGTAACCCAGCCGGAGATCCAGCACCACCTCGGTGCCACCGCCTGGCCGGGGTGAGATCCGCAGCCGGCCGCCGAGCTCGCTGACCACAAGTGCGCGGACGATCTGCAGGCCCAGGCTGGTGGTCGAGTCCAGGTCAAAGCCCTCGGGCAGGCCGACCCCGCTGTCCGCCACGGTCACCGTCAGCCGCTCCGGTACGCGCACCGCGGTGACCTCGATAAAGCCCTCCTCCTTGGTCGGGTGCGGGAAGCCGTGCTGCAGCGCGTTCTGCAGCAGCTCGGTCAGCACCATGGCCAGCGGGGTCGCCATCGAGGCCGACACCAGGCCGAACGACCCGGTGAGCTTGGGCACCACCCGGACCTCGGTGACCGACACCTCGCCCGCCATCATCGCCACCCGGTCCGCGATGTCGTCGAAGTCGACGATCTCCTCCGGTGCGTGCGACAGCGTCTCGTGCACGACCGCGATCGACCCGACCCGGCGGACCGCCTCGTCCAGCGCGGCGCGGGCCTCGGGCGCGCGCAGCAGGCGGGCCTGCAGCCGCAGCAGCGCGGCCACGGTCTGCAGGTTGTTCTTCACCCGGTGATGGATCTCCCTGATGGTGGCGTCCTTGGTCATCAGCTCGCGCTCACGACGGCGCAGCTCGGTGACGTCCCGGACCAGGACCAGGGCCCCGGTCCGGTTCCCGCCGACGGTCAGCGGGATCGACCGCAGCTGCACCACAGAACCGTTACCGTCGACCTCGGCCACGCTCGGCGCGCGGCCGGCCGCCACCACCATCAGCGACTCGTCCATCGGCTCGTCCGCGGCGGAAAGACCGGAGGTGAGCACGCTGAGCTCCGACCCGATCAGGTCGGCGGCCAGGCCGAGGCGGCGGTACGCCGACTGCGCGTTCGGGCTCGCGTAGGTGACCCGTCCCGACTTGCCCAGCCGGAGCAGCCCGTCGCCCACCCGCGGCGACCTGACCAGCATCGCGTCCGCGCCGGGGAACGGGAACGTCCCTTCGGCCACCATCCGGGCCAGGTCGTCGGCGCCTTGCACGTAGGTGAGCTCGAGCCGGCTCGGGGTGCGGGCCGAGTTCAAGTTGGTACACCGTTCGATGACCGCGATCACCCGGCCCGCCCGGGTGACAGGAATGCCCTCGGTGCGGACCGGAACACCGTTCGTCCAGTCCGGATCGCTCTCCCGCCAGATCCGCCGCTCGTCCCTGGAGACGTCGAGCAGCCGCTGGTCCTCCGGCCCGGCGAACGTCCCGACCACGTCGTCCTGCAAGGAGGTGGGCCCGGTGGTGGGGCGCATCTGGGCGATCGCCAGCCAGCCGGTGCCGTCACTGGCCGGCGCCCACAAGATCAGGTCGGCGAAAGACAGGTCGGCGAGCAGCTGCCAGTCCGACACCAGCGAGTGCAGCCACTCGATATCGGTGCTGCCAAGGCTCGTGTGGCTCCTGGCCAGGTCGTTCAGCGTGGGCACAGCAACATCATCGCATCCGGGGCTGACATCATTCTCCCATGCCAGAGCGATCACACCCGCTGGAACAGCTGCGCCAGGCCGCCGGCCGCCGGGGAACGGCGGCCTGCGCCGGATCCTGACCCCGCGCGGTCCTGGGGTTCCCGGCCACGATGGCCTGCTCGACCTCGCCTCGAACGACTACCTCGGCCTGTGCGGGGACGAGCGGCTGACCGCGGGCGCGGTCGAGGCGGCCAGGAAATGGGGCCCGGGCTCGACCGGATCGCGGCTGGTCACCGGGACGACCGAGCTGCACGCCGAGCTGGAGGCGCAGCTGGCGGAGTTCACCGGCGCGCAGGCCGCGCTGGTCTTCTCCTCCGGTTACCTGGCCAACCTCACCGTCATCACCGCGCTGGTGACCGCGCTGGGCTGGCCCGGCGGGGGTGCTGGTCGTGTCCGACGCCCGCAACCACGCCTCGCTCATCGACGCCTGCCGTCTGTCCCGCGCCCGGGTGGTGGTGACCCCGCACCGCGACGCCGGCGCGGTGCGGCAGGTGCTGGCCCGCCGGGACGAGGCGGCGGCCCTGGTGGTCAGCGACGCGGTGTTCTCCGTCGACGGCGCCGTGGCCCCGGTCGCCGAGCTGCACGCGGCCGCCCGCTCCCACCACGCGCTCCTGGTGCTGGACGAGGCGCACGCCTTTGGCGTGGTCGGCCCGGGCGGCCGGGGGGTCGCCGCCGCGGCCGGGATCGCCGCCGAGCCCGACCTGATCCGCACCGTCACCTTGTCCAAGGCGCTGGCCGGCCAGGGCGGCGCGGTCCTCGGCGCGGCGGACGTGATCGGCACGCTGGTGGACATCGGGCGCGGTTTCATCTTTGACACCGGGCTGGCGCCACCGTGCGCGGGCGCGGCCCTGGCCGCCCTGCGGGTGATCGCCGCCGAGCCCGGCCTCGGCGCCCGGGCCCGGGCCAGCGCGGCCCGGCTGGCCGCGATCGCGGCGCAGGCCGGCCTGCGCACCGCGCCGTCCGGCGCCGCCGTGCTCGCGGTCGTGGCGGGCGAATCCCGCCAGGCCGTGCGGGCTCAGCGGACCTGCGCCCGGCACGGGGTGCGGGCCGGCTGTTTCCGGCCGCCTTCGGTCCCGGCCGGGCAGGCCTGCCTGCGGCTTACCGCCCGGGCCAACCTGGCGGAAGGCGATTTCGAGCTGGCGGCGCGAGCGCTGGCCGCGGTGCGGGACGATGATGGGAGTTGACGTTCACCCTTTATTAAGGCAATGATTCCGGATGACCGCTTCTCTGTTGCCTGCCGACGACGCCTCGGAGAAGCCCCTGGGCCCGCCGCGGACACGCCCCCCGCGAGCCTGCCCCCTAGGTTGCCCAAGTACTACCAGGTCAAGCGAGAGCTGCTGGAGCTCACCGCGGCCCTGGACACCGGCAGCCCCGTTCCGCCCGAGCGCGAGCTCGCGCGTTCGTACGGGACCTCGAGGACCACGGTGCGGCAGGCGCTGGCCGAGCTGGTCATCGAGGGGCGGCTGCTGCGGATGCAGGGCAAGGGCACCTTTGTGGCCAAGCCCAAGGTGGCCCAGTCGCTGGAGCTGGCCAGCTACACCGAGGGCATGCGCGCGCACGGCCTGCATCCGCAAACCAAGATCCTCGACATCGGGTACGTCGCCAGCGACGAGCAGCTCGCGACCCTGCTTGGTATCCGCCCCGGCGGGCGCGCGCTGCGCATCCACCGGCTGCGGCTCGCCGACGGCGAGCCGATGTCGATCGACACCTCCTACCTGCCCGCCCGGCGCTTCCCCGGCCTGCGCAGGCAGCTCGAACGCGACCGGTCGCTGTACGAGACGCTGCGGGCGGGCTACGGCATCCAGCTGGCCGAGGCGGAGGAGACCATCGAGACCGTGCTGGCCGACCCGCACGACGCGCAACTGCTCGAGGTGGACGCCGGGCTGCCGCTGCTGCTGCTGTCCAGGCACGCGTTTGACGTCACCGGCGAACCGGTCGAATGGGCCCAGTCCTGGTACCGAGGTGACCGGTACAAGTTCGTCACCCGGCTGCGCCGGTGACCACGCCGCCCTGGTCCTGGCCGCCGGTGCTCGTCGTCAGCGGCACAGGTACCGAGGTCGGCAAGACCGTGGTCACCGCGGCCGTCGCCGCCCTGGCCGCCGACCGCGGGCGGCGGGTGGCCGTGGTCAAGCCCGTGCAGACCGGCGAGCCGCCCGGGCGCACCGGCGATCTGGCCACCGTCCGGCGCCTGTCCGGCGTTACCGCTACCTACGAACTCGCCAGGTTCCCCGACCCGTTGTCGCCGGAGGCGGCCGCACGGACCGCCGGGCGGCCGCCGCTCGACCTGGCCGCCGCCGCCGTCGCGGTGAAACAGATCGACGCTGACCTGATCCTGGTCGAGGGCGCGGGTGGCTTGCTGGTCCGCTATGACGCCGCGGGCCGCACGCTGGCGGACCTGGCCGCGATGCTGACCGCCCCGGTCCTGGTGGTCACCACCCCCGGGCTCGGCACCCTGAACCACACCGCGCTCACCCTGGAGGCGCTCGGTCACCGCGCGCTGGAGCAGGCCGGCCTGGTCATCGGCGCCTGGCCCGCCGATCCCGGCCTGGCCGAACGTGCCAACCTCACCGACCTGGCCGTGCTGGCCGCCGAGGCCGGGTGCACGCTGGCCGGCGCGCTGCCCGCCGGCGCGGCCCGGCTGAACCAGGCCGGCTTCCTGGCCGCCGCCCGGGCCGGCCTCAGCCCCGCGTTCGGCGGTAGTTTCAGCCCGCAAACTGTCGCTATTTTCAATAGCTGAGAATGGCCTGCGTGTCCGCCCTGCTTAGCCGGGCGAGCTAACCACCCGGGCCATTACCTGGCGGCAAAGGATTGCACCAGCGCGGCCTCCGGGCGCAGCATGGAGGCACCTTACGTGACACCAGTCACAACAGAAAGAAGCCGACCTCCAGCGAAGGGGGAAGGAATGAGCCAGCCGCCCGCCGCGGCCCGGAGTTCTCACCGGGCCTGGTCCCCGGTCAGCGCGCATCCGCTAACCTCGGCGGTTATCGCCGTCCTGATCATCGCCTCGATCTTCTTCTCGCTGTACGTGCCGATCTACGCGAGAACCACGCCTAAGGTCGGCGACTTCCCCTTCTTCTATTTCTACCTGCTGGTCTATATGCCGGCCGTCTCGATCGCGCTGCTGACCGTCATCGCGCTGCAGAAACGGCTGCGGCCGCCCGGCGACGCCGACGACGGCCAGCAGGAGACGAGCGAGGTGGCCAGGTGAGCCACGTCAACGCCGTCACGTTCACCATCGTGGTCGTCCTGTTCCTCGTGGTCACCGGGGTGGGCTTCGCCGCGGCCCGCTGGCGGCGGGCCGAGGACAGGCTTCACCTGAACGAGTGGGGGCTCGGCGGGCGCGGTTTTGGCGCCGTCATCACCTGGTTCCTGCTGGGTGGCGACCTGTACACCGCCTACACGTTTATCGCGGTACCCGCGCTGGTGTTCGGTTCTGGCGCCATCGGCTTCTACGCCGTCTCCTACACGATCATGGTGTTCCCGATCGTGATCATCTTCTTGCCGCGGCTCTGGTCGGTGTCCCGGGTGCACAACTACGTCACGCCCGCCGACTTCATCCGCGGCCGGTACGGCTCCCGCGGGCTGGCCCTGTCCGCCGCCTTTACCGGCATCCTGGCGCTGATGCCCTACATCGCCTTGCAACTCGTCGGCATCCAGGCGGTGCTCACCGTGATGGGGGTGGGCACGTCCTCAGCCAATACGTTCGTCCGGGACCTGCCGTTGTTCGTCGCGTTCGTCGTGCTCGCGATCTTCACCTATGTGTCCGGGCTGCGGGCCCCCGCGCTCATCGCCTTTATCAAGGACACCCTGGTCTACCTGATGGTCATCGTGGCGGTTTTCTACATCCCGGCCAGGCTCGGCGGCTGGGGGCATATCTTCGGCACCGCGCAGACGCATTTCGCCGCGATTAATCCGGCGACCAAAAAGCCTTACGGTTCGTTCGTCCCGACCTCAAAGGCCATCGGCAGCACGCAGCTCGACTTCGCCACCCTGGCCCTGGGCTCGGCGCTGGCGCTGTTCCTCTACCCGCATTCGATCACCGGGACGCTCGCCGCCAAGCGGCGCTCCGCGGTCAAGCGCAACATGGCGTACCTGCCGCTCTACTCGGTGCTGCTCGCCCTGATCGCGTTGTTCGGCTATATGGCGATCGCGGACAAGACCACCGTGGCCGACGTGAAGAAGGCGGGCGGCAACGCGCAGCTCGCGGTGCCCTACCTGTTCCAGCACATGTTCCCCAGCTGGTTCACCGGGATCGCCTTCGCCGGGATCATCATCGGCGCGCTGGTGCCCGCCGCGATCATGGGCATCGCCGCGGCGAACCTGTTCACCCGCAACATCTTCAAGGAGTTCTTCAAGCCGGACGCCACCCCCCGGCTGGAAACCAAGGTGTCCAAGTGGGCCTCGCTGGTCGTCAAGCTGGGCGCCCTGTACTTCGCGGTCGAACTGCCGCACACGTTTGCCATCAACCTGCAGCTGCTCGGCGGCGTCTGGATTCTGCAGCTCTTCCCGATGCTGGTGGGGGGCCTGTTCACCCGCTGGTTCGACCGCTGGGCGCTGCTGACCGGCTGGCTGGCCGGCATGGCGTTCGGCACCGTCGCCGCGTACAACTCGGCCTCCCCGACCGTCTCACACTGGGCGTCCTCCTCCGACATCGAGTTCGGCCACACGGTGTACATCGGCTTTAGCGCGCTCGTGCTCAACATCGTCATCGCGGTCATCCTGACCGTGATCCTGCGGGCGGCTAAGGTACCCCAGGGTGCCGACGAGACGCTGCCGCACCAGTACACCGTGGACCCGCCGCATGGCCCGGCTCCGGCCCGCGTTGGCGTCGGCTCCCCCGCGTCGGCCGCCGGGCGGCGGGAGGGTCGGCCGGGTCGGCGGGGTCCGGGGGGTCGGCGGCCGGGGCAGCCGGGGACTGACCGCGGACGCTTCGGTCCAGTCGGGCTACTTACCGCCGAGCCTACTGGCTGGTAACCTCGCTGGTGTGGCGCTGATATCCGGGCCTGGCGGCCTGCACGCGGTCACCGTGGCGCGGCGGTACGGCGTATCGACGCTGTTCACGCTGTCGGGCGGGCACGTGTTCCCGCTGTATGACGCGGCCGTCCGCACCGACCCCCCGCTGCGGCTGGTGGACGTGCGACACGAGCAGACCGCGGTCTTCGCGGCCGAGGCCACCGCGCGGCTGACCAGGACGCCGGGGCTGGCGGTGGTGACCGCGGGCCCGGGGGTCACCAACTCGGTCAGCGCGGTGACCACCGCGTGGTTCAACGGGGCGCCCGTCGTGGTCCTGGCCGGGCGCGCGCCCGACTCCCGCTGGGGGGCCGGCAGCCTGCAGGAAATCGACCATCCGCCCCTGCTCGCGCCGGTCACCAAGGGGGCCTGGACCGAGCACGACACGGCGAAGGTGGCCGCCTCGGTGCAGGCCGCCTTCGCGCTGGCGCTGAGCCCGCATCGCGGGCCGGTGTTCCTCGACATCTCACTCGAAGCTATCTACGGACAGGCCAAAGCCGACCTGCCGGACCTGGGCGGACCTGATCCGGTGGCGCCGGACGGGGCGGACGTCAGCCGGATCGCCGGGTTGCTGCGGGCGGCCAGGCGGCCGGTGCTCGTGCTGGGGTCCGACGTCTGGCTCGGCGGCGCCGAGGACGCCGCCCGGCGCGCGGCGCAGGAACTGCGGCTGCCCGTGATCGCCAACGGCCAGGCCCGCGGGGTGCTGCCCGGCGGCCACGAACTGCTGGTCACCCGGGCCAGGTCCGTCGCGCTGCGCGAGGCTGACCTGGTCCTGGTGGCCGGAACGCCGCTGGACTTCCGGCTCGGGTACGGCTCGTTCGGCCCGGCGCAGACACCCGCGCAGGTGGTGCATGTCGCCGACGCGCCGGGCGGGGTCGCGACCCACGCACCGCTGGCCGGCTCGGCCGCGGGGGATCTGTCCGCGTTCTTCACGCAGCTGGCCGGGGGCCAGACGTCGAGCGCGATGGAACCGGACTGGCCGGGGCGGCTCGCCGAGGCGGTGCTGGCGGCGCACGCGGCCGACGCGCCGCTGCTGGCGAGCGAGGCCGATCCGGTCCACCCGGCCCGGATCTACGGCGAACTGGCCAAGGTCCTCGACGACGACGCGGTGATCATCGGTGACGGCGGCGACTTCGTCTCCTTCGCGGGAAAGTACATCGAGCCCGCACGTCCGGGTGGCTGGCTTGACCCGGGGCCGTTTGGCTGCCTGGGCACCGGGCTCGGCTACGCGATCGCGGCCAGGATCGCCCGGCCGTCCGCTCAGGTCGTCCTGCTGCTGGGCGACGGCGCGGCCGGGTTTTCGCTGATGGACGCCGACACCTTGGTCCGGCACCGGCTGCCGGTGGTCATCGTCTGCGGTAACAACGGCGGCTGGGGCCTGGAGAAGCACCCGATGCGGGCGCTGTACGGCTACGACGTCGCCGCCGACCTGCAGCCGGGCTGCCGTTACGACGAGGTGGTCCGGGCCCTGGGCGGCGCCGGCGAGCTCGTCACCACGGGGGCCGGGATCGCCCCGGCGCTGCGCCGCGCCTTCGCCGCGAACGCGCCCTACCTGGTCAACGTGGTCACCGACGCCGAGATCGCCTACCCCAGGTCCACCACCGGCGTGTAGCGGGCAGCCGCGGCGATGCCGATATCGAGCCGCCAGGACAGACTCGAGGCGGCCCCGATCACCGTCGAGATCAAGATCCCCACGCCGATCCCCACCTGGAAGGTGAGCACCAGGCGTCCCCGGTGCTTGGCGGGTGCCAGCCCGCACGGCGTTGTGTTGGTTATCAGGCATCTCACCGCGCTGGCCGGGCCGCCGCCCTCCATGACCGGACTGGACACAAACCGGGAAACGACTAGGCATCCGGGCAAAAACCTTCGGCCTGGCGCTCTGCGGAGTCGTTCGGAATGCCAGAATAAATCGGTGGGCGGCGGCAGGATTACCGGGCAGCAGCTTTTTGCCGATGTCCGGGGAGCTGCGGGCAGCACGGCGCTGCTGTTCGTGCACGGCGGTCCCGGGCAGGGCGCCTACCAGTTCATGGCGGTGCAAGGTGATCGCCTCAGCGACGGCTTGCGGGTAATCGGCCTGGACCAGCGGGGCGTGGACAGGTCGGCTCCGCTGCCGGCCGGGGCCGGGCTGACCATCGCGGACCTGGTCGAGGACTGTGAGGCAGCGCGGCATGCGCTGGGTGTCGACCGCTGGGTGGCGCTCGGCCAGTCTTTCGGCGGGATAGTGGCCCTGCGGTACGCGGTCACCTATCCGGACGCCCTGCGCGCGGTGATTTTCGAGAACCCGGCCTGGGACCTGGGGCTGACGACCCGGGCGGCACTGCCCCGGATCGCCGGCCTGCTGGGGTCCCTCGGCCGGGACGCGGCGGCCCGCACGGCCCGGGCGGCCGCCGCGAGCGGAGGTTCGCCGCGGGAGCTGTGGGCGGCCTACATGGCGGCCCTGGATGCGCTGGGCGACGAGCGGCTGACCTATTACCTTCCCGATCCGGTCACCCGTCAGCGTCTGCACGAGGTCGACCTGGCCCGTCCGGAGCGGCCCCAGGCCGATGAGCAGGCCGCCAGCGAGAGTACGACCCGTCATCACCTGGCCATCATGGGTGACGCCACCGTCTTCGAGTCCTCGCTGCCAGCCCTGCCCCGGCTCGGCCTGCCCGCCCTGCTCATCACCGGAGGCCAGGACCCGACGACCAGCCCCGAGCAGCGGGACGCCTTCCGCCGGGCCTCCCCCCGGCACGCGACGGCGGAGTTCAGCCGGGCGGGCCACTTCGTCCACGCCGACGAACCGGATCGGTACGCGCGGACGGTCATCGATTTCGTCAGGGACGCAGTGTGACCCCTGGCCCTCAGCCCTGTGAGTTTGCCCCTGATCGTCCGGCTCCCGGCAGGCCCAGGGGGCGAACTGGGCGAAGAAACGCTGGCTGGCCAGCCGGTGGTCGAACCGGGTCCGGGCCAGCTCGCGTCCGGCGGCGCGCGGCGCAGCGCGCGGGCCAGGCTGGCCGGATCAGCCGCCGCGGCGGTGAAACCGGTGACGCCGTCGACGACCTGCTCGGCCAGGCCGCCGGCCGTGGTGGCCACCACCGGGGCGAGTTCGGGGGTACTGGCACTTGGCCAGGTGATCGTCAGCCGATGACGGCGATCAGGTCGCCTTCCTGGACGACGTCTCCCTCGGCGACATGCATCTTGGTGACCACACCCGGGCCCTCGGCCAGGACCGGGATCTCCATTTTCATGGACTCCAGGATCACCAGGGTGTCACCTTCTTCGACCTGATCACCTTCCGAGGCGACCACCTTCCACACGTTCGCGACCATCTCCGCGCGGACCTCAGCCACCGGTGACTCCTCATCTGTTCGCCCGGGTCAGCCGACCCGGCTTCGCATTAGGCATTGTGCTACGCAGGACGCAGCTTGGTTACCAGGGACGTATCGTAATCGCCGGCCGCGAACTCTGCGCTGGCGAGCAGGTCCGCGTGGAAGAGCAGGTTCGTCTTCGGGCCCGCGATGCGGAACCCGGCCACGGCCTGCCTGGCCCGCGCCAGCGCCTGGTCCCGGTCGGCGCCGTGCACGCAGAGCTTGGCCAGCAGCGGGTCGTAGAAGGGCGTGACCGTATTCCCGGCTTGGTAGCCGGCGTCCACCCGCACACCCGGACCGGACGGTTCTTCCCATGCGGTGATCAGGCCGGGCCCGGGCAGGAACCGGACCGGATCCTCGGCGTAGATGCGCAGCTCGAGCGCGTGCCCGGAGACGGCTCGACGGCGGCGGTGTCGAAGGACGGCGGCTCGCCCGCGGCGATGAGGAACTGCTGCTCGACCAGGTCGATGCCGGTGACAAGCTCGGTGACGGGATGCTCGACCTGGAGCCGGGTGTTCATCTCGAGGAAGACGAACGAGCCCGTCTCGGTGTCCACCAGGCATTCGACGGTGCCGGCGCCGCGGTAGCGCACCGCCTCCCCGGCCTGGACGGCGGCGGTCAGCATCCGCTCCCTCAGCTCGGCGGAAACGCCCGGTGACGGGGTCTCCTCGGCGACCTTCTGGTGCCGCCGCTGCACCGAGCAGTCACGCTCGCCGAGCGCGATCACCCGGCCGTCGGCCAGGCCGAGGATCTGGACCTCGACGTGCCGGGCGCGCTCGATGCAGCGCTCGATCAGGATTTCCGGCGAGCCGAAGAACCGCTCCGCGCGCGACGTGGCGGTCGCGAACGCGGCCTGCAGGCCGGCCTGGTCCGCGGCCACCCCCATGCCGATCCCGCCGCCGCCCGCCGCGGCCTTGACCATGACGGGATAGCCGATCAGGTCCGCCTGGGCCAGCGCGGCGGTCACGTCGGTGAGGGGCTCACGGCTACCCGGTGCTACCGGGACGCCGGCCTGTTCCATCAGGTTCCTGGCCCGGACCTTGTCGCCCATCTGCTCGATGGCCGCCGGGTCGGGACCGACCCAGATCAGGCCGGCCGCGATCACCTGCCGGGCGAACTCCGCGTTCTCGGCCAGGAAACCGTAGCCCGGGTGCACCGCCGCGGCCCTGGCCTGGCCGGCCGCGGCGATGAGGGCCGCGGCGTCCAGGTAGCTTCGGGCGGGCTGGGCCGGGCCGATGCCGATGGCCTCATCGGCCTCGTGCACGTAGGGCAGATCCTTATCGGCGTCTGAGTACACGGCGACGGCCCGGATCCCCAGCTGGCGGGCCGTCCTGATCACCCGCCTGGCGATCTCACCACGGTTGGCGACAAGCACCGAATCAAACATCACGCCAGCCTAGCGGGGGGACCAGGCGTTGGCGCAAGCACCGGGGCCGCCGGTGCGCAAGCGCCGGTGACAGGCAGCGCTGATCACAGCTGCAGGACAGAACGGCGGTTGACCACCCGGCTGAGGGCCTCGACCGCGGACGGGTCGTACTCACGGGCGGTGTCCAGCCTGAGCTGCTGCACCGCCGCGGCGGCCCGGCCCGGCTCGAGCGAGCTGCCCACCAGGTCATCAAAGGCGTTGGCCGTCTTGATGATGCGGCTGCTCAGCGGCGGGCCGGCCGGTACCGCGCCGCCGAGACGACGGCGCGCGGGCGCGTCAGC
Organism: uncultured Actinomycetes bacterium; assembly: GCA_963730825.1. GTDB lineage: Bacteria > Actinomycetota > Actinomycetes > Streptosporangiales > Streptosporangiaceae > Palsa-504. Next base: position 149,861 of record CAVSTQ010000018.1, read on the forward strand.
GTCGCGGTAGGGCTCGTTCTGCCTGCGGACGATCTCGGCCACCGAGCCGAGCACCTGGGCCTGCTGGATCACCTCGGCGCCAAGCTCGGCGATGCGCTTGGCGTCCCGGGGCGAGACGAAGATGGTGGCCCCGCCGGTGATCGGATCGTGCAGCGAAAGCTGCCCGATGTCGTGCATCAGCGCCGCGTACTCCAGCTCGAGCAGGGCGGGCTCGTGGATGCCGAGCTCGCGGCCGATGGCCACGGCGAGCCTGCTGACCCGTTCGGAATGGCCGGGTTCCACGTACCCGCCGATCTCGGTGACCTTGGCCAGCGCGCGCACGGTCTGCAGGTAGGTCGCCCGGATCCCGGCGTACCGGCGGAACGCCACCTGGGTGACCAGCAGCGGAGCGGTAAACACGACCAGCGCGGCCAGCCCCATCACCTCCGCGGCGAACGCGATGAGCAGGGCCGAGGCCCCCACCGCGGCCCCCAGCGGAAGCTGCACGCGCATCTCGTCCACCAGCGCCACCCGGAACCTGGCCCGCTGCTCGTCCACCCGGAGCATGGCGCCGAGCACCACCTCGAGCAGCAACGCGACGATAACCATGGACGTCATCAGCGAAAAGGCCAGGCCCCAGTCCCTGACCACGGCGCCGTTCCCGGCCAGCGGGCGGAAAATGTAGGCGACGCACGCGACGCACAGCAGCCGGGAGGCCATCCCGCTCACCCGGGCGGGCCGGCCCACGGCCAGGTGCGGCAGCGCCCCGACGATCATGCCGATGGTGGCCACGGTCACCACCTGCGCGGCGCTGTGCTGGGCCGGCTTGGCGCCGACCCAGATGAGCAGGGCGTAGGCGAGCGCGCCGGCGAACCCGATCGGGGCCGACTCCCGGTCGCCGGGCAGGTTGAGCCTGAGCACCTCGCCAAACGCGATCAGCAGCCCGAACGCGATCGCGCTGCTGACACCCTGCAGCCCGGCCGCCGCGGTCTGCGCCACCGAGGCGACGACCCACACCAGCGCGGCCAGCACCAGCAGCAGCTGGCCGGAATCGCGCACCTGCCAGGGATAGCGGCGCAGCTCGTGTCGTCGCTCGGTCATCAGGGTCGGCTACAGGCTGTCGATGACACGGAGCGGAGCACTCGGGTCGTCGTGGTCTTGCGCCGTGATGGTCGCCAGCTCCTCGGCGGCCAGCGCGGGCGGCTCGGGATGCTGCCAGCCATCGCGCTTGATCGCGGCCACGAAAGCGTCCACGAACGCCGGGTCGAACTGGGTGCCCGACCACTTCCTCAGCTCGGCGATCGCCTCGTCGGTCGGCCGCGCACCGCGGTAGGACCGGGTGGAGGTCATGGAGTCGAAGGCGTCGGCGACGGCCAGCACCCGGGCGAACTCGGGGATCTCGTCGCCGGCCAGGCCCATCGGATATCCCCGGCCGTCGATCCGCTCGTGGTGGTGCATGATCCCGGCCAGCGCCTCGTCGAGGAACCCGATCTCCCGGACGATGTCGAGCCCGCGCATCGGGTGCAGCTGGATGGCCGCGTACTCCTCCTCGGTCAGCTTGCCCGGTCTTCTGCAGCACCTTGGTCGGCACCCCGAGCTTGCCGACGTCGTGCAGCATGCCCGCGTACCTGATGGCCTCCACCCGGTCGCCCCGCATGCCGATCTCCCGGGCGATCATCACCGAGCCCCGCGACACCCGGTCGCTGTGACCGCGGGTGTAGAAGTCCTTGGTCTCGACCGCCTGGCACAAGGCGCCCACCGTGGCCTCGTAGGCCCGTTGCTGCTCGGCGAACTGCGCGACCGCCCAGCGGGCCACGAACAGCGGGATCAGCGCCAGCAGCGGCGCGAACGGCCCGACCACGGTCCACAGCGCCGCGATGAGCAGGCCGAACGCCCCGTACCCCAGGTCAGAGAACAGCAGCCGCGGCGCTCATCCCGGCGTGCGGCGTGGCCTCCCTCGGCGACTGCGCGCCAGCCAGAGCACCACGCCGAGCAGCGCGTGGTTGATCAGGACGTGCGCCAGCGCGGCGACCGCGAACGGCCCGATGATGTCGGGGAAGGAGTTCACGTTGAGCGCGCCGACGTGTCCGTGCAGCGCGACGAAGACCCGGCCGGCCAGGTAAGCGGTCAGGGCCATCATGCCGGTGTTGAACACGCGCTGAGCCAGGGATGGCCCGCGCCGCACGCTGAAGATCGGTGAAGGCGCCCACCAGCCCGGCGCCCACCGGGCCGACCAGGACCGCCGCGGCCAGCGTGGCGGCGGTATTCGCGGACCAGAAAATATTGCCCGCGGCTCAAGCGTGTGGCCGTCGACTCGGAAATGACGAGCAGCAAACCCAGGACGGCGATATCACGCCATGAATTCCCGGAGAACGTGAACGGGCCGCGAGCGAGCAAGACCACCGCCGCTGCCACCACTACGGCGACGTAAAGCCGCGCGGCCCACGAGAGCCTAGCCAAACTACCCCCTTGCGGTCAGGGGTGTGCGCCAAAAAGCGATAAACCGTGCAGTTACCCCCACGTTATCCCGAAAGCGACAGGTGCCCATGCGGATTCTGGCGCGTCTGCACACCGCGTGGATGTGACCTCAGTACCTGGACGCATGACGCCGACCTCCATGCCACGACCGCCGAGTGCCTACCGGTTATCGTCCAAGGTCAAGGATAACGTGACCACAACACTTCTCGCAGGCCCAAATCTCATCGTGAACAAATCGTGAGCACGGCCGTCACAATGGGCTATCAAAGATGGCACATGCTGCGCAATTACCCCAGCCATGGCCAATCAGGTCACTCCGGGCGACTCGGCCCTGAGCCCAGGGGTAGCTACTCGGCGAACTCGATGGTGGAGCGGACCTCGCCTGATCCTGATGAGAATCTTCGCCCGCAGCTCGGCGGGCGCCGGGTCACAGCCGCAGTGCTTTTGCACCACCCGCTTCACGACTTCTTCCAGGCCGTACTCGCGCAGGCAAGGCCCGCACTCGTCCAGGTGCTGGCGGATCTTCGCGCAGTCCATGTCGTCCAGCTCGCCGTCGAGGTAGCCGTAGACCCGGTCCAGCACCTCTGTACACGGCGTCTCGTGCGGGTTTCCGCAGCTCATCGAGCTTCCTCCCCCGCTGCGGAGACGTCAGAACCGGTCTTGGCCAGCCCGCGCTCCGCGGCGTAATCCTGGAGCATCTCCCGCAGCTGGCGGCGACCACGGTGCAAGCGCGACATCACCGTGCCGATCGGCGTTTCCATGATGTCGGCGATCTCCTTGTACGCGAAACCTTCGACGTCAGCCAGGTAGACGGCGATCCTGAACTCTTCGGGCAGCGCCTGCAGCGCCTGCTTGATATCGGAGTCGGGCAGCCGCTCCAGCGCTTCGGCTTCGGCCGACTTCAGGCCGCCCGAGGTGTGCGACGCCGCCCGCGCCAGCTGCCAGTCCTCGACCTCCTCCGCACCGGAACGCTGCGGCTCGCGCTGCCGCTTGCGGTAGGTGTTGATGAAGGTATTGGTCAAGATCCGGAACAGCCAGGCTTTCAGGTTGGTGCCCTGCTGGAACTGGTGGAAGGACGCGTAGGCCTTGGCGAACGTCTCCTGCACCAGGTCTTCCGCGTCCGCCGGGTTGCGGGTCATCCGAAGCCCGGCGGAGTACAGCTGATCCAGGTAGGGCAGCACCTCCTGCTCGAAGCGCTCACCGCGCTCTTCGAGAGTCTCCGGAACGGGACCCACCCCCTCTAGATGGTCCGAGGCCGGGCTGCGGGCGTGCAGACCGTATGAGCGGGAGAATACCGTGTCCGGCATCAAAAGGTTCCGTCCGGATGCCACGAGGTGGTGCGGCCACTGCCATGACGCGTTCAACACGACGGTGCAGCCGGTCATTCCGCAACCCCGGGGACCGGGCCTGGTCCGAACCGATCAAGGGGGCTAACATCCGGCTGACTTAGCCTCTCGCGGCAGGTGACTAAAGAGCGGTCAAGCCGGGAAGATAACAGGCAGGCGGCCTGGATGCCAGGACGTCAAGTCAGGAGTTCAAGGCCCGTGCAACATGCGGCCAGCGCGATTACCGTGCCGGACACTGATCACCTGCCCGCCTACTGGCTGTTCCACGCGGCGGTGACGCGCGCTCAGCTGGCGGCCTGGCTGCCGCCGGGACGGCACCTCATCGTCGACGTCTCGGGACCGCGCGGGCCGGGCGCGGAACTCGCCGCCCGGGCAGGCCATACCGTCGTGCGCTGTGTGGCCCCCGGCACGCCGGGCGGGACGGCCGGGGCGGGCCGGCGGCTGGGCGCTCGGCCGCACGGCGGAACGGGCGGCCGGCCGCCCCGCGCCTAGACCGCGGGCCGGATCGTCCCGGTGATCGCGGACTCCAGCCCGGCTCTCCTTCCTGGCCGACGAGTGCGCGGACGACGTCATCGCGGATGACCGGGCGCTGTCCATGCACCTGGGCGCCGAGACGATGATCGCGGAGATCGCCCGGGTGCTGCGTCCGTGCCGGGCGGGTGCTGGCCTGCGTCGACTCGCTCGTCCTCGGCATGGCCGTGCTCGCCGATCAGCATCACTGGGCGCACCTGGTCGACCTGCCGCACGCCGAAGTGGTGCTTGTGCCCTGGCCGGACGGTTCGATCACCCGGTGCTACGGACCCGACCAGGCCCGCGAGCTGTTCAGCGGGGCCGGGCTGACGGTGGACTGGATCAGGTCGCGGACCGTGCTGTCCGAGTCGACGGTGACGCATCTGCTGCGGCGCGACCCGAACAGCCTGCCCCAGCTGGTCCGGGCCGAACTGGCCGCGCGTTCGGATGACTCGCTGGGCGCGCAGCTGGTGATATCGGCCCGCAAGCCTGCCGCCGGCCGGCGAGCCGGCCGCTAGCGAGCCGTTTGTCGTATGTGGCCTGGCAGTTGACGCAGCGGGCGGCGTCGGGCCGCGCCTCCAGCCTGCCCTCGGGAATCTGGTGCCCGCAGTCGACGCACTGTCCGTAGCTGTCGTCGGCGATGCGGGCGAGCGCGGCCAGCACGCCGTCACGCTGGCGGCTGGCGGACAGCAGGACGGCTTCGGTCCGGTCCGCCTCGGACAGCGTAGACCCCGCGTCGGCCGAGTCCTGCGGGGACGCGGTACCCGCCAGCGGCCGGGACGCTCCCCTGCAAGACGGCGATCGACCGGTCCAGGTCGTCGCGCATCTCCTCCAGGCGCTTACGGGCGACGGTGATCTCCACTGATGTCCTCGCATCCCGCCCGCGTGCGACGCGGCCCCGATCGGCCGCCGCGGGCTCAGCACAACTAGCCAGGTGGCCGCGCCGGGTCGCCGGAATCCACAGCCAGGCGCTCGATGAGCTCCGGTCCGTTATTCCGCACCGAATTAACGGCCGATGAAACGGGGTGCGACGTCAGGCCCCCGCCCGCCATGGCGGGCAGCATCGCCGCTTGCAGCTGGCCTGGTTCGGAATTATCCGGGTCAAGCCAGTCGGCCCAGTGGTCACGGGAAATCACCATGGGCATGCGATCGTGGATCTGGCCGACATCGTCGGTGGCCTGGGTCGTGATAATCGCGGCCGTCCACAGCCAGGCGCGTTCGTGATCCGCAGGCACCGCCTCATCCCGCCACAGCTCATAAATTCCGGCGAAGGCGAGAGCACCACCGTCCGTTCGATAGATATAAAAGGGTTGTTTGCGCGGTTTTTTGCCTTCTTCCGGTATGGCCTGCCACTCGTAGTATCCGTCCGCGGGCAAAATGCAACGGCGCTTGGCGAAGGCGCGCCGGAACGACGGCTTGACCGCGACGGTCTCGGCCCTGGCGTTGATCAGCTTGCCGCCGCTCGAGGCCTCCTTGGCCCAGAACGGGACCAGGCCCCAGCGCACCACCCGCAGCTCACGGGCCTGCGGCTCGTCGTCGCGGGCCGGCCTTTCCAGCACCGCGAACACCCGTTTGGTCGGGGCCACGTTGTAGTCGGGGCCAGGCTCTGGGTCCGGTGAAGTGGTCGACCCGGTCGCGCTCGAACCGCGAACTCCTCGAGGAGTTCAAGACGCTTACGCGCCGACACAAAACGACCGCACATGCAATCTTCCTAAACTGGATACAGTCCGGACACGTCCCGTTAAGCCTGGATTGGCATTCATAACCGGAATATCGATGGCCAAACCCCGGCCATAATCGCCGGGCCTGCGGGACCCGGCGCACGGGCGCGCAACGATACGCTCAACCGTATGCACGCCGATGACCACCACGACCGGCCCGTGGCCGCCCCGGCCGCCGCCGGACCGGTCCGCGCCCGGGTCCGGCTGCCCGCGTCGAAATCCATCACCAACCGCGCCCTGGTGCTGGCCGCCCTCAGCGACGGCCCGGCCGTGATCGTGAACCCGCTGCGGGCCAGGGACACCGTGCTGGCGGCCGGCGCGCTGCGCGCCATGGGCGCCGCGATCAGCAGACAGACTCTCATCCCGAACGGCCTGGCGGGTCACGCCCGGGTCACCGCCGGCCGGGTCCGGGGTCAGCGTGGACGTGGGCAACGCGGGCACCGTGATGCGGTTCCTGCCCGCGGTGGCCGCGCTGACGCGCGGCCTCCGTTCACTTCGACGGCGACGCGCGGGCCAGGGAGCGGCCCGTCGGCCCGATCCTGGCGGCGCTGCGGCACCTCGGGGCGGACATCGATGACGGCGGGCGGGCGGCGGTCCCGTTCACCGTGCACGGCCACGGGACGGTCCGCGGCGGTCCCGTCACCCTGGACGCCTCCGGGTCCTCTCAGCTGGTCTCGGGGCTGCTGCTGGCGGCGCCCCGGTTCGCCGAGGGCGATCGAGATACGCGCACTGCCGGGCCGCCGGTGCCGTCGGCGCCGCACATCGCCATGACCGTCCGGATGCTCCGCGACGGCCGGCGCCGAGGTCACCGTGGCCGGGCTCCGGGAGCTCCGGGGAGCGGCCGGATGCGTGGCGGGTGCGGCCGGGACGGCTCCAGCTGGGCACCATCACGGTCGAGCCCGACCTGTCGAACGCGGGTCCGTTCCTGGCCGCGGCGCTGGTCACCGCGGGCACGGTCACGGTGCCCGACTGGCCGCGGGACAGCCTGCAGGCGGCCGGGGCGATCCTGGACGTGCTGACGGCGATGGGCGCCCGGTGCGAGGTCGGCGCGGACGGGCTGACCATCACCGGCACCGGCCGGATCGCAGGGCATCGCGGCCGACCTGCGCGACGTCAACGAGCTCGCGCCGGTGCTGACCGCGGTGGCGGCGCTGGCGGACTCCCCCTCGGCCTTTACCGGGCTGGCGCATACCCGGACCCACGAGACCGACCGGCTGGCCGCGATGGCCAAGGAGATCAACGCGCTCGGCGGCGACATCACCGAGCAGCCCGACGGGCTGCAGATCCGGCCGCGGCCGCTGCGGGCGCCGGCTGAACGGCGAGCCGTTCGGCAGCTACGACGACCACCGGATGGTGATGGCGGCGGCCGTGCTCGGCCTGGTCGTGCCGGGCCTGCGGGTGGCCAACGCGCAGACCGTGGCCAAGACCTTCCCCGGCTTCACCGACGTCTGGGCGGCAATGCTGGGGGCCGGACCCTGAGCTCGCGGGGCGGTTACGACCGGCTCGACGAGGACGATGTCCGGGTCCGGCCCGGGCACGGGTCCCGGCCGCGGACCAGGCGGCGGCCCGCGCACTCCGGCGCCGTGCCGGGCTTCGTCACCAGCGTGGACCGGGGCCGGTACGGATGCATGACCGACGGCGGCGGTGGTCGCCATGAAGGCGCGCGAGCTCGGCAAGGGTTCGGTGGTGGTCGGCGACCGGGTCGCGCTGGCGGGCGACATCTCCGGGGCGGAGGGATCGCTGGCCCGGATCGTCCGGGTCGAGCCGAGGACCAGCGCGCTGCGCCGGTCCGCCGACGACACCGACCCGCTGGAGCGGATCATCGTGGCCAACGCCGACCAGCTGGTGGTCGTCTGCGCGCTGGCCGACCCGGAGCCCAACCTGCGCTTCATCGACCGCTGCCTGGTCGCCGCGTACGACGCCGGGCTCGACCCGCTGCTCGTGCTGACCAAGGCCGACCTGGACCCGGGCGCCTCGCGGCGCAAGGTCCGCGCCCTCTACACCCCGCTCGGCCTGCCGATGCTGACCACCAGGCGGCCGCTGGCGGCGCCGACCCTGGCCCGGCTCAGGTCCGCGGTGACCGGCCGGATCAGCGTGCTCATCGGGCCGTCCGGCGTCGGCAAGTCCACGCTGATGAACACGCTGGTCCCGGCGGCGGCCCGGGCGACCGGCCGGGTCAACCCGGTGACCGGGCAGGGCAGGCACACGTCGTCGTCGGTGGTGGCGATCCCGCTGGACGACGGATGGCTGATCGACACGCCGGGGCTGCGCGGGTTCGGGCTGGGCCACGTGAGCCCGGAGCGGGTCGTAGAGGCGTTCGGGGATCTGGCCGAAGGGACGGCCGGCTGCCCGGCCGGGTGCGACCACCTGTCCCCCGGCTGCGCCCTGGACGAGTGGGCCCGCGAGCACCACGCCGAGGCCAGGCTCGACTCGCTGCGCCGCCTGCTGCGCAGCCGCGAGGGCGCCCCGGACTAGCGGTGCGAGGCTTAGCTGCCCCAGCTGCCCCGTTGGTCTCAGGGCCGCTCTCGCCCGGGTGCCCCTTTCGCACCGCTGGGCGCCCTTTCGCTGCCGGGTGCGCTTTCGCCGCGGATGCCGCTTGCGCCACGGGCTGTCCGCGGCGCGAAGGCAGTCACCGGCACTCTGCCCGCCTAGCAGGTTATGGCAACGGAGCGTTCGACGTCCTTCGTGAGCCCGGGCAAGCCGAATTTCACGGGCCGCGACGAGCGGCGGATACGGGGGTTAGCTGGAGAAGTCCTGGGTGAGCCAGAGGGTGCCGGAGGGGGCGCGGTAGACGGCGATGCCGATGTGGGTGAAAGACGGGTTCAGGATGTTCTTCCTGTGACCGTCGTTGGGCGGCTGCTCGTTCAGCATGTCCTGGGTGAGGGTCACCGCCAGCTGGGTGCTGGCCGCCGTGCTGGTCGCCACCGGGCCGCCGGTGCCGATGTTCTCCCCCGCCGCCATCCAGTGCACCCCGGCGGCGGTTTCGCGGGTGCCGAGGTCCGGCTCGCCCGGGCACTGGTGCGAGAGCCCGCAGCCGGCGGCCATCAGCGCGTTGTGCGCCGACGCGCTGCGATACAGGCCGGCGGTGATCGTCAAGGGCGGCAGGCCCGCCGCCGAACGGGCCGTGTTGATAAGCGCGAGCACCGCTGCGGTTGGGGTGGCTGAGGTACTTGGGACGGCGGTAGGCGCTGAGGCGGAGTGGCTGGGTGAGGTTGAAGTTGAGGCGGAGTGGTTGGCTGAGGTTGGTGCTGAGCCTGAGGTTGATGGTGTCGGTTGGGCGGGGTGGCGCCCGGGGTGGAGGGGCGGTGCGCCTGGGGACACGGCGGCGCTGATGCCGATGGGGTTCGGCTCGGCGCAGGCGCCGGCCCGGGCTGCGCCGCATGCGTCCGCCGTTTGCCGCGAGGTCACCGTGCCGTGAGCGGACGATGCGGCGGCTGGGGCAGGACCGCGGGTCAGGTACAGGCTCCCGGCGACCAGCGCCATCGCCATGAGCAGGCCGCCCGCAGGTACCTGGGCCAGGACACAGAACGAACCCGGGAGGCGGAACGGGCCCGGGAGCGCTGGAGCGACGGTGGCTGTGGCGGGGCGGCTGGCGGGCGCGCGGGCGGGGCGGCTGACGCGTCGGCCGGCCGTCTCGGCGCGCCTGTCCGTCTCGGCGCACCTGTCCGGTGGTCCGTGGCCGTCCCCTGTCCGGCGGCTGATGGTCCGGTGCCGGCAAAAGCCGCTATCGCCGCCTATCAGGCAAAGACACTAGAGGATCGGCCGCTGGTCCGCGCCGGATCGGTTCATATCGGCGGCTGGCACGGTGATCGTCAGCCGATGGTACCGCCGGCGCGCCAGTAGGTACCGGCCGCGGTCCGGGACAGGAACAGCCTCGTCGACCAGGTACCTGCGCAGGGCGCAGTAGTCGTCGAAGATCGACTTGAGGACCTCGTTGACCGCGGCTTCCGGGTAGGTGCGGCCAGGCTCGAAGGCCTGGACGACCTGGTCAAGCAGCAGCCGGCGGCGGGTTCGCCTGGCCGGCATCGTGGTGATCTTGCCGTCCCGGACGAAGGCCCGCAGCTGCTGCGGCGGGTCGGCGAGCAGACCATCAGCGTTATGCCCCATGCTCGTCATTATGATCCGCGGGCGCGCGGGCCGGCACCCGGTTAATCCGGCCGGGCTCGGGCTGACCGGCGGATCCCGCTGGTGCTCGGGCTGGTCAGCGTGATGTCCCAGGCGGTACCGTTTCGCGGGTGGCCCGCTACGACGACGACCTGCGGTTTCGCGCATGTCCTCGCAGACAACGCCGACGACATCACCACCAGCCGGTTCCGGGCACTTGACCTGCGGGTCGAGACCAAGCCCGATCTCACGCCGGTGTCCGACGCCGATCAGGCGACGGAGGAGTCGCTGCGCAACGTGCTGCGCCGCTCCCGTCCGCGCGACGCGGTGCTCGGCGAGGAGTTCGGCCGGTCCGGGGCGGGCCCGCGGTGCTGGGTCATCGACCCGATCGACGGGACGAAGAACTACGTGCGCGGCGTCCCGGTCTGGGCCACCCTCATCGGGCTGATGGACGGCCCGGACGTCGTCGTCGGGGTGGTGTCGGCGCCGGCCCTCGGCCGCCGCTGGTGGGGCGCCCTGGGCGGCGGGCGCCTGGACCGGACGCAGCCTGACCAAGGCGTCGCCCTGCCGGGTGTCCGGGGTGACCAAGCTCGGCGACGCGTCGCTGTCCTACTCCGGCCTGGGCGGCTGGTCCGATCGCGGGCGGCTCGACAACTTCCTCGGCCTGACCAGGTCGGTGTGGCGCACCCGTGCGTTCGGCGACTTCTGGTCGCACATGCTGGTCGCCGAGGGGGCCTGCGACGTCTCGGCGGAGCCGGAGGTGTCGCTGTGGGACCTCTGCGCGCTGCAGATCATCGTCACCGAGGCCGGCGGCCGGTTCACCTCGCTGGAGGGCGAGACCAGGCCGGACGGCGGCAGCGTGGTGTGCACCAACGGCCACCTGCACGACGAAGTGCTCGCCCAGCTTAACCAGGCCGCGGAGTAATCGCCTGGGGCTTGCTCTCGGCGGCGATTTAACGGATGCTGGAGAGCATCACAAATGCACAAGCTTCCGCAACGAGGAGGTGTTACTCGTGAAAGTACGAGACGGCATGTCCCAGCTTGTTCTGACCATCGGGCCCGCGCACACGCTTCGACAGGCGGCACGGATGATGTCCGCGCGGCACATCGGGGCCGCCGTGGTGACCGATCCGGAACATGCGGGCATCGGTATCTTGACCGAGCGTGACATCCTCGACTCGATTGCCGCGGGCGAAGACCCGGACGCCGAACTGGTCGCGCAGCACCGCACGGAAGACCTGACCTACGCCTCACCCGACTGGACCCTGGAGGACGCCGCCACGGCCATGATGCGGGGCGGGTTCAGGCACCTGGTCGTGGTCGAGGGTAACGACGTGGCCGGGCTGCTCTCCATGCGCGACATCGTCCGCTGCTGGACCTCCGTCGAGGCGGCCCCGCCGGAGCCCCTCGCCGGCCGAACCTCGGCGCCCGGACGGAACCGCCGTAGCGCGGCGGGCGTCCTAGTGGCACGAGACTGGCAAGGACTGGGTCCGTATCCTCCTCCTAGGTGCGGTACTGGTGGCGGGCTGCGGCGTGGCGGCCTCCGCGCCGTCCGCGCCGAGGGCGTCCGCAAGGCCCGTCGGCGTGACGGCCGTCAACCGCCAGGTCGCCGGGACGCCAAAGCAGCGCGCCGCCGCCGACGCCAGGGCGATCGTCGGGGCATTCGGGCCGCCGCCGGGCGCGATCCCGGCTGGCGAAGCGGCCGTCGCTGCCGGGCGGCTGGGCGAAGTACGGGAGCATGGGCATGTACCCGGACGTGTTCGGGCCGCAGGTGCGGCCTGGACCGGCTGCCGGGCGCGGTGGACTGGCTGCTGCGCACCTATCGGGAGACGCGACCTGGCCAGGGCCGGCATGCGGCGCCACGGTGCCGATCCGCATCTGCGAGAACGGCTGGCCGACCGGGCCCGGCACTGGCCCGAGCAGACGGCAGGCCGACGTAGCTCGAGGCCATCCTGCGCACGGTGCACGGGCTGCGCGCCGAGCTCAACGTCACGCACTGGGAACTGTTCACGCTGCCGGGACGCCGACGGCGCCAAGGATCGGCCTGGCATGCTAACCGAAGTTCGGCGTCTACGATGAAAGTTCTGCGCTGGTCAGACAATGCAGCCAGAAGACCTGACCGTTGAGCTGGCGAAGGCCAAGGTCAGCGCCACGAGTGGCATGCCAACGCCACGTAACTCCGCTTTAACCGGTCCGCGGCGCCCTGGGTCCATCCAGGGCGCCGCCTGATGCAGGCTTAGAGGGTGGGCGACGAACGGGCCGAGACCTATCTGCGGGTGCTGGCCGAGGCTAAGTTCTGGCCGGTGGTGCAGCCGCCCGGCTGGCGGCGGGACCTGCTCGAGACAAGACCCGCGGGTAGCTGGCCCGAAGCCCTGATGTGGCTGAGGAACGTCGGGCCCGAGGTGCTGCTGCCGGTGGCCAGCGCCGGGCTCATCCTGACCGCGGCCGGCCTGCTCGACGACGACTTCACCGAACGCCTCTATGCGGACATGCGGGCCGCCCTGATGGTCCGGTCCCCCACGCTACGCCGAACGCAACGGCGGAGTGGCCGGGCTGTTCGAGATCCGCGGCCGGTCCTCGCCGCCACCGCCGGCCCGCGCCGCCCGCCCGCTGCGGCTCACCCCGGTCCGGCAGACGCTCAGCGTCGCCAATGACCGCGCGCCACTGGACCTGCACCTGATGACGCTGGTACGCGGCCCGGCCGAAGTGGCGATCACCACGGTGATCGCGATGCACTGGCCGGAGGACGGGTCGAGCGCGGATCTGGAGATGACCGGGGCCGGGATCCACCATCTGCCCTACGACCAGCTCGAGATGGCCGACGACCGCGGCGCTCAGTACCGGATCGAATTCGACGGGGACGGCGGCACGACCACCTGGCAGGGCGTGGCCCGGCTGCTCCCCCCGCCGCCGCCCGGCATCCGCTGGCTCGACCTGATCGCCGACGGGAACCAGCCGGCTGCTCCGGCTGACCCTGGACGGCCGCCACCCGGCCAAGGACCGCGGCCACGGACGCCGGGAACCACGGCGCATCACGGGCACGCCGGGGCAGGTCACGGTGCAGGAGAACCTGGGCATCACCGCGGCCGAACGGCTGCTGGCCAGCGAAGCCGAGGGCGTCTTGACCGCCGCCTGGAACCTCCACGGGCCCGGCACGGCGCCACGAGCTCGGCCAGATCATCACGGTGCTCGCGGACGCGGGCGCGCTGGCGCCTGACAGCCGGACCTCCGGCCAGCTGGCGGCCCTGTGCGCCCAGCTCGGCGTGATCGGGCACGGGATCACCGCGCCGCCCGAGGCCCGCATCCCGGACCGGTGGACCAGCATCGTGGCCCAGCGGCAGGCGCGGCCGACCGGCCTGGGCAGCGCGGCGCGAGCGGAGGGTTTCGTGCCGCTCGCCCTCGTCTTGCCGGACATCGACGGCACCCGGTTCGCCCTGGCCGGCCTGAGCGCGGGCGGCGGTCAGAGCTATCTGCACCTGGCCGTGAGCGGCCTGGCCGAGCCGGCCCGCCGCCTGCGTCCGGGCTGGCGCCCGGCGTTCTCGGTGTGGCTGAGGGAGCCCGCCGGGCGCTGGCACATCGCCACCACCCGCGACCGGCTCACCCGCACCGCAGGACACGGTCGTGCTGATGATGCGGCTGACGCCGCCGCTGACCGTCCTGCCGGACACCCTGGAGCTGGAGGTGACGGGCCCTTCGGCCAGGCTCCTGACCACCGTGCCGGTCCGGGCGGCCAGGCTCGAGCCCGGAACGGGGGGACACTGGGGGCATGAACCGCGAGGGCGCGGAAACCTACCTGCGGGTGCTGGCCGAAGCCAGCTGCGCGGCCCGGTCAGCCGCGGCGCGCGGGCAGCCCTGGCCGCTGGCCGGGCGGGCGCGGCCACGCTGACGACGGTGAGCCAGGCCCTGACCGCCGTGCACGCGCTGGACGAGGAGACTCGCCGCGGACATCCTGGCCGACTTCGATCTCGCGGTGAGCGTGCGGAGCCACCGGACCCCGCGAAACCCCCGGCGACCGCGGCGCCGGTCCCGGCCGGGGGCACCGAGCAGGCCCGGCCCGGGCGGATCCGGTTCGCCCGGACCGGGCCGATGATCCGGCCGGGCGTGCGGCCCATCCGGCCCGCCGCCGGTCTTCTCGGCCGGGGCGAGCGGCCGGCCGGCCGGGCGGCCCGCCGCGGCCCGGACCTGGCGCCCGGACCGGTTCGTGCCGGTCGGGCTGCGGATCCCGTACCGTGAGGAGGTGCTGAGCGGTGAGGTGTTCCTGCTGTCGTTCGCGCACACCGCGCGCCGGGGCCCGGTTCACCGTGGCCTGGCGGGTGCACCGCTCGTTCGACCCGCACCCGGTCTACCCCGGCATGGTCCCGTTCGGGGCCTTCACGGTCACCGACGACCGCGGGCGCCGCTACCGCCTGGACTTCGCCGGCAGCGACGGCCCGGAGTGGTCCGGCGAGGTCGAGCTGCGCCCCGGCCGCCCGGCGACCTGCGCTGGCTGGACATCTCGGCGCCGGGCGGCCCGTCCGTCCGGGTCGGCGTGGACCCGGACGCCGCCGGCCCGGAGGCGTCGCGGAGCCCGAGGTCAGCCCGCGGACGCGTCAGCCCCGGCGAGCAGCTGCTGATCATGCTGGCCGAACGGCTGCTCACGGTGGCCCCGGATGTCCCGCCCGACCTGCGGCGGCAGCTGTCCGCGATATCGCCGGGGCCGCTGCACAGCCGTGGCCGCCGGGCTCGGCGACGTCATCGCCGCGCTGCAGGCGGCCGGCGTCTTGTCCCCGCTCAGCCCGGTGCCCGGCCAGGTCGCCGCGGTGTGCGCGGGCATGCGGGTCAGCGGGCACGGGATCACCGCGCCGCCCGCGCACGACCTGCCCGAACCCTGGCTCAGCCTGCTCGCTCACTACCAGCGCAGGAAGCCGGACACCACGCCGGTGCACGACGGCTACGCGGCCGTGGCCGCCGCCCTGCCCGAACTCGACGGCATCCGGCTGGCCCTGCTCGGCCTGCTGAACGCCGACGGCAGCAGCTGGATCAAGCTGCTGGCCCGGGGGCTGGGCCGGACCACCGGCCGGGACCGTTCGGCATCGATTATTACTTTCCGCTGTCGTTCTGGATCCGGGACAACGGCGGCCGCTGGCACGCGGGCCGCCCGGCCGGGGTGCGCCAGGCCCACGGCGAGTGGGCGGTCAAGCTGCAGCTGGTGCCGCCGCTGGCCCGGTCCACCGACGTCGATCGAGGTGCTGGCGGCGGGGCGGTCGGCCCAGGTCCGCGTCCGGCTGCCGCTCCGTTGGGGGTACCCGCCGTGACCGATGGGCCGAACGATCCGATGGTTCGACTGCCTGCCCAGCTGCCAGGCTCAGGTGCCGTGCGGCTCGGGCTGGCACCCCGTCCGCTGGGAAGCCGGGCAGCTCCGGCTGCCCGAACACCCCGACGCGGAAGCCGAGCTGGTGCTGGCCGCGCTGGGCGGGGAGAAGGCCGGCTGCGTCCGGCTGGCGGAGGCGTGGGGCCGGCACACCAGCGACCTGTCCGTGCTGGCCGTCGGCCCCCGCGGCCCGGCCGACGAGATCACCGTCGGCTGGGCCGGACGTCGAGGCCGCCGAGCAGGCCGGGCCGGCGGGCACGCGGCCTGCTGGCCGGGCTGTCCGGGCTGCAGCGGGCCGCGGCCGGCCGCGCTCGGGCAGCTGGCCAGCCCGCCGCCGGTGGCCGGGCTGCGCGCCAGGCAGCAGCAGGCGCAGCGCCGAGGCCGACCAGGCCAGGCTGCGCAGGCACGACATGCTGTCGCTGCTCGCGCTCGGCTACGGGTTTCAGGTCCGGCTGGCCGGCCAGGTGGCCGCGGCCCACGCGGACGCACCCGGCGCGACCGCCCGGCCCGCGCTGGTCGCCGCGATCACCGGCCGGCTCGCCCTGGTCGCCGAGCGCGTGGCTCGGGATCGACCCGGACCAGGTCGCCGTGACGCTGCACCACGGGCCCGGGTGGGGCCGGGCCGAACTGACCGGGCACCGGCGACCAGCGGCGCTGCGGGTCGCCCTGCCGCCCAGCTGGCTGGCCCGGGTCTGGGCCTGCGGGCTGGCCCTGACCGGCGGTCACCTGGTCGTCGCGGTGGAACGGCCCGGCTGGCCGCAGGCCCGGGTGCTGGCCTTGCGCGCGCCGGGCGCGGACCCGGTGCCGCTCGACGTGCACGCCCGCGGCGCCGGGCCCGACGGGACGCGGGCTGGCCGGGCGGGGGCGACGGTCCGGGCGGGGGCGGCGGATACCCCACACTGGGAAGTGTGAGCGTGCAGTCCCGAGCGGGCAATCCGGCGGTCGAGGCGCTCGGCGTCGCGGTGGCGGCCCGGGTGCCGGTGCTGCTCTGGGGTGCCCCCGGCACCGGCAAGACGTCCGCGATCCGCGCCATGGCGCAGGTCATGGGCCTGCCGTGCGAGACGGTGATCGCCTCGATCAGGGAGCCGTCCGACTTCGCCGGGCTGCCCATCGTGGTCGGCGGTGAGGTCAGGTTCGCCCCGCCCGCCTGGGCGCGGCGGCTCGCCGACGCCGGGCGTGGCCTGCTGTTCCTCGACGAGCTTTCCACCGCGCCGCCCGCCGTGCAGGCGGCCCTGCTCCGGGTGGTGCTCGAACGGGCCGTCGGGGACCTGATGCTGCCGGACGAGGTGGCCGTGGTGGCGGCGGCCAACCCGCCCGAGCAGGCCGCCGACGGCTGGGATCTGTCCGCGCCGCTGGCCAACCGGCTCTGCCACCTGGACTGGCAGACCGACCCGCGGGCGGTGGCCGACGGCCTGGCCGGCGGCTGGGCCGCCCCGGTGGTCCCCGTGCTGCCCGCCGGCTGGCAGGCAGAAGAGATCCTGGCCCGCGGCCTGGTCGCCGCGTTCCTGCAGGTCCGGCCCGCACTCGCGTGCGCTCCCCCGGCCGAGGCGGCCGCGGCGGGGCGCGGCTGGCCGTCCCCGCGAACCTGGGAGATGACGGCCCGGCTGATGGCCGCCGCCGGCGCCTGCGGGGCCACCGACGAGGCCCGCTCGGCCCTGGTCCGGGGAGCCGTCGGCGACGGCGCCGGGGTGGAGTTCCTGGCCTGGCTGGTCGAGATGGACCTGCCCGATCCGGAGCAGGTGCTGGCCGACCCGGCCTCGTTCCGGCTGCCGGCCCGCGGTGACCGGGCCTACGCCGCGCTGGCCGCGGTCGCCGCCGCGGTCGCCGCGAACCCGACCCCGGAACGCTGGACGGCCGGCTGGCAGGTCCTCGGCCTGGCCGCCGACACCGCCCCCGACGTCGCCGCCGTCGCCGCCCGCGTGCTGGCCCGGTGCCGCCCGGACGGCGCCGCCCTGCCCGCCGAGATCCACCTGTTCGCCCCCGTCCTGCGCGACGCCGGCCTGCTGCCGGGCTGACAGCCTGCGGTGGCTCGAGCGCGAGCGATCGAAGAGGCCTGGCGGCGCTGCGCGGTCTGTGGGCGGCGACGCGGTTTCCGTACCTGGCTAGCGGGGTGTTCGGGGCGCAGGTGATACGCCGAGCCGGGCAGCGGGACCGTGCGGGTGGACGAGGGCTGGCGGATGCGGGCGGATCCGGAGCTGATCGCGGCCTGGACGCCGGCGCAGCTGGGCAGCGTGCTCATCCACCACGTCTGTCACCTGCTGCGGACCCACGCCGAACGGGCCCAGGCCGCGGGCGTCGGCCCGGACGAGGCGCGCCCCTGGATCAGCGCCGCCGACGCCGAGATCAACGACGACCTGGTGCCGGCCGGGCTCGACCTGCCGGGGCGGCCGGTTCTGCCCGGGCACCTCGGTGCGCCGGACGGGCTGCTGGCCGAGCAGTACTTCGACGGGATCCGGGCCCGCGGCGAGCCGACGGGGACGCGGCGGAGGAACCAAGGACCGTTCGGACCAAGCTGGGGAAGGGGAAACGGCGGGGGCGTGGCTCGACTGCGGGAGCGGCGCGGACGGGGTGCCCCGGCCCGGGGACGGGGACGGGGGGCTGCCGGGCTGGCAGGCCGAGCTGCTCAGGCGGCAGGTCGCGCAGGACGTGCTGGCGCACGCCAAGCAGGCCGGGAACCGTGCCGGCCGGGCTGCTGCGCTGGGCGGAGGAGCTCCTGCACCCGAAGGTCGACTGGCGCAGGCTGCTCGCGGCCGAGCTGCGCCGCGCGGTGGCCCAGGTGGCCGGCGCGGTCGACTACTCCTACCGGCGGCCGTCCCGCCGGTCCACCGGTCGCGGGCGACGTGGTGCTGCCCGGCGCTGCGGCGGCCGGTGCCCGAGGTCGCCGTGGTCTGCGACACCTCGGGCAGCATGACCGACGACCTGCTCGCGATGGTGCTGGCCGAGGTGGAGGGGCTGCTGCGGGCGCTCGGGCTGGCCCGGCAGGTCCGCGTGCTGGCCTGCGACACCGCGGTCGCGCCCGCCCAGCGGGTCACCTCCGCCCGCCAGGTCGCAGCTGATCGGCGGCGGCGGCACCAACATGGGCACCGGCATCGCCGCGGCGGTCGCGCTGCGGCCCCGGCCGGCCGTCACCGTCGTGCTCACCGACGGGTACACGCCGTGGCCCGCGGCGGCGCCGAAGGGGACCCGGGTCGTGGTCGGGCTGCTCGGCGCGGACGCGCCGGACGCGCCGCCGTGGGCGCGCGCCGTCCGGGTGGTGCCTGACTAGCGTCCGGCGATGGACTGACGATCTGGATCGTGCCGGGGCGCCGGAGGTGATCTGCTAACGGGCGATGGACGACAGACCAGAGAGCCTGGGAGGCCGAGGGAACAGGTCAAGTCGCTGATCGCGGTGGTGCTCACCTTCGCCTCCGGGGCGACGGACGTGATCAGCTTCACCCGCCTGGGCGGCGTGTTCACCAGCGTGATGACGGGGAACATCGTGCTTCTCGGCCTGGCGGTGGCGCGCGCCTCGGTGTCGCTGGCCACCCACACCCTCACCTCGATCGCGGGTTACATCGCCGGGGTGGCCGTGAGCACCTGGATCGCGCGCGGGCTTCCGGGTCCGCGGCCGCGGAGACCGGCTTGACGACAGCCGGGCCAGCGGGCTGCCGTCGCACGTCATGCTGGGCGCTGTTCGCCGAGTTCGTCCTGATCGCGGGGTTCGCCGTCGGGTGGGAGATCAGCGGGGCCGACCCGGCCGGTGGGCGCAGTTCGGCCTGCTCGCGACCGTGGCGGCCGCCATCGGCATGCAGTCGGCCACGGTCAACCGGATGAACCTGTCCGAGGTGGGGACCACCTACCTCACCGGTACCCTGACCACGCTGGTCAGCTCGCTGGTCACCCCGGGTCGAGCAGACACGGTTCAAGCTGCGGCGGTTCGGCGTGCTGTTCGGCCTGGCCGCGGGGGCGGGCTGAGCGGGCTGCTGATCAAGACCGCGGCGGCCGCCGCGCCGGTGCTGCCGCTGGCCGCGCTCGGCGTCGCCCTGGTGCTGGCCTGGGCTCCGGCGGGGTGGCGCGGCGCTGTCCTCGCGGCCGCGGCCTGACGCTCGCGGGAAGCCGCGTGGCGGCGCTAGGGCGTCGCGGATGGCCATGGACCGGCGTAGTATCCACGATGATGGGTGGTTTCGGGCTGCGTGGGCGGTTTTGTCGGTGGCGGGTGTCAGCATGCCGCTATGAGACCTTCGCTGAAGGCCGGACTGCTGCCGCTGTGGCGGGACCGGGACACGATCCAGTTCGGGGTGGATCCGCGGCGGGCGGTGGCGCTGGGCGGGCTGGGGCAGGCCGCGGCGGTGATCAGCCTGCTGGACGGGAGCCGGGACCGGGCGAGCCTGATCGGCACGGCGCAGGCGTACGGCGTCCCGCCGCAGGCGACCGACCGGGTGCTCGCGCTGCTGGCGGCCGCGGGGGTGCTCGACGACTTCCCGGCCCGGCTGCACGCCGCGCTGCCCGACCAGCTGCGGGCGCGGCTGGCGCCGGAACTGGCCACCGCGTCGCTGGCCTACGCCGACGGGGACGGCGGGGCCCGCACGCTGGTCCGCAGGCAGGCCGCCTTCGTCCGGGTGCACGGGGCGGGCCGGACCGGCGCGTGCGTGGCCAGCCTGCTCGCCGCCTCCGGCGTCGGGCACGTCACCTGCACCGACCCCGAGCCGGCCGAGCCCGCGGATCTCGCCCCGGCCGGGCTCCTGCTGGCCGATGTGGGCGCGCCCCGGGCCGAAGGTGCCGCCCGCGCGATCGGGCGAGCCGCCCCCGAGGTCAGCACCCACGACGACGGAGCACTGCCCGACCTGGCGGTACTCACCGGGCCGGCGCTGCCGGACCTGGCCGACGGGCTGCTCCGCGACCGCGTGCCGCACCTGGCGGTGCGGGCCGCAGAGGCGATCGGCGTGGTCGGGCCGCTGGTCCAGCCCGGCGTGTCGGCCTGCCTGCGCTGCGTGGACCGGCACAAGGCCGACGCGGGACCCGCAATGGCCCAAGGTGCTCGCCCAGGCCACCTTCGTCCGGGTCCAGCCGCAGGCCTGCGACACCGTGCTCGCCGCCATGACCGCGGCCGTGGCGGCCGGGCAGGCGCTGGCGTTCATCGACCGGGCCGGGATGGCGCGCACGGGGCGGCTGGAGCTGGGGACCGTGAACGGGACGCTGGAGCTGGTGTTGCCCGGCTGGCAGTGGCGGCGCCGCACCTGGCGGCCGCACCCGGCGTGCCGCTGCGGCGCGGCCCGGCGCGGCTGGCGACGATCGTGACCGACCTGGCCGGCCCGTGGGGGCTGCCGTTCTACGAGCTGACCGGCGGGCGCGGCCCCGCCGGTATATCCGCTCCGCAGCGTGCGGGACAATGTAAAGGTGAACGACGTCCCGAAGAACCCGGTGACCCGGGCCGCGAAGATGGCCCGGTTGCCGATCGGGCTGGCGGGCCGCACCGCCCTCGGGGTCGGGAAGCGGATCGGCGGCCGCCCCGCCGAGATCGTGGCCCAGGAGATACAGCAGCGCACCGCCGACCAGATCTTCCGGGTCCTGGGCGAGCTCAAGGGCGGCGCCATGAAGCTGGGCCAGGCGCTGTCCATCTTCGAGGCGGCGCTACCGCCCGAGCTGGCCGGGCCCTACCGGGCCACGCTGACCAAGCTGCAGGAATCCGCGCCGCCGCTGCCCGCCCGCAGCGTGCACCAGGTGCTGGCCGGCGACCTGGGCGAGAACTGGCGGGACAACTTCGCCGAGTTCAGCGACACCCCGGCCGCCGCCGCGTCGATCGGCCAGGTGCACAAGGCGACCTGGCGCGACGGGCGGCAGGTCGCGGTGAAGATCCAGTACCCCGGCGCGGGCCGGGCCCTGATCGGCGACTTCAACCAGCTGAGCCGGGCCGGGCGGCTGTTCGGCCTGCTGATGCCCGGGCTCGAGGTCAAGCCGCTGCTCGACGAGCTGCGCGACCGGGTCACCGAGGAGCTCAACTACCAACTCGAGGCGGCCTCGCAGCAGGCGTTCGCCGACGCCTACGCGGGCGACCCCGACATCTACGTGCCCGGCGTCATCATGGGCACGGACCACGTCCTGGTCACCGAGTGGATGGACGGCACGCCGCTGTCGCAGATCATCAGCGACGGCAGCAAGGCCGAACGCGACCGGGCCGGCATCTTGCTGGTGCGGTTCCTGTTCTCCGGGCCCTCCCGGGCCGGCCTGCTGCACGCGGACCCGCACCCGGGCAACTTCCGGCTGCTGGCCGACGGCCGGCTCGGCGTGCTCGACTTCGGCGCCGTCGACCGGCTGCCGGACGGGCTGCCCCCGTTCTTCGGCCGGCTGCTGCGGATCATGCACGACGACGACGCCGACGTCGCCGGCGGTGGAGCCGAACTGCGCGCGCACGGGTTCCTGCGGCCCGGCATCGACGTGGACCTAGACGCGCTGCACGCCTTCCTGGCGCCGCTGGCCGAGCCGTCCAAGGTGGAATGCTTCAAGTTCAGCCGGGAGTGGCTGCGCGAAGAGGCCACCCGCGTCACCGACATGCGGGCCAGCAACATCACCCGGCGGTTCAACCTGCCGCCGTCGTACGTGCTGATCCACCGCGTGTCCACGGCGGGCATCGGCGTGCTGTGCCAGCTGGAGTGCGAAGGCGAGTTCCGGGCCGAGGTGCTGAAGTGGATACCTGGGTACTTCGATCCGGCTCCGATCGGCTCCGAGGGTAACGACGAGGTCCCGGACGCGGGCGAGCCCGACGGGCCGTGACGGTTAGTCGCGGTGGACCTGGAACGGGGCGAAGCTCTGGGCTACGGGCATGAGCTCGATCATGTTGACGTTGACATGCGCGGGCTGGGACACCACCCAGGACACGGCCTCGGCGACATCGGCGGGGACCAGCGGCCGCATGCCCGCGTAGACCGCGTCGGCCTGGGACTGGTCGCCGCCGAACCGCACCGTGGAGAACTCGGTCTCCCCGCCCATCCCCGGTTCGGCCGACGTCGACCCGGACACCGGTCCCGTGCAGGTCAGAGCGGAGATTCAGGCTGAACTGGTGGACGAAGGCCTTGGTGGCGCCGTAGACGTTGCCGCCGGGATAGGGATAGCTGCCCGCCACCGACCCGAGGTTGACCACGTGCCCGCGGCCCCGCTCGACCATGCCGGGCAGGACCGCCCGCGTGCAGGCGACCAGGCCAGTGCAGTTGGTGTCGATCATCTCCTGCCAGTCGTCGAGGTCGGCCTGCTGGGCGGGCTTCAGCCCCTGGGCCAGCCCGGCGTTGTTGACCAGCACGTCGATCTCGGCGAACTCGGCCGGCAGGCCCACGACGGCCTCCTGTACCGCCGTCGGTGTCCCGGACGTCCAGGCGGACCGGGAGCACGCCGTCGCCGAGCCGGCGGCCAGGCGGCGAGCCGGTCCTGACGCCGCGCCGCGGCGACGACGCGCATCCCTCCGCCGCGAACCGGCCCGCGATAGCGGCCCCGAACCCGTTGCTCGCCCCGGTCACGAACGCGGTCCTAGGTTTCGTGCTCACCCGATCGCCTCTCTTTGGCTGCACCCCGATGCTACCGACCTGCGCGCTAGCATCTGTGCGCTATCGGCGCAGCGAGCCGAGGGAGTGACCGTGTCCGCACGGATTGAGCAGGTCAGTACGCCCGACGGGCCGTTCGACCTGACGGTATGGCTGCCCGAGGCCGGGCACGGCCCCGGCATCCTGCTGATCCAG
This sequence comes from uncultured Actinomycetes bacterium, assembly GCA_963730825.1. GTDB lineage: Bacteria > Actinomycetota > Actinomycetes > Streptosporangiales > Streptosporangiaceae > Palsa-504. Next base: position 173,055 of record CAVSTQ010000018.1, read on the forward strand.
GAGATCTTCGGCGTCGGGGATTACATCCGCGCCGTCGCCGAGGACCTCGCCGCGCTCGGTTACGTCGTCGCGGCCCCGGACCTGTTCTGGCGGCTCAAGCCGGGACACGCGGCCGTCCACGACGAGCCGGGCGTGGCCGAGTCGCTGGCGCTTGGCTCGCAATTCGACATCGCGCCGGGGCGTCGACGACGCCGAGGCCGCGCTGGACCACCTCGCGGCGCTGCCGGAGGTCCGCGGCGGGCTCGGGCATCGTCGGGTTCTGCCTCGGCGGTTCGATCGGCCTACTTCCTCGCGGTGCGGGCCGAGGTCGACGCGCTGGTCTCGTTCTACGGTTCTGAGGTGCCCGGCCACACCGAGCTGCTGGCGCAGATCAGCGCGCCGGTCCAGTTCCACTTCGGCGGGGACGACCCGTACATCCCCGGGATGACGTGGCGCGGGTGGAAGAAGCCGTCCGGGACCGGCCGGAACGCGGAGATCCACGTCGAGGAGGACGCCGGGCACGCTTTCCACAACCGGAAGGCGCCCATGTTCCACCAGTCGCGAGCCCGCCGCCCGCGCGTGGCGCCGGACCGAAGAATTCCTGGCCCGCCACCTCCCCGTCCGGCAAGACGCACCGCAGCCGTAGCGCCACGGCGTATGTCATGGATGTCACTTTCATGTCGCTAGAACGACGTGGTTGTGACATCCGCGGCGTTGGCGGTGCGGAGCGGAGCGGAGCGGGCGTGGGGCTAGCGGCCTTCGAAGGTGGCCTGGCGGGGGCCGCGGGTTAGCAGGGAGGTTAGGCCGGCGGGGAGGTCGCGGGTGGCGAAGATCTGGCCGGTTTCGCGGGGGGTGATGGCGTCGGCGGCGGCTACGCCGTGGTCGCGGGCGGTTTGCAGCAGGCGCTTGCCGACGGCGGTGGCCGCGGTCGGGCCGGCCGCCAGCTGGGCGGCGAACGAGCGGGCCTGCTCGAGCAGGTCCGCGGCGGGCAGGATCCGGTTGATCACGCCCCACTGGTGCAGCTCGGCGGCCGGGTAGATGTCGCCGGTCATCACCAGCTCGGCGGCGCGGGCCACGCCGGCCCGGGCCACCAGCCGCTGCGTCCCGCCGCCGCCCGGGGTCAGCCCACCGTCGCCTCGACCAGGCCGAACGACGCGTCATCGGCGGCCCACATCAGGTCACAGCCCAGGCTCAGCTCGAACCCGATGGTGAGGTCAGCGCGTGCACCACCGCGATCGTGGGCACCGGCAGCCGCTCCAGGGTCTGCACCAGCGCCAGGAACCGGGCCATCAGCACCGCGCCCTCGGCTGGCCCCAGGCCCTGGAACTCGTGCACGTCCACCCCGCGCAGAACACCTTGCCCTCGGCGCGGACCAGCACCGCGCGGGCCCAGCGGGGGTCGGCGGGAGGGGCTCGTCCGGGCAGCGGCGGGGTCAGCGGCGTGGTCCCGCCGGGCCAGCACTGCGCGATGATCTCGTCCAGCGCGTCTTCCAGATCGGTGGCGAGCTGGCTGTCGAACAGGTTCAGCGGGGGCGCCGAGATGACCAGCTCGGCCACGTCACCGGTCCGCGTTACGTACGCCTTGGGCATGGCGGGTCCTTTCCGGTCGCACACGGGTGAGCCGAACGATGACGGACCATCGGGGCCGTGCGGCCTCGGGCGGTACCATGCTCCCCGGAAGAATTTCATGATCGCGAAGACCTCGTACCCGTAGACGGGCAAAAAGCCTTCGCGATCATGGGAGCGCCCGCCTCCCCTGGCCGCTGACTTGGCACGGCCAGGGGAGGCATCGCGCGCCGCCGTCGGCCATCCAAAGCCGTGGCCCGCCGTGGCACAGGCGCAGCAGGAACGCCAGCACACCGCTCACGCCGTTGCCGAAATCGACGCCGAGACTCTCCCCGTCTCGTCAGGGATGAGCCACCGCCCCGCGCGCCAGGCTCGCAGCTCCCACAGCTGCGCGGCCGTCGCCCAGGCGGCCGTGACGTAGCGCGGGTCACCGGTCCCGGCCGCGAGGTCGAGAAAAAAGTTCCCTGTCGCCCGCCAGAACCGGAGCAGGAACGTGGCTACGCCGGAGGAACCGTTGCACCAGCGGGCGGCGTGCAGCCAGGACGGGCCCGGGTCATCGGGCCACCACGCCTGATCCGCGGGCCCGATACGCGCGGACATGATGTCCTCCGCGAGCTTGGCCCGGTGAACCGCAGCGCTCCGGCGACAGCGAACCTGCCGCCGAGCAGGACCTGCTGGCCGGCCGCCTGGCGGGCATGATCCGGCGGCGCGAACCCGGGTGGGGGTGGCGGCGCCCAGGACGGCGGATCGAACCAGGCATGCCGCCGATCTTCGGTCAGCGTGCCGTCAGGAGCCAGCAAGCCCAGCCGGATCGAGCCTTTACGGCCGAGCAGGTGGCGCCGGGTGAACCCGCCGTAGCGGCACGAGACCAGGCTGCCAGCCCGGTAGGGCAGGTCGGAAAGGACGGCCGACCCCTCCACGCCGGCCAGTGCGTGATCCAGCCGCAGGGCCGGTTCGCGAGGCGGACGTTACCTGCCGCGGCGTTTAGATCTCGATCAGGGTCGAGACCGACAGGGTGCGTTCGGCGGGGAGGCAGAAGTCGGTGGCGGCTGATCCGGAGTTCTGGGCCAGCGCGATGAATATCTTCTGCTGCCACTTGGGCATGTCGTGGTGCGGGCCGCCCTCGATGGTGATGCGGGACAGGAAATAGAAGGCCGCGTCCGGGTCGACGTCGAGTTCGGGCGTGAGCCGGTACGCGGCCGCCAGCGCCTTGGGGATGTCGTGGTCGTCCATGAAGCCGAATCGGGCCGACAGGTGAACGATCCCGTCGTGGGCATAGTCGAGTGAGTCAACCTCGATGCTCTGGTCAAGCGGCACGTACGGCACGTTCTCCGAGCGCACCGACACGATGATCACCCGTTCGTGCAGCACCCCGTTGAACCTGACGTTGGCGCGGAGCGCCAGCGGCACGGTGTCCTTGGTCGGGTGCGGGAAGACGGCCGATGCCGGGGACACGGGGCGGCTGGTGGTGCTGCATGTCGTCCACGAACCCGCGTCAGCGGATCCCTCCACGGCGACGCGCTTGCGGCTCACCACCCGGACGCCCCGCCGCCAGGTCAGCATCACCGTCACGACCAGCACACCGATCAGCAGCGGCAGCCAGCCGCCGTGCGGCACCTTGACCAGGTTCGCCGCGAAGAAGACCAGCTCAAGGCCGCCGAACACGACGCCCACAGCAGCAGCTGCCACGGCCGCCAGTGCCACGCCCAGCGGGCCAGGACCAGGAACAGGCCGTGGTCAGCAGCAGGGTGCCGGTGACGGCCAGGCCGTACGCCGAGGCGAGCCGTGCCGACGACCGGAACGTGAACATCAGGATCAGAACCCCGGCGAAGACCAGCCAGTTGATGGCGGGCAGGTAGATCTGCCCGCCGTGTTCGCGCGAGGTCTGCCGGATTTCCAGGTGCGGCACGAAGCCGAGCCGATCGCCTGCCGGGTCACCGAGAAAGCGCCGGAGATGACCGCCTGGGAGGCGATCACCGTGGCCAGCGTGGCCAGCACGACCATCGGTATCCGGCCCCAGCCGGGCACCAGGTAGAAGAAGGGGTTCGCGACCGCGGTCCGGTCGTGCAGGATCAAGCGCGCCCTGCCCGAGATAGTTCAGCGTCAGCGCCGGGAACACGACGGCGAACCAGGCCCGCCGGATCGGCGGCTTGCCGAAGTGCCCCATGTCGGCGTAGAGCGCTTCGGCGCCGGTGATGGCGAGCACCACCGCGCCCATGGCCAGGAACGCGGTGCGCGGGTCGGCGGCCGCGAACGAGAAGGCGTAGCTGGGCGACAGGCTCCGCAAGATGCCGGGATGGCCGACGATCTGCGGCACGCCGAGGACCGCCGATGACGACGAACCACAGCAGCATGACCGGGCCGAAGAGCCGGCCGACCTTCTGCGTCCCGAACCGCTGCGCCACGAACAGCACCACCAGGATGCCGACGCCGATCGGCAGCACCGCGCTTTGCACGCTAGGTGAGACGACGTCGATGCCCTCGACCGCGGACAGCACGGAGATGGCCGGGGTGATGACGCTGTCGCCGAAGAACAGCGCCGCCCCGAACATGCCGAGCAGGACCGCGATGGCGACCACTCGCTGGGCGGCGACGCGCTGCCGGATCAGGGCGGCCAGCGCCATGATGCCGCCTTCTCCGTCGTTGTCGGCCCGCAGCATGAACGCCACGTACTTCACGGACACGATCGATCAAGATCGACCAGAACACCAGCGAGATGACCCCGTAGACGTCCCAGGGACGGCCGGACGGCGTGGTTGTCGCTGGAGAAGACCGTCTGCAGGGCGTACAGCGGGCTGGTGCCGATGTCGCCGAACACCACGCCGAGCGCGCCGAGGGCCAGGGGCAGCGCCCGCCACCCGCGCCGCGGGCTGCGGGCGCGTGGCTGACCGGGCTGACCGGCTGGTTCCGGGGTGGCCTGGGGCTGCGGGCGGGCTGGACTCATCGGTACAGTGTGCCGCGTGCCCCAGGGGCGCGCGCGCGGGCCCCTGGGGTGCTGACCGCCACCGTTCTAACCTGCGGCGAGCTCGCCGAGCGTGACGTGGACCTTCAGGTCCTGGCCGGCCGAGGTGATGACGTCACCGGCCCGCAGCCCGGCCCGGTCGGCCGGGCGTGATCTGGGCCGCCTACTCGTTCTTCCTCGGGCGGCTAGGCGGCCGGCCCTTCGCCGACAAGCCCTGGGTCGGATGGCTCGCGGCGTTCGGGATCACGATCGCGGTCAGCGGGCTCACCGAGGTGAGCCGCCGGGTCAGATCCCGGCGTCACGCCGGACAGGTAAAGGCCGGCCACACCCGCCAGGACCAGGCCGGTCGACACGAGTTTCAGGGTGGACACCGCGTCGCCGAGCCAGATCATGCCCGTTACCGCGGTCCCCACGGCACCGATCCCCGTCCAGACCGCGTAGGCGGTGCCCACTTCGATCCGCCGCAGCGCGATCGTCAGCAGCGCGAAGCTCAGCAGCGCGCACACCGCGAAGGCCGCTGTCGGCCACGGCTTGGTCATCCCGTGGCTTAGCTTCAACGACACCGCGAAGCCTGTTCGAACAGGCCAGCCGCAACAATGATCAACCACGCCATCGCGCCACCTCCGTCACCATGTCTTGTTTCTAGGGCTGAGGTGCCCAGATGGAGCTGGGTCAGCTAGGCCGCCGGCTTCGCGCTGGTCACTGGCCGAGCACCACGCCAGTTACCCAGGCCCCACCGGGGCCTTGTTAGCGCTCCATCCCCAGGACGTTTTCGCCCGGTACAGGCACTCAGTAGTTGATATTCGGCTGTTAGTTCGATAAAATTTACGATAAGAAAGTTGTCCGATCTTCCGAACGAAAAGGTGGTTCATGCCCGAGGAACCGTTCCCCTCAGCGGGGCCCGGCGCTGAGGAGCCGCCGGGCCCCGCGCCGGGGCCTTGGCAGGGAAACGGCCCGCAGGACGACGCCTCCCAGTCAGCTGACGGCCGGGGTGAACCCCGGTCGGACGGGCCGGAGCAAGGCTTGTTCGTGTGCCTGCCGACCCAGGCGATGGAGCTGTCCCGGTTCGGCGGGGATGACCAGGTGCCGCCGATGGCGCCGGGCCCGCTACTGGCCGGGGTGGCTTATGCCGTGGCCGGGGGTGACGGGTCAGGGTTGGCTGAGGTGTCGGAGGATTTCCTGTTCGCGGTGATCTCCGGCGGCCGCCGGCTGGCGTCGTGGGGGACGTGGCTGGAGTTCTCCGCCCTGCGGGAGCTGGCGCTGCGCCACCCCGCCGCCCCGCCCCGCCAGCGCCGACCCGCCGCCCCGCCGGGGCCCGCGCCTGCGGGCGACCCCGCCATTCCCGGGCCGGCCCCCATCCCGGGAGCAGCCTGCGGACGCCGGAGCCGCCCGCCCCAGGCCCGGCCAGGCCACAAGCCCGGCGGTGCCACGGCTACGGCTGATGACGGCCGCGTGCAGTTCGGCGAGTTCGTGGCCGACGAGGTGTCGCTGGAGCTGCGGCTGAGCTGGCGGGCCGCGGCGGACCGGATCTCCTACGCCTGTGACCTGGCCGGGCGGCTCCCGGTCACGTTCGCGGCGATGGGGGCGGGGCTGATCGACCCGGTGCACGCCAGGATCATCGCGGAGCAGACCGATGTGCTGTCCGCAGCCGATGCCGCGAGCGCCGACCCGGTGCTGGCCGCCGCCGCACAAGTCAAGACCTACGGGGAGCTCCGCGCCGCCGCCGCCCGGCTGGTCCTGCGCCTGGACCCGGACGCCGCGGAGCGGCGCAAGCAGGCCCGCCGCAAAGAAGCCCACGTGCGGCCGTTCCGGGAGGACTCAGGCAACGCCGGGATGACCGCCAGGGAATTTCCGCCCGATGAGGTCCTGGCGTCATGGCAGCATGTGGACCAGCGGGCCAGGGACCTGCGCGCGGCCGGGGTCCCCGGCACCTTGCGGGAACTGCGCTGCCGCGCCTACCTCGATCTGCTGCAGGAACGGGACAGCCGGGACATCCTGCCCGGCCCCGGGCCGGACGAGCCACCTGGCGGGAACGACGGGCCGGGAGCCGGGCCGGGCGGCCGGGCAGGTGCCGGGCCGGGCGGCCCGAGCCTGGCGGCGCTGGTGAACATCACCGTCCCGCTGATGACGCTGCTAAGCCTGTCGGGCACTCCGGGGAACGCGGCCGGATTCGGGCTGCTGGACGCCGGGACCGCCCGGGACCTGATCGCTGCGGCCGCGCGGGATCCCCTTACCCGCTGGTGCCTCACCGTCCTGCACCCGGACGGGACCGCCGCCGCCCACGGATGCGCCGCCGGCCAGCATCCCGCGCCTCCCGGTCCCGCGCCTCCCGGTCCCGCGCCTCCCGGTCCCGCGCCTCCCGGTCCCCTGGCCCGGGACTACCTGCGCAGCCTGCGCGTCCAGCTCACCCCTATCGCCCGCGGGACCTGCGGCCACCGGCACGCCGAGACCGGGTACCAGCCCAGCCGCACGCTCCGGCACCTGATCACCACCCGGTCCGCCCGGTGCACCGCCCCTGGCTGCGGTCAGCCCGCCGCCCGCTGCGACCTGGACCACACCCTCGCCTGGGGCGCGGGCGGGATCACCTGCGAATGCGGACTGGCCCCTCTTTGCCGGCATCATCACAGGTGTAAGCAGGCTCAGGGCTGGCAACTGGCGCAGCCAGCGCCAGGCGTCCTGGTCTGGCGCACTCCCAGCGGCCGGACCTACGCCACCACCCCCACCGAATACCCCAGGTAAACCGGGGAACAGCGGCTCGCCAGACGGGTAGCTACCGCGCCGGATGAGACCGGGGTTAGTGCGTCTGGCCGGGGGCGAACGCGTAAATGCTCTGGGCGATGATCATGAATACGCCGTAGCCGGCCATGAACGCCGCCTGGATGACGATGAGGACGGCCAGCGCTTCGGCTTGCTTGGAGGCCAGGGCCAGCACGATCGGGAACTCCAGGATGCCGCCGAGGTTGAAGGAGAAATTGCCGATGGACTCCGGGATCAGCGACTTGTAGGTGCTGTTCCAGTCGTCTTTGTGGGCGATGCAGTTCGCGATGACGGGTACGTTCCAGACCACGTTGATAAAGGACTCGACGAACCCGAAGATCTTGCTGACGACCGGGTTGCTGAAGGCGGCGGCCGGGATGGCGGCGATGCCCTTGAGGATGCTGACGCCGGTGACCGCGTTGTTGAGGCTGGCGGACCAGTCGCCGGTCGCGGCGTTGACCAGCGTCGAGATGTTAGGCGAGACATAGGTGATGTTGCCGACGCAGACGATGGTGGCCAGCGTCTTGGCGTAGAGTGATGTCGGCCCCGAGCAGGTCGGCGGCGCGCTGGACGTTCGTCGTGATGACCAGGACGGCCGCGCCTGCCAGCGAGGCGATACCGGTGACGAAGCTGAAGATCTTCACCTTCGCTTCGTCCATGACCGGGGCGGTATCGGCCGCCGCGAAGCTGGTCATCGCGGCGTGCGGAGCCGGCTGGGACGGCAGCACGAACTGGGCCTGGATCTCGGCCCAGTTGCCTGCGCCGAGCAGGCCCCGGGTGAACGGGTCGTCGGCCGGGAACGGTGCCTTCTGGGCGGCGGCCTTGTAGATGATCGTGACCGGGATCGCCGCGACCAGGCAGACCACGTCCAGGAAGGACAGGTCGTCTCCGGTCAGCTCGTGGTAGAGCCACGACAGGACGGGGATCTCGAGCTTGGCCGTCAGCACGTCGATCATGCCCCGGACCAGCTGGCCGAACACATCGAGCACCGTGACCAGGACGTTCTCGGCGGACTGGAGCACCGTGTCCGCGACGATCGCGAGGAACTTCTTGATCACGTCGGTCGCGCTGAGCGTGCTGAACTGATCGATGATGTCGGTTTTGATCGCGTCCGCGGCGTGGGAGAGGGTGTCGCCCTCGGCTTCCAGCAGGGTGACGAGGTCGTTCAGGATCGCCTCGGCGGGGCTGTCCGGGCGACAGCGAGCTCGAGCTCGAGGCGGCGCTGCCCTGGAAATGGTGCACGCCGAGGTTGGCGGGAGCACTGTTCTGCCCGCTCGCGGGCGGATTGGCGGCGGCGGTGGTCGCCGCGGTCTGGGGGAAGTCCGGGATATCGGCCCAGCTGTCGATCTGGGCTCTGCAGCTGCCCGCAGAGGGTGACGACCTGGGCTTTCGCCGATTCGACGCCGTCGATGGTGGACTGCCCGAGGCACAGGAACACGTTCTTGAGCACCCGGTGGGTGACCAGGATGTCCTGCCAGCCGAAGAGGAACTCCAGGAACTTGATGACGTCCTCGACGGCGACCTTGATCGCGTTGTAGACCCAGGTGGCCGCGGCTACGACGGCTTCCACGCAGTCCAGGACGGCGTGGTAGACGGCGTCGCCGATGCTGACGATGACGTACCAGACATCGTTGGCGATGTCCTCGAAGATCTGGACGAGTGAGTCCACGCCGGTCGCCAGCCAGTTGAACAGGTCGCCCACGTCCACCAGGGTGCCGTCGGCGATGCTCTCGGCCTGCAACGTGGCCGCGCGGGGCGCGGCGAGCAGCCGCGTGCCCGCGGTCCTGGGGGCCGCGGGGGGCGGCGCCGACTTGACCTGGTCGTAGGCCTGGGCCAGGGACTGGTTGGACGCGGCCACGGCGTCCAGGTCATGCTTGGACGTGCCGGCGGGCACCAGGTCCCTGGTCGAGCCGTCACGGTTGACGATCTTGGCGGTTTTCAGGCTCGCCGAGGTGGTGTACTGCGCGTTCCGCTGCCAGGCCGTGTCCATCGTGTTGACCGAGATGCTGGGGCTGGGCGGCCACCGAGACGCCGAAGCGGGTGGCGGCCAGCGACGCGGTGAGCTCGACGATGGTGATCGTGCCGAGCGCATCCGTGCTGAGCTGGATCTCAGACGGCCCGATGAGGTAATAGAGGTGGTTGATGTACACCGAGGTGACGTTGGTCGCGGTCAGCGTGACCGGGACGTTTGGTGCCTGCTGCCCGTTGCTGTCGGTCACCTGGATGTGCGTGGTGTAGGAGTGGATAGCGGTCGCGGGCTGCGTGGTGGTACTGGCGGGCAGGGTGATGTTGCGGCTGCTCCACAGCCCGGTGGTCGGCGATTTGACCACCTTGACCAGACCGGTTCCTGAGTGGGCGAAGAACGTGTTGGCGCTGTAGTTGCGGTCGATGAAGGGCGAGATGGCGTCGACACCGGCCAGGATGGTGAGGGGGACGTTCCAGGCCGCGGCGTTCTGCTGCTGGCCGAGCGGGCAGGTCAGGTAGAAGACCTGGTCATCACCGTTGAGCCCCCAGACGGTGACCGAACCGTCCGCGGCGTAGGCATACAGGTTGCGCACCGCGGCGAGCAGCGGGCTGGTCACCACCAGCGCCGCGGTCGCGTCGTTCTTCTGGTTGCCGCTCGCGAACCAGTACAGGCTGCCCTGCGCGGCGACGTAGAGGTCGGAGGTGTTATCGGCGTTCCTGGCCGCGGCGATCGCGTCCGGGATCAGGCCGCCGGGAAGCTTGAGCCGCGACGGCAGCGGTGGCATGGCCGGGTCGATCGCGTTGTAGACGGGCGTGTAGACGAGCTGCGCCGAGGTACCGACGAAGCCCTTGGTGTAGATGCCGTCGACACCGAAAGCGCGGGTCGTGCGGCCCAGGCAGGAGTCGTCGCTGACCGCCCGGACGTCGACCGCTAGGTCGTGCGGGGTCCACACGGGCGCCAACGGGTCGGTGGTGTCGACGTAGTAGCGGGTGATGAAGTCGGCGCTCTGGCCGGGATTCCTGACGATGTCGACGACGATGTACTCGCGGTCGGTGGCCTCGCCGATCAGGACGTTGACGATCTGGACCGGGCTAGGGGGCGTGATCGGCGTGCCGTCGCTGTTCACCGCGTTGAACGGGGCCGGCGTCCAGGCCGGCTCCTCGGTCCAGCCCAGATCGGAGTCGGAGTTGCCCAGGCTGAGGTACAAATGGTCGTTCGTGCCGTCGTTGAGCACCATGCCGAGATGAATCTGGGCGGGCCCGCCCGCCTGCGCGGCGACGGCCTGGGCCGCGCCGAACGTCTTGACGGTCGCCTGGCCGCCGAAGTCGGCATGGATCCGGGCCTCGCCGAGGTCGGTCTGACGCCACCCGTGCGTCTCCCCGGGGACCTCCATGGTCAGGTAGAAGACCCCTCCGGTGCCGATCGAAAACAGCAGGGACGCGCCGGCGTCGGTCTGCAGCGCGGTGAATTTGTCCTGCGGAAGCAGGAAGTCGGCCTGTATGTAGTTTTCCATCAGCTCGGCCGAGGTGGTGACCGTATAAGTACTCATGTGGATACCCCTCCTCAGCTGTTGGGGTTGACGTAGGTGAGCTGGGCGATGAGGTCAAGGCCCTGGGAGAAGGAGACCTTCTTGAAGGTGAAGGCGTCGTTGCCTGCGAACACCCAGGCGCGGTACCCGTTGATGGTGTCGGTCATGGCATTGACGTAGCCGGTAAAGGAGGAGTCGATATAGGAGCTAAGATTCTGCTGGACCGACGTCACGCCGTTCTTCACGTCATTTTCAAGGCCGAGCCCGCCGAGGATCCCTTGCGGCGAGAAATCCCAGGCCGCGGAATTGTCGGTCACGTTGTTGGTCTGGGTGACCTGCAGGGCCCCGTTCTGGTCGACACCCAGGGTGTAGAGCACGGTCAGCGTCTTGTCGTAGTAATTGGCACCGGCCAGGTCGGTGTAATTGACGAACACCTCGCGATGGGCGAACGACATGTATACCGTCGCCTGGACCTTGATCCTGATCTGGTTGCCGTTGACGGCGACCGTGCCGCCCAGGTTGTAGTTGTAATCGCCCCAGATCTCCACCAGGTGGGTGGCGGACGTCGAGTCGTCGTGGGAGTTGTTGACGAAAGCGAGCGACAAGACGTCGGTAAAGCCGTCGGCGGCGGGAGCGCCGATCGGCATGATGGGCCGGAAGACTTGCGGAGCGTCGGACCGCTGGCTGCTGTACAGGACGGTGAAATCCTCGCCGGAGTGGGTAAGGCTCACGCTCGTGGCCAGGCATAGCGGGCTGACGCTGGGGTTGATGAGCCCGTTGAAGTAGGTGAGGAACACGTCCCGGCGTACCGACTGGACGCCCGAGAACGCGGTGACATCATTCAGCTCCATCCAGTTCCACGGGAATGGCACGGGAACCGGCGGCGTCTTCGACTGGGTGCCCACGTAGACCAGGGCGGCCGCGTTCTGCTGCGCCGGGGTCGGATTGGCGATCGGCTGTCCGCTGCTGTCAAGCAACGGGTCACATTCGCGGGAAACAGACCCGAGTTCCAGCGTGGTGGGCCGGGGCGCGTTCAGGGTGAAGCTGTAGCTGAGCACCGGGTCACCGGTCTTGCGCAGCTCGGCGAAGTACGAGTCGAGGAAGACGGTGGTGATGAGGTTCCAGACCGGCCAGCCGGGCGGGATACCCACGATGGCCGGGACCGACTCAAGGACCGCCGTGCTGAGGTCGAGGAACAGCTTCTGGATGCTGAACGCGTTCTGGACCTGGTGCTGCAGTTCGGCGATGCGCTGCTGAATCGCGGGGGGAACCGGGGATTTCGGGTCGACCGTGGTGCTGTTGAGGTACACGTTCGCGGAGAAGTACCACGGGGTTCCCCCGCTCGGCTGCGAGGCGTTGATCCAGGTCGTGCTGCCCCGCGGTCCGTACTGGAAGCCGGTGATCTGAAACTCGGCGCAGAGCAGGTTGAACAGCACCGGCGCACTCGTCCCGGCCCCCAGGGTGGCGATAGGCGGCAGGTTCGCCAATGGCACGTCGGGCAGGCCGAGCATGGCCCGGACACCGCCGGCGAAGTTGGCGTTCGTCAGGTTGACGAGGTCTTTGTCGTTCGTCGGGTTCGCCCCGTTGGGCACCTTGAAAGGATCCGAACCTTGCGCATTCGTCAGCAGGGTCGGGTAATCGATGGGAACGAGGTTGTTATTTTCGTCGTACACGTAGCAGACGGTCACTTCCGGTGCCGTCAGGCCGGCCAGAAGTTGCTTCATCGTGGCATTGATGCTGGCTTGGGTCACGGCGACGACAAGGTCATATCCGTAATGCGGATCCGACAAATTGGATTGCGACGCGCTCATCGGTACGGTCTCCTCTCCCCGCATGCCGAAATATATTCGAGGCATGCTAAAAACGCCGGCCGAGCGGCTGGATTCCCCCTGAGAATTTTGCTAAGGCCGAGCGTAGCATCCAGGCCGGCACCTGACAATGGGCACAAATTAACGGAGCCGACTAAGCAGGCGAGACAAATTTAATAAGTGGCGCAATGCCGACAAATCGGCGATAAGGGGCGACTCTGCGATGAGCCGGGGATAGCATCGGGCGAGTACGGGCATGGGATACGACTGTTCGTTCGAGCGTATTAGGAGAGGTACCAGGATCAGTCCCAGATCTATTCGGGCAGACAGCAGAAGAACACAATAGTCCCATCGGCTGCTATTGACCTCAGGTGACCTAAAAGAAGCAGGAAACGCTGGTAATACCCGGCGCGCCAGGCGCCCTTCGCCGTGGCGTTTCCTGAGAGGGAAAAATGTGCCGCTGGGGCAACGGCGGCATGGACCTGACATCCGCTGCGGGCCTGCGGGTCGATGGGTCGGACGCGGCGGCCGCGGAAGCCCTATGGGGCGAGGCGGTCAGGTGGTGGGGCCGGAGCCGGCCGGTTTCCTGGACAGAATGCAGAATTCGTTGCCCTCTGGATCGGCGAGGGTGATCCAGCCGCTGCCGTCCGGGCGCCGGTGATCGGCTAGCTGCGAGGCCCCCAGGGCAAGCACCCGCTCGGTTTCCTGCTCACGGGTGCGATCGGCCGGCCGCAGGTCGAGATGCACGCGGTTCTTCACCACCTTGCCGTCGGGCACGGTAAGGAAAAGCAGCAGTTGCCGCCGGTCTCGCGACATGATCAGGCACTCCTCGTGCCCTGGCTCGTTCGGATCGTCCGGGTCCTCGGTGAAGTCGAGCACCGCGGACCAGAAGACCGACTGGGCGTAGGCATCCCTGGCGTCAACCGACGTGTGTGATATGCAGCTAGTCATGGCGGCAGTCTCAAGCGCCGGGAGTGAAGGCGTCAAACCGTTTACGCTGTGGCCAGTTACCGCTGCCGTTGCCTGAGCCTGCGGTTCTTGATGAGGTTGCCGCAGGTGGCCATGTTGCACCAGGCGCCGGCCCGGCTGTGGGAGCGGTCGTAGAACGCCCACCGGCAGTCCGGGTTTCCGCACGCCTTCAGCCGCGGCCAGGTGCCATCGCGCTGCGCGTCGCGGATCGCCAGCAGCACGGTGAGGAGGCCGGCGTCGGGCCGCCCCCCGGCCTCGGCCCCCAGACTGACCTGCCCGCCCGGCCCGACCTGCAGCCGGGGCCGGGAGGCCTGGGCGGCGGCCTGCAGGGGCTGCAGCTCGCCGGGCCCGGGCCGGGGACCGCCGGCGTTGGCCACCAGCAGGGCGCGGATGCCCTCGCGCGCGCCGCGGGCGAGGTGCAACTCGGCCGGGTCCGGTGCGCGCTCAGCGCTCCACAGGCCGGCCTCGGTCAGCCACTCACGGGCGGCGGCGGGATCCAGGAGCAGGTCCGAGCCGTCGTCACCGTCCCAGGTATTGACGAACGACTGCACGAGCAGCAGCGGCATCGGAGCCGGCTTGGTCTCCTGGCCGGGCACCCACGACGGCACGGACATGGCTTGATCGTACCATGCGTGACCGCATAAACGATTTGACCGGTCTCATAGTGACCTCTAAACTGAGTTTAGAGGTCACCAACGAGGTGGCTCGCCGCTGTTTACCTGGCGGCCTGACCGATCGGAGGCGCACGTCATGGTGATCTTGTTCGGACTCACCGCCGCCGTGCTGTACGGCAGCGGCGACTTCCTCGGCGGTATGGCCACCCGCCGGGCGCATGTGCTGACGGTGCTCGCGGTGGCCAGCACGGCCGCCGTGATCGTCGCGCTCGCCGCGGCGGCCACGTCGTCAGGGCCGCCCAGCCTGGCCGGGCTGGCCTGGGGGGTCAGCGCCGGCCTGACCGGAGGGCTTGGGCTGATCGTCTTTTACATCGGCCTGGCGGCCGGACCGATGAGCGTGGTCGCCCCGGTATCCGGGCTGGTATCCACGGTCCTGCCGGTCGCCGTAGCGCTGGCCCAGGGCGAACGGCCCGGCCCCGGCGTCTACGCGGGCGCGCTGATTTGCCTGGTCGCGATCGTGCTGGCCAGCTCGGCGGCCACGACAGCGCCGTGGATCGGCCCGGGCGTCCAGCGTCGCCTGGCCGGGGACGAGCCGTGGCCTACGGTGTCGCCTCGGGTGCTTCGTTCGGCCTGTTTTTCCTGCTTATCCGCAATGCCGGGGAATCTGGCACGTTCTGGCCTGTGGCCGCCGGGCGGATCGGTGAGCTGGCCGTGGTCCTGATCGCCGCGGCTGGGCTGCGCCGTGGCCTGCGGCTGCGCGGCGCGGGCGGCCGGCCGCTGCTCGCGGCCGCGAGCGCGGGCGCGATCGACGTGGTGGCCAACATCTGCTACGTGACGGCCACCAGGACCGGCATGTTCGGCCTGGCCGTCGTGCTGGCCTCGCTGTACCCCGGGGTCACCGTCCTGATGGCCAGGGTGGTGCTTGGCGAGCGGCTGCGGCCGGTCCAGCGAGCCGGCCTCGTGCTCGCCGCGGTCGGCATCGCGCTGGTCGCGGTCTGACGTCCCGGTCGGTGCCGTGGGTTGAGGCTGAGGTGTATCAGACGGCTACGGTCCGTCTCCTTGGTGGTGGGCCGGTCGTCCCGGTCAGTCCAGTGGAGAGGGGGGAATGATGACCACGGTCCCTGAACCAGCCGGTTTTCAAGCTGACCAGCCGTCAGACCCGCTGAGCAAGGGTTTTCGCTGGCTAGCGAACGCCTCGGCCGGGCTTAAAAGCGACAAGGCGCGAGTGCGGCCGGCTGGCGCCGGCCCGGTCGGACTTCGTACCGGCTGCGGGCATGAGGGACGCTGCCCTGCGCAGGGGGCTGTCGGCTACGCCCGGCTCTGTGGCAAGATCGCCTGATGCTGCAACTGCTGGGTTTTATCATCGACTGTCCGGACCCGATGAAGCTGGCGGCCTTCTACTCCCAGCTGACCGGCCGCGCCATCATCGAGGGCAGTTCCGGCGACTTCGCCGCCATCACGTTCGGCGAGGTCGACCTGGCCTTCCAGCGGGTGACGGACTACCGCCCGCCGCGCTGGCCCGACGGCGAACACCCCAAGCAGTACCATCTCGACTTCGAAGTGGACGAAATCGAGCCTGAACAGCGCCGCGTCGCCGGGCTCGGCGCGACCCTGCAGCAGGACTTCATCGGGCCCGAGGGCTACGGGTGGCAGGTCTACACCGACCTGGCCGGGCATCCCTTCTGCCTGTGCCGCCACGAAGGGGTCACGTGGACCGCCCAAGGAGTGGTGTGGCCCTGAACAGGCCGGTCCCGCCGGTGGCGCGCGAAGCCGTCGGTAGATCTCCTCCAGGCTCGATCGGTGGACCGAGATGTCGGATAGCGGATAGCCGGGCCGGCCGGCCGACCCAGGAGACAGCAGACCCAGCGCCGGCATCGGGTCCGGGGCGCTGATCTCCACCCGGTGCTCCCCGGCCGCTGTCACCGTCCCGGCGACGGGCGGGATGCTTTCAGCCGTGACGTTCTCCGGGAGCGCGAACCGGATGATCGTGGCCGCCGAGGCACGGTCACCGATCGTCTCGGGCGTGCCGGCCGCGACGATGCGCCCGGCGGCGAGGATCAGGATGCGTTCGGCCAGGTACTCGGCTTCGTCCGAACCCCGTGACCGGCATCTCTTACAGCATCTTGACTCACATGTTCAACAGCCTCGGCGGTATGGGCTTCACCGTCGCCAGCCTGCAGGGCCTCTCTGGCGGCCAACAGATCGCCGGGCAGCCCACGTTCCTGCTGTACCGCCCGAACCCGGCCGGCGGGTCCCCCACCAACCCGTCCAAGCCTGACTTCCCCTACACGCTCGTCGGGTTCCCGCTGGGCAAACCGGCCAGATGCAGCCGTCAAGGATGCAGGCGCAGTTAGGTAGTTTGAAGGCCTCGTGTACTCTATGTATATCAGTCTGTAACGGAATGCCACTATCGCGCGGCCCAGCGAGGCGTACGGGCACAGGACTGCTCAGGCGTTGCAGGTTTCGTGTGTCAGCAGCCCCCACCGACGGTACTGACAGGACGAGGACTACCAGCCACCACGGACAGCGGGTGACACGGTCCACGGTCAAGAGGAGCCCATCTCAAGCTCGTGGAATCGATGGGCGATGACCGGGGCCAGCATCGGGCTGATGGCGCTCATCGCCGTAGTTACGGTTGGTTCCCTGGTGACGAGCCATGCGGCCGGGACGAGCTCCCTTGCCGTTCGTATCGCTGACGCGTATGCCCACGCGGCGACCGCGATCGCCGCCGAGGAGTCGCTCGAACGGAAGTACCGCCTCCAACCCGGACCGGTTCCGAGGGCAGGCCACACCGCGGCTGAAGCCTCCCTGGAGCAGGCCATGCGACAGGTGGCCGTCCTTGGTGACAGCGCCGATCGAGACCGGGCCAAGATGGTGATGCGCGAGCACAGCGCCTACGTCGCAGCCAGCGCACGGCTGTTCCAGTCAGTCGACCGCCACGATCCGGTGGCCGTAACGAACGCTATAGACACCCGAACCGTCGACCCGGTCTTCGGCGTCATGGAAGACCAGGTTTATGCCGCGGCCGCGCTACACGAATCCCGGCGCTCAGCGCGGCGGCGTCGGTCCGCGAAATCGGACGTTTCGTGCTCCTCATCGATCTCGCCACGCTACTCGCGGCCATCGGCCTGGTCGCCGGCGGAGCAGCCGTCGTGACCCGCTACCAGCGGGACCTTCACACCGAAAGCGAACAAAACCGGTATCAGGCCCTGCACGACCCGCTGACCGACCTGCCGAACCGGACCCTGTTCCAGGACCGGACCGGCGTAGCCCTGCGCACCGCCGCTCGCTCGGGCGCCACCGTGGCCGTGCTGCTCTTGGACCTCAACCGGTTCAAAGAGGTCAACGACACCCTCGGCCACCAATACGGTGATCACCTCCTTCTTCAGGTGGCGGACCGGCTCAGGGGCTCGCTGCGCGATTCCGACTCCGTGGCCCGCCTCGGCGGTGACGAGTTCGCGATTCTTCTCCCCATTTCCGGGTGGGAAGAGGCACTAGCGGCCACCCAACGCGTCGGTGCCGCCCTGCACGACCCGTTCTCGATCTACGACATCGCTCTCGACGTCGACGCCAGCATCGGCATCGCCCTCGCCGAACCCGGCGACGACGTCGAGACACTTCTGCGTCACGCCGATGTAGCCATGTACGAGGCCAAGACCGCTCACCATCCGTTCGCCCGCTACGAGTCGTCTCGCGACGACAACAATCTCTCCCGCCTCGTCCTCCTCGGAGACCTGCGCCGAGCCATCGCCAACGGCGAGCTGACCTTGTACTACCAGCCCAAGATCAGCACTAGTACCGGCACGCTGAGCAGTGTCGAAGCCCTCGTCCGATGGACGCATCCCACCCTGGGATTGCTGCAGCCGGACGAGTTCATCCCGCTCGCTGAGAACACCGCAATAATCCATCCGCTCACGACCGAGGTGCTGCGCCTCGCGCTGAGCCAGGCCCGGAAGTGGGCCGACGCAGGACGCTCGATCCCCGTCGCGGTGAACATCTCCGCGCGCTCCCTGCTCGACCCCGGATTCCCGGCTCATGTACAGGAACTTCTAGACACTCATGGTGTCGCGCCGCATCTATTGAGCCTTGAACTGACCGAGACAGCAGTAATGACCGACCACGACCTCGCCCTCACCGTCCTGCAAGCCCTCGACGCCATGGGCGTGTCACTGAGCATCGACGACTTCGGCACCGGCTACTCGTCCATGTCGTACCTCAAAACCTTGCCGGTCAAGGAGCTAAAGATCGACCGCTCCTTCGTCATGGGCATGACGAACGACCCCGATAGCGCCGTCATCGTGCGCTCCGCCATCGACCTAGGGCACAACCTTGGCATGACCGTCGTCGCGGAAGGCGTCCAGGACCCCATTACTCGAAGCGACCTAACCGATATGGGCTGCGACCTCGTGCAGGGATACCAGATCTGCAGGCCTATCCCAGCTAAAGAACTCGAGTCGTGGATCAAGACCAATCTCGTTACCAGTCCATCGCCGCCCACCGTCTGCCCATAACCCTCCAGGCGGATCAGGAACGGACAAAATCCAGCGCCCAGTTACATTCCATGATCAGTCCGGGCAGTTTCTGATGAACGTTGATGAGCAGATTGGGATTTCGGAGACGGCCAGCCCGCCGGCGAAACCTGTGGCCGGACGACCTCGATACGCGACGGAGGACGGCGATCCTCGCGGCCCTGGGGAGTGCCCGACCGCGAGCACCGGAGTCAGATCACTGTCCCGTTTCCCGTGAGGAAGAGGCGTGAGCCTGCTGGAGGGGCCTGAGGCCGGGTTTTAGCAAGCTCCCCCGGGACGGAAAGCGCCGATATCCCCAGCGGAGCATGACCCTGACGATCGCCTCGCCGAAGTCGCGCCGCTCGCCCGGCGGCTGGCTTGCTCCCTGGTGACCCAGCCTCATGTGCTCGCCGGGGTGGCGGGCCCGGAGTCCCAGGCTTAGGTAGCGGAGGGACGGAGCCCCGGTCACGGGGTGGTGGGTGCGGCTGGCGGTGTGGCTTGTGCTGGTGGGTCCCGGGTCTGGACAGGGTCTGGCCGGAGTCTGGCCGGCACGGTGGTCCGTTGTGCCGGGCGCTGGCCGGCACGGTGGGGCTCCTGCCGGCTGGATTCGATCTGAGCACGGCCTGCCCGGTCTCTGCGGCCGCCGCCTGCCGCGGCGCGTTCCGTGGCCGGCTCGTTCGGCTTCTTCTCATCGGGTCTTGGGCGGGATGGGTGTCGGTGTCGCGGGGCCCGGCGCTGTCCGGCCGCGAGGATGGGCGTCTGGCCGCTGGATGGGCGGCGTCCGCGGGATGGGGTTACCGTGGCGGTGCCGGGCCAGGTCCGGCACCCCCACCTTCCTTTGTCAGGTGCCGTCTACGGCGGTGACCTCGTGCGCGGCCTGGGTGATCATGCCGGGCTGGCCGGGGATGCCGAGCTGGCGGAGTCCGGGCAGGATCCGGGTCTGGACGAAGGTGCCGAACAGCTCTTCGCTGTCCCACACGTCGGTCATGCGCAGAACGCCGTCGCCGAACGAGGCGACGTGAAAGCGCATCCCGGCGGGCACGTCGCGGTCCCAGCCGACGGTCTCGCGGAGCGTGTCGTACTGGTCGGGCGTCATGCCGTCCCAGGTCTGCATGATGACGGTGGCCATGATTTTCCTCCTGGTGATGTGGTGGTGGTGTGGCGGTAAAACGGGATTACAGGGGCAGCGGGTTGCTGAGCACGCCGCTGCCTGGCCGCCGGCCGGCCAGGGTCCGGATGAAGTCGATGGCGTCGATCTCGACGTGCTCGCCGTCACGGCCGTGGCGGAAGGTGCCGCCGGCCTCGTCAAGCACCAGGTCGAACGGCTGACCGTGGAGCTGCGCCCATTCGGCCACGATGTCGGCGACCAGCCGGCCGTCGTGGTCCGGCTTGAGGTCCATCGGCCGGCCCGTCACGTGGCAGATGTCGATCCGGTGACACCACACGTCGCGGGTGAACCCCACGTCGAGCAGGTACTTCAGCGGCCGCCAGCCAATGGGAGGTCCGAACGGCAGCGGGGTGAGCCGCATCGGGGCCGGGGTTCCCCAGCGGCCCTTGACCGCCTTCGGGCCGACCGTCTTCAGCTGCCCGGCGAGCTCCGCGTTGGACAGCTGCTCACGCTCGCGGACCTGCAGCTCGTTCAGGCCGTCGACCCAGTGATGTGAGTCGATCTGCTTGTTCAGCGGCAGCCCCCGGCGCAGCTGGTGCGCGAACTCGCCCACCGAGGCCTGCGCGTCGGCCGAGCCGAGCACGTGCAGGGCGATCTTGCGGACGTCCCACGCGGTGCAGTCGGTGGGCATCGCCCACTCCTGCGGGGTGAGCGCGGCGGCCAGTTCCGCGAAGCGCCGGAACTCGTCCTCGGCGAGGCGGCGCGCTTCCGCGCGGCCGATGCGGTCAGTGTTCATTGGGTCCTCCCCCTTGCGCTGACATCGTCGACCAGCAGGTCGACGAGACGGTTGAGATGCCGGAGCCAGCGGTCACCGCCGGGATCGTTGCTGATCTGCGCGTCGGTCACCCCGGCGGTGATGGCGACGATGCAGTCCATGTCGCCCTGCTCTGTTACCCCGGCCGCCCGCATCAGCGTGTACGCGCCGCCGAGCACCTTCTCCGCCAGCGCGTACGACTCCGCCGAGGGCGTGAAGCCGGGGATGGGCCGGTGGAACAGCAGCTGGTACAGCTCGCTGTCCTCGCTGCCGAACGCCGCGAACGCATGCAGCCACTGCTTGAGTGCCTCGCGGGGCTCCGGGGAGAGCGTCATGGCATCCATGCGCTCGAGGAGCCGCCGGTTGCCGTCGGCGAACATCGCGTCGTACAGCGCGAGCTTGGAGTCGAAGTACACGTACAGCGAGGGCTGACGCATACCGACCGCTCGCGCCAGGCCGTGCAGCGACACTCCGGCGATCCCGTCTTCCTGGGCCAGCGTCCAGGCGCACGCGACGATCCCGGCGATCTTCTCTTCACGGCGCTTCGCGACCGAGTTCGCCATGGCGAGCCGCTCAGATCGCC
The DNA here is from genome assembly GCA_963730825.1 of uncultured Actinomycetes bacterium. GTDB lineage: Bacteria > Actinomycetota > Actinomycetes > Streptosporangiales > Streptosporangiaceae > Palsa-504. Next base: position 194,216 of record CAVSTQ010000018.1, read on the forward strand.
GACGGCCGGCATGCCCGCGGCGAGAAGCGCGGCCAGCCTGGGGGCCACCGCCGGCCACCGTCCCCAGCCGGCCACCCGGAGGGCGAACCGCTGGAGCGTGCCGGGCCCGGCGGGCCGGGCCGCGATCAGCCGGTGACGTTCTGCCGCGGCGAGCAGCTCCTGGGGCCGGCCGTCTGCCAGCAAGCGAGCCCGGTAGATCGGGATCATCTCGGTGCTCCTGCCTAGTTCCTATCGTTGATAGGAGATTAACCTATCGCCGATAGGAACGCAAGAGCCTAACGAGAGTGGCGCGTTGACACGGCTGCGTCGGACGGCCAGACTCGGCCCGTGACGGAATGGATCTACTTCATCCACCCACCGCGTGATGACTTCGCCGCGACGATGACAGTCGATGAGAAGACCGTCTGGGCAGAGCATTTCGAGCGACTGCAACGCCTGCTGGCCAGCGGCCAGCTCATCCTCGCCTGCCCGACCCTGGGAACGGTCAACACCGGCCTGGTCATCTTCGAGGCTCCCGACGAGCAGGCCGCGCGGCAGGTCATGGCGGAGGATCCGGTGGTTCTTGGCGGCTACGCACTCGGAGAAGTCCGCCCGTTCCGGGTATCGCTGCTGCGCGGACGAGACTGACCTCCACGAGACCATCATCTGATTCAGCCAGCTATGCAGAAGCAACCTGGCGGCGCACACACTGCGGCTACCGGATGTTCGGATCTGGCCCGCGCTCGAAAAGTAGCTATACTTATGGCTATGTCACTCGCAGAGCAGATGTCCCTGGCAGACGTAAAGAACCGGCTGTCGGAGGTCGTGGACAGGCTGGAGCGGGAGCATGGCCGCGTGGTGATCACCAAGTATGGCCATCCGGCTGCGGTGGTCATCAGCCTGGACGACCTGGAATCCCTGGAGGAGACCCTCGACGTCATGGACAGCGCGCCGCTCCTAGCCGACATCCGCGAGAGCCTGGCCGAGGCGGGTGCGGCCGACGCACCTGTGCTGACCAGGGAAGAGGCTCTGCGCTTCATCGCTGACCGGTGAATGAGGGCGATTTCGCGGTCGCCTGGGCAGCACCGGCCCGCCGCGCGCTGGCCCGGCTGCCCGAGAAGGCCGCGACCTCGGTGGTGGAGTTCCTGTACGGCTCCCTCGCCGCGAATCCGCACCGGGTCGGCAAGCCACTGCGGCTCGGCCTCAGCGGGCTGCACAGCGCTCGGCGCGGTGACTACCGGGTGATCTACCGTATCGACGCCGGCATCCGGCAAGTTACTGTCCTTGCTATCGAACACCGGTCTGACGTTTACCGGCCACAGCAATTTTGAGCGCTACCCCAAGCCGGCGTTACCGGACGTTTCCGCTACGCCCGATGAAAGGGCACAGAGCCTCTCCGCGGACTGACCAGAGTGTGCTGGCAGCCTTTAAAGCTGGTCATGTGGGTTCGATTCCCGTCCTCGCAGAAAGGGGCTCAGTCTCCGCAGCCCTAGTTTATGTTAATTACCTGCTCCCTCAACGTAACGGATGAGCGGGAATGAACTCGGTAACGTTTCTGGCCGGAATCACGATGCGCATAATTCGTACAGGACTAGGTCCGCAGGCCGGTGACCTCGCGGGCGATGATGGTCTTCATGATCTCCGACGTGCCGCCGTAGATGGTCTGCACCCGGGAGTCGGCGTAGGCGCGGCCGATCGGGTACTCGGCCATGTAGCCGTAGCCGCCGAACAGCTGCAGGCAGCGGTCCAGGACGGTGTGCTGGGTCTGGGTCGCCGACAGCTTGGCCTTGGCCGCGTCGACCGCGGTCAGGGTGCCGTCGTTCAGCGCCAGCACCGCCTTGTCCAGGTAGGCCTCGAGCACGTCGACCTCGGTCACCATCGCGGCCAGCTCGAACTGGGTGTTCTGGAAGGCGGCGATGGGCTGGCCGAACGCGGTCCGGCTGGTGGTGTACTCCACGGTCCACTCCAGCGCGGCCCGGGCCGAGGCCAGCGCCATGTAGGCGATCGACATCCGCTCCCTGGGCAGCCGCTCCATCAGGTGCACGAAGCCGCCGCCCTCGTGACCAAGCAGGTTGGCCACCGGGACCCGCACGTCGTCGAAGAACAGCTCGGCGGTGTCCTGGGCGTGCATGCCGATCTTGTCCAGCTTGCGGCCGCGGCTGAAGCCGGTCATGCCGCGCTCGACCACCAGCAGGCTGATCCCCCGCGAGCCCGCGTCCGGGTCGGTGCGCGCCACCGTGATGACCAGGTCGGCGTTGATGCCGTTGGTGATGAACGTCTTGGCGCCGTTCAGCACCCAGTGATCGCCGGTGCGGACGGCCGTGGTGCGGATGCCCTGCAGGTCGCTGCCCGCCCCCGGCTCGGTCATCGCGATGGCGCCGATGCACTCACCGGCCGCCATCGGCGGCAGCCAGCGCGCCTTCTGCTCGTCGGTGGCCAGGTCGACGAGGTAGGGGATGGCGATGTCGTCCTGCAGGCCGAACCCGGAGCTGATCGAGGTCGCGCCGACCCGGGCGAACTCCTCCATCATCACGCAGCGGAACCGGAAGTCGGCGGTGCCCACGCCGCCGTACTCCTCGGGTATCAGCATGCCGAGCAGGGACTGCTTGCCCGCCGCGAGCCAGGCCTGCCGGTCGACGTTGCGCTCTTCCTCCCAGCGCTGATCGTTCGGCGTGACCTCACGTTTGACGAACGCCTGCACGACCTCGCGGAACGCCTCGTGGTCCGGCTCGTAGAAATCCCTGTTCACGCTACTGTCCCTTCCATACCGGGGAACGCTTCTCGGCGAACGCCCGGGCGCCTTCCTGCGCGTCGGCGGAGCTGAACACCGGCCCGGTCAGCGCGGCCGCCTCGTCCCAGCGTTCCGCGGCGGACCAGTCGGCACCGCGGGTGACGATCTGCTTGGTGGCCGTCAGCGCCAGCGGGCCGTTGGCGGCGATGGCCGTGGCCAGCTCGACCGCGGCCGCCAGCGCCTGGCCCTCGGCGCGACCACCCGGTTGACCAGGCCGACCTCGGCGGCCCGGGCGGCGTCGATCGGGTCGCCGGTCAGCAGCATCTCCAGCGCGATGGCCCGGGGAATCCGCTGCGCCAGCAGCAGCGCCCCGCCGGCCCGGCCACCAGCGAGCGCTTGACCTCCGGCGTACCGAACCGGGCCGAGGCGCCGGCCACCACCAGGTCACAGGCCAGCAGCAGCTCGAAGCCGCCGGCCAGGGCCCAGCCCTCGGCCGCGCCGATCAGCGGCTTGGCCGGCGGGGTCTGGGTGATGCCGCACAGCCCGCGGCCGGGGAAGGAGGGCCGCTCCCCGGCCAGGAACGCCTTGAGGTCCATCCCGGCGGAAAAGGTGCCTCCGGCCCCGGTCAGCACCCCGGCGCGCAGGCTGTCGTCCGCGTCGAGTTCGTCGACCGCGTCCCTGATCCCGGTGGCCACCGCCAGGTTCAGGGCGTTCCTGGCGGCCGGCCGGTTGATGACCACAACCTGGACCGCGCCGCGCCGCTCGACTAGCACCTCGTCGCTCATACTTGCTATCTTGCCCCAGAATGTTGCCCGGCTCACCCCGCCGGGGGCGTCAAGTCCCGCGACCCAGGCCGGCCAGCTTACGGAAATCCCAGCTGGTGACCTTTCGCGGGGTGATGAGGAGCCAGGCGTGGCGGCCGTCGTGGGGCAGCTCGCCGCCGTGGTGGTACTTGGCCGCCATCAGCTGCTCCGGGACGGCCAGCTCGGCGGCCGGCGGATCGGCGGCACCGGTACGCGGCACCGGCCCGGCCACGCTGGCGTCGCCTTCGATCTCGACGCCGCGAAGCTCGGCGTACTGTTCGCCCGCGTCGATCACCGCGGCCACCCGGGGGTTGCGGGCGATATCGGTCCACCGCTGGCTGCGGGTCAGCGAGTAGACCCACAACGCCGCGGTATCCCAGACGAACCAGACCGGCGAGACGTGCGGCCCGCCGGACCCGAGGGTGGCCAGCCCGCCAGTCCGCTGCCCGGCCAGGAAGGAGTTCAGCTCGTCCGCGTTCATGGCGATCGACCGGGCTCGCCGCTGCTCTGCCATCATGGAAACCACGCTCCCATAAATTTCTGCCTCAGCTGGGGACATCATGGCCGATCCGCCCGACGAGCTCAGCCCGCTCGATTACTTGTTGCATCGCGGCGAGTCGCATCCGGCCACCCGGTCAGCGTTTATCAACCTGGAGATCCTGGACCGCCCGGCCGACTGGGCCCGGCTGCACGAGGCGCTCGACCGGGCCAGCCGGGTGGTGATCCGGATGCGGCAGAAGGTGGTGATCCCGCCCGTCCCGGCCACGCCGCCGCGCTGGGTGGTCGATCCGGACTTTGACCTGGACTACCACCTGCGCCGGGTCGTGCTGCCCCCGCCCGGCACCCTGCGTCAGCTGCTCGACCTGGCCGAACTCACCCTGCAGTCCCCGCTGGACACCTCCCGCGCGCTGTGGGAAGCGCGCTACGTGGAGGGGCTCCAGGACGGCCGCGCGGCGCTGCTGATCAAGCTCAGTCACGCGATCACCGACGGGCTCGGCGGGCTGGCCCTGTTCGAGCAGGTCTATGACACCGAGCGGGACGCCCCGCCGCGGCCGATGCCGCCGGTGCCCATCCCCCGCGACCTGACCGGCAACGACCTGCTGCGGGACAGCCTGCGGCGGCTGCCTGAGACGACCGTGGCAACCGGCCGGAGCTGGCTGGCCCGGGCGGCGGGCACGGCCGCCCGGGTGGTCACCGGACCGGGACCCGCGCTGGCCGAGGCGGTCGGCTTCGCCGACTCGGCCCGCCGGATGCTCAGCCCGCCGCCGGCCCCGCCGTCGCCGCTGCTGCGCCGTCGCAGCCTGGCCACCCGGACCCTGGTGTTCGAGCTGCCGCTGGCCGACCTGCGCGCGGCGGCCAAGGCGGTGGACGCCTCGGTCAACGACGCCTACCTCGCGGCGCTGTGCGGCGGCCTGGGCCGGTACCACGAGCTCCTCGGGGTGCCGGTCGACGCCCTCCCGCTGGCCCTGCCGGTCAGCCTGCGCCGCGGCGCCGACTCGGCCTCGGGGAACAGGTTCGCCGGGGTCACCATCGCGGCGCCGATCGGCGAGCCCGATCCGGCCGAGCGCATGCGGCAGATCCGCGCGCAGGTGATCACCCGCCGGGCCGAGCCCGCCCTGGACGTGATCGGCCGGCTGGCCCCGGCCCTGGCCCTGCTCCCCGACGAAGCGCTGCGGGAGGTCATCGGGCAGATCACGCCGCCGGACATCCAGGCCAGCAACGTACCCGGCTACGCCCAGGAGACCTTCCTGGCCGGGGCCGCGGTGGAGCGGCAGTACGGGCTCGGGCCGATGCCGCGGGTGGCCATGATGGCCATCATGATCTCCCGGGCGGGCACCTGCACGGTCGCCGCCCGCTACGACACGGCCTCGTTCCACGCCGCCGACGCCCTCCAGGAGTGCCTGCAGGCCGGTTTTGACGAAGTCGTCAAGCTGGGAACCTCGTGACGCGCCGACAGGCCGCCGCCGCGGCTGCCGGGAACGGTGGCCGAAATCGACGCCAGCCCGCCGGGACCCCAGATCGGCGCGTTCTTCGACCTGGACGGCACGCTGGTGGCCGGGTTCACCGTCGCGGCCATCACCAGGGACCGGCTGCGCCACCGGGACGTCGGGGTCGGCGAGTTCCTGCACATGATGGCGCTGGCGGTGGACTACAGGCTCGGCCGGGGACAGGTCGAGAACGCGATCGAGAGCGCGGTGCGGGCCGCCAGGGGACAGCTGGCCGAGGACGTCGACGAGGCCGGCGAGCGGGTCTTCCAGCAGTCCATCGCGGACCTGATCTACCCGGAGATGCGCGAGCTTGTCCAGGCCCACCAGCGCCGCGGCCACACCGTGGTGCTGAGCTCGTCCGCGCTGACCATGCAGGCCGCCCCGGTGGCCCGCTTCCTCGGCATCGAGCACGTGGTGTGCAACCGGTTCGTGGTGGACGAGATCGGCATGCTGACCGGAGAGATCGAACGGCCCGTGGTGTGGGGCCCGACCAAAGCCAGCAGCGTCCAGGCGTTCGCCGCCGACCACCACGTCGCCTGGCGTCGAGCTACTTCTACGCCGACGGCGACGAGGACCTGGCCCTGATGCACCTGGTCGGCCAGCCGCGGCCGGTCAACCCCGGGCCCGGACTGGCCCGGGTGGCGAGCCGCCGCGGCTGGCCGGTGCTGCGGCTGCGCAGCCGGGGCAGCGGCGGCACGCTCGGCCGGGTGCGCAGCCTGGCCGCGCTGGAATCGCTGGCCCCGGTGGCCGCGGGCGCGCTGGGCGTGGGCCTGCTGGCGCGGAACAGGCGCACCGGCGTCAACTTCCTGACCAGGTTCTGGCCCCAGACCGTGCTGGCGCTGAGCGGGGTCAAGCTCAACGTGACCGGGGCGGAGTACCTGACCGCGCCGCGGCCCGCCGTGTTCTTGTTCAACCACCGCAACAACTTCGACATCTTTGTGGTGGCCGCGCTGGTCAAAGACAACTGGACCGGGATCGCCAAGAAGGAGCTCGAGTCCAACCCGCTGGTCGGGCCGCTCGGCAAGCTGATGGACGCCGCGTTCATCGACCGGGCCGACAGCGCCGCGGCGGTGGCCGGCCTGGCCCCCATCGAGGCGGCCGCGCGTAAGGGCCTGTCGATCGTGGTCGCCCCGGAAGGGACCCGGCTGGACACCCACAGCGTCGGCCCGTTCAAGAAGGGCGCCTTCCGGATCGCCATGGCCACCGGGCTGCCCATCATCTCGATCGTGATCAGGAACTCCGACGCGGTGGCGGGCCGCAACTCGGCCACGCTGCACCCGGGCACCGTCGACGTCGCGGTGCTGCCGCCGGTCAGCGTGGCCGGCTGGACGTGCCGGAGCTGCCGGAGCGGATCGAGCAGGTCCGTTCGGCCTACCTGACGATGCTGGCGGACTGGCCGGGGGCGGGCACCGGCGGCCGTTCGGAAAAATCGTGAGCACGCCACCGGACCTGGCCGCCGTGCTGGCGGAGCACCCGGAGACGGTGTGGCTGACCCAGGCCGCCACCCCGACCGAGACCCGGCTGATCCGCGACCGGATCGCCGCGGCCGGGGGCGCCGGGCGGCCGCTGGTCAGCCTGGGCGGGCTGGCCGAGGCGCGGCTGGCCGAGGCCCGGCTGGCCGAGCCGGGCGCCTGGCTGGTCCCGGTGCGCGTCGCCTGGGTGCCGGCCGGCGGGCACGCGAACCAGCTCACCGACCTGATGCCGGGCCGGGACCCGTATCACCCCGGCGACCGCCAGCAGCGGCGGATCCTGGCCCGCTCGCCGGACCGGGCCGTCGTGCTGGCCGGCCAGCCCGCCACCGTCGGCGAGCTGCGGCAGCGCTGGACCGAGAGCACCGGCGGCGGCGCCGGAGACCGGCTTCGCCGCCTACGTGGCCCGCCGGGCCACGCTCGCGCTCGACCGGGCCGAGTACCAGCTCCGCGGGCCCAGGTACAAGACGCCGAGCCTGGTCAAGGAGGAAATCCTCGCCTCGCGCCGGTTCCGGGCCGGGCTGCGGGCGCTGGCCGCGGAAGCCGGGCCGGACTCGCAGGCCGCGGGCGCCGGGACGGCGCCGTCGCTGGCCGAAGCGGGGCGCATCCTGGACGAGCTGGCCGCGGGCTGGAGCCGCCGGCTCATCGACGTGATGCCGGTCATCGGGCGGCTGATCTTCCAGCGGGGGTTCGACTCGCAGATCGACTATGACGAGGCCCAGGTCGAGCGGCTGCGCGCGGCGCTGCAGCGGCACCCGGGCATCCTGCTGTGGTCGCACCGGTCGAACCTGGACACGCTGGTGCTCGCCGCCGCCCTGCAGGAGAAGGGACTGCCGCCGGCGCACCTGTTCGCCGGGATCAACATGGCGTTCGGGCCGATGGGCGCGATCATGCGGCGGGCCGGGGTCATCTTCATCAGGCGTTCGGTCGCCGACGACCCGCTGTACAAGTACGTGCTGCGCGAATACGTCGGCTACGTGCTGGAGAAGCGGTTCAACCTGTCCTGGTCGATCGAGGGCACCCGCTCGCGCACCGGCAAGATGCTGCCGCCGCGGCTCGGCCTGCTGTCCTACGCCGCCGATGCCTACCTGACCGGGCGGGTGGACGACCTGCTGCTGCTGCCGGTCTCGGTGACCTTTGACCAGCTGCACGAGATCTCCGAGTACGCGGAGTACGCGCGCGGCGCGCAGAAGAAGCCGGAGGGCTTTGGCTGGCTCTACGGCTTTATCAAGGCGCAGGGCGCCCGTCAGTACGGCAAGATCTACGTGCGGTTTGGCGAACCGGTGGCGCTGAGCGAGTTCCTCGGTCCGCCCGGTCTGGCGGCCCGGTCGCCACCGATCCCGCGGCTGAGCGGCTGGCCCTGGCCAAGACCGCCTTCGAGGTCGCCTGGCGGATCAACCAGGGCATGCCGGTCACCGCGACCGCGCTGGTCACCACGATCCTGCTGGCCATGCACGGGGCCGCGCTCACCTTCGGCCAGATCCGGCTGGGCCTGGCCGACGCGCTGGACTACCTGGCCAGCCGAGCAATCCCGGTCACGGCGAGCGTCCCGGCGCTGACCGCGGCCGAACCGGTCCGGGCGACCCTGGACGCGCTACGGGCAGGCGGCCTGGTCAGCTGCGCCGAGGACGGCCGGGAGCCGGTCTGGCTGATCGGGCCCGACCACCAGCTGGCCGCCACCTTCTACCGGAACTCGCTGATCCACTTCATGCTTGACACCGCCCTGTGCGAGCTGGCCGTGATGCGGGCCTCCGACGACAGCACCGACCCGGTGGCGGCCTTCTGGACCGAGATCGGCTGGCTCCGCGACCTGCTGAAGTTCGAGTTCTACTTCAAGGACTCCGGCGAGCACAAGCGTCAGGTGCGCGAGGAGATGAACCGGCACGATCCCGGCTGGGAAGAACGGCTCAGGTCGGGCCCGGTGGGGGCGGACGCGCTGCTGGCCCGGATGCGGCCGCTGGTGTCGCACCTGCTGGTCCGGCCGTTCGTCGAGGCGTACCGGCTCGTCGCCGACGTACTCACGCACGACGACCTGCCCTCGCCGGTAGACGACGCCGAGGTGATCAAGCGGGCGCTCGGGCTCGGCCGGCAGTACGTGGCCCAGGGCCGGCTGCGCAGCTCGGAGTCGGTCTCCACGCTGCTCTTCCAGACCGCGCTTCAGCTCATGAGGAACCGGGGCCTGCTCGAGGCCGAACCCGACGGCCCCGATATGGCCGAACGGCGGTCCGGTTTCCTGGCCGAGCTCCGCGACCTGCAGCACCGGCTGGACCGGATCGAGGACCTGGCCATCCGCCGCTACATCCGCGACGCCGTCCGCCCCGGCCCGGTCGGCTAGACGTTCAGGCCTGGATGGCGGCGCCACAGGCGATCAGGTCAGCGGCGTCGGGCAGGCCCCAGTCGGTGAGCGCCTCGGCGGTGTGCTGGCCGGGCGCGGGCGGCGGGTCGGACAGCTGGCCGGGGGTGCGGGAAAACCGGGGCGCCGGGGCGGGCTGGGTCAGGCCGTCGGCGGCGACGTAGGTCTGCCGGGCGGTCAGGTGCGGGTCGGCCGCCGCTTCGTGCAGCGAGAGCACGGGCTCCACGCACGCCTCGGTGCCGTCGAAGACGGCTGCCCACTCGTCCCTGGTCCGCTCCTTGAAGCGGGACGTGAACAGCGCGCGCAGCTCCGGCCAGTGCCGCGGGTCCTCGCGGGCGGGCGCGCCGGTCAGGCCGAGCCCGGTCAGCAGCGCCGCGTAGAACCGCGGTTCCAGGGCGCCAACCGCGAGCCACCGCCCGTCCGCCGCCTGGTAGACGTCGTACCACGGCACGCCGCCGTCAAGCAGGTTCACCCCGCGCTCGTCCCGCCAGTAGCCCTGCGCCATCAGCATCCACGGCATCGCCAGCAGCGACGCCACCCCGTCCACGATGGCCGCGTCGACGACCTGCCCGCGTCCGGAGCTGGCCCGCTCGACCAGCGCCGCGCAGATGCCGTAGGCCATCAGCATGCCGCCGCCGCCGAAGTCGCCGAGCAGGTTGGCGGGAAACTGCGGCGGCCCGTCCGCCCGGCCCAGCGCGTGCAGCGCCCCGGTCCTGGCCAGGTAGCCGATGTCGTGGCCGACCGTGGGGGCCAGCGGCCCCTGCTGGCCCCAGCCGGTCATCCGGGCGTAGATCAGCCGCGGGTTGCGGGCCAGGCAGGCCTGCGGTCCCACCCCGATGCGTTCGGTCACTCCCGGCCGGAAGCCCTCGAGCAGGACGTCCGCGACCTCGGTCAGCCGGAGCAGCGCGTCGACCGCGCGCGGGTGCTTCAGGTCGAGCACGGCGGACCGGCGGCCGCGGTTCATCAGGTCACGTCCCGGCCGGTCCGCGGCCAGGCCGGTCTGGTCCGCGGGTCCTGGCCGGTCGATGCGCAGCACCGTCGCGCCGGAGTCGGCCAGCATCATGGCGCAGAACGGCCCGGGCCCGATGCCCGCGAGCTCAAGCACCCGCACCCCGGCCAGCGGCCCGCGCCGTGTTTGTCCCCCGTTCATCTACCTGCCTTCAGTGTCGGTGTTACCGGTCCTGGCCCGCGCGCATCCTGGCCAGCAGGCGCTCGATGTCCTCGCGCGAGGCGGGCCGCCGCCACTCGCTGATCGTGCCGCGGAGCACGAAGCCCCCCCGGGCCGGCTCGACCGAGGTGAGCAGCACACCGCTGGGCAGATCGGGAACAGCCAGGTAAAACGCCGGGGACGGCAGCGGCAGGCGCCAGTCCCCCACGCGGAGGGCACGCGGCCGGATCAGCAGGGCGCGGCCTTCGGCTCCCGGCTGCACTTCCAGCCGGACCCACGGCGCGCCGACCAGGCCGACCTGCGGGACGCCGTCGCCGGACAGGATGAGCTCGAGCAGTCCGGACAGGCCCGCCAGCCGCCGGGCGGCGGCCTCGGCGCAGATGAACGCCTCGAACAGCACCGGCGCGGCCACCAGCGTCGGCCGGACACTGGGCCGCAGATGGACGTTCCTGGCCTGCACCTCCACCCGCTCGAACTCATAGCGGCCCCAGTAGACGTCCCGCGCGACGATGCTGACCTGGCCGTACTGGCCCACCATCCGGGCCAGGTCCACGCCCTGAATGGAAATGTCCTGCACCACCAGGGTCAGCTCGTGCCCGGCGAACGGAAACGTCCTCTTCTTCCCCACCAGCCAGCCGCGGGCCGCCTCCACGATCGCGGCGAACGGGTCCCCGGGCAGCGTCTTGGGCAACGGCAGGCCCATCGACGCGCTCGCGGCCGAGGTCATGTTGAGCAGCTCAGTCCAGTTCCGCTTCCACTCCTCCGCCCGGGACCGGTCAAAGGGCCACCACTCCGCGGCCATCAGCCGGGATCCCGCTCGTGACCGGCGTGCGTCTGCCTGCTCAGCCCGCGGTAGGCCTGCGAGGCGGAGATCTCCCCGGTGAGCACCTTGTGCACCTCATGACAGACCGGCATCTCGACCCCGTAGCGCTGGGCCAGCTCGTGCGTGGTGGCCGCGGCGGCGACGCCCTCGGCCACGGTGCGGGCGGCGCCGAGCACCTCGGCCAGCGTCTTGCCCGCGCCGAGCTGCTCGCCGAGCCTGCGGTTACGGCTCAGCGGGCTCATGCAGGTGGCCATCAGGTCACCCATGCCGGCCAGCCCGGCGAAGGTGGCCGCCTGACCGCCCATCGCGACCCCGAGCCTGGTCAGTTCGGCCAGGCCGCGGCACACCACCGCGGCCCTGGTGTTATCGCCCACGCCCAGGCCCTGGGCGATGCCGGTGGCGATCGCCACCACGTTCTTCAGCGCCCCGCCGAGCTCGCAGCCGATCACGTCGTCGTTGGTGTAGATCCGGAACATGCCCCGCTGCAGGACGGCCTGCAGCGCCCCGGCCACGGCCAGGTCCTCGGTCGCGATCACGCTCGCCGCCGCCTGCCCGGCCATGATCTCCTTGGCCAGGTTGGGCCCGGTCAGCACGGCGGCCGGATGGCCGGGCACCTCCTCGGCGATGAGCTGCGTCATCCGCAGCAGCGAACCGCGCTCGAACCCCTTGGCCAGGCTGACGACCGGAACCCAGGGCCGCAGGTAGGGCCGGGCGTCGGCCAGGATGGCCCGGAAGCCGTGCGTCGGCACGCCGATCACCAGCAGGTCCGCGGCCTGCACGGCCTTCTCCAGGTCCGCCGTGGCGGCCAGCGCGGACGGCAGCGCGAACCCGCGCAGGTAGCGTGAGTTGGCGTCCCGTTCGTCGATTTCGCTGGCCAGTTCCGGGTCCCGGGCCCAGATGACGCACTCGTGCCTGACCGCCATCAGCGAGGCCACCGTGGTACCCCATGACCCGGCCCCGAGCACCGCGATCCGCATGCCAGATCACTCATCCTTGGTTTGGCCAGGTCTACAGGATAAAGGTGGCGATAGGGGCGCACCACCGTTCGTTCCGAATAGGGCTAGGGCTTCAGGGCGGCCATGGCCTCGATCACCGGTTCCAGACCGGGGCGGGCCGTGACGACCCGGACGACGGCCTCGTCCAGCCCGGCGCTGAGCCGGGCGAAGGCGGCCGGCGCCCCGGCCGCGGGCCCGTAGTAGCCCACCGCCTGGAGCAGCTGGTCCGGGGCGGCGTCCACCAGCGCGGACAGGCCAGCGCCCCGCTCTCGCCTGGCCTCCAGGTCGGACAGCACCTCGTCAAACCCCATCGCGGCGAACAGGCCGCGGTAGCCGGCGTCGGCCGGGATACCGGGCTGGGCCAGGGCGTAGCCGAGCACCTGCTGGCCGAGCGCCTGCCGCGCCGCGGCCACGTCGTCGTCCACGCAGACCCGGATGTACATGGTCACCGTGACCTCGCCGGGGTCGCGCCCGGCCCGGGCGGCGCCTTCGGCGATGCGGGCCCGGCTCACCGCGATGTGCTCGGGCGTCGCCCAGTTCAGCAGCGCACCGTCGGCGGTCTGGCCGGCCAGCCTGAGCATCTGCGGGCCAAGCGCGGCCAGGTACACCGGCGCGTGCGGCAAGCCCGGCACGGCCAGGGACGCCGAGGCGGGCCAGCCGGGTGTGCCGCCGGTCTGGTCGGTGGTGACCGTCTGGCCGGCCAGCAGGGCGCGGATCTGGGTGACGTACTCGCGCATCACCGCGATCGGCCGGTTCGGCAGGCCGACCGAGGCCCAGAACCCGGGCCCGTAACCGCCCGTGCCCACGCCGAGAACGAACCGGCCGTCCGACAGCTGCGCTAGCGTGGCCGCCTGTGCCGCCAGGCCCAGCGGGGTCCACATCCGCGCCGCCGGGACCACGGCGATCCCGGTCCGCCGCCCGGTGTCCTGCGACCACGCCGCGCAGACGTGGAACGAGTCGGGCACGCCTCCGGCCGGGGTCCACAGGCTCTCGAAACCGAACTGCCCCGCCTGGACCGCGGCCACCCGCAACTGGGCGAACGGCAAGCCGAGCCGGGCATCGAGGCCCACGCCGATCAACATGGAACGAGACTAACGGCACCGGCAAGCGCGCGGGGGTCTAGTCGTCGCGGGGGACCGCGCGGGGTCGAGCGGCACATACGGGTCACGGGTTCGAGTCTTGGTCGGGGCCAGTTGCTGCGTCCGGGAAGGCCACCGGATGTCGGCGCTTATCGGCGCGCTCGGTCTGGCTGACCCGTGGCCGTGGCCGGCGTGCGGATGACGCGGAGCGGCCGGGCGGCGGGATGCGGGCCAGTGTCGTCGACGGCGGCCGGGGCTTCGACCCGGACCAGCCCACCAGCGGAACCGGGCTGCGACTATTCCGTGCGGGGACGCGTCGAGGAGCGGGCGGAGTGGTGAGCGTGGACAGCGTCCCCGGACAAGGTACGAGTATCGAGGTCTGGCTGCCGGGCCAGACACCGCGCCCGCTGATCCCCGGTCCGGCCGGACCGGGGATCAGCTGACGAGGCCTGCCTTTCTGCCCGAGGTCTTAGCCGCTGACGCAGGCAGGTATGCCAGGAGAGTAACCGTTGCTGGCCACCGTGGGCGTGTTCATGTACCAGTCGTAGACGAAGTGGCCATCCCAGAGCATGTCCCACGTGGTGAAGGGCCGTCCGTACTGCGTCCGGCCGTCGACCTGGTCGCCGTACTTCGTCTGGCACACCACGATCAAGTTCGTGCCGTTGGGCGCGTAGGAGTCGACGTGGCCGACATGGGGGGCTGTCTGCAGCGCCAGGCCGCCGCTGTCCGCTCCGGCGACCTGGTATCCCTGGCCCCCGATCGAGATAGCTGGAGCTGGATATTATCAAACCAGTCATTTGGTATCCAGTGCAAATTTGGATTAGGCAGCGCTGGGGCATCGTAAGCTGCCAGGATCGCATAGGCATGATTCATGCAATTCCAGTTAACGCCGTTGTAAAGCACTCTATTTACGCCGACGTTCTCCACGAAATTTACCTCGTTGTCCGCCGCGCCTACCGTGCTGGTAGCGACATCAACGCACTTATAGCGAGTGTACTGGCTCTCCGCGTGCGACGAGGCATCACTCGAGGCGTTCGGCCAGGAGCCCCAGTACCACTGGTACTGGAACGCTTGGATCATCTGAATCATGTTGCCGGTCGCGTGCCACGCGCCTAGCGGGTTTCCGTCTCCCCTAACGATATGGAAAATCCCGTTGGGATCCTCGGTGGAGCCGAAGACGAATTGACCGGTGTCACCGATTTCATACCCCCAGCCGATGTGACCTCTCGCGCTACCGGCAAATACGGCCCCGTCGGGCTGGTTGAATACGCAGGCCAGCCCCGGGCCGAGGGCGTGTGCCGCGGGTCCGGCTGCTACCATGCCCGCGAAGGCACATCCGAGACAGCCGATGATCGTAATGAGGCGGCGGCCCGTGCGGGCCCTGATCGCGGCCAGCAGCCTATACATATACCTTGTCATGACACTTCCCGTGGATACGTTTGCGGGTGGGCGGAATAATTCTTGTTAACGGATACATGGCGCCCTGCCTCATTATGACCGTGCCTGCCTGCGGCGTCAGGCCGGCTAAAGGGTGTCAGGCAAACGCACCTCACCGGCGATCCCCGTACCACGTCCGGTCACGTTGTCGTCACCCAGCGTATATAACGACGGCAGCGTGACCAGTGAATCCTGCGATCAACCCGACGACGGTTAGGAATCCGCGTCCCACCTGAAGCCTGGCAGTATTGGCTTAGCAGGTATCGGCTTCGGCAGCGATCTGAATTCGGCTGCCGTTAGTAACAGTCCACAACGAAGTGATAGCCGCTACGGGCAGGGAGGTGCGATGCGGGTTGGGATGGTCCGCACGGCGGCAGGGGAACCGAGCGTGGCGGTGTCGCGCGAGGGGGGCTGGGTGCCGCTGCTGGCGGTTCGGGATGCGGATCGGCTGGGACCCGCCGCGACCGACCTGCTGACGTTCCTCGGCGGGGGCGAGCAGGTCCGCTCGCTGGCGGAGGAACTGGTGACTGAGGTTACTGGGGTTATCGGGCTTCTGGGGTTTCAGGGTCTTCTGGGTGCTTCGAGTTGCTGGGGCCGCCGTTGCGCCCGGTGGCCTTTCGCGACTGCTCGCTGTGGGAAGAGCACATGATCGCGGCGAGCCGCGGGCTGCTGCGGCTGCGCGAATCGGCGGCGGGAGCGGTCAGCGACGGCTACGAGCGGCTGACCAGGCGGCCGTTCCCGCGGCTGCGTCCGCGCCCGCTGTGGCACGAGCAGCCGCTGTACTACAAGGGGAACCCGGCCACGATCATCGGCGACGGCGACACCGTGCGCTGGCCGGCCTATGCGCAGGCCCTGGACTACGAGCTGGAGATCGGGGTGATCATCGCCAGGGACGGCACCGACCTGACGCCCGAGGAGGCCCTGACCGTGCTGGGCGGTTTCCTGCTCGTCAACGACTTCAGCGCCCGCGACGTGCAGTTCCGCGAGATGGTCGAGGGCCTGATGGGCCCGGCGAAGTCCAAGGACTTCGGCACCGCGGTCGGTTCCGTCGTCGTCACTCCGGAGGAGTTCCTGCCGGTGCTGGCCACGCTGGACGTCGAGGTTCGCGTCAACGGCGAACAATGGGGCCAGGGCAGCACCCGCGGGATGCGGCACTCGCTGGCTGACGTCATCGCCTACGCCAGCGCGGGCGAACCGCTGGTGGCGGGCACGGTGATCGGGCTCGGCACGATCCCCGGGTGCAGCGGGCTCGAGGCCGGCCGGTGGCTGTCACCAGGTGACGTGGTCGAGCTGTCGGCCGGCCCGCTCGGCCAGCTGCGCAACACCGTGGGCGAGCCGGAGCCGTGGCGGCGGCCAGGCGCGGCCGCCCGAGCGCGGTGGAGCATCGTGATCAGGTCCGGCGAGCACGCCGACCCGCGGGCCGATCCGGCCCCGTGGACCCCGCCGCCTGCCCCGGCCTTCACCGGTGCGCTCGCCCGCAACCAGCTGCTCGACCAGGTGCAGCGGTGGGAGGTGCCCGGCGGGGCCAGGCCAGAAGATGTCGTTTTCGACGCAGCCGGCCGGCTGTACGCGGGTGTCGAGGACGGCCGGATCTGGCGGTGGCCGGCCGGGTTCGGTGACGGCGGCCCGGGCGGGAACCCGGCCGGGTTGTTCGCCGACACTCACGGCCGCCCGCTGGGCCTGGAGGTGGACCCGCGCGACGGCACGCTCGTCGTCTGCGACGCCTACCGGGGACTGCTCCGGGTCACGCCAACCGGTGGCGTCCGGGTGCTGGCGGACAGCTACGCCGGCCGCCGGCTCAAGTTCACCAACAACGCCGCCGTCACCGCCGACGGCACCGTGTACTTCTCCGACAGCTCGACCAGGTTCCGTATCGAGCACTACAAGCAGGACCTGCTCGAGCACCGGCCCAACGGCCGCGTCTTCCGCTACCACCCGGACGCCGGCGGCCTGGAGCTGGTCGCGGATGGCCTGTACTTCCCGAACGGGGTGGCGCTGGCCCCGGACGAGTCGTTTCTGCTGGTCGCGCAGACCGGAGGTTACGACGTACTCCGCATCCCGCTGACCGGTCCGGCGGCCGGGCGACCGGAGACGTTCGCCTCCGGACTGCCCGGCATCCCGGACAACATGTCGTCCGCCGGGGACGGCAGCTACTGGATCGCCTTTCCTTCGCCCCGGCTGCCGCTGGTCGACCGGCTGATGCCGCACCCGGCGCCGCGCCGGGTCGCCGCGCGGCTCCCGGACCGGCTGCAGCCCGCCGCGCAGCGGTACGGGCTCGTCGCCCGGCTGGCCGCGGACGGCCAGATCACGCAGTCGCTGCACGGCCCCGCCGGGTCCTACCGCGAGATCGTCGGGGTGCGCCAGCACGACGGCTGGCTGTACCTCGGCAGCCTGCACGAGACGGCGGTGGGCCGGGTACCTGTCCCGGCCTGAGCTATCCGCCCAAGTGGAGAAGTTGCCTGACCGGACGTCTGACCCCGGTCACCTGCCGTCACGGCGTTTGTTTGCGTGTGCAGGTGCAAGGGCACGTGCCCAGGGTGCGGAATCCCAGACGGCTCTGGTTCCCCCGGCACTCGACGCGGAGGCTGTACGAGTTCAGTGTCGGCTCCGCGCTGGTGGGCGTGGGCTGGATCACCTACGGCGTGCTGCGGGGCGCGGGCTATCCAGGTGTCGTATCCGGTGTCCTGTGGCTGCTACTAGCGGCCGTCTGGTTGCTGTCGGCGCTGCAGAACCGCCGTCGCGAGCGATACGGCTACGACCAGGCGTGGCCGGTCCCTACGCCGGAAGTCCGGATCCTGGCCGAGCAGGGCCGGAAGATCCTGGCCATCAAACGCTACCGGGAACAGAATCCTGACATCGGGCTCAAGGAGGCAAAAGGCGTCATCGACGCTCTCTAGCCAGGCCGAGGATGACTCCCCCGCCCGGGACCCGTCCCTTCCATCCCGGGTCGGCGCTACGGCGCCAGCGCCCGCAACGCCCGGCTATGAGACCCAGCCGACAAGGTTGTCAGGGTGAGGTCCGGCAGGGTAGTCAGGTGACGGGTCCGTCCCCGCTATGCGGGGCCCCCGCCGGACGGGCCCCCACTGGACGGGCCTGCGCCGGGTGGGGCCGCGCCGAGGTAGCGGAGCACCGCGAGCACCCGCCGGTGGCCGACGTCGCCCGGGTACAGGCCCAGCTTGGCGAAGATCGAGTTGATGTGCTTGCTCACCGCGCTGTCGGTGACCGCCAGGGCCGCGCCGATCTCCGCGTTGGAACGACCTTCGGCCATCATGGCCAGCACGTCGCGTTCCCGCAGCGTCAGCTTGCCCAGGGGATCCCCGCCCCGGCGCACGAGCAGCTGGGCGACGACCTCCGGGTCAAGCGCGGTGCCACCCGCCGCCACCCGGCGCAGCGCGTCGAGGAACTCGGCCACGTCGGCCACCCGGTCCTTCAGCAGGTAGCCGACGCCGCGGGTGTTCGCCGACAGCAGGTCGGCGGCGTACCGTTCCTCCACGTACTGCGACAGCACCAGGATCGCGATCTCCGGCCACTGGCTGCGAATCACCAGCGCGGCCCGGATGCCCTCGTCGGTATGGGTGGGCGGCATCCGGACGTCGGCGATCACTACGTCGGGGTGTTCCCGCTCCACCGCGGCGAGCAGCCCGGAGGCTTCGGCCGCGGTGGCCGCGACCTCGAACCCGGCGCTCTCGAGCAGCTTGGTCAGGCCGGCCAGCAGCAGCACGGAATCCTCGGCGATCACCACCCGGGGCCGGCGGGCTGGCCCCGGGGACGATCCCGGCCGCCTCCGGCTCGCTCGTCACGGGCCCCACGCTATGGCACCGGGCGGGCAGCGCGGGTGCGCTTCACGGCCGGCTTCTCACTCGGCCCGCAGCGCGGCGGACGGGCGGGCCCGGGCCGCCCAGCCCGCGGGCAGCAGCGCCCCGGCGACCGCGATAGCCAGCGCGGCCAGGGACAGCAGCGCAAGCCGGGATGGCGGGAACACCTGGGTGAAGCTGGCCGGGAGGCCGGTGTGCGCGGTGCCCGCCATGGCCCGCAGGGTGGCCGTGTTCAGCACGACCGCGGCGGGCGCCGCGATCACCGCGGCGAGGACGGCGGGACCGACGATCCAGCACACCACCATGGTGAGCAGCTGGCCGGGCCGCATCCCGAGCGCCTTGAAGATGCCCAGGTCGTGCACCCGGTCCCGGGTGGTCATCAGCACGGTGTTGAGCACCCCGAGACCGGCCGCGACCGCGACCATCAGCGCCAGCAGGCCGATCAGGGCGCTGGCGATCAGGTAGAACTTGCCGCCATCCGGGCCGGTGGCCGCCCACGGGCTGGCCGGGCCAAGACGCGCGTTCACCGCCGCGATGTACGAGGTGACATTGGTTCCTGGCCGCAGCCCGACGTCGTAC
The DNA here is from genome assembly GCA_963730825.1 of uncultured Actinomycetes bacterium. GTDB lineage: Bacteria > Actinomycetota > Actinomycetes > Streptosporangiales > Streptosporangiaceae > Palsa-504. The sequence continues at coordinate 213,435 of CAVSTQ010000018.1, forward strand.
TGCTGCAGGTTGTCCAGGCTGGCCACGCCGGGCAGCGTCTGCGTGCTGGCGAAGAGCCTGGGCTCGCGGGACGGGACGAACACCTCCCCGGCGATCCGGACGGTGACCGTGGTGGTGACCGGGGTCACCGGAGTCGCACCCGGGGTGCCCGGGGTGCCCGGGGGGCTGGCGATCGTCACCGTGGCGGTGTCCCCGACGGCCAAGCCGCTCTGGGTCAGGAACACGGTGTTGACGTCCACCTCACCCGGTGCGTGGTACCAATGCCCGGCGATGACGCCGTAACCGAGCCAGCCTGCCTCACCGCCGAACGCCTGGACGTTGACGTTCTGGGAGATGCCGGGCACCTTGACCTGGCCGCCGTAGACCGCCACGTCGTGCTGGGTGCTTGGCTGGGCGTGCAGCGCCGCCGTCACGGCCGCGTTTTGCGCCGCGCTGGGCAGTTGCTGCGGACCTGACCCCTGGCCGAACTGCTGGATCTGCACCGGCACCGTGGCGGACAGCGTCTGGCTGGCCGCGGCGCGGCCCAGCGAGGCGTGCAGCCCGAACGCGAAGATCACCGCGGTCGCCCCGAACGCGATCGCCGCCATCGACACCACGGTGCGGGCGGGCCGGGCGAACGGCGCCGCCAGGCCTAGCCCGACCGGCCGTGGCAGCCGCAGCCGGGCGGCCAGCCGGTGCGCGGCGTAGCCGCGGCCGGCCCGCGGGGCACGGCCGGCCGCGATCGCCTCCGCGGCGGACAGCCGTCCGGCGCGCAGCGCGGGTCCGAGCGCGGCCAGCGCCGTCAGCGCGAGCATCCCGAGCGGGGCGGCGGCCGAGGCCCACCACGGCACCTGCTGGCGGCCGACCCCGTAGGCCTCGGCCGACTGGTGCAGCACCGGGACGGCCAGCAGGTTGCCCGCCACCACCCCGGCCAGGCAGCCGGCCAGGGCGGGCCAGCCCACCCGGCCCAGGTACACCACCATGACCTGGGCCGGGGTCAGGCCGAGGCTCTTCAGCACGCCGATCCGGTGATACCCGGCGACCACCGCGCCGCTGACCACGTTGCCCACGATGAGCACCGCCATCACCAGGCCGATCAGTGCGAACGCGATCACGAACGGTTCCATGATGGCCCCGTTGCCGGTGGCCGCGTCCTGCGCGGTGAGCCAGGAGCCGGTGCCGGTTACCGTGCCCGGCGGCAGGGTCCTGCTCACCTCGGCCTCGTCGACGCGAACCTGGGCGTAGCTGCCCGCGGCGGTGAACCGGTACAGCAGCTGCGCGCTGGGCGGCGTGCCCGGTGCCCGCAGGCGGGCGATCTCGGCGGGGGTGACCCAGCCGTCGGCCGTGTTCGTGATCGAGTTGGCGAGCCCGACGACGCGCAGGACAGGGTCTCCCGGTACCCCGGTGACCGGGAGAGTGCTGCCCATCGCCGGGCCGCCGCCACCGCCGCCCTTGCCCCCTTGGCCGGGGCCTGGGCCGCCGTCCAGTACGACCTGGCCCGGGCCGTCCGGCCAGTGCCCGGCGGTCAGCACCACGTCATCGACCGGCCCGCCGGGCGAGGCGCGTCCGGTCAGCGCCATCTGCCCGGCCGGCTGGCCGTCGAACTGTATCTGCACCGTGGCCTGGCCGAACGGGCCGGCCGCGGCGGTCACCCCGGTGAGCTTGGCGGTGGCGGCCAGCTTCGCCGGGGTGGTGCGCGCCGCGTTCACTGTGACGGTCACGTCCGCACCGCGCTGGGCGCCGAACGCGTGGTCGAACGGCGCGTTGGTCGCCGCGAGCAGCGCGAAGCCGAGCGTGGCCGAGGCGGTGGAGACGAGCAGCACCATGCCGAGCACGACCGCCTGCACCTTGTGCCGCAGCAACCCGCCGCTGGCCGTCCTGATCGACCCTAGCCAGCTCACGCCCGGCCTCCCGTCGGCATACCGGACGCCGCGCGGGCCAGCGGCCCGTCCGCCAGCCGCCGTCGCTGCCCCGCCAGCCGCCCGTCCACCAGCCGCACGGTGCGGGCCGCGTACTCCCGCGCCAGGACCGGGTCGTGCGTCACGAGCACCAGCGTCTGCCCGGCCTCGTTGAGCTGCCGGAGCAGCGCGCCGATCTGCTGGCCGGTGGCGGTGTCGAGGGCTCCGGTCGGCTCGTCGGCCAGCAGCAGCTCCGGGGCGTTGACCAGGGCCCGGGCGATCGCCACCCGTTGCCGCTCACCGCCGGACAGCCGGGCCGGGTAGGCGTTCTTGTGTTCCTCGATGCCCATCTGAGCCAGCAGCTGGCCGGCCCGGATCCGTGCCTGCTTGCGCGAGGCGCCCGCCAGCTGGGCGGGCAGCAGCACGTTGTCTTCCACGGTGAGGTCATCAAGCAGGTTGAAGAACTGGAAAACGATCCCGACGTGCCTGGCCCGGAACCGGGCCAGGGCGCCTTCCCCTAGCTTGTCGATCCGCTCCCCCGCCACGGTGACCGAGCCCGCCGTGGGCCGGTCGAGACCGGCGATGAGGTTGAGCAGCGTAGACTTGCCGCTGCCGGAGGGGCCCATGACGGCCACCACATGCCCGGCCGCCACCGTCATGCTGACCTCCGCCAGCGCGGGGGCAGGCCGGCCTGGTACGTCTTGGTCACGTCATCGACCCGGATCACGTCGGCGGGGACGCTGTGTTGTGTCATGGTGAACACGGTGACACGTCCGGATGGCCGCGCGCATTGGCGCAAGGTCCCGGATCGGGGGTGGGGCTAGCCCTACCCCCGACCGTGAACTCCGCTGGATGGGCGGGCCGGGCCCGCGGGCGTACCGTGAGGGTCATGGCCACCTCCGTCCTGCCTGCCCGGCGGTACCGCCCCGTCCCGTGGTCACCACGGGCCTGGGGCCAGACCCTGTTCCTGGCCGGAGCCGTTCCGGCGCAGCTGCTCGCGCTCGTCGTGCTGGTCCCGTGGTTCGTGGTGGTCCTCGAGGACCGGCCCGACCCGAAGGCGAAGGCGTTCCAGCTTGTGGTGCTCGTGCTGCTCACGGCGGTCTTGTTCCTCGCGGTGCCGCTGTTCACCGCGATCCACCGGCACCGGCTGCGCGCTACGGCGGGGGTGCAGATCGCGGAGCAGCCGGTCATCCCCGGCCGGCTGAGCGCGCCGGGGATCGTGGCGGCGGCCCGGGCCCGGGCCACCTGGCGCCAGCTCGGCTACCACCTGCTGGCCGGGCCGGCCCTGGCCGTGAGCGCGATCACGGTCCTCGCGATGTGGCTGGCGGGCGTCCTGTACGCCCTGGTGTACCTGTACGCCTGGGCGCTGCCCGCGGATGCCCTGCTGCAGCGCGGCCAGTCGGAGCGGCTGCCCGGGCACCTGCCGCCCTTCTCCTTCATCCCGACGGACATCTACCTGACCGCCTGCGGGATCGCCCTGCTGGCCGTCGCGCCCTGGCTCACCGCCGCGGTCGTGGCCATGGACACCAGGGTCGCCCGGGCGCTGCTCGGCCCGAGCCGCGCGGAAGAACTCGAATACCGGGTGCAGCGGCTGGCCCAGACCCGGGCCGGCGTGGTCGACGCCGCCGACGCCGAACGGCGGCGGCTGGAACGGGACCTGCACGACGGCACTCAGCAGCGGCTGGTCTCGCTCGCGATGCGGCTTGGCATGGCCCGGGCCGAGCACCCCGGCGCGGTGCAGGCGAACCAGGTCATCGCCGAGGCCCACGAGGAAGCTAAGGCTGCCCTGCTCGAGCTGCGCCACCTGGTCCGCGGCCTGCACCCGGCGGTGCTCGAGGACCGCGGTCTTGACGCGGCGCTGTCCGGCGTGGCGGCGCGGCTGCCGATCCCGGTCCGGCTGACCGTGGACGTGCCCCGCCGGCCGCCACCGACAATCGAGGCGGTCGCCTACTTCGTGGTCTCAGAAGGTCTCACCAACATCACCAAACACGCGCAGGCGAGCCAGGCGGAGGTATTCGTGCAGCGAGCCAACGACCGGTTGCACATCATCGTCAGCGACGACGGCGTGGGCGGGGCCGACCCGGCCGGCGGCACCGGCCTGGCCGGCCTGGCCAACCGGGCCGCGTCGGTAGACGGAACCCTGGAGATCGTCAGCCCGCCCGGCGGGCCGACCCTGCTCACGGTGGACCTGCCATGCGCACGGTAGACGCCCGCGGCCGGTGGATCTGGGCCCTGTCCGGCGTGGCCACTACGGCGTTCCTGGTCGTGCCCGGCATCCACCTGATCACCAGGGCCGGGCAGAACGAGAACGCGCAGCCGCAGGCCGTCGCGACCCGGACGGTGACGGTCCCGCAGCCGGTCACCAGCGTGACCGTGCAGAGTTACGGGGCCCCGGTGCAGGTCAAGGCCGAGCCCGTCGGTCGCGTCCAGATCACGGAAGACATCAGTTACGACTCGCAGCCGGGCGATCAGTCCGCGGTGCCGCAGCAGGCGTCCGCCAGCCCGGTCAGCGCCGACGGCGCTCGGCCCGCGGCGCCCGGGCTCAGCCCGTCAGCGCCGGCGCAGCGCGCGTGCCCGCCGCGGTGCTGCAGTCGGTGTCCGATGGCCACCTCAGCCTGGCCGACCCCGCGTGTGCCAGCTCCGACTGCAGCGTCAGCTTCGCGCTGATCGTGCCGCGGGACGTCAGCGCCACCGTGGCGAGCGACGGCGGCCCGATCACCGTGTCCGGGATCGCCGGGGCCAACCTGGACTCCGGCCAAGGCCCAGTGACGGCCGCGAACCTCAGCGGGCCGCTGACCGTCACTACCTACGGCGGGTCGCTGCAGCTGGACGGGCTGGCCGGCCCGCTGTCGGCCGACACCGCCAACGGCAACATCACCGCCGTGGGCCTCGCCTCCCCGGCCGCCACCGTCAGCACCGGCGGCGGCGACGCCATGCTGGCCTTCACGGCGGCACCGGACGCGGTGACAGTGAGCACCGACGGCGGGGCCGCCCGGCTGGCGCTGCCGGGCGGCCCCTACGCGCTGACCGCCAACAGCGGCGGCGGCCCGGAGTCGGTGACGATCGCCACCGACCCCGCCGCGCACCGCTCGCTCACCGTCGTCACCAACGGCGGCCCCATGGAGCTAACTAGTAGTTGAGGGATTCCAGGTCGGCGGAACGGCGCCAGGCTTCCACCATCCGCCGTTCGGCCTTGAGCTCCAGCCGGCGGGCCCGGCGGAGCGTCCGCAGCTTGCGGGCCGGGCGCAGTTGCTCGGCCCGCTCCCGCCGGTCGCGGGTTTGCTCACTCGCGAGTGAGTCCATGACATGCATCGCTGAACACTCCATTGTGTGCGTTGTACGTTCGGCCGGCCGCGCGGTCCGGTGTTCGCCGCGCGGCCGCATCTGGTAGTCGTGGCCGGAGCTACGCGGCCACTTCGGTCTTGCGAGGGCGCCCCCGTGGGCGCTTACGCGGCACGATCGCGCCGCGCATCAGCAACTCGCCGCCCCAGACGCCCCAGGGCTCCCTGCGCTCGAGCGCACCGGTGAGGCAGGCCAACCTGGCCGTGCACCCCCGGCACATCGCCTTCGCCGTCTCCACGTCCTCAGGCGACTCGGCGAAGAACAGCTCAGGGTCTTCCGCGCACGGAAGATCGAGGCCGACCGGGAGCGCCGTGGCCGTTCCGGCCATCACACACTGACTCGTCTCGCTGACCCGGTCGAATACCTGCCTGACCGCTGGCTCCTGCCGCGCCGCCTGACGTATGGACGCCTCGCACCCCGCTGCGTCCGTCCCGCTGACGGTGGCATCGCGCCACTGCATCGGTGCCTTCCCCTCTCACTTGCCGGTCCTAGTTGTTCCGTGACGATTTCTCGCCCGGTGCGGGACCTAGGCCTTTAAATGACTAAGACCGCGGACCCTGTGTGCGGGTCCGCGGCCTCAAGGGGAACTCGGCCGGTCTTGGTTTAGACCGGTTTCCTCTTCGGAGGCTCTGGCGGCGGACCCGATGCGCCCTCGCCGGTGGCGTAAGCGCGAGTCGTGTAGTTGTGGATATTGGTCTGGCCAAGAAGCGTCGCGACGACGTCCGCCGGAGCCGGCTGGGCCGCGTAGGCGCCCTTGACCCGAATCGGCGGAACAGCGTGGACGACAACAGTGCACGGCCCAGTGCCGGTCTTGGCAGCGGGCACACTGATCCCCGTGAAGCCGATCGCACGCGGGCTGGAAGCACCCAGGCGCGAAGCCCACGTCAGCTCGGACGATGCGGATGCTTTGATGTTTGTCACGTCGGGCACCTCCCTCCGGAGTGATCGACAACTAGCCCACGGACATGCGAGAAGCCTAAGTGCTCCCCGGCAAGGGGGCAACAGTTTTTTGACCTGCAATTTCGTGATCATGGGGAGCCGGGGCGGATCAGGCCCTCCTGCATGACCGACACCACCAGGTCCCCGGCCGCGGTGAACACCTGGCCGCGGGCCAGCCCCCTGGCCCCGTAGGCCACCGGCGATTCCTGCGCGTACAGCAGCCACCGGTCGGCCCGGAACGGCCGGTGGAACCACATGGCGTGATCCAGGCTCGCGCCCGAGGTGCGGCCGTCGGTCCAGGACATCCCGTGCGCGGTCAGCGCCGAGTCGAGCAGCGTCATGTCCGATGCGTAGGTCATCAGGCAGACGTGCAGCAGCGGGTCGTCGGGCAGCTCGCCGTCCACCCGCAGCCAGACCAGGTTCTCATTGGTGCGCAGCGCCGGATCGGCCGCCGTCTCGATGGACAGCGGGCCCACCGACCGCAGGTCGATGGGATGGTCGTACAGCCGGGCGTGCGTTTCCCCGACCACCCGGCGCAGCCGTTCGGAGGTCCGCTCGACCGTCTCGGGGGCCGGGGCGGCGGGCATCGGGTCGGCGTGCTCGGCCCCGGGTTCGGCCTGGTGGAAGGACGCGGACAGGGTAAAGATGACCTGGCCGTGCTGGATCGCGGTCACCCGGCGGGTGGTGAAGGACCGGCCGTCCCTGACCCGGTCGACGGTGTACACGATCGGCACCGCCGGATCACCTCCCCGGATGAAGTAGGCGTGCAGGGAGTGCACCGGGCGGTGCGCGGGCACGGTCCGCCCGGCCGCGACCAGCGCCTGCCCGGCCACCTGGCCGCCGAACACCCGCTGCACCCGTTCGGCCGGGCTGCGGCCGCGGAAGATATTCAGCTCGATCTGCTCCAGGTCGAGCAGCTTGAGGAGCCGGTCAAGTTCGGCCGAACGCGGCGCGGAATCTGTCACCGGCGCAGTATCTCGCACCGCCGCTGTCTGTTTCAGCGCAGGCGCACGTCGTCCAGGAAGCGCGACCGGGACCGGGCCGGCGGCGCGCCCGGCGCGCGGGCCGGGGACCAGGACAGGTACAGGTGCTCCCGGGCCCTGGTCACCGCCACGTAGAGCAGCCGCCGCTCCTCCTCGATCGCCTCAGGGGTCCGGGCGTGCACGATGGGCATCAGCCCCTCGACCAGGCCGGGCAGCAGCACCGCGTCCCATTCCAGGCCCTTGGCCGCGTGCATCGAGGCGAGCGTCACCCCGTCGATGGCCGGCGCCTGCCCCAGCTCGGCGCGCTGGGCCAGCTCGGCCGAGAAGTCGCTCAGCGTCGCGTCCGGCCGCCGCGCGTACAGGTCGTCGGCGAGCTGGGCGATCGCCGCCAGCGACTCCCAGCGTTCCCTGGCCGCCTGGCCGGCGGCGTGCGGGGTCTTCAGGGTGAGGCCCATTCCGGTGAGCACGTGCCGGACCGAGGACGGCAGCCGGTCGCCGCCGTAGTCGCCGGAGCCCCCGCGGCCGGCGTTCTCGTCCCGGCCCACGCCGGCCGCCTCGCCGCGGGCCGCACCGCGCAGCAGCACCAGGGCCTGGCGCACCACCGGCCGTTCGTAGAACCGCTCGGCTCCCCGGACCACGTACGGCACGCCGGCCTGCGCCAGGGCCAGCTCGAACCGCTCGGTGTCGGCGTTGACCCGGACCAGCACGGCGATCTCCCGGACCGGAACCCCCGCCGCGGTCAGCGCCTGGATCTGGACCGTAAGCCCGGCTGGCCTCGTCGGGGTCGTCCCGGTACTGGGTGAGGACCGGGCGCGGGCCGGGCGGCCGCTGCGCGATCAGCGCCGTTCCGGACCGGACCAGCTGGTTGGCCACCGCCACCACCTGCGGCGTGGACCGGTAGTCACGCTGCAGCCGGACCACGGTCGCGGTGGGGAACTCCGCCGCGAAACCGGTCAGGTACGACGGGGTGGCGCCGGTGAAGGAGTAGATCACCTGGTTCGGGTCGCCGACCACGCACAGCTCGTCGCGGTCGCCGAGCCAGGCGTCGAGCAGCAGTTTCTGCAGCGGGTTCACGTCCTGGTACTCATCCACCACGAAGTACCTGAAGATATCGTGCACCTGATCCGCCGCGACCCGGTCCTCGGTCAAGATGGCGGCGGTCAGCTCGAGCACGGACTCGAAGTCGATCAGCTGACGGTCCCGCCGCAGCTGCTCGTAAGCGGCGTAGACCGCGGCCAGGTCGGCGGTCCCGGTCACCGGTGACCGGCCCGCCGCCGCCGCGGCCAGCGGATAGCCGTCCGGGCGGACCTGGGTCACCTTGGCCCACTCGATCTCGGCAGCCGCGTCGGCCAGGGCGGCCCCCTTACCCGGGCCGCCGTCCAGCCGGACGTGCGCCAGCTTCGCCGCCTCGCGGATCAGCGGGGCCTTGGCGTCGATCAGCTGCGGCGGACGGCCGCCGATCACCCGCGGCCAGAAGTACCTCAGCTGGCGCAGCGCGGCGGCGTGGAAGGTGGACGCCCGCACCAGCCCGGTGCCCAGCCCGCCGAGGTCACTGCCGAGGCTACCGGGATCGTTAAGGCTGCCGGGGCTGCTGGTGTTGCCGGGGCGGGCGGGATCTGCGGGGCGGGCGGGATCTGCGGGGCGAGCGGGACCTGCGGGACCGGCCATGCCCAGCTGCCTGAGCCGGCCGCGCAGCTCACCGGCGGCCCGGACGGTAAAGGTCAGCGCCAGCACGTGGGCCGGGTTGACGATACCGGCCGCGGCCGCGTACGCGATCCGGTAGGTGATGGCCCGGGTCTTGCCGGTACCCGCGCCCGCCAGCACGCACACCGGCCCGCGGGTGGCCAGGGCGACCTCACGCTGCTCCGGGTCGAGCCCGGCCAGCAGCGCGTCTGAGATCCCGAGCACCGCGTCCGCCATCTGCCTCATCCTGCCGCATCCGGGGCCGCGGGAAGGCCAGGGTCCGCGCCGGTGTTACAGCAACCAGGTCATATCAAACGATTTCAAGGAGGCGGCCCGGGTGTCCGGTCAGCTGACGATGTACACCACGTCCTGGTGCGGCTTCTGCCGGAACCTCAAGAACCAGCTAGCCCGGGCCGGCATCGAGATCGCCGAGGTCGACATCGAGCGCGACCCGGCCGCGGCCGAGTTCGTCATGTCGGTCAACGGCGGCAACCAGACCGTGCCCACGGTGGTCTTCCCCGACGGCAGCGCGCTGGTCAACCCCTCCGCGGCGCAGGTCAAGGCCCAGCTGGCCGCCAGCACCGGGTAAGACCTTTTCTCCTGGGGGATACCACGGCTCGTTAGGCATCAAAAGAATTTTCCGAACGGCCCGTGGTGCGAGTGACAAGACAGGTGACACAGTGACCGGGGAGACGTCGAGGGATACCAGCACGCTGGTGGTCCGCCGTTCCGGGCAAGGCTGGCAGGTCGGGGACGAGCAGGCGACCGACCTGACCAGCGCCATGGTGCTGGCCGACCTGCTGGCCGCCGAGCTGGGCTCACCCGCTCCGGCCATACCGCCCGCAGGGGCTTCGGAGCAGGTCAGCGAGGTAGACGGGACGGCCCGGCTGGCGGTCACGGTCGCCCAGCTCGAGCACGCGCTGACCGCGCGGGTCCGCGTCGAGCAGGCCATCGGCGTCCTGGCCGAACGCCACAGGCTGCGCCCCCGGCAGGCTTTCGACCTGCTCAGGAAGGTGGCCCGGTCGGGCGGCAGGCGGGTCATCGAGATCGCGGAGACCGTGGTGGACAGCGCGTCCAACCCGGCGCTGGCGTTGCCCGAGGAACTGGCCAGGAAGCCCGCTTCGGCCAGGAAGCCCGCTTCGGCCCGCAAGGGCGGCGGCTCGCCGCGGCACGCCCGCACCGCCGGCGAAACCATCCGCAATGTCGGCGGCGACCGCTAGAGTCCTGCTCCGGGACAGATGATGCGGTTGAGCCGCGACACGTTCGGGCAGGCGGCGGCCGCTTGCCGCGCGGCGCGCCGGGGCTGCGGGAAGATGGGGCAGGCCGCGCGTCGGGCGGACTGGAGCGAAGGAGGCCTAGGTGGCGGATCTTGACGTCGTCGAGATCTGTGCCGGGGCGGGCGGACAGGCTCTCGGGCTGGAGCGAGCCGGCTTCGAGCACGCGCTGGCCGTCGAGCTTGACGCGGCGGCCTGCGGCACGCTGCGGGCCAACCGGCCCGGCTGGAAGGTCGCCGAGGGCGACGTGGCCGACCTGGCGCTGTGGCGGCCACGCGACTACCGGGGCGTGGGCCTGCTGGCCGGCGGCGTGCCGTGCCCGCCGTTCACGGTGGCCGGCCTGCAACTCGGCGCGACCGACGAGCGCGACCTGTTCGCCTGGGCGGTGGAGCTGTGCGAGATCGTCAGGCCGCGGGCCCTGCTGCTTGAGAACGTCCGGGGGCTGAGCACCACCCGGTTCAGTGCCTACCGCCAGCATGTGCTGGACCGGCTGCGTGAGCTCGGGTACGTTCCGGGCTGGCGGCTGCTGCAGGCCTCGGACTTCGGCGTCCCGCAACTGCGGCCGCGCACCGTGCTGGTGGCGCTGCAGCCGTCGGACGCGCCGTGGTTCCGCTGGCCTTCCGCGTCGCCCGGCCGGCCCCCGACCGTGGGCGAGGCGCTGGGCGACCTGATGGCCGCGCGGGGCTGGCCGGGCGCGGCCGGCTGGGCCCGGCGGGCCAACCGGATCGCGCCGACGATCGTCGGCGGCTCAAAGAAGCACGGCGGCGCTGACCTCGGGCCCACCCGGGCCAAGCGAGCCTGGGCCGAACTCGGCGTGGACGGCATTTCCATCGCCGATGCCGCCCCGGAACCCGACGCGGACCCGGCCGGGTCGCCCCGGCTGACGTGTGCGATGGTGACCCGGCTGCAGGGCTGGCAGGACGACTGGGGCTGGCAGTTCAGCGGCCGGAAGACGGCTAGGTACCGGCAGATCGGCAATGCGTTCCCGCCGCCGGTGGCGCAGGCCATCGGGACGGCGATCCGGCGCGCGCTCGAGCACGAAGGTGAACCGCAGACCGCTGGGGCCAATGGGAGCGCCGCTGGGGCTGCCGCTCAGGCCGCTGGGTCGGGGCCGGTGCACGATCCGGTGTTCCGGGTACTCCGCTCCCGGGCGGACTTCCTGACCGCCCGGCAGATCGCGGATCTGGCGGCTCATGCGAAGGCTCGCCCGAGGAGGTCGGGATAGGTGCTGGCGCCGGGCTGAGCCTGGCCGCCGTGGTGGGCCGGCTGCGTCACCTCGGCCAGGACTTCGAACTCGAGATCGCCGACTCCCGGGACGGGCCAACGTACCGGCTCGGCCACTTCAAGGCGTTCCTCGGACAGCGGGAGCACGTCCGGCACCAGAGTTTCGCCGCCGGCCGGGCCACGATCAGCTGACCGGGTCGCGGCTGACCGGGTCGCGGCTGACCGGGTCGCGGCTGACCGTGCGTAGGTTGAGCGGCGGGCGGCCGCGGGCGCCGTGCAGCGCGGCCGCGATCTCGGCCACGACCTGGGCGGGCGTCGTGCGGATCTGCCTGGGGGTGAACCGCAGCACGTTGATCTGGTGCACGGCCATCCGACGGCCGCGGGCCAGCGTAGCCGCGTGATCCTCGGGCGAGAGGTGCCATTCCCGCGAGTCCACCTCGACCGCGACGCCGAGGCTGCGCAGCCCGCGGACGGTATCGGCGACGGCCCGCGCAGGCGGAGCGTAGCGCAGCGAACCAAGCTGCCACACCCGCCCAGGCAGCCGATTCGTGCGGTGCAGCCGGACGAATCCCGCGTTACCTCGCCGCCGCGCGGCGGCAGCAGCATGTCGATCACCGCCTCCTCCGGGACCCGGACACCATGATGCCGCGCGGCCGCCGACCCCGTGATCATGCTGTCCCGACCCGCGTAAAGCAGAGCGGCCACTTCCTGCTGGATGGCGGTCGGCGTGCCGGTCACCGCCAGGTACACGCCAGGCAGCAGGACACGCCACGGCCCTCCGTGGCGCAGCCGATACTGAATCGCGTGCCTGGTCAGGCCGGTCCCGAGAGCCTGGGCGCGGGTGAGCACATCGAACTGCTGCGCCAGGACACCGCTAAGCGCATCTTGGGTGGCGCTTCGAGCGGACCGCCGGGCGCTCCGGGCGGACTGGCGAGCGCTCCGGGCCGACTGGGCTTGGGCGGACTGGGCCTGGGCGGACTGGGCCTGGGCGGACTGGGCCTGGGCGGACTGGGCCTGGGCGGACTGGGCCGAGGCTTGAGTGCGTTGGGGCGAGGCTTGGGCGAATTGGAGCGAGATCTGACTGGATTGAGGCGAGAAAGTCATGCGGGCATCCTGCCGCCCGGGTCTGACCAACCAACCGTGAGACGAATGAGGTACGTGCTTTTACGGGATGCGCTCGGGCCATGTAAACGATCTAGGAGTTGCCTGTACGGGCTGGAATAGGCGAGGATCGCGTGCGGCGAGGGTCGCGTGGAATCCGCGTGGCGGCTGGGACCCCGCGCGGGCGGGTTGGCTGGGTACGCCGTAATGCAGTAAATACTGCATTACGGTGGGACTGGAGTTCGGCGGGGTTGGACGGGCGGCTGGACGGGCGGGTGGACGGGCGGGTGGACGGGGTCTGGCGGGGTGGACGGGGGCGCTGAGGGCGGAGGTTTTGGCTGGTACGGGTGGGCGGACTGACTCCGATGTCGGCGACTCGCTACCGAAACTGCGCAGGCGCTGCGATAATGCCTGGATGACAGGGCTGAGCCTTGCCCTGGCCAACTTGAAGCCGGGCACCGGTAAGACCACTTCGGCGGTCTGGCTGGCGCACGTTTTCGCGCAGGCGGGAAACAGCGTGCTGCTGGTGGACGCGGACCCGTCCGGGAGCGCGCTCGAGTGGTCCGACCTGGCGGCCATGGACCCGCGGCTGGCGTCGCCGCAGGCGGCTTTTCCGTTCCGGATCGTGGCCCTGCCGTCCCGGGAACTGCACCGCCGCCTGCCCGAGATCGCCGAGGCCGAGGACGTGGTGATCATCGACACACCGCAGATCGAGGACCATGCCGGCATCGCCCGGTCGGCCCTGCGGTATGTCGACGAGATCGTGGTGCCGTGCGCGCCGAGCCCGATAGAGATCAACCGCACCTCGCCGGTGCGGGACGAGATCGCCGAGATCCAGTCGGTCCGCGAGGTGCCGGTCCGGTCGGCGGTGCTGCTTAACCGGTGCATCGCCCGGGCGCACTCCACCACCGACGCGCGGGAAGCGCTTGAGGGTCTCGGCTACGACGTGCTCGGGACGGCGGTACCGCGGCTCGAGGTCTACGCCCAGAGCTTCGGCCTGCCGATCAGGCAGACGGGATGCGAGGTGTGGCGCCAGGTGGCCCGCGACCTTATCGAACGCTGCGCTCCGCTGACCACGGTGCGGACATGACCAGCCAGCGGGAACAGCGCAAGGCGCAGATGGCGGCGGCGGCCGCCCGGCGGACCGAACCCGACGCGCGGCCCGCCGGGCGCACCGCGATCCGGTCCAAGCCGGTCAGGATCACTCTCGACCTCAGCCCGGAGCTTTACCGTCAGCTGACGGGGTGGACCGACTCGGCCGCGGTCACGCTCGGCGTGCCGCGCGTCTCGCTCGCGGACGCGGTCCGGGCCATGATCCGGGTCAGCGCCGAGGATTCCGATCCCGTCATCGAGCGACTGCGACGCGACCGCGACCTTTAACGCGCGGCCTTTAGGCGGACCGGCCGGAGCGTAATCGGTTCCGGGTGCGCGATTACGTACCGTGCGCGAATCCCCGGACAATTGCGTGGCACACCGGAATTGCGGCAGGGAATTGCGTGGTGTGTATACAGGCCGGGCAAGAAGCGCGGACTTCCTCCTCCTGGAGGCCTTAATATCACATGTATTACCGGAATGCCCAGGCATAGTTCTCTGACCCAGTAGATATATACCGCCACCGCGCGGGCACCACCATCGCGGAGCAGGGCCAGGCCGCGGACCGGCTCTACCTGGTGGTGCACGGCCGGGTGGACCGGCAGGGCCACGGCAAGTTCGGCCAGGAAACACATCTGGGCGTGGTCAGCGACGGCGGCTACTTCGGCGCCGACGCCCTGACCGCGGACGACACCAGCTGGGACTACTCCGCCATCGCGGCGACCGACTGCACGCTGCTCGTGCTGACCCGGGAGCAGTTCGGCGGCATCGAGATCGCCTCCGGGCACAGCGGCGAGCCGACCCTGCCGGCCACGTTCGCCGATTACGAGCTCGCGCCGCGCGGATACGAGCTGAGCGTGACCTAGTCCGTCCGGCCTGGCGCGGGGTGCCGATCTTGCCGTGCAGCAAGATCCCGGTCAGCCGCGACGCACCTCCAGCATCATCGCTATGCGGACCGGGGAAGACGACCAGGGCGTGGTGGGCCTGCACCAGGTGGGCATCCCGGACGAGTACGAACCCGGCCTCAACGTCCGGTTCATGGGCATCAACGACCAGGCCATCATGTCGTACCTGGTCAGCTGCTACTTCTCCGCCGCGGCCCGGATCGCCTGAACGAAAGGCGGCTTAAGCAACGAGGCACCCTTCCTGTCTAGAGCTTAAGGTATCAAATGTGATACGCTAGCCGACTCGGCAGGAAGGGAGCGCCCATGCCTGGGAACGCGGATATGACCCCGGGACTGAGCCGTCCCGACCTGGTGCGGGTGCTTGAGTCGGCCGCGCGACTGCAGGCTGTTGTCCCCGACGCCACCCTGGTCGGCGGCTCGGCCGCGGCCCTGTGGGCCAGCCACCGCACGTCCTTTGACCACGACCACGTGCTGGCGGACCTGAGCGTTCGTTTCGACACCGTCCTTGAGGCGATCGAGGCAACCGAAGGGTGGGTCACCAACCGGGTCACCCCCGGCAAGATCATCCTCGGCGAGCTCGGGGACATTGAGTCCGGCGTCCGCCAGCTCATCAGAAGCAGGCCACTCGAGGTCACCGAGGTCGAGCTGCCTTCCGGGCAGAAGCTGCGCGTACCGACGCCGGAGGAGACCTTGCGGATCAAGGGTTACCTGATCGTCCGGCGCAACCAGGTCCGGGACTACCTGGACGTGGCCGCGCTGTCCGACCGCTACGGGATCGCGCCTTCCGGACAGGTGCTCGCCCGCATCGACCTTTACTACACCGATCAGCGCGACCCCGAAGCGGAAGGCGTCGCCACCCAGCTCGCCCGCCAGCTCGCCGATCCACGTCCGGCGGACCAGCGGACGATCAGGCAGCTGGGCAGCTACAAGGACCTCGACGCCCGCTGGACTTCCTGGGAGACTGTCAGCGGCGTGTGCCGGTCGCTGGCGGTGGAGATGACACGATGAGCGCGCTGAAGTTCCGCAACATCACCGCCTCCGTGGATGACCCCGTCGAGACCTGGCCCTTCGAGGGCATCCTGGCCGCCGTCGAGCGTGGCACCCTGCCCGACTGGCGACGGCTAGCCGGCGCTATCCGCGCCGATCCCTGGGGACCGGTCGCGCAGCAGGTTCTCGAGGCCGTCGGCCTGTCCCCGAGCTACGGGACCCGCGAGCTGCTGACGGCCGTCATCGAGCGCGCCCGTCAGGAGAGCGCCGAGGCCGAACGCGAACAGGTCGCGGCCGAGATACGCGACATCGTCGCCCGCTCCGGCCTGTCGCAGCAGGACTTCGCCGGGCGGCTCGGCACCTCTCGTCCGCGCCTGTCCACGTACATGTCGGGCAAGGTCACGCCGTCGGCCTCCCTCATGATCCGGATCCGGCGCGTCGCCGCGTCTTGATGAGCGCCGGGTCGGCGCGGCGGGTTCAGCCGCCGCGGGAGGCGCGGCCGCGGGCGCGGCCGCGTTCCTTGGCGTCCAGGATGGTCTTGCGCAGGCGGACGGCGGCCGCGGTGACCTCCACGCACTCGTCGTCGGCACAGAACTCCAGCGCCTGCTCCAGGCTGAGCAGCCGCGGCGGCACCAGCCGCTCGAGCTCTTCCGAAGTGGACTGGCGGACGTTGGTGACCTTGCGCTCGCGGCAGATGTTGACGTCCATGTCGTCGGTCCTTGAGTTCTCCCCGACGATCATGCCCTCGTACACCAAGGTGCCGGGGGTGACGAAAAGCGACCCGCGTTCCTGCAGGTTGAACATCGCGTACGCGGCCGCGGGACCGGACCTGTCGGCGACCAGCGAACCGTTGGCCCGGCCGCGGATGGCGCCGGCCCACGGCTCGTAGTCCTCAAAGACGTGGTGCGCGATCCCGGTGCCGCGGGTCTCGGTGAGGAACTGGGTGCGGAACCCGATCAGGCCGCGGGCGGGCACGATGAACTCGAGCCTGACCCAGCCGGTGCCGTGGTTGGTCATCGTCTCCATCCGGCCCCGCCGCACCGAGATCAGCGACGTGACCGCCCCCAGGTACTCCTCGGGCACGTCCACAGAAAGCCGCTCGACCGGCTCGAAGACCTTCCCGTCCACCTCCCGGGTGACGGCGGACGGCCGCCCCACGGTCAGCTCGTAACGCTCCCGCCGCATGGTCTCCACCAAGATGGCCAGCGCCAGCTCGCCCCGGCCGCGGACCTCCCAGGTGTCAGGGCGTTCGGTGGGGAGCACGTCGAGTGAGACGTTCCCGACCAGCTCCCGGTTCAGCCGGTCACGGACCAGCCGGGCGGTGACCTTGGATCCGGCCGTCTGGCCGGCCAGCGGGGCGGTGTTGACGCCGATCGTCATCGAGATGGCGGGCTCGTCCACCGTGATCAGCGGCAGCGGCCGCGGGTCGTCCAGGTCGGCCAGGGTTTCGCCGATCATGATGTCCGGGATGCCGGCGATGGCCACGATGTCACCGGGGCCGGCCGTGTCGGCCTGCACCCGCTCGAGCGCCTCGGTCAGGTACATCTCGGAGATCTTGACCTTCTGCACCGACCCGTCCCGGCGGCACCAGGCGACCTGCTGGCCGCGCGAGATGGTGCCGTTGCGGACCCGGCACAGCGCGATCCGGCCCAGGTAGGACGAGGCGTCCAGGTTGGTCACGTGCGCCTGCAGCGGCGCGCCGACCTCGAACGCCGGAGCCGGGACGGTCGCCTTGATGGTGCTGAACAGCGGCTCCAGGTCCGGCGAGTCCGGCATCTCGCCGTCGCCCGGCCTCTTCATCGAGGCCCGCCCGGCCCGCGCCGAGGCGTACACGATCGGGAACTCGATCTGCGCCTCGCTCGCGTCCAGGTCGATGAAAAGCTCGTAGCAGGCGTCCACCACCTCGGCGATCCGCGCGTCGGGCCGGTCCACCTTGTTGACCACCAGGATCACCGGCAGCCCGGCCTCCAGCGTCTTGCGCAGCACGAACCTGGTCTGCGGCAGCGGCCCCTCGCTCGCGTCCACCAGCAGCAGCACGCCGTCGACCATGGACAGGCCGCGTTCCACCTCGCCGCCGAAGTCCGCGTGGCCCGGCGTGTCGATGATGTTGATGGTCTGGCCGCCGTGGCTCACCGCGGTGTTCTTGGCCAGGATCGTGATGCCCTTCTCCCGCTCAAGGTCACCGGAGTCCATCACCCGCTCGGCCACGTGGGCATTCGCGCGGAACGCGCCCGACTGCCACAGCATCGCGTCCACGAGCGTGGTCTTGCCGTGGTCGACGTGCGCGACAATGGCGACGTTGCGCAGGTCATGCCGGGTGGCGATGAGGTCCTGGGGGACCGCGGTCTGGTGCGGTACGGGCATGCGCGGGTCTCGTTCGTTCGGCGTGCGTGGGCGCTCACCCGATCGGGTGGCAGCCTCCATTCTATTGAACGCACGATCCTTAATGCCCGAACGGTCCGGCCTGCGTCCCCAGCGGACCCGCTCCCGCGGGCGGGTGGGCCATGATGGAGGGGTGGAATTCGAGCCGTACCGGGGTGAGCTGGTGGCGTACTGCTACCGAATGCTCGGCTCGGTGCCAGAGGCCGAGGACCTGGTGCAGGACACGATGCTGCGGGCCTGGCAGGCGCGCGACCGGTACGACCGCACCCGGGCCTCGGTACGGACCTGGCTGTACCGGATCGCGACCAACGCGTGCCTGTCCGCGCTGGCGGGGCGGGCGCGCCGGCCGCTGCCGTCCGGGCTGGGCGCGCCGGGCGAGGATCCCGGGGCGCCGCTGACGCCGGCCTTTGACGTTCCCTGGCTGCAGCCGTTCCCCGATGCGCGGTTCGACCTCGGGATGCGGACGGACATGCGGCTCGCGCTGGTGGCCGCGATGCAGGTCCTGCCACCGCGGCAGCGGGCCGTGCTGGTGCTCCGCGAGGTGCTCCAGTTCAGCGCCGCCGAGGTCGCCGCGCAGCTCGGGACCACGGTCCCGGCCGTCAACAGCGCCCTACAGCGGGCCCGGGCCGCCCTCGCGGGGGTGGGCGAGGCGAGCGAGGTCACCGAACCGGATGATCCCGGCGTCCGCGCGGTGATCCAGCGGTACGTGCAAGCCTTTGAGGCGGCCGATGTCGGCGCGATCGTTCGGCTGCTTACTGATGAGGCGGTCCTGGAGATGCCGCCGGTGCCGCTGTGGTACCGGGGGCGGCGTGACTACGGCCTGTTCATGCAGCGCGTGTTCGCCACCCGCGGGACGGGCTGGGCCGTCAGGGGCCTGACCGCCAACTCCCAGCCCGCGCTGGCCGCGTACGCGCCTGAGCCCGGCGGCGGGCACCGGCTGCACACGCTCCAGGTCTTCACGGTGGCCGGCGGCCGGGTCGCGCGCAACGTCGTGTTTGCCGATCCGCTCGTGTTCGCGGCGTTTGGCCTGCCCGGACAACTTTCCGCGGACGAGTTCCTGCCGCGGCGATGAGCTGAGCCGGTGCCGCCGGTATGTACAGGTGAGCATCGACCGCCGGGAGGCCCATCATGAGCGTCATCGTCATCCAGTTCATCACCCTGGACGGGATCGTGTCCGACCCGGACGGGTCCGGGGGCACCCCGGCCGGCGGCTGGGCGTTCCGGCACGGCCCGGAGACGGTCGCCGGGGACAAGTTCCGGCTCGGCCGCACGCTGGACGACGGGGTGATGCTGCTCGGCCGCCGGACCTGGCAGTTGTTCTCGCGGCTCTGGCCGGGCCGGGACGACCCGTTCTCGGCGCGGATGAACGCCGTGCCAAAGCTGGTCGCCTCCGGCACGCTGACCGACGCGTCGGCGTGGGCGAACTCCCGGGTCCTGCCCGGCGACATCGCCGATGCCGTCAAGCGCGAACCGCGCGACGTGATCATCACCGGCAGCCTCAGCGTGGTGCACACGCTGATGGCCGCCGACCTGATCGATGAGTACCGGCTGCTGACCTTCCCCACCATCCTCGGCACCGGCGAACGGCTCTTCCCGGCCGGCCGCCCGCCCGCGTACCTGGACTGCCTGTCGGCCGGGCCGGCCGGCGCCGCCGTCCTGGCGCGGTACGGGCGGGCGGCGCGGTGACGGCCCGGTTCCTGGCCGTGTACGAGACGCCGGCCGATCCGGAGTCGTTCGGCCGACACTACCGTGAGGTGCACGTTCCGCTCGGGCGCCGGCTGCCTGGGCTGCGCCGGTACACCGTCAGCCGGGATGTCACGGCCGTCCGCGGCGCACCGTACTACCTGGTCGCCGAGCTGGAATGGGACACCACGGAGGAGCTGCGCGGCGCGTTCGCCTCGGCGGCGGGCCGCGCCACCGCCGCCGACGCGGCGCGCCTGGCCGGGCTCGCCCCGGTGCGCAGCATGATCTACACCGCGGACGAGGCCGGGGGGTGACGGCGGTGTGGGCGGCCGGGAGCCCAGCCGATGGCGGCCGGCCTGCTCCGCGGCCCCCGAGCGGCTGGGCGATGCCGCCGCCTACATCACTGGATCTGAATTCGTGATAGACGGCGGCAACAACCGGGTCCTGTGACCAGTGCCACCGACGTCTTTGCGGTCAGGGCCGGTGCTCGGCCGCGTCCGCCGCGACCGCGCCGGTGACCTGCGCGCCGCCCGGGGTGAAGCTGCCACCGTGCTACAGCCCGCAGGCATATCAGCTCGCCTACGGCGTCACGCCGCTGCTCAGCCGCGGGATCGACGGCAGCGGGGAGACCGTGGTCCTGCCCGAACTGGCCGGAACCCCGCCGTCCGGCGATATCCGCCAGGATCTGGCCGTGTTCGACCGCACGTTCGGCCTGCCCCCGGCCAAGGTGCACATCGTGAACACCATCGCCCGGTCCGCGACGCCTTACCTCGATAGCGACGAGGAAGTCGAGGACACCGAGATGGTGCACGCGATCGCGCCCGGCGCCACCCTCGACGTCGTCCTGGTGCCCGCCGACGCCACCAGCAGCAGCGCGAATTTCGCCGCCGCCGCGACCCAGGTGATCCAGGCCGGCGTCGCCCTGCACGCCGCGGTGATCTCGATTAGCGCCAGCGTCGGCGAGAGCCTCCTCACCCACACCGAGGTAGCCCAGATGAACGCGGCGCTTGAGCAAGCCCGCGCCCACCGCGTCACGGTCGTCGCCTCCTCCGGCGACGCCGGCGCGATCAGCGACAACGGGCCACCCAAGCAGGTCAGCCTGCCCGCCTCCGACCCGCTCGTGCTGGGAGTCGGCGGCACCATCCTGGACATGGCCAGCACCTACCTGGGGGAGATGGCCTGGAACGGCGGCCACGACGCCTCCGGTGGCGGGTACAGCCGCCTTTGCCCGGCCGGCCTATCAGGATGGCCTGCCCCGGGCCGGCGTCACCCGCGGCGTCCCCGACGTGGCCGCCAACGCGGACTCCTCCACCGCGATGGCGCTGGAGTACAGCGACGGTGAGTTCGGCCGGCCCAAGGCTCCATGCCAAGTGCGAAACATTCACCCTGCGCGCCGGCTCATGATCGAGACGACGGTCACGCCCTGAAGCTCCGCCAGCCGCGGGCCCAGAGAGACGGTCCCAAGAACAGGCGAGCCGCCTCCCGCCTGTCACGCAAACCCCTCCGATGCCCTGCCCAAGCCCCCCGCCCCAGCACCAGAAACCCCCTCCATGATCATGAACAGCCCCGGTCACCCAGAAGCTGCCGCACGGCTCTCCCGGCGGCCCGCCGCCGGCCGTCCCGCTCACGCGTACCCCGCCCGCCTCACCGCAACCTCCCGCCCCGCCGCCGCCGCCCCGCCAGCGATCGTGGACCGCTACCGCCGACATAACGAGCTAACTGCCCACGATCCCCGCCCCGCCGCCCCCGCATGCTCCCCGGCCCCGGTCCGGGCGCCCCGGCAGGCACGCGGGAACACCGCCACGGCTCCACTCCTGACCCAGCACACCCAGGAGCCACGCGACACCCTCCACACGACCCGGACTGTTCATGACCATGGAATTCAGGCCCCCGCATGAACAGGGCCCCGCCGGAGATCCGGCACGACCCCGTGCCACATATCAAGTGCGAACACATCCGACCCGCGCGGCGGCTGATCATCGAGGCCGAGATACAGCTCTAATCACCGCGTCATAGATAATCGGCAGTGCCGAACTCTCCACGGAAGTATCGTCCCTTATTTATCGATTGAGGTTCGCAGGCAGCGAACGCCACTGACAGCATGGCGGGCAGGCTGGTCCGTCTACTATGGATCCGTGAGCGAGTCTGGGTTTGCGATCCGCGCCGAGGATCAGCCGGGGTGGGCAGAAATCGTGCGCAGGGCCGAACGTGGCGAGTCGATCGCGGTCATCGCGCATGGCGACCATGTAGCCGACGTTGTACCTTCGGGTGAGCTGGACCGGCTGCGTGAGACGATCGATGTACTGTCTGACACCGAGCTGGTGCGCGACCTGCAGGAGGGTCTGGCAGATGCGCGTGCCGGACGGGTGTTCCCTGCCGGGCAGGTCGCGGCTGACCTGGCCGCGCGCCGGGTCGCTGGCGAATGAGCGAGCCTGCGCCCTTCACGGTTACCTTTACCCCTGCAGCGCGGCGGCGGCTCGGCAAGTTGCCGTTGTCCGTCGCGACCGCGCTGTATGAGCACCTGGTTGGCCCGGTGGCCGCAAACCCGCACCGGCTTGGCAAGCCATTAGACGTGCCTTTCGAGGACGTCCTGTCAACCCGGCGCGGTGAGTACCGTGCTCTCTATACCGTCAATGGCCCGGCCCGGGTCGTCACAGTCTTGGCGGTCGCGCACCGGCGCGATGCCTACCGGCCGCGATAAGACGCGCCCAGGCGGGGTTGTGCGTAAAACGCCGAGCCGTAGCCGTTCTGGTTGAGGAAGTCCACGGCGGGATCGACGACCGCAGGCTCGAACAGTCCGGGAAGGTGCCGGATGTCGCGGCCCACACCGCACACTCCCAGCAAGAGCCCGCAGAGTCCTATGCGGGCATAGCGCCCCTGTGCGGGCACTGTGCGGATGCAGTGCACTCCCGTGGCGTATGCCGACACAGGCTCCGGCGAATTGGCATTCCGCGCTTGTTGGCCGCGCGCCGCGCTGACCCTAGATCCGGGCAATCCCGGCCACCCGCCGGACGCTTGCTCATCGCCGGGCGGCCTGGGCTGCGACAGTCACATACCTCGCATCCGCGGGTAAACCAACCTGTCGGCGCAGCCCGCGATTGTCAGTTCTCGTTCTATCTGGCGCGCCAGGGTGGAGCTGACCTGCGGCGCGCCACTTAGAGTGGGCTTCTTATCTCAGGCTGCGAGGCCGTTTCCCGTTGGCGGGCCTTTTCAGGAAAGTCGGCTGAGCCGCCGGAAGCAGCACCCGGCCAGGGCCAGGGCCAGGGCGAGGTAGATCGCGGTCTCGGTCCACTGGAAGCGCCAGTAGCGGCAGGCGGGCTGGTAGGTGATGGCCTCCTGGATGCCGTGGCGGCCCAGGCAGGCAACGAAGGCGGCGGGGCCCTGCCCCGGGCCGAAGGCGGTCCCCTGCGCGCCTTCGGCCTGGCCGGTGTTTCCTACCGATGTGCAGGCGGGGGGCGTGGTGCTGGTCACCTGCCCGGCGGCGTTGACGGGCCCGCTGGACAGGAGCCAGGCGCCGGGCTGGCCGGGGATGGTGACGGCGTAGAGCGTGAAGGTGTCGCCGCCCGGACCGGCCTGTGACGGTCCGGCGCCTAGCGAGGTGACCGGGATGACCGTGTGGTCGGGCGAGGCGAGGTTGGGGCGGACCCACAGCGGCATGGCGACCTGGAGGGCGGTGAAGATGGCCAGGGTGACGGCCATGGCCGGGACGGTGCGCCGGATGAGCGCCCCGGCGGTGACCCCCAGGGCGAAGGCGAACGCGGCGTAACCGAGCGGGGTGATGCCGTGGGTGGGGAAGTTCAGCTGGCTGAACCGGCTCTGGGCGGCGCCCCCGGCGCCGGAGCCGTCGGCGACGGCCTGGCTGATCGGCGCGGCCCACCAGGTCTGCATGAGGCTGAGCGCTTCGGTGAGGGCCATGGCGGTCAGGCCGCCGATGGTGAGCTTGACGGCCAGCCACCGGGTCCGGGTGACGGACTGGTTCCAGGCCAGGTCGGCGGTTCCGGTCTCCAGTTCGCGGGCGATCAGCGGCGCGCCCCAGAACAGGCCGATGACGGCGGGCGCCAGCAGGATGATCCCGGTGCTGAGCAGGAACAGCACCCCGTAGGGGCTGCGGACCAGTGACCCGGTGAAGTAGCTGGCCGGGCTCAGGCAGCTGCTGCCGTGGCAGCTGTCGAGCCCGTCGGCGGCGTATGTGCTGGCCAGGTGCGGTCCGGTGGCCGCGAGCAGGACTGCGAAGGCGGCCAGGGCCACGGCCGCGGTGATGGCCTGGACGCGGAACTGGAGCAGGCTGAGCCGGATCATGACACTACTCCCAGGTGCTGACGGCGGGCCGGCGTCTCATCGCCGGTCCGGCTCATGTAGGCCAGCACCAGGTCCTCCAGGCTGACCGGCTTCACGGCCCAGGCCGGGTCAAGGACCGGCCCGTCCGTGCGGACCAGCAGGCTGGTCTGCTTGTCGGTGTGGCTTTCGGTGATGACTTCCTGGCCCGCCGGCAAGGTGCCGGGGTCGCGGCGCAGCCCGGATAGCCGCCGGTGCGAGGCCAGCAGGTCGCTGACCTCCCCGGCGACCCGGACCTGGGAGGCGACCGAGAACGACCAGGTAGTCGCAGACCCGTTCCAGGTCAGCGACCAGATGGGAGGACAGCACGACGCTGAGGCGCTGCTCGGCGACCGCCTCCATCAGGCCCTGCAGGAACTCCCGCCGGGCCAGCGGGTCCAGGCTGGCGACCGGCTCATCGAGGAGGAGCAGCTCGGGCCGCTTGGCCATCGCCAGGGTGAGGGCGAGCTGGGCCCGCTGACCGCCGGACAGCGACCTGGCCCGCTGCTTCGGGTCCAGGGCGAGCTGCCCGATCCGCTGCCGCGCCAGGTCGTCGTCCCAGCCGGGGTTGAGCCAGGCGCCGAGCCGGAGATGGTCGGCGACCGTCAGCCTCGCGTAGACGGCGGTGTCCTGGGCGACGAACCCGACCCGGGCCAGCTGCGCCGGCCCGGCCGCAGGGCGCTCGCCCAGGACAGTGATCGTGCCGCGGGTCGGCGTGAGCATCCCGGTGGCCAGGCGCAGCAGGGTGGTCTTGCCCGCGCCGTTGGGGCCGACGAGCCCGACCACGTGGCCTTCGGGAATGGCCAGCGTGCAGTCGCGCAGCGCCCAGGTACGCCGGTACTGCTTACCCAGCCCGCTGGCCGCGATGACGGCGTTCATGCGACTCCCTCGGCGAAGCAGGCGCGGAAGGCGGTGCGGTAGATCGCCTCGATGTCATCCGGGCCCAGGCCCGCCGCGCGTGCCGAACGGAGCCAGCCGGCCAGCTCAGCCAGGAACCGGGCCTGCGTGGCCGGGTCGGTCCCGGACGGCACGCGGGTAACGAATGTGCCGAGCCCGGGCCGGGCGCGCACCAGGCCCTCGCGCTCCAGCTCGCGGTAGGCCTTATGCACCGTGTTCGGGTTGATGGCCAGCTGGGCGACGACCTGCTGCGCGGTCGGCAGCCGGTCACCCGGCTCCAGCATGCCCATCCGCAGGGCCTGATGGACCTGCTGCACGAGCTGCAGGTAGGTGGCGACGCCCGACGTCTCGTCGAGCTGGAACTCGATCATTAATCTCTCATTCCACTAAGAGCTTAGTGGAATGAGAGTAGCAGGCCCAGCCGGCCGATACAAGAACGGTTCAGGCCCGGACGCAAGCACCACCCCGGAAGCAGGCTGATGCCACCAAAGGACGGGCACATTCACTTCACAAGAGAAGGGACAGCCCGCCAGGCCGCGCGGCACCTGGCGCCGCGCCCGATCGGCCCCGGCCCGGGATCACAAGTCGACTGCACCTGTATCTGGACACCCGCCCCCGGCGCCACCCCGCAGGCCACCGCCAGCACCATCCTCGCCGTCCTCGCCGTCATCAGCCCGCTCACCCCGGACAAGACCCTTGATGCCGAACGGGCACCGGCGCGTGCCCCCGGCCACCCCTCCCCCCATCCGGGCGGCCGCTCCCCGCCCGGTCTCAGCGACCCCGGCACCTTGCAGCACCGCCCCGGACCCCCGGCCCGCGGTAGCCGCCGGGTGAGGCCGGGCCATAATCGTGATGGTGGGATGGAGGTGCCGCTGGGGGCACGGGACCGGGGACCGGGCAGCTGCGGTGCCCGAAGGCGCTGTGGCCGGCGTGCTTGACGCGCTGGCCGTGCGGCCGGGCCGGGTTGCGGTGCTGAAGGACGTCCCGCGGGGAAACGGGAACTGGCTGATCGAGATACCCGGCAGGCGCCCCGCCGTGCTGCGGCGCTACCACCCCGGGGCCGGCCCGCAGGACCTGACCTATGAGCACGCCGTGCTCGCCCACCTCGCAGCCGCCGGGTGGGCCGTCCCGCATCCGGTCAGCGAACCCGTACACCAGGACGGGCTGTGGTACTGCCTGACCCGCTACGTCCCCGGCACGCCCGCCACGCGCGACAGCTCCGCCCAGCGGCGCCGGCGAGGCCGGGACCTGGCCCGGCTGGACCTGGCGCTGCGCGGCCTGGGCCAGCGGATCGGGCAACGCCCGGGCTGGCGTCCCCAGCACAGCGCCGTCACGGCCAGCTCCGCCATCAACTGGCCCGCATGCGTGCGGCAGCTGGCGGCCGTCAGCCCCCGGCTCAGTTCCTGGGCACAGGCCGCCGCCGAGCAAACGCAGGACGCGCTGGCCGCCATCGGCGCAGCCGAGCTGCCCGTCACCGTCATCCACGGCGACTTCGCCGAGTGGAACGTGCACTACCGGCACGGCCGCCTCGCCGGCGTCATCGACTTCGGCCTCACCCGCCAGGACTCACGGCCCTGCGAGCTCGCCGTCGCGCGGACCTGGCGCGCCCCGGAAACCGCTGATGCTTACCGCAATGAACTGGCCCGCCGCGGCTGGCCCCTCACCACGCTGGAACAAGCAGCCATCACACCCCTCTACCACGCCTTCCGTCTCGACATGGCCGCCTGGGAACTCCACCACGGCCTCACCACAGGCCAGTACAACCTGGCCGCCATCGAACGCCAGCTGTCCAGAACCGGCACCACGCCACCATGACATCCTCTGGCACCGACCGGACAACCGGGCAGACGACCGTGAAACAAGAGGCCCAACAGGCAAGAACCGGTCAGACCGGGCCATTGACGAACGCGATCACCTGGTCAAGGCCCGGGCGGTAGCCGGATGTGGTGTCGACCTCGATCCAGGAGGCGTCCAGGGAGACCTTGTCGAATTCGAGGTGCCGTCGGATGTAGCCGGCCGCATCGGCCTGGCGTGGGTCCGGATGCGCGGCCCGTACGCTGCTGCCCGACCCGCGCCGTACGATCCGCGCGAAGGCAACCTCTGGGGCCACAGTGCAGTGCACGATCCGGAGCCGGGCCAGCGAGAGAAGCGGCGTCAGGCGCGGCCGCCAGATCCGGTCCTGGAACGCCGCCTCCGCTACGGTCGTCACGCCGGCTGTCAGGAGCAGTTCCAGGACGTCGAAGAACACCGGCAGCGTCCGCATCGTCAGGTCATCCCCCGGCTCCGGCACGAATCCGGGAGTGGCGTGCGCCATCCCCTCCTTGATCTCGTCCCGGCAGATCGCCGGGCATCCAACCGTGCGCCCGATCTCGTGCGCGAGTGTCGTCTTGCCCGAACCCGGCGGCCCGCTGACGACCACCAAGGTCGGGCGAGAAGCCATTCAACTGTCCGTTCGCAGAAGTACCGGGAGGATCCAGGGCTTACGCCAGCGCGCTGTGACCCGGCCGGGTCTGCCCTGATGTGGAAACAGCAAGGTCAGGTGAGGCGGACTTCCTCGATCCGGACCGGGCGGTGCTCGCGTAGGGACAACGTGCAGGCCTCGGCGACCCAGCCGGTCTCGATCGCATCGAGAACCGTGCACGGTGACATGCGCCTGCCGGCCACTACCTCGGTGAACGCCGTCAGTTCGACGCGGAACGCCTCGGCCAGCCGGTCCATGAAGAAGGTGAACGGCTTGCCGTCAGGGAACGTCACGCCCGGCTCGGCCGACCGCAGCGGAAGCCCCGGTCCCAGGCCGGCGGCCAGGCTGTCCTGGCTGCCGTGCACCTCCAGCCGCACGTCGTGGCCGCGCGCGTTGTACCGGGTGTTGGAGACGACGGCGAGCGCGCCGCCATCCAGGGTCAGCACGGCCGAGGCGGTGTGCACGTCGCCGAGCTCGGCGAACCATTCCGCGCCCTGGTTGGTGCCTACGGCGTACACCTCGGTGACTTCCTGTCCGGTCACCCACCGGACCGCGTCATAGTCATGCACGGCGCAGTCACGGAAGATCCCGCCGGACCCGGCCAGGTAGACGCGTGGCGGCGGGGCGGGATCGAGCGTCGTGGAACGGACCGTAAGGACGGTACCGAGGTCGCCGTCGGCCACCGCGGCGCGGGCGGCGGCGAAGGCCGGGTCGAACCGGCGCGGGTATCCGATCTGGACCGGCACGCCCGCGTCGGTGACCCGGCGGGCGAGCCGGACCGCCTGGCCCGGGTCGCGCGAAACCGGCTTCTCGCAGAAGGTGGGCAGGCCCGCGGCCACGCACAACTCGATGAGGTCGGTGTGGAAGTCGGTGGGGGCGGCGATGACCATCCCGTCGACCCCGGACGCCAGCACCGCCTCGGGGCTGGCGGCGATCCGCGCGCCGAACCGGCCGGCCACCTGTTCGGCCAGGGCTGGCACCGGGTCGCTGATGACCAGTTCCTCGACGGCTGGCAGGCCAGCCAGGGTCTCGGCGTGAAACCCGCCGATCCGGCCGAGGCCGAGCAGTCCGATCCGCATCAGTCCATCCCTCCTAGTACGTTCTGGTCCCAGTCGATGACCGAGCCGGTGACCACGCCGGAGCGCTCGGAGAGCAGGAACACGACGAAGTCCGCGATCTCGTCTACCTGGCCGAGCTTGCCCATCGGCAGCGTGGCGGCGGCCTTCTCCCGCCAGTCGTCGCCCGCGCCGTGGAAGCGGCGCTGGGTGGCGTCTTCGCCGTCGGTGTCGGTCCAGCCGATGTTCAGGGCGTTGATGCGGATCCGGTCCCAGCGGTGCGCGTGCGCGGCGTTGCGGGTCAGCCCGGCCAGCCCGGCCTTGGTCGTGACGTAGGGGGCCAGGTAGGGCTGGCCGGCGTGCGCCGAGGTGGAGCTGATGTTGACGATGGTGCCGGGGGCCTGGCGCGCGACCAGGTCGGCGACCACGGCCTGCATGAGGAAGAACGGTGCCTTGAGGTTCACCGCGACATGGGCGTCGAAGAGTTCCGGGGTGGTGTCGAGCAGCGTGCCCCTGCTGGTCAGCCCGGCCGCGTTGACCAGGCAGTCCACCCGGCCGAAGGCCGCGATCACCGCCGCCGCGCAGGCCTGCGCCTGCGCCACATCGCTCACGTCGGCCGCCACGAACAGCGCCTTGGTCCCGCTCGCGGTCAGCTCCGCGGCCAGCGCGTCCCCCGGCTCACGGCGCCGGCCGCTGACCGCGACGGTCGCGCCCTCCCGGGCCGCGGCCCGGGCGATGCCCGCGCCCAGCCCCGCCGTGCCGCCGTTGATCAGGACGACCTGGTCCGCCAGCAGGCCGGGTGACCGGCTCGACTCGAATACGGTCACGACGGCCTCCGGGTCTGGCGCCGGGTACCCCAGACGCCGAGTTGGGTTTCCAGTTGCTGCCGCGACCAGCTTTCCGCCACGGCTCGGCCCAGGATGTCCGCCTGGGTGGGCGGCGCGAGCCCGTGGACGGGCTGATCCAGGTCCAGGTCGGTGGGGAACGGATAACCTTCCGCGCACGCCGCGATCACGTTCCCGATCGCGGCCGCCGATACCCCGTCGGCGGCCATGTCCTGAAGGACGGGGGACACGGCGGCCGACATCGCCGCCCGGTCGACGACCTCCATGGCCCGGCCGAACGCCGAGGACACCTGCAGCAGGTTAGCCATCCGCCTGACGTCGGCCGTGCGGTTGGCACCCGCGGCATGGAAAACGGCCGGGTTGAAGAACACCGCATCGCCTTTGCGCAGCGGCAACTGCACGTGATGCGTCTCGAAGTACTCGCCGAACTCCGGCCGCCGCCAGGCCAGATAGCCGGGCAGGTACTTGTGCGAGTGCGGCAGGTACATGGTCGGGCCGGTCTCGGCCTGCATGTCGGTGTGCGCGACCGCGCCCTGCAAGGTGAGCATGGGTGAGAGCCGGTGAACGTGCGCCGGGTACCGCGCGGCCTGGAGCTCGGCGGCGAACCCCAGGTGGTAGTCCCGGTGCGCGCTCTGCGCCGCGCCGCCCGGGTTGACCACGTTGATCGTCGAGGTGACCTGATAGCCGGGCCCCAGCCAGGCCCGGCACACGGCCGCGAGGAGGTGGTTGGCGTAGTAATCCGCGAACACCGCCGGCGCGCGCAGGGCCAGCTTCTCCAGCGCGTTCCAGATCCGGTCGTTCTGTCCGGCGGCGGCGAAGTGATCTCCGGCCGCGCCGCCCGCCGCCCGCTGGGCGGAGATGATCGCCTCGAACTGCCGGGTGGCCTGGTCGATGACCCACGGGTCGTCGAACGCGCCGGCCAGCACCACGATGCCCGGCCCGTCGAGCAGCGCGCGGGCCAGCTCGGCTTCCACCCGGAGCCGTCCGGCCGGACCGGAAAGCTCCTTCCGCAACCGTGCGCCGTCGTAGATCAGCAGGTTCTGCTCGACCGCGGCGGCGTACGGGTAATCGGCCAGCTCAATCTTCTGGCTTACCAGGTCGATGAGGTCGGCCAGGCAGCAGGCATCGGCGGACAGGTGGCCCGGGTAGCTCGGCTCGCTCGGGGTCTCGTGCGCGGACGGCGCCGGCTTGGCGGGTCACCGGCCGGCGGTGAGCAGCTCGCGCAGGTAGGTGGCACTTTGCCTGACGTCAGCGACCGGGCCTTCGCCGTGCGGCGCCTCGGTGAGGATGGTGTCCTGCTCCAGGACGTACCAGCCGCCGTAGTCCCGGCCGCGCAGGTGGCTGACGATGGCGGCGAAGTCCACGTCGCCGCGGCCCAGCGGCCGGTACATGCCGCGCCTGATCCCCTCGGTGTAGGTCAGCCGGCCCGACCGGACCTGGGCCGCGATCTGGTCGTCGACGTCCTTGAAGTGAGTGTGCGCGATGCGGTCCGGGGCCTGCCTGGTCAGTTCGGCCGGGTCGGTGCCGCCGATCAGCAGGTGCCCGGTGTCCAGGCACAGCGAGATGGCCGAGCCGTCAAGGACCCGCTGCACTTCGTCGCCGCGCTCGACCATGGTGCCGACGTGCGGGTGCAGGACGGCGCGGACGCCGCGTCCGGCGGCCAGGGCGCTGAGCCGGTCGAGGTTGGCCAGCAGCGCCTGCCAGCCGGTCTCGTCGAGGTCGGGCCGGGTGTCGTAGCCGTCGCGGCCGGTGGCGGCGGACAGCACGAGGACGCCGGCCCGGGCGGCGTCGTAGCTGTCGAGCAGCCGGTCGATTCCGGGCGCCGGGTCGTGGCTGGGCTCGTGCAGCACGACCGGGGTGAAACCGCCGACCGCGGCCAGGTGCCGGGAGGCCAGCAGGGCCGCCATCGCGGCGGGGTCGGCGGGCAGGAACCCGTCCGGGCCGAACTCGGTGGCGGCCAGCCCGATCTGGGTCATCTCGTCCAGGACGCGTTCGGGCGCGAGCTGGTAGCCCCAGCCGGGCACCTCGCACACGCCCCAGGAGATGGGTGCTCCTGCGATCTTGTCAGCGGAGCTGGTCATGGCGAGGTCTCCTTCGCGCGGTGGGTGAGCCAGGCGGGGTTGGCGACGGCCTTCGGCTCGCGGCCGGCCAGCACGTCCAGGACACCCTGGGCGGCGGCGGTGAAGGTCGCCGCGGTGGCGCGCCGGCTCAGTCCCATCAGGTGCGGGGTGAGGACGACGTCCGGGTGGTCATACAGCGGGTGGGGGCGGGGCGGCTCGGGGTCGAAGACGTCCAGGCCGACCCCGGACAGCCGCCCGGCGACCAGGGCCCGGTACACGGCGTCGGTGTCGATGAGGGCGCCGCGGCCGCAGTTGACCAGCACGGCCCCTGGCTTGACCCGGGCCAGGAAGGCGTCGTCGACCAGGTGGCGGGTCTGGCTGGTCAGCGGGAGGTGCAAGGTAATGACGTCGCTGCGCCCGGCGAGGTCGGACAGGTCGGTGCAGCGCAGGTCGGCAGGCGGCTCGCTGACCGGGTCGTAGGCCAGGATCCGCATCCCGAACGCCGCGCCGAGCTGTGCGGTCCGCTGGCCGATGCGGCCGTAGCCGACCACGCCCAGGGTGGCATCCCCGAGATCGCCGACGCGGACCTCCGTGCGCTGAGCCCAGCGGCCCTCGCGCACCAGCGCGGTGAGCGGGCCGAACCGCTTGACCAGGTGCAGCGCCATGCCGATGGCGCCCTCGGCCACAGCGGCGGCGCCGGCGCCCGGGGTGATCACCACGGCGATGCCCCGGGCCGTGGCGGCGGCCACGTCGACCAGGTCGACACCCACCCCGGTCCGGGCGACGACCCGAAGCGCGGGCGCGTGGTCAAGCAGCGCCTGGTCGACCCGGGCCTCGGCGCGGACGATCGCGCCCGCCGCGACCCTGAGCTCGGCCTCGCCAGGACCGGGGACGAACCGGCAGCGCCCGTCAAACACCCCGGCCACCAGCGCGGGGTCCACCGGACCCAGCGCCACCACGACCGGCAGGGGGCCGGTCATCAGGCGGGCCCGAAGGTGGCGGCGGGAACGGGTCCGGACGTGGCGCCGGGAACGTGCCCGAAGGTGGCGGCGGGAACCGGTGTCACCTTGTGCCAGACGCCGTCCAGGGCCGACGCCGCGGTGGCCGCGATGACCTCGGCGTCGGCCAGCGCGTCGGCGATGGTGGAGTTGCGCTGGTCTCCGCCGTTCACCGCGACCAGGAACTTCTTGGCCTCGATGACCTTGAGGTCGTCATAGCCCATGCTGTTGCCCGGTCCCGGCTGGAACCGGCCGTAGTCGCCGAGATGGGCATTGCCCAGGACGGTGGTGTACCCGGCGTCGGCGCCGCCCTGGCCCAGGCAAAGCTGGAACTCGTTCATCCGCTCGAAGTTCCAGGCCGCCGATCCGCTGGTGCCGTAGATCTCGAAGCCGAGGCCGCACTGCGGGCCGACGCTGACCCGGGACGCCTCCAGGGTGCCGACCGCCCCGGCCGCGTACGGGCCGGCCGCAAACCGGACCAGGGCCGCGACGTAGTCGTCGTTTTCCACCTCGCCCAGCTCGCCGTTCTCGATCACGGCGAAGTGGGTGGCCGATCCCATCGGCAAGATGGGACGCTCGGTGTACACGGTGGACAGCAGCGAGCTGACCTCGGTGATCGGTGCCACCACGTACTGCATCAGGTCCACGACGTGGCTGAGCAGATCGCCGAGCGCGCCGCTGCCGGCCTGGTCGCGGCGAAACCGCCAGGACAGGGCGCCGTTGGGCTCGGCGGCGTAACTGTTGAAGAAGACCGCGCGCACGTTGGTGATCCGGCCGAGCGCGCCCGCCATGATCAGCTCGCGGACCCGCTCCACGGCCGGGACATGCCGGTAGTTGTAGCCGATGGACGTCACCACGCCGGCCGCCTGGGCGGCCGCCGCGACCTCGGCGGTGTCGGTCACATCCCGGCCGACCGGCTTCTCGATCCAGAACGGCTTGCCGGCCCGGCCGCGGCGACACCGATCTCGCGGTGCAGCATGTTGGGGGCACAGATGGACACCACGTCGACCTCGGGGTCGGCGAGCACGTCGCGGTAGTCGGTCCCGGCCTGGGCGTAGCCGAGAACCTCCCGGGCGTAATCGGCGCGGTCCGGGGCGGTATCCGCCGCGCGCACGAGCCGCGGCCGGATCTTCAGCTCCGGGTAGAGCTGCGGGATGGCCTGGTAGGCGCGGGTGTGCAGCTTGCCCATCCAGCCCACGCTGATCAGGCCGATGCCGGGCTGGGCATATCCGTGCGGTGGTGGTCATGGCGGGCGTCCTCGTTCTGTCACTGCGGCTTGGATGAGGTGCGGGCCCGGCCGAGCTCGGCGCTGACCGCGGTCGCGAGCAGGGTGGTGTCCGAGCCGATGGCCACGAAGGACCAGCCCTGCTCGAGCCGCCGGGCCGCGGCGGCGCCGTCGGCGACGAGCAGGCCGCAGGCCTTGCCGTGCCGGCGGCAGGCCGCGAGCACATGCTCGGTGGCCTCGATGAACGCCGGGGCGGTGAGGTCGCCGGGGACGCCGAGGTCGTGGCTGAGGTCACGCGGGCCGACGAACAGCACGTCCACCCCGTCCAGTCCGGCTATCTGGCCGGCGTCGCCGACCGCGGCGGCCGACTCGACCTGGACCACGCTGAGCACCTCCGCGTTAGCCCGGTCCAGGGCGCCCGGGTCCAGGCCGAACCGGCAGGCCCGGTTGTAGGTGGCCACGCCCCGGTCACCGGCCGGAGGGTAGCGCAGGTGCCGGATCGCCTCGGCGACCTCATCGGTGGCGTTGAGGCGGGGCAGCATGATGCCCGCGGCGCCGCTGTCCAGGACCCGGCCCATCCGGATCCGTACCGCGGACTCCACCCGGACCACGGTGGGTACCCCGTAGCTCCCGGCGGCCGTCACCACATCGCGGATCTGCTCCTCTCCCCCGGCTCCGTGCTCGAGATCGAGCAGCACCCAGTCGACCCCGGCCGCGGCGCAGACCTCGGCGGCCAGCGGCGACGCGGCGCCGATGAAGGTGCCCAGGGTGGGGGTTCCGGACCGGACGGCGGCGGTCAGGGCGCCATGGTTGAGGGGGCCACGGTGAGGGGTGCCGGCGTTCGGGGTGACAGAGTTCAGCGGTCCCGCGCTCAACCGAACCACCGCTGGCCCTTGACGTCGGTCTCGTACTCCGCCCGCAGCCCGGCGGTGGTCTCGGTGGCCGACACCTGCGCCGGGGCGACATCCCACCACACCCCGGCCCCAGGCAGGTCGGCGTGCGGGATGACCGGCACCACGATCACCACCGGGCCTGGGTGGCCGCGCGTGTCGGCCAGCGCATCGCGCAGCTCGGCCGCGGTCCGCACCCGGCACGCCAGGGCACCGAGGCCCGCCGCGACCTGCACCAGGTCGAGGCGGAGGTACTCGCCCTCCAACCGTGCGGCCTTACCCGAGCTGCCACCTGGCGCCTGCGGCGCGGGCTCGGCCAGCTGAAGCGGGGCGGTCCGGTAGCGGAACTCGTTGCCGAACTCCCGGCCGCTGCGCAGCATCTGCAGCCGGTGAATGACCTGATAGCCGTGGTTGTCCGAGACGATAAGGGTGACCGCCAGGCCTTCTTGAGCCGCGGTGACCAGCTCGGTCGGCGCCAGCAGGAACGTCCCGTCGCCGAGGAAGGAGACGACCCGCGTATCCGGCTCAGCGTCGGCCAGCCGCACGCCGATCGCGGCCGGGATCTCATAACCCATGCAGGAAAAGCCGAACTCCAGGTGGCATCCCCGGCCGCCGGTGGCGTCCCACACCTTGAGCAGGTCGCCGGGCGGGCCTCCGGCCGCGGCGATCACGACGTCGCCGGGCCGCGCGTGCTCCTGCAGCACCCCGATGACCTGACCCTGGGTGAGGACGGCGTCGGTGGTGGTGACCACGTCCGGGCCTGCCTGAGCCGGGTCGAAGGGCCGGTCCGGGTCGAGCGCGGCGGCGCGGGCCGCGTTCCATTCGGCGCTCAGCTGCTCCGCGCGGGCCTGCCAGGGCGCGGGGGCACGGATGCCCGCCCGATCCGCGCCTTCGGCCAGCGCGGCCAGCGCCAGCCGGGCGTCGGCGATGATGCCGGTGGCGCCGAGCCGGTCGGCGTCTCGCGGGCTGACGTTGACGCTGGCGAACCGCACCGCGGGGTGGGCGAACAGCGACTGGGACGCGGTGGCGAAGTCGGTCAGCCGCGCTCCGACCGTCAGCACCAGGTCGGCCTCGCGGGCCAGCGTGTTGGCCGCGGGGGTGCCCTCGAGCCCGATGCCGCCGAGCTGCCACCA
The DNA here is from genome assembly GCA_963730825.1 of uncultured Actinomycetes bacterium. Lineage (GTDB taxonomy): Bacteria > Actinomycetota > Actinomycetes > Streptosporangiales > Streptosporangiaceae > Palsa-504. The sequence continues at coordinate 248,785 of CAVSTQ010000018.1, forward strand.
GGCCCGCTGCTGCACGGCGCCCTTGCCGGCGAAGGTCTCGAGCACCGGAATTCCGGCCGTCCCGGCCAGCCGCTCGAGCTCGGCGGTGGCGCCGGAGTAGATGACGCCGCCGCCCGCGATGATCAGCGGCCGCTGCGCGGCGGCCAGCAGGTCAAGCACCGCGGCCACCTCGGCGGGGTCGGGTTGCGGACGGCGGATAACCCAGGTCCGTTCGGTGAAAAATCCGGCGGGCCAGTCGTAGGCGTGAGACTGGACGTCCTGCGGCAGCGAGATCACCACGGCGCCGGCCTCGGCCGGGTCGGTGAGCACCCGCATGGCCGCGGGCAGCGCGGTGAGCAGCTGCTCGGGCCGGGTGATGCGGTCGAAGAAACGGCAGACCGGGCGGAACGCGTCGTTGACGGTCACGTCGGCCTCCAGCGGGTGCTGCAACTGCTGCAGGACCGGGCCCTGGTGCCTGGTCGCGTAGGTGTCCCCCGGCAGCAGCAGCACCGGCAGCCGGTTGACGGTGGCCAGCGCGGCGCCGGTCACCATGTTCAGCGCACCCGGGCCGATCGAGGAGGTCACGGCCAGGGTGGCGTGCCGGAGGCTGTGCTTGGCGAACGCGGTGGCCGCGTGGACCAGGGCCTGTTCGTTGCGGCCCTGGATGAACGGCATCTCGTCGCTGAGCTGGTCCAGCGCCTGGCCGAGCCCGGCCACGTTGCCGTGCCCGAAGATGCCCAGGGTGGCGGGGATCAGCCGGCGGCGCTGGCCGTCGGCCACCGAGTACTGCCGGGACAGGTACGTCACGACGGCTTGGGCGACGGTCAGCCGGATGGTCTGAGGGGTCATCGTCGATCCTTCCTTCACGTCCAGGGCCGGCCGTGCAGGATGACGGTCTTGGTGTCGGTCATCTCGGCCACCGCCGAGCGGGGGCCTTCCTTGCCGATGCCGCTCGCCTTCAGGCCGCCGTAGGGCATGAGGTCGGCCCGCCAGAGCGGGGTCCAGTTGATGTGCACGGTGCCGGCGTCGATCTCCCGGATGGCCCGCACGGCGGCGGCCACGTCGGAGGTGAAGATGCCGGCGCCCAGCCCGTAGGGCGTGCCGTTGGCCTGAGCGATGGCGCTTTCCCAGTCGTCGGCCGAGCTGACGGCCACGGCCGGGCCGAACAGCTCGTCCTGGCTGAAGGCCGACCGCGGGTCGACGTCGGCCACCACGGCCGGGGGCACGCATCGGCGCCGTCCCGCTCGCCGCCGGTCAGCACCTTGGCGCCCTCGGCCACGGCCTGGTGGATGGACTGCTCGACCCGCTCGGCTTCGGCCGCGGTGATCAGCGTGCCCATGGTGGTCTGGTCGGACCGCGGGTCGCCGGTGCGGATGGCCTCCACCTTGGGCACCAGCGCGTCGAGGAAGTCCCGCGCCGACGGCCGGGTGCGTGATGACCCGCTGCACGGAGATGCAGACCTGGCCGGCGTTGACGTAGCCGCCGGCCGCGACCGCGGCGGCGGCCAGCTCGATATCGGCGTCGGGCAGCACCACCACCGGGCAGGAGGAGCCAAGCTCCAGGGACAGCTTCTTGATCCCGGCGACCTGCGTGATGTGCCGCCCGGTGACCGTCGACCCGGTGAAGGAGACCTTACCGACCCGCGGGTCGCTGACCAGGGCATCGCCCAGGCTCCCGCCGGGGCCGGTGAGGACGGACAGCACCCCGTCCGGCAGCCCGGCGTCGGTGAAGCAGCGGGCCAGGGCCAGCGCGGTCAGCGGGGTGGTCCTGGCGGGCTTGAGCACCACCGCGTTGCCCGCCGCCAGGGCCGGCGCCAGCTTGTGCATGACCAGCAGCGCTGGATAGTTGAACGGCGTGATCGCCGCGACGATGCCCACCGGCTGGTGGATGGTGAAGCCCAGCTTGTCCAGCCCGGTGCCGCGGTTGGCGTCCAGCGGCAGCGCGTCGCCGTACAGCTGGGTGCCCTCGAACGCGGCCAGCCGGATCAGGTCACCGGAGCGCGACGCCTCGCCCCGGGCCTCGGTGATCGTCTTGCCGGCCTCGGCGCTGATGATCTGCGCGGTCTGCTCGGCCCGCTCGTCGGCCAGTTCGGCGGCGCGGAGCAGGATCCGCATCCGCTCGTGAGCGGGCGTGCGCCGCCAGCTGACCGCGCCGGCCTCGGCCCGGTCCAGCGCGACGCGGCCACGTCGGCCAGGCCCGCGACCGGGACCGTCCCGACGACCGTGCCATCGAACGGCGAGGTCACGTCCTCGGCGCGGCCGCTCCCGGCCTGCTGCCAGCTACCGCCGATCAGCATCTCCATCTCTGTGCACCAGCCCGTCAGCGTGTCGGGACGGTCAGCCGCCCGTACCGGTTCGATGCCCTTGACACTGCATGACCCGATTCGCCAAGTCAACGGCTTATCAGCCATCAAAAACCCATCATTTTGACGGACGTGACTGGTGGCCGCAGTCTTCTCATGCCAGCATCGACTGACTGGAATTCGACTGTCGGCTAGCCTGAGTAGAGTTCGTCCGACGTCATAAGAGCATCAGAACCATCAGGAGGAAGCATGTCCCACCCCTTCCCGATCCGGGAGATAGCGCGTCAGGCCGGAGTCAGCGAGGCCACGGTGGACCGGGTCCTCAACCACCGCGGCGGCGTGCGCCCGAGCACCGTCAACGACATCCGGCAGGCCATCGCCGATCTGGACCGGCAGGCCAGCCAGCTGCGGCTCAACGGCCGGGTATTCATGATCGACATCGTGATGCAGACGCCCGCCCGGTTCTCCGCCGCGGTCAAGACCGCGCTCGAGCACGAGCTGCCGTCACTGCGGCCCGCGGTCGTCCGGTCCCGGTTCGACTTCCGCGAAAAGGGCCACCCGCGCGAGATCGCCAGCGTGCTGGACACGATCGCCCGGCGGGGCTCGCGCGGGGTCATCCTCAAGGCACCGGAGGCGCCCGAGGTCAACACCGCGGTGCTGCGGCTGGCCGAAGCTGGCATTCCCGGTCGTCACGCTGGTCACCGACCTGCCGTTTAGCAAGCGGGTGGCCTACGTCGGGATGGACAACCGGTCGGCCGGGGCGGCGGCGGCCTACCTCATCAACCAGTGGCTGGGCGAGCCTCGGGCGGGACAGCCGCGTCCTCGTCGCGCTGAGCCGCACCGTCTTCCGTGGCGAGGAGGAACGCGAGATCGGCTTCCGGTCCGCGATCCGTGAGCGATGGCCGCACCGGGCCCTCGCCGAGATCACCGACAGCGACGGCCTGGACAGCTCGGTCTACCGGCTGACGCTCGACGTCCTGGACCGCCACCCCGACATCGAGGCCGTCTACTCGATCGGCGGCGGCAACCGGGCCATCCTGGAGGCCTTCGACGCCCGGCACCGCGCCCTGCCGGGTGTTCATCGCGCACGACCTGGACGCGGACAACCGGGAACTGCTCGAGGCGGGCCGCTTGTCCGCCGTGCTCTACCACGACCTGCGCCGGGACATGCACCGCGCCTGCCAGATCATCATGGCCGCCCACGGCGCCCTGGACGGCACGATCACCACCGCGCCCGCCCCCACCCAGATCATCACGCCCTTTAACATCCCGCCGGAAACGTAACCATCACCTGTCGCCGTACTTGGCCAGGTACCGCCGGATCTGCTCGAGGTTGCGGACGGAGGACTCGCGGGCCCGCTCCTCCCAGGCGAACACGCACACGGTCGCGATCCCGTCGAAGCCGGTCTCGGCCAGGGTGGCGAAGAAGACGTCCCAGTCCACCTCGCCCTGGCCGATGTCCAGGTGCTGGTGGATGCGGGCCGCCGAGCCCGGCGGGTTGACGATGTAGCGCAGCCCGGAGGACGCGCGGTGGTCGAAGGAGTCGGCGATGTGCACGTGGGTCAGCAGCGGCCCGGCGTACTTCATGATCCCGGCGATATCGCCGCCCTGGTGGAAGGTGTGCGGTGCGCAGTACAGGAACGACACCCAGTCCGCGTCGATGCCGCGGACCAGGTCGACGCCGGCCCGGCCGTCCTCGATGAAGTCGTCCGGGTGCGGTTCGAGCACCAGCCGGATGCCCTCGCGCTCGAAGACCGGCGCCAGCTCCTCCAGCGACCGCCAGAACTGGGCCTCGCTGGCCGCCGCCGCCTCGGGGCGGCCGTTGAACTCGGAGTTCATCACGGTCACGCCGAGGTCCGCGGTGATCTGGATGGCCCGCTTCCAGTAGCGGACCGCGGCCTGGCGTTCGTCCTCGTCCGGGCCGGACCACCGGTACAGCGGCAGCACCGAGGAGACCTCCACGCCCGGCCGCGTCCAGGGCCTTCTTGAACTGCGCGATCTGAGCCCGGTTGCCCGCGGGTGGGTGAAGAACGGGATGAAGTCCTCGCGCGGGGACAGTTCGAGGTACTGATAGCCGAGGTCGGCGACCAGGCCCGGCAGGTCGGTCAGCGGTACCCGGCGGAACATGTACGGGTCCAGGGCGATCTTCATAGCGGTGGTCTCACTGTGCTGGCCTCACTGTGCTGGCCTCATTGGGGTTTGGCGTAGAATTCGGGCCGCTCGGGCAGCGACACGGCGACGCGCTGGCCGGTCCGCAGGGCCTGCACCGCGCTGTCGGTGACCGCCGCGGCGGCGTAGCCGTCCCAGGCACCCGGGCCGACGGACGTGCCGACGGCGACCGCGGTCAGCCAGTCCTGGAGTTCGGTGTCGTAGGCGTCGACGAACCGTTCCCGCCAGTCCGCGGGCACCCGGTCCGCCCAGGTGTTCCCGGCCGGGACGGCCGTGCGCCGGCCGCCGGCGCTGACCGTCACTCCCCCGGCCTCGGCCAGGGCCACCGTCCCGTTCTCGCAGACCACCTCGCCCCGGATGTCGTAGCCGTACCCGGCGTTGACGAACACCTCGTCCTCGCACGAGCACGCCGCTGGCCATCTCGAGCACGAGGATCAGCGGATCCTGGCCGCCCGCGGCCGCCTTGCTCGTGCTCTCGGCGTCAGCACGCTCGCCGCCACGATCTCCTCCTCGAACAGCCAGCGCACCAGGTCGATCTCGTGCACCGCCGAGTCGGTGATGAGCATCTCGGTGGCGAAGCCGTACGGCGGCACCGACGGGTTGCGGTGCGCGCAGTGCATCAGCAGCGGGGCGCCGACTGCCGCTGACAAGCGCGGCCTTCATGGCCTGGTAGGCCGCGTCGTACCGGCGCATGAAGCCGACCTGGACCCAGCCGCCGGCCGGCCGGCCATCTCGGCGTCGATGATCCGCAGGCAGGCGTCCTGGCGTGGGCGCCAGCGGCTTCTCGCAGAAGACCGGCTTGCCGGCCGCGATCGCCGCGAGCACCTGCTCCTCGTGGGCCGCGCCCCAGGAGCGACGAGCACCGCGTCCACGCCGGGGTCCGCGATCGAGATCGGCGGCCGTCCCGTGCACGGTGCCTGAGGCAGCCGGGCAGGCCGGCGGCCACCTGGCCGGCGCGGGCCGCGTCGACGTCGTTGACCGCCACCACCGCCCCGCCGGTAAGGACCTGGGTGATCCGGCGGATGTGGTCCTGGCCGATCATGCCGGTGCCGATGACGCCGACCCTGACCGTCATGACCCGGTCCCGATGCCGACCGAGTGCAGGTAGTCATAGGTGCGCTTGGCGATCGGCTTGGGCCGGTCGAAGTCGGTCGGGTACATGTCCTGCTCGACTACCACGAACAGGTCCCGGTTCAGCTCGTGCAGCGCCTTGGCGACTTCGTCGATGGCCGGCTCGCCCCCGGCGGCTCGCAGCTGGCGCCCATCGCCACGGCCTGGCCGAAGGCGAGGCCGTCGCGATCGGCGACCGCCACGATGGCCGGGTCCATCTGCTTGATGTGCACGTACCCGATCCGGTCCGGGTAACCGCGGATCAGGGCCACGTTGTCCGCGTGCCGGTAAGCCAGGTGACCGGTGTCCAGGCAGAGCGAGACGTACCGCGGGTCGGTCTCGTCGAGGAGCCGTTCGGTCTGGGCCTGGGTTTCCACGTGAGAATCGGCGTGCGGGTGGAACTGGAGCGCGCACGCCGTACTCCTGCGCCACCAGCGCGCCCAGGGCGTCGAGGGCCCCGATCAGCGTCCGCCATTCGTCGTCGTCCAGCGCCGCGGCTCGGGTAGGCGCCGGTCGGTCGTCCCGGTAGCCGGGTACCGGCACGAAGACCACGTGCTGGCCGCCGACGGCGGCGGTCAGCGCGGCGACCTTACGGGTGACGCCGACGATGTCCGGCCAGTCGGCGGCCCGGTGCAGCCGCTGAACCCGTGCACGGTGCCGCCGGCCACTGAGACCGCGTCGGCCAGCTCGGCGGCCAGCTGGCCGGGTCAGTGGGCAGGTAGCCGTAGGGTCCAGCTCCAGCCAGTCGTAGCCGACCTCGGCGACCTCGTCGAGGAACCGGGGCCATGGGTCTGCAGCTGGTCATTGTGAAACCAGACGCCCCAGGAGTCGGGGCAGGTACTCAGCCGGAGACGTGGTCCGCTGCGCGCCTCCGACGTATTCGTCCAGCCGTTCGTGGTCATCCGAAGGGAATCCTCCCGGTTCATGGTGCGGCGGTGG
>CAVSTQ010000019.1:0-236436 GCA_963730825.1 uncultured Actinomycetes bacterium
TCGGTCAGGGTGACATGCGGCGGATGGCGCGTCAGCTGGCTCCGACTGGACCCGACAGGCCAGGCCGAGGTGGCAATCGACATAGCGGAGGCCCTCGGCACCGGAACCTGACGGCGTATCTGTGTTCGGGGTCAAGAAGGTGGTTCGTCCGTAGCCACCGGGAGTGCTGGCCCACGGGTCGGCCTGCTGGCCGCCGCTAACGCAGCATGATGCGCTCGCCGCCGATATCAGCCACGATCTCGAGCCTGCCGCCGAGCGCGGCCACGTAGGCGGCCAGTGTTCGGATCTCGGTCGCCCCCGGATCGGCCCGCTCAATGGCGGAGACTCGCTCCTGGCGTACTCTCATCCGCCCTGCCACCTGCGCCTGCGTCAGACCGGTCAGCTGGCGGGCCTGGACGAGGGTGCGAGCACGATGGCGGGCGATAAGCGCGGCTGCGCCGATTTCGACCTCGGTCTCCTCGCCAGGAAAGAACTCATCAAGAAACGATTCCGCGTCGTAGGAAAGGAAGGCAGCCGCGGCTGCCGGCGGACTACCGGACCGCGCCAGCGCGAGGCGGGTTGCTGCGAGCCCTAGGACATCCTGGTATCGACCAGGCAGGCCGCCCGGCTCCTCGACCCACGCGACCAGGACCGCGGTGTCCGACGGCTCCACCACGAACAGCAGGCCGACGGGCATGCAGTCGGGGGCACCCCGCCGCAGCTCCATCAGGCCGGGAGGCGCTACACCGCGTCCTCATCTGCAGACCTGGAATCATCTGGGAGTGTCGCGCTGAGATCGGAAATCTCCTCCAGGACCAGGCCGGCGGCGGCCGAGGCGCTGTACGCATCTTCGGGAGAGGCCAGTTCGGTACCGGTCATTTCCAGCTCGCTCGTGTCTTCCCCGAGGCGGCCAAATGCCTCTCGGACCCTCCGGGATGCTTCCTCGGCCGTGTGGGTGGCCTTGATCGTCTCTTCCGGGTCCGGAACCAGTCGACTTTTGCCTGCAGGCGCTGGCTGGCGATGGTGATCCTCTCCTCTTCGCCGGTCAGAACGGTGTACTGATAGTGCAGCTCGGCCAGCTGCTCCCGGATCGCTGCCTCGCCGGTGCCGGCCTCGCGGGCAAGTTCTTCTAGCCCGGCCTCGAGCGCCTTCTCCTGCTGGCTGCCGAGCCGCTCGGCACCCTGCTCGAGCTGAGTGATCTGGAGCTCGACGCGTTTCCGCGCGGTCGCCACGTCGGCGACACTGCGGCGTACCTTCGTCAGGGCGTCCAGCTGGCGCTGGTAGGAGTAGTCGAGGGCCTCCCCGGGATCAGCGGGTGGCGCGAGCGCGGTTTCCAGTGGCACGACCAGCGGTGGTCCGAGGCTCTCCCCGGCCTCCAGTATCGCCAGTACCGCCTCGCCGACGAGCCGGCGACTTCGGGTTCGATACCTCGGAGCCCGGTGAGCCAGTCGTGGATCTTGGCGTGCATCTGGAGCTGATAGTTCATGACGAATCTCCTCGCCTAGTACTTAGGTGTACTGTGCCATCGGGCGCGCTTGGCGGCAAAGCGCAGCTGCGGCGTACCTGACCAGCACGGGTGAGCCCGGCCGCTGGCATGTGGCACTCGAGTGCGCTCAGTCCCGCCATCATCGGTTCGATCCAGTTCGGGTCCAGCGCACTGCGGGCACGCAGCGGCTCATGTGAACGTGACGGTGAGCTCGGCGATCAGGTGGGCGCTCCAGCGCAAGGTCACGGTGCCTGTGCCGCCGTTGTCCCAGGCGAACCTGAGTTCATCGACGTCGCCGGAGGACCCGGCTAACCGTGAGCGTGTCCGAGGGAGGCGCTGTGATTGAAGGCCGCTACGTACTCGGCAGACCGCTGGCTGACCGTTTCGTGACAGCCGTCCTGCTAGCCGCTCGTTTAACCGGGTTCGACGAGGGCGTCGAGGATCTGCTGGCCGTAGCGGGTCAGCTTGGTCTCGCCCACGCCGTTGATGAGCCTCAGCTCGTCCAGGGTAGACGGCGGGGTGGCGGCGATGAGCCGGAGCGTGGCGTCGTGGAAGATCACGTACGGGGGCATTCCCTGTTCCTTCGCCACCGCCGTCCGCCAGGCCCGCAGCCGCTCGAACACCGGCTCGGCTTCAGCCGGCAGCTCCACCGGTACCGGAACCGCCCGCGCCCCCCGCCGCGACCCGTCGGAACCGCCCGCGCCGCCCGCCGCAGCGCCCCGGCCGCCCCGGCCGCCCCGCGCTGACGGTACCTTCGGCGGGTCCCGGCGCAGCATCACCTGGCGTTCGCCGCGCAGCACCTCCGCGCTCAGCTCCGTCAGCGCCAGCGTCCCGTGGTCGCCCTTGACCGTCAGCATCCCCGAGGCCAGCAGCTGCCGCACCACCCCGCGCCACTCGCCCTCGGTCAGCTCGGTCCCGATGCCGAACACGGGCAGCGTGTCATGCCGGTACGAGGCCACCTTGGGCGTCTTCTTGCCCAGCAAGATGTCGATCGGCTGCCCGGCGCCGAACGAGGGTCCGTCCAGCCGCCCCAGCCGCACCAGCGTCGACAGCAGCTTCTGGGCCACCACCGTCCCGTCCCACACCTGCGGCGGGACCAGGCAGGTGTCGCAGTTACCGCACGCGTCCGTCCCGGTCTCGCCGAAGTAGGCCAGCATCTGCGTGCGCCGGCAGCTGGCCGTCTCGCACAGCGCGAGCATCGCGTCCAGGTGCGCCATCAGCCGCCGCCGGTGCGCGAGGTCACCGTCGGAATCGTCGATGAGACGCCGCTGCTGGACCACGTCGGCCAGCCCGTAGGCCAGCCACGCGGTGGCCGGCGCACCGTCCCGGCCGGCCCGCCCGGTTTCCTGGTAGTACCCTTCGACCGACTTCGGCAAGTCCAGGTGCGCGACAAAGCGGACATCGGGCTTGTCGATGCCCATCCCGAACGCGATCGTGGCCACCATGATCAGCCCGTCCTCGCGCAGGAACCTGGCCTGGTTCGCCGCCCGCGTCCGGGCGTCCAGCCCGGCATGGTACGGCAGCGCCACGAAGCCTTCTGAACACAGGAAGTCCGCCGTCTTCTCCACCGAGGCCCTGGTCAGGCAGTAGACGATGCCGGCGTCATCCGGGTGCTCGGCCCGCAGCAGCCGGAGCAGCTGCCGCTTCGGCTCGTTCTTGGGTTCGATCCGATACTGAATGTTGGGCCGGTCGAAGCTCGCCACGAACTGCCTGGCCTCGCCCAGCGCCAGCCGGGCAGCGATCTCGCGTCCGGGTGTGCTCGGTCGCGGTCGCCGTCACCGCGATCCGCGGCACCGCAGGCCATCGCTCGTGCAGCACGGACAGGCCCAGGTAGTCGGGCCGGAAGTCGTGGCCCCACTGGGCCACGCAGTGCGCCTCGTCGATGGCGAAAAGCGAGATCGTGCCCCGGTCGAGCAGTCGCAGGGTGCTCTCGGCCCGCAGCCGCTCCGGCGCCAGGTAGAGCAGGTCGAGCTTGCCGTCCATGAAGGCATACTCGACCCCGCGCCGCTCGTCGGCGTCCTGGGTGGAGTTCAGGAACCCGGCCCGGACGCCGAGCACGGTCAGCGCGTCCACCTGGTCTTGCATGAGCGCGATCAGCGGTGAGATGACCACGCCGGTACCGTGCCGGACCAGCGCGGGGATCTGGTAGCACAGCGACTTGCCGCTGCCGGTCGGCATCAGCGCGACCGCGTCTCCGCCGGCGCAGAGGTGCTCGATGATCTCCTGCTGCTGCCCGCGGAAGGAGTTGTAACCGAAGACCCGGCGCAGGACCTCCGAAGCGGCGTCGGGCGTTTCGGTGAGGACCACGCCGCGATTCTACGGCCCTCCGCCGACATAACGCCCTCGCCGCGCCTGTGTCGGATCGCCTGAGACGAGCTACGCCCGGACGGGGTTAGCGGCGCCCGGGCCGGGTTATCCGGCGCGGGCGGGTGGGCTGTGGCTGCGCAGGACTTTGGTGTGGTCCCGGTTCCAGGCGGTGGTGGTGCCGTCGGGGTGGCGGATCAGGGTCCAGCCCATCCGGTGGATGGCGACGTGGTGGTGGTACCGGCACACCAAGATGCAGTTATCCAGGCTGGTCAGGCCGCCGCGGGCTTTGCGGCGCAGGTGGTGGACCTCGCAGCCCGAGGCGGCCTGGTGGCAGCCGCCGGGCCACTGGCAGTGCTGGTCCCGGGCCCTGACCGCGTTGCGGATCCCGGCCGGGACATGGTCGCTGGAGCCCGCATCCAGGGGCAGGCTCGGCCCGGCCAGCCGCGGGCCCAGCAGCCCCTGCCGCAAGACCGACGCCAGCCCGCCCGGCCCGGAGACCAAAGCGACGGCCTGGCCGATGATGGCCAGCTCCAGGTCCTCCCGGCTGAGCCCGGACGGGGGGCCGGGGGGCCGGAGGGGCGGAGCCGATGGGGGCAGCGGGGTCTGAGGCGGCAGGGCCGGGGCTGGCAAGGGTGCCGTGGCGGGCGAGCTGGAGGCACAGGCGGACCAGGTCATCCAGGACCGGGTAGCTGACCTCGCCGTACACCCCACCGGGGTCACCGACGCGTCGCACGCGAACCCCTCCGCCGCGTCCCCGTCCAGCCAGGCGGCGCCGTCCCCGCCGGCCACCGACGCGGCGGCGCGGTGCCCGGCCCACCGGGCCCGGACCCGCCCGGCCCACTCCTCCTGCAACTGGGAGCTGCCGTCCATCACCATCAGGTCGGCCAGGGAGATATGCGCCTGCACCTTGGCGGGCTGCCCGGCGCGCTCCGGCAGCAGGCCCGCGCTGACCAGCCGGTGCATCGCCTCCGCCAAAGCGTCGTGGCACCGCTGCGCGTGACTGCGGTCATCTTCGGCGCCACGGGGAGCGGACAGCGCCGCCAGCACCGTCTCCACCAGCGCCGCGCACTCCGGGGTCAGGTCCCCGGACAAGAGCCCGGCACCGGCGAACGTGGTGTCCAGCCGGACTGCGCGGTCCCCGAACGCCTGCCCCTGGTCCTCATCGTCCGGCGGGCAGGCGCGGGCGGTGATCTCCGCGGCCAGCATGGCCAGGTCCCGCAGCCCCATCCCCCGGACCGCGGCCTCGGCCAGGATCGCGTCCGCCGCGTCGCGGGAGTCCTCGGGGAGCTTATCGGTCCAGCTGCACAGAGTCCGGGCGTAGGACTCGGTGAGGTCCCCGGTGGCCATGGCGGCCAGGATGCGGGGGTGGGTGCGGGCCCGGCGGGTCCAGGCGGTGTGCCCGGTCGCGGCGCCCTTGGTAATCCGGGTCTTGTGGATCAGCCAGGAGGATGGCTAGACGAGGACGGCGCCGCCGGCCACGTCCACCACCACGCCGGTGATCCACGCGGCCTGGTCGGAGGCGAGGAACGCGGCGGCGGCCGCGACGTCGTGCGGTGTGCCGAGGCGTTTGAGGGGGTGCGCGTCGGCCAGGGATGCTTGCAGGCCGGCCGGGATCCGGTCCCGGTTGCCCTCGGTGAGGATGGTCTCAGGAGCGATGCAGTTGACCCGGATCCCGAACGGTCCCGCCTGGGCGGCGACGTCCTGCGTCAGCAGCGCGATGCCCGCCTTGGCGGCCGCATAGGGGATGGGGGAGCGAGGGTCCGCGCGGCGTCCCGCGGCCGAACCGATGGTGATGATCGTGCCCGCGCGACGCTCCTTCATCCCGGGCAGGAAGGTCTTCAGGGTGAGGAACGTGGCCAGCAGGTTGCCGTCCACCGTCGCGCGCCACCCGTCCTCGGGGATCTGCTCAAGCGGCGCGGGCGGGGTGAAGCTGCCGCCCGCGTTGGCGACCAGGATGCCGACCGGCCCCCAGGCGTCCTCGATCTGGCGGCGCACCGACTCGACCTGGCCGGAATCGGTGACGTCGCCGATCACCGCCAGGGCCTGGCCGCCGTCACGGATGATCGCCGCGGCCACGTTATCCGCGGCGCCCTGGTCGCGCCCGTGCACGGCGACAGCGGCCCCGCGACGCGCGAACTCGGCGGCGATGGCCGCCCCGATGCCCCGCGTGCTGCCGGTGACCAGGGCGATCTGCCCGGCGAGGATGGTGTCGGTCATGGCTGATTCCCCTTCTCGCGGTGCCGCGGCCACGGCATGACAGATTATTAGACACCTAAGGGTTAGATGTCAATTAATTAGATATCGATGCTTGGTGCTATCCTGACCGACATGCCTGCACCGGCCCCGCTCCCGATCGGGCTCCGCCTGGCCCAGGTGGCCCGCGTCGTAGAGCGCGCCTTCGACGAGGCCCTCGGCGAAGCGGACGGCACCTTGCCGATCTGGCTGATCCTGCTTAACCTGCACATCCGCAAGCCCGCGAACCAGCGCGAACTCGCCGAGGCGGTGGGCGTGCGCGAGGCCACGCTCACCCACCACCTGAACGCGATGGACGCCCGCGGGCTGATCACCAGGACCCGCGACACCGCCAACCGGCGCGTCCAGGTGGTCACGCTGACCGAGGCGGGCGAGGCCGCGTTCGGACGGCTGAGGGACGTCGCGATCGCCTTCGACACCAGGCTGCGAGCGGGCCTCGCCGATGCGGACCTGGCGACGCTCGGCACCCTGCTCGGCCAGCTCGCGGCCAACGCCGGCCCGGCCAACGCCGCCCGGCAGGCGGCCGCCGTAGCGAAACGCGGGCCAGCGTCAGAATAGGTGCCGGAAGTAGGCCTGCGGATCGCGCATGAAGCCCCGCCACTCGATCACCAGGCTCAAGTCTTCCCAGCTGGCGGGGCGGATCCCCCACGGGCCAAGCTCGAGCAGGTGCGCGCCGGGGACCGCCGCCACGATGGGGGAGTGGGTGGCCACGACCGCCTGGCCGCCGGCCGCGGCCAGGTCGTGCAGCAGCGCGGCCAGCCCGAGCGAGGCGGTGAAGGACAGCGGCGCGTCCGGCTCGTCCATCAGGTAGAAACCCGTCTCCCGCACCCGGGTGCGGAGGATCTCGAGGAACGACTCGCCGTGGCTGAGTTCGTGCAGCCGCTCGGGCCTGCGGCCCGGATTCTGCTCCAGGTAGGTGTACAGCTGGCTCATGGTGTCCGCGCGCAGGAAATAGGACCAGCGCGGCTTGATCCCGCGCACCACGGTCAGCTCCTCACCCCGGCCCGGCTCGCTCGGCCGGACCCGGAACAGCTCGGCTTGCGCCGAACCTCCCTGCGGATTCAGCCCGTACGCCTCAGCCAGGCACTCCACCACCGTCGACTTCCCCGACCCGTTCTCGCCCACCAGCACGGTCAGCCCGGCCGGCAGCTCAAGTCCCTCGCGGAGCAGCTGCGCCATGGCCGGCACGCTGGCCGGCCACACCGACTCATCGGTGCTGGTCCCAGCCGCGGGCCGGAAGGCCCGCACCGGCCGGGCGTCGAACTCCGCACTGTCCGTCCTGCTCCCCATCCCGCTATTTTGGCCGAACGGACGGTGGTGCGCCGCGCCGCCTGGCTGGCCTGCCCGTGACGCCCTAGCCTCATCCGCCCCGGCTGGCCAGGACAACCTCGTCCGCGCGGGCCCAGTCCGCTTCCCGGGCGGCCGGCGCGTAGCGGTCCAGGCGGACGCCGCGCCGCACCAGTGACCGCAGCTCGGCCAGCGAACCTCCGGCCACGCCGAGGGCGCGGGCCTGCACAAGCACGTTGCCCCACGAGGCCGCCTCGGTCGGGCCGGCCACGACCGGCAGGCCGCAGGCATCCGCGACCAGCTGGCAGAACAGCGGGTTGGCCACGCCGCCGCCGACGATATGGACCGTGCGCACCCCGCGGCCGGTGATCCGCATGGCGTCGTGCACCGCGTGCCGGATCGCGACGGCCATGCTGTCCAGGATGCAGCGCAGGATCTCCGCGTCGCCCGACAGGGCCACGCCGCTGGTACGCAGGCACGCACCGGTGATCCGTTCGGTCATCTCGCCGGGCGCGGCGAAGGCCGGATCCTGGACGTCGATGAGCGCGCGCAGGCCGCCAAGCCGGCCCGCGGCGCCGGTCAGCTCGGTCAGGTCGACGTTCCTGCCTGCGGATTGCCACTGCCGGACGCACTCCTGCAGCAGCCAGAAACCGGTCACGTTACGCAGGAACCTGGTGGTGCCGTCGATGCCGGCCTCGTTGCTGAAGCCTGCCTTCCGGCTCGCGCCGGTGATGACCGGAGCCGGGAGTTCCAGGCCGGCCAGCGCCCAGGTCCCGGTGCAGACGAAGGCGAACGCGTCGTCGGCGGCGGGCACGCCGGCCACGGCGGCGGCGGTGTCGTGCGAGGGCCCGATGACCACCTGGGGCGGCGGGCCGGGGCCGAGTCCGGCGGCCACCCGGCCGGTCATCGGCCCGGCCAGCTCGCCGGCTGCCCGCAGCGGAGGGAACAGGCCGGCCGGCACGCCGAGGGCGTCGGTCACGGAACGCGCCCAGCTCGCCGTGCGCGGGTCGAGCAGGCCGGTGGTGGAAGCGTTGGTCAGTTCGGTGCCCAGCTGGCCGGACAGCCAGTAGGTCATCAGGTCCGGGACGAGCAGCACATGCCGGGCCGCGGCGAGCTGCGCCGACCCGAGCTCGGCCATCAGCTGGAACACCGTGTTGATGGGCTGCGCCGCGATCCCGGTCGCCTCGTACAGGCGGGCCGCGTCCACGCCCGCCACCCCGCCCGGCGCGGACGTCACCGCGGCGAACGGCGGGCCGGTGCGGGGATCCCGGTAGCTGGCCGGGTCAGCGATCAAGCCGCCGTCCTCGTCGAGCAGGCCGTAATCCACCGCCCAGCCGTCGACGGCGACGGCGTCCAGCGGCCCGTCTGGCCCGCTCGCGGCGCGCAGGCCGTCCAGGATCCCGGCGAACAGCGCGCGGGCATCCCAGCGCAGCACCCCGCCGACCGGCCGCGGGCGGTTGGCGAACCGGCTGACCTCGCGCAGGGCGAAGCCCCGCCGCGTGCCCTGGCCGACCACCACCCGTCCGCTCGAGGCGCCCAGGTCGATGGCCGCGACCCGGATCGGGGCGTCCGTCACGCCGGTCCCGTCATCGCAGGAATCCCGCCGCCACCCCGGAATCCACCGGGATGTGCGCCCCGGTGGTCTGGCTCAGGTCGCCGCCGGCCAGGGCGAACACCGCCGCCGCGACGTGGTCGGGCAGCACCTCGCGCTTTAGCAGCGTGCGCTGGGCGTAGTAGGCACCCAGGTCTTCTTCCTGCACGCCGTAGACCGCCGCGCGCTGGGCGCCCCAGCCGCCGGCGAAGATGCCAGAGCCGCGCACCACCCCGTCCGGATTGACGCCGTTGACCCGGATGCCGTCCCCGCCGAGTTCGGCCGCGAGCAGCCGGACCTGGTGCGCCTGGTCGGCCTTGGCCGCGCCGTAGGCCACGTTGTTCGGCCCGGCGAACACGCTGTTCTTACTGCAGATGTAGATGATGTCGCCGCCGATGCGCTGGGCCCGCATGGCCCTGGCCGCTTCGCGGGAGACCAGGAAAGACCCGCGGGCCATGACGTCGTGCTGGATATCCCAGTCCGCGGCGGTGGTGTCGAGCAGCGGCTTGGACACCGACAGGCCCGCGTTGTTCACCACCAGGTCGACGCCGCCGAAGGCCAGGGCGGTCGCCGCGACGGCCGCCGCGACCTGATCTTCGTCGGTCACGTCGGCGGTGAAGCCGATGGCGGCGTCGAGTTCCCGCCTATCTCGGCGGCCACCGCGGCGGCGGCGCCGGCGTCCCGGTCGGCGACCACCACGCAGGCCCCCTCGGCCGCGAGCCGGTGGGCGATGGCCCGGCCGATACCCGAGCCGGCCCCTGTGACGAGCGCGACGCGAGCGGCCAGCGGCTTGGGCTGGGGCATCCGGGCCAGCTTGGCCTCCTCCAGGGCCCAGTACTCGATCCGGAACTTCTCCGCCTCCTCGATCGGCGTGTACGTCGACAGGGCCTCGGCGCCCCGCATCACGTTGATCGCGTTCAGGTAGAACTCGCCGGCCACCCGGGCGGTCTGCTTGTTCGCGCCGTAGCTGAACATCCCGACCCCGGGCACGAGCACGATGGCCGGATCCGCGCCGCGCATCGCGGGCGAGTCCGGTCCGGCGTACCGCTGGTAATAGGCGGCATAGTCCTGCCGGTAGGCCGCGTGCAGCTCCCGCAGCCGCGCCTCGACGTCGGCGAGCGGAGCGTCCGGCGGCAGGTCAAGGACCATCGGGCGCACCTTGGTGCGCAGGAAGTGATCGGGGCACGACGTGCCCAGGGCGGCCAGCCGCGGGTGCCTCGGCCCGGCTGAGGAAGTCCAGCACGACCCCGGCGTCGGTGTAGTGGCCCACCTGGCGCCGGTCGGTGCAGGCCAGGCCGCGGATCACCGGGGCCAGCGCGGCCGCCCGGGCCCGCCGGCCCGGCTCAGGCAGCGGCTGGTAACCCGCGATGACCGGGCCGAACGGCTCCGGGCGCGCCGTGCGCCGCGATGAACTCCTCCGCCGTCCGGACGATCTCCAGCGACCGGGCCTCGCAGTCGTCGCTGGTCGGCCCCCAGGCCGTGATGCCGTGCCCGCCGAGGACGCAGCCGATGGCCTGCGGGCTGGCCGCGGCGATGGCGGCGATGTCCAGGCCGAGCTGGAAACCGGGCCGCCGCCACGGCACCCACACCACCCGGTCGCCAAAGCAGTCCTGCGTCAGCTTCTCACCGTCGGCCGAGGTGGCCAGCGCGATGCCGGAGTCGGGGTGCAGGTGGTCGACGTGCGGCTGGATGACCAGAGCGTGCATCGCGGTGTCGATGGACGGCGCGGCGCCGCCTTTCCCGTACAGGCAGAAGTCGAACGCCGCGACCATGTCGTCCTCGCGTTCGACGCCGGGGTAGACGCCGGCCAGCGCGCGCAGCCGGTCCAGCCGCAGCACCGCCAGGCCCGCCGGGGTCAGCGTGCCCAGGTCGCCGCCCGAGCCCTTGACCCAGAGCAGCTCGATGTCCTCGCCGGTGACGGGATCGGTCGCGGTTCCCTGGGCCGAGGTGTTGCCGCCCGCGTAGTTCGTGTTGCGCGGGTCCGAGCCGAGCCGGTTCGATCGCGCGATGAGCTTCTCGACGGTCGTTCCGGCCGCCTCGTCCGTTCCGGTCATGTGTCCCATCCTCAGGCTCCCCAGCCGGCTGGCTGACCGCCGATCCGCTCGGCGACGATCTTCTCGCCGTAACCGGAGGCGGCGTAGGCCGCCATCGGGTCCGGGTCCAGGCCATGGGCGGCGCGCAGGTCGGCGAGCAGCGGCCGGACGTCGGTGTTGTAGGCGTCCATCAGCACGGCGTGCGCACCCAGGACATCGCCGGCCTGCTGCGCGGCGGCCAGCGCGGCGGCGTCGACAAGCAGCGCCTTGGCCGTGGCCTCCTGGACGTTCATCACCGAGCGGATCTGGCCGGGAATCTTCGGCTCGATGTTGTGGCACTGGTCGAGCATGAACGCGATCTCCGCCGCGGAGCCGAGAGCGCCCGCGGCCACCACCTCGAACAGGATCCGGAACAGCTGGAACGGATCCGCGGCCCCGACCATGAGGTCGTCGTCGGCGTAGAACCGGGAGTTGAAGTCGAAGGCCCCCAGCTTGCCCGCCCGCAGCAGGAACGCCACGATGAACTCGATATTGGTCCCCGGGGCGTGGTGACCGGTGTCCACGCACACCTTGGCTCGCTCGCCGAGCTGCAGGCAGTGCGCGTAGGAGGTGCCCCAGTCGGGCACGTCGGTGGTGTAGAAGGCCGGCTCGAAGAGCTTGTACTCCAGGATCAGCCGCTGGTCACCGGACAGCCGCGCGTAGACGGCGGCCAGCGCCTCGGCCAGCCGGTCCTGGCGGGCCGAGATGCTGTCCTGCCCCGGGTAGTTGGTGCCGTCGGAGAACCAGAGCTTGAGGTCGCGCGAGCCGGTCTGGTCCATGACGTCGACGCACTCGAACAGGTGGTCCAGGGCCTTGCGGCGGACCGCGGGGTCGGGGTTGGTGACGCTGCCCAGCTTGTAGTCGTTGTCCTGGAAGACGTTGGCGTTGATGGTGCCGAGCGTAATGCCGGCCTCGGCAGGCCGCCGCGGCCAGCCTGGCGTAGCTGCCGGTCGCGTCCCACGGGATGTGCAGGGCGATGGAGGGCGCGACGCCGGTGAACTTGTGCACCTGAGCGGCGTCGGCGATCTTCTCGTACGGATCACGCGGCACGCCGGGCTGGGCGAAGACCTTGAACCGGGTCCCGGAGTTGCCGAAGGCCCACGACGGTAGCTCGATCTTCTGCTCGGACAGGGCGCTGGTGACCGCCTGGAGATCCATGGCCTGAACCTGCTTTCTCAACGGTGGGTGGCGCCTTCCCCGGCCGGCGCCTGGTCATGGTCGTCCACGGCGGCCAGTGAGTCCTCAAGGCTGAAGATGGGCTCCAAGATGACCATGGTCCCGCCGGGCGCCTGGCCGTCCAGGCTGGTGAAGTAGTGCCGCATCTCGTCCTGCCACCGGCTGTTCGCGTCGGTCGCGGCCATCGCGTGCTGGGCGGCGTCCAGGTCTTCGGCCTCGGTGTACCCGACGATCAGCCCGTCGGGCCGGGCGAACAGCGAGTACCGCTCCCACCCGGCTTGCTGCAGGGCCCGCAGCATGTCCGGCCAGACCGCCGTGTGCCGCTCCTTGTACTCCTCCAGTAGCTCGGGCCTGACCTGCAAGAGAAAGCAGTAGCGCACGGGAGCCGCTCCTTTACATGCGGTGGGCCCGGCCGGCCTGGGCGGGCCGGCCGGGCCGCGAGACGGAATCAGAAGTGATAATTATTGATGTTCGCCTTGTCGAACACGGTGGGCGGCCCCAGCACGACCGACGGGCCGACTCCCGCGGTCGGCGCAAGCACCGTGTAACTGCCCAGCGTGCCGGCCTTGAACGACGACCCCGGGGTCAGGCTGGCCGTGCCGGAGGCGAGCGAGGCGGCGGCGTACCCGGCCAGGTAGCCCAGGTTGCCCGGGTCCCACAGCTCGAACTTGGCCACCGTTCCGTCCTCGACGTACTTGCGCATCAGGGACGGCAGGCCGAGCCCGGTCAGGGTCAGGTGAGACAGCAGGTTCTTGTGCGTGTCAAGGTACTGGGCGGCGGCGGAGATGCCGACGGTGGTCGGGGAGATGATGCCGCGCAGGTTCGGGTACGCCGACAGCAGGCCCTGCAGCACCTGCAGCGACGTCGCCGGGTCGTCGTTGCCGTACACCGTCGAGACCAGCTTCATGTTCGGGTACTTGGCCAGCTCCTGCTTCATGTACACGATCCAGGCGTTCTGGTTGGTGGCGCTGGCCGCCGCCGACAAGATCGCGATCTGGCCCTTGCCGCCGATCTCGGCCGCCAGCAGGCTCACCTCGGACTCGCCGATCTGCTGGGTGTTCGCCTGGTTGATGAACAGGTGGTCCGGGGAGCTTCCGCAGGTGACGTCGGAGTCGAAGGACACGATCTTGATGCCGGCCCGCGCGGCCTGGTTGAGCGACGGGCACAGCGCGGACGGGTCGTTGCCCGCGATGACGATCGCGTTGGCGTGCGCCTGGATCGCCGCCTGGATCGACGGGATCTGCGCGGCCGCGGTGTCGGCCGTCCCGCTGCTGACCACGACCTTTCCGCCTAGCTCCGCGAGGGCCTTCTTGCCACCGTTGTCGGCGATGACCTCGTAAGGGTTCTGGGTGTCCTTCGGGATGAAGTAGACAAGCAGGTTCTTCTTGATCGCGCCGCTGGCCGCCTGAGCCGGGGACGAGGTCGACGGCGTGCCTGCGCTCGACGACGACGAGCTGCTGCATGCGGCCGCGGTCACGCCGACGGCGGCGAGGATGACCGCGGAGGCCGCCTTTCTCCGCCATCTTCTGGTGTTCCCCATTACTGTTTTCTCCTCTGATCTCATGCGTGGACTTTTTCGCAGCGCGGGCACGCAGGCGGCGCACCGCCTCTCCGCCTCCTGGCAGCACGACGCTCACGAGCAGCAGGGCGCCGATGATGATGTTCTGCACCTCGGGCTGCACCTGCATCTGCGTCAGCACCTGCTGGAGCGTGCCAAAGATGACCACGGAGAGCACGACGCCGATCACGGTGCCGCGGCCGCCGAAAATCGAGACGCCACCAAACAGGACGATCGCCACGACGTTGAGCTCGAGACCGGTCCCGGCGTCATAGCTGACCGAGGCGTTCTTCAGGGTGAACAAGATGCCGGCCAGGGCGCACATCACGCCGGACAGCACGAACAGGCCGAACTTGACCCGGTTGACCCGGATCCCGGCGAACTGCGCCGCCTCCGGCGCCAGCCCGGTCGCCACGATGGCCCGCCCGGCCCTGGTCGCATGCAGCACCACGCCGAAGATGACGGCCAGGACCCCGAAGATCACGGCGGAGTAGGACAGCTGGATGCCCGGCACGGGGACCACGCCGATGTTGGTCAGCGACGCCGGGAAGTCGGTGATGGTCCTGGCCCCCAGGACGATCTCGGCCAGGCCGCGGAACAGCGTGAGGGTGCCGATCGTCACCGCGATCGACGGCAGCCCGAGCCTGGCCACCAGCACCCCGTTGAGCGCCCCGCCGAGCGCGCCGACGGCAAGCGCGGCCACCATCGCCAGCCCGATGGGCCAGCCCTGGCTGTGCAGCTGGCCCATGACGCAGCCGGACAGGCCGAGCATCGAGGCGACCGACAGGTCGATCTCGCCGGTGATCACGATGAGCATGAGCGGCAGCGCCATGATGGCGATCTCGCCCATGTTGAGCCCGACGTAGAAGCCGGTGGTGCTGTTGAGGAAGTCCGGCGACCGGACGCTGCCGAAGATCAGCGTCGCGGCCAGGACCAGGACCAGGCCGGTCTCCCAGCGCAGCGCCCGTTGCCAGGCCGGCCTGCGCGCGGTGTCGGTCCCGGTGTACTCCCGCTTCCGCGGCGCCTGGGTGGCTGGCTCAAAGGTCACGGTGAGCCCCTTCCGCCGACCTCAGGCCGCGGGCGACCCGCAGGCTCAGCCAGCGGTCGAACGCGATCGCGAGCAGCAGGAGGGCGCCGGCGATGGCCTCGTTCCAGAAGGCCGACACCCGGCTGGCCACCAGGGCCTGGTTGATGGTGTTGAGCAGCAGCGCACCCAGGGCCGCGCCGGCCACCGTGCCGCTGCCGCCAAAGATGGCGACCCCGCCGACCACCACCGCCGCCACCACGAGCAGCTCGTACCCGGTCCCGCCGGTCACGTCCACCTCGGCGTGCAAGGCCAGGAACAGGGCCCCGGCCAGGCCGGCCAGGGACCCGCTGATCACGAAGGCGGCGAAGACCCGCCGGGCCACGGGCACGCCCGCCAGCGCGGCGGCCTCCGGGTTGGAGCCGATCGCGTACAGGTCGCGACCGGACCGGAAGGACCTCATCGCGTAGGCGACGATCACCACGACCGCGAAGGCGATGATCGCCAGCCACGGAATGCCGGCGATGGTGCGGAAGCCGATGGCGACGAACGTGTTCGGGATGTTGCTGGAGGTGATGATCACGCCGTTGACGATGAGACCGTCGATGCCGCGGATGATGTAGAGCATGGCCAGCGTGACGACCAGGCTGGGGACCCGCAGCGCCGCCGTGACGAAGCCGTTGACCGCGCCGATCACCGCGCCGATCCCGATCCCGGCCGCGAAGCCGAGGATCACCGGCGTGCCCGGGTGATCCTTGAACAGGTCGCCGACGACATAGGCGGAAAGCCCGACGATCGAGCCCACGGACAGGTCGACGTTGCGGGTGACGATGACGAGCGTTTCGCCTACGCCCAGCATGGCGATCAGCGCAGCGCCGGAGAGCAGCTGCTGGACGCTGTTCGCGGTGGCGAAGTTGTGGTTGTGTGCGGTCGTGACGCCAAAGACCAGCAGCAGGACCACGCCGATGCCCACCTCACGCGCCCGCAGCAGGGCACCGCCGCGGGCGAACCTGGTGCCCGCCGCGGGCGTCGGCCGCGGTCATGCGGCCGCCCCCTTGAGCTGGCCGGTCGCGGCCCGCATGACCAGGTCCTCGTTCGCCTCCGCGCGGGAAAACTCCGCGGCGATCCGCCCCTCGCGCATCACCAGGATGCGGTCGGCCATGCCGAGGACCTCGGGCAGCTCCGAGGAGATCATCAGCACCGCGAGCCCGCCGGCCACCAGGCCGTCGAGGATGCGGTGCACCTCGGCCTTGGTGCCGACGTCGATGCCCCGGGTCGGTTCGTCGATGATGAGCAAAGCTGGATCGCGGGCCAGCCACTTGGCCAGCACGACCTTCTGCTGGTTCCCGCCCGACAGCGTCGAGACCGCGTTGGCGAGCCGGCCGAACTTCAGCTGCAGCCGGTTCGCCCAGTCCGCGGCCAGGTCCCGCTCGCGGGTCGCGGCTGATCAGGCCGAACCGGCTGAGCCGGGTCAGCGAGGCGAGCGCGACGTTCCGGTCGACGCCAAGATCCATGACCAGGCCCTGCTGCCGGCGGTCCTCGGGCACCAGGGCCACCCCGGCCGCCATCGCCGCCAGCGGCGAGGAGTTGGGCAGCACCTGGCCGCGCACCGTCACCCGGCCCGCCGACCGGCGGTCGATGCCGAAGACGGCCCGGGCCACCTCACTGCGCCCGGCGCCGACGAGCCCGGCCAGGGCGACGATCTCACCGCGGCGGACCGAGAAGCTGATGTCGTGCAGGACCCCTTCCCGGCCGAGCTGCTCCACCTGCAGCACCACCTCGCCGGCGGGCACCTGGGTCTTGGGGAACAGCTGGTCGAGGTCGCGACCGACCATCGACCGGATGACTTCATCGACGGTGATGTCCTGCGCCGCCGACGTGCGGACAAACCGGCCGTCCCGCATGATCGTGACGCGCTGGCAGCTGGCGAAGACTTCCTCGAGCCGGTGCGAGATGAAAAGCACCGCCGCACCTTCCCGCCGCAGCGCGCGGATGACCTCGAAGAGCCGCTCCACCTCCACCGTGGTCAGGGCCGCGGTGGGCTCGTCCATGACGAGAACGTTCGCGTGGGCGGACAGGGCCTTGGCGATCTCGACGATCTGCTGGTCGGCGACGGACAGCCCGCGGGCTGTCCGCTGCGGGTCGAGCGCCACGCCCAGCCGGGTGAAGATCTCGCCCGCGCTGCGGTTCATCGCCGGGCGGTCGATGCGGCGGCCGGCCCGCAGCGGCTGCCGGCCCATGAAGATGTTCTCCGCGACCGTCAGGTCGGGGAACAGGGTCGGTTCCTGGTAGATGATCGAGATGCCGGCGTCGCGGGCCGCGACCGGGCCGGTCAGGACGACCGGCTGGCCGTCGATGGCGAGCGTTCCGCTGTCCGGCTGGTACACCCCGGCGAGGATCTTGACGAGAGTCGACTTGCCCGCGCCGTTTTCGCCGACAAGCGCGTGCGCCTCGGCGGGGAACAGCGTGATCGAGCCGTCGACCAGCGCGTGCACGGCGCCGAAGGCCTTCGCGGCCCGGTCCAGAGCCAGTCTCGGTACCCCGGCGGCCTCCTCTGGCTGCTCAGTCAAACCTGTTCACCTCGCCATACGCTGAAACATTTCAAACTGGTGGGCTGAAGATAGCCAGGCTTCACACTGCATGTCAATAGGCTGTTTCAGCATGTTACAAGGAGATTCATCGCCCGCTGCCGGGGCCGCCCCGTGTTCGTCCCTGGTCATGACGCACGTCAACGGTGGCATGAGGATCCGTCTTCTGATTGATACGTTTTATGAGTCAAGCCCGATACATCCGCGAGCCCGCCTGGCCTTGCCTGTGGAGTCCCTGCCGGTGGAGTCCGCCGCCTGTTGCCAAGTCCCGGCCAGCCGGGTCCCGGCCGCGGAGTCCTTGACACTGCCCGGCCGGCGCCTTACGGTCGGGGCAGGCTCGTGTATGTAACGTTTCAACCGTCAGTACCGGGATAAGGGGACGTCATGACCTCCTCGCCCACCGCCGTGGCCCAGTCCGCCCGTCGCGAGGATTACCCCGCGCAAGACGAGGGTCGGTCTGGTCGCCGGAGGACTCGGGGCCTACTGGCCGCAGTTCCCGGCGCTGCTGCCGCAGCTGGAGGCGTCCGCCCGGCGTGTGTCGCAGCGACTGGCCCGGCTCGACTGCGAGGTGGTCGACGCCGGCTTCATCTCCGACGCCCAGCAGGGCGCCGCGGCGGCGGAGCGGCTGCGGCGGGCCGACTGCGATCTCATCATCGGCTTTCTCACCACGTACATGACCGCGACCATGCTGGTCCCGGTCGCCCAGCGGACCGGCGCCCCGATGCTGCTGCTCAACCTGCAGCCCACCGAGTCGATGGATCACGCGAGCTTCGACACGGGAGCCTGGCTCGCCTACTGCGGCGCCTGCCCGCTGCCGGAGATCGCCAACGCGTTCCGGCGCTGCGGTATCGGCTTCCGCTCCGTCTCCGGCTACCTCGAGGACGCCCGGGCCTGGGCCAGGATCGAGAGCTGGATCGGCGCGGCCGGCGTGCGGGCCGCGCTCAGGGGAGGCCGCCACGGGCTGATGGGTCACCTGTACCCGGGCATGATGGACGTCTCCACCGATCCGACCCTGGTCTCGGCCCAGCTCGGCGGCCATGTGGAGATCCTGGAGATCGACGACCTCTCCGTCCGGGTCGACCAGGTCACCGACGCCGAGACGGCCGCCCGGATGGAGCTCGCGCGTGACCGTCTTCCGGTGCGACGACTCGGTGAACACCGACGATTTCCGCTGGGGCGCCCGGGTGTCGGTGGGCTTGGACCGGCTGGTCGAGGACTTCGCCCTCGACACGCTGGCGTACTACCACCGCGGCCTGAACGGCGAGGCTCACGAGCGGGTGGGAGCCGGCCTGATCCTCGGCGCCTCGCTGCTGACCGCACGCGGCATCCCGGCCGCGGGAGAGTACGAGCTGCGCACGTCGCTGGCCATGCTTATCTTCGACCGGCTGGGCGCGGGCGGCTCCTTCACCGAACTGCAGGCCCTCAACTTCGCCGACGGCGTGGTGGAGATGGGCCACGACGGCCCGGCTCACCTGGCCATCAGCGCCGGTCAGCCGTTGCTGCGCGGCCTGGGCGTCTATCACGGCAAACGGGGCTGGGGCGTGTCGGTGGAATTCGACGTCAGCCCGGGGCCGGTCACCGTCTTCGGCCTGGCCCAGGATCGTGACGGTACCTTCTCGCTGGTGGCCTCCGAAGGCATGGTCGTATCGGGCCCGCTGCTGCGGATCGGCAACACGACCTCGCGGGTCGACGTCGGGCGCGATCCCGGCGAGTGGACCGACGAATGGTCGGCGTCCGGCATCGGCCACCACTGGGCCCTGGGCACCGGCCACCGGGTCACCGCGCTGCGGGCGGTCGCGGACCTCCTGGGCCTGCGCATCACGGTGATCTGACCGCGGAATGCTCGCCGGCGGCTGGTAATGTCACGTTTCAATCTCAGTACGGGGGTGTCAGGTGGGCGTCAGCATCCGTGACGTCGCTGACCGGGCCGGGGTATCGCTCGGCACGGTGTCGAATGCGCTGAACCGGCCCGACCGGGTCGCCCCGGCCACGCTGGAGCGGGTCCGCGCCGCCATCACCGAACTCGGCTTCATCCGCAACGAGGCCGCCCGCCAGCTGCGGACCGGCCGGAGCCGCACCATCGCGCTGCTGGTCCTGGACATGGGCAACCCGTTCTTCACCGACATCGCCCGCGGGGTCGAGCGCGTCGCCACCCAGCGCGGCCTGTCACTGATCTTGTCCAGTAGTGACACCACGACCGACCGGCAGCGGCACTACCTGTCGCTGTTCCAGGAGCAGCGTTCCTACGGCGTCCTGCTCACGCCGGTGGGACGCGACCTGGGCCGGATCAACGAGCTGCGCAGGAACGGCGTCCCGGTGGTGCTCGTCGACCGCGCGGGCAGCAGCCGGCAATGCTCGGTGTCCGTCGACGACGTGACCGGGGCCCGGCTGGCCGCGGCGCACCTGCTCGAGCTTGACCACCAGCGGATAGCCTTCGCCGGCGGCCCGACCACCGTGCACCAGGTCGCCGACCGGATCGCCGGCGTACGGCAGGCGATGGCCGAGGCCGGACGGCCCGAGACCGACCTGACGATCGTGGACAAGGTCGGGATGACCATAGACGGCGGCCGCGAGGCCGGCCGGCACCATCGGTGACCTGCCCCGCCGGCGCAGGCCGACCGCGGTCGTGTGCGGTAACGACCTCATCGCGCTCGGGCTGCTCCAGCACGCGCTGCGCCACGATGTCGCGGTGCCGGAGGAGCTGGCGATCGTCGGCTACGACGATATCGAGTTCGCCAGCGCCGCCGCGGTGCCGCTGACGTCGGTGCGCCAGCCCAGCATCGACCTGGGTGCGGCCGCGGCCGAATTGCTCATCGACGAGGTGGAGCGGTCGGCTGAGCATCATCATCGCCAGGTCCGTTTCGATCCGGTCCTGGTGCCCCGCGAGTCGACCACCAGCGCCTGCGCCGGGCCGGCCGCCCCGGTAACCCCAGCCGGCGAGGGCGCCGCGTAAGCGTCCGCTCGGGGAGCGGCGATCCCGGCCGCGCCCCGGTCCAGCGCGCCCGCGGCCGCCGTCGGCAGGAAGGCAACAGGCCCTGATGCGGCCGCCAGCCGTTCAGGCCCGTGAGGGTGGGTCCCCAGGCCGATACCGCCGGGACTCAGATCTGTCCGTGCAGACAGTCTGCGGGGTTGGGAATCGTGTCTGAGGGAACGCGGCCCTGGCCGGTGACCGCGCAGACTGGCATGGCCGAGCGTTCGGACAAGGCGATGCGCACCACGGCGAGCGGCATGTAGCCAGGCGCGTCCAGGCCGGTATGCGAGGTGGCGGTGAACCGGACCGTCCCGGTCACTCCGGTGTACGGGAAACTCACGAACGCTCCGGGAATCTGCGTGCGGATCAGCGCGGTGCTCCTGAAGTTGTCCGCCTTCAGGAACATCCAGGCGGCGTCGTAAGCCTGGGCCACCCGCTCCCCGGTCCAGTCCAGCTCGATGTCCTGGCTCTTAAGCTGGCTGGCGATCGTGGCGTACGCCGCGCAGAAGTCCCCGAGCTGAGTGCCTGCGCCGCCGGTCACGGTGCGCGGGGACAGGCACTTACTGCCCGTGCTCAGGATCGCCAGTCCCTTAGTGATGTAGGAGATGGGCTGGTCGCCCAGGCCCTCTTCGGCGCGCGCGGCCGGGTCGGCGACGAACCTGGTCACTCCGTCATCAGCGATGATGAACGGCTTCTGCCTGCTACCGCACTCGTTGATGGTCTGCATGAACGTGCCGAAGTCGTCGAGGCTGCCCGGTGCCGCGTTCGCGGGCCGGTCATGACGGCCGGCGTAAATGTCGACGGTGGCCGCGCCACACAGCAGAGCGGTGGAATGCTGGTGGGTCAGACTCAGCTTCGGCAGGCCGGGGAATTCGCCCGCCTCGGTGCGCAGGTCCTGGACCATGGTGCTCAGGTATTTGTCGTTCGGGTCAGGATTCGGCTCGTAGATCGTGATCCGGGTCGGCGTCAGGCGCCCGGCGGAGTAATACTGGCTGGCGGCCTGCTCGAAATACAGCGGTACCGTCTGATCGATGTACTGCAAGATCAGGTGCGCTTCGTGGCTATTGCCCGGCGATAGCTGGAAATAGTACGAGTTACCGTCGCCGAACCTGTCGGCCGATAGCGTTGTCGCCAGCACCGGGATCTTATCCGGGTGAGCGTGTCGATCGCCTGATCGACCGGTGTGGTGCTGCGATCGAGCCCCACGACGCCCAGCATGTCGCGGTCCTGACGGAACAGCGGAAGGAGCATGCGCGCGACGGGGACCGCGTCTTGCATTTTCGATCCGCCGTTGGCCACCACGACCTTCAGGACCGGGACGGAAACGCCCGAGGCGTACGCGGTCTGCTGCGCGGCCAGCAGCCCTTCGAGCTCTTCTGCCTGACCCGAGTCGTAATCCTCGCCGGCCCCTTCGGTGATGCCGGCGAAATAAACCAGCCCGACCTCGGTACGGCCGGTCGCCTGGTGAGCCTGATCCGCTTTCACATTCCACTGGAAGATCTGCTGTTCGTCGAACCTGACGCGCTCGTCCTGCCTTTGCTGCGTCAGTGATTCGCCGGAGTATGTCTGGTTACTGAAAATGACGGCGGTGCTGCTGCTGTAACCGATGCACTCGCGATCGTACGGTCCGGCCGCGTACCGGCGGCCGCGGCCTGGCGGCGAAGACCGGACGGGACCAGGCACGGCGGGGCGAGCGAGGCCGTGGAAACCAAGGTCCCCGGCGGTCCGGCCGGGCGGGACCGGCGGGTGAAGATGACCGGCCCGGCCGGGGCGACCGGTGGACAACGGCGGCGGGCTCGCCTGCGAAACGCTGGGTGAGGCGGGGCCCATAGGTAACGCCCAGGGCGACGCAGGCCGCCAGGCACACCAGGCCCATCGCTTGCACCGGCCGCTCGCGCCACGAATGTCCGCCTTTGAGGCTGTGCCACAACATCACCCCGGCCACCGACAACGCCACGATCCCGATCACGCCGAGGAGCGGCCATCTCAGCGCGAGAAAAGGGGCTATCACGCCAAGGAGCGCTATCGGCACCTGCAAAGCTCGGTTGGCTCGACTTCGCTTTCCCGGCCAGGCTCGGTAGCCGGACGTTCCTGGCCGTTCCTTGGCCGGCTTCCTCGGCCGGGATCCTTGGCCTGGCCTTCCTTGGCCGGGGCATCCGGATCAGATTTTCCTTTGCCTGTTCCCTGTTCTGGCTGTATCACCTATATCGAGCCTCTATACGCGTGCCCTTGATGCTGGGTAGCCGAATAAATAAACGAATTCACCGTGGTGCTGCCCGACCGTGTACCGCTGTTTCTATTGAGCAATATACGTCCTCGGGATCCGGGAACGGCAGAACCTGCGCCGGAGGAATAGAGCCGCCAGGGTGCTAACTGGTCAGCGAGGTCCCCGGCGGAGACGTTAGTGACCGCGGCAAAGTAACGCTCGCCCGGATGCCCGGCTGGCTCGTGATGGTCCGCCCCGGGCCGCCGCCAGGGCAGCGGCTCCGGTCACGGGGGCGGTGGGTGTGGCTGGCGGTGTGGCTCGTGCTGGTGGGTCCCGGGTTGTGGCGCACGATGGTCCGTTGTGCCGGCGCTGGTCGGCATGGTGGGACTCCCTGCCGGCTGCGGGCCAGGCTGCGGCTGCGGGCCGGGCGGGGGACTGAGGGGCCCGCGGGGCGGGAGGGCCGGGTAGAGCGCCGTGGGCGCCCTGGCGGCATGTACCAAAGCCCTTGTCACGTTAACAGACTCGGCCGGCCAGTATCGCGACGTGCATGTGCTCGGTGAAGTGCTCGTACGGCGCGAGGGCGGCGCGGACCTGCTCGGCGAAGGCGCCTCGCTGATCGGGAGCGGGCAGCCTGGCCTCCCCGAGCGCTGAGTAGACGCCGCCGACGATCTGGTCAAGATCCAGGTCAGCCACGTAATCGACCGCCGTGCTCAGCACGTCGAACCCGGCCGCAGCCAGATCCTCCCGGTAACGCTGCTGGCTCTCCTCGTCGGTACCGCAGGGATAAGTGAGCGTGGTGTCCAGCCAGCCTTCCATGAAGCCGCGCAGGGCCCGGGACCAGTCAGTGTCCTGCTGCCACAACGGCGTTCCGTTGGTCACCACGGCGATACCTCCGCCGGGGCGCAGCAGCGGGATGACCGCGCGGAACAGGCTGGCGTGCTCCATCCAGTGCAAGGCCTGGCCGACGGTTACCGCGGCGACCGAGTTGTCCCCGAGCAGAGCTCGCAGCGCCGGGATGTCGGTGTCGGCGCCCAGCATCCAGCTGACGCCGGGCACAGCGAGGTCCCGGGCGGCTTGCCGGGCGCGGCGCAGCATGTCCGGCTCGGGGTCGACGCCCACCACCGCCCGCACCCGCCGGGCCATCGGCAAGGTCAGCTGACCGGTACCGCAGCCGAGGTCAACCACCACGTCCTGGCGGTTAAGGCCGAACGCGCCGGCCAGTGCGTCGAGGACGGCGTCCGGGTAGCCGCGCCGGTACCTGTGGTAAAAATCGGTCACCTCACCGCTAAAGCCCAGCTCCGCACCCAACGATGCCGCCTGCTACTGACGCAGCGCGCGCAGCGCGACCGTGAGCATCGGCAAGACGAAGTCGCCACCGGCGGTCTCGGGTTGCGTACGCAGGAAATCGGCGACCCGGGCCAGCTCGGCGCCTCGTTCGGTCTCCTCCATCACCAGGAAATGGGAATGAGTAGCGATGGTGGCCAGCAAGGACTCGGCCGTCCTGGCCTGCCCATGCTCGAACTCACCGGTCTGAGCGAGGGTGAAGAGCCCGGAACCGGCCGCGGTGAGATGCTCCTGGTAGGACCGGGCCCCTCCGTCCCGCCACCTGAGCAGCGTGACACTGGCCTTGCGCTTGGTCATCCCGGCGAACTCGGCGACCCACCCGACCCGGTCGTCGTCTACGTTCCACAGCCCGGCCAGTACACCTCCGGGGGTGAGCACGCGGGCGATCTCTGGCAGCGCCCGGTCCAGGTCAAACCAGTGCAGGGCCTGCCCGGCCAGCACGGCGTCGGCGCTGGCATCGGGCCACGGGATGTCCTCGGCGTGGCCGGGCACCGATCGCACCGGGGCCAGCTCGCGGCGTAGCTCGGCGAGCATGCCGGGATCGGGCTCGACAGCGGTGACGTCAACGCCCAGCCGGACCAGGGTCGCGGTCAGCTTGCCGGTCCCCGCACCCAGGTCGATGACCCGGAGAGGCTGACGTGACCAGACGGGCTCAAGCGCCCACCGGACCGCGGCCTCGGCGTAGCCAGGGCGGTGTTCGGCGTAAGCCGCGGCGACGGCACCGAACGAGGAACCGTGCCGTAGCCGTTCCTCGGTTTCCGCTTGCGCGTCTGCTCCGGGCTGCTCCTCCACTCGGGTCAGCTTACGGGGCCGGATGCCTGGCGTCGTAGGCGGCTCGGGCGGCTTCGATCTCGGGCAGGTGGCTGTCCGTCCAGGTAACCAGCTGGCCGATGGTATCCAGGAGGGTGCGTCCCATGGGAGTCAGCGCATACTCCACCCGGGGCGGAATGACAGGATGTATGGTTCGGGTCACGATGCCATCGCGTTCCAGGCCGCGCAGCGTTACCGTGAGCATTCTCGCGGTGATGCCGTCGATCGCGCGGTGCAACTCGGTGAACCGCATGGTGCCCTGTCCCAGCAGGTCGATCGCCAGGACTGACCACTTGTCTCCGACACGCTGGAGGACCTCCCGCGCCCGGCAGGTCGTTGGCCCGCTGATCCCGGACAGCTCGCCCGCCGGTTCTGATAGCGGTTCACCAGCCGCTTCTGACGGCTCGCAAACCGGGCCAACGTGCCCGGGGTCCAAAAAATCGCCTCCTTGTATGTCATCAGCGTACGTCGCGGATGCCCGCGAAACCTAATACTTGACGCTTCAATCATTACTAGGTTACTCTAAGGAAGTTAGGTACGCGAGCGAAGTCGCGTACCACTAAGAATCACCTACCTGGAGGAATGATGACCGAGACAGCCGTGGAAATCCCCGGCTACGTCGCCGGGACGTGGACCATCGACCCGGTGCACTCGGAGGTGTCTTTTGTCGTGAGGCACATGATGGTGAGCAAGGTCCGCGGTCGTTTCGACAAGTTCGAGGGGACCATCGTCACCGCCGCCGACCCGCTGCAGTCCAGCGTCAACGCCACCGTAGACCTCAGCTCGGTGAACACCGGCGCGCCTGACCGCGACAACCACATCCGTAGTGCGGACTTCTTCGAAGTCGAGACGCACCCCACGATGACGTTCCACTCCACCGGCGTGCGCCGCGACGGCGCCGACTACCTGCTCGACGGTAATCTCACCATTCGCGGCACGACCAAGCCGGTCACGCTGAGCCTGGAGATCAACGGCTTCGGTCCCGACGCCTACGGCGGCACGCGCGCGGGTTTCTCCGCCACCACCGAGATCAACCGCAGCGAATTCGGTGTCAGCTACAACGGCCCGATCCCCGGTGGCGGCGTGGCCGTCAGCGAGAAGGTCACGATCACGCTCGAGATCGAGGGCGTCCTCGCCAAGCCTGAGTAGCCACGCGCCGGCGGACTACGCCAACGTCGGGCCGGAAGGACCGTCAGCGGATCCTTCCGGCCCACGGGCGTGTCTGCGGCCTAGGGCGCGTCACCAGGGCCGGCCAGCCGGGGTGGCCGCGACGCGCGACGTCAGCGGCTGGTGCCGTGCTTGACGAGGTAGTCGAGGTAGAGCGGGCGCAGCGCCTCGGCGATATCGCCGTCCCCGGAGTTGATCGCGTCGGAGAGCAGCACCGAGACCTTGGTGATATCCCTCCCCGCCTCGACCGAATGTCCCTCCGAAGCCTCGGCGGCCGGGATGGCGCGCAAAAGATCCCACAGGAACTCCACGTCGACGTGGTGCAGGGCCCGCCGGATGGCGAGGTCGTGCAACTCACGGGAGGAAAGCGCGTCCAGTTCATCGCGGGTGGTCACGCGTGGACTCTACCGCGCTGCTCCGGCGCGGCTGTACGTCGGCCGGGGCAGGGATCGGCTCTGGCAGGCGCACTTCCGGGCAGCTGGGCAGTAATGAGGCACGCCGGTATATCGGTCTCATGAGGTGATTTTGTGCGGCTATGTGCGACTCAGTATTTAATACGGCTCTCACCTGTGTCCGGCCGGGCCGCCGGGTCGCGTGTACATACTCCCGCCGCCGAGCCGGAGCGCTTGTTACTGATGTGGCAGGAGTCTCTCAAGTGACATATCGGGTGATAGCCATGACATTTCGACCGATTTGTACGTTTTTTAAGGGTGTTTCGGCAGCAATACGGCTGGCTCTGGCTGCCCTTCTCGGCGTGCGGCGTGACCTGCTGGTTAAAGAATAGATAACGCACCCGCGAATCATTGACGGTTATTTACGCCGGTTGTTAGATTCCGTCGGAAGGCGTCTCGTATCGCGGGACGGTCACAGCGGCGTGACCGCGGGCCCTGACGAGGTACCGGGACCGGCGGCGCGCGGGAGCGAGAAGGATCGCATATGCGAATTCCCTGGTCAGGAAGCCGCTCTTCGCCGAGGTTTGGCCGGAGAGCGCAATCGGCGGGCTGGCGAAGATGGCGGCCGCTGCTGATCTCGCGTGGGTGTCGCGGTCGCCTGTCAGCTCAGCTTGACAGGCATGACCGCTATCGCCAGCGCCTCGACGACGGCTAAGGCGGCCGTCACCAGCGTCGCGCCGAAACCAGTCAACGAGCTTGACTGCAACGGCTGGAGCTCGAAATACGGCACCGTCAGGAAGCTCGCCGGCAACCTGTGCACGGACCCGATCAAGATCGTCAACGGCAAGGCCAGCCGGTTCATCGACAACAAGTGGTATGTCGGCCACGACGAGCCGAGCGTGAAGTTCATCTCCAGCCAGCCCGGCTCGGGCAACACCATGACCTACGTCATGAAGCTGTCGAAGGACCCCAAGACGGCTCCGACCGCCAGCGGCAGCGTCACCGACTACGGCCAGCTGTCCGTCGCGCCCTGGTTCGGGCTGCCCATGTGCGACCCGAACTCCTACCCGCTGAACCCGTGCACCCCCGACAGCGACACCAACTCCGGCTCGATCAGCGATCCGAACGCAGCCGGCTCGGCGTTCATGGAGCTGCAGTTCTACCCGCCGGGCTTCACCCCGTTCATCGACAGCACAAGCTGCAGCGCGACCAAGTGGTGCGCGGCGCTCACCATCGACAGCCTCGAAGCAAATTTCAATTTCGTCAACCTCAACCCCAACTGCACGGAGCCGGTCAACTTCGCGTTCCTGCAGACTAACGGCGTTCCCGCCGGCCCGCCCAGCCCGCAGCTGACCGACGCGAGCACGTTCACGCCAAACGCCCACACCCTGATGATCAACCCCGGTGACGTGGTCGTGGTCTCCATCTCCGACCCGTCGCAAGGGTTCACCACGACGGTCCGAGATCTGACCACTCACCAGACCGGGTACATCACCGCCAGCGCGGCGAACGGCTTCATGAACACCAACCCCACCACCTGCGCCGGCACCCCGCACACGTTCCACGCGGAGTACAGCAGCGCGAAGATCCAGAACCAGGTCCCGTGGGCCGCGGCCGAGGGCGGCGTGCTGATGGAGCAGGAAATCGGACACGGCGAGGTCTGCAACTCGGTGACGAACCAGGACCCGTTCACCGCCAGCTTCCCCGGTGGCCAGTCCTTCAGCGACCCGAACGTCTTTGACACCTGCGTGGGCGGCTCGGAAGGGCCGACCGCCACCGGTGAAGGTCCGTGTACCTCAAGCGGCTGCCTGAACGCGACGACACAGGGAGCCAACGGCCCGGTGGCCTGCCCGACCACTGACCCGGCCAGCGGCGCGCTGTGCGAGTTCGCCGACGGCTAACTGCTTCCAGAAGGGCACGCGGACCGCGCTCCTCAATGGCGTGCCGACCACAGAGGAAGCACGGGCCAACGAGTGTTACAACAACAGGTTCCAGAACGGCGACCTGGACTTCGAGGGTCAGTCGTACCTGCCGGACTGGCCCAACGGCAGCCCGAACTACCCGACCTCGTTCCAGTACGCCGGGCCGTTCACCAAGGGTGGCCATACGTAC
This sequence comes from uncultured Actinomycetes bacterium, assembly GCA_963730825.1. GTDB lineage: Bacteria > Actinomycetota > Actinomycetes > Streptosporangiales > Streptosporangiaceae > Palsa-504. Next base: position 28,324 of record CAVSTQ010000019.1, read on the forward strand.
CCGCAGGTCCAATTTGAGTCCGACGTCGGCGGCTCCTCGAACCTGTGCGACGTCGCCACCGGCGTGGGCTGTACGGTCGCGCCGATCAGCGCCAAGTTCTACCCGTTCTGGTCGCTCAGCCCGCTGTTCCAGCTCGGGTCGCACACGGCCGGTTGCGTGTGGAACTTCGGCAACGACCAGCCCAACACCCTCGCTGATTTCGGAAAGGATGCTCAGTACGGCACGCCTGACGTAGCACGCTACGGCGGCACGATCATCAGCGCGCCGATGCGCAACCCGTCGATCAGCGGACACTGCAAGGTCTAGCCTCAGCGGCTAGTCCGTTCCGTTAGCTGAGGGGTGCCCGGCCAGCCGGGCACCCCTCACGCTTTGTCCCGGGCCCGAGTCCGGTCGGCCAGGCCGCCGGACACCGCCTCCGCGACGGCCCTGACGCCCGGGTGCGCGGGCAAGTCCTCGAGCAGTACCGGTTTTCCTTCGCTGTCGGTGAGCGGTATCCGCCAGTTGGGATACTCATCTACCGTGCCTGGCATGTTCTGCGGGCGCCGTTCGCCGGCCGCGTCGGCCAGCGAGACGCCGATCAGCAGGGCCGGGGTCCGGGTCAGGTAGCCGTACAGGGCGACCGTGAACTCCTCGGGCGACGGGTGGCGGGTACCGGAGACGCCGGCCAGCAGGCCCTCGCGCGCGAGCATCGTGACCCACCTGTCCGCGTCGGCCCGCGCGGCCGCGCGCTCGATCGCCTCCGGCTGGGTGAGCTGGCCCAGCTTGGCCCGGATGGTGACCTGATCTCCGGTGAGGAAGGCCGCGGCCGGAGGCAAGTCGTGGGTGCCGACCGTGGCCAGGCAGCCCCGCCGCCATCCGCCTGGTCTGCGTGGCGTGCCGTCCGCCCGCCGCTCGAACCACAGCATGGAGGTGCCGAGCACCCGGCGAGCGGCCAGGAACTGACGCAGCCACGGCTCTACCGTGCCGAGATCCTCACCGATCGCCAGGGCATCCGCCCGCGCTACCTCGGCGGCCACCACGCCGCCGAGCAGCTCGTGGTCGTACCGCACGTACGTGCCCTGCTCAGGCGGCATCCCGGCCGGTATCCACCACAGCCGGGCCAGCCCCATGACGTGGTCGACCCGCATGCCGCCGGCGTTGCGCGTGGTCGCCGCGACCAGCTCGGCCAGCGGCCTGCCCGCCTGCGCGGCCAGGCGTCCCGGATGCCAGGGCGGCAGCGTCCAGTCCTGTCCGCGCTGGTTGAATTCGTCCGGCGGGGCCCCGACGCTCATCCCGGGCACGATCACGTCCTTGCGGGCCCAGGCGTCGGCGCCGCCCGGATGGGTGCCGACCGCGAGGTCCGCGATGACGCCGATACCCATGCCGGCCTGCTTGGCCGCTCGCTGCGCCGCCGCCGCCTGCTCCGCCACCAGCCACTGCACCCAGGCGTGGAACTCGACCCGGTCCGCGTGCGCCCGGCTGAACTCCGTCACCTCAGCCGACCCCGGATCGGCGAGCGCGGAGGGCCATGACCGCCAGTCCGGGCCGTGTACCTCGGCGATCGCGCACCATGTGGCCCAGTCCCTGGTTGCCCTGCGGTCGTCTCCGCCGAAGACGCCGAACTCCGCCTGGCGGCCGGCGCTCAGCGGCACCGTGCGGATCAGCTCGAGCGCCGTCCGTTTGGCCGTCCAGACCGCATCCCTGTCGATGAGAGCCGCCGTCGTGTTCGCGGCGCGCAGCGGCGCGGCCAGCGCTTCGACCCGTGCCCGGTCACCCGCGCTCAGCCCGGCGTATTCGGGAATATCCTCGATGCGCAGGTACAGCGGGCTCACCTGGCGCCGGGTCATCGGCAGATAAGGGGAGGGGCTGACCGGTGGCAGCGGTTCGGCGGCGTGCAGCGGGTTGACCAAGATAAAGTCCGCGCCGAGCACCTGCCCGCTCCAGGCCGCGAGCGCGGCGAGGTCGTGCAGGTCACCATGCCCCCACGAGGAACGGGAACGCACCGAGTAGAGCTGCACGGTGAAGCCCCACGACCTGCGGGCGGGATACGGTGCCACGGCGTCGGCCCCGGCCGTGCGGCCCGCTCCAGGTTCCCGGCTTCCCGGGTGAGCACCGCCGGCTTCGAGAACGCTAAGGACCGCCGCCAGCGTTTCGTCCGGGACCTCGACCAAGCGCCCCTGCCAGTCCTGATAGGAGACCGCCACGCCGTGCTGCTGCGCTTTGCGCGTGAGTTCTGCCCGTGCTGTCATCGCACCAGTGTGCCCGAATGGGCTCGCGGAAACCGCCAGGTTGGTCCAACCCCGGACCGGCCAGTGGCGTCCTAAAGCCGAGGGACGCCGCAGACCGCGGATCCCGTGTCTTAGGACGGCACCATGAAGTACCTCTCCACCCTTCCGCACACCGCCCGCCGGGTCATCGCGACCATCGCCGTCGCCTCGGCCGCCGGGCTCATCGTCACCACCGCCGCCTTCGCGGCGAGCTCGGCGGGCAGCGTGCCGGGCGCCAGGCTCGCCTCAGCTACCGCGCGCGTCTCGTCGGCGGCCGCCGTGCCCGCCTGCCGGGCCAGCCAGCTCGGCGTCTGGGTCGGCCTGGCCCAGTCCAACGGTGCGGCGGGAACCATCTACTACCCGCTGAACTTCACCAACGCGAGCCGGCAGGCCTGCTTCCTGCGCGGCTTCCCCGGCGTCTCCGCGCTCGCCCGCAACGGCCATCAGCTCGGCAGCCCGGCCGGCTGGTCCGCCACGGTGGCTGCGCGCACCGTCACGGTCGCTCCGGGCGCGACCGCCCACACGATACTGCAGTACGGTGACGCCGAGGTGAGTGCGGCCCCCGGCTGCGACCCGGTGAACACGGCGGTCACGCTGCGCGTCTACCCGCCGAATCAGTACGACGCCACGGTCGCCGCGTTCGACCTGGAAGTGTGCTCGCACCCCGGGCCCGTTTACCTGCGGGTCGAGCCCATCCTGCCGGGCGTCGGCACGGTTAACGGCTAAGTTCAGGCGGGCTCCAGCACGAACACCGGAATCTGCCGCGTGGTCTTCTGCTGGTAGTCCGCGTAGCTGGGGTACACCGCGACCGCCCGGTCCCACCACTCGGCGCGTTCGGAGCCGCTGACCTCGCGGGCGATCATGTCCCGCTTGTCCGGCCCGTCCTGGAGTTCCACCAGCGGGTTCGCGCGGATGTTGTTGTACCAGAGCGGATGCTCCGGGGCGCCCCCCTTCGACGCCACCATCGCGTACTTGCCGTCGTGTTCCACCCGCATCACCGGGGTCTTGCGGACCTTGCCGCTGCTGGCCCCGAGGTTGGTGACCACCACCACCGGAATGCCGGTGTTGGCCAGTGTCGTCCCCTTGGTCCCGCCCGAGCTCTCATAGAGCTCGACTTGCTCCCGCACCCAGGCCTGGGCGCTCGGCTCGTATTCTCCTTGAACTGGCATACCGGATAGTCAACACCAAGGGCCGCCAGCGCCGCCTACCGGGGCGGGTTCAGGGCGCGATGTCATCGAGCCCAGCGGCATTGCCCACGATGTACTGAGAGTACGCACGCAACAAAACAGCCACCCGGCCAGCGATGACCGGCTAGGGATGAGGTATACGGTCATATCCCCGTCCACGATGAAAAACAAGTCGATCAAGTCGGGATCGTACGGGACAAGCCGTGCGTTGTTTCCGGTGGAATAGGGTCGCCTGCCGACTTGAATCACCCAGCCGTTTTTGCTGCTATGGGTAGTCATTTTTACCTGTACCCGTTTGATTCCGTCTGGCCTTGATACCAGCAGGTCATAGACGGCTGGCTCGACAGGGAAAGCCGTACTGAAGCCACACAGCGAGAACCAGCATGCGGCCAGCGACGTTGCGGCTTGGCGCAGATTCTTAAGATCTGGATGACTGCCGGCGGCTGGCTCACCAACGGTGGCCTCTACTCGGCTGAGGTCAGCCCAAGGCGGACGGCGTGCGCCTTGACTCGCGTCCATCCGTCGTAGGAGCCGGGATACAGTCCCAGTGCGGCGGCCAGCTCGGTCCAGGACTGCGCGGCGGCGATAACCGTCTTGAACTGATCATCTGACCACGGACGCTGCTTGGTGAAGGCGCCGTGCTCAGATGAGCCGGGCAACGTCTTGCTTGGCGCGAAGGATCTTTGAGGAGAAGTCTCCGGCAAACTGAGAGCGCGCATGAGACCGCGCCAGGAATTAGATACGGCTACCGCGCTGGCCAGCTCGGTATCTGACCACTTACAAGGTGAATCTCCAGCCATGTCGGTACCATAGAGCTAGGGCACTGACATTTCTAAAGTGGGCGATCTCTATTTGTCGGGACGGGCGGATTCGAACCGCCGATCTCTTGACCCCCAGTCAAGCGCCTTAACCAAGCTGGGCCACGTCCCGCCGCGCCACGGCGTCACTTCCGATGGCGCACGCCCACCATAACTCAGCGGGCTCAGATAGCTTAGCGCAACCGCGGAGCAGTCCGAAACGAAGACCGGCCCAGCCGGACCGCCCGGCGCACCCGGCCGCTCCCCGCGGCGCGGCGGCTGCCTGGCCGCCGCGCCGTCTGCGATGCGTGATTCCCGTCCGAGGGGAAAGCTACGATGTGGCGGGGATGGTGCCAGCGCCGTGTTCGTTGTAGCTAGGGGGCCGCGTCGTCCGTGGATGCGGCACGCAAACGGAAAGGCCAGCCGTTGAGAGTACCAGGGGCTCGCCGCTCAGCCTCTTACGCCGACGGCTTCGGTGACCCGCCAGGACAGCCGCCGGGCCGGCCGCGCACCTGGGTCAGGGTGGCCTTCGGTATCGCGAAAGCCGTGCTGGCGGTCGTTGTGCTGTTCGCCGTCGCGGGCGGCCTGCTCTTCCTGGTCACCCCCTCGGCCGGCCAGGCCACCGCGCTGGTCAGGGCCCAGGCGGAGCAGCATCACATCGCCTACCCGGGCCCGCAGGTCCCGCAGTACTTCGCGGAGGCCCTGGTGGCCACCGAGGATCACCGTTTCGACAGCGATCCGGGCGTGGACCCGTTCGCGATGGCCCGCGCCGCCGCCTCCTGGCTCACCGGCCAGCACGATCAGGGCGGAAGCACCATCGACCAGCAGCTCGCGAAGAACCTCTACACCTCGGGCCACAGCGGTTTCACCCAGGTGATCGAGCAGATGGCGCTGGCCGTCAAGCTCAACATGACCTACAGCCGGGCGACGATTCTGCAGATGTACGCGGAGGTCGCGTACTACGGTCACGGATATTACGGCTTGAACGCCGCCAGCTGCGGGTACTTCGGCCGGACACCCGCCGGGCTTTCCCTGGTGCAGGCGGCCATGCTGGCCGGCGTGGTGAACGCGCCGACCTACGATGACCCGCTGGTCTACCCGGCTCAGGCCCGGGCCCGGCTGGTGCACGTGATCGGCCGGATGGCCGCGGTCGGTTACCTGACCCTGACGCAGGAAACGGCCGCGCTCGACGCCTCACTCGACATGCCGACCGTCCGCGGTTGCCAGTAGCGACCCGCACGCCTGATCAGGTACGCGCCGCTCAGGCGCCGGAAACCTCCGGCTGCAAGTGCTCGGACGCCAGCGATTCTCCGTCGGTCACCAGGAAGACCCAGCGCCGGTAGGCGTACAGCCGGAACAAGGTCGCCACGGCGACGCCGAGCAGGTTCGCCGCGTTGTAGGAAAACGTGCCCTTCAGCCCGAGCCCGTACCGGGTCACCGCGACAAACGTGAGCTGGACGAGCAGTCCGATGCCGTTGAACGCGAAGAACAGCAGGGACTCCCGGCGCAGGTGGCTGCCCTTGCGGTGCCGGAACGCCCAGAGCTTGTTGCCGATGAAGGCGAGGACGGTGGCCACGACGGTGGCGATCGTCACCGACGGAGCTCGTCGAATCCCGCCCCGGAGCGCAGCACGTTAGCGCCGACGATAGTGACGAGGAACGCGAGGATGCCCACAACGCCGAACTTGGCCGCCTCGTGTATCACTACCCTGAATCGGGTGTAACCATCGCGGATGAAATCCACTCGTGTCTTTTCCTTAGTCGGTCCATCCCGGATGGTCAGACCCTACCGTGTTCCCTGCCGGAGCTCGGCGATGGCGGGTAAACCGTTCGAAGAATGTCAGACCCTCCAGGTAGCCTGCATCAGGTGTCAGGAAGTCATCGGGACGACGTGCTCGTACGCGCGCGCGGCCTGACCAAGCGGTTTGGCAGCTTCACCGCGGTGGACGGAATCGACTTCGACCTCTACCGTGGTGAGGCGTTCGGCTTTCTCGGGCCGAACGGCGCAGGCAAGTCCTCGACCATGCGGATGATCGGCTGCGTGTCGCCGCCGACCGGCGGGGAGCTGGCCATCTTCGGCCTCGACCCAGTCCGGGACGGCTCGGCGATCCGGGCCCGGCTCGGCGTCGTGCCGCAGGACGACACCCTCGACGTCGAGCTGACCGTCCGGGAGAACCTGCTGGTGTACGGCAGGTACTTCGGCCTGCCCCGGCGCGTCATCAGGGAACGGACGACGGCGCTGCTCGACTTCGTCCAGCTCGCGGACCGGGCCAAGTCCAAGGTGGACCCGCTGTCCGGCGGCCTGAAGCGGCGCCTGACGATCGCCCGCTCGCTCATCAACGAGCCCGAGATCCTCCTCCTTGACGAGCCGACCACCGGCCTGGACCCGCAGGCCAGGCATGTGGTGTGGGACCGGTTGTTCCGGCTCAAACAGCGCGGCGTCACGTTGATCCTGACCACGCACTACATGGACGAGGCCGAGCAGCTGTGTGACCGGCTGGTGGTGATGGACCACGGCACATTCGCGGCTGAGGGCTCGCCCAGGGAACTGATCGAGCGCTATTGCTCACCCGAGGTCCTGGAACTGCGCTTCGATCCTGACCTGCACGAGTCAGCCGCCGACAAGCTGAAAGATTTTTCCGCCGAACGGACCGAGGTACTTGCGGACCGGATACTCCTCTACGTCCGCGATGGGGACGCCGCCCTGACCGAGGTCCGGGCGGGCGGACTCGAGCCGCTCACCTCGCTGGTCCGCCGCGGCACGCTGGAAGACGTCTTCCTCCGGCTGACCGGCCGCCGCCTGGAGGACTGACATGGCCGGGGGGGTATGGGGGGCGGCAGCCCCCCATGAAAAGGGGTGCTGTCCTGCCGGGCGTTTCTGTGCTGGCTCACGGTGTACAAGCGGACCTGGCGGTCCAGCATCTGGTCCAGCGTGCTCGGCCCGCTGTTTTACCTGGGGGCGATGGGAGTCGGGCTTGGCTCGCTGGTGGACAAGCACGGCACGGCGAGCCTGGGCGGGGTGAGCTACCTGGCCTTCGTGGCCCCGGCCATCCTGGCCTCCGGTGCGATGAACACCGCGTTGAGCGAGGCCAGCTACCCCGTGTTCGGTTCGGTCAAGTGGAACCGGATCTACATCGGGGCCCAGGCCTCGCCGCTGCGGCCGGGTGACATCTTCCGCGGCCACTTGATGTTCATGACCATGCGGATCGCGATGAACACCGCCATCGTCACCGTCTTCATCTGGGCGTTCGGGGCCGCCCCGTCGGCCTGGGTGGTGCTGGCCTGGCCCGCCGCGGTGCTGACCGGACTCGCTTTCGCCGCCCCGATCGCGGCCTGGGCGGTCACGGTGAAGTCGGAGAACTCGTTCGCCTACTTGTTCAGGTTCGGCATGATGCCGCTGATGCTGTTCTCCGGCACGTTCTTCCCGCTGTCCCAGCTTCCCGGATGGCTGCGCCCGCTGGCCTACGCGACGCCGTTGTGGCACGGCGTCGCGCTGTGCCGCGCGCTCAGCCTCGGTTCCGGGCTCCAGGCCGGCCTGCTCGGTCATGTCGCCTACCTGGCCGCGCTCGCCACCATCGGGATATGGGCCGGGGCCCGCACCTACCGCAGGCGGCTGTATGTCTAGCGTGACGATGCGGATGCTGCCACCCGCCGGCCGTCTGGCCCGGCTGCGGCGGGGCCAGGACGACGCGGGCAGCCTGCGCCTCATCGAACGGCACGTCCGGGTCTACCGGCGTGCCTGGCTGGTGTTCGCCTCTGGGGTCTTCGAGCCGCTGTTCTACTTGCTGTCCGTGGGCCTGGGCCTGGGCGTGCTGGTCGGCAAGGTGCCAGGTCCCGGTGGCCAGCTGATCCCGTACCGGGAATTCGTGGCGCCTGGCCTGCTCGCGGTCTCCTCGATGAACGGCGCGATGTACGACGCGACCTTCAACATCTTCTTCCGGCTGAAGTACGCCAAGCTCTACGACGCCATCCTGGCCACCCCGATGCGCCCGGCCCAGGTCGCGCTGGGTGAGATCGGCTGGGCGCTGATCCGCGGGACCATTTACGCCGTGGCGTTCACGCTGGTCATGCTGGCGCTGGGCCTGGCGCACTCCTGGTGGCTGCTGCTGGCCGTCCCGGTGGCGGTGCTGATCGGCTTCGCCTTCGCCGCCATCGGCATGACCGGCACCACGTACATGAAGAGCTGGCAGGACTTCGACTATGTGATCTTGGCGAGCATGCCGCTGTTCCTGTTTTCCGCCACGTTCTACCCCCTCGGCGTCTACCCGCGGACGATCCAGGTCATCGTCGAGTGCACACCGCTCTACCAGGGTGTCGTGCTGTTGCGTGACCTCAGCCTGGGGGTGGTCGGACCCAGCATGCTGTGGCGGGCGGCCTACCTGGCCGTACTCGGGCTGGCCGGCCTGTACGCGTCGGGCCGCCGGATCGGCAAGCTGCTGCTCGTCTGACCCGCGCGGCCCGGCTGCCCCAACAGGTAGGCTGCGCGCAAATGCTGGAGGAGCGACCGAGCCAGTCTGGTGCCGAACCGGTCTTGCGGGGGACCGGGGCACCGACTGCGTCGCGGCCGCGGCGAGCGACGGCCCGGCTCAAGGGCGCCTGGGCCGGCGTCTACCGGGATCCGGTCACCTGGGCCATCGTGGTCACCGTTTTCGGCGCCTACTGCGCGCTGTCGCTGTTCCGGTTGCTGCAGCTCACCCCGGCATCGTGGGATCTGGGCATCTACACCGAGTACGTCAAGCAGTACGCCCACCTCGGCCCGCCGGTCGTGGACATCAGGGGAGCGGGCGTCAACCTGCTCGGCGATCATTTCCAGCCGATCGTGGCGGTCATAGCGCCGTTCTTCCGCGTTTTCCCGTCCGCGGCGACGCTGCTCGTCGCGCAGGCCCTGCTGATTGCGGTGTCTGTCTTCCCGGTCAGCCAGCTTGCGCGCGAGAAACTGGGTACCGGACCGGGCCGGGCGATCGCGATCGGCTACGGGCTTTCGTGGGGCCTGCAGCAGCTGATCGCGTTTGACTTCCACGAGATCGCGTTCGCGGTTCCGCTGCTGGCCTTCGCGCTATCCGCGCTGGCCCGGGGCCATCTCAAGGCCGCGGCCTGGTGGGCCCTCCCGCTGGTCTTCGTCAAGGAGGACCAGGGCTTCACCGTGGCCGCGATCGGCCTCTACATGATCATCTCAGCCCTGCGGCCGAACGCGCCGCGGCTTAGCCCCCCGACCCCAGACCCCGAGGACGCCGATGCCCGGCTCGGCAGCCAGGCTGGGCCTGGCCCTGCTGATCTGGGGTTTCGTCTGGTCGTTTCTGGCTATCGGCCTGATCATCCCGCACTTCAACCTGGCCCATCACTATGCCTACTGGAGCGACGGCGGAATCCTGGCGCCCGGAGGCCACCTGACCGCGATCGGCCTGGTCAAGCAGTTCCTGACCGCGTGGCCCGACAAGCTCCAGACGATCGTGATGATGGGTTTGCCGACCGCGTTCATCGCGCTGAGGTCGCCGCTGGCGCTGATCGTGGTGCCGAGCCTGCTGCTGCGCTTCCTGTCGACGGACAGCAGCTTCTGGGGCACGCTGTGGCACTATAACGCGACCGTGATGCCGGTCCTGTTTGTCGCGGCCGTGGACGCGCTGGCCAGAATCCAGGCCGTCATGGACGCCGATGACCGGCCGGGCTTTGTCAGCTGGGGGAGCGGACGCCTGGGGGTCAGGCGCGCGCTGCTGGCCGGCGCCCGGCACTTACGGCGTGGCCATGATGCTCGCGATCTCGGTGGCGCTGAGCTTTTATTTCCCGGTCAGCAACCTATGGAACGCGCAGACGTACCGCATCGGCCCGCACGTCGCCTCGGCCAAGGCGGCCATGGCCACCGTGCCCGACGGTGTCACCGTGCAGGCCACGCTCGACCTCCTGGCGCCGCTGGCCGCCCGTACCGACACCTTCTGGATCGGCAACGCCGGCAATCCGGTGACCCAGTACATCGTGTTCGACGGTCGCAACAGCGACTACTCCCCGGCCGTCACCAACGTCCCCGCCTTTATCGCCCGGCTCTACCCGCAGCACAAGTACACCCAGATCTTCCAGTCCGGCGGCGTCTACGTCTTCCGCCGCGGCCCCGCCGGGTGAGCGTGGCCGCAAACAGCGGGGCCAGGCCGCAGCGGACAATGTACTCGCGGGTAGCTAGGCTGGTGGGCAACCCTGTGGACGCACCCTATGGGAGGTCATGCTCCATGGACTTCGGCTATGACGCCAAGACGCTCGACCTGCGCAAGCGGCTCCTGGCCTTCATGGATGAGCAGGTCTACCCCGCCGAGGCGGTATTCGCCGAACAGGTCGAGGCCGCGGTCCAGCGGGGGCATCCCTGGGAGCGGGCCCCGGTCACCGGGGACCTTAAGGCCGAGGCGCGCGGCCGCGGGCTATGGAACTTGTTCCTGACCGGTGCGGCGGCGCAGGCGGTCAGCAGGCTCAGCCCGGCCAGCCTGCCGGACCCGCCGCTGACGAACCTGCAGTACGCGCCGCTGGCCGAGATCGCCGGCTGGAGCCCCGCGCTGGCCCCCGAAGCACTGAACTGCGCCGCGCCCGATACCGGCAACATGGAAGTGCTCGCCGAGTTCGGCTCGCCGGACCAGCAGGACCGCTGGCTCCGCCCGCTACTCGAGGGAACGATCAGGTCGGCCTTCTGCATGACCGAGCCCGACGTGGCCTCAAGCGACGCGACCAACATTGCCACCACGATCACCCGTGACGGTGACCAGTACGTGATCGACGGCCGCAAGTGGTGGTCGAGCGGCGCGATGAACCCGGACTGCCAGATCTTCATCGTGATGGGGGTGACCGGCGAGCCAGCCGGGAGCCACGGCCGGCACTCGATGATCCTGGTACCCCGCGATACGCCCGGGATCACGGTCAAGCGCGGGATGACGGTCTTCGGCTACACCGACGGGCCGCACGGCGGGCACGCCGAAGTGATTTTCGACCACGTCACGGTGCCCGTCCAGAACCTGATCGCGGGAGAGGGCGACGGGTTCGCCATCGCCCAGGCCCGGCTGGCCCCGGCCGCATCCACCATTGCATGCGGCTGATCGGCGCCGCCGAGCGCGGGCTCGAGCTCATGTGCCGGCGCGCCACCAGCCGCACGGCCTTCGGCAAGCCGCTGGCCGAGCAGGGAGTCGTGCAGGACTGGATCGCCGAATCCAGGGTCAGGATCGAGCAGGCGCGGCTGCTCGTGCTCAAGACGGCGTGGCTGATGGACACCGTGGGTAACAAGGGAGCGCACACCGAGATCCAGGCGATCAAGATCGTCACCCCGGCGATGGCCGAATGGGTGCTGGACAAGGCGATCCAGACGCACGGCGGCGGCGGGGTCAGCCAGGACTTCCCGCTGGCCCAGCTGTGGGCCAGCGCACGCTCGCTCAGGTTCGCCGACGGCCCGGACGAGGTGCACAAGAGATCCATGGCCCGCCGCGAGCTGAGGAAGGCCACGACCTGAGGAAGGACCAAAGCCACTAGCCAGCGAAAAGCCGCGCGCCTAAGAAATGAGGTAGACACACACAAGCCGCGGGCTAGGAAGGCTTACCCAGCCCTAGCACCACGGCCCGTTCAGTTCGAAAAAGGAGACATCCGATGTCAGAGAGAATCGCGATAGTGACCGGGGCGGCCCGCGGCATCGGCGCCGGAACGGCCGTCAGGCTGGCCGCCGACGGAATGGCCGTAGCCGTCCTTGACCTCAACGAAGCCGACTGCGCGGGAACGGTGAAGGAGATCGAGAACGCCGGTGGCAAGGCGATCGCGATAGGCGCCGACGTCAGCAAGACCGATCAGGCGAATGCCGCGGTCGAGCGCGTGGCCGCCGAACTGGGCGCGCCCACGGTGCTGGTCAACAACGCCGGGATCACCCGCGACGCCATGCTGTTCAAGATGAGCGACGAGCAATGGGATTCGGTGATCGCTGTCAACCTGCGCGGCCCGTTCCTGATGACCAGGGCGGCGCAGAAGTACATGAGCGAGCAGAAGTGGGGGCGGATTGTCAACATCTCGTCCTCGTCGGGGCTCGGTAACCGCGGTCAGGCCAACTACTCCGCCACCAAGGCAGGCATTGAGGGCTTCACCAAGACGCTCGCCAAGGAACTGGGCAAGTTCGGGATCACCGCGAACGCGGTCGCGCCGCACTTCATCGCCACCGACATGACCGCCAACATGGCGGCCAGCCTGAAAATGTCGTTCGAGGATCTGGTGGAGACCTACAAGAAGCAGATACCCGTCAACCGGGTCGGCCTGCCGGCCGACGTGGCGGCCGCTATCTCCTTCCTGGTCGGCGAGGACGCCGGCTTCGTCTCTGGCCAGGTTCTCTATGTGTCAGGCGGCCCCCTGTGCTGATGGCGGTGCCGTGCTAGAAATGACACGTGCCGATAACACAGGAAATGCTCCGCGAGCGAGTGCGCGTGTTCCTCGCGGAGCATGATCCACTCCAGATACCGAAGCAGGACTTCCTCAACGCCAGGTTCGACGCGGGACTGGCCTGGGTGCACTACCCGGAGGGACTCGGCGGTCTCGGGGTGCCGCGCACGCTGCAGAGCATCGTGGATGCCGAGTTCGCCGCGGCCGGCGCCCCGGCCAACGACCCGGAACGCAACGGCATCGGGCTGGGTATGGCGGCCCCGACCATCCTCGCGTACGGCAACGATGAGCAGCAGAAACGCTGGCTGCGCAAGCTCTGGACCGCCGAGGAGATCTGGTGCCAGCTGTTCAGCGAGCCGGGCGCGGGCAGCGACCTGGCCGCCCTGGCCACTCGCGCCGTGCAGGAGCAGCCAGGTGGTGACTGGATTGTCTCCGGGCAGAAGGTCTGGACCTCACAGGCCCATCTGGCCCGCCGTGCGCTGCTGGTCACCCGGACCGACCCCGACGTACCCAAGCACCAGGGCCTGACCTACTTCTCGGTGGACATGACCGCGCCCGGCGTCGACGTCAGGCCGCTGCGCCAGCTCACCGGCGAGGCCGAGTTCAACGAGGTGTTCCTGACCGACGTGCGGATCCCGGACGCGGACCGGATCGGCCAGGTCGGCGAGGGCTGGAAGGTGGCCAACGCCACCCTGATGAGCGAACGGGTCAACATCGGCAGCTCGCGGGCCGCGCCGCGGGAGAGCGGCATGATCGAGCCGACGGTCCGTACCTGGCGCTCGCGTCCGGAGCTGCGCACCCCGGGCCTGCACGACCGGCTGCTGAGACTGTGGACCGAGGCCGAGGTGGCCCGGCTGGCCTCAGAGCGGTTGCGCCAGCAGCTGGCCGCGGGCAATCCCGGTCCGGAAGGTTCGGCCAGCAAGCTGGTCTTTGCCCGGCTTAATCAGGAAATTTCCGCTTTTGACGTGGAGCTGGCCGGCAGCGATGGCCTGCGCTATGACGATTGGACCATGCGCCGCCCGGATCGCGCCAACTTCTTCGGCCGTAGCCCCGGCTACCGGTACCTGCGCGCGCGCGGCAACTCGATCGAGGGCGGCACCTCGGAGATCCTACGCAACATCATCGCCGAGCGCGTCCTCGGCCTGCCCAGCGAACCCCGGGTCGACAAAGACGTCCCCTGGAAGGACCTTCCACGATGAGTGAATCCCTTCCTGACCTGCTTTCTTCTGATGTCGAACGGGCCTTGGCTGACAGCCTGAGGTCGCTGCTTGCCGACCGGGGTGGCCTGGACAAGGCGCTGGCCCTGATCGAGTCGGGTCAGACCTACGACGACAGCCTGTGGCGGAGCGTGGCCGCGGATCTCGGCTGCGCGGGCCTGCTGATACCGGAAGGTCAGGGCGGGGCCGGCGCTTCCTACCGGGAGGCGGCCGCCGCCTGCCGAGGCGCTGGCGGCCTTTGTCGCCCCGGTGCCCTTCCTGGGCAGCGCCGTCGTCGCCACCGCCGCCCTGCTGAGCGTGGCGGCCGCGGCCGGCGAGACTTCCGCGTCGGCGCGCGCGGTGGCGGACCTGCTGGGCCGGCTGGCGGAAGGCGACGCCACGGCGGCGCTGGCGGTCCCGTTCGCGATCGCGCCTGGTGCCACCTACCCGACCTCGGTCCGGCTGTCCGGGACCCGGCCGGGGGACGCGGCGGACGGGATAGCCCGGCTGCGCGGCATCGTCACCGGGGTGGCCGACGCGCTGCCGGCTGGGGTGCTGCTCGTGCCGGCCGACGGCGTGCCGCTCGGGTTCTACCTGGTCGACATGGCCGCTCCCGGAGTAGCCAAACGACCCGTGGTGTCACTGGATATGACCAGGCAGCTCTGCGACTTGTCGTTCGACGACGCCCCCGGCACGCTGATCGCCTCCGGGCCGGCCGCCTCGCGGGCGCTGGCGGCGGCGCTGGCGGCAGGCGCGGGCATGCTGGCCGCGGAGCAGCTCGGGCTGGCCCAGCGCTGCCTGGACATGACGGTCAGCTACGTCCGCGAACGGCGCCAGTTCGCCCGGCCCATCGGGTCCTTCCAGGCGCTCAAGCACCGGCTGGCCGATCTCTGGGTGGCGGTCACGCAGGCTCGCGCGGCATCCAGGTACGCGGCGGCCTGCCTGGCCACCGGTGACCCCGACACCAAGGTCGCGGTGGCGCTGGCCCAGGCCTACTGCTCAGAAGTCGCGGTGCAGGCCGCGCAGGAATGCGTGCAGCTGCACGGCGGTATCGGATTCACCTGGGAGCATCCCGCGCACTTGTACCTCAAGCGAGCCAAGGCGGACTCGATCGCCTTTGGCACAGCGGACGCGCACCGCGCCTCGCTGGCGGGCCTCGTCAACCTGCCCGCACGGTGACCGGCCCGGTGACCGGCGAGGTCGCGGTGGCCGCCGCCGCTATCGACGAGACCGAGCTCAGGCGCCGGCTGGACCGCCTGTCGGTGGAGCAGAAGATACAGCTGCTGACCGGGGCGGACTTCTGGGCGCTCTATGCCGAGCCCGAGGCCGGGTTGCGCCGGATGGTGCTCTCGGACGGTCCGGCCGGGGTACGCGGCGAGACCTGGGACGAGCGCGACACCTCAGCGAACGTGCCGTCGCCGACGGCGCTGGCCGCGACCTGGGACTGCGAGCAAGTCGAGAGCATCGGCGCTCTGCTGGCCCATGAGGCCAGGCGCAAGGGCGTCGACGTTCTGCTCGCCCCCACCGTGAACCTGCACCGCAGCCCCTACGGCGGCAGGCACTTCGAGTGCTTCTCCGAGGACCCGCTGCTGACCGCGCGGATCGGGGTCGCATATGTGCAGGGGCTCCAGCGGGCTGGCGTCGGCGGATGCGTCAAGCACTTCGTCTGCAACGACGCCGAGACCGACCGGATGACGGTCGACGTCCAGATCGACGAGCGGACGCTGCGCGAGCTTTACCTGGCGCCTTTTGAGGCCATCGTGCGCGAGGCGGGCGTGTGGGCCGTGATGGCCGCCTATAACGAGGTCAACGGGTTCACCATGACCGAGAGCCCGATGCTGCGCGACATCTTGCACGACGAGTGGGACTTCGACGGCCTGGTGGTGTCGGACTGGACCGCTACCCGCTCCACCGTGGCCGCCGCCAAGGCGGCCCTGGACCTGGCCATGCCGGGACCGGCCAGCCAGTTCGGCCCGTGGGGCGACGCCTTGTCGGTGGCCGTGGCGGACGGCCTCGTCGACGAGGCCGTCCTGGACGACAAGGTGCTGCGCATACTGCGCCTAGCCGCCCGGGTCGGCGCCCTCACCGATGCCCCCGGGGGACCGGCCGCCGCGCTGCCCGAGCACCCTCCGACCCTGCCGAACCCCGTAGGTACCCAGGCCGGGTACGGGCCAGCGGAGATCGCACGTGACCTGCGGGCCGCCGCGGCGGCGTCGTTCGTGCTGGCCGGTCACCGTGACCTGCTGCCCCTGGACCGTTCCAGGCTGGGCCAGGTCGCGGTCATCGGGCCGAACGCCGAGGTCGCCAGGACCCTCGGCGGCGGCAGCGCCACCGTCTTCCCGCCCTACACGATCTCGCCGCTGGACGGCCTGCGGGCGGCCGGCCTCGACGTGACGTACGCGCCGGGCGCGCTCGCGCACCTGCGTGCCGCGGCGGCCCGAGCGCCCTGGCTGTGGCGACCGGATGGCTCAGGCCCAGGCACCGAGGTCCGGTTCTTCGCTCCCTCCGGTGAGCTGATCGGATCGGAGCAGCGCGACGGCGCCGCGTTGCGGTGGATGAGCGGGTTCGGGCCCGCCGGACCCGCGGAGTCGGTCGGCCAGCTGCAGGTCAGCTGTGTGATCCGGGCCACCGAGGCGGGCACTTACCAGCTCGGTGTCTCCGGGCTTGGGCGTTTCCGCTTGCTCGTGGACGGCGCGGAGGTCTTCGACGCCACGTTGTCGCTGCCCGAGGACGCGGACGTGGTCGAGGCCCTGATGGCGCCGCCGCAGCAGCTGGCCCCGCTCGAGCTGGCCGCGGGCCAGTCGGTCTCCGTGCTGCTCGAGCACGACGTGCATTCGTCACCGTGGGTGGACATGGGCACCTTCTTCGAGCTGGGCCTGGAGATACCGCACGGCACCGACGACGCTGAGATCGCCGCCGCGGTGTCGCTGGCGGCGGCCAGCGACGTGGCCGTGGTCGTGGTGGGGACCACGGCCGAGGTGGAAAGCGAAGGTTTCGACCGGACTTCTCTCGCGCTCCCCGGACGTCAGGACGACCTGGTCCGTCAGGTGGCCGCGGCTAACCCGCGGACCGTGGTGGTGGTGAACTCGGGCGCGCCGGTCCTGCTGCCCTGGGCCAATGACGTGGCCGCGGTGCTGCTGACCTGGTTCGGCGGCCAGGAGTTCGGGCACGCCCTCGCCGACGTGCTCCTCGGGGTCACCGAACCAGGCGGCCGGCTGCCGACCACCTGGCCCGCCAGCGAGGCCGGCCTGCTGTCCACCCAGCCCGCCGACGGCGTGCTGGCCTACACCGAGGGCGCGAGCATCGGCTACCGCGGCTATGACCGGGACGGCCGGAAGCCGTTGTACCCGTTCGGCCATGGCGTCGGCTACACCACCTGGTCCTACGACGCCATGACGGTGGACGCGGACGTCCGGGGTGAGCCGGAGGTCGTGGTCCGGGTGCAGGTGCGCAATACCGGTGCGCGGCGCGGCCGCGAGGTGGTTCAGGTGTACGCGTCCCGCCCGGATTCGGCGGTGGAACGCCCGGTCAAGTGGCTGGCCGGCTTTGCCGTCGTCGACGCCGACCCCGCCGCGGAGGCCAGCGCCGAGATCAGCGTCCCCAGGCGCGTTTTCCAGCACTGGTCCGACCAGGGCTGGACGCTCGAGCCCGGCACGTTCGTGCTCTCGGCTGGCTCCTCGTCGGCGTCCCTCCCGCTGTCCGGCCACGTCGAGCTTAGCTAGCAGGGCGGTGCGGACCGGAAGGTCCGCGCGCCGGTGCCGATCAGCGGGCCCTGGATACCGCCCAGGGTCAGGCCGTCTTGCCACCGGTACACCAGCACCCAGACGTCGGCGGCCCGGGCGCTGATGGTGAGATTGGGCGCGACGATCGTAAGGTCGCCGGCCTGATCCGCGACGCCGTCCGCCAGGTCTGACGCGGTGACGTACTGCCCGCCGCAGGTGCCTTCGAGCAGGCCGTAGCGCGCTCCCGGCTCGGCGTGCCGGTCGTAGATGTACAGCCAGGTAAGCGCGGCTGATCCCGGCCTGGGCCGGACGGCCGCAGCGACCACGGACAGGGAGCCGCCGCCGGTAGCGTCAGGCACCGTGAACAGGGCGCTGCCCGACTCGACCGGCAACGCCGCTGACGGTTCCCGCCTCGGCCTGCGCCGGATGCCGGGCGTTTTGCAGGGCCGCGCGCAGCTCATGGATGGTGTCGTCCTGGTGCGCCAGCAGCAGCCCCAGGGCCGTGCTCAGGCCGCCAAGCACGACGGCGGCCACCAGGACCGCGACCAAGCCGCCCCGCCCCCAGTGTCCCCGTCCCCAGTGTCCCGGCCGCCCTGGGTGCGCCGTGGCCCGAACGATACGGTGTCCGGCTGCTCGTCCGTGCCCCGTCACCGCCTGCCGCTATCGCCAGCTGAACCCTGATCAGACTGTATACGCCTGGTTTGGATCGCGGCGGCAAGCACTGACCCCCCGTTCTATGGGCATGAGTGCGGGTATGCACCAATTATCAGGAGCAAGTAATCACGCCTGTTTCGGGAATGTGACATGAGCACCGATAGCCTTGTCCGCAGGGCTTCCGCAGCCCGGGATTGTGGCGAAACCGCTGGCCACGCCATCAGTGACGACATCTCATAGTAACCTTACGTCTACTCGTTACCGCCCGCGTAACAACTGAGAAATACGTCTGAAACTCGCGCATGGGACACATGCCTTGCAGGTATTACAGAGCGGCCGGGGTATAGCCAGCAGAAGTTGGACCCCTGAAGGCCCAATTGCCCCATGGAGGCGTAGTGAATCCATATCCCAGCTGGCTCAGTGCCGGGGATAACTCCTGGCAGATGACAGCGGCGACGCTGGTCGGGCTGATGTCCATCCCGGCCCTGGCTGTGCTGTACGGCGGCCTGGTGCAGAAGAAGTGGGCCATGAACACCGTGATCATGGTGTTCGCGACCTTTGCCCTGACCCTGGTCACCTGGGTGCTGTGGGCCTTCAAGATGGGCTTCGGCACCCCGCTGATCAGTACCTTCGTTGGTGACCCCCGGACGGTCCTCGGGGCCGCGGCCGAGCAGGGGCAGGCGAACATCCCGCTGCTCAACGGCTTGATGCCGCAGTTCAGGTTTCCCGAGTCTTCGCTGGTCTACTTCCAGTTCGTGTTTGCGGCGATCACGCCGATCCTGTTCATCGGCAGCGTGCTCGGCCGGATCAGCCTGAAGGCGTGGATGATCTTCGTGCCGCTCTGGATCACGTTCGCCTACGCGGTGAACGCGTTCATGCTGTGGGGCGGCGGTTACTGGGCAGGCAAGGGCGCGCTCGACTTCTCCGGCGGCTATGTCATCCACCTGGCCGCGGGCGTGTCCGGTTTCGTCGCGGCGGCCGTGGTCGGTCCCAGGCTCAAGCGGGACCGCGAGCGGGCGGTGCCGAACAACCTGCTGTTCGTCGCGGTCGGGGCCGGGATCTTGTGGCTGGGCTGGAACGGGTTCAACGGCGGTGACCCGTACTTCGCCAGCCAGGACGCCGGCGCGGCGGTCATCAACACCAACCTCTGCACGGCCGTGGCCATGATGGTCTGGATCTTCATGGACATGGGGTTCAGCAAGGAGAAGAAGGCGACCTTCCTCGGCGGCCTGAACGGCCTGATCTGCGGTCTGGTCGGCATCACCCCGGCGGCCGGCTACGTGAACGGCTTCGGCGCCATCGTGATCGGCCTGGTCTGCTCCTCGGTCGTCTGGGTGGCCTGGTACACCCTGCCGAAGTACGTGTGGCCGTTCAACAAGGTGGACGACGCGCTCGGCGTGGTCTACACGCACGGCATCGCCGGCCTGCTCGGCGGCCTGCTTGTCGGCTTGCTGGCGGACCCGAAGATGATCGAGTACCTCGGGCTCGGCAAGAACCCGTCGATTTCGGGCACCGGCCTGTTCTACGGGCACCCGAAGCAGCTGGCCATCCAGGCCGGCGCCGCGCTCACGATCATCATCTGGGACGCGGTCGTCACGTTCGTCTTGCTCAAGGGCATCGGGTTGTTCGTCAAACTCCGGATACCCGACGAACAACTGGAGATCGGCGACGTGGCGGTGCACGGCGAAGAGGCGTACCCGTCCGAGGACCTGGTCAGCGTGCATTCCTCCCGGGCCGACGAGGCCTCCCCGACGTCGCCTGGCGGAAAGGTGCCGGCGGGCACAGCGGACGAGGTGTAGTTTGCCCCGCTCCTAGGCCTGCCCTGCTCTTAGGCCTGCCCTGCTATTAGGCCTGCGCTGCGTGCGGCCGCGGCGTAAACCGGGCGCGCGTCCGGGTACCTCCCAGGTGCCCGGGCGCGCGCCCGGCTGTCACGAGGGCCTCAGTGGCCGCGGAAGGCCTCGGCCAGCCACCAGGAGCCGTGCGCGGAGGTGACCTTCGCGTCGATCAGCAGCGGCTGCCGCCGCGGGCCGTCCAGCCATCGGCGCACCGGGGCGAGGTCGGCCAGCTGGCGTACGACGACCCCCTCGAACCCGAATCCGCGGCCGATCGCGGCGATGTCCGTCGGCCCGAACCGCACCGTGTCGAGCGGGTCGCCGTCCGGGCCGAAGTGGTGCACCTCCGCGCCGTAGGCCTCGTCGTCGTAGACGACCACCACCATGGCCAGGCCCAGCCGGACGATGGTCTCGAGCTCGGCCACCCCCATCAGCGCGCCGCCGTCGCCGAGGGCGGCCACGGCCAGCCGGTCCGGCCGCGCGATCGCGGCGCCGATGGCCGAGGCCAGACCGAGCCCGATCGACTGGAACGCCTGGGTGAAGCAGAAGCCCGCCTCGTCGGGGACCGCCAGGTACATGCTCGGGTAGCCCATGAAGTTGCCCGAGTCCACCGCGACGGTGCGCTCAGCCGGCAGCAGCTCGTCGAGCGCCACCGACAGCGCGCGCGGGTCGATGCGCAGCTGGCCATTGTCGTCGCGGCCGCTATCGTCGGTGAACGGCACGTCCCGCCAGCGCACCTGGCGGGCAATCCGCTCCCGTAGGGCCGCCGACCGGTACCCCTCGCTCCCGGTCCTCCCGGTCAGGACGCCGGCCACGGCCCCGGCGGTCTCGGCCACGTCGCCAAGCACGCCCAGGTGCACGGGTCGGTGGACGCCGACGGCGCTGGCGTCGTCGTCCACCTGGACCAGCGTGACTCCCGGTCCGAGCAGCCGGCCGTGCCGCGTGGTCCACATGTTGAGGGAGCAGCCCCAGCCCACGATCACGTCGGCCTCACTGATCAACTCGGCCGCGAGCGGGGAGGCGAATCCTCCGCTCACGTCCAGGTTCCACGGGCTGCCGCGGAACAGCCCCCTGGCCACCGCGGAGGTCGCCAGCAGCGCACCGCACGAGTCCGCCAGCCTGGTCAGCGGCGCGGCCGCCCCGCGGGCGCCGCGCCCCGCGATGAACACCGGCCGGCTGGCCCCGCGCAGCATGCGGGCCAGCGCGGTCACCGCTTCGCCGGACGGCCCGGGCGGATACGCGCGCCGGACGGGCGGCATCGGGCCTGGCTCGCACATCGCGGCCTGGACGTCGAGCGGCAGCGCCAGGACCACCGTCCGCCGGCCAACCGCGGCCGTGTAGGCCCGGTGCGCGTCGGCCAGCGCCGACGCGGGGGAGTGCAGCCTCATCGCGACCGCGCCCACGGCGGCGGCCAGCCCGGCGACGTCCACGTGGAAGTTGGACCTGGCTTCGGGCGCCTCCGCCGCCAGCACGAGCAGCGGAGTGCGGCTCTTGGCCGCTTCGGCGATGCCGGTCATCGCGTTGGTCAGGCCGGGACCCTGATGCACCGTGACCATCCCGGTCATCCCGGTGGTCCTGGCCCAGGCGTCCGCCATCACGGTGGCGCCGGCCTCATGCCTGGCCGCGACGAACCGGGCCCCGCCCGCGATCAGCGCGTTGGTGACGTGGAAGTTCCCGCTCCCGACCACGCCGAACACGGTCCTGTCGCCGAGTCCGGCCAGCCCTCGCCCGACCGCGTCCGCCACCCGCATGGTCAAGAGCGCTCCACCAGGGCCAGCGCGCGGCACGGCGATCCCGAGCCGCCGACGATGGGCAGCGGCCCGGTGACCACGACCGCGCCGGTGGCGGGCAGCCGGGCCAGGTTCCGCAGCTGGGTCAGGCCGTACTTGCCCGCCCCCAGCAAGGCTGAATGACAAGGGAACGGCGGGTCGAAGGAGTGCGCGGCACCGGCGTCCGTGCCGACGGTCTCCACGCCGAGACCGGCGATGGGCGCCTGCTCGGCCAGCCACCGCGCGCAGGCAATGCTGATGCCCGGCGTATGCGGGCCGGTGGCGTCCGCGTTGAGGAAGGCGCCCTGGTCGTCGGACCGTGCGTCCCAGCCTGTCCGGTACAGCAGCCACCCGCCGTCGGGCAGCGGGCCATGCTCGGTCTCCCATAGCCTGATGTGGTCCACCTCGAGCAGGAAATCCGGGTCGGCCGCCGCCTCCGCGCTGAAGTCGAGCACGACGGCGGGGGCGACCAGCCGCGAGACCGGGACCTGCGCGATGTCCTCGCGGTCCCGCCCGGTCACCCAGTGCACCGGAGCGTCGAAGTGAGTGCCGGTGTGCTCGCCGGTCACGATGTCGTTCCAGTACCACGCGGGCCCGCGTTCGTCGTACCGGCTGATCTCGGTCAGCGCGAACCGGGCGGTGTTGCCGAACGGTGCCGGCAGGCTGATGACAGGCGTGTCCGGCGCCAGCGGCGCGGTGAGATCGATGATCTCGACGGAGCTGTCGCGGATGGCGTCGGTGAGGGCCTTCAGCACGGACATGATGCTCCTTCGCTGTGCCGGTCTTCTGTGCGCGGGCTAACCGAAGCTTTCCCCATCAGCGGCCGGTTCGGCTAGTCCGGAGTTTGATCCGGCGTGTGCCGGGGACTGAACCTGCTGCCGGCGTGGTTACCCGTAGCAAAGCCACCCGATCACGGCGGTAGCCTGTCTGGCGGGGTGAACTATGACCAAGCCTGTTGTCACGGCAACGACCCTGGTCACCGAAGATGGCGTCCCGATCGAGGCCATTCATCTTCCTGGTGCGAGGGATCTCGCGATCGTGGTCGCGCACGGTTTCACGCTGTCCTGGCAGCGGCCTAACGTGTGGCGCATCGCTAACCGGTTCAACCGGATGGCCGGCGTCCTCACCTTCGATTTCCGTGGTCACGGACGATCCGGCGGCCTGTCCACGCTGGGTGACAGGGAGATCAAGGACCTCGACGTGGTGGTCGCCTACGCGCGCCAGCTCGGCTACCGGCGGATCGTCACGGTGGGATTCTCGATGGGCGCGTCGATCGTCCTCCGGCACGCCGGCCTGATCGGAGGTCTGGACGCGGTGGTGTCGGTCAGCGGGCCGGGCCGCTGGTACTACCGCGGCACCGAGTCGATGCGCCGGGTGCACTTCGCGGTCGAGCACCGGCTCGGCCGGTTCGTCACCAGCCGGTGGCTGAAGACCAGGATCAGCCCGGAAGGCTGGAAGCCGGTCCCCGTCCCTCCGGCCGAGGCGGCGGCGCAGATCTCGCCGGTCCCGCTGCTGATCGTGCACGGCGACAAGGACCACTACTTCCCGCCCGAGCACGCGCGGCAGCTGTACATGGCGGCCCGTGAGCCCAAGGAGCTCTGGCTGCTGCCCGGCATGGGCCATGCGGAGGCCGCCTGCAGCCAGGAACTCGTCGATCGCATCGGCGGCTGGATTGCTGAGTCAGTCGCGTCACCCCAGCCCGCGAACGGCCGGCCCGCGAACGGCCTGCCGGCGAACGGCCGGCCGCGAACGGCCGGCCCGCGAACGGCCAGGGCGCCGAGCCCGACGGCAACGGAATCGCGTCCGCCCAGGCCACCCCCAACGCCGCAGCCTGAGCACCCCAACCGCCTCCCGCCGAGCCTGCCGCTAGCCGCTTGCCGCTCGGCCGTGGGTCCCTGGGCTGGCCGGCACGATGGACCCTTGTGCCGGCTGGCGCCTGGCTGGCGCTGGCACGGTGGGACTTGTGCCGGCTGCGGGCTGGCCGCAGCCGGGCCGCGGGCTAGGCAGGCCGGAGAGCCTCGTCGCGGGCCGTGATCTATCGTCACTGCCAGCGTTCACGGAATTTTTATGATTGGGCAATGATGTTTATGTCGTGTTAACAACGTTACCGATATGTTAAGCCCGATGCCATTTCCGGGAAAACCTAACAAAAACGAGCACGAAGGGCGTCCCAGGTCGCTGCGTTGTCATGAACTGCGCCGGCACATCTCAACTTTAATGCCGTCAAGGCGATGACCGGAAATGGCCATCGGATAGGAAGCACCCTGGGGGAGGGCGATATCTAAGGCTGAAGGGACCAAGGTAACGCTATGAGACTTCCGCAGCTAGCAGCCCTCCGGGGCGGCATTTTGATGAGAATTCTGGTCGGCCGCAGGCGCTCCGGCCCAGCCCTGTGCGCGGCAGCGGCCCTGATCGCCGGGGCCGGGCTCGCGGCGATACCCGCCGCCACAGCTGCTGCCAGCACGGCTGCCGTGGTCCGGCCCGCGCAGGCGCCGTCCTCCTTGTGCCCGGGGGCGAACGCGACCTCCTTCGGCCCCAACGTCTGCGTCTTCAGCGACACCATGAGCCAGGCCACCATCCAGACTGACCTGAACAACATCGCCAGCCAGCAGGTTCCGGTGGAGAGCCAGTTCAGCAGCCAGCGTTACGCGATCTTCTTCCTGCCCGGGACCTACGGATCGGCCGCCGATCCGCTGGTGTTCCAGGTCGGCTACTACACCGAGGTGGCCGGCCTGGGCGCGCTGCCACAGGACACGGTCGTCAACGGGGCCATCGACGTGTTCAACAACCTGTGCACGGCCGGGCACGAGCGACTGCAATTCAGACGACAACTTCTGGCGCTCACTGTCCAACGTGGACCTGAACGTCGACCTGCCGAGCTCGCCGCCGGCCTACGCCCCCCCGGTGCTTGATCCCTCCGGTGCGGGCTGCGCCAACAGCGCGGAGATCTGGTCGGCGTCTCAGGCCGCTCCGATCAGGCGTGCCATCGTCAACGGCAACGTCGTCTTCCAGGATTACTGCGCCACGAACAACTACGCCAGCGGCGGCTTCATCGCCGACAGCAAGGTCAGCGGTGATCTCAACTTCTACGGTAACCAGCAGTACATGGTCCGCAACAGCGCCATCGGCGGAGATAACGGGTGCCCGCAGGGACTGTGGAACATGGTCTACTCTGGCGTCCAGGGCGCGCCGGCGCCGGTCTTCACCGGTCAGTGCGAGCAGAACACGGTCCTGTCCGCCAGCCCGGTGACTCAGGAAGAGCCCTTCCTGTACACCGACTCGAGCGGTCATTACAACGTCTTCGTCCCCGCGACGCAGCGCGACTCGTCCGGTCCGTCCTGGGCCAGCGGGCAAGAAGCGGGCACATCCTTGCCGCTGTCGAAGTTCTTCGTGGCCAGCCCGTCCACCTCCACCCTTGTGATCAGCGCCGCGCTGGCCCTGGGCAAGGACCTCATCCTCACGCCCGGCGTCTACAACCTGAACCTGCCCATCCTGGTCAGCCGTCCGGACACCGTGGTCCTCGGTCTGGGCCTGGCCACCTTGGTGCCCCAGCACGGCAACGCGGCCATGATCGTGCTGCCCAACCGGGGAGTGAAGCTGTCCGGTCTCATCATCGACGCAGGCCCGGTCAACTCGCCGGTGCTGCTCTCGGTGGGGACCCCGGGTTCTAGTTCGGCGAGTGACCCTGACCTGGTCCAGGACGTGTACTTCCGCATCGGAGGGGCCGAGACCACGCCCGTGTCGGCCACCGTCAGCCTGCTCGACAATGCCGGGAACTCGATCATCGACAACAGCTGGGTCTGGCGCGCCGATCACGGCAACGCGGTCGGCTGGACCGTCAACACCGCCAGCACCGGGGTGGTCGTCACCGGCAACAACGTGACCGCCTACGGGCTGGCCGTCGAGCACTACCAGAAAGACGAGGTCGTCTGGAGTGGCCAGGGCGGCACGGACATCTTCTTCCAGAACGAGATGCCGTACGATCCGCCGAGCCAGTCAGCCTGGATGGCATCGCCGACCCAAGACGGCTATCCCGCTTTCGTCGTCAGTCCCAATGTCACGTCGTTCAAGGGTTACGGCATGGGCAGCTACTCCTTCTTCAACCAGGGAGTGGCGATCTACGCCTCGACCGCCTTCCAGGCCCCCGATAACCCGAACGTCCAATTCCAGGACGTGTTCACCCGCTTCCTGAGCGGGTCGGGTGGCATCAATTCCGTGATCAACGGCACCGGCGCCGCGGTGACAACCGCCGCGCCCGGTCCGAGCGACGTCATCGCCTATCCCTAATCGCACCATCGTGGACCGCTGCCTCGTTGTGAACGAGGCAGCGGTCCACGATCGCGTCAGGCGCGCGTCGCGCCGTCTCGGGTGCGGGTAAGTCAGCATTGACCGATCAGCGAATGAATCTCGTCGGTCACCAATTCCGGCTGGTCAACAGGAATCAGGTGACCGCTACCTTCAGCCACAAGGAGCTTCGATCTAGCGGGCTTAGCGGCCAGCCTACGCTGGTACTGCTGCCAGGCAGCCTCAGCCTGGTCAAGGTCAGCTTGGCCCAAGCCGAACGCGGCGCTAATCCAATCAGTCTCACCATGAGTGATCACCGTCAACGGCAAGTCATCAAGAGCAGGCAGCTCCCTGACTATTGCGTCTGCGCGGTTGGCGCGTTCGCTACCGTCAGGCACGAGTTCCGCCAGCCGGGCCAGGAATGACTTCGGCAGCACCGGATAGAGGTCTTCATGGCGGGCATCCACCAAGACCATGCCGAGTACATCACCTAGATGGCGAGCCGTGAAGGCACGGGCGATGTGACCGCCCAGCGAGTGGCCGACAAGCAGGTACGGCGGCGCTATCCGGCCTGCTGACAGCCACGCTTCAAGGTCAGCGAGCCAGCCCGCAAGCGACCACGGATTACCCGGATCACTTGACCCGTGCCCGGCCCGGTCGTAACTGTACGTGGCGGCGAACTCACCAGCCAGCTCCTGGACGGCACGCCAGATTTCAGAACCGCACCCCGACCCTGCCTCAAGGATCACTGCCGTGCCGCCGTCACCGCCCGACCTGACAACGTGCATATTCCGGCCACCGATATCGACGTCCATGTCAGTCAGCACGGCCATAGGAGGTTTCTACATCATTTACCGGATGACCAGGTAACCCGGCCAGATCCGGCCGCAGGAGCCGCGTCCCCCGGGTGCGAAGCCTGCCGAGGTGCACCGAAGAACGAGCGGTATGCCCCGCCATCTGGTGACTCCGGCTACGGCCGGACCGGCTAAGCTTTCCTTTCCATGGGCGGACTGCGGGCCGGCGCTGAGACCCAGTCATCAGCGACGGCGGCCCCATCGGCCGGGCGGGACGTGCGCAGGGGCGTGTCCGGCGTCCCGGGTCGCTGGGCGGTGGTCATGGCCTATCTGGCCGCCGCACTGGTCCTGTTCGTGGTGTACCTGCGGCTTTCCGAGACCTACCCCGTTAACTCCGACAGCGCCAACATCTTGCTGATGGGGTGGGATCTGCTGCATGGCCACCTGCTGCTGCACGGGTGGTACTCCTCCGACGTGTCGTTCTACCCGACCGAACTCCCGCAGTACGCCCTGCTGGAAAGCTTCCTCGGCCGGCACATGCAGACCGCGCACGTCGCCGCCGCGATGACGTACACGCTGACCTTCCTGCTCGCGGTGGTGCTGGCCCGGGGTGAGGCGGCCGGGCGCACGGCCTGGATCAGGACGCTGATAGCGGCGGCCATCATGCTGGCCCCGCAGTTCGGCTTGGGCGTCTTCGCCCTGGACCTGTCGGTCGGGCACATCGGCACCTCGGTCCCGCTGCTGCTCCTGTGGCTCCTGCTCGACCGGATGGCGGCGACGTGGTACGTGCCGGTGCTGACCGCCGTGCTGCTTACCTGGGTCCTGGTCGCCGACCCCATCGTCTACGTGGTCGGGATCGGCCCGCTGGGGGCGGTCGCCGCGGCGCGGGTCATCCGGGGTTTCGCGGCCAGCCGCGGCCCCTGGACCGGCCGCATCGCCGCGCAACGGCCTGACCTGTCGCTCGGCGCTGCAGCCGTGGCCGCGGCCGGCCTCGCCTGGGTGGTTAACAAACTGCTCAGCGCTCTCGGCGGCTACACCGTCAACCGGCTGCCTTTCTACCTGGTGTCCTGGCGTAACTTGCACAACAACGCGCAGGCCGGGTGGAAAGTGCTCGAGGTTTTCGGGGCCAACTACGACGGGCTCAGCGGTGTGTGGCTCGCCCTGGCGTGCTTGCACCTGGCCAGCGTGCTCGTGGTCCTGGCGGCGCTGGCGCGGACGGCACGGCGGTTCTTCAGCGTCACCCTGGTGGACCAGGTTCTCGCCGTGGCCATCGTCCTCAACGTGGCGCTGTACCTGCTCAGCAACGCCGCGGACGAGGCCGCGCACGAAGTCGCCATCATCGTGCCGTTCAGCGCGGCGCTAGCCGCGCGGGTGCTGGCCCGCACGGGCCAGGAGGGCACCGCGGACGCAAGCCGGGCCGTCGCGTCCGGCGGCCCGGGGCGCCGGCTCAGGCTGGCTGCCCTCACCGCCGGGATCTTGGTCCTGGCTGGCTATACCGCGGGGCTCGGCTACGAGACCAGCCAGCCGGTGGTCCCTCCGGCTAACACCGGGCTGGCGGCCTGGCTGCTTGACCATCACCTGACCTACGGACTCAGCGGCTACTGGACCAGCAGCAGCGTCACCGTGGACAGCGGTGGCCAGGTCGAGGTCAGGGCACTGATGCAGTACAGCATGAAGCGCGACCTGTGGATGTCCAACGTGTCGTGGTATAACCCGAAGCTGCACGACGCCAACTTCATCGTCCTGGACAGCAGGCCGGGCTTCATGGATCACTGGGAGCCGCGGGCCCTGGTCCGGAAGTATTTCGGCCGTCCTGATCACACGTATCAAACCGGCCCCTACACCATTTTGGTCTGGGAGAGAAACCTGCTCAACAGCGTCCCACGATAAGGGGAGATCGCCACGTGAGCGTCAGCGAGGAGCACGAGTCCATTATCTCGGCCCAGACGGACGGAACCGCGCAGGCAGTGGAAGGTACGGGCCGGCGCGGTCGATGGTGGGTGGTGACGGCGGCGGCGGCCGTCCTGATCGTGCTGCTCTGCGTCCGTAACCGGTTCCTGTTCAGCACGCGCCTGTATGAGGACGCGGACATGGGCGCGAACTCCCTGCTGATCGAGCAAGCCCGGCATTTCACGCTCCTGATCGGAAACTACTCCAGGGACCACTTCCACCATCCCGGCCCCGCGTACATGTACGTTCAGGCGGCCGGCGAATCGCTGTTCTGGGCCGGGTTGCATATTGTCCCGACCGCATGGAACGGCCAGTTGCTCGCGGTCTACGCACTGAACGCGGCGCTGCTGGCGCTCG
Source organism: uncultured Actinomycetes bacterium (assembly GCA_963730825.1). GTDB lineage: Bacteria > Actinomycetota > Actinomycetes > Streptosporangiales > Streptosporangiaceae > Palsa-504. The sequence goes on from CAVSTQ010000019.1 coordinate 57,496, forward strand.
TCGCCGGGATCGGCTACAGCTGGACCGGGTCGCTGCGCGGCGCGGGCGCCTGCTTCGCGGTCGTGGTGGCCTTCGCGGCCCTGCACCCGGCCATGCTCAGCACGGACTGGATGCCGTACTTGTACGTGCCGATGTATATCGTCTTTCTCGTCGCGGCCGCGTCGGTCGTGGCGGGGCGGGCCCGCGACGCGTGGATCCTGGCCCTGACGGGCTGGTTCCTGATCCACGGGCACGCGTGCTTCCTCTTCTTCGTGCCGTTGATCACCTGCGCTGTCCTGGCGGCGGTGCTGTGGTCCCGGCGACATACCCTCGGTGCCTCGACCCGGTCCTTCTTCGCGACGCAGCGGCGGGTGTGGGTTCCGGTCGCGGCTATCAGCGTTGTCTTCGCCTTCCCGATCGTGCTCAACCTGGTGCTGCACTGGCCCGGTCAATTCGGCTACTACCTGGCGTACAGGTCCGCCAAGCAGGTAGGTCACCACAGCCTGGCGGTGACGGTGAAGTATGCGCTGTGGTACTGGTGGCCGTACCGGGACGCCTGGCTCATCCCGGTGGCGGGATGCGTGATCGCCGTCGCGGTCACCAGGTGGGTCGCCCCCGTCCGGCTGCGCCGCTTCCTGACCGCGTTGCTGGCCGTCAACGCGGTGTCGACGCTCGCGTTCCTGTACTACACCGCGACCGGGATTGATGACATAAAGTCGCACTACATCGGCTATTTCTACTGGTCAGCGCCGGTCATCCTACTGCTCGTGGTGGTGGCGGGCGTGGTCGAGGCGATGCCGTCGCGGCTGGGCGCCCTGGCCGCCCTGGTCGCGGTGGCGTTCGCGGTCACCGCCCTGGCGATCGCGCCAAACACGCAGACCAGCACGACTAGCAGCGATCCGGCGGTGGCCACGAGCGGCGCCGACACCGATCCCGCGCTGCCTGGCGTGGTGTCCGCGCTCGCCGCGCGCTCGGGCGGCCGGATGATCGTCGTGCGGCTCAAGCACGATTCCTGGCCCGATGTCACCGGCTTCCTGGTGCAGGCGGAGCGGACCGGGGTCCGTGCGTGCGTGCTCAACCCGGTCTGGACGTTCATCATGACCGCCCAGTTCACCTGTACGGCCAGCCAGGCCGCGGCGGGCCGGGTCTTCTGGTTCACCCCGACCGCCCCGCAGGGCAAAACCGTCCTCGGCCGGCTCCGGCAGGCCGTGGTAACCGCCGGATGAGCACGAGCGAGGCGCTGGTCTGGCCAGCGGGGGATGATGAGGCACCCGGCCCGCCGGGCTCTGCCGGGCGCCGCGTGGCGCGCCCGCGCCGATGGCTGGCCGTAGCCGCCTGGGTGCTCGGTACCGTGGCCGCCTTCGCGGCTTATCTGCTCCTGGCGCGGACGCGAGCGGTCAATTCCGATGGCGCGTCCCAGGCCTTGCAGGCCTGGGACATGCTGCACGGCAACCTTCTGCTGCACGACTGGCGGCTCGGGGATGTGTCGTACTACACCACCGAACTGCCGCAGTACATGCTGGTGGAGTCCTGGCGCGGGCTGAACTCCGACGTCGTGCACGTGGCCGCGGCCATGACGTACACGCTCGCGACGCTTTTGGCCGCGCTGCTGGCCAAGGGCAAGACCACGGGGCGCGAGGCGCTGGTGCGGGTGCTCATCGCGGCCGGCATCATGCTGGCGCCCCAGCTGGCCTCGGGGGTGAACATCCTCATCTCCTCACCGGACCATATCGGCACATCCATGACTGGTCATGGTGGTCTGGCTGATCCTGGACCGGGCCGGCCCCCGCTGGTATGTCCCGGTCATCGTCGGGGGCCTTCTCGGCTGGGTCGAGGTGGCGGACAAGCTGGTGCTCTTTATCGGCGCGCTGCCGCTCGCGCTCGTGTGCGCGATCCGCGTCGGCCAGGCCGTGGCCGTCGAACGCAAGCCGCTGGCGGCGCAGTGGTATGACCTGGCTCTCGGCGCGGCCGCCCTTGTCGCGGCGGCCGCGGGCGTCCTGGCGGTGCGCGTCATCTCCGCCCACGGCGGGTTCTACCTGCCGCCGATCGTCGACCAGTTCACGACCAGGGGCACGACCGTGGCTGGCAACCTGGGCATGACCGGCCAGGGGCTGCTGCTGCTGGCCGGCGCCGACTTCCTCGGGCTCCGCCCTGGGGCCAGCTACCGCCTTCATCGCGCTGCACGTGGTCGGCGTCTTGCTGGCGGCCTGCGGGATAGGGCTGGCGGCGCGGCATTTCCTGCGAGACCGGGATATGGTCGCCCAGCTGCTGATGGCCGGCCTGATCATCAACGTGGCCGGTTACGTGTTCAGCACCGAGGCCAACGCGATCTCGCAGACCCGTGAGATCGTGGCCGTGCTGCCGTTCAGCGCGGCCCTGGCCGGACGTCTCCTCGGTGGCAGGCTCCAGGCCTCCAAGCTGGTACCTGTCCTGCTCGTGGTGCTGCTCGGCTACCTGGCCGGCTTCGCGCGCGAGATCAGCCAGCCGGCGGTGCCCGCGCAGAACGCGCAGCTCACCTCGTGGCTGCTCGAGCATCATCTGCACACGGGCCTTTCCGGCTACTGGCAGTCGAACATCGTCACTTTGACCAGCGGTAACCGGGTCCAGATCCGGCTCATGGCCCAGTCGGGGAAAAAGCTGATACCGGCCTCCTTCGAGTCGAAGACGGACTGGTATGACCCGAAGCAAAGCACGGCCAACTTCGTTGTGCTCTCCCCGCCCGTAGCCGGGTATCCCGGCTATTCCGCCGAGGGGGCCGTGCTGGCCACCTTTGGCAAGCCCGCGAGAACCTACCACGTCGGTCCCTACACCATCCTGGTCTGGAACCGTAACCTGCTCAGCGACTTCGGCTGACCGACGGCCGTGGTCAGGACCCGCCGAACCTGCGCTGCGTCACGGTGATCAGGGCGGGTATGGTCAGCGCCGCGAGCACGGGGAGCAGCCAGGCTCCGGCGCTTCGCCGGCGAGTACCCAGCAGGATGATCACGGCCAGCAGGTACACCTCGACGAAGGATCGCAGATCGGCGTCGAGGCTGCTCCAGGTGCTCGGCGTGACGATACAGATCTCGGCCAGGTACAAGACCAGAGCCAGCCGTTCGTGGACCGGCGCGCTGGTGGACCGCAGGGACAGCAGCGCGACGATCGAGAACAGCGCCAGGATCGCCAGCTCAAGGAGCCACATGTCGTACTGGTCGAACTGATGCGTGTTGAGGTGGGCGAGGTTGTTCCTCAGCGCCTGGAACGGGGCCATGAACGGTGCGCCCGCGTTACGGCCGCCGTCGGCCAGCAGGGGGAGGTTTCCTGTCGCCGCTTTCACTACCGCCTGCCAGGCCACGAACACCACGGCGGGCAGCACCCAGGTAAGGTCATCACGGCCAGGACGCTGTGCGCGGCGCAGGATGCCGATGACGCGGACGATGGCGATGGCCGCGACCGCGACCATGACCGTCTCCCTGGTCAGCGCGCCGTAAGCCAGCAGCAGGGCGGCCAGGACCGGCCGCCTGGCCCGCACAGCCAGCAAGGCGGCCAGCAGCAAGGCCGCGGCGAGCGGCTCCGCGGTATCCCGGGACAGGCTGGTGACAAGGCCGGAATAGGCAGGCAACAGCAGGCCCGCCAGCGCGTGCCGCCCGCCGTCCCTGGCGAAGACGGCACCCAGGTAGCCCATGGCGCCGATCGCGGCGATGTTGACGGCGACCAGCACGACCGGGACCGCGGCGTGCTGGCCCGCGGACACCAGCCAGGTCACGACGGGATAGCCGATCCGCATGTACCGGTAGGACCGGTCCATGGTGATGCCGTACGCCGTGTGGTGGAAGTTGAGCGGATTGAGCGCCAGCCGGTAGAAGAACTGGCCGTCATAGCCGTAGGTCGGTGCGACGGGTATCCCGCGCGGCAGCTGGGCGGACGACGCGACGAAGTGCTGCCCGACCAGGATGAACCGGCCGATGCTGCCCTGGGCCCAGGTCTGCCAGCGGGCCAGCACGAAGCCGAGTGCGGCGAGCAGGGCGATCAGGCCGGTCACGGCGGGCCGGTCTGTCCTGCCCGCCAGCGTCCGGGAGGGCTGCGGACCCGTTCCGCCGGAGTCGCCGCCGGTCCAGGCGGTCGTGCGGCCAGCTGGCGTCACGGTTTCCCGGCCGTCAGGCATAACCGGCTTCGCGACCTGCATGCGGGGAAATCACGTGCTCCTGACCAGGCATGGTGCCATCCTTGACGGGTGCGGGCCAGGCCAAGCCGCGCGGCGAGATCTTACCGTAGTGTCAGCGATTCGCTGATAAAAGGGCTCTAATCTGTTGCCGTCCCGGGAAAGGGCCGCCGGCCTGCTAGGTGACGGGCACGTGGGCATGTGGCGACAGCGGGATAACAAGACCATGCGCAGGATGTGCACGGCGGTAAGGTAAGGCGCCAGAGATGTGACGCAGTTGCGCTCGTACGGTGCTCCCGAGGCCGCCGGAGGCCTGCTATCCCAGCCGGAGGTATGCACGTGACGAAGTTGCCTGACCAGGTCGACCGGGATGTGGTCGTCATCGGGGGATGCGGGCACGTCGGATTGCCGCTCGCGCTCGCGTTCGCGGACCGCGGCGCCAAGGTGGCCATCTACGACCTGAGCGAGACCGCGGTCGCGACGGTCAACTCGGGCCGGATGCCGTTCGCCGAGCCCGGTGCGGCCGAGGTGCTGAACCGGGTGCTCGGCAGCGGGCATCTCGAGGCGTCCTGTGATCCCGCGATCGTCGCCACGGCGGAGCACGTGGTGGTGGTCATCGGCACGCCGGTCGACGAGCACCTGAACCCCGACCAGACGGCGATCCCTAAGGCCCTCGGCGGCTGTGCCGGTTACCTGCACGACGGCCAGCTGCTCGTCCTGCGCAGCACCGTGTTTCCCGGGGTGACGGCCCTGGTGGAGAAGATGGTGGCCGGCCTGGGGCTGGAGATAGAGGTCGCGTTCTGCCCGGAGCGGATAGCCGAAGGCAAGGCCATGACCGAGCTTTACGAGCTGCCGCAGATCGTCTCGTCGCGTACCGCGGCAGGGACCGAACGAGCCTCGCGGCTCTTCGCGCGGCTGACCAGCAAGCTGGTGGTGATGTCGCCCGAGGAGGCGGAGCTGGCCAAGCTGTTCACCAACGTCTGGCGTTATATCAAGTTCGCCACCGCCAACCAGCTGTACATGATGGCGAACGAGCGGGGGCTTGATTTCGAGCGGATCCGGCAGGGGCTGGTCACCGATTACCCGCGGGCGGCGGACATGCCCGCGGCGGGTTTCGCCGCGGGGCCGTGCCTGTTCAAGGACACCATGCAGCTCGCCGCGTACAACGACAACAACTTCCCCCTCGGCCACTCGGCGATGGCCATCAACGAGGGTCTGCCGCTTTACGTGGTGCATCGCCTGGAGCAGCAGTTCGAGCTGGGGTCGATGACCGTCGGGATCCTGGGCATGGCGTTCAAGGCGGCTTCTGACGACATCAGGTCGAGCCTGTCGTACAAGCTCAAGCGGATCTTGGAGTTCAAGGCGGGCGCGGTCCTGTGCACCGACCCGTACGTCACCGTCGATCCTCATCTGCTGCCGCTGGAGGAAGTCATCGCGCGGTCGGACTTGCTGGTGGTCGGTGCGCCGCACCCGGACTACCGGGGCCTGGTGCTCGATAAGCCAGCCGCTGATATCTGGGATGTGCTCGGCGGCGGTGTCCGGATATGACCGAACGTCCCCGGGTCTCGGTGGTCGTGCCCGCGTACAACGAAGGCGAAGACGTGCTCAGCGTGCTGGACCGGCTGTTCGAGTCGGTGCGGCTGCCGTGTGAGGTGCTGGTGGTCGTCGATTCCGCTCAGGACACGACCATTCCCGTGGCCGAGGAGTACGCGCGGAAGGAACCGCGGCTGAAATACCTGGTCAACACCTATGGTCCCGGGCCCGCCAACGCGATCAGGTATGGCATCGACGCGGCGAACGCTCCGGTCGCCGTGGTCACCATGGCCGACGGATGCGACGACGCCAGGCAGATCGACGATCTCGTCCGGCTGGTGGAGCGCGGGGTGGCGGTGGCCGCCGCGTCCCGCTACATGCCCGGCGGCCAGCAAGTCGGCGGCCCTGTTATCAAGGGCACGCTGTCCCGCCTGGCGGGCCGGTCGCTGCGGGCCTTCGCCCACGTCGGGACCAGGGACGCGACCAACTCGTTCAAGGCCTACTCCACCGAATTCGTCCGGGAAGTCGGCATCGACTCACGGGACGGCTTTGAGATCGGCATCGAGCTGACCGCGAAAGCCAAGCGGCTGCGCAGGCCGGTGGCGGAAATCCCGACCATCTGGCTGGACCGCCAGGCCGGGGTGTCGAACTTCAAGGTCGCTAAATGGGTGCCGAGTTACGTGCGCTGGTATCGTTTCGCCTTCGGACCGCAGCTGACAGCTGAGCAAGTCCGTGAGCGCGGGCCCGGTTCCGTGGGCCATCAACCGGAGCAGCAGAAACGGCAGGAGAGATAATGGAGCAGGTTCTGGTCAGCGGGTCCGCGGGTTTCATCGGCGGGTACGTCGTCGAAGAACTGCTGAAACGCGGCTACGCGGTGATCGGCCTGGACAACTTCTCCAAGTACGGGAAGGTCATCAAGTCTTACGACGATCATCCTCATTACCGGCTCGTCGAGGGCGATGCCAGGGACGTCGGACTGATGACGGAGCTGCTGGCCGACTGCGATCACTTCATCGCGGGTGCCGCGATGATCGGCGGCATCTCCTACTTCCACACCTATGCCTACGACCTGCTCGCCACCAACGAGCGCATCATGGCGGCGTCCTGTGACGCGGCCATCGCCGCGCACCGGGCCGGCCGCTGCGGAAGGTCACGTACCTGTCCTCCTCCATGGTCTTCGAGAGCGCGAACGAATGGCCGTCCTACGAGGGCCAGCAGCGGGAGATCCCGCCGCCGCTGTCGTCTTACGGATTCCAGAAGCTCGCGGTGGAGTATTTCGCCCGGGCGGCGTGGGACCAGTACCACCTTCCCTACACGGTGCTCCGGCCGTTCAACTGCGTGGGCACCGGCGAGAGCCGGGCCCTGGGCGACGAGGAGATCCTGTCCGGGAACGTCCGGCTGGCGATGAGCCACGTCGTCCCTGACCTGGTGCAAAAGGTGCTCAAGGGCCAGGACCCGCTGCACATCCTCGGGTCCGGGGACCAGATACGGCACTACACCTACGGCGGTGACCTGGCGGTGGGCGTGGTGATGGCGATGGAACACCAGGACGCCCGCAACGAGGATTTCAACCTCTCCACCGCGGAGGGCACCACCGTCAGGGAACTGGCCGAGGTCATCTGGCGTAAGGTGCGCGGAGCCGGAGAGCCGCTGCGGCTGATCCACGACGAGCCGTTTGAGTACGACGTGCACCGGCGTGTCCCGGACACCGACAAGGCCAAGCGAGTGCTCGGCTTTGAGGCGGCCACCACGTTGGAGACCATGCTGGACGAAGTCATTCCCTGGATCGACGCGGCGATCAAGGCCGGAACCATCTGAGCATGGCGGCTGGCGGTGAAACGGCCGTCGGCCCGGCGGTGACAGGGGTGCCGGGACCGGCGGGACCGACGGGGTCTTCGGGCCGGCGGCCGTGGTGGGTCTGGGTGATCCCTTTCACGGCCTTGTTCGGCCTGCTCTGCGTGCGGAACCGCTTCCTTTTCACCACCCGCCTGTATGAGCAGGGTGATGCGGGCGCTAACTCGATCCTGATCGCACAGGCCAAGCACTTCACCCTGCTCGTCGGCAACTACTCGCGCGAGGGCTTCCACCACCCGGGGCCCGCCTACATGTACGTGCAGGCCTTCGGTGAGTACCTGTTCGCCGGCATCTTGCACGTGGTGCCGACCGCGTGGAACGCGCACATGCTGTCCGTGTTCGCGCTGGACTGCGTTTTCGTCGCGCTGGCGGTCGCGGTGGTCTACGGCTGGACGCGCTCGGTGGCGGGCGCGGCGGCCTGCTTCGCCGTCTTCACCGGCTTCGCGATCGCCTACCCCCCGATCGTGAATTCCGACTGGATGCCGTACATGTACGTGCTGGCCTACATGGTGTTCGTGATCGCGGCCGGCTCGCTTGCCGCCGGGCGCGCCCAGGACGCGTGGATCTTCGCCCTGACCGGCTGGTTCCTCATCCACGGGCATGCCTGCTTCTTGTTCTTTGTGCCGGTCATCAGCGTGGCCGTGCTCGCGGCCGTGCTGTGGCCGCACCGGCGCACGCTGCGCGCGTCGGTCGGCTCGTTCTTCCGCGAGCAACGCCGAGCCTGGATCCCGGCCGCGGTCATCAGCGCGATTTTCGTGTTCCCGATCGTCGTCAACCTGGGCCTGCACTGGCCGGGGGACTTCGGCAGCTACCTGTCCTACAGCAGTTCGGGACGAGCCGGCGGCCACGGCTGGCGGCAGGTGACGCGGTACGCGCTGTGGTTCTGGTGGCCGCACGAGCACACCTGGGTGGCCGGGCTGGTGCCGGTAGCGGGTTACGCGCTCGCGATCGCCGTCACCGTCTGGCTGAGCCGTGGTCCGCTGCGCCGGCTCCTGCTCGCGTTGCTCGCCGTTAACGTGGTCTCGTCAGTAACGTTCCTGTTCTACGCCGCGGTCGGGATCGACGACCTGACCGAGTACTACATCGGCTATTTCTACTGGTCCGCTCCCTTGGTCACGGTGCTGGTCGTGGTCCTGGGCGTGGTCGGGGCCAGCCGCGGGCGGCTGGCTGCCTGCGTGGCGGTGCTGGCCGCGGTAGCCACCTTGGTCGTGCTCGCGGTCATACCGGGCACGCGGACCAGCAGCACCAACGACATCGACGAGTCGCTGCCGCGGGTGGTGGCGACGCTGGCCGCGCGGGCGCCCGGCCAGCTGATCGTGTTGCACATCGACCACGATGCCTGGGTCGAGACCACCGGGTTTCTCGTTCAGGCCGAACGCACGGGGGTCAAGGCCTGCCTGGACTACCCGCGCTTTGAGTTCATGATGACCGGGCAGTTCACCTGCACCCCCGCGCAGGTCGCCAGCGGTCAGGGTTACTGGCTCTACATGCCGCATAGCATCCCGCCCGGCGCGCGGATCATCATGCGCTTCAGCGGTGTCGCGGTGGCGCCCGCGTCGTTATGAGCCGCAGATGAGCCTGAGCGGGCGCGAACGTCAGGCTACCGCCGTGACCGCCGCGGCAGCGGGAACGCCTCGGACCAGGCGAGGACCACAGGCGCTCCTGATCGCGGCCGTGGCCGCGATCTTGTTGTTCTGCTACTGGCGCCAGTCCCTGACGGCGTCGCTGTCTTCTGACGGCTCAGCCAACGTCCTTCAGGCGTGGGACATGCTGCACGGAAACCTGCTGCTGCAGCACTGGCGGGTCTCGGACGTGTCCTTCTACCCCACGGAACTGCCTCAGTACATGCTGGTCGAAGCCGTGGGCGGCGGACTGGGGGGCTGGGTCGTGCACGTGGCGGCCGCCATGACCTACACGCTGCTCGTGCTGTTCGCCGCCCTGCTCGCCAAAGGGCAGGCCCGCGGACCGGCGGGCCTGGCCCGCGCGCTGCTGGCCGCGGGCCTCATGCTGTCGCCTCAGCTCAGCGCCACCGGGATCGTGCTCCTGTCGCCGGACCACACTGGCACGGCGGTTCCCTTGCTGCTGATCTGGCTGCTGATCGACCGGCTCAGCCCACGGTGGTATGTGCCCGCCCTGGTGGGGCTGCTGTTTACCTGGGTGATGGTGGCCGATTCGATCGTGCTGCTGACCGGAATCCTGCCGCTGGTACTCGCGGTCGTGCTGCGGGCCGCCCCGGCGCTCGTCCGGCGCGGTGCCCGGTCAGCCGTCCGGTGGTACGAGCTGGCCCTGGCGGCCGCGGCCGCGGCGGGCGGCGTGGCCGGCGAGTTCGCGCCGCGGATCATCACCGCCCTGGGCGGGTACCACCAGGCGAAGGTCGGGACCGACACGGCCCTCGGCCAGCTGCAGCACGGATCGTGGGTCACGCTTCAGGCCTTCCTCGAGCTCTTCGGCGCGAATATCTTCGGTGCGAGCTTCGACGGCGCGACGCCCGCGATCGAGGTCGTCTTGGTGGCGCTGCACCTGGCCGGGGTGATCGCCGTGAGCTGGGCGCTGGGCCTGGCCGCCGTGCGGTTCTTCCGCGCCGTCGACCTGATCGTGCCCGTGCTGGCCGGCGCCGTGCTGCTCAACGTGGGCGCTTACCTGGTCAGCGCGCACGCGCGTGACCTGCTGGGCGCGCGCGAAATGGTGGAAGTGCTTCCGCTCGGCGCCGTGCTGGCCGGCCGTGTCCTCGGCGACCGGGTGCTGGCGTGGACAAAGATGGCGAGAAGCTGGTTCGTGCCCATGCTCGTCGGCCTCACGGCCAGCTATCTGGCCGCGCTGGGCTATGGCGCCGCGCAATCCGCGGTTCTTCCCGCTAACGAGCCCCTGGCCAGCTGGCTGGTCGCGCACCAGCTCAGCGACGGCCTGGCTGGCTACTGGCAGGCCAACAGCACAACGGTGGACAGCGGCCGCCGGGTTCAGGTCAGCTCGGTCGCACTGGGTCCTGACGGCACGCTCGTGCCCTACCAGTGGGAAACCGACGACACCGACTACGACCCGGCCAGGCATACCGCTACCTTCCTGGTGGCGGGCGGCCCCGCCGGGTTGCAGGGCGGCCCGGCGGCCGCGGTGCTCACCTTTGGCGCTCCGGCCCGCATCTATCACGTTGATGGCTACACCATCATGGTCTGGGCTACCAACCTGCTGGCCAGGCTCGGCTAGTTGCCCCCGCATCCAACGCCAGGGCTCCGGATCGATGAACCTGCCCGTCCGGATTACATGTAGAGGATGCGGCGCCTGGCCACCACCACCAGGGCGGGCACGGCGCAGGCCGCGATCGGGCCGAGGTAACGTCCGGACAGGTACCGCCGAGGCGTCGCCATCAGCAGGACCAGCGCCATCAGGTAGGGCTCGATGAGCGAGCGTCCGTCACCGAACGTGCTCGTCCAGGTCTGGTCGGACAGCAAGCCGAGCTGGAGCACGAAGAAGACGAACGCGATCGGTTCATGCGCGGGTGCGGCGGAGACGAACAGCACGGCCAGCCCGGCCAGGACGAAGATCGCCACCGTGGCGTACTCGAGCAAGGAGATGTCGACCAGACCCAGGTGGCTGGTGTCGATGTGAGCGAAGTCGTACCCCAGGGCGTCGGCCATGGCTGTGAACGGCACGGTGAGGTTGCGGCTGCCGTTCGCGACCAGCGGGAAGTCACCCTTGACGACGAAGTACACCACGCCTTCCATCAGGCCGTATACCACGGCCGGCACGAGCCAGACCAGGTCGGGCAGGCCCGGGCGGGCCCGGCGGCGGACCATCGCGAAGAGCCGGGTGACGGCGATGGCCGCGGCCGCGCACAGGATTGTTTCCCTGGTCACCGCGCCGAAGGCGAACAGGATGGCGGCGAGCACATAGCTGGCCCGGCTGCCCCGGCGGTAGGCCAGCAGGCCGCCCAGCATGCAGGCCTCGGCCAGTGGTTCGGCGGTGTCCCGGCCGACGCTGATGACCAGGCCGAAGTAAGCCGCGAAGGCGAGCCCCCACAGGGCGTGGCGGCCAGACTGGCGGGCGAACACCCCGCCCAGGGCGGCCATCGCCGCCACCGCCAGCAGGTTGATCACGACCAGGACGATCGGCACGAGACGGTGCTCGCCGAGGGAGAGCAGCCAGGCCAGAGCCGGGTATCCGATCCGGCTGTACCGGTAGGACTGGTCCATGGTGATACCGAATGCGGTCACGTCCCAGTTGGCCGGGTCCAGCGCCAGCCGGTAGTAGAACTGCCCGTCGTAACCCGCCGCGGGAACAAGCATCAGGCCGTGCGGGAGGTGGCCGCGAGTCGTGTAGACGTGCCCGGTCATGATGAACAGGTTGAGATGGGACTTAGCCCAGACCTGCCAGCGGGCCAGGGCGAAACCGAGCCAGCCGCAGAAGGCGATGACGCCAGGAACGCCAGGCCGGTTCAATTTCGACCACAGTGATGGCGGGCGAGGCCGGAGGGACCTATCCTCTTCCGGTGTCGAGGTGAGCTGCAACCGCGAGCCTCCACCATGGCTGTATCGGCGGGAAGGGCGAAAGGGTTGGCCAGGCGGCCGAAGCTTACCAGAGCGACGTCGTACCCTGTGACAGCTGTAACGAATGTGAAATCGGCAGCGACGATGACACTGCCTGCTGACCCCGAGCGAGAAAGACGTGGTGGTGGCCGTGCCGGAAAGCGGGACGCCGGAGGCCCCGCGGCCTGTCCGGCGCGTGCTCCTGGCCGCCGCCGCCGTGCTCGGGGTGGCTCTGCTCTTTGTCGCCTACCTGAACGTGTCACGCACCTACCCGGAGAATTCCGACGAGTCGAACGACCTGCTGATGGCGTGGGACATGCTGCACGGGAACGTGCTGCTGCACGGCTGGTACCTGTCGGACGTCTCGTTCATCACCACCGAGCTGCCGCAATGGGTCATGCTCGAACGTTTCTTCGGGCTCCACACCGACACCGCCCACGTGGCCGCGGCGATGACCTACACGCTCGTGGTCGTGTTGGCCGTCCTGCTCGCTAGGGGAGCTGCCAGGGGAGCCGACGGGGAGGCATGGCCGCGGATGCTGCTGACGGCCGCCCTGGTGTTCGCTCCCCAGCTCGGTGTCGGGGTCTTCGTCCTGCTGCTGTCCCTCGGCCACATCGGCACCGCGGTTCCGCTGATGCTGACCTGGCTGGTCATGGATCGCGGCGGCCCGGGAAGCCGCCTGGGGCGCTGGACCCCTGTCGTGGTCGGGGTGCTGCTGACGTGGGTGCTGGTGGCCGACCCGCTCGTGCTCCTGGTGGGGGTTGTACCGCTCGTGGCGGTATGCGCCCTGCGGATCATCCGCGGGCTCTCCGGCGGCCTGACCGCGCAGTGGTACGAGGTGTCCCTGGCCGTCGCGGCCATCCTGGCCGAAGGACTTGCCCTGCTGGCCGGCCGGCTGCTGCGGGCCAGCGGCGCGTTCATCTTGCACCCGGTGCCGTACCAGCTGGCGCCAATGCACACCTGGCCGAAGCACGCCTGGGTGACCGGACAGGGACTGCTCGCGCTGTTCGGCGCCAAGCCGCAGGGCCCGGCGATCGAGCTGGCGTTCGCCGTGGTGCATCTGGCCGGCGTGGCGCTCGTCGTCTGGGCCCTGTGCCGGGTGGCCAGGCACTTCGCCAGCTGGCCCGACATGCTCAGTCAGATCCTGCTCGTCGCCATGGTCGTCAACGTGGTGGCGTACGTGCCGAGCACGCTGGCCGACGCGACCGATCTGAACGCCAGGGAGTTCGCCGTCGTGCTGCCGTACGGAGCCGTGCTGGCCGGCCGCACCCTGGCGGCCAGCCTGCTCGGCCGCGAGGCCAGGGCCCGTGGCTGGCGGTGGCGTGGCTGGCGGTGGCGTGGCTGGCGACCGGTCCCGCTGGCCGGGCTGGTCGTGCTGGCCGGCTACGCGGCCAGCCTTGGCTACGCCGCGGCCCAGCCGGCGGTGCCGGCGGCCAACCAGCGGCTCGCGGCGTTCCTGGCCGCGCATCACCTGACCCATGGCATCGGCGGGTACTGGGAGTCAAGCGTCGTCACCGTCGGCAGCGACGGCGCCATCACGATCAGGGCGGTGGCGCTGGGAACCTTGCAGGCGGACCTGTGGGAGTCCAAGGCCTCCTGGTACGACCCCGGCTCGCACCAGGCGACGTTCCTGGTCACCGACAGTGCGCCCGGGTTCTTCAATCACTGGCAGCCTCAACCCGCGGCGCTCGCCGCCTTCGGACGGCCGGCCCGCACCTACCACGACGGCCCGTACACGGTCTACGTCTGGGACAAGAACCTGCTGGCTGAGGTCAGCCGTCTCGGCTAGGCGGCGACCCGGCGGCCCGGATGCTGTTGTCAGTGGGCAGCGGGACGTAGCCTTGGCGGGTGGACCGGCGAATCTTCGGAGTCGAGAACGAGTACGGCGTTACGTGCACCTTCCGCGGGCAGCGGCGGCTGTCGCCCGACGAGGTCGCGCGCTACCTTTTCCGGCGCGTGGTGTCGTGGGGGCGAAGCAGCAATGTTTTCCTCAGGAACGGGGCGCGCCTGTATCTCGACGTGGGCAGTCATCCGGAGTACGCCACGCCGGAGTGCGACAACGTCCTGGATCTCGTGGCGCACGACAAGGCGGGCGAGCGGATCCTGGAGGGTCTGCTCGTGGACGCCGACCGGCGGCTACGCGAGGAGGGCATCGCCGGCGATATCTACCTGTTCAAGAACAACACGGACTCGGCCGGCAACTCTTACGGCTGTCACGAGAACTACCTGGTCGGCCGTCACGGTGAGTTCGGCAGGCTGGCCGATATCCTCATCCCGTTCCTGGTCACCCGTCAGATCATCTGCGGCGCGGGCAAGGTGCTGCAGACGCCGCGGGGCGCGGTGTACTGCGTCAGCCAGCGCGCCGAGCACATCTGGGAGAGCGTGTCCTCGGCCACCACCAGGTCCCGCCCGATCATCAACACCAGGGACGAGCCGCACGCGGACGCCGAGCGCTTCCGCCGCCTGCACGTGATCGTGGGCGACTCCAACATGAGCGAGACCACCACGCTGCTCAAGATCGGGTCGACCGACCTGGTGCTGCGGATGATCGAGGCCGGCGCGATCATGCGCGACCTGACCCTGGATAACGCCATCAGGGCGATCCGTGAGGTCAGTCACGATATGACCGGCCGGAGCCGGGTCAGGCTGGCGAACGGGCGCGAGCTCAGTGCCCTGGACATCCAGTACGAATACCTGAACCGGGCGAAAGACTTTACTGACAAGAACGGCGCCGACCCGGTCAGCAGGCGTGTCCTTGACATGTGGGAGCGGGCGCTGAGCGCGATCGAGACCGGTAATCTCGACCTGATCGCGCGTGAGGTCGACTGGGTCACCAAATATCAGCTGATCGAGCGCTACCGGGCCAAGCATGACCTGCCGCTGTCCGCGCCCCGTGTCGCCCAGCTCGACCTGGCCTACCACGATGTGCACCGCGGCCGGGGCCTGTACTACCTGCTGCAGCGCGCCGGGGCGGTCGAGCGGGTCGCTCGCGACATCGATATCTTCGAGGCGAAGTCTGTCCCGCCGCAGACCACCCGGGCGAAGCTGCGCGGCGAGTTCATCCGCCGGGCGCAGGAGAAAAGGCGTGACTTCACCGTCGACTGGGTGCACCTCAAGCTGAACGACCAGGCCCAGCGAACCGTTCTGTGCAAGGACCCGTTCCGTTCGGTGGACGAGCGAGTCGAGAAGCTCATCGCCGGCATGTAACCAGCGTGCGCACGTCCGCGGATTCGGTAAGCTCGAGGCTGGACTCGGCCTGGGAGTTCCCGTGAACCTCGCCGGACCGGCGGTAAGGTTCCGGTAAGATCCCCGTTGCCCACCGTTTCGGTGAGCAATCACCCCTTGTTGCTGGCGCTTCAGGTCGGCCTGAAGGAGAGCGTACGGATGTCCAGGATTCAGGCGTGGCTCCAGTTCAGTCGGCGGCCCGGGCCGCTGGTGATGGTGTCGCTGGTGTACCTGCTACTGGTGTCCGGCGTGATGATCTGGCGCGGGATCTCGGTCTCGCCCGACTACCTGCTGCTGATCTTGGTCCCGGTGGCGCTGCTGAGCGGTCATTTCCTGACGTTCCTGCGGGACTGGGTACCGTTCATCGCGCTGTTCCTCGGCTACGAGGCGGTGCGCGGCATCGCGCCCAAGAGCGGCATCAAGGTGCATTACGAGTTCGTGATCCGCGCCGACCGGGCCCTGTTTCTCAGCCACGACCCGACCCAGTGGATACAGGCGCACCTCGGCTACCTGCACTGGCTGGCGGTCGCGTGCACCGTGGTGTACTTCTGCCACTTCGTCATCCCGATCGCCGTCGGCATGGTGCTGTGGCTGGTCGACCGGGTGCAGTTCCTGCGCTTCACCGTCGCGCTGCTCGCCATGTCCTTCGCGGGCTTCATCGTCTTCGTGCTCGTGCCGGTGGCGCCGCCGTGGCTGGCCAACAAGCACCACCTGCTGCCGGGCGTGCACTCGCTGATCGCCCTGCCCAGCGCGGTCAGCCCGTATTACCAGTGGCTGAACCCGGACGCGGCGGCGGCTTTCCCCTCGCTGCACGCCGCCTTCCCGCTGCTGTGCGCGCTGGCCCTGTGGCCGGTTACCCGCCGTGGCGCGGCGCTGACCGCCGTCTGGACCGCGGCGGTGTTCTTCACCGTCGTCTACCTCGGCCAGCACTACGTCACGGACATCATCGGCGGCATCGTCTTCGCCGTGGGCACCTGGCTGGTCCTGAACCTGCTGCTTGTGCCCAGGATCTCGTCGCTGCAGCACCGGCCCGTCGTGCCCCTTCCGCCTGTTCCCAGCGAGCCTGACCTCAGCGAGCAGAACTCCACTGACCGGGACACAGTGAAGCGGGGCGCGACGGAAGGCGTCGGGCCGACGCCGCCGGGGGCCGGCTGAAGTGGTAGACGAGGATCGTCTCGTCCAGGATCCCGACCGGGCACCAAGCCCGGAGCCAGCCCAGTGAGGCGCGGTTGGCGCTGTTGAGGGCGGTCACCGACACGGCCACCCAGCCGTCGACGTGGGCTGGCGCGGTGCCGAGCAGCGACCGTGCGCCCGGGATGTCAGCCGTGGTGATGCCGCGAGGCCCGAAATAGGCCACCCACGGGTCCCGGCTGGCGCTCCACCTGCGCAGCACGTTGAGGCCCTGACCCCAGTCCACGTTGGAATCGGTCGCCACCGCGTAGTTGGGCCGGAACGGCCAGGCGGTCCACGCGATGGAGTCAGGGAACGACAAGGCGGTGCTGACCACGGCCGCGCCGAGCAGTACGGCCACGACCGCTTGGGCCAGCCGCTTTCCCCTCGCCGCCCGGGCGGCACTCACCGCCGCGACGAGCCCGCAGCCCGCGGCCGCCGCCCATAGCGCCAGCGCAGGCAGCAGGTAGCGCAACCCGACGTCCTTGGGCGTGGCGAGGGTGAAGCCGGTCAGCACGACCGCGGGCAGCCCCACCGCGATCCCGGCCCGGCGCCGCGCATCGCGCGGCAGCCAGGCTCCGCCCGCGGCTCCGGCGATGAGCAGCAGCAGGCCCGCGCCCGGCCACTTGATCACCAGGCTGACCGGCCAGTACCACCAGCGGCCGCCGGTATAGGCGATGCCCGCGATGTAGGCGGCCGAGCCGCTGGCGTCATGGACGGAAAGGTACCTGGCGCCGTCGAGATAAGGCCGGGGCACAAGCCGCCACAGCTGGGCCGCCATGGCCGGATCGAGCACCAGGTAGACAGCCCAGACCACGGCCCAGCCGATCAGGGCGGGCAGCGCGGCGCTGGCCACGGCGCGGACCACGCCGGAACGCCATTGCGCCGCCATCACCACGATCAGCGCCGCCGCGACCACGAGCAAGCCGGTCACCTGCGTGGCCGCGGCCACCCCGAGGGCCAGCCCGAGCCAGGCCAGCCGCCTGGTGTCACGCCAGCGCAGCCAGCGCAGCAGCGCCCATGAGCTCAGTGCCGCCCCGAGGGCGAACGGGATGTCGGCGCCGTCCAGGTGGCCGATGCCGAGTACCAGCGGCGAGGCCAGCCACAGCACGCCGCCAAGCGCGCCCGCCAGCGCGCCGGCCAGTTCCGCGCCCACCGCGTACAGCACGAACGCCAGGCTGACCGTCTCGGCCAGCGGGACAAGCCGCGAGACGAACGTGACCCGGTGCAGCGTGCCCGCCGCCAGCTGTGCGGCGACGAACCGCGCCCCGTAGGCGTACTCGTCGTTACCCGACCACTTCCCGTTGGCGGGCACGACCGGATGGGTGAGCAGCACGGGCAGCACGGCCAGCACCTTGGCCAGCGGCGGATGCTCTTGGTTGATGGTCACGTCGTGGTGCAGCACGGCGGCTACCCCCGCCGACACGTAGACCGGCTCGTCGAACGTCGGGGAGTCGGCCCACGCCTCGGTCACGCCGAGCGCTAGGAAACCCGCCGCCACGATCGCCAGCATGACCAGCGGAAGCCTGTTCACTCAGGTTCGCGACCCTTCGTTCATCATGCCGTGCACGCTGCGGACCGGCTGCTAATGTCGAGACGTTCAACAGGAGGAAACGGTACTTCAGCGGCGGCGGAGACCGTGCGTGATCCGGGAGAGGACTGGATGACAGGACTGACCTCCCCGGAGGGTTCAGCGCCGAATCCGCGGGCACCACTCGCACCGGGTACCGCGACGCGAGTCGGGGCGCGAGACGCGAGGGTCTCCCCGGACCGTGCGACGCATGTCCTGGCCTGGTCAGCCATGGCGGCCATCACGGTAGCGATCGTGATGATGATCGGCGTGTCGGCCGCGGGCCCGAGCGCGGCGGTCGCCGCGATGCCGCGGCCAGGGGCGGGCCCGCCCTGGTGGCTTTCCCTGCGGCTGCGGCCCGGGCTCGCCACCGTTATCTTGTGGGCGGCGGCGGTCCTCGGCTGCGGTGGCGTGGCCGCCGGGCTGGCCGCCGTGGCCCGCGGCGCGCTTCCGCCGGTGCGACTGCTGCTGGGCGGGGCCCTGGTCGCCGCGGCCGCGTTTACCGTGCTGCCGCCCGCGGGGTCCAACGACGTGGTCAGCTACGCGATCGACGGCCGGATCGTGGTCACCGGCCATAACCCCTATGTGATGACGCCGGGCCAGCTCAAGCGCACCGGGGATCCGATCGCCAGGCTCGCGCCGCGCACGTGGGTGAACAGCCCGTCGATTTATGGTCCGCTGGCCACGGCGGAGGAGTGGGCCGCCGCGGAACTTGGCGGGACGTCGGCGGCCCGGATCACCTTGTGGCTGAAGCTGTGGAACGCGCTCGCCTTTGGCGCGGTGGCGCTGGGCCTGGACCGGCTGCTGCGGTCAGATCCCGCGAGACGGACCCGCGCCCACCTGCTGTGGACGGTGAACCCGCTGCTCCTGTGGGCGATGGTGGCGGGCGGTCATATCGACGGAGTGGCCACGGCGCTCGGCTTCTGCGGGCTGCTCGTGCTGCGAGAACGCGGACCAGGCCAGCCGGTCACCGGCATCAGGGCCTTCGCCGCCGGGCTGCTTGTCGGTGCGGCCACGGCCTGCAAGGTCACGTTTGGCCTGTTCGGAATCGGGGTCATATGGGCGTCCCGCAGATCGCCGGTTACGCTGGCCGGGTCGCTGGCCGGGTTCTTCGTGGTCCTGGTGCCTGGGTACGCGATCGCGGGCTGGCCCGCGGTCAAGGCGCTCGCGGCCCGGACCCAGGGCGCCACCTCGGACAACTTTTACCAGCTCATCTACCGCCCCTTCGGCTATGTGGCGTCCGCGACCTCGGCGCCAGCCGGGCTGACGGTAGCCGCCGTGCTGGTGACCGCCGGGCTGGCCGTCCTGATCTTGTGGCGGCTTCCGGCCCCCGAGGGCCTCGCCGGCCTGCCCGCTGTCCGGCCCGCGCTGGCGCTCAGCCTCGCCTGGCTCTTCGCCTGGCCGTTCCAGCGGCCCTGGTACGACGTCATGGTGATCTGCCTGCTCGCGCTGTATCCGCTGTCCAGGCTGGACGGCGTCATCCTGGCGCGGTTGCTGGTCGGAACGACCGTGTACACCCTCGCCGTGGACCTGACGCTGTCCCCGCACTGGCTGAACACCGTATTTCAAGACAACGTCAATTACCTGGCGCCTGCCATCCGGCTCGCCGCCGTCATCGCGCTGGCCTGGCTGTGCCTGTCCGGATCCTGGCGCTGGCGGCCAGGGCCTGCGGTTGTGCCCCCCGCGGGCTGAACGTGCGGCTCGCTCACCCGGTGTTGCCTGCGAGCCACGCCGGGCATGGAGTTCCGTTTCCTTGCAATCTCGATTGGCCGAGGCGATTAGAATCACGGAACGCGGACCACGGCCGATCCGGCGCCTACGGCGTGTCGTTGGCCGAGACGCAGAGCGTGACCTGGGCGGAGCAGCGCGAACCGCACGTCAAGGTGGCAATAAGCAAACTCCGAGGTTAGGTCTCCCCGAGTGACTGTGGAAAGCGCATCACCTATGGCACGGCAGCAGGCTGACAGCCGGGGGAGCAGGAGACCGTCCAGGCACATAATCGCGGTGGGGGTGCTGACCGCCCTGATGGCGGCCGGTTACTCCGCGTTCTCGCTGATCCTCAACTACACCTTTCAGACTTCGTCCTATGACCTTGTGATCTTCGATCAGGCGGTGCGCTCGTACGCGCACTTCCAGCCGGGAATCTCCGTCATCAAGGGCCTGCACAATAACTTCGGCCCGCACTTTTCCGTCCTCGGCGACCACTGGTCGCCGATTCTCGCGTCGCTGGCCCCGCTGTACTGGATCTTTAATAGCCCGGAGACCATCCTGGTGGCCCAGGCGGTGCTCTTCGCGCTCGCTGTCCCGCCGCTGTGGCTGTTCACCCGCCGGGCGTTTGGCGGCGGACGAAAGGCCACCATCGCGGCGTACCTCGTCTCGGTGGCGTACACGCTGAGCTGGCCGATCGCCTCGGCGGCCGCCTTCGACTTCCATGAGGTCGCGTTTGCTCCCGTGTTGACGGCGGTGGCGCTCGAACGCCTCACGGCGGGCCGGCTGCGGACCGGGCTGATCGCGCTGGGGCTACTGCTCCTGGTCAAAGAAGACATGGGCCTGTTCGTCGCCGGCATCGGGGTCTATCTCGTCGTGGCGCGCCCGCAGGTGGTGAGCCGCCAGCGGCTGGTGGGTCTCGCCCTCATCGTGCTCGGAGTGGCCGACACCTGGGTGGCGACCTATCTGCTGATCCCGGCTTTCGGGGGCCGCTCCGACTATTACTGGGCCTACGGCGCGCTCGGCCATAACGTGCCGCAGGTCCTGGAGCATATCGTTGCTCATCCCGTCGGCGCGGTACGGCTGCTGATCACCCCGCGGGCCAAGCTCGACACCATGCTGTGGCTGCTGGCCCCGTTCTGCTTCCTGCCGTTGCTGTCGCCCATCACGATCGCGATCATCCCGCTCCTGGCGGAACGGATGCTTCAGGACCAGTTCTCCAACTGGTGGATCACCGCTTACCACTACAACGCCTATCTCGTGATCATCCTGGCGTGCGGCGCCGTCGACGGCGCCGCACGGCTGGACCGGTGGGTGACACGGGCCCGGCAGGACCGTGCCCTGGCGGGCACGCCGGCCCGGGTGCGGGCCGACCGGAGCGCGGGTACGGTGGCGCTCGTGGCCGCCGCCCTGATCTGCGCTGTGGGGGTGTACCTGGTGCCCAGGTTCGCGCTCGGGGCCGCCCTCCACTCGTCGTTCTACCACCGCAACGCCGAGCAGACGGCGGCGGCCGCCGCGGTCGCCGCCGTTCCGAGCGGCGTCACCGTCGAGGCGGTGAACCGCCTCGGCCCGCACCTATCCGGGCGAGATACCGTCCTGCTCTGGGATGGTGACGGCGGGTCGCCGCTGTATCCGCCGTGGGTTCTCGCTGCCGTGGTGGGCCGGCAGTTCACGTTCCACTCCGTGGCGCAGCAGGAGCAACGTCTCGCCCTGCTCAAGAAGCACGGCTATCAGACCGTTTTCGACCACGGAGGCTTCATCGTGCTGCACAGTCCTAGCGTGAGTACGCCCGCGGCCGGTTCCGCGGAGCGCGCGGGATGAGCGTGGGCGCCCAGCCGGAGACGGCCGGCTCGCCCGCCGCCGACGTGCCCGCGGGCCGGCTGGAGGCCGGGCCGGACGACGTGGCCGGACGGCTGCTCGGGCGGATGTCGGTACTGCCCGCCCTGCTCGCGATGTCCTGGCTGCTGGCCGGGTTCCCGCTGCTGTTCATCGGCCATTTCACGCCGGTGCTGACGCTCCTGCTCGCGGTTCTTGTCGCAGTGGTGCTCGTACCGCTCGGGCTGCGCTGGATCCCCAGCCCGTCGCCGGAAGCCTGGCCGGCCCGCCAGCCGGCCGACATGCGCCGCCCGCACCAGCAGCGCACGCCTTGGTGGGCGGTCGCTGCCGTGCTGGCGATCGCCTTCGCGTTCGGCGTCGACCAGGTGATCTATCACTCGCAGTTCGTCATCGTGATGCGTGACCCGGCGTCCTACTTCCAGTTCGCGGAGTGGATCTCCCGGCACGGCTCGCTGCCGATCCCGCAGGACCGCGCCGCCTTCGGCAGCGTGCACAGCAGCAGCTTCGACTTCAGCAGCTTCGCCTACTACCAGGTCGGCAACACCATCGTGCCGCAGTTCATGGCCGGGCTGCCGATGGTGCTCGCGGGCACGATGTGGGCCGGCGGCGGGAACGCCGCGCTGCTGACGGCGCCGGTGCTCGGGGGCTGCCGCGTGCTCACCTTTGGCGGTCTGGTCGCTCGGCTCGCCGGACCGCGCTGGGCGCCGCTGGCGGTCCTCGCCCTCGCCCTATCCCTGCCCGAGCAGTTCACCAGCCGGTCGAACTACAGCGAGCCGCTGGCGCAGATCCTCTTCCTGGGCGGCCTTTGCCTGGTCATCGATTCCCTGCGCCGGGACAGGGGAGACCGGGTCATCGCGGCGATCGCGGGCCTCGCGCTTGGCCTGACCGTGCTGGTACGCGTCGACGGGGCCAGCGACATCCTGCCGGTCGCCCCGTACTGCGCCTTGCTGCTCCTCGGCCGGCGGCGGCAGGCCCTGCCGCTGATCGGCGGCGTGGTGGTCGGCGGGGCTTACGGTGTCATCGACGGGCTGGTGTTTTCCCGGCCCTACCTGCAGACCAACAAGTCGTCGCTGGTCCTGCTCGCGCTGGCGGCCGCCTTGGTGCTTGTCGTGACCGTGCTGGCGCTGCCACTGCTGTGGAACAGGAACCTGCCGCAGGTGAAGGGGCGCTGGCTACCAGACGCCGCGTCGGCTCTGGCCGTCCTCATCGTGGTCGCCTTCGCCATCCGCCCGTACGTGCACAAGGCACGTGCGGCGATGAACAAGGCCACCGAGCAGTCCATCGCCAGGTACCAGCGGGCCAACCACCAGCTGGTCGACCCGTCGCGCACCTACGCGGAGATAAGCCTGCACTGGGTGTTCTGGTACATCGGCGTGCCCGTGGTCATCCTCGGCACGGTCGGCGCCGCGTTGCTGGCCCGGCGGTGCCTGCGCGGCCAGGCCCCGGCGTGGACGCTGCCGCTGGTGACGTTCGCCTGGGCCATCACCACGTTCTTGTACCGGCCGGCCATCACCCCCGATCAGCCGTGGGCGAGCCGCAGGCTGGTCCCCGCCGTGCTGCCCGGCTTCATCCTGCTCGCGGTATGGGCCTGCGGCTGGCTGGTCGGCTGGCTCAAACAGCACGGCTACGGCGGCCTGCCCAGCATCGGGTCCGGGATAGTCCTGGCGGTCGCCCTCGTGCTGCCGGCCTCGATGACCACGTTCGGCCTCGGCGTCAAGACCGGCGGCCCGCTCGGGATCACGCTGGCCGCGGACGGTGTGGCGTTCAAGACCACCTACGGCGGCGAACTCGGCGCGGTGTACGGCATGTGCGCGGCGATCCCCAAAGGCTCGTCGGTCGTCATCATCGACGGTGCGGTCGCCGACCGGCTCGCCGAGACCGTGCGCGGGATGTGCGGCGACCCGACGATGCGCGTCCCGCCCTCGGGCCACCCTCTGATCGTCTCGGTCATCCGGTCGATTGTGCAGAGCATCCAGCAATCAGGGCGGCGGCCGGTGCTACTCGCCGCCGCGCCGTCCGAACTCAAGCCCTATCGCGGCCTGGAGAAGAAGGTGATGACACTGAGCACGACCATGGACAGCAGCACGCTGATGGGACCGCCGAAGACCACGGTGCCTTTCGAGCTAAGCGTCTGGATGCTGGAGCCGGCGTCATGACCGCGTCCCTGGACACCCCGAGCGCCGTCCCGGCCACCTCGGCGGTTCCGCTGCCCCCGGCCGCCGATCCGCCGCAGCCTCCTTACGTCTCGATCATCCTGCCCTGCTACAACGAGCAGGGGCACGTGACGGCCGAGGTGGCGCGGATCTGCGCGGCCATGGACGCGAGCGGGTACAGCTACGAGCTGATCGCGTACGACGACGCCTCCACCGACGACACGCTGGCCCGGCTTTCTCAGGCCGCCCCCCAGTTCCCGCAGCTGGAGATCGTGCCTTTCCGCCGCAACGGCGGGTCCGGCACCATCCGCCGGATCGGCACCCAGCGGGCGCGGGGCGAGATCGTGGTATGGACCGACGCCGACATGACGTATCCGAACGAGCGGATTCCCGAGCTGGTCCAGATGCTGGAGAAGGATCCGGACGTGGACCAGGTGGTAGGGGCGCGAACCAGCGAGCAGGGCAGTCACAAGCTGCTGCGGGTACCGGCCAAGTGGCTCATCCGCAAGCTCGCGGAAAGGCTCACCAACGCCGAGATCCCTGACCTGAACTCCGGGCTCAGGGCCTTCCGGCGGCAGGTCGCGCAGCCGTACTTGCGGCTGCTGCCGCCCGGCTTCTCCTGCGTCACCACGATCACCGTCGCGTTCCTGGCCAATCAGCACGAGGTGCGGTACGTGCCGATCGAGTACGCCAAGCGGTCGGGGACCTCGAAGTTCAAATTCGTCAAGGACGCCTACCGGTACATCTTGCAGGTGCTGCGGATGGTGATGTACTTCAACCCGCTCAAGGTCCTGATGCCGGTGGCGTTGTTCCTGCTCGGGCTGGGCATCGCCAAGGGCGTCTACGACATGGTCGTGCACCCGCTGCTCTTCGCGGTCAACACCGTGCTGATCTTCGTGACCGGGCTGCTCATCGCGTCACTCGCCCTGCTCGCTGACCTGATCGTCCGGTCCAGGGGAGACGTACATGGGGCTAGCCGGCCGCCGAGCGGCCGACCATAAGCCCGGTGCCAGTGTTCGGGAACGCCTGCTGCACCACCCGGAACGGCGCGGTCCCCCACCGGGCCGCCGCACCGCGCAGACCGCCGGACGGCTGGAGCAGCCGGCCAGATCCGGCGGTCCGCTCGGCGACCGGCATGGCCGCGGCCGTGGCGAGGCGCCGCTGGCCGATCACGTTGCGCCCAGCCTCCAGAAGATAGCCAAGCGGGAAGCCGTACTGCCGCAGCTGGATCTGGGTGAAGCCCGAGCTGGCCAGCAGGGTCGCCATGGCGTCCGGGTCGTACCGGCGGAAATGGCCGACGAGTTCGTCGGCCGGACCGTACCGGCGCTGATGCGCCGGGACTGACAGCATCAGCCAGCCACCGGCGCGGAGCAAGCCTGCCCATTCCTTCAGCGCCGCCGCATCGTCCTCGATGTGCTCGAGGACCTCGAAGGCGCATACCAGGTCGAACTGGCTGTCGCCGAGCTCCTGCACCGCGACATTGCGGACCTCGCCTCGCCCGGCCGCACTGATCCGCTGGCTGGCCACCGCCCAGGACGCCTGATCTGGCTCGACCCCAGGTACTGGTAGCGCTGGGCCAGCCGGACACCGAGCGCGCCCTGGCCGCAGCCGACTTCGAGCACGTCGCTGATGCCAGCAGGCAGCATCCGCTTGATCACTCGTAGCGTAGCCAGGCGTTCGGCGTCAGGGGCGCCACCGCATCGATGTCCGTTCGCGCCTGCCGTCTGGTGACGGCGGGATCCAGGCCCGGTGCCTCATCCTTGGTGACCATGGCGGTACTCCTGACGGTCGCGAGCTTTCCTATCAGCGGGAGCACGATCTGCTCGGGTACGAACTGCTCCGGCGCCACCGCGCGCGCCTGCTGGCGCAGCCGGGCCAGTTCGCCGCGGTCGCCTGCCAGCCGCAGCAAGGCCGCGGCCAGGGCGTCCGGGTCGCCGGGCGGCACCAGGATGGCCGCCCCGGCCAGGGCCCGTCGCTGCGGAGCGGTGTCCGAGGTCACGATCGCGCACCCGGCCGCGGCGCCCTGGAAGACCTTGTTCGGCACCACCCGGAGCGCCTTGTCTCCGGCGCCGAAGATGCCGAGGCAGACGTCATGACTCGGCCACCAGCGCGGGAAGCTCGGCGGCGGGTACCCAGTCCAGCCAGCGGACCGCGCCGTTAGGCTGGGCCGCTGCCATCGTCGCGGCCTTGTCCTGACCATCGCCGATCATGGTGACCTCGATCGGCGCTCCGGTAATCCGGCCAAGCGCGGCCCCGATGACCGAAGCCCCCTGCAGGGGGGTGTACAGGCCGTAGAACACGACCCGCAGGGGCTGGCCGCCGTCCTCCGGCGCGGGCAGGCCCGGCCGCCAGCGGCCATGCTGATGGTGCGCCCACCGGCACCACGACCGCCCGCGCCTGGTGCCGTTCCGGCAGCCGGGCCAGGTGCTCGTCGGTGTCCACGACGATGATGTCGGCCGCGGCCAGGGCGCCAGCGTCGATCGTCCGCAGCAGGACCTGGCGCGCGATCCCGCCCAGCCGCCGGTCTCGCGCGGTGTCGCTGGCTCCGATGAGATGGTCGAGCACCACCGGCACCCGGCGGAAGAGAAGCCGGGCCAGATGGACGTCGAAGTGACCGAGGTAGCCGACAAGCACCACATCCGGCGCGGGCATCCGGCCGGCCGCCCGGGCCAGGGTGACCCATCGCCGGGCGAGGCGGACCACCAGGGCCGGCGCTCGCCACGGATGCGCCAGCATGTCCACCTTGGCCGCCGTGTCCAGGCCCAGCGGTGCATTGCATTCGGCCACCTCGATGCCCTGGGCTCGCAATCCCTCGGCGATCGTGGCGATTCGCGGATGCAACGAAGTGTCGTAGGTGCCAAACAGCAATGCGCGCATGATTCCAGTTACTCTAGTGTCCCGGTCGTATCGACAGCTCGAAATCACCGGGATGACGAGGCCGTTAAGCTAGGCTGGCGCCATGCCGGACCGCCCCACGATATCGGGTTACCCGCCCGCCCTGGCCGCGGCCGGGCCACCCGGTGCTGCCGGCGAACCGCCTGAATCAGGCCGGACCGGTGTGGACCGTGGCCAAGCGGATACTCACCGGCCGCCCGGTCCGCTGGGGGTTCGCCGCCGCCGCGGTCGCCCTTGGCGGCTACGCGGTGGCCCGTGAGTGGACGGGCGTCCGGGCCGCGCTGGCCAGCATCGGGGCGCTGACGGTAGCCGGCGCCATGGTCAGTGTCCTGATTGCCATGTTTGCGGCGATGCAGGTGTGGCGGGTGTTGCTCGCCGCGCTCGGATCACCGCTGCCGATCCGGATCGGGGCCCGGATCATGTTCGTCGGCCAGCTGGGAAAATATCTCCCTGGATCGGTGTGGCCGGTTCTGGCGCAGATGGAGCTGGGCAACGCGCACCGCGTGCCCCGGCGTAACTCGGCGAGCGCCTCGGTGCTCACCATGCTCGTGTCCACGCTCAGCGGGCTGCTGACCGCACTGGTCACGTTGCCTTTCGTCGCGGGACTGACGCCCTACCGGTGGGCCTTCCTGGCCGCCCCGGTCCTGCTGGCCTGCCTGCACCCGAAGGTGCTCAACGCTGTCCTCGGGCGAGTGTTCAAGCTGACCAAGCGGCCTCCGCTTGAGCAGCCGCTGACCGCCCGCGCTATCGCCACCTCGCTCGCCTGGTCGTTCCTGGCCTGGGTCTTCTACGGTCTGCAGATCTGGCTGCTCGCGACCAGGCTCGGCGCGCCCCGTGGCAGCGCGGCGCTGCTGGCCCTCGGCGGTTTCGCTTTCGCCTGGAGCGTGGGTTTCCTCGCGGTCTTCGCTCCGGCCGGAGCCGGGGTGCGGGAAGTGCTGCTTGTCGCCTTGCTCGGCCCGGTGATCGGCGTTGGCGCCGGAACCGCGGTGGCCCTGGTCTCCCGCGCTCTGACCACCCTGGGTGACCTGCTGGCGGCCGCCGTCGCGGTCGTGTACTTCCGGCGGACCCGGCCGGGTCTTCCTAACGCCGCCACGTCTGGCCGCAGCCAGGAGTAGAGGCGGCCGTCAGCGCGGGCAGCAGGTTGTGGTTCCAGACCAGCACCTCGTAGGTGCCGATCCGCGCGGTCCGCTGGGCCGCGCCGAACTGGGCGGTGGCGTCGGCAGCACCAACGTTGGTCCCGCTGGCACCGGCCAGCGCGAGCAGCAGGAACGTCGGGGTGCTCGGGGGGGCGTACCACGACTGCCTGGACTCCCAGGCGTCGGGGGAGAAGCGGCCGCAGGAGATGGTCACGGGGCGTACTTCGACCCGGCCGCCGGTCGCGACGGTCGTGACGTTGGCCGTCCAGTACTCGCCGATTCCTGCGGTCAGGTGATGGGCCGTCAGCCACGACGCCACGGCCTGCGTCGTCGGCGGTCGCGGGGGAGCGACGGCATTGTAGGCGAGCACCCCGGCGTAGCCCGCGAGCACCGCGGCCAAGGCGGGCAGCAGCAGGCGGCTGGCCGGCTGCGGGGGATCAGCCTGCCGGGGATGAGCCGGCGCCAGCACCGCGCCGAACGGGAGTACCGCGGCGAGCTCATGCGTCGATCCGAGATCACTTGCCTGCGTGCTGAACACGTAGGCGGCCAGGTTTATCGCGATGCCCGCGAAAAGTATGGGGACCAGCCGTCCGTCCGCCGCCAGCAGCCGCCTGCCCGCGAGGCAGCAAGCCCAGACCACCAGGATCAGGCCGGTGAGGTGCAGCACCGCGACCGCCATGGCGGGCCAGGAATGCAGGCCGAGGATGTCCGCGCCAAACAGCGTCAGGACCGATTCGCCCATAAGCCGGAGATGGTGCGGGATCTGCGCGGCGGCCGTGAAGTCCGCGGCGACGGGTGCGACGACGTAACCGCCGGCCAGACGGATGAGCAGCGTGCCGGTCATCGCCAGCACGACCGAGGCGACCGCCCCCGCCATCAGGCCCGCGTCGACTCGCCACGACTCGCGTCGCCGGCAGATCCGGATCGCCGAGACCACGATGACCGGCAGGGCCCCCACGAAAATCGCCATCTGGTCGGCCACCTCGACCCAGGTGAGCAGCGCACCGACGAGCCATGGCAGGTACTTAAGGGGAATCCGGGGAGCTGGGTCCTCCTGGTCACGGTCACCGAGCCTGTCGATCACCAGCCAGATGAGCAGCAGCGGGACCTGGGTGCCGGTGTGGTCGGGTGAGGAGAGCAGGGTGGCCGCGCTGAACCTGGGGCCCGGTGCGAGCATGATGCCCGCCGCGATCAGGGCCCGGAGAAGTCCCGCGGTTCCGGTGGCGCGGCCCTTGGCCAGCACGGCCGCGAGCACGACCAGGAGGGTATAGGTCGCTGCTCCCGCTGCGCTGATGACACCGGGATTCAGCCCTCGGGCCAGCTCCACGAGCATGTACTCGGGCAGCTCGGTGGTGTAGAACGACACGTCCGAGAGCCACCAGCCACGTAGCAGCACGTTGCCGTGGAGCATGTCCCAGGCCTGGAGCACGTTGCTGGCGCCGTCCGCGTCCGTGCCCAGCGATCGTGACTGACCGAGGTAGGCGACATACAGCAGGCCGATCACGCCGAGGCAGGCGGCCACGGCCAGCGGGCGGCGGTGCTTCTCCGAACTCGTCACGTCGACGTCAACCATCCTTGACCAAAGTGATCAACCGGCTCCTGGGAGTTAGCTGAGGGACGCCTGAACGCAGGGCCCGGCCGCTCGGCTGTGCCAGTAGGCTAGCGGAGCTGACATCCACCACTGCTGAGGTTTTGATGCGACGCTTTCTAGCGCTCACCGCCATTCCCCTGCTCGCCTGCACAGTCCTCGCGGGCTGCGGTTCGTCGAGTAAGCCGTCCTCGTCGGCGTCGCCGGCCACCGCGAACGCGGCGGTCACGGCGACAGGCTCGTTCGGTAAGGCGCCGACCGTGAAGATCCCGAAGGCCAAGGCCGGTAGCCAGCTTGAGGTCAAGACCCTCATCCAGGGCAGCGGCACGACCTTGACCAAGGCAGATGCCCTGGCGGCGAACTTTGTCCTGTACTTCTGGAATGGAGCGAGTTCGACGCTGGAGGCTAACACCTTCACCAAGAACCCGACGGTGATCGGCGGCACGATGCTGCCGGGCCTGGAATCCGCGCTGATCGGCAAGAAGGTCGGGAGCCGGGTGCTCGCGGTGATCCCGCCCGCGCAGGGCTACGGCGCCACCGGGAACTCCCAGCTCGGCATCACGGCTACCACCACGCTGGTGTTCGTGATCGACGTGCTCAAGTCCTACGCCGATACCGCGTCCGCGACCGGCACGCAGCAGTCCGCCGGTGGCGGCAGCCTGCCGAAGGTCAGCGCCAAGGCAGGCAGCGCGCCCACGCTCACGTTCCCGACGTCCTCCCCGCCGACCAAGCTGGTAGCCCAGACCCTGATCAAGGGCACGGGGCCGAAGGTCGCCAAGGGTGACTACGTCATCGCGCAGTACGTCGGCTACATCTGGCGGACCAAGAAGGTCTTCGGCTCCTCCTGGTCCTCGGGCTCGCCGTTCGGCTTTGTCATCGGCGCCTCACCCGAGCAGGTGATCCCCGGCTGGGATACCGGCCTGATCGGCCAGACCGTAGGCAGCCGGGTCATGCTGTCCATCCCGCCGGCCGAGGGTTACGGGAAAACCGGGCAGTCGCAGGCGGGCATCACCGGCACCGACACCCTGGTCTTCGTCGTCGACATCGTCGACTCCCTCAAGCCGGGCACCACCAGCTGACTCCGGCGATCGCGGGTTCAGCCGCGATGTTGTTCCCGCAGCAGCCGGCCGGCGTGCCGGCCGGCTGCTGCGGCGGCGAGAAAATACGCGAGGTCCTCGTCGAGACTGCGACCCATGGTGGACAGCCGGGCCGGGCAGGCGCGCAGCGCCGCCTCGAGCCCGTCGACAGCCACGGTGACGATCTGGTGCCGGGCGGCGAGCGCCGCCGCCTGAGTCGCGATCTGGGCTCCGAAATCGCCGTGCCCGCCGTCGAGGACGGGGACCACGACGTCGGCCCGGGCCAGCGCGACCCGGCCGTAGGCGGTCAGGCTGTGGTGCGACACGCCGCGGTGACGTTCGCGCGGGTCCGCGTCGCTGATCCGGAGCGACGCCACCGGCTGACCGCCCAGCGCCGCCACCGCGTTGATGGCCTCTCCCGCCGCCACGCCGGAAAACCCCCAGCGGGTCCCGGTGCCGAGGTTGCCCGGTCCCTGGGCGACCACCGCGATGTCCGCCCCCAGGACGTGCCGGGCGGCCAGCAGCCCGGTATGCACGGTGACCGTCTCCAGGTCACCGCCGAACGACTGTCCGGTGGTAACCGTCGCCGCCAGCCAGCCCGCGTCCTTCAGCGTCGCGCAGGTGCGGGAGAACCAGGCCGGCAGGGCTCCGCCGTCCTGCATGACGTACACCACCCGGGCCCGCTCGCGAGCCGGGGAACGGTCACCACGGGTCCGTTCGGCCGGATCGAAGACACCGGCCAGCACGGCCGGGAGAGCGGAGTGCAGGTCGGCCACCACGACCGGCATCCCGCCGAGGTCATCGGCGTCGCGGAGCACGTCGTGGTGCGGCGATCCCTGCTCGTCCGCGCCGAGCACGGTCGCCTGCAGCGGCGTATAGCGAGCCTTCACCAGATGGCCGGCTCGCGGCTGGTCGGGCGGCAGCCGGTCCGGGATCGCGACCACCAGGGCGTACCCGCCGGTACCCAGGCCCAGGTCAAGGGCGGTGGTGTTGATCAGGACCCGGTCCCCGGGCTGCGGGCCGCCGGTCAGCGCCGGGTAAGCCAGCGCCCGGACCATGGCGCCGTCGACCGACACGTCGAGCTCGACCGCGCCCGGCCACTGCCGCCGGACGCCGCTGACCGTGCCATTCCGCCACGTGATCACCCCGGCAGCCTAGGGCACCTGACGTGAGCAGCGAGTCGCGACAGCGCACCGTCTGCGAGACAATATTCTGTACTACGGGAGGGCTGGCCCATGTCGAAGCGCAAGACCGAGCGGCTGCTCGGCCTGGTCGTGTGCCTGCTCTCCACCGGGCGCTACCTCACCGCGGAGCAGATCAGGCAGGCGGTTCCTGGTTATCCGGAGCCCGACGAGCTGTTCAAGCGGATGTTCGAGCGGGATAAAGAAGATCTCCGCGATCTCGGCGTCCCGCTGGAGACCGGCGTCAACCATCCGTTCGACGAGGACCTGGGCTACCGGATCAGGCAGCAGGCCTACGAGCTGCCCGAGCTGAGGCTGGAGGCAGACGAGGCCGCCGTGCTCGGCCTGGCCGCCCGGGTCTGGCAGCGAGCTGAGCTGGCCGGCGCGGCAGCGGGCGCGCTGCTGAAACTCCGGGCGGCTGGCATCGACACGGCCGGGTCGGACGAGGCGGACGAGCGGCTGTCCCGGCACGGTATCGAGCCGCGGCTCGGCACGCCGGAGCCGGCCTTCGGGCCGTTGTGGGAAGCGGTCAGGGATCGCCGGCCGGTGACGTTCAGCTACCGTGCGGCGGGCCGGAGCGATCCGCAGCGGCGCGAGCTCGAGCCCTGGGGCGTGGTGAACCGGCATGGCCGCTGGTACGTGGCCGGCCGGGACCGCGGACGCGACGCCATCCGGGTATTCCGGCTGAGCCGGATCGCCGGGCCGGTGAAGTTCTGCGGACCTGCGGGCAGCGTCACCGTCCCGGCCGGCACGGAGGTGCGCGAGCTGGTCCGCGACAGGGATGCGGCGCCTGCCCCCGAGCGCATCGCGGTCCTTCGCGTCCGGGCCGGGACCGGTGTCGGCCTGCGCCGCCGGGCGGTTTCCGTGCATCCTGATGGGTCGCCGGGCTGGGACCTGGTCACCACGCGCTTCGCCGATGTGGGCTGGTTCGCCGACTACGCGGCTTGGTTCGGCGCGGATGCGGTCGTCCTGGACCCCCCGGACCTGCGCGAAGCCGTCCTGCGCCGGCTCAAGGGCGTGCTCGCATGACCGCGTCTGTGACCTCGACCGAGCGGCTGCAGCGGCTGCTCGCCCTGGTGCCCTACGTGATGAGCAGGAAGTCGGTGGGACTGGCCGAGACGGCCTCGGCGTTCGGCGTCAGCGAACGCGAGCTCGTCGATGACCTGAACCTGCTGTGGTGTGTCGAGCTGCGTGCCCCCGATCCTTATTGCCCGATCGACCTGTCCTACGAGGGCGGCGAGATCGTGGTCAGCCAGGCCGAATCCATCGCCAGACCGCTGCGGCTCGCGGTGGACGAGGCGAGCGCACTGCTGGTCGCTCTCCGGATGCTGGCCGAGGTGCCCGGGCTGGAGGACCGGTCGGCCCTGTCCCGGTTGATCGTCAAGCTCGAGGCCGCGGCGGGCGAAGCCGCTTCGGCCAGCGCCCAGGTCGCGGTGCAGGTCGACGTCCCCGACGCCGGAGCCGAAGCCTACGCGGCCCAGATCCGCGCCGCCGTGGCCGCCGGGCGGCGGCTGCACCTGCGCTATTACGTGCCGGGCCGGGATGAGACCACCGAACGTGACGTCGACCCGATGCGGCTGCACATCGTGGAAGGGCGGCCGTACCTGGAGGGCTGGTGCCTGCGAGCCGAGGCGATGCGGCTGTTCCGGCTGGACCGGGTGCTTAGCCTGGAGGTGCTCGACGTGCCTTCCGCGCCGCCCGCGGACGCGCTGCCCGTGGACGTGGATCAGGGCCTGTTCCGGCCGTCGCCCGATGACGTGCCCGTGGTGCTCGAGCTGTCCGCGGCCGGCCGGTGGGTCGCCGAGTACTACCCGTGCGAATCGGTGGCCGAGCTTGAGGACGGCCGGCTCCGGGTGGTGCTGCGCACCCCCGATGCCGGCTGGGTGCGGCGGCTGGCCCTGCGGCTCGGCGAAGACGGCCGGATCGTCTCGCCCCCGTCGCTGGTCACCGCGGTGCGCGAGGCCGCCACCGCCGCCCTGGCGAATTATGTCGTCTGAGGCCATCCGATGACGGCTACGCTCCGAACTAAGCCTTGAGTAAGCAGAGGGCAATAATCACCCGGGCGGTCACGACGCCGCCCGCCTGCGGGAACGGTCTCCGGCTCCGCTGCGGTGTAGACTCTGGCCGAGATAGACGTCTCCCTGCCGATAGAGGACGGACATGATTGGTGACCTGTTCGACAGCCCATGGAAGATCCTTATCGTAGCCGTCGTGCTCATCGTGCTGTTCGGGTCCAAGAAGCTTCCCCACGCGGCCCGCTCGCTCGGCCAGTCGATGCGCATCCTGAAGAAGGAAGTACAGGGCCTGCACGAGGACGAGACCACCGCAGGTAACCCGGCCGCCCCGGATTCTTCGACCGGTTTCCCGCCGCCCGCGCAGCTTGCCGCCAGCCAGCCAGCTGACCAGTCGCAGGCGCAGATCGACGCGCTGCAGCAGCAGATCCGCGACCTGCAGCGGGCCGCCACCATGGATCCGGCCCGCACCCCGGCCGAGGCCCCGGTCCCGCAGCACACCCAGCAGTCCAGCTAGGCCCGGCTCACCGCCGCACTAGATCATGGCGAAACTCCCCGGGGCCATCGCGGGTGCCCGCATCGTCGGCGAACGCTTCGTGCAATCGCAGCGACAGCACAACCCCGACGGCCGGATGCCGCTCATGGATCACATCCGCGAGCTGCGCAACCGCGTCGTCAAGATGGTGCTCGGTCTCATCGCGGGGATGATCGTCGGGTTCGTCTTCTTCCACTGGGCGTTCGGCCTCATCGAGCGCCCGCTGTGTTCCGCAGTGGTCAAGGGGCAAACGGGCTGTCACACGCTCGGCCTGAACAAGCTGGTCCTTGAGGGCCCGCTCGACACGTTCTACCTGCGGGTCAAGGTCGCCTTCCTGGTCGGGATGGTGTTGTCCTCCCCGATCTGGCTCTACCAGATCTGGGCCTTCGTCGCCCCCGGCCTGTACGCCAGGGAGAAGCGCTGGAGCTACATCTTCCTGTTCACGTCAGTTCCGCTGTTCCTGACCGGGGTGTCGCTGGGTTACCTGTCGCTAAGCCGGACCATGGGCTACCTGCTCAACCTGACGCCGAACGGCGTTTCTAACCTGATCAACTTCGACACCTACCTCAGCTTCGTCATGACGATGATGCTGGCCTTCGGGCTCGCGTTCGAAGTGCCGCTGCTGCTCGTCATGCTCAACCTGGCCAGGATCTTGACCCACGCGCGGTTCAGGAAGTGGCGGCGGATGATCCTGTTCGGGGTCTTCCTGGTCGCCGGCATCGCCAACCCGAGCCCTGATCCGCTGACCATGCTGATCCTCGGCGGCGCCTGTGCGGCCCTGGTCGAGATAGCCGAGTTCATCATCTGGTACAACGACCGGCGCCGGGCCCGGCTTGATCCCGATCCTTACGCGGGCCTGGCTGACGACGAGCTGGCCCCGATTGACCTCGGCGACACCGTCCCCAGTAGCCCCCCAGGCCCCCGAGAACCCCGGCATAGGAACAGCCGGTTCAAGGGCTAACCTGGACACATGACCACTCCGGCGGACCGGTACGCCTCGTTCCGCAAACGGCAGGCCGATCCGGAGTTCGCGTCATTCCGCGCGCTCTACGACTTCGCCTTCGACGACTTCCAGGTCGCGGCCTGCGGGGCGCTCAGCGCGGGCGACGGCGTGCTCGTGGCCGCGCCCACCGGCTCCGGCAAGACGGTGGTCGGCGAATACGCGGTGCACCTGGCCCTGGCCCAGGGCCGCAAATGCTTCTACACCACGCCGATCAAGGCGCTGTCCAACCAGAAGTACACCGACCTCGTCCGCCGTTACGACAGCCAGACCGTGGGGCTGCTCACCGGGGACAACAGCATCAACTCCGGCGCGCCGGTGGTGGTGATGACCACCGAGGTGCTGCGCAACATGCTGTACACGGGCTCGGCGGCGCTGGCGGGACTGGGTTACGTGGTCCTCGACGAGGTGCATTACCTGGCGGATAGGTCCCGCGGCGCGGTCTGGGAGGAAGTGATCATCCACCTGCCCGAATCGGTCCGGGTGGTGGCGTTGTCCGCGACGGTGAGCAACGCCGAGGAGTTCGGCGAGTGGCTCGATCAGGTCCGCGGCGGCACGGCGGTCATCGTGGACGAGCACCGCCCGGTGCCGTTGTGGCAGCACGTGCTGGCCGGTAACCGGCTTTACGACCTGTTCACCGACGATGAGCACACCAGGGTCAACTCCGAGCTGCTCCGGGTGGCCCAGCGGGACACCTGGATCGAGCGCAAGGCACCCGGGCGGCCCGGCCGGGGCGGCCGCCGGCCACGGCGGTTCCCGCTGTCCTACCGGCCCGACGTCATCGCCCGGCTGGACGCCAGCGGGCTGCTGCCCGCGATCACCTTCATCTTCAGCCGGGCCGGCTGCAACGCCGCGGTCGAGCAGTGCCTGGCGGCGGGCCTGCGGCTGACCACGCCGGAGGAGGCCGACGCCATCCAGCGGACCGCCGAGCGCCGTACCGCCGACATCCCGCCGGAGGACCTGGCCGTCCTTGGCTACGGGGAATGGCTGAACGGCCTGCGGCGGGGGATCGCGGCGCATCACGCGGGGATGCTGCCCGCCTTCAAGGAAGTGGTGGAAGAACTGTTCGCCGCCGGGCTGGTCCGTGCGGTGTTCGCGACCGAGACGCTCGCTCTGGGCATCAACATGCCGGCCAGGACCGTGGTTATCGAGAAGCTGGACAAGTGGAACGGCGAGACGCACGCGAACCTGACGGCGGGGGAGTACACCCAGCTGACCGGGCGCGCCGGGCGGCGCGGCATCGACGTCGAGGGGCACGCGGTGGTGCTGTGGCAGCCGGGGATGGACCCTGGCGCGGTCGCGGGCCTGGCCAGCACCCGTACCTACCCGCTGAACTCGAGCTTCCGGCCGTCCTACAACATGGCCGTCAACCTGACCGGCTGGGCCGGGCGGATCCGCGCATCGGCGCTGCTCGAGTCCTCGTTCGCGCAGTTCCAAGCCGATCGCGGCGTGGTCGGCCTGGCCCGGCAGGTCCGCAAGAACGCCGCCGCGATGGCCGAACTGGCCGCGGCGATGACCTGCTCCAAAGGCGATTTCGCCGAGTACGCGCAGATCAGAAGATCCTTGTCCGAACGGGAAGGGGATCTGTCCCGCGCCCGGGCCACGTCCCGGCGGGCGGAAGCGGCCCGGTCGCTCTCGCTGCTGCGCCCAGGTGACATCATCCGGGTGCCGGGCGGCCGGCGAGCCGGGATGGCGGTGGTCCTGCAGCCGGGCCTGCAGCCGGCTGACGGCCGGGGGTCCACCGATTTCGCCGGCCCCGGCCCGCTCGTGCTGACCGAGGCGCGGCAGGTCAAGCGGCTGGCCGTGGCGGATTTCCCGGTGCCGGCCGAGGTCGTCGACAAGATACGGATCCCCGGGTCGTTCAGCCCTCGCTCGCCGCAGCATCGCAAGGATCTCGCGGCCACGATGCGGAACCGGCTGGCCAGCCGGGAGTTCACCGACTCAGGCAAAGGCCAGGCGCCCGACGCGCGCAGCGGACTGGGAACGAGACGCTGATCCGGTCGGCGACGTCACGGAACTGCGACGCCGGATGCGGCGGCATCCGTGCCACGACTGCCCGGACCGCGAAGACCACGCCAGGTACGCGGAGCGGTACATGCGGCTCAAACGCGAGACCGAGGCGCTCGAGCGGCGGGTGGCGGGCCGCTCGCACGTGATCGCCCGCACCTTCGGCCGGGTCTGCAGCGTCCTGGAACGGCTCGGCTACCTGTCCGGTGACACGGTCACGCCCGACGGGCAGCGGCTGGGGCGGCTGTACACCGAGCTTGACCTGCTGGCCGCCGAATGCCTGCGCCGTGGCCTGTGGGACGGCCTGTCCCCGGCCGAGCTGGCCGCCTGCGTGTCCGCGCTGTCGTTCGAGTCGCGGCAGGCCGACGACACCCAGCCGCCCCAGGCTGCCTCGGGGCCGGGTCCCCGAGACCCTCGCCGCCATGGTCAGGACCTGGGGCGAGCTCGACCAGCTGGAGAAGGACAACGACCTGTCGTTTCTGCGTGAGCCCGATCTCGGGTTCGCCTGGGCCGCGTACCGCTGGGCGCGAGGAGCGAGGCTGGAGACCGTTCTCGCCGAGGCCCCCGACCTGACCCCCGGGGACTTCGTCCGCTCCGTCAAGCAGCTGATAGACCTTCTCGATCAACTCGCATCCTCCCTCCCCGCCGCCCCGCCATCCCTGGCATCCCCGGCAGACGATCTGCCCACATCGCCCACCCTGACCACGACCGCCCGCGCCGCGATCGACGCGATGCGCCGAGGCGTTATCGCCTACTCCGCCGTCGCTGACTAAGGCCGATCCTGTTCTGGGTGTCCAGGCGCGGAATCATTGATCAACGTTGCCTATGCATCAGGTCGGGTTGGCATTGGTGCAAGCCCTCCGATGATCGCTAACCTGAAAAGGCCGAGGAGGTGTCATGTCGCTGACCAGCACAGATCATGTCGCGCCGAGCAGCCAGGCCGACCGGTCCAAGCCGGCCGGGACATGTCCGGACAGCCTGGTGCGGGGGATCCGCACCGAGGTCCGCCGCGGCCTCGACTGGCAGCAGACCGCCGAGCGCGTGGTCGGCGTGCTGCGCGACCGCCTGCCTGACCCGGCTCTGCTCCTGCCCGCACCGCTGTGGCGCGGAGACCCGGACTGCTATCAGAGCCACCTGCTTTACGCCGAGCCGGACGGGTCGTTTTCGGTCTCCGCCATGGTCTGGCTGCCTGGTCAGCAGACGCCGATTCATGACCACGTGGCCTGGTGCGTCACCGGGGTTCTGCTGGGCCGTGAGTACGAGGAGATCTTCGCGCTGACCGGTGGCGGACACGCCCTCGAACTCGCCGCCAGGAACCTGAATCTGCCCGGGACCGTGTCCGGGTTCGCGCCACCCGGCGATATCCACCGGGTCCGCAACACCGGCGACGACGTGGCCATCTCCATGCACGTCTACGGCGCGGACATCTCCCGCCTCGGCAACAGCATCCGCCGCGAGTACACCCTGCCGGTCCGCCCGTAGCGCATCCGGGCCGGCCGCGGAGCGATCGAGACATCGCCTGACCTCGCTTTCCCGCGTAATCGCCCCGATCCTGGTTTCCGCCTGCCCGCAGGCGAGGCCGCGGGGCCCCGGCCCGGGGTGCGCGCGGCTGGTACCACGGTCCGTTCGGAAAAAAATCTTGCGTACTGGCTTAGCGGGAAATATTCTCGCCGATATATCGTTAACCTAACGGTAAGGATCGAGAAGCGATCTAGAGACACACAAGGAGTACTGCAATGCATAGCGAAGCATGGGGAGACCCACAAGAGGGCAGGGAACACCGTGGCGGTCACCGGGGCTACGGACGGGATCGCGGTCGCCGCGGAGGCCCGTTCGCAGGAGGCCCGGGAGGCCCGTTCGAGTTCGGGATGCGGCCAGGGCCGTTCGGACCGCCGCGGTTCGGCGGTCGCGGGCCGCGGGTCAGGCGCGGTGACGTACGGGCCGCTATCCTGGACCTGCTGGCCGAGGGCCAGCCGTGGAACGGTTACCAGATCATCCAGGAGATCGGCGAGCGCACGCAGGATGTGTGGCGGCCAAGCGCGGGGTCGGTGTACCCGGCGCTGCAGCAACTGGAGGACGAGGGCCTGATCACACCGGCGCCCGGCGAAGACCGCAAGACGGAACTACACGCTGACCGACGAGGGCCGGGCTTACGTCGAGGCGCACGCCGATGAGCTCAGGGCGTCCTGGGACGCCGTGACCGGCAGCGTCGACGATGCCGCGGTCCAGCTGCACAACTCGACCCGCCAGGTGGCCATGGCTACCGTGCAGGTGGCCCAGGCCGGCTCGCCGGCCCAGATCCAGCAGGCCAGCAAGATCCTGGCCGACACCCGCAAGGCCCTGTACCGGATTCTCGCCTCAGACGGCGAGGATGCCGGGGAGGACACGCACAGGTGACTCCGGCGGCCAGCCGGCCGGCGAAGACGGGCGGCGGGACACAGCGAAGATCCCCTGCACCCTGGCCGGCCCCGACTGGGGCCGGCCAGGGCCGGGTCGCGACGTGGTCCGGGAGCGGACATCACGCGCCGTCACATCGGCGCGCGAGATGCGGTGTTGAGTCAGCTGCGATGCTCGCTATAGGGATAGCCGAGTTTCGCTAGACCGAATAGCCCGGCCTGCGCCCTCCTATGGCTGTATTTCGGCGGCACGGTTAGTAAGCATCTGCTGATCGTTGGTTTAATTTTTGCTCGGTGCAATAGCGAAAACGATCCAACAATCCCAGCCACCGCTAACCGGGCGTGTGCGCACAGCGCACACCAAGAAGCGGTTACCGATTGACCCAGCACTACGACCTGCTAACTCGCCCATTGCCGAGTCTTCCGTCCCCTATACATCCAAGCCAAGCAATACTCAATGACCCAGAGCAACCACAACCAAGACCAGGCCCCACCCCACCCAGCCCAGCCTCACCCAGCCCGACGCCCCGCCCCACCCCAGCCCAGCCCCGCCCCACCCCAGCCCACCGCCCCACCCCAGCCCCAGCCCCACCCCAGCCCAGCCCACAGATCAAGGCCAACGAAGAATGCCCTCACAAAGAGGGGGCCACGCGGGGGGTCCGGGGGGTCGCCCCCCGGGATACGTTGCGAGCCCCCGCCGAAGCCGCATAAAAGCGGCGAGCATAGGGCGACGCCGGGTGGCTACGGGGGCAAACCACCCGGCGTCGCGTTCATCGGCGTTCCGACGGGGGCCCGGAACGCCGGCAGTGGTGCTCCGACGGGGGACCAGAGCACCGATATGAATGTTACACGGAAACGCCCCCGGTTGTGTCAAGACCTAATTACCTGCCGGGTCTCGGGACGGCGCTGAGCAGGCCAATCACGAAGCAGATAAGTTATCACTTGAAGACGGCGGCACCTGCTGCTGACCGTTTCCCCGGTTTGCTTGTGGCGGGGTGGCCGGGCCGCGGGTTGCGGGCACGTTCGGCTGGTACTCCATGAAGCCGCGGGTGTTGTCGGGCTCCCGGCCGCCGTTGGCGAACACGACCGCGAAATAGGGAATGAAGATGGCCCCGAAGGCAGGTATCGCGGCGAGCCAGCCGAAGTGATTGGTGTACAGGATCACGGCTATTACGAAGCATAGGGCGCGGACGCCCATCATCAGCAGATACCTACGCTGCCGGTAGGTGATGTCGTCCGACATCGAGCGTCGCGCTTGGGTCACTAGGTGCACCGGTTGCGGCCGGCGCGATTGGGCTATCCTCACATCTCCACGGTATGTCCCGCCGCCAAAACGGGTCACATCGGCTCCCCCTCAGCCCGGCTGGCCGGGAGCCCCGCTAGCTGGCCTGACTCACCGAGGACATGTTGAAGCCCTCGACCCGCACCGGGGGCATCTGCGCCCGGTTGAAGTGGTCGCCCCACTCGCGCGGCAAGGTGGGCTCGGCGGGGCCCACTTCGAGCAGCCGTCCGAGCATGCCGACGGGTGACTCGTTGAACCTGAAGTTGTTCACCGCGCCCACCACCTCGCCGTCCTCCACCAGGTAGACCCCGTCCCTGGTCAGCCCGGTCAGCAGCAAGTTCTGCGGGTCCACCTCGCGGATGTACCACAGGCAGGTCAGCAGCAGGGCACGCTTACTCGAGGCAATCATCTCCGGCAGGCTCGGCTGGGCGGCGGCCGCCGACGCGAAGCTCAGGTTGTCGATGGCGGGCGCGACCGGCACCCCGGCCACCCCGGCGGAGTGCCGCGACGACACCAGCGCCGCCAGCGAGCCGTCGCTTATCCACGAGGTGCGGTTCAGCGGGAGCCCGTTGTCGAACACCGAGGAGTCCGGCCCGGACGCGTGCGCGATCACGAACGGGGCGCAGGCCAGGCCGGCCGCCCGCGGGTCGCTGGACAGCGTGACGGGCTGCGCGGACAGGCGCTCGCCGATCCGTGTC
The DNA here is from genome assembly GCA_963730825.1 of uncultured Actinomycetes bacterium. GTDB lineage: Bacteria > Actinomycetota > Actinomycetes > Streptosporangiales > Streptosporangiaceae > Palsa-504. Next base: position 98,990 of record CAVSTQ010000019.1, read on the forward strand.
CCGCCACCCGGCCGGCTGAACACCGTCCGGCCCTCGGCCGCCTCTTTGGCCCCGGCCGACCAGTACAGGTAGATGAGCAGGTCGGAGACGGCTGTCGGCGGCAGCAGCGTCTCGTACCGTCCGGCGGGCAGCGAGATGGTGCGCTTGGCCCAGTCCAGGCGCGTCGCCAGCCCGGCGTCGAGAGCGGCGATGTCGACGTCGGAAAAGTCACGGGTCGCCGCGCCCGCCCAGGCCGAGCGCTCCAGATCGGCGGATTTCGCGTTCAGCTCGACCCGCCCGGTCGGCTGGTCGTGCCGCTGCCGCATCCCGGACGAGGTGCCGAGGAAGGTACTGCTCAGCCCGTGCTCAGCGAACCCGTACAGCTTCCGGCCAGCCGCCGGGGCCGCGCGCAGGGTCTCGCCGAGCGCGGCCGCGAAGTCACGCAGCACCCCGATTTCGGTCTGGCCTGCGGGGGAGTCCCAGCGGGGCTCTTCGGTATTTTCCCGGCCGAACGGCCCGGCCTGCGTCGGCCCGGCCAGCTCCTGACCATCGTCGGCGGACGAACCTTCGGCGGCCGCGTGCTCGGCCTCCCGGACCACGTCTTCTATCTGGTCAGGCCGAACGCCGGTCCGGGACACCACGCCGGCCGAAGCGCCCTGGCCCGCGCGCCGGTCGATGGCGATGACGGTGAGCTGGCGGGAGCGGGACACGCCGTTGGTGGTGAGCGTGTTGCCCGCCCAGCGCAGGTTTGCGGTGGAGGTTTCCTCCGCGATGACGATGCAGTCGTCACCGCGAGCGACGTCCAGAACGCGCTCGACGGTGTCCTGGGGCGAGTAGCCGGAGCTCATGCGGCTCTGTCTCCCGCTCATGAGGCCCCCTCGGCTGAGGTGTTGAGTATCCGCACGCCGCGGAACAGCGCGGCCGGGCAGCCGTGGCTCACCGGGGCGGCCTGGCCGGGCTGGCCTTTACCGCAGTTGAAGGCGCCGCCGAGTACATAGGTCTGCGGGCCGCCAACGGCCTCCATCGAGCCCCAGAACTCGGTGGTGGTGGCCTGGTAGGCGACGTCGCGCAGCTGCCCGGCCAGTTTTCCGTTCTTGATCTGGACGAACCGCTGGCCGGTGAACTGGAAGTTGTACCGCTGCATGTCGATCGACCAGCTCTTGTCGCCCATGATGTAGATCCCGTTCTCCACCCCGGCGATGAGATCCTCGGCGGACGGGCCACCGGGTTGGGGCTGCAGGGACACGTTAGCCATCCGCTGCATCGGCATGTGGCCCGGGCTGTCGGAGAACGCACATCCGTTTGAGCGCCCGAAGCCCTTCAGCAACGCCATCCGCCGGTCAAGCTGGTAACCGGTCAAGATGCCGCCTGCGATCAGGTCCCAGGACTGGCTGGCTACGCCTTCGTCGTCGTAACCGATGGTGGCCAGGCCGTGCTCAGCGGTGCGGTCGCCGGTGACGTGCATGACGTCCGACCCGTACTGCAGGCTGCCGAGCTTGTCCATGGTGGCGAACGAGGTGCCGGCGTAGGCAGCCTCGTAGCCGAGGGCCCGGTCGAGCTCGGTGGCGTGCCCGATCGATTCGTGGATGGTGAGCCACAGGTTGGACGGGTCGATCACCAGGTCGTAACGCCCTGGCTCGACTGTGGGGGCGCCGAGCTTGGCGGCCAGCAGCTCGGGCAGTTCGGCCAGCTCGGCGGCGAAGTCCCAGCCTGTTCCTGTCACGAACTCATACCCTCGCCCGGCCGGCGGCGCCAGCGTCCGCATGGTGTCGAAGCGGCCGTCGCCGGTGACCGCGATGGCGGTGATCTCCGGCTGCAGACGGACCCGCTGCTGGGTGGCCGTGGTGGCACCGTCTGAGTAGAACTTGCACTCCCTGACCTGCTGCAGTGAGGCGTCTACGTGGCTCACGGCGGCGTGCGCGAGCAAGGTCCGGCTCCACTGGGCGAGCAGGGCGACCTTGTCGGCCACGCTGATCGTGAACGGGTCGATCTGGTAGGCCGACACCCAGCTCACGTCGCCGTAACCGGGTTCGGGGGCGAGATCGATGGGTTCGGTGTTCATCGCGGCGGCCACCTTGGCCACCTCGACGGCCTGCCGGGCGGCCTGCGCCGCCGAGTCTGGGTCCAGGTCCACGGCTGAGGCGAAACCCCAGGTCCCGTCCACGATCACCCGGACGGCCAGGCCGGTGTCGTCGGCGTCGAACATGGTCTGCGGGCTGCCGTCGGACAAGCCGATCTGCTGACCCCTGATGCGTTCGGCACGGAAGTCAGCGTGCTGAGCACCGAGGCTCTTGGCCTGGGCGAGCGCCGCGTCGGCCAGTTCCCGCAGCGGCAGCGCGGTGAATTCCGGGTCGATTCCCGGCTGGTGGTCCTCCACGCGGCGTGAGTCTATCTCACGGGCTCGCCGCGCCTGCGGTACCCTCGGGTGGCCAAGAAAAAAGAGGTGAACATGGGGCGCTCCGTGCTTGTGACCGGCGGGAACCGCGGCATCGGGCTGGCCATCGCGCGACGGCTCGCGGCGGACGGCGACAGCGTCACGGTGACCTCGCGGGCCGGCTCGCCGGTGCCGGATCTGGCGGTGGTCCGCTGTGACGTGCGGGACGCCGCTTCGGTCGATGCGGCGTTCGCCGCCACAGAAGCGGACCAGGGGCCGGTCGAGGTCCTGGTGGCCAATGCGGGGGTGACCCGCGATCAGCTGCTCGCGCTGCTGAGCGAGGACGATTTCACCGCGGTGCTCGACACGAACCTGACCGGCGCCTACCGGGTGGCCAAGCGAGCGGTGCGCGGCATGATGAAGATGCGCCGCGGACGGCTGATCTTCATCTCCTCCGTCGTGGGCCTGTATGGTTCGGCCGGGCAGGCTAACTACGCCGCGTCCAAGGCCGGCCTGGTCGGCCTGGCCAGGTCGCTGGCTCGCGAGCTCGGCTCGCGTGGCATCACCGCCAACGTGGTCGCGCCCGGTTTCGTGGATAGCGACATGACGGCGGGCCTGCCGGAGGCCAGGAAGGCCGCCATCATGGCCGCGGTCCCGCTCGGCCGGTACGCCTCAGCGCAAGAGGTAGCCGCGGCAGTAGCGTTCCTGGCCAGCCCGGACGCGGCCTACATCACCGGTGCCGTCATCCCCGTCGACGGCGGGCTCGGGATGGGACACTGAGCCCGTCTGCGCTCAGCGTTTGTCGGAATCCCACAAGCCGCTGCCGGGAAGCTTCGTACCGCGGGTCATGTCGTTAAGCCAGGCCCGCGCGGCAGGGTGTGAAGGGTTATGGCGGTTTCTTATTACCAGGGAGTGATGTAGCTGTGGGAATCCTGGCGGGCAAGCGGATCCTGGTCACCGGGGTCATCACGGACGCCTCGATCGCGTTTCACGTGGCCCGGGTGGCTCAGCAGGAGGGCGCGTCCGTGGTGCTGACGGGCTTTGGCCGGCTGAGCCTGGTGGCCCGGATCGCCAGGCGGCTGCCGACGCCGCCCCCGGTCCTCGAGCTTGACGTGACCAACGATGACCACCTCGCCTCGCTCGCCGAACGTGTCGCTGAGCATGTCGACGGCCTGGACGGCGTCCTGCACGCGATCGCGTACGCGAACCCGGAAGAGGCTCTGGGCGGCAACTTCCTGCACACCAAGTGGCCCGACGTCGCGACCGCGCTGCAGGTCTCCGCGTACTCGCTGAAGGCGATCACGATGGCGGCGCTGCCGCTGATGAGCGGCGGCGGGTCGGTGGTGGGGCTGGACTTCGACGCCAGCGTGGCCTGGCCCGGTTACGACTGGATGGGCGTGGCCAAGGCCGGGCTGGAGTCCTGTGCCCGTTACCTGGCCCGCGATCTGGGCGAGAAGAAGGTGCGGGTCAACCTGGTGGCGGCGGGCCCGCTGCGCACCATGGCGGCCAAGTCCATCCCCGGGTTCGAGCGGTTCGAGGACGTATGGGGCAGCCGGGCGCCGCTGGGCTGGGACATCGGCGATCCGGAGCCGACCGCGCGGGCCTGCGTGGCCTTGATGTCCGACTGGTTTCCCGCCACCACCGGAGAGATTATTCACGTCGACGGCGGTGTGCACGCGGTCGGCGCTTGATGGCCGAGTACGTTCTCACCCTGTCCTGCCCGGACCGGGCGGGGATCGTGCACGCCGTCGCGGCGTACCTGCACGGGGTGGGCTGCAACGTGCTCGACAGCCAGCAGTTCGCGGACCGGACCGGGGCCGGGCCGAGCCGCTTCTTCATGCGGGTGCACGTGGAGACCCTGCCGGCGGCGCCCGCTTCGGCAGCCGGGCTGCACTCCGGATTCACGCCGGTGGCCGCGGAGTTCGGCATGGACTGGGAACTGCACGACGTCGCCGTCCGGCCCCGGGTGCTGATCATGGTGTCCAAGGCCGGGCACTGCCTGAACGACCTGCTGTACCGGCGCGCGGCCGAATCGCTGCGCATCGACATCCCGCTCGTCGTCGGCAATCACCGCGACCTGGAGCCGCTCGCGACGGCGCACGGGGTCGCGTTCGAGCACGTGCCGGCCGGCAGCGAGCCGCTGTCCGTCCAGCGCGCGGAGGGCCGCGTGCTCGACCTGGTCAGCGAGCTGAGCATCGATTTCGTGGTGCTGGCCAGGTACATGCGCATCCTGTCGCCGGACCTGTGCGCCAAGATGACCGGCCGCATCATCAACATCCACCATTCGTTCCTGCCGAGCTTCAAAGGGGCGCGGCCCTATCAGCAGGCGCATGCGCACGGCGTGAAGCTGATCGGCGCGACCGCGCACTACGTCACCGCGGACCTCGACGAGGGTCCTATCATCGAGCAGGAAGTCGCCCGGGTGGACCACACGAGCAGCCCGGAGGACCTGGCCGCCATCGGCCGTGACGCCGAGCGGGTGGCGCTCGCCCGGGCCGTGCGCTGGCACGCCGAGCACCGCATCCTGCGGCACGGCCGGCGCACCGTCATTTTCAAATGAGGCCGGCAGGCCGCCGCTGCGTCTCCGCCGTCCAGCCCTGCCGCGGTGACAGGGCGCGCGGTGCGGCCCGTCAGCGGCCATTGTTTTCGATGCGTTATGAATGATAGTCAATTTGTTATCCCTGAACGCGATTGGCGGCTAGGCCCGGACTGGCCAATGTCCGGGTCTTCGGCTGTGCGCGCCCTGTGCGGCAGCCGGCCATTTACCGGCAAATCGGGCATTTACCCAGGGGGTACTCCAAGGTGCCGTGACACAGGGTTTATTGTGTTGACCCAAAAGCGGCTCATCATGCTCAGAGCGCCGCACGAGCCTCGCTGAGTTACAAAAATGTCAACACAGAGTAACGATTTGTATGCGGCCCGCACGGCAGTGACTTTTGGTAGTCACGATCCGGATGGAGTCGCTGGGGTAGCGACAGGGTGCAGGCGGAGGTGACCTGTTGAGGTTCTTGGTGGCGACAGCGACTCTGGACGTAGATTCTGCGGTGAGACCGTCTCCGCACGGTAAGCCTTCAAGCCTCTGGGGTCCACGTGCTTCGTGTGACGAAAGTTAACATGAGGGGTTGGATCCGGAAATATCCGGATGGACACGTGACGCGACGGGACGTTGCCGCCAGGGGATTGATGGCAAGTTGTGACATTTTTGGCGAGAGATCGATGCAATATGGAACTTACGCTTCCGCTAACTCATAACACCGGTAGCTCACCGGCCGGCTCAGCACGGACCGGGCCGGATGTGCCGGGGAAACGGGCCGTACACGGTTAAGGGGCCTGCCACCCAGCGCCCCGCGACGGTGCGGAGCGGATCACCGGCGAAACGAAAGAAGAGAAGGGCGACAACCTGATGACCCCAGGACGGACCAGAAGCGCGAACAGCGCGAGGAGGGAGGGCCGATGATGAAAATCCGAAGCAGGAGCATTGGGGCGCTTGCCCTCGGAGTGGCGAGCATCACCGCGCTTGCCGCCTGTAGCAGCAGCAGCACCACCAGCGGCGGATCGGGCAACACCGCGGGCGGGGCCGTCACGCCTCCCGGCGCGATCGGCTCGGTGCCCGCGCAGGCGACGGGCACCCAGAAGACGGGGACTGCGACCTGGGCAATTCCGCCCGGTGCCGCCCCGAACTGGATCCTGCCGCTCGTGCCGTCGGCCTCCAACTCGGTGTTCAACAACTTCAGCTTCATCTGGGAAATGTGGCGGCCGCTGTACTGGACGGTGAACGGCGTCGTCCCTGAGCTCGAGCCGGCCATGAGCATCGCGAACCCGGCCACCTACACCAACGGTGACAAGACGGTGACGGTCTCGCTGAAGAGCAGCTACAAGTGGTCGAACGGCCAGCCCATCACCGCCAACGACCTGCTGTTCTACATCGACCTGATGAAGGCCGCGGTCAAGGCGTCCCCGGCGAACTGGGAGGGCTACGTGCCCGGCCACTTCCCGGACAACCTGGTCAGCACGTCCGAGCCGAACTCGACCACCCTGGTCATGAACCTCAAGTCCTCGGTCAACCCGAGCTGGTTCACCGATGACATGCTCGGCCAGGGGCCGCTGATCCCGCTGCCGAGCTTCCTGTGGGCCAAGACCTCAGCCAGCGGCACGGTCGTCCCGCCGTCCGGCTGGACCGACGCGGCCACCATGGGGAAGATCTTCACCTTCCTGACCGCCCAGTCCAAGTCGCTGAGCACCTACGCGACCAACCCGCTCTGGCAGGTCGTCGACGGGCCGTACAAGCTGTCCGCCTACAACACCACAAGCGGCGGCTTCACGATGGTGCCCAACACCACGTACGGCGGCCCGCACGTGGCGAAGATGTCCAACTTCCAGGGTGTTCCGTTCACCTCGGACACGGCCGAGTTCAACGCGATCAAGTCGGGCAGCATCGACCTGGGTTACGTCCCGCAGGACGACGTGCCGCAGCTGTCGCAGGTCCTGCGCGGCGGTTACAACTACGTCGGCGAGCCCGACTTCGGCATGACCTTCGCCAACTACAACTTCAAGGACAAGACCGGCGACTTCAACAACATCATCGCCCAGTCCTACTTCCGCCAGGCGCTGGCCCACCTCGTGGACCAGCAGGGCTGGATCAACGCGTTCATGCACAAGGCGGGCGCTCCGGCTTACGGGCCGATCCCGGCTTACCCGCAGAGCCCGTACCTGCCCGCGGACGCGGCCACTGACCCGTATCCGTTCAGCGTGTCGACCGCGGTCAGCCTGCTGAAGAGCAACGGCTGGAACGTGGTTCCCGGCGGCACGAGCACCTGTGCCAAGCCGGGCACCGGAGCCGGCGAGTGCGGCGCGGGCATCCCGGCCGGCACCAAGCTGGCGTTTAACTACATCTACAGCACCCAGCCGGCCCTGATCGGCGACCAGGCCACCGACTTCGCGTCGAAGGCGGCGCAGGCCGGCATCAAGATCACCCTGACCGGCAGCAACTTCAACTACATGATCTCCAACTACCTGGACCCGTCCGCTCCGGCGAACGAGAACAAGTGGGCCATGGAGGACTTCGGCGGTGAGACCGACGTGCCGTACGCGACCACGTTCGGCCTGTTCAACACCGGCGGGACCAACCAGATCGGCGACTACAGCAACCCGACCGCCGACTCGCTGATCAACGCCTCCATCTCCGGCGGCGACCCGACCGCGGTCAAGAACGAAGCCTCGTTCCTGACCAAGGACCAGCCGGTGCAGTTCCAGCCGAACCCGGCCTACATCTGGGCCTGGAAGACAAGTATCTCGGGCACGCAGGCGTCGTTCGAGAACCTCACGCAGTACTACGCGACGCCAGAGTACTGGTTCTTCACTAAGTAACCTCCTCAGGCGCTGGACTGCCCTGGTCTCCGGTGATACACCGGAGACCAGGGCAGCGGTTCGGGCGATACACGGTCAAACGGCATACCATGTCACCGCCCGGTTCGCGGCGGATCGCCGCGGAGGGAAGGCAGGAGAATGCTCACCTACCTAGCACGCCGGATCGTCACCTCGGTCGTGGTGGTCATCGGCGTGTCCATCTTCATCTTCGTCATGCTGCACGCCATCTACCCGTCGCCGGCCCGGGACGTCATCGGCCTGCACGCTACCTCCACCCAGGTCGCGGCCTGGAACAAGTCCAACGGGTACGACGACCCGGTCGTCGTGCAGTACCTGCGCTACGTCAACCATTGCCTGCACGGCAACCTGGGCTTCTCCTACGCGAACAACCAGAACGTGCTGGCGCTGTTCCAGGAGCGCACCGGGCGCAGCGTCTACCTGTCCGGGATCTCGCTGCTGCTCGCCATCCTGGTCGCCCTGCCGCTCGGCATCTTCCAGGCGGTCAAACGCAACTCCATCGGGGACAACGTGGCCACCAGCGCCGCCTTCATCCTGTACTCGATGCCATCCTTCTTCCTCGGGCTGATCCTGATCCAGGTCTTCGCGCTCACGTTCCCGATCTTCAGCTTTGAGGCGAGCCAGTCCAATTCCGTGCTGGCGGTGATGGGGGACTGGCACTCCATGACGCTGCCGATCCTCACGCTCACGGCCGTGACCGTGGCCAGCTTCTCCAGATACATGCGGTCCTCGTCGATGGAAGTCCTGGCCCAGGACTACATCAAGGTGGCGCGGGCCAAGGGCCTGCCGGAGCGGCTCGTGCTGACCCGGCACCTGGTCCGCAACGCCAGCTTGCCGATGGTGACGCTGATCGGCATTTCGCTGCCGATCCTGCTGGCCGGCAACCTGCTCACCGAGTACGTGTTCAACTACCCCGGGCTCGGGCTGCTCTTCTTCAGCAGCCTGGGTAAGGCGGACTATCCGATCATGCTCGCCTACACGCTGGTGGGCGCCGTTCTTGTCGTCGTCGGAAACCTGGTCGCGGACATGGCGCTGACCGTCGCCGACCCGCGCATCCGGCTGGCCTAACCGGCCAGGCTGAGGAAAAGGAGCAGGCCATGGCGATGCCATCCATGCCGCAGACGGACATGAGCCGGGCTTTCGAGGCTGAGGGCGGGCAGGTAGGAGCGATCCAGAGCGGATGGCGGCTCGCGCTGCGTGAGTTCACCAGCAACCGGCTCGCCGTCGTCGGCTTTGGCATACTCAGCTTCTTCGTGCTCTTCTGCTTCGTCGGCCCGTACATCTACCACACCAATCAGCTCAACACCAACGACATCCTGGCGAACTTGCCGCCGTCCGGCTCGAACCTGCTCGGCACCGACAACCTCGGTTTCGATGAGCTGGGCCGGATCATGCTGGGCGGCCAGGCCGCGCTGGAGATCGGCTTCTTCGCCGCGTTCGTCGCCATCGTGGTCGGCACCTTGTGGGGCGCCGTCTCTGGCCTGGCCGGCGGCTTCATCGACTCGGTCATGATGCGCGTGGTCGACGTGTTCCTCTCCGTGCCCTTCCTGTTCGTGGTCCTGATCCTGGCGGTCAAGTTCGGCGCCACGGTGCTGTCGCTGAGCCTGGTCATCGGCTTCTTCGCCTGGCCGGTACCGGCCAGGCTGGTCCGCGGGGAAGTGCTCACCCTGAGGGAACGAGATTTCGTCCTGGCGGCGCGCACGGCCGGTGCGACACCCTGGCGGCTGATCAGCAGGCACCTGATCCCCAACGCGCTCGGTGTGGTCATCGTGAACGTGACCTTTCAGGTCGCGGACGCGATCCTGGCCGTCTCCTACATCGGATTCCTCGGCTTCGGCCTGCACTATCCGAATGTGGACTGGGGCGACCAGCTCTCCAACGGCGTCGGATTCCTGCAGGACGGCTACTGGTGGCTTATCTACCCGGTGGGCGCCTGCCTCGTCTTGACCGTGATGGCGCTGAACTTCATCGGCGACGCACTGCGCGACTCGATGGACGTACGCCTCAGACGCCGGTAATGGCCTGGGCCTGCGGCGCAGGCGCGATGATCACCGAAGTCACCACCAACGAGAGGTAGCCGGCCAGATGGCCCCAGTCCTTGATATCCAGAACCTGTCGACGCACATCAAGCTCACCAGCTCCGTCGTGCAGGCCGTGGGCAACATCGATCTGCAGGTCAAGGCCGGCGAGACCCTCGGCGTCGTCGGGGAGTCAGGTTGCGGCAAGTCCATGACCGGCTTGTCGATTATGGGCCTGCTGCCGCCGGGCGGCTCGATCGTCAACGGCTCGATCAAGCTCAACGACCGCGAGATCGTGGGCTTGAAAGAGGAGGAGCTGCGGCGGATCCGGGGCAATGACATTGCCATGATCTTCCAGGACCCGCTGACCTCGCTCGACCCGACCAAGACCATTGGGTACCAGGTCAGCGAGCCGGTGCGGCTGCACAGGAATGCTTCCAAGACCGAGGCACTGGACCGGGCCGTGGAAGTGCTGAACCTGGTCGGCCTGCCGCGGCCGAAGGAGCGCCTCAAGGACTTCCCGCACCAGCTGTCCGGCGGCCTGCGGCAGCGCGTGATGATCGCCATGGCGCTGGCCTGCGAGCCCAAGCTGCTCATCGCCGACGAGCCGACGACGGCTCTCGACGTCACCATCCAGGCCCAGATCCTCAACCTGCTCAAGGACCTGAAGGAACGGCTGGGCATGGCGATGCTGCTGATCACGCACGACATGGGCGTGATCGCGGGGCACGCCGACCGGGTCAACGTGATGTACGCGGGCCGCGTGGTGGAGACGGCCGACGCGGCCGTCTTGTTCGAGGAGATGCACCATCCGTACACCCAGGCGCTGCTCGCTTCGATCCCGCAGCTGAATCAGGACGCCAAGAAGGCGCTGCATGCCATCCCCGGGCTGCCGCCCGACCTGGCCCACCCGCCGCAGGGCTGCCGGTTCGCGGCCCGGTGCACCCGGGCCACGGACAAGTGCCGGACCGAAGAGCCGTCCCTGTCCGGGCGGACGTTCGAGCACAGGTTCTCCTGCTGGCACCCGGTGGACGGTCCGCTCACGCTGGCGGTGATCGGCCAGGGCGGCCCGGACGCGACCAGCACCGGCCTGGTGGGATCGGACGCCACCAGCCTGGCCCAGGCCGCGGCCAGTGACAAGGTCGGCTACGTCCCCGACGCGTCGCTGGCCGAGGCCGGCGCATCCGAAGACCCACCGGACGCGGCGCTGGCCGAGGACGCGGCGGCTGACGGGCAGACCGTGGTGGTGGCCAGTGGCATGACCGAGACGGCCGACGGGCGCCTGGAGGTAACAGAGCGACGCGTTGAGGTGGCCGCGGTTAACGGCCATGGCGTAGCCCCGCTGCTCGAGCTGCGGAACCTGGTCAAGGAATTCGCCGTCACCTCCGGCGGCATCCTGCAGCGGCGGGTCTCGAGCGTCAAGGCCGTGTCAGATGTTTCCTTCGCCGTCCCGGCCGGCACCACGTTCGGCCTGGTCGGCGAATCGGGCTGCGGCAAGACCACGATCGGCAAGTTGATCGTGGCGCTGGAGCGGCCGAGCTCCGGCTCGATCTCGGTCAACGGCGAGGACGTGTCCAAGCTGCATCGAGCCGATCTACGACGCAAACGCCGCGACCTGCAGTTGATGTTCCAGGATCCGCAATCCTCGCTGGACCCGAGGATGCGGGTCGGTACGATCATCGCCGAGCCGCTCTCCGTCCAGCACATCGGCAGCAAGCGGGCGCAGCGGGAACGTGTCTTCGAGCTGCTCAGCGAGGTCGGGCTGCCACGGAACGCGGTGGAACGCTACCCGCACGAATTCTCCGGCGGCCAGCGCCAGCGCATCGGCCTGGCCCGGGCGCTCACCGTGAATCCCAGGCTCATCGTGGCGGACGAGCCGGTCAGCGCGCTTGACGTGTCGATCAGGGCGCAGGTGCTGAACCTGATGAAGCGGCTGCAGGCCTCGCACGGCCTGACCTACGTGGTGATCTCGCACGACCTCGCGGTGGTCAAGTACATGGCCGACCGGATCGGCGTCATGTACCTCGGCAAGATGGTCGAGCTCGGCTCGGGGGACGACATCTACGAGCGGGCCGCGCATCCGTACACGGCAGGCCTGATCGCCACCATCCCGGTGCCCGATCCGGCCGCGGAACGAGCCAAGACCGGCACGACCATCAAGGGCGAGCTGCCCAGCCCGGTGAACCCGCCATCCGGGTGCAGGTTCCGCACCCGGTGCCCGTTCGCCCAGGACCGCTGCGCCGAAGAGGTGCCCGAGCTTCGCTCCTTCGGCCCGGGCCACGTGGCCGCGTGCCACTTCCCGTTGCAGACCCCAGACGGTGCGGCCGTAGGCAGCTCGGCCATGATCGCCGCCGGGCAAAGCGGAGACCAGCCGTCCTAGCCCAGGTAAGGGCCGGTGGCTATCTGCGGCCGGCCCTTGCCCTCCGGGCGGATGATGCCGATACTCCATTCATGGGAGGGTCGACGGCGGACACGCCCACAACACCAGAATCACTCCGTGCCTCCGATGCGGATCGTGACCACGCGGTCAACGAGCTGAGGAATGAGTTTGTCGAGGGCGGCTCTCGCACGAGACTTTCGTGTACCGCATGCAGACCGCCCTGGACGCGCGTAATCATGGCCAGCTGGCTAACCTGTTCACCGACCTGCCGCCCCGGCGGGTCCGGTGGCTGGGCCGGATCAGCACCGCCCTGCGGGTCGTGCGGCTGCCTGGCCGTACCGGACCGCCGAGTCAGGATCCAGGTCAGGTGGTCTGGTACGGCGGTCCTCGTTCGCTCTCCGGGTCCGGGCTGGGCCACGGGCCCGGGCCGGGCCACGGATCCGGGCCGGGCGCTGGGCCTGGCCGGTCCGTCTGGGCTCCCGGCCAGGCGGCGACGCCGACACCGCTTTTCTTTCCCCCAGGCCGCGGTGACCGCTTTACCATCGGGCGGACCCGTGACTGCGACCTCTGCCTGGCCGACTTGTCGGTGTCCAGGCGGCACGCCGAACTGCTGCGCGGCGTCGGCGGCTGGCTGCTTAACGACCTCGGATCCCACAATGGCACCAGGCTGAACGGCTGGCTGGTCCGGGAGACCGTCCCGGTGCGAGCCGGGGACCGGCTGGAGTTCGGGTCCGCGATCTTCGTCCTCCAGGACGACCCGTACGAACTGACCGCTGCGGAGTAGCCGCGCCCGGCGCGGCCTGCCGGGGAGCCGCGTCTTCGGAGCAGCAGGACCGGCTAGAGTCGGACAACGTGACGACGCTTCTGCTGGTCCGGCACGGCCTCACCGCGACGACCGGCCACGTGCTGACCGGCTGGACACCTGGTATATCACTCGACGACCGGGGCCGGGCCCAGGCGGCCGCGCTGGCGGCCCGGCTGGCCCCGCTGCCGCTTGACGCCATTGTCAGCAGCCCGCTGGAACGTTGCCAGCAGACGGCGGCGGCGATCGCGGCGACCAGGGACGGCCAGCCGGTCCTGGTCGAGGACCGGGTAGGCGAATGCCACTACGGGGACTGGACCGGCAAGCCGCTGAAGAAGCTGGCGCAGGAACGGCTGTGGCGCGTGGTGCAGGCACATCCGAGCGCGGTGACGTTCCCTGGTCCTGAAGGCGAGTCGATGCCTGGCATGCAGCACCGGGCAGTGGCCGCGGTCAGGGAATGGAATGCCAGGCTCGGCCAGGACGCTACCTATCTCATCTGTTCCCATGGTGATGTCATCAAGGCCATCGTGGCCGATAGCCTGGGATTGCACCTGGACCAGAGTCAGCGGATCCAGGCCGACCCGTGCTCACTGACCGTCATTAGATATACGCCGATGCGGCCGTTCCTGGTCCGGATGAACGACAGAGGAGGTGGCATGGATGATCTCATGCCACACGACGGGCACGACCGCGGCCGCGCGGGCAGTGACGCGGTCGTCGGCGGCGGGTCCGGCGGAGCGGACGGGATCCACCCGGAGCCCGTCGTGGTGAGCCCCTCGAGCCCTGCGCCAACTTCACCCCCTTCACCCCCTTCAGTTCGCCAGCCATCGGCGGACACGCGAGGATAGGACTATGCCGGTCTATTTCTATGACCCGCCGGACAGGTTCGTGGCCGGCGCGGTCGGCCAGCCTGGGGAACGGATCTTCTACCTGCAGGCCACCTCCAGCAGCCGTGTGACCAGTGTCGTGCTGGAGAAATTCCAGGTGAGCTTGCTCGCCGAACGCATCGACGAGCTGCTGGACGAAGTGCTCAGGCGCACCGGCGGGTCGCCGGAGGTGCCCGCCATCACGCCCACCGGGCTGCAGGACGACGCGCCGCTCGACCTGCCGTTGCTCGAGGACTTCCGGGTGGGTGCGATCGCGCTGGCCTGGGACGGCGACGGCGGTATGGTCGTCATCGAGGCACAGGAAGAGTCCGACGAGCCGGTCGAGCCGCTAGCCGAGGACTTGCCCGCGGACGGGCCCGGAGTGCTGCGGGTGCGCATCACGCCGGAGGCCGCGCGTGCCTTCGCCCAGCGCGCCGCCAAGATTGTCCAGGCGGGGCGGCCGCCGTGCCCGCTGTGCGGCCTGCCGCTGGATACCGACGGACATGTCTGCCCGCGACAGAACGGTCACCGCGTCGGCCATGCTTGACCCGAAGCGATCAGGACCGGACGACGAAGACGGCGAGCAGGCCGCGCTCGAGCTGCTGACGAGCGGGGAACTAGAGGTCGAAGGCCGCCTGGTTGACGCGTCCAACGCGACGCTGTACTGCACGATTAGCGTTCCCGGGCGCAAGGCCGCGACTCCAGGAGCCACCAGGGCCGCGGCCGCCAGGCGGACAGGATCGCCTGCGTCTACAAGCCGGTCGCCGGTGAGCGTCCGCTCTGGGACTTCCCCACCGGCACGCTGGCGGGCCGGGAGGTTGCGGCTTACACCGTGTCCCGCGCTGCGGGCTGGGATGTGGTCCCGCCCACCGTACTGCGGGACGGGCCGTTCGGTCCCGGTATGTGCCAGCTGTGGATTGACCACGACACGGACGTGGACCTGATCGCGTTGTCCCGCCGCGCCGATCATGCCGGGCTGCGCGACATGGCCGTGTTCGACGCTGTGGTGAACAACGCGGACAGGAAGATCGGTCACCTGCTGCCGGTAGCCGACGGGCACCTGTACGGCTGCGACCACGGAGTGTGCTTCGCCGAGGATTACAAGTTGCGGACCGTGCTGTGGCAGTGGCGGGGTAAGACACTGCCCCGCCGCTCGCTGGAGGCCTTGCGCCGCCTGAACACGGAGTTCACCGAGGGTGCCCTGACCGACGAGCTGGCCCCGCTGATCAGTGCGACCGAAATCGACGCCACCAAGATCAGGATCGGCACGCTGCTGAAGCATCGCGTCCATCCCTACCCGCCCACGGACTGGCCGGCCGTTCCCTGGCCGCCGGTTTAGATTCCGCCTGGACCCAGTGACTCGCCACCGTGCCGCCGGAAGTAACGCTCGAACTCCCGGGCGATCGCGTCCCCGCTCGCTTCGGGCAGGTCCATCGCGTCCTTCGCCTCTTCCAGCGTCCGCACGTAGTCGGCGACCTCTGAATCCTGCTGGGCGAGCTCATCCACGCCGCGTTCCCAGGCGCGGGCCTCCTCTGGCAGGTCGGCCAGCGGCAGCGGTGCGTCCAGGACGTCCTCGACCCCGCGCAGGAGAGCCAGGGTGGCCTTCGGGCTCGGTGGCTGCGCCACGTAGTGCGGCACCTGGGCCCACAGCGAGACGGTCGGAATGCCCGCCCCGGTGCAGGTGTGCTGGAGCACCCCGACGATCCCGGTGGGCCCCTTGTAGTCCACCCGGCCGACTCCGACGTCGACGGCCAGGGCCGTGTTCGACGCCCCCACGGACACCGGCACCGGACGGGTGTGCGGTGCGTCCGCCAGCAGCGCGCCGAGCAGGATGATGAGATCCACGCCGAGGCTTTCCAGACCCTGCACGAGCTCCTCACTGAACGCCCGCCAGCGCATGTTCGGCTCGATGCCGTGCACCAGGACGACGTCCCTGGACAAGCCGGTCGGCGGCACGGTCGGGTCGGCGGACTGGGCGCGGGCCACGGAAATCCTGGTCGTCGGCCAGATCAGCCGCTGGGTGTGGCCGTCTTCGATGTCGACTACCGGCCGGTTGACCTGAAAGTCGTAGAAGTCCTCGGGGTCGATGGCACCGATCGGGGTCGCCTGCCAGGCGATGCCCAGGTGGTTGACCACCCCGCTGGCCGCTTCCCCCGCGTCATTCCAGCCCTCGAAACCGGCGATGGCGAACGGTGAAGTGAGTTCGCCGATGTCGTTGAACTCGATGAGTCGCCACCTCCCCGCAAGACCGCAAGCCGTCCGGTAACAGCCTACGTGCTCAGCCTTGCTCGTGGGTGGCCGCCTAGAATGGGCCCGATGAGCATTCCACGGGCAGCTACTTCAGCGTATGGGTGACACCGCCGCTGACGCGGTGCTGTTCGACATGGACGGCCTGCTGGTCGACTCCGAGCCGCTCTGGCTCGAGGCGGAAACCGCGGTCATGGCCAGGCTCGGTGCTGACTGGACCACGTGGGACCAGCGCCAGCTGCTCGGCGGCAGCCTGGACCGTACGGTGCGCTACCTGCTCGCGAAGGCGGCCAGGCCGGTGCCCGCTGAGGTGGTCGGCGAGTGGCTCATGTCCGAGATCGCCGGGCGAGTCCGCGACCATGGCGTGCCGATGCGGCCCGGTGCGCCCGAGCTGCTCGCCTCGGTCGCGGCCGCGGGCTTGCCGCGCGCGCTTGTGACCTCATCCGAGCGCCGGTTCATGGACGCGGTGCTGGCCAGCACCGGGATGCGGTTCGACGCGCTGGTGTGCGCCGACGACGTCAGCGCGACCAAGCCCGACCCCGAGCCTTACCTGCTTGCGGCCAAGCTGCTCGAGGTGGATCCGGGCCGTTGCGTGGCCCTGGAGGATTCGCCTAACGGCGTGGCTTCGGCGCAGGCGGCCGGCTGCCGCGTCATCGCCGTCCCGTCGCTGGTCCCGATCGAAGAGGCACCTGGCCGGATCGTGGTGCGTTCGCTGCTCGATCTCCGGGCGGGTTCAGGAGGAGTATGGGTGACGGGCTAGACCCGTGGGGCGCGCCCCCAGTCCGCTTAGGGGGTTAGCACCAGGGCCGTGCGGGCCTGGCACGGCTTAGACTGCAAGCAGAACCGCGGGAGGCGCATATGTCCACTTACGACAAGATCGCCTGGCTGCCCTTGTGCGGGGGACTGACCGGGCTAGGCCTGGTGCTGAGCTACCTCGCGATGCGGCGGCGCGGCGTGAGCGCGGGCCTGCGCGGAGCAGGCTGGTCGTTGCTGCCGCTGGCCGCCTATCTCACCGGCGCGATCGCCATGTTCTGGAAGATCGGTATCGCCATCGGTGACTTCGCCACCGGCTTCGTGTTCTCCACCAGGGTGTGGTCCGGGATTGCGCTAGCCGGGGTAGCGGTGCTCCTGCTGTTCGTGTCCGGCGGCCTGCGGCGGCACCGGGGCACCAAGCGCAAGAAGGGAACGCCGGCCGCCACGTCCGCAGACGGCGCCGCAGGCTCGCTGCCGGCCGCCGGATCGCGGCAGCTGGCCACCAGGACTCCGGGGGTCCCCGGATCGTCCGGGGTACCGGCCACAGTGCCCGTCCAGGCTCCGGCCAAGGCACGCAAGGGCAAGGCCGCCGCCCGCGACGACGATGACGATCTCGGGGACGTCGCGGACATCTTGCGCCGTCACGGCATTACCTGAACCGAAGTTTTCGTGGGTCGGTGGTTTCCGCCGCTATTTGCCGGTTTTCTGCGCGTCAGTCAGGATGCGCTACTTCAGTCCCACTAGCACCGTTGTCCACTGCAGACCCACGCGCATCGAATGTCACACTCGATGACAAAACGGCACGAGTTTAATCACGATCGAGCTACGAGTGCGGCGCGGGGCTGGTACCCATGCGCGAAATAGCGCAACCTCACTAGGTATAGGCCGAGGCGTCCAGGCGGTGCACGGGGAGACTCGCTAGCAGGGGTCGCGCTGCGGTGGACGCCTTTAATCCGAGCAACAGATAGGTTTCACGATGGCCGTGCCCATTGACGTCTCGACAGGTCCCGGGGGTTCCGGGCCCGGGACTGGGTCGCCTGTGGCGACCAAGGACATCGTCGGGCGCTCGCTCGGACAGATTGCCTGGCTGCGGCTGCGCCGGGACAAGGTCGCGATGGGCGGCGGCATCGTCGTCATCATCTTGATCCTGATCGCGATCATCGGCCCGCACGTGGTGCAGAACCCGGACACCTACCACGCCAGCCTGATCGACCCCACCTACCTGCGCCCGACCGGCTCATTCGGCGGGATCAGCGCGGCGCACCCGCTCGGCGTCGAGCCGGAGACCGGCCGGGACGTGCTCGCCCGGATCGTGGTCGGCTCCCAGTACTCCCTGCTGATCGCGTTCCTGGCCACCGCGCTCGCCGTCACCATCGGCACCTTCTTCGGTGTCATCGCCGGCTACTTCGGCGGCTGGGTGGACGCGCTCATCGCCCGGGCCATGGACGTGTTCCTGGCTTTCCCGCTGCTGGTGTTCGCGCTGGCGCTGGCCGGCGTCATCCCGGGCAGCGCGTTCGGGCTATCCGGGAACACGCTGCGGATCGCGGTGCTCATCTTCGTGATCGGGTTCTTCAACTGGCCCTATATGGGCCGGATCATCCGCGGCCAGACCCTGTCCCTGCGTGAGCGCGAGTTTGTCGACGCAGCGCGCAGCCTGGGCGCGCGCGGCCCGTACATCTTGTTCCGCGAGCTGCTGCCGAACCTGTTCGCGCCGATGCTCGTGTACGCGACCCTGCTGATCCCGACCAACATCTTGTTCGAGGCGGCCCTGGACTACCTCGGCGTCGGGCTGTACGTACCCACACCCACCTGGGGGCAGATGCTCTCCAGCGCGGTGACCAACGGTTTCTACTACATCGATCCCGAGTACATGCTCGTGCCCGGGATCGCGATCTTCATCACGGTAATGGCATTCAACCTATTCGGTGACGGACTGCGTGACGCGCTGGATCCGAGGACCCGGTGACAGTCAGTGCGCGGTCTGATGTGAGTGAGTACAGGAGGCGTTCCACCATATGAAGAGACGCAGGATCATGGCCACCATGGCCGTCAGCGTCGTGGCCGCGCTTGGGATCGCGGCCTGCAGCAGCAGCGCAAGCAGCAGCGGCGGCTCGTCGAATACCGGCACAGGTTCCGTGGCGTTCAATGCCGGCCTGAGCACGGTCGTCAACCCCTCGACTACCAAGACCGCCGGGACGCTGACCTTCGACGACAGCAGCACGCCGGACTCGTTCGACCCTGGCAACACCTACTACGCCTGGGTGCTGAACTTCGACCGGCTGTTCGCCATGCCGCTGTTCACCTACAAGTCCTGCCCGGGTACCTGCGGTCTGCAGGTAGTCCCCGACCTGGCCACGGACATGGGAACCACCAGCGATAACGGGCTGACCTACACGGTGCACATCCAGCCCGACGTCAAGTTCGAGAACGGCACCGTGGTGACCTCCCAGGACGTCAAGTACGCCATCGAGCGCACGTACGACCGGAGCGTGATGGCCAACGGGCCGAGCTACTACCAGGTGCTGCTCAAGGACGGGACCTACCCCGGGCCGTATAAGGACAAGGCCAAGGACAAGATGGGCCTGACCTCGGTCGAGACGCCGAACGCGACCACCTTGGTGTTCCACCTGGTGTCAGCGTTCCCCGACCTGCCCGACGTGCTCGCCTTCCCGAACAGCGCTCCCGTCCTGCCCAGCGCGGACACTGGCGCCAACTATCAGCTGCACCCGCTGTCCACCGGCCCGTACAAGTTCCAGAGCTACGCGCTGAACAAGCAGCTCGTCTTGGTGCCGAACACGCAGTGGAGCGCGGCCACCGATCCCAACGCCAAGCAGCTGGCCGGCAAGGTCATCGTTAACCTGAACGTCAGCCAGGCCGACATCGACAACCGGCTGCTGGCCGGCGACATCGACGTGGACGCGGCCGGCACCGGTGTCGCGGCCGCGGCGCAGGCCCGGATCTTGTCCAGCCCGACGTTCAAGGCCGACGCGGACAACCCGTTCACCGGCTTCGCGTTCTTCGCCTACCTGAATAACAAGACCGCGCCGATGAACAACCTGCACTGCCGTGAGGCGGTCGAGTTCGCGGCGAACAAGGTGACCACCCAGGACGCTTACGGCGGTCCGTACGCGGGCGGGCAGATCGCGAGCACCGTGATGCCGCCCAACATCGTCGGCTACCAGAAGTTCGACCTGTACAACGCGCTGACCAAGCCGACAGGCGACGTCACCTCGGCGAAGCAGCAGCTAGCCCTGTGCGGGAAGCCGAGCGGCTTCAGCACCAACGTGGCTTACCGCCAGGACCGGCCCAAGGAGACCGCGGCCGCTACCGCCCTGCAGGCCTCGCTGGCGGCGGTGGGCATCAAGCTGACGCTGAAGGGTTTCCCGGCCGGAAGTTACTACACCAACTTCGCCGGCGACCCGAGCTACATGCACTCCCACGGCATCGGCATCGCCATGGGCGGCTGGGGCGCTGACTGGCCGAACGGTTTCGGTTTCCTCGACGAACTCGCCAACGGGAACACCATCGTGGCGACCGGTAACACCAACATCTCGGAGCTTAACGACTCCGTGATCAACGCCGACTTCGCCAAGTCCTCGACCGTCACAGGTGCCGCCAGGACCGCGCTGTGGCCGGTGATCGACAAGCAGATGATGACCGACGCCAGCATCTTGCCGATGATCTACGCCAAGGCCCTGCTTTACCGGTCGCCGAACCTCACCAACGCGTACGTGCAGGACTACTACGGCATGTACAACTACGCGGTGCTCGGCGTGAAGTCCTGAGCTTGAAGACATGAGAGCTCAATCTGTCAATCCTGTTCGAGAAGTGAAGTTCGGATAGCAGAGAGCAGGTGAAGGCGCCGTCGCCGGCCGGGAAGATCGACCCCGGCCGGCGGCGGCGCCACACGCGATGATCCTTTTCATCATCCGGCGCCTGATCACGACGGTGTTCCTGCTGGTCCTGGTCAGCATGATCACGTTCGCGATCTTCTTCCTGGTACCGCGGCTGGCCGGGCAGACCGCTTACCAGCTCGCCGCGCAGTACGTGGGTCGCAACCCCACGGCGTCGGCCATCAAGGCCGTCGAGCTCAAGCTCGGCCTCGACGCCCCGCTCTACCTGCAGTACGGGCGTTACCTCAAGGGCATCGTGTTCGGCGTCCACTACACCGACGGCACCAACGTCAGCTACTGCCCGTTCCCGTGCTTCGGTTACTCCTTCCGCAACGGGCAGCCGGTCTGGCCGCAGCTGATCAGCGACGCTCCGGTCACCCTGTCGCTGGCTTTCGGGGCGGCCGTGCTCTGGCTGACCGGCGGGGTGGCCATCGGCGTGCTGTCCGCGCTGCGCCGCGGCAGCATCTTCGACCGGTTCTCGATGACCATGGCGCTGGCCGGCGTGTCACTGCCGGTGTTCTTCACCGGATTGATCTCCCTGGAGCTGTTCAGCTACAAGTGGACGATCTTCCCCAATGTGCACTTTGTCGCCATCTCGGCCAATCCGCTGCTCTGGGCGCGTAACCTCGTCTTGCCCTGGGTGACGCTTGCCTTCCTGTACGCGGCTCTGTACGCCCGGCTGACCAGGGCGGGGATGCTGGAGACCATGGGGGAGGACTACATCAGGACGGCCCGAGCCAAGGGTGTGCCCGAACGCCGCGTGGTGATCAAACACGGCCTGCGGGCCGCGCTGACGCCGATCGTCACGATCTTCGGCCTGGACCTCGGCCTGCTGCTCGGCGGCGCGGTCCTGACCGAGTACACGTTCTCGATGCCCGGCCTCGGCGACTTCACCATCCTGGCCATCCAGAACCAGGACCTGCCCGAGATCATGGGCGTGGTCATGATCGCCTCGCTGTTCATCGTGCTAGCCAACATGATCGTGGACATCCTGTACGCGGTCGTCGACCCGAGAGTACGGCTCTGATGCCCGCTGACGCCCTGCTTGAGCTGCGCGATCTGCGCATCCACTTCCCGACCGACGACGGCGTGGTCAAGTCCGTCGACGGTGTCTCGCTCCGCCTGGAACGCGGCCAGACGCTCGGCATCGTCGGCGAGTCAGGCTCGGGCAAGAGCGTCACCAGCATGGGCATCATGGGCCTGCACGCGGGGACCAGGGCGCGAGATCACCGGCTCGATCAAGCTGAACGGCGAGGAGCTGGTCGGCGCGAGCGCCACCCGGATCCGTGAGCTGCGTGGCAGCAAGATGGCGATGATCTTCCAGGACCCGCTGTCCGCCCTGCACCCCTACTACACCGTGGGCAACCAGATCATCGAGGCGTACCGGATCCACAACAAGGTCAGCAAGGCCGAGGCCCGCAAGCACGCCGTGGACCTGCTCGGCCGGGTGGGCATCCCGCAGCCGCCGTCCGGGTCGATGACTATCCTCATCAGTTCTCCGGCGGCATGCGGCAGCGGGCGATGATCGCGATGGCGTTGTCCTGCGACCCGGAACTGCTGATCGCGGACGAGCCCACCACGGCCCTCGACGTCACCGTGCAGGCGCAGATCCTCGACCTGATCTCCGACTTGCAGTCGGAGTTCGGGTCGGCGGTCATCATCATCACCCATGATCTGGGCGTCGTCGCCGAGCTGTCCGACGACATCCTGGTGATGTACGCCGGCCGGGTGGCCGAGTACGGCACCGCCAAGGACATCTTCGGCCGCCCCGGTCATCCCTATACCTGGGGGCTGCTGTCGTCGATGCCGCGGATGGACCGGGAGCGGACCACCCGGCTCATCCCCATCCCCGGCACGCCGCCGAGCCTGATCAGGGTCCCGCCCGGCTGCCCGTTCCACCCGCGCTGCCAGTACACCGGCCTGACCCACGGACGTTGTGACACCGAGGTACCTGTGCTGCACCAGGTGGCGAGCCTGGGGCACGAGGCCGCCTGTCACCTGACCGGGGAGGACCGGATCCGGCTCTGGGCCGAGATCTCGGCCGGGGAAATCCCCGAGGAGGCCAGGGAGATTCCCGACCAGGCCGGGTCGCTGCCGGTCGAGGTGGCGGATCCCGCCGGCGAAGCGAGAGAATCCGTGGCGCAAGGCGAACTGGGCGGGGTGGAAGCATGACGGAGCAGACCCAGACGCCACCGACCGCCTCGGTCGGCAATGGCGTGTCGGCCGGTGACACGCTGCTTCAGGTGACCGACCTGGTCCGGCACTTTCCCGTGACCCGTGGGGTGGTGTTCCGGCACAAGGTCGGCGCGGTGCGCGCCGTGGACGGTATCGACCTGTCGGTGTCGCGCGGGCAGACCCTCGGGCTTGTGGGTGAGTCCGGTTGCGGCAAGACCACCACCGGGCGCCTGCTCGTGCGGCTGGACGAGCCGACCAGCGGCCAGATCGTGATCGAGGGCCGGGACGTCACGCACCTGCGGCAGGGGCAGATGCGCCCGCTGCGCCGTGAGATCCAAATGATCTTCCAGGACCCGTATTCCTCGCTCAACCCCCGGCACACGGTCGGCGCCATCGTCGGCGCCCCGTTCCGGCTGCAGAAGGTCAAGCCGCCGGCGGCCCCCGGCGGGCCGTGCAGGAACTGCTCGAGCTCGTCGGCCTCAACCCCGAGCACTACAACCGTTACCCGCACGAGTTCTCCGGCGGCCAGCGGCAGCGTATCGGGATCGCCAGGACCCTGGCGCTGCGGCCCAAGCTGATCATCGCCGACGAGCCGGTCTCCGCGCTTGACGTGTCGATCCAGGCTCAGGTCATCAACCTGCTCGAGGATCTGCAGGACCAGCTGGACCTGACCTACGTGGTGATCGCGCACGACCTGTCGGTGGTCAGGCACATCAGCGACCGGGTCGCGGTGATGTATCTCGGCAAGATCGTGGAGATCGCGGACCGGGACCAGCTGTACGCCCGGCCCAGGCATCCGTACACGGTGGCGCTGCTCTCGGCGGTGCCGGTGCCCGAGCCGCTCACCAGCGACTCGGGCCAGCGGGAACGGCGCCAGCGGATCAGGCTGGTCGGCGATGTGCCCAGTCCGCTCAACCCGCCGCCGGCCTGCCGCTTTCACACCAGGTGCTGGAAGGCGCAGGAGATCTGCCGGACCCAGGAGCCCCCGCTGGCCGAGCTCGTCTCCGGTCACCGGGTCGCCTGCCACTTCCCGGAGAACACCCCGGCCGAAGCCGGGACCGCCGCGGCGCCGTCCCAAGCGGCCCCGTCCTAAGCGGCCCCGTCCTCAGCTGGCAGCGGGGGCGGGGTGCCGCCGAACTCGGGGCAGAGCGCCTTGTGGTTGCACCAGTCGCACAGCTTGCTCGGCCGCGGCCGCCAGTCGCCCGTCGCGGCGGCGCGCTCGATGGCCTGCCACAACGCCGACACCTTCCGCTCGGTGGCGAGCAGATCGGATTCCTCCGGGGCGTACCGCAGGACCTCGCCCTCGGCGAGGTACATCAGCTGCAGCAACCTCGGGACCTGGCCGCGCAGCCGCCAGATCACCAGCGCGTAGAACTTCATCTGGAACAGCGCGCTGGCCTCGTAAGCCTCCCGGGGCGCCCGGCCGGTCTTGTAATCCACGATCCTGATCTCGCCGCTGGGGGCCACGTCGAGCCGGTCGATGTAGCCGCGCAGCCGCAGCCCTGAGTCCAGCGTCGTCTCCACGTAACACTCGCGCTCGGCGGGTTCGAGCCTGCGCGGGTCCTCCAGGGTGAAGTACGCGTCCAGGATCGTCGTCGCGGAGGTGAGCCAGCTGTCCCGCTCGGCCTCGTCCGGAAACAGCGTGGCCAGCTCGGGTGCGGCCGCCACCAGCCGGTCCCATTCCGGGATCACCAGCGCCCGCGCCGCCTCCGGAGTCCGGTCCGCGGCGGGCAGGTCGAACAGCTTCTCGAGCGCGGCATGGACCAGCGTCCCGCGTGCGGTCGCCACGGTGGGCGGCTCGGGCAGCCGGTCGATGACCCGGAACCGGTACAGCAGCGGGCAGGTCATGAAGTCAGCCGCCCGGGAGGGCGACAGAGCCGGGCCGCGCGGGATCTCGGCCGCCGCGGGCTAGCACTACCAATTCGTCCACAGCGCCACCGTAGGGCACAGCACCGACATTCGGCGGGATCTCCCGGTTCAGGCTGGCATTCGGCCGGCCGGCACCGACCCGAGCGACCGCACGGGCACGTAGCATCGGTGTGTGGCTAGCATGACGCCGGAGAAGCCGCCCGCGACGCCTGAGACGCCGCGGCGCCGCGAAGCCGGCTCCGGAATCGTCATCGCGCGCTTCTTCGGCATCCCGGTGTACATCTCGCCGTACTGGTTCGTCATCGCCGGGGTCTTTATTCTCATCTACGCCAACGAGCTCGCCGCGACCCTGCAGGGCGCCACCAGGTTCGTGGTGGCGGCGGCCTTCGTCGTCCTGCTTTACGTGTCGGTCCTGATCCACGAGCTGAGCCACTGCGTGGTCGCCCGCGGCTACGGGCTGCCGGTCCGCCGCATCCTGCTCTACCCGCTCGGCGGGTTCTCCGAGATCGAGCGGGAACCGCAGACGCCCGGCCGGGAGTTCGCAGTCTCCGCGGCGGGCCCGGCGCTCTCGCTGGTGCTGGCCGCGGCCGGATACGGCCTGATGCAGGTGGTTCCCCCGGACACCATCGCGGGCACGCTGGTCAGCCAGCTCCGCTGGGCCAACCTGGTGGTCGGGATCTTCAACCTGCTCCCTGGCCTGCCGCTGGACGGCGGCCGGATGCTGCGCGCCGTGATCTGGAAGCTGACCGGCCGCCCGTCCACCTCGACCATCGCCGCCGCCTGGGCCGGCCGGGTGATCGCCGTGGCCCTGTTCGCCATCCCGTTCGTCACCGGGCGGGTGAACGGCAGCGGCGGGGGCCTGGTCACGGTGGTGTGGCTGGCGGTGATCGCCGCCTTCATGTGGACCGGGGCCGGACAGGCCATCAGGGCGACCAGGTTCCGCGAGCGGCTGCCCACGTTGCAGGCCAGGCGGCTGGCCCGCAAGGCGGTTTCGGTGGCCGCGAACACCCCGGTGGCCGAGGCGATCAGGCGCGCCGAGGAGAGCCAGGCCCGGGCCGTGGTGGTCGTCGATCACGAGGACAAGCCGATCGCGATCGTCAACGAGACCGCGGTGATGGCGACACCGCCGCAGCGACGCCCGTGGATCGAGGCAGGTTCTCTCGCCCGGACTCTCGAGCCGGACCTGGTGCTGTCCGCCGATCTGTCCGGCCTGGCGCTGCTTGACGCCATCCGCCGCGCTCCGGCCACTGAGTACTTGCTGGTCGAGCCATCCGGTCAGGTTTTCGGCGTGCTGGCGACCCGGGACGTGGACCACGCCTTCGCCGGGGTATAACCAAGCATGACCAAACCGCGGCCTGAAGCCGCATGAAGCCGCTGACGCCAGGTGAGCCCGTGCAGCTGACCGATCCGAAGGGCCGCAGCCACCTGATCACCTTGCGGGCGGGCGCGACTTTCCATACCCACCGCGGCACGCTGAACCACGACGACATCATCGGCGGGCCCGACGGGAACGTGGTCAAGTCCGGCGGTGGCACCCCGTATGTGGTCTTCCGGCCGTTGCTCGCCGACTACACGCTGGCGATGAAGCGGGGCGCGGCGGTGGTGTACCCCAAGGACGCCGCGCAGATCGTGGCCTTCGCCGACGTCTTCCCCGGCGCCCGCGTGCTCGAGGCGGGGCCGGCTCGGGCGCGCTCAGCTGCTGGCTGCTGCGGGCGGTCGGGGAGCAGGGCACCCTGACCTCGTTCGAGCGAAGGCCCGACTTCGCCGAGGTCGCCCGGCGCAACGTCGAGCAGTTCTTCGGCGCCCCGCCGCCATGCGTGGCAGCTGATGGTCGGCGATTTCGGCCGGCGCCGGGCGAGGACCCTTCCCTGTCGGATTTCGACCGGATCATCCTGGACATGCTGGCCCCGTGGGATTGCGTGGACGCCGTCGCCCTGGCGCTCGCGCCCGGCGGCCTGGTCTGCAGCTACGTCGCCACAACGACCCAGCTGTCGCGCATCGTGGAGGCGCTGCGCGGCCATGGCGGCTTCGACGAGCCCGCCGCCTGGGAGAGCCTGACCCGAGGCTGGCACGTGGAAGGGCTGGCGGTCCGGCCCGAGCACCGGATGGTGGGGCACACCGGCTTCCTGGTTACGGCCCGCCGGCTGGCGCCCGGCGTCGTGCCCCCGCCGCGCAGGCGGCGCCCGGCCAAGGGCGCGCAAGAAGAAGATCACCAAGAAGACCATTGATCCGAACGGCCCTGTGTGTTAAGCCTGGAGTGCGCGGTTACGTCTTGCGATGCAAATTGTGACGATTGGTTATATTCGATCAGTAAAACAGGGTGTATCCGTCATCAGCAGGTTAGGGAATGCTCGCGAATAGGTAGAGTCCAAGTTAACGGTGCAGAGGGAGGTGAGGGCCGTGGCCACCAGAGATGAAAGCGGGCGTGCCTCACGGCACGAGGATGAGGTGAAGAGCCTTACCGCTCAGATCTCCTTCCTTGATGAGGAGATCGCGGTACTTCGGCGCAGGCTAGCGGACTCGCCGCGACAGGTCAGGTTGCTTGAGGACCGGTTGCGCGAGACCGAGGGAAGTCTGACCGGGGTCACCGCTCAGAACGAGCGGCTGGCCGCGACGCTGCGCGAAGCCCGCGACCAGATCGTCGCGCTGAAGGAGGAGGTAGACCGGCTGGCGCAGCCGCCGTCCGGTTTTGGCGTCTTCCTGAACGCGAACGAGGACGACACGTGCGACGTGTTCACAGGCGGCCGCAAGATGCGGGTGAACATCTCTCCGAACGTCGAGCTGAGCGAGCTGCGCCCGGGCCAGGAAGTGGTCCTGAACGAGGCGCTCAACGTCGTCATCGCCCAGTCCTTCGAGACGGTGGGCGAGGTGGTGATGCTCAAGGAGGTGCTCGCCGACTGTGAGCGGGCACTGGTCATCTCGCACGCCGACGAGGAGCGGGTCGTGCGGCTGGCCGAGCCGCTGCTGCACCAGCCGCTGCGGGCCGGTGACTCGCTGCTGCTCGAATCCCGGTCGGGGTACGTGTACGAGCGGATCCCCAAGGCGGAGGTGGAGGAGCTCATCCTCGAGGAAGTGCCGGACATCTCCTACCACGACATCGGTGGCCTAGCCGGGCAGATCGAGCAGATCAGGGACGCGGTCGAGCTGCCCTACCTGCACGCCGACCTGTTCAAGGAGCACAAGCTGCGGCCGCCCAAGGGCATCTTGCTCTACGGGCCGCCCGGCTGCGGCAAGACGCTGATCGCCAAGGCGGTGGCGAACTCGCTGGCCAAGAAGGTCGCGGAGAAGTCGGCGGACGCCGGCGGCGGGGGCGGCAAGGAAGGCAAGAGCTTCTTCCTCAACATCAAGGGCCCGGAGCTGCTGAACAAGTACGTCGGCGAGACCGAGCGGCACATCAGGCTGGTGTTCCAGCGGGCCAGGGAGAAGGCCAGCGAGGGCATGCCGGTCATCGTGTTCTTCGACGAGATGGACTCGATCTTCCGCACCCGCGGCTCGGGCGTGTCCTCCGATGTGGAGAACACGATCGTGCCGCAGCTGCTGTCGCGAGATCGACGGGGTGGAGGGCCTGGAGAACGTCATCGTCATCGGCGCCTCCAACCGCGAGGACATGATCGACCCGGCGATCCTGCGGCCGGGACGGCTCGACGTCAAGATCAAGATCGAGCGGCCGGACGCCGAGGCGGCCAAGGACATCTTCTCCAAGTACGTGCTGACCGAGCTGCCGCTGCACCCCGACGACATGTCCGAGCACGGCAACTCGGCCCAGGACACCGTCGACGCGATGATCCAGCGCACGGTCGAGCGGATGTACACCGAGTCGGAAGAGAACAGGTTCCTCGAGGTCACCTACGCCAACGGCGACAAGGAAGTGCTGTACTTCAAGGACTTCAACTCCGGCGCGATGATCGAGAACATCGTCGCCCGGGCCAAGAAGATGGCCATCAAGGAGTTCCTCGACACCGGCCAGAAGGGCATCCGGGTCAGCCACCTGCTGGCGGCGTGCGTCGACGAGTTCAGCGAGAACGAGGACCTGCCGAACACCACCAACCCGGACGACTGGGCACGTATCTCGGGCAAGAAGGGCGAGCGCATCGTCTACATCAGGACCCTGGTATCCGGCAAGACGGGCACCGAGGCGGGCCGGTCGATCGACACCGTGGCGAACACCGGACAGTACCTTTGATGGCTGTTCGGGCGAAGGAAACCGTGTCCGCGTGTCCTGTTCGCCCGTAACGGCATTAGGCTGAATTACATGAGTGAGCTGAAGGCGCCCCGCAGGCTGGCAGCCCCGCGTGCGCCCTGGAAGCGTGCGGGTGACACCTCATGAGCGTTCTGCGCGTCATGGGCACAGAGACGGAGTACGGCATCTCTGTGCCCGGCCAGCCCGGAGCCAACTCGATGGTGACGTCGTCCCAGATCGTCAACGCCTACCAGGCGGCTACCGCCGCTAAGGCCCGCCGGGCGCGCTGGGACTTCGAGGAGGAGAATCCGCTGCGGGACGCGCGCGGGTTCGACCTGACCCGCGAGGCAGCGGACTCCTCGCAGCTGACCGACGAAGATCTCGGCCTGGCGAACGTGATCCTCACCAACGGCGGGCGACTGTACGTCGACCATGCCCACCCCGAGTACTCCTCACCCGAGTGCACCAACCCGCTGTCCGCGGTGATCTGGGATAAGGCCGGCGAGCTCGTGATGGCCGAGGCCGCCGCCAAGGCCGCGACGATACCGGGCAGCGCCCCCATCCAGCTGTACAAGAACAACACAGACAACAAGGGCGCCTCCTACGGCTCGCACGAGAACTACCTGATGCGGCGCAACACGCCGTTCGCCGACATCGTCAGGTTCCTTGTCCCGTTCTTCGTCTCCCGCCAGGTCATCTGCGGGGCCGGGCGGGTCGGCATCGGCGCGGACGGCCGGGGCACGGGCTTCCAGATCAGCCAGCGGGCCGACTTCTTCGAAGTCGAGGTGGGCCTGGAGACCACGCTCAAGCGGCCCATCATCAACACCAGGGACGAGCCGCACGCCGATCCGGAGAAATACCGGCGGCTGCACGTGATCATCGGCGACGCGAACATGAGCGAGGTGTGCACCTACCTCAAGGTCGGCACGACCTCGCTGATCCTGGCGATGATCGAGGACAAGTTCCTCGGCACCGACCTGTCGGTCGAGGCGCCGGTGGCCGAGCTGGAGCGATCTCGCACGACCCCACCTGCCGCCGCCTGCTGACCCTCAAAGACGGCAGGAAGATGACCGCGGTCCAGCTGCAGGCCGAGTACCTGGAGCTGGCCCGCAAGTACACAGAGGACAAGTACGGCAACGACGTCGACGACATCACCAGCGACGTGCTCAACCGGTGGGAGTCGGTGCTCAACCGGCTGGCCGAGGACCCGATGCTGCTGTCCAAGGAACTGGACTGGGTGGCCAAGCTCGAACTGCTCGAGGGCTACCGGTCCAGGGACGGGCTCGCCTGGGATCATCCGCGGCTGCAGCTCGTCGACCTGCAGTATTCCGACGTACGAGCTCGATCGCGGCCTGTATAACCGGCTGGCGGCCCGGGGCCGGATGGTCCGGCTGACCGACGACGCCACCGTCGAGCGCGCGGTCGAGAACCCGCCCGAGGACACCCGGGCCTACTTCCGGGGCCGCTGCCTGCGGCAGTACCCGGAGTCCGTCGCGGCGGCCTCGTGGGACTCGGTGATCTTCGACATCCCAGGACGGGAGTCGCTGCAGCGCGTGCCGACGCTGGAGCCGCTGCGCGGCACCAAGGCGCACGTGGGCGAGCTGCTTGACCGTTGTCGCAGCGCGGCCGAGCTGGTCGCCGCGCTAACCGGCCATGAGTAGCTGACCGGCTCCGGATCGCGAGTTCGTACCGATTTCGGCCCAGTGGGATTGGGCGGGACTGCTACGGGTGACGATAGCGTTGGGACTGACGGAGGTAGCAACATGGCAACGAAGGACACTGGCGGTCAGCGGCAAACCACGCGGCGCGCCGAGGAGACCGAGCAGGCCGAGACGGGAACCACCGAGGAGAGCAAGGAGCGGCACGAAAAGCTCTCCGACGACGTGGACGCGATCCTGGACGAGATCGACGAAGTGCTGGAGGAAAACGCCGAGGAGTTCGTCCGGTCCTACGTGCAAAAGGGCGGCCAGTAACGACGGCGCCCGGTAGCGCCGGTTCGCCGTAGGCGGACGCGCCGGAGTGCGTGCGAGTACCTGCCGCGCTCTGGCGTGGCAGTAGGGTCTGTTGAGGGCAGCGCTCGTCCCGGGGCACCCGGGACCCGCATTGCTGACTACCAGTGGAGGAGGTCCGCGTTGGGCTCGTACTACGACGGCAGCCAGTCAGGTCCGTTCGTCGGGGACCCTCGCAGGTGCCGGGCGAGTCCGGCGGCCTCGGGGGTCACGACGGCCCGCGGCCAGCCGGTCTTCATGGGCCTGCAGACCTCCTCGTTCGCCGATGCCCTCGCCGCGCATTCGCCCGGCCTGCTGCCGGGCCGGCTGCCAGGCGTGGCGGGCGACGCGACGTCCGGGCAGGCCATCCGCGATCTGCCGCACGCCACCACGATCGTCGCCGCGGTATGCGATCACGGGGTCGTGCTGGCCGGGGACCGCCGGGCCACCGCCGGAAGCATGATCGCGAAGCGGGACGTGGAGAAGGTCTTCCGCAGCGACGAGTTCTCGGCCATGGGGTACGCGGGCACCGGCAGCGTGGGGATCGAGTTCGTCCGCCTGTTCCAGGTCGAGCTTGAGCACTACGAGAAGATGGAGGGCCGGCCGCTGTCTCTGGAGGGCAAGGCCAACCGGCTCGCCTGGATGGTCAGAGGGAAACCTGGGCGCGGCCATGCAGGGCCTGGTCGTCGTCCCGCTCTTCGTGGGGTACGACGAGGACGCGGGTCGCGGGCGGATCTTCAGCTACGACGTGGCCGGCGGCCCGTACGAAGAGCAGCGCTTCTTCTCCATCGGCTCGGGGTCCTTGTTCGCCCGGGGTGCGCTGAAGAAGCTCTACACCGACGGCATGTCGGCCGACGACGCGGTGCTGGCCTGCGTGCAGGCGCTGTATGACGCCGCCGACGACGACTCGGCGACCGGCGGCCCGGACCTGACCAGGCGCATCTTCCCGATCGTCGCCACGATCACGGCCGACGGTTTCAGGAAGCTGCCGGAAGCCGAGACCGAGGAAATCTCCCAGCAGGTCGTGCAGAGCCGGATGAGCCAGGCCGGACGGCCCAACCGCCCCGCTGCGAAACGGCTACTGCCGCATCCCGTCCCGCCAGCTCCATCCGCCCCATCCGACCGAAGGTAAAGGAAGCGTCCGCGGTGTCGATGCCGTTCTACGTGTCACCAGAACAGCAAATGCGGGACAAGGCCGACTACGCGCGGAAGGGCATCGCGCGCGGCCGTAGCTGCGTCGTGGTCCAGTACGCGGGCGGGATCTTGATGGTGGCCCCCAACTCCTCGAGCGCGCTGCACAAGATCAGCGAGATCTACGACAGGATCGCCTTCGCCGCGGTCGGCAGGTACAACGAATACGAGAACCTGCGCAAGGCCGGCGTCACCTACGCGGACATCACCGGTTACCAGTTTGACCGGCACGATGTCACGGCGCGCGGCATCGCCAACTATTACGCCCAGAACCTGGGCACGATCTTCACCGAGAGCCCGAAGCCGTGGGAGGTGGAGATCGTCGTCGCCGAGGTCGGCGAGCAGCCGGACGGTGACCAGATCTACCGGATCACGTTCGACGGCTCGGTCACCGACGAACCCGGTTTCGTCGCCTTCGGCGGCCAGGCGGACCAGGTGTCCGCGGCCCTGAAGGAGCACTACTCCGACGGCATGTCCCTGGCCGAGGCGTTCAGCGCCGCCCTGGACGCGCTGTCCGCGCCGGGTAACGGCGGAAGCAACGAGATCACAGCCTCCCAGCTCGAAGTGGCCATCCTGGACCGGGCCCGGGACCACCGGACCTTCCGGCGTATCCGCGCCGCCCGGCTGGAAGAGCTCATCGTCGAAAGCCGCGCGATCGCCGCCCTCCGGACGACACCCCAGGCGATGCCTCCCCAGGCGACGCCTCCGGGAGCGCCGGCTCCTCCGGAGCCCCGGCCGCCTCGGGACCGGCCGGGACCGGCCCCTCGGCCGGGGCAAGCGCCCCCGACTCCGACCCCCCGACTGGCCCCAGCCCGTCCGGCTCCGACCGCGGCAGCGGCCTAGGCGGCCCTCAGCTCTAGCCCGCGGAGGCGTTCCCCGGGCTGCGGTCCGCGCCTTACAGCGGGATGTTGGCGTGGGCGCCCTTGAGCTGGGGGGCGTCGGCGATGGCGCGGGCCAGTTCCTGGCGGGTCTGCCGGGGCGTGATAATGGCGTCAATGACCCCGAGATCGAGGGCACGTTGCAGACCGCCGGCGGTCGCCTCGTGCTCCGCGGCCAGTTGCGTCTCCGCCTCGTGCAGCTCTTCGGGCGGCACTGACGCGAGCGTACGCCGATGCAGGATGCGGACCGCGGCGACGGCGCCCATGACGGCCAGTTCCGCGCCGGGCCAGGCGAACACGCGGGTCGCGCCGAGCGAGCGGGAATTCATCGCGATGTAAGCGCCGCCGTACGCCTTACGCGTGACCAGCGTGACGCGGGGGACAGTAGCCTCGGCGAAGGCATGCAGCAGCTTGGCGCCGCGACGGACCACGCCGTCCCATTCCTGGCCGACGCCTGGCAGGTAGCCGGGCACATCCACGAGCACGATCAGCGGCACGCCAAAGGCGTCGCACATCCGGACGAAGCGCGCCGCCTTCTCCGCTGACGCGGAATCCAGGCAGCCGCCGAGCCGCATCGGGTTGCTCGCGACCACGCCGACCGTCCGGCCGGTCAGGCGGCCGAGGATCGTCACGATGTTCGGTGCCCACCTCGGGTGCAGCTCGACACCTGGCGTATCGAGCAGCCTGGAGGTCAGCAGATGGACATCGTAGGCCCGGCGCTTGGCTTCCGGCAGCACCCCGGACAGGTCCCGGTCCTCGGCGTCCTCGGCGATCTTGCCCTGGTCGCTGAGCATGGCCGCGAGCTCACGGGCCCGGTCAAGCGCATCCGCGTCGGTCTCGGTGACCACATGCACGACACCGGAACGACGGCTGTGCGGCTCGGGACCGCCGAGCCGTTCCATGTCCACGTCCTCGCCGGTGACCGACCGCACCACGTCCGGCCCGGTGACGAAGATCCGCCCCTGGCCAGAAAGGATCACGATATCGGTCAGGGCCGGACCGTAGGCGGCGCCGCCCGCCGCCGGGCCGAGGACCACCGAGATCTGCGGCACCCGCCCCGAGGCCGCGGTCATCGCCGCGAAGACCGTTCCCACCGCGTGCAGGCTGGCCACGCCCTCCGCGAGCCGGGCGCCGCCTGAATGCCACAACCCGACGATCGGCACGCCGCGCGACATGGCCTCGGCGTAGGCTCCGACGATCGCGGCGCAGCCCGCTGTCCCCATCGCACCGCCCTGCACCCGGGGATCAGAGGCGAACGCCACCACCCCGGTGCCCTGGACCAAGCCGACCCCGGCCAGGACCCCGCTGCGTTCCTCGCCCTCGGCCGGCAGGAGCTCCAGCGTGCCTGGATCGAACAGGGCCGCCAGCCGGGCCCGCGGGTCCCGCGGCAGCCGGGCCGCAACTTCCCGCCCGGCGGCGTCCTGTCCTGGGACGGAAGCCGCGAGCGCCACGCCAGCAGGCGGCGCGATCGTCGCGCTCGCCGGGTTCGAATCAAGTCCGGTCATCGAGTCTCCTCGGTCAGGTCACCCCGTGAGGCGTCAGGTCAGGCGGCGGTGAACACCAGCGACACGTTGTGGCCGCCGAACCCGAACGCGTTGTTCAGCACCGCCATCGGCTCGGAGCCGCGCTTGCTGAGCGGCCTGGGCTCGGTGGCGACATCGATGGGCACGTCGTCGTCGAGGTCATCGAGATTGATGGTGGGCGGAGCCACCTGCTCTCTCAGCGCGAGGATGGCGGCCACCGACTCGATAGCGCCTGCGCCGCCGAGCAGGTGCCCGGTCATCGACTTGGTGGACGTGACCACGACCCCGTCCATGGCCGATCCCAGCGCCTTGACCAGGGCCTGGGCCTCGAGCGCGTCGCCCTCTGGGGTCGAGGTGGCGTGCGCGTTCACGTGCACCACCTGAGTCGGGTCGACCCGCGCATCGGCCAGCGCCCGGGTGATCGCCGAGGCCACTCCGGCCCCGTCGGGGGCCGGGTGGGCGATGTGGTAGGCGTCCGAGGAGTAGCCGGCCCCGGCCGCGATGGCGTACACCATCGCGCCGCGCTGCCGGGCGTGCGACTGCGATTCGAGCACCAGCATGCCGGCCCCCTCGCCGAGCACGAACCCGTCCCTGCCCTTGTCGAACGGCCGTGACGCCCGTTCGGGGTCATCGTTGCGGGTGGACATGGCGCGCATCACCGCGAACGCGCCGATGTTCAACGGCAGGATCGCCGCCTCGGTGCCGCCCGCCAGCACCACGTCGGCCCGCCCGGAACGGATCATGTCGATTCCGTACCCGATCGCTTCCGCGCCGGACGCGCAGGCGCTGACCATGGAGTGAGCACCGGCACGAGCCCCGATCTCCATGCTGATCCAGCCTGCGGAGCCGTTCGGCATCAGCATCGGCACCGTGTACGGCGAGATGCGCTGCCAGCCCTTCTCCTTCAGCATGTCGTAGGCCGTCAGCGTCGATCCGATGCCGCCGATCCCGCTGGTGACGGCCACTCCGAGCCGCTCTGGGTCCATCTCCGGGGCTCCCGCGTGAGCCCACGCCTCACGCGCGGCGACCAGCGCCAGCTGCTCGCAGCGGTCCATCCGGCGGGCCTGCACGCGGCCCACGGTCTCGACCGGATCGACAGCGGCCGGGGCGGCGATGCGGACCGGCAGCTCCTGCGCCCACGGCTCGGTGAGCGGCCGCACGCCGCTGCGCCCGGCCAGCATCGCCGCCCAGGTCGACGCGACATCCCCGCCGAGCGGGGTGGTCGCGCCGAGCCCGGTGACGACGACCGTTTCGCGCTCTACGGTCACGCTGTACCTCCGGCGTTCTTGGCGACGAACGTCACCACGTCCTGGACCGTGGTGAGGTCCTTGAGCTGGTCATCGGGGATCTCGACGCCAAACTTGTCCTGCGCGGCGACGGCGATCTCGACCATCGACAGCGAGTCGATGTCCAGGTCGTCGACGAAGCTCTTGCCCGGCGTGACCTCGTCGGCAGGGACGCCGGCGATCTCTTCGACGATTTCCCCGAGCCCGGCGAGAATCTCCTGGTCGTTCATGATGTTCTACTCCTTCTCGTAAGTGTTCGTCGGTCTGCGCCCGTTGGCGGGGCTGCGTCCTGTCCATCCCGGGCCGCCGCGCCAGCCGGCCGGCGGGCGCGGCTAGGGTACCGTGATCACCTGCGCCGCGTAACACAGCCCCGCGCCAAATCCGAGCAGCAGGGCCGCGGACCCCGGTTTCAGGTCGCCGCGCTCAGCCATCCGGGACAGCGCCAGCGGGATAGACGCCGAGGATGTGTTGCCTGCGTGCACGATGTCGTCCGCCAGGCGCTCACGGGGAACGCCGAGCTTGCGCGCGATGGTCTCGATAATCCGCAGGTTCGCCTGATGGGGAACGAACGCCGCCAGGTCGCTCACGGCGATGCCCGCCCGCTCGCACGCCTGCGCCGCGATCGGGTGCATGGCGGTGGTCGCCCAGCGGAACACCGCCTGGCCTTCTTGGTGCAGCGAGGAGTTACGGTCAGCGATCGTGATGTTCTGAGCCAGGTCTCCCGAGCTGCCCCACACGACCGGGCCGATGCCGGGGGCCTCACCGTCGGCGACCGGGCCGACGACCGCGGCGCCTGCCCCGTCGGCGAAGATGATGCAGGTGGACCGGTCAGTGAAGTCGATCCACGACGTCATCTTCTCCGCCCCGATGACCAGCACGTGCCGTGCGGTACCGGTCCGGATGGCGTCCGAGGCGTTCGCCAGCGCGTAGCAGAATCCGGCGCACGCCGCGTTGATGTCGTAGGCGCCGGGAGCGACGATCCCGAGCCGGTACGCGACCACCGCGGATACGTTCGGTATCGACGCCTCGGTGCTGCAGGTGGCCACGATGACCAGGTCGATGTCGCCGGGGGACAAGCCGCTGGCGGCCAGCGCCTTGCCGCCGGCGACGAACGCCATGTCGGTCACGCTCTCGTCCGGTCCGGCGATCCGGCGGCTGACGATGCCGACCCGGCTGCGGATCCATTCGTCGCTGGTGTCGACAGCGGTGGCGAGGTCGTCGTTGGTGACGACGTTGCCGGGCTGATAACCGCCGAACGACAAAATGCGTGCGCCCGCGGCGGGCGCGAAAGGGCCGACGGCCGGGGCCGGGTGAGAGGTTTCATACGCCTTCCCTCCCTTCCGCGGGGAACCATCCCGCCGGACCACCCTGGGGTTGGACGCGGACAAGAGGCTGGCCCTCGCTGACCGGATCTCCGTCTTCCACCAGCCATTCGATGATCTCGGCGGGCCATGGCGCCGTGACCGCGTGTTCGCCGCCGCGGGCGACGACCGTGCCGAGATCCGTGGTATGACCAACCGTCGCGCCTGCCTGGGTCGCGCCGGCGTTCTCCAGGACCGAACGGAACCGGCCTGAGGTCGGCGAGACGATGAGGCGCCACTCCGGCGTGTGGCCGTGACCGGAGGCGGGGGAAGCGGGATCGGACAGATGTTCCTCGATCAGCTCGTGCGCCGCGTCGAGCTGATCCGGAGTCTTGATCGCCAGCCGGATCACGCCGGGGAGCGCCCGCCGGGCCAGCCCGGTCAGCGTGCCCGCGGGCAGCAGCTCGATCATCGCGGTGACGCCGAGTCCGGCCATGGTCTGCATGCACAGGTCCCAGCGCACCGGCGCGGCGACCTGGGCGACGATGTGCTCGAGCCACTCCTTGCCGGTGGTGACCGCCGCGCCGTCGGCGTCGGAGAGCAGCGGGATGACCGGGTCTTGCACCGCGACCTCGGCGGCCGCGTCGCGCAGCGCCGCCACGGCCGGCGCCATGTACCGGGTGTGGAACGCCCCGGCGACCTCCAGCGGGCGCAGCCGCGCGCCGGCCGGCGGAGCGGCCGCGAAGGCGTGCAGGTCGGTGATCCGGCCGGCGGCCACGATCTGTCCCGTGGTGTTGATGTTCGCGGCCGTCAGACCGTGCCTGGCCATGGCGGCGAGCACGTCGTCATGGTCGCCGCCGAGCACGGCCGTCATCCCGGTCGGCTCGGCGGCCGAGGCTCCCGCCATCGCGGTAGCGCGCACCCGGACTAGTCGCATTGCGTCATCCGCGCTGATAACGCCCGCGATGACCCCGGCCGCGAGCTCACCGACGCTGTGCCCGGCCGCCGCGTCGGCGGGAAGGTCGCTGGCGTCGCCTCCCGCCAGGGCCCCGGCGGTGACGAGGGCGGCCGCCACCAGCAGGGGCTGGGCGACCGCGGTATCCCTGATCTCATCGGCGCTGGCGGTGGTGCCGTACCTGACGAGGTCGCAGCCCGCTAGCTCGGAGGCAGCACCGAGTCGGTCGGCGACGCCTGGCAATTCGAGCCAGGGAGCCAGGAAACCCGGTGTCTGTGCGCCCTGCCCGGGCGCGGTGATGATCAGCATCCTCCTACCCTGCCCTGTAGAAGTCCGCCAGCTTCATGCCAGACGCTACGAAGTTGACCCGCCAAAATTTGTAGCTTCTATCCAAAAGCGTTTACGTAGATGTCATGTTTGAGCGGGTGGCCTGAGTCGAGGTGGTGCCGCGTTCCTTCGGCTCGCCTGGCGGTCAGCCGGCCCAGGACGATGGCGACCCACAGGGTGAAGCCGTCACGGCCGGCCGAGGGCGTGTACGTGGTGAGCTCGGCGATCCGCCGCAACCGGTAACGAACCGTGTTCGGGTGGACGAACAGCAGCCGCGCGGTGGCCTCCAGGGACGAGCCCTGCTCCAGATAGGTCGTCAGGGTTTCCAGCAGCGCGTGCCCGCCGCCGATCAGCGGCTGGTAAACGTCGCTGATCAGGGCGGCTCTGGCGTCTTCGTCGCCGTCCAGGGCGCGCTCTGGCAGCAGTTCGTCGGCCCCGGTCGGCCGGGGTGCGTCCGGCCAGGCGGGAGCGGCGTGCAAGGCGGCCAGCGCGGCCCGGGCGGAGGCGGAGGCGGCGCGCAAGTCCCGGACCAGCGGGCCGGCGATGACCGGTCCCGGCCCGAACCGGCCGGCGAAACGCTCGGCCGCGGCGATCGGGTCCTCGGCCCCGCCCAGGACCAGGATCAGCCGGTTCCCCTGCACGCCGGCCAGGAGGTCGAGCCGGGCCCGCCTGGCCTGAGCCCGGAGGTCCTCGATGAGCGGCTCGGGCCCGGTGCTCCCGGTGCCGGCTGCAGCCGTCCTCATCGGCGATGGTGCCGACGACGACCACCACGGGGGAGGACGACCAGTTCAGCGCCGAGGCCCACGAGTGCATCGAGTCCTCGGTTTCGCCGCGCACCAGGGAATCGACGACGAGAGCCTCGAGCCTGGCGTCCCAGGCGCCGCGCGCTTCCGCCGTCCGCGCGTACACCTGCGCCGCGCTGAACGCGATCTCCCTGGCGTAGGTCAGCACCGCCTCGCGCAGCTCCGCCTCGCTGCCGGGCACGGCCAGCTCGTCCACCTGGGCTTCCACCGCGTCGATGATGACCCGCACCATCTCCACCGCGTGCTGCAGGCTGACCGCGCGGGCCAGTTCGCGCGGAGCCGTGCCGAACACTTCGGTCACCGCGGGCCGGTTACGCTCCGGGTGCCTGATCCAGTCGAGGAACGCGGCGATGCCCGCCTGAGCGACCAGGCCTAGCCAGGACCGGTTCTCCGCGGACATCTTGCGGTACCAGGGCAGCCGCTCGTCCATCGCGGCGATGGCGGCCGTGCCGAGCGCCCCGGTCGCCCGCTCCAGCCGCCGCACGGTCTCCGGGTGCACCCGCGGCTTGGCGCCTCCTCTCACCTGCCGCTTCGCCGTCACGTCCACCCTGCCACGTTCCGGCCCGCCGCGCTACCGACGCCCAAGGCCGCCATTACCCGAGGGCCTCGCTGACCGGGAGGTCGAGGCGGTACCTGCCGATGGCCTGGGCGGGCAGGCCCGGGTCGACCGCGCCGGCCCGGGCCAGCTCCCAGAGCACCGCGACCGTGATCGACTCGGCATCCACATGGAAGAACCGCCGTGCCGCCGGCCGGGTGTCGGAGAAGCCGAACCCGTCGGTGCCGAGCGAGGTGAATGGCCCGGGCACCCACCGGGCGATCTGGTCAGGCACGGCCTTGATCCAGTCCGACACGGCCACGACCGGGCCGGGCGCGTCGGCCAGAGCCGAGCTGACATACGGCACCCGCGGCTCCTCGCTGGGGTGCAGCATGTTCCACGACTCGCAGGCCAGCCCGTCCCGGCGCAGCTCGGTCCAGGACGTGGCCGACCAGATGTCGGCGGACACCCCCCAGTGGCTGGCCAGCATCTCCTGGGCGGCCAGAGCCGACCGCACCGCGACCCCGGACGCCAGGATCTGGGCGCGCGGCGCGTCCGCCCTGGGCCGTTCGGCCTGGTCGTCCTGGTCGGACTGGTCGCTTGGCCGTCCCCGGCCGGCCCGGTCGCGCCGAGAGCGGGCGCGTACAGGTACAGGCCGTGCAGGATGCCTTCCTCCAGCGCCGCGGTCCCGCCCGGGAAGTTCACCGGCTCGCCGGGCTGCGGGTAGGGCTCGTTGTACAGGGTGAGGTAGTAGAAGATGTTCTCGCCGTCCGGATGCTCCGGCGTGGCCTCATACATCCGGCGCAGCGCGTCCCGCATGACGTAGGCCAGCTCGAACGCCCATCCGCAGTCATAAGACACGCACGCTTCGCTGACCGAGGCCAGCAGCAGCGAGTGCCCGTCGTTGTGCTGCAGTCCTTCGCCGGTCAAGGTCGTCCGGCCCGCCGTCGCCCCGAGCAGGAAACCCCGCCCGAGCTGGTCGCCGAGCAGCCACATCTCATCGCCGGTCCGCTGCCAGCCGAACATCGAGTAGAACACGTACACCGGGATCATGTGCGTGCCGTGGGTGGCATACGAGGTGCCGGCCGCGATCACCGAGCCCATCGCGCCCGACTCGCTGATGCCCTCGTGCAGGATCTGGCCCTTCTCCGACTCCTTGTAGGACAGCAGCAGGTTCCTGTCCACCGCCTCGTAGGTCTGCCCGTGCGGGGAGTAGATCTTCGCGGTCGGGAACAGCGAGTCCATCCCGAACGTCCGGGCCTCATCCGGGATGACCGGCGCGAACCGCTCCCCGATGGTCGGGTCTTTCATCAGCTCCTTGAGCAGCCGGACGAACGCCATCGTGGTGGCGACCGCCTGCTTGCCCGAGCCCTTGCGCAGCTCGTCGTAGACCGAGTCGCTGGGCAGCGACAGCGGCTTGGCCCGGACGACCCGGCGGGGGAGTACCCCGCCGAGCGCGGCCCGCCGCTCGCGCATGTAGCGGATCTCGTCGGAGTCCTCGCCCGGGTGGTAATACGGCGGGAGCTCGGCCTCCAGGGCCGAATCAGGGATCGGCAGGTACAGCCGGTCCCTGAACTCCTTCAGCTCGGCCACGGTGAGCTTCTTCATCTGGTGCGTGGCGTTGCGGGCCTCGAAGTCCTTGCCCAGCGTCCAGCCCTTGATGGTGTGCGCCAGGATGACCGTGGGCTGGCCGGTGTGCTCCCGGGCCGCCTTGAACGCCGCGTAGACCTTGCGGTAGTCGTGCCCGCCGCGGGACAGGCCGCGCAGCTCGTCGTCGGACAGGTGGGTCACCATCTTGCGCAGCCGCGGGTCGCCGCCGAAGAAGTTCTCCCTGATGTACGCGCCCTGCTCGACGCTGTAGGTCTGGAACTGCCCGTCCGGCGTGGTGTTCATCTTGTTCACCAGCACGCCGTCGGTGTCCTGGGCCAGCAGCGGGTCCCAGTCGCGGCCCCAGATCACCTTGATGACGTTCCAGCCCGCGCCGCGGAAGTACGCCTCAAGCTCCTGGATGATCTTCCCGTTGCCGCGCACCGGCCCGTCCAGCCGCTGCAGATTGCAGTTGATGACAAAGGTGAGGTTGTCCAGCTCCTCGCGCGCGGCCAGGCCGATCGCGCCGAGCGCCTCGGGCTCGTCCATCTCGCCGTCGCCGAGGAACGCCCACACGTGCGAGCGCGAGGTGTCGTGGATCTCACGGGCCAGCAGGTAACGGTTAAACCTGGCCTGGTAGATCGAGTTCAGCGCGCCGAGTCCCATCGACACCGTGGGGAACTCCCAGAATTCCGGCATCAGCCGCGGGTGCGGGTAGGACGGCAGCCCGCCGCCGGGATGGGACAGTTCCTGCCGGAACCCGTTGAGCTGGTGCTCGCTCAGCCGGCCCTCCAGGAAGGCGCGCGCGTAGATGCCAGGTGCCGCGTGTCCCTGGAAGAACACCTGGTCGCCGGATTCGCCGTGATCCTTGCCGCGGAAGAAGTGGTTAAAGCCCACCTCGTACAGGCTGGCCGCGCTGGCGTAGGTGGCGATGTGCCCGCCCACGCCCATCCCGGGGCGGTTCGCCCGGGACACCATCACGGCGGCGTTCCACCTGATGTACGCCCTGATCCGGCGCTCGACGTGCTCGTCGCCAGGGAACCAGGGCTCGTGCTCGGGCGGGATCGTGTTGATGTAATCAGTGCTGCGCAGCCCGGGCACGCCGACCTGCTGCTCGCGCGCCCGCTCGAGCAGGCGGAGCATCACGTACCTGGCCCGGGTCCGCCCGCGGGTCCGGACGACCGAGTCGAACGACTCGACCCATTCACGCGTTTCGTCCGGATCAATGTCGGGCAACTGGGTCGGCAACCCGTCGCTGATGATGGGGAATTGCTGACGTCCGGAAGCCACGGGGTAGCCTCGCCTTCCGCAATTGGTCGGGCGGCCGGTCGGCCGCGTCCTGACTGAGCGTTCGTGTCCTCGATGTGTTGTCCAGACCAATCGTCGTACGAACTGGCGCTGAGCGCATCTCTACTCGACGGTAACCGCTGCGCCAGAGGATGTCGGAAACCGGCCTGGGAGCAGAAGGGGAGGCGGGGCCCAGTTTCGCCAAGAGCAGATTATTTCGTTACTCTACGTAAGAATAGCTCACGTAAGTAACTCGTCCGAGGGGCGAGCAGGTCAATTTATGGTGGCGGTTTTCGCGCCGGAGGCGATTGCCACTTGCGCGCTGGGCCGGGCCAGTGTGAACTGTCCCAACAAGAAGTGCTGACGCTGTCATCGTCGTCAGGGGGACCCGGTCCCGCGAACGCCTCGCGGCCCGGGTGCCCGCAGGCGTGCGGTGACGCGGGGAGGGATTCGAGGAGGACTTCAGTGAGCGCGACCGCGGGCCAGGCGCAGGACGAACGCGGCCAGGCCGAGCGGCTCGGTATCAAACCGGGCCAGGTGGTGCAGGAGATCGGCTACGACGATGATTGCGACGAGCAGCTGCGCGGCGCGATCACCAAAATAGACGGTGTTGAGCTAGTCGACGAGGATTACGACGACGTGGTCGACGTCGTCCTGCTGTGGTGGCGGGACGGGGACGGAGACCTCGTGGATGCACTGGTCGATGCCCTCACACCGCTAGCCGATGGGGGCTATATCTGGCTGCTTACGCCGAAGGCGGGCAGGTCAGGCCACGTTGAGCCGAGCGATATCGGTGAGGCCGCGCCGACGGCCGGCCTTTCTCAGACCTCGAGCGTGAGCGCCGCCCGTGACTGGTCAGGATCACGTCTGGTCGCGCCGAAGGCGCGCCGGTGAGACGCTGCCCCGGCGGGTGCTGACCGCCGGGTCCGGCCGGTACGCCTGCTTTTTCCCGAACGGTCCGTGGCTCGCCATCCACGGTCAGGTGGCAGACTTGGGTGGTGCACGGGAACCTCCCGGCACACGCGAACCAAGTGAAAGGATCAGGCATGGCGGTTGAGGTAGGCGAGCAGGCGCCCGACTTCGAGCTGGCCGACCAGCACGGCACTCCCGTGCGGCTCTCGGGCTTCCGTGGCGCCAAGAACGTCGTGCTGGTCTTCTACCCGCTGGCCTTCAGCGGCGTGTGCAGCGGTGAGCTGTGCGCCATCCGCGATGAGTTTCCCGAGGTCAATCGGGACGACGTCGAGCTGCTTACGGTGTCGGTTGATTCCATGTTCACGCACCGGGCCTGGTCGGACTCCGAGCATTTCGAGTTCGGGCTGCTGTCTGACTTCTGGCCGCATGGAGCGGTGGCCAAGGAGTACGGTGT
This sequence comes from uncultured Actinomycetes bacterium, assembly GCA_963730825.1. Classification (GTDB taxonomy): domain Bacteria; phylum Actinomycetota; class Actinomycetes; order Streptosporangiales; family Streptosporangiaceae; genus Palsa-504. The sequence goes on from CAVSTQ010000019.1 coordinate 142,938, forward strand.
GTTCGACTCCGACCGCGGCGTCGCGACCCGGGGCACCTTCATCATCGATAAGGACGGCGTGGTGCGCTGGAAGGTCGTCAACCCGATCCCGCAAGCGCGCGACCTGGCGGAATATTCAAGCGCGCTCGCCACGCTCGGCTAGCGCCGCTGCTGAGAGCTAGCGGAGGCCTGGGGGTTCATGGGGATCATGGGGTTCGTCGGAGCATCGCGGTATGCCCTGTTACCGATGCGGCGTACGGCAGACCGACCCGGAGCGGGGTAAGAGCCCGTGGCGACGTGGTGTCCGGCATGACCAGCTTGTGCTGGTCTGCCCGGCATGCCAGGAATCGGGCGACTGGACCGCTGACCTGGAATGCTGCGCCCGGTGCAGCAGCGTGCACCTGATCCGCCGGCTGGGCCAGGTCGAGTGCCTGGACTGCGGGCTGATCCGCGAGCCCGCCCCGGCCCTGGTCCCGTCGCTGGCTGGGGATACTGCGGGCGACGCCGCGCTGGCCGAAGAGGTCGGGCGCGCCCTGGACCGGCTGCTCGGCCGCCGCTGATCCGTTTAGGACCGGTCCTGGCTGGTAGCCGCATAGGGATGGATCTACGACCATTCCAGGAGGCGCTCCGTCGTGGAAATCGAGCACGTCACGGAAACCAGGGTGCGTGACGTGATGACGCCAGGCCCCATCGGGGTGGACTACTACCAGAGCATCGGCGAAGCGGCCCGGACCATGCGTGACTGGGGTGTCGGTGCCGTCCTGGTCGTGAACGACCAGGTCCTGTATGGCCTGATCACCGACCGTGACCTGGTGGTGCGGGCCGTGGCCGAAGCCAAGGGCCCGGATGAGGCGGTAGGCCCGCTGAGCACCGCCGACCTGATCGGCGTGGACGTGGATGCCGGCACGGCGGAGGCGGCGCGGCTGATGCGGGAGAACTCTGTCCGGCGGCTACCCGTCATCGAGTCCGGGCAGGTCACTGGCATCGTGTCGCTGGGCGACCTGGCCCTGCACCACGAGCCGGGGCTACCGCCTCGCCAAGTTTACCCCGTAGACCACCTGTGATCCACCCCCATCATACAATCGTGTCATGACACAACCGCATGATGCTGAGAAGCTGCCGTCACCATCAGCGGCGCTCTTGCAGCTCGCCCGGCTGAAGGCCGATATGAGCCAGCGGGAACTGGCCGAGCGGGCTGGAGTGCCGATTACCATGATCTCGGCCTACGAGCGTGACCTGCGGCAGCCGACGCTCACGACCCTGCTGAGACTCCTGCATGCGGCCGGCTTTGACCTCCGCCTGCATCTGGCCGCCTATGACACGCATGATGACGTCCTTGCCGAGCTGGAAGCTGGCCGCTCCGAGTCCGAGCGGCAGCGCCGGGATCGCCAGCTTCAGGCATGGCGCCGGGCCACATCCGCAGAGGATGTGGCGTGAGCGAGCTAGCGGATGCCGGCGAACCGGAGTTGAATGCCGCAGCTATTGTCGAGGTCCTGAACCGGCACCAGGTGCGCTACGTCATCATCGGCGCCTTCGCCGCTATCGCACAGCAGGCCCCGATACCAGCGACCAGAGACATCGATCTCACGCCGGAGACAGGCCCGGAGAACCTAGCCCGGCTGTCACTGGCGCTGACGGAGCTCAGCGCACGAATACGGACCGAGGGAGTACCGGCCGGGCTGCCGTTCAGTCACGATGCCACATCCCTGGCGGCGGCCGAGGTGTGGAACCTGATCTGCCCCGACGGCGAGTTTGACATCTCGTTCCATCCGTCCGGCTTCACCGAGGGCTACGCCCAGCTGGCCGTCAACGCGCACCGTCTTCGGGTGGGCGAGGTGGAAGTCGTTGTCGCAGATCTCGCCGACGTGATCCACTCGAAGGAGTCGGCCGGACGCCCGAAGGACCTGCGCGTGCTGCCGCTGCTTTACCGGCACCAATCCGCCCGCGGCGCGGGGGATAATCGACGGAACGCGCAGCCACGATGGGGCTTGAGTCCCGGGTGTGCTACCACCACCGTGTCTCGGGTGGGCTGCTCACTGGCATCCAGAAGCAACGTGTGCGACAAATAGTGACGTGGGGGAAAGAACTGCGGTCGAGGCTCGCCGGCCATGAGCCAGTCAGCCGCGCGCCTGGCGTGGTACCGGTTCCGGGCCATGCTCCGTCATCGGCTGGGCGGCTATGTCGCCCTGGCCGTCATGGTCGGCCTGATCGGCGGAATCGCCATGGCCGCGATGACCGCCGCCCGGCGCACCGACTCCTCCTACCCCGACTATCTGGCCAGCACCAACCCGTCGGGCCTGATCATCCAGCCAAACTCGAACGGCGTCCAGGCGGAGACCGCGGCCCAGGCGTACCGGCTCTACCAAGGTCTGCTCAGCGAGCTGCGCCACCTTCCGCACGTGCGGAAGGTGGCGACTGCCGACGCCTTTTACGCCGCCACGCTCACGCCGCACGGCGGGTACGGCACGATCCTGTTCACCCAGGTGCAGTTGGTCGCCAGCGGCGACGGTATGTTCCAGCCAGGACCGGCTGACGATCGTCCAGGGGCGCAAGGCCGCCCGGCTGGACGAGGTGGTGGCCACGAGCCGGGCCGCAGCCACTTTGCACCTGCAGGTGGGCTCGCGACTGCCGGTCGGCATCTGGACCCCGGGCCCCCGGGGAGGACTGCCCCCGTTCTACCGGAAGCTCGACCTGACCGTAACCGGCATCGGCACGGTCAGCACCCAGGTGGTCCAGGATGACATCGACTCGCAGCGCACCGGGTTCCTCATCGGCACGCCTGCTCTGGACCGGGAGCTGGTGCCCTGCTGCGTCGCCACCTCCTACATCGGCCTGCGGCTGGCCAGCGCCAGGTACGAGGCGGCCGTCGGGCAGGAATACGTGCACCTGACCACCACCAGCCCCTACTTCGCAGGCGGTGCCGCTCAGCTGCTCCAGCTCCTCGAGGTCTACGACACTCGGCGATCGAGGCGGAGGCGCAGAGCGCGATCCGGCCCGAGGCCATCGCGCTCGGAGCGTTCGGGCTGATCGCCGGGCTCGCCGCGCTGATCATCGGCGCCCAGTCCATCTCCAGGCAGTTCCGGGCCACAGGCGACGACGCGGAGATCCTGCGGGCGCTGGGCGCCGGGCCTGCGGCCGCCACCGCGGACTGCGTGTTCGGGATCTTTGCCGCCGTCGTGGCCGGGGCGCTGCTCGCCGTGGCCCTCGCCATCGGGCTGTCGCCGTTCTCCCTGTTCGGGCCGGTCCGCCAGGCGGAGCCAGGTCGCGGGATCTATCTGGACTTGACCGTGCTCGCGCTGGGCGCGCTCGGGTTGCTCCTCGTTCTTGGAGGCGTGGCTGCGGTCGCCGGCTACCGTCAGGCGCCGCACCGCGCCGTCGCCCGGGGCAGAGCCACCGGCCGCGGCTCTGCCGTGGTGCGGGCCGGGCTCGGCGCCGGCCTCGGGTGTCGCGGGCGTGGCGGGCCTGCGGTTCGCCCTGGAGCCAGGGCGCGGCCGGACCGCCGTACCGGTCCGGTCCGTGCTCACCGGAGCGGTGCTGGCCGTGATCGTGGTCGCCGCCACGCTTACGTTCGGCGCCAGTCTCAGCTCCCTCGGTCTCGCGCCCTGTACGGGTGGGACTTCAGCTACGCGCTGTATTCGACCGACGGATGGGGACCGTTCCCGGCTTCCGTCACCACGCCGCTGCTGCGCAGGGACCAGCTGGTGGCCGCCAGTACCGGCGTGTACTTCCTCACTGTCCAGGTCGACGGGCAGACCGTGCCGGCCGTCCTGTCGCCGACCCGCCCGGCGGTGGCGCCACGCCTCCTGTCTGGTCACGGGCTCGACGGCCCCGGGCAGATCGTGCTCGGCCCGGCCACGCTCGCCCAGCTGCACAAGAAGGTCGGCGACCAGGTCACAGTGCAGCTCGGCCCGGTGATCCGCGGTGCGAAGCTGCGGATCGTCGGTACCGCCGCGTTGCCGGCCTAGGTGACACGCTGGGGATCCATCCCTCGCTGTCCACCGGCGCGATCCTGCCGACCGGGGTCGTGTCGCCCGCCTGCCGCTAACCGAGGGCGGCCCGGAGTCCGGTCCCAACGCTATCTTGATCCGGCTGCGGCCCGGCGTGAGCCAATCCTCGGGCCTGCGGTCGCTGCAGCAGATCACCGGCGCGTACAACCAGACGTGCACTCTCCGCAGATCGTGGACCAGATCGGGCCAGAAGCGCTGGAGCTCGTGGCCAACGTGCTGCCGGTACAGCGGCCGGCCGAGATCGTGAACTACAAGTCCATGGGCGCGATGCCGGTGATCCTGGCCGGCGGCGTGGCGGCCGGAGCGGTCGCCGCCCTGGGCCTGGCCCTGGTCGCGTCGGTACGGCGACGGCGGCGTGACCTCGCCCTGCTGAAAACGCTGGGCTTCACCCGACGGCAGCTCGCGGCGACCATCGCCTGGCAGTCCACCGTGATCGCGGTAGGCGGCGTGGTCGTCGGCGTCCGGTTGGCATCGCGGTCGGCCGCTGGCTATGGGACCTGTTCGCCCGCTCGCTGTCCGCTGTCCCCGATCCGGTCATTCCCGCCGTGTCGATTACCCTCGCCGCCCTGGCCGCGCTGGTGCTAGCTAACCTGGTCGCCGCCTGGCCCGGCCGCGCGGCTGCCCGCACCCCGGCCGCCCTGCTGCTGCGGGCGGAGTGACGCCGATGCGAGAGATGCGGTCAGGATCAACGAGTGACCTTCTTCCCCCGCCCCAGGGCCCCCAGGGTAAGCACTAGCTCACCCGCGCCGCCGTTTGCGTGCCGTGGCGGCGGGTAACGCCAGGAGGTGACCGTGACGAGAAAGCTACGCGACATCATGTCGCCCGCCCCTGCCTGCCTGGTGTCCACCGAGACTGTCCTGGCGGCGGCCCAGGCCATGAAGGAGCGGGGTGTCGGCACCGTGCTTGTGCTGACCGACGGCCAGCTCAGCGGACTGGTCACCGACCGGGATATCACGGTCCGGGTGCTGGCGGAGAACCGTGACCCGGCCACGACGCTTATCGGTGAGATCTGCAGCCACGAGGTGGAGGCGCTGGGCCCGGACGACGACGTCAGCAAGGCCGCGCGGCTGGTCCGCGAGCGGGTGGTGCGGCGTATTCCGGTCCTGCAAGACGGCGTCCCCGTGGGGGTGGTCGCGGTCGGCGACCTGGCCCTGAAAGCCCTGGATAAAGACGCCCGGGATAACGACGAGAGCGTGCCGCCTGCTGCGGTCCAGGCGCTCACTTCGGACTCCTGACCGGGGCACATGATATGTCCGGGAAGCCAGAATTGATCGTGAAGGAACTGCTCGAGCGGTGTGGGTCGCTGTACGCCGAGGAGGCTGGCATCAAGCTCGCCGACCGGCCCGGTCCGCTCTACCAGGTGCTCGTGCTGGCCACGTTGCTCAGCGCGCCGATTCCGGCGGAAACCGGGATCGCGGCCGCGCGTGAGCTGTTCGCAGCCGGCTACCGGAGTCCGAAGGCCATGAGCGAGGCTAGCTGGCAGGACCGGGTGGACGCGCTCGGCCGCGGCCACTACCGGCGTTATGACGAACGCACCGCGAGCATGCTGGGTGATGGCGCTGAGCTGCTGACCAGCCGGTGGCACGGCGACTTGCGCAGGCTGCGGGACGAGGCTCACGGCGACGCTCACGGCATCGCCGCTCTGCTCACCGAGTTTCCCGGGGTCGGACCGACCGGCGCCAGTATCTTCTTGCGCGAGATTCAGGACATCTGGGCCGCCGTCGCGCCTTACGTGGACGCGAAGGTAACCAGCGGCGCCCGCCGGGTGCGGTTGCCATACGACCGGGAGACACTGGCCGGACTGCTGGCCAGCAGCGGCCAGCCCGCCCGGCTCGCCGCCGCCCTGGTGCGCGTCTCGCTGAGTCAGCGCGCCGCCAGCGAGGTCACCGCCGCCGTCCCGGACTGAGCTGCCAGCCCGCGCGGACCACCTGGACCACTGAGCTGCCTAGATGGCGCCAAGGTCGTTTGCCGTTGATCCATCCGGGTAGGCGGCGGTCTGCGCATCGGGATGGTGACGGTGCCGGGGTTGCAGTGAGGATGTGAGAAGAATGAGCCTGCCCGCGGGCCAGCAGCGCGTGCTTCACGGTATCGAGGGCGCCCTGAGGGCCGGCGAGCCTCAGCTGGCGTCCATGTTCGCGATCTTCGCGCAACTACATCAGGACGAGCCGGTCGGCGCCGAGCGGCTCAAGCGCGGGCGCCTGAGCTGGTCACGACCGGGGACGGCGATGTCGGCCGTCGTGCTGATCCCCGTCATGTTCGCCGCGGTCATCATCGGAGCGCTGCTCAGTGGCAACGCCCGCGGCGCGGCTACCTGCGAGACCCGGTACGCGGCCGGCGGTGCGACCGGGCTGATGCACCGGCCCATCTGCCCGCGGGTGCTGGCCTCGGGATCCGGTCAGCCGAACTCAAAGACCCCAGCTAGCACAGCACCAGCTAGCACAGCACCAGCCGGCCGCGCCGCCGTCGGCACCGCCTCCGCCGGGGACTCCGCGTGCACCACCGCCGTTCCGGCCCCTCGGTTCACTACCGTGGGTAGCGATAGTCTGGCTGTTCCTCCGCTCGCGCGGGCCGGTACGGGCACGGCTCATCCGCCCAGGATGTGCTGACTATGAGCAGGGACGGAGGATCTGGTGCCGATCGAGCAGTTCGGGCATGAGGCAGCGGAACTGCTGAGCCTCACCGGCGGCGGCGAGGCCAGGTCGCTGAACAAGCTGGCCGAACTCGCCGCCTGGCAGGTGCCAGCCTGCTCGGGCGCGCACGCGGCGGTCTGGCGAGACGGCGAGGTAGTCAGCGCGGCGGCGACTCATCCCGACCTGGCGGAGCTGGCTGACCTGCAGCTCAGCATCGGCCGCGGCCCGCTGGTGGAAGCGGCGGACACCGGCGAGGCGGTGAGCTGTCCGGACACGCTCGATGACGGCCGCTGGCCCGATTTCGCCGAGGCGGCGCTGCGGCGCGGAGTCCGCTGCTCGGTCCACCTGGTCCGCGCGCTCCCGCGCGGCGCCTTGGTGCTGTCCCTGTTTGGCGTGCGGCCCGGCGTGCTGGACGCCGAGTCCAACCCCATGGCGGATATGCTCGCCGCGTTCGGCGGGGCGATGCTCACCAATGCGACGGCTTACGATCAGGCTCAGCGCACCGCCAGCCAGCTCAAGGACGCCGTGATCTCCAGGTCGGTGGTCGATCAGGCCAAGGGCATCCTGATGCACGCGCTCAGCTGTGACGCCGACGAAGCGCTGCAGCGACTGCGGCAGGAATCGCAGCGCCGCCACATCAAGGTCACCGAGGTAGCCAGTGAGGTCGTGGCCGCATACGGCGGTGAGCAAGGTGAGTAACTCACCGGCGTGTGCCCTCAGACGCTAGCGGGCGGAGATGCCACCTTGGCGACCACGATGGTCATGTCGTCCCGCAGGTGGCCTTCGGAGAAGCTGGTGACCAGCCCCTGGACCATCCGGGCGGTTTCCGCGGCGGACCGGCCCGCCAGGCCGGCCAGTTCGTCGGCTAGCCGCTCCTCGAAGTACCGCATGTCCGCGCTGCGCGCCTCCGTGACCCCGTCGGAGTAGAAGAAAAGCAGGTCCTCAGGGCCGAGGTGGAATTCCTCCCGGTCCGGGTGAGCGCCGGGAAACAGGCCGAGGGGCAAGCTGCTGCCGCCGCTGAGGACGTCAACCCGCCCGTCTGGCCTGACCATGGCGGGGCCGGGGTGACCCGAAGTCGCCAGTACCACGTGGACGCGGTCGTCGTCCCACCGCAGGTAGGCGAGCTTGGCGGTGACGAAGCGGTCCTCATAGTCGCCGGCCAGGATGATCTCGTTCACCCTGGTCAGCACCTCGGCCGGGTCGTCGCAGCCGTGCGCGACGGCCCGGATGGCGTGCCGGGCGGCCGCGGTCATCGCGGCGGCTTCCTGCCCCTTGCCGCAGACGTCGCCGAGGGTGATGGCCCATCCGCCCTGGACCGGGAAAACGTCGTAGAAGTCGCCGCTGACCTCCAGCCCCTCGCCCGCGGGCAGGTACGCGGCGGACAGGTCGAGCCCGGGAACATCGGGCAGCCGGGCCGGAAGCAGGCTGCCCTGCAGCGCTTCGGCGACCGCGGAACGGTGCCGGAACATCCGGTCCACCCTGATCGCAACCCCGAGGTGCTCACCGAGTTCCTCGGCCAGGCCAAGCTCGGCGATCTCGAAGCGGCCCTCGCCCGCCTGCCTGGCCAGGGTGAGGACCCCGTAGCAGGTCGCGCCGTCGGAGATCGGCACGCTGAGCAGTGAGGTCACTCCCAGCAGCATCAGCAGCGGCGTTCCCTCGGCGGTGGCGCCGAGTATCCCCGGGTCCTGGGTGTGGGCCAGGACCACGGACCGCCCGGCCGCGTGGACCTGGGCCGGGACCGAGCCGGCCAGCGGGTCGACCGCCCGGGCCCTCCTGGCCAGTTCTTCTGAGCCGTCGTCGTGCGGGCCGGTCACGAACTGGCGCTGCAGCCGGTCCGCCCGCTCGACGTCGACGATCACCCAGCTCGCGATATCGCCGGCCAGCAGCCTGGCGCACCGCTGCAGCGTGACCGCCTCACTGAACGTGCTGTTGTCGAGGAGCAGCCGGGTCACCGCGGTAATCATGTCCATCCGGCGGGTCAGGCTCTGGATCGCGTTGCCCGCACTCGGCCCGGCCGCACCTTGCTCGTCAACCGGGCCTCGTGCCTCGCCGGCGGCCTCGGCCGGCTGCCCGGCTCTAGCCGCGGGCGGCTCGGTCATGGTCACGATCAGCAGCCGGGTACCGCCGGGCAGGTCGCTGGCGCTCGCCGTCATGACCACGTCGACAGGCATCCCGGGGCCACGCGTCGCCGCGGGTCCCGCCGGGCTGAGCAGCCTGCATTCGGACTGCCGGGTGGCTCCGGTCCGGACGGCCGCGGCGAGCTGGCTTTGCACCGCGGCGCGGGAGGGCAGATCGATGAAGGCGGTCAGCAGCTTGCCGGTCGCGTAGCCGGCGGGAACGCCGATCAGCTCCCCGGCTCTGCCGTTCGCCCGCTGGATGGTCCCGTCGGGGTCGAGCAGGAACAACGCCGCAGGCGCATGGTGGAACACGGCCCGCAGCATGTCTCGTTCCGCGCCGAGCGATGCGGACGGGGCCTCGCCGCCGGGTTGGGCGGCACCAGCGGCCGCCAGCTTGGCCGCCGCGTCGAGCGCCGCGTCGAGCTCGGCCAGGGTGGCGTCGAGCAAGGCCAGTGGATCGGCCCCGGGCATCGCCATGGCCTGGCGGAGGGCATCACGCCGCCTGGCCAGGTCGGCGAAGTCAGCATCAGAGCCGTTCGGCCAGGTGGCTTGCGACATTTCTCCAGACCATCATTTCCGAGCTGAGGCCTCCCTGACCCGTTCTCATGGTACCGGCGGCGGTCCCTGGATAGGGCAAAAGGATCCGCCGGGCCAGGGCCCGGCGGATCCTTACGGCTATCTCTACCAGCGCCGCCAGGCTGGCCTGCGGCGGCTGCGGGACCGCCCGTAACCCCGGGTGGTGAACGCGCTGACCAGCAGGGCCGCGGCCACCAGCGCGACGATGAACGTGATCACCGTGTGTCCGGCGCCGAGGATGGCGGTGGTGAGGATGCCGCCAAGCAAGGCGGCCACGATGCCGATGAGGATCGTCAGGACGATCCCGATGTGCTGACGGCCGGGCACCAGGAACCGTGCCAGGGCACCGATGACGAGTCCGATGAGCAGCCACCCGATGATGACTGTGGCGGTAAGTGTCATGACCCTCTCCTTGTGGGCTTATCCGGTTCTTACTCCTCGTAGACGTCCTCGACGACCTCGGTCTCGGCCGGGCGCACCCGCGGGGCCAGGTCACGGGTCGCGTCGATGTGATTGGCGGCCTCGGGGCTGCCGAGCGCGCCGGGAGCCGGGAGGCTAGCCTGCACGCGGGTACCGGCCGGAGTCCGGTCGACGTCGTAGTTCGGGTAGCGGACCTCTTCCACCCGCGCACCCGGGCGGAAGCGGGTCTGCCGCACGAAAAGACGCCGGCCGACCCAGCCGTAGCCGCGGCGCGGGATCGCGATCCCGAGGATGCCGATGATCATGATCACGTAGCCGGCGGTGTGCAGGTTGAAGACTGACGTATTCGTCGTGACCGCGAACGCCAGGATGGCGCCAATGCCGATCAGTACCAGTCCCATACCGGTTTTCATGGGGGTCCTTCCGCTGTCCTAGCGTCCTGGCTTTCAGGCCGTGGCAGCTGATGTGGTCGACGGGTGAGTATCGTCGCTGTCGGCGGGATCGAGCAGCCGGCCCTTGAGGTGACCGAGGGCCCGGGATAGCAGCCGGGAGACGTGCATCTGCGAGATGCCGAGGCGCTCGCCGATCTCGGTCTGGGTGAGGTTGCCGTAGAAACGCATGACCAGGATGCGCTGCTCGCGCTCAGGCAGTTCCTCCCAGTGCGTGTTGACGGATTCCATGTCGATGGTGTGGGCGACACCGGGGTCGTCATCACCGAGCATGTCCGCGAGCAGAGCCGGATCTTCCCGGTCTGACAACGGCGCGTCCAGGGAGTAGGTGCTGAACACCAGGTCCGCCTGGCGGGCCTCCTGCATGTCGTCCCGGCTGACGCCGAGCCGGTGCGCTAGTTCTTCTTCGCTGGGTGAACGGCCCAGCTGCTGGGTGAGTTCCTCGGTGGCCTTGCGCAGCTCGAGCAGCAGTTCCTGGGCGGACCGGCGGACGTGAATCTGCCAGCGCTTGTCCCGGAAGTGCCGTTTGATCTCACCGCTGACGCACGGCTGCGCGTACGCGGAGAGGCTGTCACCGACCTCGGGGTCGTAGTTGTTTATCGCCTTGAGCAGGCCGACATATCCGACCTGCATAAGATCTTCGACGGGTTCAGGGCTGCCGCGATATTGCCTGACGCAGGAGCGGACCAGCTTTTGGTAGCGGTCCACGAGTATCTCGCAGGCAGCGACGCGGAGCTCGTTATCCCGCGGCAGCGCGCGAACCTTAGCCAGCAGGGCGTTGTCGGAGAGCTCTTGCAGCTCGGCGCGCGACCCGGCGTGGAGGGCGGCATCAGGGACAGCCTTGGCGGCGACGTCGTGGGTGTCAGACGCCGGCGGCCGGAGGGTGCCTCTCGTCAAGGTGGCCTCCTAGGGCCCTGGGAAGTACGGACGAGTAGGGTGTGCCCGGACCGTGGCGGATAAACGTCAAGCGGTGTGATGCTCATCACATTTACGAGGTCCCCAGCGTCCTGACGGGTCAGCGTCTGCGGTAACGCTCGGTATCAGCGGCGCGTAGGGACAGGCCGTGGCCTGCGCGGTCGGCATCGGGACGCATCGAGCCGCCGGACGGGTCGAGCGCGCCGTCGAAGAAGATTTGTTCTATCCGCTGATGATCGTGGAAGTACTCGACGTGCCGCAGGTTCGGCACCGCTGCCCCCACATGCGCATGCAGGTTAGGCGCGCAGTGGCCGGACACCTGCAGATTGTGCGCCGCTGCCAGGTGAGCGCCGCGCAGGAACTCGGTGATCCCGCCGCACCGGGTCACGTCGAGCTGCAGGCAGTCCACCGCCTCCGCGTCGAGGAGCCGGGCCGAGTCGGCCAGCGACCAGCTGTACTCCCCGGCGGTGACATCAGGTTGTATCTGCCTGCGCACCGTGGCCAGGCCCGCGAGGTCCTCCGACGAGACCGGCTCCTCGAACCAGGTCACGCCGATCGCGCTGAGCTCGCGGCCGACCCGCACCGCCTGGCCGGCCGAGTAGCCGCCGTTGGCGTCGACGTACAGTTCTGTGTCCGGGCCGATGACCTCTCGGGCCAGCCTGGCCCGGGCTAGGTCGCGCCGCTCGTCTGCGCCCCAGGACTCGCCGATCTTGATCTTGACCCGGGGGATGCGCTCCTTCTCCACCCATTCGCTGAGCTGCTGACGGGTACGAGCGTCGTCGTAGCTGGTGAAGCCGCCGCTGCCGTACACGGGCACCTGCTCGCGGGCGCGGCCGAGCAGGCCGGCCAGTGACTGGTCGAGCAGCCGCGCCTTAAGATCCCACAGCGCGATGTCGATGGCCGAGATCGCCATGGCGACCACGCCGGGACGGCCGATGTTGCGGACCTGACGGGTCATCGCCTCGGCCACCCCCGCGATGTCGAACGCGTCCCGGCCGATCACCACCTCCGCCAGCACCTCGCCGATGACGGTCTGCGCCGCCGCGGAGGTATAGCTCCAGCCGAGGCCCTGCTGGCCGCCCGCCTGCACGGCGACCAGCACCATCGTGGTCTTGTCCCAGCTGAGCGTGCCGTCAGCCTCCGGCGCGTCAGTTGGTACGACGTAAACGGCGGTATCAACCGCGGTCACTGCGGGTGCGGTCACACTCGGATCCTTCCGCTCGGCCGGACAGCCGACTACCTGCTGGCACTCCGCTCAAACCGGGCCGTCCGCATTTCCGCCTCGCGGGAGCTCATTTTTCCGTGGTTGCAGGTGTAAGCGGTCAAGCCACGGGAAGCGTCTGGTTCCCACTGCCAGCACTCGCTCAGACCGTCTTAAGGACACGTGATGACTGTGACCGGGAGCGCCCTCAATTGGCGGGCCGCGGGTGCTTGCCTGACCGCGGACCCCGATCTGTTCTTCCCCATCTCCCCGGCCGGACCGGGTGAACAGCAGGTCGCGCGGGCCAAGATCATCTGCGCGGGCTGCGACGTCAGGCGGCAGTGCCTGGAGTTCGCGCTGGTCCACGATCAGGTCTACGGCATCTGGGGCGGGACCACGCCCGAGGACAGGCAGCGCGAGCGCCGCCGTAAGCGGCGCGCGGCGGCCTCCCGCGCGCATAAGAGCACCGTCGCGGCCTGAGGGGAACTGGCCGTCAGCGGCTCGCTAGCCAGCGCTCCATGCAGGCGAGCAATTCGTCGGTGTCGACAGGCTTGGTGACATAGTCGCTGGCGCCGGCCACGATGCTCTTCTCCTTGTCGCCTGGCATGGCCCGGGCGGTGACCGCGATGATGGGCAGCGCCGAGAACGCGGGCATCTGCCTGATCTGGCTCATGGTCGCGTAGCCGTCGAGCTCGGGCATCATCACGTCCATCAGCACCAGGTCGGTGTCCTCGGCGGTGAGCAGGGCGTCGATGCCCTGGCGGCCGTTGGTCGCCTGCGTCACGGTCATGCCGTGCAGTTCCAGCGTGCTGGTGATCGCGAAGACGTTCCGCGGGTCGTCGTCGATCACCAGGACCCGCTTGCCGTGCAGGACCTCGTGACCCTCGGTCTCCGGCGGCATCCGCAGCCGGGCCTCGGCCGCGGACAGGCCGGCTGCTCGCTGATCAGCGCGGGTACCTGGTCAGGCTGGGCCGCGGACAGGTGCAGCGTGATGCGCTCCCGCAGCTCGTCCAGTGACGGCAGCAGCTCGAGCAGCTGGGAGCCGAACCGGAGCCGGGCCAGCCGGGCCTGCGCGCTGTCGATCTTGTCCCTGGTGTGGGCGAGCACCGGGACGTCTCGCAGTTTGGGCTCCTCGGCGAGCTGCTCGAGGAAGGCGAACGCCGATGCGTCCTCCAGGCCAAGGTCGAGCACCACACACTGGTACGGCTCGGCGGTCAGCACCTCGATACCCTGCTCCGGGCTGTTGACCGTGTCCACCTGGACAGCTCCGTGGATACCGCTGAGGTCTGAGACCGCGCTGTGGGCGAGCAAGGTCAGCAGGCCGCCTCGCGAACCCTCCATGACCAGCAGCCGGCGGCCGCCCAGGCTCTCGTCGTCGGGCAGGACCGGCTGCAGCTGCAGCGCCTCGGTCGCGTCCGCGTGCGCGCCGCCGTTCGGTGAGATGGTGACGCTCTCGCCGTCCCCCAGCGCGCCGGGCGCGGCGGCGGCCAGGCTGGCCGCGACTCCCGGCATCTCGCACGGCAGGTACAGGGTGAAGGTGCTGCCCTGGGCGAGCTCGCTCTCCGCGGTGATCTCGCCGCCGAGCAGCGTCCCCACCTCGCGCGCGATCGACAGCCCGAGGCCGGTGCCGCCGTAGCGGCGGCTGAGCGTGCCGTCGCCCTGCTGGAACGCGCCGAAGATGGTGGTGAGGTTCTCCGGGGCGATGCCGATGCCGGTGTCGGACACCGCGAAGGCCAGCACATCGCCGGCGTCGGACGCCTGCGCGGACCTGGCGTCCCGGCTGACGCGGAGGATGACGCGCCCTTGCTCGGTGAACTTGATCGCGTTGGCCAGCAGGTTGCCGAGCACCTGGCGTAGCCGCTGCCGGTCGGTGAACAGCTCGCCCGGGGCCTCAGGCTCCGCCTCGACGGCGAACTCGAGGCCCTTCTCCGCGGTCAGCGGCTGGAACGTGGCCTGGATGTCCTCGATAAGCGCGGCCAGGGAGAACCGCTCCGCGTGGATGTCCATCCGGCCCGCCTCGACCTTGGACAGGTCCAGGATGTCGTTGATCAGCTGCAGCAGGTCCGAACCGGCCGAATGGATGACGTTGGCGTACTCGACCTGCTTGGCGGACAGGTTACGGCCAGGATTCTGCGCGAGCAGCCTGGCCAGGATCAGCAGGCTGTTCAGCGGGGTGCGCAGCTCGTGCGACATGTTCGCGAGGAACTGCGACTTGTACTTGCCGGCCAGCTCCAGCTGCCTGGCCCGTTCCTCGATCTCCTGCCTGGCCTGCTCGATCTCGGCGTTCTTGGTCTCGATGTCACGGTTCTGCGTGGCCAGCAGGGCGGCCTTGTCCTCCAGCTCGGCGTTGGACCGCTGCAGCTCCACCTGCTGATCCTGCAGCTCTTCCGAACGCGCCTGCAGCTCGGAGGTCAGCCGCTGCGACTCCTCGAGCAGCGCGTCGGTGCGCGCGTTGGCGATGATCGTGTTGAAGTTGACCCCGAGGGTCTCGGTCAGCTGCTCGAGGAAGTCGGTCTGCACCGGGCTGAACGAGGTGAACGAGGCGAGCTCGATGACCCCGAGCACCTGGTCCTCGAACAAGATGGGCAGGACCGCCAGGTTCGGCCGGCGGTGCCTCGCCGAGCCCAGAGGAAATCTTGACGTACCCCTCGGGCAGGTTCGCCACGATGATGGACCGCTTGCTTCGCGCCACCTGGCCGATCAGGGACTGGCCCAGCCGGTACTGGATGGGCGCGGTCTTGTCCGCGCGCAGGCCGTATCCGGCGATGAGGCGGAGCTGGGTGTCGCCGTCGACAAACTCGGCCAGGAAGAAGGTACCGTGCTGCGCACCGACGAGCGGCGCGAGCTCGTCCATGATCAGCTCGGCCACCACGGCCAGGTCCCTGTGCCCTTGCATCATGCCCGCGATCTGGGCCAGGTTCGTCTTCAGCCAGTCCTGCTGCTGGTTCGCCCGGATGGTCTCGCGCAGCGACTGGACCATCGCGTTGATGTTGTCCTTGAGCTCGGCCACCTCACCCTGGGCCTCCACCGAGATGGACCGGGTCAGGTCACCGGAAGCGACCGCGCTGGTCACCTCGGCGATCGCGCGGACCTGCCTGGTCAGGTTGCCGGCCAGCTCGTTGACGTTCTCCGTCAGCCGCTTCCAGGTGCCGGAGACCCCCTCGACCTCGGCCTGGCCGCCCAGCCGGCCCTCGCTGCCGACCTCGCGCGCGACCCGGGTGACCTCAGCCGCGAACGAGGACAGCTGGTCGACCATGGTGTTAATGGTGGTCTTGAGCTCCAGGATCTCGCCCCGCGCGTCGACGTCGATCTTCTTCGACAGGTCGCCGTTGGCGACCGCGGTGGTGACCTGGGCGATGTTGCGGACCTGGCCGGTCAGGTTCTGCGCCATCGAGTTGACGTTGTCGGTCAGGTCTTTCCAGGTGCCGGACACGCCCTTGACGTCGGCCTGGCCGCCCAGCCGCCCCTCGGTGCCGACCTCGCGGGCGACCCGGGTCACCTCGTCGGCGAACGCGGACAGCGTGCCGACCATCCGGTTGATCGTCCCGGCCAGCGCGGCGACTTCACCCATCGCGTCGACGTCGATCTCCTGGCTCAGGTCACCGCGTTCCACCGCGGTCGCCACCTGGGCGATCGACCGTACCTGGCCGGTCAGGTTGGAGGCCATCACGTTGACGTTGTCGGTCAGGTCCTTCCAGGTGCCGGACACGCCGCGGACGACAGCCTGGCCGCCCAGCTTTCCCTCGGTGCCGACCTCGCGGGCCACCCGGGTGACCTCGTCGGCGAACGCGGACAGCTGGTCGACCATCGTGTTGATGGTCTCCTTCAGCTCCATGATCTCGCCGCGGGCGTCGACCCGGATCTTCTGGCTCAGGTCGCCCTTGGCCACCGCGGTGGTCACCTCGGCGATGGAGCGCACCTGGTCGGTCAGGTTGGCCGCCATCACGTTGACGGACTCGGTCAGGTCTTTCCAGGTGCCGGACACGCCTTTGACGTCGGCCTGGCCGCCGAGCAGGCCCTCGGTGCCGACCTCGCGGGCCACCCGGGTGACCTCGTCGGCGAAGGAGGACAGCTGGTCCACCATCGTGTTCAGGGTGGATTTGAGCTCGAGGATCTCGCCGCGCGCGTCCACGTCGATCTTCTGGCTCAGGTCGCCCTTGGCCACCGCCGTGGCCACCTGCGCGATGTTGCGCACCTGGCCGGTGAGGTTGCCCGCCATCGCGTTGACCGACTCGGTGAGGTCTTTCCAGGTCCCCGACACCCCGGGCACGTAGGCCTGGCCGCCGAGTTTGCCCTCGGTGCCGACCTCGCGGGACACCCGGGTCACCTCGGAGGTGAACAGGTCGAGCTGGTCCGCCATCCCGTTGAAGACCGTGGCGATCTCGTCCATGAGCGGGTCGCCCGTCTTCGCCAGCCGGGTGCTGAAATCACCGCCCCGAACCGCTGTCAGCCCCTCGAGCAACTGCTCTAGTCCGGACTTGTCAAGCCGCGGACCGGACTGGATCATTTCCGTCACCAAGCGCTCCCATCAGCCGTGCCGACGCCGCGCGACACGCGTTCAGCACCGTCGTGCAATCTATACCGATGGTAGACCGGATGTAATTATCATGGGCCGAACGGACTTCTGTAACAGCGCCCAGGCTCGAAAAACCTGCCTGCCGGGCGGGACGCGGGGGACGGTGACAGGCGCGAGCAGGGAGGCGGGTAATGGCAGCGGAGGACGACGACACGCTGCGATTGATCACGGTGATCGACCGCCAGCAGCATGAGCTCGATCGCATCCGGGCCGCGGCGGCGGGGGAGTCCCTCGTCGCGATGGCCAGGGGCGCGCTGATGGAGCGCCTCGGCTTGTCCTCGGCCGAGGCCGCCAGCCAGCTGGCCGAGCTGTCCGCGGCGACCGGGATACCGGCGGCCGAGATGGCCGCCGCGGTCCTGTCCGACCCCGGTGAGGCGAGCGTCCCCGGCCGTGACGCGGCTCCGGTTCCGGTGGCGGCCTCCCGTGCGGGCGCCGCCGTCGCGGCCCGGGTCAGGCGGGAGGGCAGGGTCCGGTCCGGCATGCTGATGACCGAGGCGGCCGCCGAGCTGGCCGCCGACGGCACCGAGCTCGTCGCCATGCTGGCGGCGCAGCTGGCCCCGGTCGGGGCGCACACGGTCACGCTCTGGCTGCTGCAAGCGGACGGGGCCCTGGCCCTGCTCGGCGAGACGGGGCTGGACATGGGCGAGGCCAGCCGCTGGCGGTACCTCCCGCCTCAGTTCGACTGCCCGGCTCAGCGGGTGGCGCACGGTGCCGCCGACCTGTGGTGGCCCGGCGGCCGCCCGGCGGGCGACCGCGCGCCGGTCACGGGCACGCCCGCGGGGGCCCGGGCCGTCCTGGCGCTGCGCCAGCGCCACGGTGAGCTGCTCGGCGTGCTCGAGGTGAGCTGGCCGGGGCCGCTCGCCGCGTTCGCGACCGAGGCCCGCCAGCATCTGGCCGCGCTGACCGCGGGCTGCGCCCGGGTGGTGGGCGTCCGGCTGGCGCACGGCGATCTGGCCGCCGCGCAGCCGAAGGCGGCGGTCTTCTCGTTGCTCGACGCGCTGGCCGACTCGGTGCTCGTCGTCCAGGCCATCAGGGACGAGGCCGGCCAGGTGACCGATTTCAGCATCGAGCACGTCAGCCCCGGCTTCGCCGACCCGGCGGGCCGGGCGGCGGCCGACCTGAGGCGGCTGACCCTGCTGGCGGCCTACCCGGTGAGCATCGCGGGTTCCGGCTTGTTCGCCCGGGCGACGCAGGTGCTGCACGACGGCGCGCCGCAGCATGTCCCCGGGCCGCTACGGGAGGCGCTGGCCTCCGGGCTCCCCGGGCACGAGACCGGATCAGACCAGGCTCCGCTGGCGGACCTGCGGGTAACCAGGTTCTTCGACGGCGTGATCTTCACCTGGCACCGCGACAGCTCGGCCGGTTCTGGGGTCCAGCTGGCCGTGCTGCTCGATCACGCGCAGCGGCTGGGCCAGCTGGGCGGCTGGGAGGAGAACCTGGTCACCGGCACCGTGCGCTGGACCGATTCTGCTTTCGACCTGTTCGGCCTGACCCCGCGGCCGGGTGCGGAGATAGCGCTGGCGGATCTGCCCAGCTACGTGATGGCCGCCGACAAGCCCGTGGTCAAGCGCTTCCGGCAGATCCTGCCCGAGCAGCGCGAGGCCCTGACCGCGACCTTCCGGGTCGTCCATCCCGACGACCAGCGGATCCGCCAGATCCGCGTCTTCGCCGAGCCGATGGTGGACGCGGCCGGCACGGTGGTGGGACTGCGCGGGGCCTTCCAGGACGTCTCCGCGCACTACCACACGCAGGTGGCGCTGGCCGCCACCCGTGATCAGCTCGCCGACAGCGAGCAGCGGGTCGCGGAGGAGCACCTGCTGGCGCTGCGGCTGCAGCAGGCCATCATGCCGCCCGACGAGCATCCGATCGAGGCCGCCGGGATCGACGTCGCGGTCCGCTACCGGCCAGTCGGCGAGGGCCAGCTCGTCGGCGGCGACTGGTACGACACGCTGGTGCTGCCCGGCAACGACGTGCTACTCGTCGTCGGCGACGTGGCCGGGCACGGTATCGACGCGGTGACCGGGATGGTCGCGGCCCGCAACTCACTGCGCGGCCTGGCCATCACCGGCGCCGGCCCGGCCGAACTGCTCCGCATGCTCAACGGCGTCATGTGCAACCTGACCTCCGGGGTGGTCGGGACCGTGGTGTGCGGCCTGTACAACCCGGAGGAGCATCTGCTGCGGTGGGCCCGGGCCGGTCACCTGCCGCCGGTGCTTGTCCGCGGCCAGAGCGCCCGCGAGCTTCCGTTGCCCGGCGGGGTGCTGCTCGGGATGGATCCGGACGCCGAATACGAGGAGGCCATTCAGCCGCTGCGTCCGGGCGATACCTTGCTGCTGTTCACCGACGGGCTGATCGAGCGCCGCGGCGAGTCGATCATCGATGTGCTCGAGGAATTCGTCGCGGTGGTCACCGCCCAGGCCGCGGCGGGTCCGGCTGAGCCGGCGCTGGGCCAGCCGGAGCTGACCGCCGCCGCCCAGGCCGACCGGATACTCGCCAGCGCGGTCTCCGACACCGGCGATGACGCCTGCCTGGTAGCGGTGCGTATCCGCTAGCCCGGTCGGCTCGACGGGCTCGGAGGCCGCCGGCCCGCGATCGGGCCGGCGGCCTCCGGGATGCGGGCCCGGGTCCGGGGAGAGGTTTCCAGACCCTGACCCACGCTTGGCAAGAAAGGCGCCGTTCGGCTCCGTGCCACTGTCCACTGCGGGCCCGGCCAAACGTCCGCGGCGCCGGCACTCAGACTGAAGGCCCGGCCAGCCGAAGCTGGCCGGGCCTTCGCCCAGGAGACCCTGCGGGGGGGATACAGGACTCCTTGCCTATAGGTTTACGCCGCCTGGGCGGTCGCGCGGTCGTAAACGGCGAGAGTTTCTGCGGCGATACGGTCCCAGTTGTAACGAGACCGCGCCCGGTCGGCCGCCGCCACCCCGTAGGCCTCGAGCATCATGGGGTGAGCGAGTAGCTGCCTGATCCGCTGGGCCAGCAGGGCCGGGCGGTCCGGCGGGATCAAGATGCCGGTGGTCCCGTCCACGATGGCGTCCGCGTGGCCGCCGACCGGGGGCGCGATGACGGGAGTACCGCACGCCATGGCCTGCAGCGAGGTCGTGCCTGCGGGCTCGTACTGGCAGGTGCTGACCACGAGGTCGGCGGACCGCAGCAGCGCCGGCATCGAGCGGTACTCGACCGCGCCGGTGAAGATCACCCGGTCCGAGACGCCGAGCCGGGCCGCAAACTTGGCCAGCTTGACGTACGCGTCGTCCTGGTCAAGCTCGGCCTCGGCCGGGCCGCCGACCAGGACGAGCTCGGCGGCGGGAACCTGGGTCAGCGCCCTGAGCAGCGCCTCGAGCGGCTGGCGTTCCCGCAGGTCGGCCGCGGTCACCAGCCGCGGGCGGCCGTTGCGCTTGGCGGCGGGCCCGTCCGGGGTGAACAGGTCGGTGTCCACGCCCCAGGGCACCATCCGGATAGCGGAGCGGTGCACGCCCAAGCCGGTGAGGTCGGCGACCTCGCCGGAGTTGGTGGCGACCACCGCGGTGGCGCTGCGGCCGATGGCAGGCTCGAGCCGGATCCGGGCCGCGTCCGCGCCGTCAGCGGTAACCCCGCCGCGCCGGGCGGCGGCCCGCCGCTCGGCGATCCCGAGCGAACTGAATTCCTGGACCACCGGAAGACCGAGGTCGCGCGCGGCGGCCAGCGCGGCCAGGCCGCTCGTCCAGCGCATCGCGTGCACGACATCCGGGCGGTCGCGGTGCCACAGGGTCCGCAGCGGCCCGCTGAAGGCGGGAACCCGCTCGAGCAGCCCGGCGTCGTCCCGCCCGGCCGTCTCGGTTCCGGGGACCGGCCCGGCGTCGATGTGCTCGACCCGGACGCCGGCGTGCAGTTCGGCGTGGTCGGGCTGGCTGGGATCATTCTTCTGGGCGTACACGGTGACCTGGTGACCATGGCCGGCCAGTTTGCGGGTGAGCTCGCTCAGGCCGATGTCGTCACTGTCCGGGCCTGATCCCGTGCGGGGGTGCAGCGGTGTTGCGTTCTGAGCTACTAGCGCGATCTTCATCAGGGCCTCTCTCGCTACGAACCTCGATCACGGTATTCGTTCGCCAGAGACGCAAAAAGCGGTGCCTTGTCCGCGCGCTCCGCGAAACACCGTGTCTCGCATTGAGCGTGCCTGCGTCGTAGGCACCACTGGGTACAACCATATCCCATGTTGCTGGTTCGCAAACCACCTACGGTGGTTCGTCTTCGCCGGCGTGTCGCCGGGTTCTGCCGGATCCGCGGGCTTTCAGCCCGCGGCGGCTTCCGCCACGCTGTCAAAGACCGGGATCAGCCGGTCCGCGGTGGTCAGCCGCAGGATCTTGGCCACCGCGGCCTGCGGGGACACCAGGGCGAGCATGCCTCCCTGCCGGTCCATCGAGCGGTTCACCCGCAGCAGCGCGTGCAAGGCCGACGAGTCCATGAAGCGCAGTCCGGACAGGTCGATAATCAGCGTGCGCGGCTGCTGCGCCACCTCCTCGTCGAGCAGGCGCCGTAGCTCGTCGGTATTCGTCACGTCGGCCTCGCCGGAGATCTCCACTAGCGTGTAAGACTCGCCAGCGGACTCCCGGGCCGTCACAGAGACCGTCAGCAGATCCACGTCCTTGTTGTACCACAGGGCAGCTGACCTCGGGGTGCTGCTCAGACAGGCAGATCCATATGCAGCCTGATCGTGGTCCCCGTTTCGTCGGAGACGATATCGACCTGGTCGCAGACCTGGTTCACGATCCAGAGCCCGTGGCCGCCCCTGGCTTCCAGGGAGGGGCGACGGCGGCCCGCCAGCGGATCGGTGATGACGCCCTCGTCGTGCAGCTGACAGACGATCTGCCTGGCGTCGCGCCAGATCTGCAAGCAGCCCGGCGACTTGGCGTGCCGGACGGTGTTGGCCGCCACCTCGCTGACCGCGAGCACCAGGTCGATGGCGCGGGCTTCGGAAAGGCCGGCCTTCACGGCGTATCGCTGCACGATGGCGCGGATAGCCGCCAAGTCGGTGGTGTAAGGGTAGGCCACGATGTCATCCGCCGGCTCGGAGGGTACGGTTTGCCCGGCCGTCGGCCGGGGCAGCGGCGGACGGGCCGGAGCTTCTTTTTCCGCGCTGTCGCACCGCGCGGTCTCGGCATCTCGGGCCATCAGCAGACACGATACACCGGAGCGGAAAATATCCGGCAGTGCCTCGGCGGGCGGATAGATGGCATTTAGAGACCATCCGGCATGTGTATCTGTCGTCGGCGGGGTAGACACTGTAAGTCTCGGCTCTTCGGCAGAGCAGGAGCCGCCCGTCTTTCGGAGGTAGATATGCGAGTCGGAGGGCTCGTCATCGTAATTTGGCTCATCATAGGAGCTATAGCGGCTGGTCAGCGTGGCTATTATGGCTCGGATGCAACAACCTGTGCCCACACCGGCACGATTCTCGTCACGATATTGGCAGGCCCGCTTAACTACGTGGGCGTCAACCCGAAGCTTTCGTGCCATTTGCCCTCCCCGAGCAAGTGAGCCCCGCACCACGGCTCAAGATTCACGTTGTGATATTCCTCCCTGCTACCGCGATGAACATGCGGCGCCGCGATGCGATTGCGTTGTGGCGCCGCAGTTCGCGCGCCTGAAGCTTCTTTCTCGAAATTTTTCCCGAACGAACCGCAGGCCCCTCCTGTACCAACACGTCCCGCTACCCCGCCCCTAGCTGCTTAAACGAGATCCCGGTCCGGCGGCTCCCGTCCGGCCGGGCGGCCACGCGTGAGACGCGCGCTGCGGGTTAGTTAGCATCGATGGCTGATCGCTCGCTCGGAGGAGGTCCCATGTCAAGGCGGCACCAAACGGGTCGACGGGGGGACAGTGCGCGGCCGAGGCGGCTGTTCCTGGTGACCGGCGGCCTGGTCTACACCGCCATGCTGCTCGGAATGTGGATTGTGCTGGCTGGCCAGCCAGACACGCAGGATCTAGCGGTGGGGTCGGTGGCGGCGGTTCTGGCCGTGGGCGCCGGGTACCTCCTCAGCCAGCGCGGAAACATGGTACCCAGTGTCCAGTCGGCCGACCTGCGCACGCTCGCGGCCGTGCCGTGGCAGGTGGTGGTCGAGACCGGGCAGGTCTTCGCGCTGGCTGCCCGCAAGGCGTCAGGCCATCCGACCGCGCCGGGCGCGCTGCGCACCGTGCCGTTGGATGCGGGGCCGGACGTCCGCGGATGGCCGGCCGCGCGACGGGAAGCGGTGCTGACCGCGCTGTTGTCCGCGGCGCCGAACACGGTCGTGGTGGATATCGACATGGAAGCCGGCACGGCGCTGGTGCACCAGCTGATCACGACCACGCGGCCCGATGCGCACCCGGCGCTGCCGGGATGAGCTGGTTCCTCGCGGCTGCGCTGGTGCTCCAGGTGGCGCTGATTCCCTGCGCGTGGGTGTGCTGGCGTTTCGACTCCGAGCACCGGGTGGTAGCCCTGGGGCTTGCCGGTACGGTCCAGGCGCTGGCCGTGCTGTGCCTGGCCGTCGGGTACGGCGAACCTGCACTGGCGTCGCTGGCCGTAGTACTGGCCGCGTTGTCCAGCGGAGGCTCGGTGGCCTTCGCGCGATTCTTGGAGCGCTGGCTGTGACGGGCGGCGCGCGATGACGGTGACGGGGGTCATCTCGGCGGTCCTGCTGGTGGCAGGGCTGGCGGTCGTGGTCGGCTCGTGCGCCGGAATGGCGGTCCTTGACGACCCGCTGGACCGGCTGCACCTGACCACTCCGGCGGCGATGCTCGGCTCGACCGGGATCTGCGCCTCGGTGGTGGTGCGCGTCGGCCTCTCGGCGTCAGGACTGGCCGCCATCGGCGTAGCCGTGATCTTGATCGCCGTCAATCCGCTGGTCGGCCACGCCGTGGCCCGCGCCATCGCGATTCGGCACGGCGCCACCTGGTCCGATCCGCAGGACGAGTCTGCGGGCTCTCCCGGGGAGGAGGAACGATGAGCGAGGTGGTGATCGCGGTCGCGCTGGTCTGGGTGGCCGTGTCGGGCACGGTCGTGGTGCTGACTCCAGATCCGCTGCGCCAGGCCTTCGTAGCCGGGTTCTTCGGGCTCGCGCTCGCCTTCCTTTACCTATCACTGCAGGCTGGAGACGTGGCACTGTCACAGATCGTGGTCGGCGCCATCGCGCTGCCGCTGATCGTGCTGCTCAGCTTGGCTAAAGTACGGAAGGACCGGGAATGAGCCGGCGCGCACGCCTAGCGTTCTTCGCGGTGGCCGCGGCGACGCTGGCCGTGACCTTGGGCGGCGGCCTGGCCGGCCTGCCGTCGTTCGGCAGCCAGATCACCGCCTACGCCCGGATGCTCAACGCACTTGCCCCGCAGCAGCGGCACGTCACTGACGTGGTGTCGGCCATTAGCTTCGACTATCGCGGAATCGATACCCTGTTCGAGGAATTTATCCTGCTCAGCGCGGTGGCCGGGATCTCGGTGCTGCTGCGGCCGCTTAGCGACGAGACCCGCAAACTGCCCGCGGATAAGGCGCCGGACCGGGCGATCCCGGCTCCCAGCCCGGCGGTATGGCTGCTGGCGGTGTTCCTCAGCTCGCTGCTGGTGCTGACCGGCATCGAGACGGTCACGCACGGCCAGCTCACACCGGGCGGCGGCTTTCAGGGCGGAGTAATCCTGGCCAGCGCCCTCTACGTTGTTTACCTGGGCACCAACTACGTAACGGTCGAGCGGTACCAGCCGGCCCCGCTGCTGGAGGCATCCGACGGGATGGCCGCCTCCGGGTACGTGTTCATCGGGCTGCTCGGCCTGCTCGCCGGCGTTTCCTTCCTGAGCAACGTCGTCGGCCTCGGCGTCACCGGGAACCTGATCTCGGGCGGTACTATCCCGCTGCTGAACCTGGTCGTCGGCGTGGAAGTGGCGAGTGGTTTCGCGATCCTGGCCTCGGAGTTCCTTGACCAGACGGCGGTCATCCGGACGAGTCAGCGATGAGCGCCCTGGCCTACGGCGTCGTCGCCTGGCTCTTCCTCATCGGCATCTACGGCGTCGTGACCAGCCGCAACCTTATTCACCTGGTGGTCTGCCTGTCGGTGGCGCAATCCGCCACGGATATCTTGCTGCTGGAGATCGGGTACCGCCGCGGCGGTCACGCGCCGGTGTTCGTCAGCCTGCCCGCCCATCCGGGACCGGCCGTGGACGCGGTCATGCAGGCGCTGGCGCTTACCGATGTGGTGGTAGGTGCCGCGGTTACCGGCCTGCTGCTCGCACTGGCCGTGCAGGTGCACAAGCGAGCCGGGACGCTGGATCCCGATGCGCTCCGGGCCACCAGGGACTGACCGCCATGGACCTCGCCGTGTCGGCTTCGGCCGTCGTTCCCGCGTCGGTCGCGGTTCCGCTGGCCGGCGCGGCCCTGATGGCCGGGTTCAGCGGGTTGCTGCCCCGGTGGGTCAGGGACGTGATCGCCATCGCGGTCGCGCTCGCCACCACCGCCTTGGCCCTGATCCTGATGGCCGCCAGCGCGGGTGGCCCGATGATCTACTGGTTCTCCGGCTGGCGTCCGTCCGCGGGCATGGCCGTCGGGATCGACTACGCGGTCGGCCCGCTCGGGGCGGGCATGGCGTCCCTGGCGGGGCTGCTGGCCAGCGCCGCCCTGGTCTACTGCTGGCGGTACTTCGACAGCGCCCGCGGCCGCCACCACGCCCTGGTCCTGATCTTCCTGGCCGGCAGCGTCGACTTCTGCCTGACCGGGGACCTGTTCAACCTGTTCGTTGCGTTTGAACTGATCGCTGTGACCGCCTTCGCGCTCACCGGCTACAACGCCGGATACCCCGGGCCGCTGCAGGGAGCGATCAACTTCGCGGTCACTAACAGCCTCGGCGGCATGTCCGTCCTGATGGGCATCGGATTCCTGTACGCGCGCACCGGCTCGCTCAACCTGGCCCAGATCGGCCAGGCCCTGGCCGGACGGCACGCCGACGGGCTGATCGTGGTGGCGTTCGCGCTCCTGACCGGTGGTTTTCTGGTCAAGGCCGCGGTCGTTCCCTTCCACTTCTGGCTGCCCGACGCCTACGGCTCGGCCCCGACCCCGGTCTGCGTGCTGTTCGCCGGGGTGATGAGCGAGCTCGGGCTGTTCGCCGTGATCCGGGTGTGGGACACCGTCTTCTCTGGTCTGGCCGGCGGAACCGGACCGCGGATGCGGGCGGTGCTGCTCGGTTTCGGGATCTTCACCGCGGTGGTCGGAGCGATCATGGCACTGGCCCAGCATCACCTGAAGCGGATGCTGGCCTTTGTCACAATGAGCCACCTGGGCATTTACTTGATTGGGGTCGGCCTGCTTACCCCGCTGGGCCTAACGGGCGCGTCGCTGCTAGTGATCGGCGACGGCCTGGCCAAATCCGCGCTGTTCCTCGGCGTCGGCGTCTTGCAGCACCAGCGGGCCAGCGTCAGCGAGACCAAGCTGCGCGGCCGCGGCCGCGGGCTAGCGGTCACCGGCGTCACGATCGCGGCGGGTGCGCTGGTCCTGGCCGACTTGCCGCCCTTTGTGTCCTCGGCCGGGCACGCGCTGCTGGTGGACGCGGCGGACCAGGCTGGCCTGCCGTGGATGGAAATCGTGATCGCGCTGTCCGTCATCGTCTCCAGCGGAGCCGTGCTGCGGGCCGCGGCCCGGATCTGGCTGGGCTGGGGAGATACCGAGAGTTCGGATGCGGACACTGGTACTGCGGATGACCCCGGGGAAGAGGCCGAGGACCGATCCGACACTGCTGGTGCGCAGCAGTCGCAGGACAGGCAGGGGCGGTCAGGACAGCAGCCTCGCGTGCCACTGACCATGGTGCTGCCGCCGCTGGCGCTGCTCGCGATCGGGCTGGGCCTCGGGCTGACATCCGGCCTGGAGGAACATGCCGCGGCCGCCGCTGCCGCCTTCTCGGACCGGGCGGCCTACGCAGCGGCAGTGCTAGGCACCCACAGCGGGTCTGTGGCCACGGGAGGCAGGATCGTCATCCCGGCCTCCCCGGCGGCATCTGCGGGCGGTGTCATCACTGACCTGGGCCAGGTGCTGGCCGCCCTCTGCGTGGCGGGCGTGGCCCTAGACCAGCGGGCCTGGCGGCTCCGGCGGGCGCTGGCCGCCGGCACCGGATGGCTGCGCCGCCTGCACAGCGGTCTGGTCGGTGACCAGGTCACCTGGTTGGTGGCCGGCCTGGCGCTGCTCGCCGCCCTCGGCGCGTGGGCACTGCACTGACCAGGTATCCAGGAGTACTGCGCCGCCGGGATCTGCCCGCTTACCACCGATGGGCACTACGTCACGTGGATCGTCCTCGGCCTGGCGTGCATGGGCGGCGTCCTCGCCTTCGTCATCACCTGAGGGCCGGCTCAGCGCCCCGGTTTGTGCTGCCGCGGCGCGCCCGCCAGCAGGGCGGCCGCGTTCAGCAGGGCCAGATGCGACAGCCCCTGCGGAAAGTTGCCCAGGAACGCGCCCGTAGCCGGATCGATCTCCTCGGCCAGCAGCCCCAGGTCGCTGACGTACCCCGTCAGCTCACCCCAGACCTTCTTGGCCTGAGGCAGGTGGCCGTTCCGCACCAGGGCGTCGATCAGCCAGAACGAGCACGCCACGAAGGCGCCCTCGATGTCCGCGGCCCCGCTGAACCGGTACAGCAACGGCCCGTGCGCCAGCTCGGACCGGATCGCTCTGATCGTCTGGGTGAACCGGGGGTCCTTGCCATCCACGAACCCGGTGCGAGCCAGCAGCAGCAGCGACGCGTCGAGCTCATCGGAGCCGGCGTGCCCGACGTAGCTGCGCTTGGCTTTCGACCAGCAGTTCTGGTCGATCCAGGCCCGGATGGCGTCCTGCTCGGCCGTCCACCGGTCCACGTCACGGTCGGAGACCTGACCCCGATGCGACAACCTGATCAGCCGGTTGAGCGCGACCCAACAGCCGACCTTGGAGAACGTGTTGTGTCGCCGTTCCTCCAGTTCCCAGATGCCGCAGTCCGGCTCGGTCCAGATGTTACACACGTGGTTGCCCAGTGCGTCGAGCAAGTCGGCGCTGGCCGGATCCAGGTGCGCTCCGGCCCGGTCGACGGCCAGCCAGACGCATTCGAGCAGGTCCCCGTAGCAGCCAAGCTGCGGCTGGCCGACGGCACGGTTGCCACCCCGGACGGGGGAGGAGTCGCGGTAACCGCGCAGTTGCAGCTCGGTCTCCGCATCGGGAACATGCCCGCGCAGTCCGTAGAACGGATGGATGACCGGTGCCGTCGCGGAGATGCAGCCGAGCATCCAGGCCAGCGTGCCCTGGACCTCCTGGGTGAGGCCGAGCTGGATGAAGGAGTCAAGGACGAACGAGGTGTCGCGGATCCAGCCGTACCGGTAGTCGTAGTTCCTGTCGCCGCCGATCTTCTCGGGCAGTGAGGTGGTGGCGGCGGCGGCCATCGCGCCGGTCGGCGTGTAGGTGAGGAGTTTGAGCGCCAGCGTGCTGCGCAGGACGACTTCACGGTCCTCGCCCTGGTAGGGCACAGTGTCGCACCATTCCCGCCAGGCAACCTCAGTGGTCTCCCGTCGCTGGCGTACTTCGGCGACGGACGGCACCACTAGTGGCGCGTGATCGGCTACGACCAACGCGAGCAGCGCGTCCTGGCCCTTCCTGGCGACGAACTCGCCGCTGAACTGACCGAGCCCGAGCTGCGGCTTGCCAGTTCGTTCGGCCACGATGGCCATCATCAGGTCACCCGTGTGCAGCATCGGCACCTCGCGGAGCCTGGCCCACGGCCGAACCCGGTGGAACAGCGTGCCGGGCGCGACGCGCCACCGCATCGGCACCTCGCCGTCCTCGGCCCGGATGTCACGGGCCAGCTCCGCCCACGGCAGCAGCCTGTTGGCGCTCTGGTTGAGTGAGTCCACCACGCGCACCGTCCCGCCGGCCGTGCTGAACGTCGTCTCCAGGACGTTGGTGCCCGGTAGGTAGCGCCGCTTCGCCTGGTACGGAACGGCCGGCTCCAAGGTGAAGGAGCCACCGTTGCCCGGGTCGAGCGCGGCCGCGAACAACGGCGGAGAGTCGATCGCCGGGGCCGCCCACCAGTCGATCGCTCCGTCGCCGCCGACCAGGGCCACGGACTCGCCGTCCCCGATCACCCCGTAGGACTCGATCGGGGCGAACCCGTCTGTCCGTCCTAGCCGGTCCGCCTCCGCGGCCGCGCTGGCCGCTCCCTGCCTTCTGGTCACGCACGGCCACTACCCGGCAGCTGGCCTTCCACGCACGACGGGGATGTCGCTCACGTCTCACCCCTCGCGGGGTGGCTCTGATCACAAACTGGTGTAGCCCAGGTCCGCCTGGGTAGGCGGAAACCGCTGATAGATCGAAGGTGAAAGGACACGGACACGATGCCAAGGACGAGCCGAAGCCATAATTCGGGGGCCGGAGAGATGCCCGGCACGCTTCGGCGTTCATCGAAGGACGCTCAGGAGACGTTTACCCAGGCGCGCGACAGCGCGGTGAGCACGCACGGCGAAGGGGACGAAGCGCAGCGGGCGGCGTACGCGACGCTGAAGGAGAAGTTCGAAAAGCGGGGCGACCACTGGATCGCCAAGGTTCCCGATCCGGCCGATTCCGGCGATTGAGCCGCGGTGGCCTCAATTCGCCGTGAGAGCTCGCTGTGAGAAGGCCGGGGCGCTCCGGTTGATGCCTATCGTGAGCGTGTGGATGAGCTGGCTGACTCGGGCGCCTTGATCGACGACCCGGATGGCTTGTGCCGCCGCCTGGCCACCGACGGGTACGTGTTCTTCCGCGGCCTGCTGCCGGCCAGCCAGGTCCGGGCGGCCGGTCAGGCCGTGCTGGCGCGGCTGCGTTCCGGCGGCTGGGTCGATGACCGGGCGATACCGTCCATCCAGCCGCGCGCGGTCAACTCGACGGACGCGCTCGCCGATCCGGCGTTCCGCGCCGCCATGCTCAGCTCCGAATTCAACCAGCTTCCGTACCTGCCGGCGTTGCGGCAGGTCATCCGGCGCGTGCTGGGACCCGGCGCGTTCTCCTACCCGGCCAAGGTGCTCCGCGCGGTGTACCCGGAGCGCCCGCAGGCCCGCCCGCGGGGCCGGTATATCCACTACGACTACGGGGTGGCCGGCGTTCAGGACATGCTGACCAGCTGGATCCCGCTGATGGACGTCCCGCCCCTGCTCGGCGGCCTGGCGGTTCAGCCCGGCGGTCATCTCGGCCCGCCGCGGCGCCCGCGCCCGCTCAGCCGGTCAGACCGGGGCTGGGCGACCACCGGCTACGAGCCGGGTGACGTGATCATCTTCCACTGCCTGACCCCGCACGCCGCCCTGCCCAACCAGGGCTCGGCGCTGCGGATCTCCGGTGACTTCCGCTGGCAGCGGCCAGATCAGCCGGCTCCGGCCGAGCTCATCGAAGGACCCAGGGCTAACCTGGCGGGCCAGCGGCACGAGATGTTCAGCCGGATGTTCGGCCGCGCGCCCTGGTGGGAGCCTGTCCCCGCCGGGCTGACCCTGCGCCCCAGGGCGCAGCTGGCCGGGATCCCGCCGGGACCCTCACGGCTGATCGCGGTAGATCCAGGCTGGCGACGCTGGCGGCCGCCGCCGTCGGCCGTGCACTAGAAAGGAGCGGGAATATGCCAGTGACACCGCTGGAGCTTGGTCCCGGCGAGCAGCGCCGGCTCGCGGCGACGCTGTTCAATCAGGTCTGGAACCTGATGGAGAAGCCTGACCGCAGCGCCGCCGACGACGACGAGATGCTGCACGGCGCGCACGCGAGCCGGTATCACTGGGGGGTGGCGGGGGAGCCGGTGCACTGGGCTCGCGGCGAATGGCAGTGCTCCCGCGTCTACGCCGTCCTTGGCCGGTTCGAACCTGCCGTGCATCACGCGGGCCGCTGCCTGTCCCTGGCCGTGCAGCACGGTCTGGGACCGTTCGACGTCGGGGTGGCTCACGAGGCGCTCGCGCGGTCCTACCGGATGGTGGGTGACGCGGCGAAGGTGGCCGAGCACCTGGCGCTGGGCCGGGCCGAAGCCGCCGGGATTCTCGACGCCGATGACCGCGCCATCCTCGACGCCGACCTGGCCAGCCTGACCTGATAGCCGGGCTGACCTGTAGCCGGCTGGTCATCAGCCTGCGCCGATCGCCGCCAGCAAGACCAGCAGGATGACCGCGGTCGCAAGCATCCCGTGCACGGCGATGACGGTTACCGGCAGCCCCGCCCCGCCCGGCAGCTGACCCCGGCCCGGGTCGGGCAGCGCGGCGGACAGCGCGCCCATGCCCAGTCCCGCGATCAGCACGATCAGGCCAACCCCGAGCCAGGCCAGCACGGGGGCGGCGGTGAGGACGAACGCGATCCAGACGCCCAGCCCGGTAACGGCCAGCCCGACATGGCCGAACACGGTCACCGGCACCAGGCCGGCCCGGCGCGGGCGCCGTGGCCGCCAGCCGCACGCCAGCCCGCGAACAGGTAAGCCCCGGCGGCGGCGGTGGCCACCCAGGCCGCCAACGCGGCCAGCCGGAGCGGAAGGCTGGCGGAGGACCGGCCCGGCGCAGCGGTCACCGGTGTCACCGGCGCGGGCGGAGCCGGGCCGATCGTGCTCAGGATGCGGGCCAGATAGGCGCTGTCCTGATCGGCCAGGTGCCGGGCCAGGGCCTTGGGCTCAGGCCCGACAGCCTCCCTGATCGCGCTGGCCACGGCCAGATTGACCTGCTCGGGGCTCAGCCCGGCGCAGGCCCGCGGACGGGTCGTCACCGTGACGTGCCGCTGGATGGCGTGCAGGCCGAAGGACAGGCATGTCCCGGTCGTCGCCCGGTAGGCGGCGGGCGCAGTGCCCGAGCACCCGGCGGCCAGCATCGCGGCTAGCACCCCCGCCGGTATCAGTCCAGCGGCCCTGGCCCATCGGCGCACCGGGCTCACCTCGCCAGGTCAGGGGCGGCCGCCGCGGCTCACGCCGAGCGAAGCTCCGCCGAGGTCTTGCCGGCCTGGTTCAGGGCGGCCGTCATCATGTCGGCGGCCTGACCCGCGGCCGCGAGCGCCTCCACCACCTCGACGACCCAGAAATCGGGATCCTGGCCCGCGCCGGGCACGATCTGCCCCTCCTCGCGCTGCACGACCAGCATCCGGGCCAGCTGCTCGTACAAGTGCGGCAGGTGCTGACCCATCCGCTCCAGGCTCGCGAGGACGTCGCGAACGTCCTCCAGGCTCGCGAAGCCGGTCCCGTCGGCGGTCAGATCGCCCAGGGTGCGGGTGGCCGCGGCGGCCTGGCTGGCGACCTCCCGCACCATGATCATGCTGGGCAGGTCGCTGACAGCCTCACCTCCGGCTCTCGGTCCGCGGGACAATGCCGCTGACTCGGCGTCGGCGGCAGAGCCGTAGGGACGAACCCGTTTGGGCATCTCTCTCCAGGGGTGACTCGGGTCTGGGTCGCTGCGGTAAGGCCCGCCTGTACGATACGTGATGCGTCGGCCAGCGCGGCGCGGGGATCATGGGCTGACCCGGATCACGGCCCGCCCACCCGTGACTTCCCGGAGAGAACGTGATTATGCCCCCGGACACCCCAGCGAACCAGCCGGACCGAGCCAGTTCCGCCGCTCCAGATGACCCGCCGGCGCTGCCGGACCGGGGTCCGGCCGATTCCGACGCAGCCTGGGGCGACCAGCCCGACCCGGACGACGACGAGCGCCTGACCCTGGACCGGCCGCCGCACTGGGATTCCGCTTAGGCCGTTCCTCCCCGCCCGGCCGGCCCGGGCCCCGAACGATGAAGGAGTTCGCACCATGACGTTGTCCTTTGCCCTGGATACGCAGCAAGGTTTTACCTTCACGCCCGGCTCGCGCGATCCCATCGGCTCCCTCACCGCGGCCACCATCTGCGGTACCGCCCTCAACGCCGACCTCACCGTCACTGATCCGGTCACCAACGCGAGCATGCCCGCGGTCGGTGTGCTCACGCAGGTCCAGTGGGAGGAGAGCATCCAGGCGCCGCTGTCCCTGACCGCCTATATCTCCGCGGATAACCGGGGCGTGCTCGGGAAGCTCTTGAGCCAGCAGATCTCGAGCACGGCCGTGATTCTCGATTTCGCCGTCTACCAGTACGCCGCGTCGGCGCGGAGGTACTTCTGCGCGTTCACCCCCCAGCAGCCGCCGCTGAACGGGATCATCTCCCAGGCCGGCGGCGCCCTCTTCGTGAACCTGGCCGATACCCCCACGCAGGTCACCACATCGATGGCCGCCTACGAGGTGACCCTGACCGCCGGCCCGAGCCCGGGGGATGACCGCTACCCGGCGCTAGGTTAGGCTTTGTGTGCATAGTGCCGCCGGGAGGTGCAGGTGAATATCGGGCCGCCAGACCGGAGTATGCCCGCGGCCCCGTTCCCCGGCGCGCTGCGGGCCTCGGACGCCGATCGTGAGCGAGCCGTCGACACCCTCAAGACCGCGTTTGTGCAGGGCCGGCTGACCAGGGACGAACTCGCCCTGCGCACCGGTCAGGCCCTCCAGTCGCGCACCTATACCCAGCTGGCCGCCGCCACCACCGGCATCCCGGCCGTGCGGGCCGAAGGCTGGGCCCGGCCCGGGCCGGTGCGGACCAGGAAGCCGGTGAACAAGAAGATCGTGGCGTGGAGCGCGGCCGCGGTCCTGGTGCCGACCGCGAGCTGGGCCGCTTTCCTGACCTACTACGGCGGATTTTTCGTCCTGTTCCTGCTCGCCCTGATCGGCATGGCGGTGTCGGCCGGACCCTGGCCACCGCGGCAGCACGGTTTCACCGGCGCCCCCACCGGCACCAGCATCCGCCGCAAGTAACCGCCTCACCGGTCCTCAGCGGCCCCGGCCGGGGCCGAGTCGAGCCGGGCTTCGGCCCTGGCGGCGGTGTCGGTGCTGATGATCGGGTGGGAGTAGATGTCGAGCAGCCCGAGGGCGAGCAGCCGGTCGCCTTCCGGGCCGAACAAGTCCGTGCCCATCGTCCGGGACAGGTGCTCGTGCAGCAGCGGGATGCCGGCCGCCATGGCCGTGACGAGGCCGGCTCTGATCCGGCGGTCGACGGCGGGCGGGTCGGGACGGTCTTCGTCGGCCCGGGCGAGCCACTGCTCGGTCAGGGTCACCATCTCGTCGAAGATCGGCCCGGCGGTGGCGGACCCGTCGGCCAGCGCCCGGGCGATATACCGCTCGAACGCTTCGAGGCCCGGCGAGAGCTGGCCGCGTCGCCCGGATCATCCAGGAGCTGGGCGTTGATGCGGCGCAGCATGCCGGACACGTACCGGTCGCATTCCTGGCGCAGGTCGTCCTTGGAACCGTAGTGGTGCCGCAGCAGACCAGGGGACACGCCCGCCGTCTGGGCGATACCCCGGATGGTGGCCCGCTGGAACCCCTGCTCGGCGAAGTGCCTGAGGGCGGCTTCGCGGATCCGGGCCCGGGCGGTGAGATCGGAGAACGCCACGACGGCCTGGCCGGGCGGGCTCAGCGCCTGCGCGCCCGGATCGGGCGGGCCGGCGGTCATTCGGTCCTGCAGGTCTCTGCGGGTGAACGCGATGCCTCCGATCAGGGCGGCGGCCACGCCGATGGCGGCCATCACGCCGTTTGCGGCCCAGTGCGGCGAGATGGCCGGGGCCGACGCCATCTGGTGGAAGACCGAGGTGTCGAGGAGCCAGTGGCTGGCGGTGCCGATGCTGCCCACGATAAGCACGAGCAGCGACCAGGCCAGCAGCGCGTAGACGACGACCGAGGTGGCCCGTCGGCCGCAACCCGAACGCGAGCACGCCGATGCCCGCGATGATGATGGCGGGCGCGGTGAGGTTCACGCCCGCCGCTACCATCGCGGTGAAGCTCACCCCCGCGTGCTGACTGGCGGCGCCCGATCCAGCCGCAGGCCACCGGCCACCACCCCGCTGGCCAGCAGCACCACGACGGCCACGGCAGCCTGCCGCCGAGCCACGGCCGCGGGAGACGGGCCGGGCCAGGAGGTGATCGAGCCGCCCGGCGGACTCCTCCGAGCGAGCCGCGGTGAGCTGGCCGGCGGCCGGCGAAGGCGACCAGCACCGCCAGGATGAGGAAGCACACGCCGAGCACCGCCGCCGCGCCGCTTCCCGTCGCGCCGAGCTTGGAGAGCACCTGCTGCACCGACGACCCGGAAACCGTGCTGCCGGCCGATCTGGCGATGAGCCCGAACAGCAGGGCCGAGATGGCGATCGCCACCCACCAGCCGACGACGGCGGGCCGGACGAGCCGGACCGCCAGGGCCGACCTGGCCCGCCGAGCAGGCGCCGCTGCGATGCCCGGCTCGCCCGGTCCGGCACGAGGCTGGCGCCGACATCGCGGGTGCCCGGCCAGGCGCACGGTGGCGGTGGCCAGCACCGCGGTGAAGGCGGCGACCGGGAGCAGGGCGAGCGGCCGGGGTGCTGGTCAGCGGCTGGAGTTCCTCCACCCAGCCGAGCGGGGAGGCCCAGATCAGGCCATGCAGGCCCAGGCCCGCGTCGGCGACCATCCGCACGGCGTAGCTCGCGCCGAGGAACCAGCGCCGCGTAAGCGGCCGCCTGGCGGCGAGTCGCCGGCCAGCTGGCTGGTGAGCGCGCCGACCGCGAGGAACATGACCGCCGTCGCCGCCATGGCCACGGCGAAGTACAGCGGCCGGGCCCGGCCGCGATCCTGACGTCCGGGTCCAGGCCGGTCAGGACGGTCAGCAGGCCGGTGATCGCCCACAAGCGTGAGCACACCCGCGGCCAGCCCAGCCAGGGCCTGCGCGGTGGCGCCCGGCCCGGGTGGTACTGGCCGGCCAGCAGCAGCTCCCAGCGCCCGTTGTCCTCCTCGCCGCGCAGCAGCCTGGTGCTGGTCAGCAGTCCCCACACCGCGCCGAGCAGCATCAGCGTCATGGAGATCTTGAAGACGGTGAAGCCGGCCACCGTCTGGAGCTGCGGTGCCGGCCCGAACAGGGCGCTGGTCGCCTGGTTCGAGCCGAAGGCCGCCGCCAGCGCGTCTCGCTGGGCCGGGGTTTTGTAGAGCCGGGTGTAGCTGACGGCGGACGAGGCGACGGCCGCGCCGAAGATGTAGCCCCAGATGGCCCCGGAACGGACCGCCCGGCGCGCGGTCGAGCCGGACGACGATCGCTCAGGGAACAGCTCCTCCAGCGAGGGCTCACGGCTGAGCAGCTCCGTGGCGTTCGCGTGCGCCAGCACTGTGAGCAGCGGCGCGACCGGGCCGCGCACGTGGCAGCGGACCACTCGCCCGTCCACCTGCACCGAGCTCACCCCGGGCACGCCGGACAGATCGGGGACCGGGCCGTCGAAGGTCGCCTCCACCGTGAGCGCGCTCAGATGCCGCATCTGGGCCAGCGTCCCCAGCTCCGCCAGCTTGCCCGCCCGCAGGATGGCCACCCGGTCGCACAGCGCCTCCACCTCGCTCATGATGTGCGAGGACAAGAAGACGGTCTGGCCCCGGTCGCGGGCCTCGCGGATGGCGGCCCGGAACGCCTGCTCCATCAGCGGGTCAAGCCCGCTGGTCGGCTCGTCGAGAACGAGCAGGTCAGCGCGGGTCATCAAGGCGGCGATCAGGATGACCTTCTGCCGGTTGCCCTTGGAGTAGGCCCGGACCTTCTTGGCCGGGTCGAGCTCGAACCGGGCCACGAGCTCGTCCCGGTACGCCTCGTCGACCCGGCCCTGGACACGCCCGAGCAGCCGGAGGGTCTCGCCGCCGGTGAGCGAGGGCCACAGGTTGGCTTCGCCCGCCACGAAGGCCAGCCGCCCGTGCGCCTGGACGGGCTGGCGCTGGCAGTCCAGGCCGAAGATCTCGCCGCGTCCCTCGGTCGGGTTGATAAGCCCGAGCAGCAGGCGGATCGTCGTGGTCTTACCCGCGCCGTTCGGACCCAGATAGCCGAGGACCTCACCCTGCGCCACCTCGAGATCGAGGTGATCAAGGGCCGCGACGTCGCCGTAGCGCTTGGTCAGCCCCTGCGTGCGGATGGCCGTAGCTCCCATGGCGGTCGGCCTCTCGTTCTGAGCTACACGAAGATGTAGCTCACTATCCACATGTATAGCACACGAGCCCGCCTGTTTTACCAGGGCGAAGGGCCCGATCCCGCGAGCGCGGCGTAGGCCAGCACGGCGGCCGCGGCGCCGAGCGCGGAACCGCCCACGACCTGCGCATTCGTGTGGTCCCTGACCGCCACCCGGGCCCAGCCGAGCAGCGCGACCAGGCCGAACCCGGCCAGCACGAGCGGCCCGTAGGTCAAGGCCAGCAGGGTGACGGAACCCGAGGCCACCGCGCAGTGGATGGAGATCTTCCATACCGTGGTGATGCCCGCCAGCACCGCCACGCTGGCCAGCATGAAGGCCAGGTAACCGACCATCAGGCCGGGCGCCCGCAGCACCACGAGCAGGATCAGGCCGGCCGCGACCGAGGTCATGATGAAGCCGAGCACGATCAGCCGGGGCCTGCGCGCGCCGACGTTCCTGTCGTCCCAGCGGCCCCGCCGGATGCCGTGGGAGATGAACAGGGTCGGCAGCACGGCGGTGAACAGCCCGGCCAGCAGCCCCCAGCCGACGCCCGCCAGCCCGTCCTGGTGACCGCCGATGCCGACCACGGTGACGATCAGCCAGTTCTTCGGCTCGAGCAGGTAGCTGCACCACTGAGCCGCGGACCTCGGCGATGTGCCTGCTTGACGGACGGCCATGGACAAAGACGGTACCGTCCCCGGTACGGCGCGGCGATACGCCGCAACGCGCCGCGGGGATTACTATCTCAGGGAGCTTGTGGCTGGGTTAGCGGCCCTGGCCGGGCGGAGGAGATAATGAGCAAGGGGACGATCATCCTGTTCGTGTGGCTGATCATCGGAGCCGCCGCGGCGGGCCAGCGCGGCTACTTCGGCACCAACAATCTTGGCTGCACCCAGGGAGCGACGATGGCGCTGACCATCGTGGCGGGTCCGCTCAACTACGTCGGCCTGGATCCGAAGATTTCCTGCACGGCCCCCAAGCCCAGCGGCGCCTGACCGCTGCCTGACGCACGCACGCAATCCGAGACTTCCCAGCGGGCCGGTCGGGAGAGCACAATAGGCGCGTGAACGATGGCCAGTCCGGGACCGCGTGCCCGCAATGCGGCAGCGCCGCCGCCGTGCATTCGATTGGAGAACTGGCCGCGCTGGCCAGGAACCAGCTAGGTCAGCAGCCGGGCTACGCCCCGGCGCCGCCGGCCGGATACGACCCGGCGACCCAGCCGGGCTACCCGCCGCCGGCCGCCGGCTACGACCCGCCGTCGTCGACGGGCTTTCCCTCGCCTGACAGTTATGACGCGCCTCCGGCCGGAGGTTTCGGGCCGCCTCCCCCGTCGGGGTATAACGGCCCGCCCCCGCCGGGATACACCGGCTCGGCCCGCCCCGGCCAGCCGAGCCAGTCCGGCCCGTCCGGCCCGTCCGGGCGGTCCAGTGACTGGCCGATCTTCGGCGACGCGGCCGATTCGGTGGAGGATGCTGTGGCCGATGTGGTCATGGGCGCGGCCATGCGGTTCGTCGGCCGGAAGATCGGCCGCCGGGTGCAGCGGGCGGTCACCGAGCGGGTGCTGCCCGCGGTCAGCGAGCGGATGATGGCGGCGGCCGGCGGCCGCCAGGAGGCGGTGCTGCGCGAGCAGATCGCGATCGCCGAACGGCATCCCGACCTGCGCGCCTGCCTGACCGATAAGGTGATCTTCCTGGCCGGAGGCCAGCGCGTGCTGCCGATGCCCAGCCTGACCGGAGGGTTTACCGTCGAGCAGGCCGACGCCGCGGTGGCCACGCTGCGGGCCGGCTGAGCCGGTCTCGCGGGTTCAGGCCAAGGTCAGCAGAGAGAACGCCGTCCGCGCCGAGCGCAGCTTGACGATGTCGGACACGGACACCTCACTGCGGCAGACCTTGACGAACGCGCGCCAGCCCTTGGGCGTGGCCAGCACGGCGTGAAACGCTCCGGGGTGCCGGGAAAACGCCGCCAGGATGCGCCGGCCCGCGTCCATGTCCGGGATCAGGTCGCGGTGCACGGACGCGACGTATTCGGTCAGCCAGCCGTCGAGCTGATCAGGGTCCTGCGGCATGGCCGCCTTGGCGGCACAGCTGCCCGCCAGGGCCCCCGACCTGAGCGCGAAGCTGATGCCTTCCCTGGTCCACGGCTCAAGCAGGCCGGCCGCGTCCCCTGCCACCAGCACCCGGCCCTTCCGCAGCGCCGAACCGCCGGCCCGGCACCTGGTCAGGTGGCCGGAGTCGTGCAGGACCTCAGCCGAGCCCAGCTTCAGCCGGTCGATAAAGGCGCGCAGGTACTGCTTGGTCGCGGTGCCCTGACCGCGGGCGGCGATGACGCCGACCGTGAGCCTGTCGTCTTTGGGGAAGACCCAACCGTAGGAGCCAGGCAGCTGGCCCCAGTCGAGCAGGATCCGGCCCCGCCATTGCCGCTGCACGGCGGCCGTGGCCCTGACCTCGACCTCCAGGCCCAGGTCGACCTGGGAGAATTCGACCCCGACGTGCCGGGCGCTGATCCCGGAGGAACCATCCGCCCCCACCACTACCTGGGCGGACACGGCCGTGCCGTCGGTCAGCCGTACCCGCGCGCCGTCGGCTTCCGCCTCGATCGCCCGCACCGCGCAGCGCTGCCGCAGGGTCGCGCCGAGCTCGACCGCCCGGAGCCTGAGCGCTTCGTCGAATTCCTCTCTGAGCACCATGGCGAGGATGGGCTCGGCGTCCCGCCGGGTGAACGAACGCTGGCCGCCCAGGGTGAACGTGGCCGCGTCGATATGGTCCCGGGCGGCCCAGTGAACCTCCGGCCCGGCCGCGGCCAGTGACGCCCCGATCAGGCCGCCACCGCAGGTCTTGTAACGCGGGTGCTCGGCCCGCTCGAAAACGATGGTCCGGGCCCCGGCTGCGGCCGCGGCGCTGGCTGCGGCCAGCCCGGCCGGCCCCGCCCCGACCACCGCGACATCCCATTCCGCGCTCTCCGTCACCCTTGCAGGGTAGACGCTGGGCCGCGCTGATCCTGGCGGCGGGCACGCAGGACGGTCCGTTCGGCAGGAAAATCTCCTTCAGGCCGAACGGCTCCGGCTGTTCTCCTCGGCCAGCTGACGCAGACGATAGCGCTGGGTTTTCCCGCTGACGGTCTTGGGCAGCTCGGCCACGAATTCGACGGACCTGGGGTACTTGTACGGGGCGATGGATTGCTTGGCGAAGTCCTGCAGCTCGGCGGCCTTGTCCGCGCCGGGGGTCGCGCCCTCGCGCAGCACGACGAACGCCTGGACGATCATGCCGCGGCCCGGGTCGGGCGCTCCGACCACGGCGACCTCGAGCACGTCGGGATGGCCGAGCAGCGCCTCCTCGACCTCGGGTCCGGCGATGTTGTAGCCGGCCGAGACGATCATGTCGTCGCTGCGGGCCTGGAACCAGTAGTAGCCGTCGGCGTCGCGGACGTAGGTGTCCCCGGTGAGGTTCCAGCCGTGCTGCACATAGCTGCGCTGGCGCGGGTCGCAGAGGTAACGGCAGCCGGTCGGACCCTGGACGGCGAGCCGGCCCGGCTGGCCGTCCGGTACCTCGCGGCCGTCGCTGTCCAGGATGGCCGCGCGGTAGCCGGGCACCGGCCTGCCGGTCGCGCCGGGCCTGATGTCGTCGTCCGCGGCGGCGATGAACACGTGCAGCATCTCCGTCGAGCCGATGCCGTCGATGATCGGGATGCCGGTGGCCTGCCGGAAATCCCGCCACACCTGCACC
The DNA here is from genome assembly GCA_963730825.1 of uncultured Actinomycetes bacterium. GTDB lineage: Bacteria > Actinomycetota > Actinomycetes > Streptosporangiales > Streptosporangiaceae > Palsa-504. The sequence goes on from CAVSTQ010000019.1 coordinate 183,452, forward strand.
GGCAGGTGCTCGCCGGCCGAGACGCAGCGTCGCAGGTTCCTTAGCGCGGGCGCCTTCCCCGCGGCCAGCATGGCCCGGTAGGCGGTGGGGGCGGTGGACAGCACCGTCACCTGGTGGGCCGCGATCGCGTCGGCCAGTTCGCCGGGGGTGGCCCGCTCGAGGAGCAGAGTGCAGGCGCCCGCCCGCAGCGGGAAAAGCAGCAGCCCGCCGAGGCCGAAGGTGAATCCGAGCGGCGGCGTGCCGGTGAACACGTCGTCCGGGCCTGGCTTGATGAGATGCCGGGAGAAGGTGTCCGCGGTGGCCAGGATGTCCCGGTGGAAGTGCATGGTCACTTTTGGCTGCCCGGTCGTGCCCGAGGTGGGCGCGAGCATGGCCACGTCGTCGGCGGCGGTGCTGACCGGGGTGAACCGGCCGTCCCTGGCGGCGCAGCGGGCGGTGATGTCCCCCCCGCCGCCGTACACCGCGGTGGTCAGCGCCGGCGCGGCGGCGGCCAGGTCGGCGGTGAAGCGGTGATCGCACAGCGCCAGCTGAGGCTGGGTCAGTTCGGTGATGGCGGCGATCTCCCTGGGCCGGAGCAGGGCCATGGTGGTGACCGCGACCGCGCCGGCCTTGAGGGTGGCCAGCCAGGCCGCGGCGAGCCACGGGCTGTTCGGGCCGCGGAGCAGCACCCGGTGACCGGGCCGCAGGCCATAGTCCGCGGTCAGCACCTGGGCGAGCTGGTTGGTCCGCCGGACGGTCTCGCCGTAGCTCCAGGTTTCCGCCGGCGAGCGCAGGCAGGGACGATCGGCCCCATGCCGACCCGCGGTTACGTCGAGAAGTTCGACCGCGGCGTTCAGCCGCTCGGGATAGCGGAGTCCGGGGCCGAGGCGGAGCTCAGGCCACTGGTCCCCGGGCGGAAGCCGGTCACGGCAAAAGGTGTCGAGGTGCGCCGAAGGGGAAAGCCGCATGTGGCCCCACTTCCCTGGATCCCGTAGGGTAGATCACCAGTATTTAACGTATGTGACGACAGTCAAGAGTCCGCTATAAGCGCGCCACCGGCGACCGAAGGTGAGTTCAACGTGGCCCTGCCCTACGATTCCGCGGCCAAGTTCGGCGAGTACGCGCACCCGCAGATGATCGTGTCGACCCAGTGGCTGGCCGAGCACCTTGATGATCCCGGCCTGGTGGTGGCCGAGTCCGACGAGGATGTGCTGCTGTACGAGACGGGCCACATCCCGGGCGCGGTCAAGCTCGACTGGCACACCGAGCTCAACGACCCGGTCACCCGCGATTACGTCGACGGGCCCGGTTTCGCCGCGCTGATGTCGGCCAAGGGGATCAGCCGGGACAGCACCGTGGTGCTTTACGGTGACCGCAACAACTGGTGGGCGGCGTACGCGCTGTGGGTGTGCTCCCTGTTCGGCCATCCCGACGTGCGGCTGCTCGACGGCGGCCGGGCCAAGTGGATCGCCGAGGGCCGCGAGGTCACCACGGCTGAGGTCAAGCCCTCGCCGGGCGATTACCCGGTCACCGACCGCGACGATGCCAGGCTCCGCGCGTTCCAGGACCAGGTGCTCGCCCATCTCGGCCAGCCGATGATCGACGTGCGATCGCCCGGCGAGTACAGCGGCGAGCTGCTGCACATGCCCGACTACCCGCAGGAGGGCGCCCTGCGCGGCGGTCACATCCCCGGGGCTAAGAGCGTTCCCTGGGCCCGGGCCGCGGCCGAGGACGCCACCTTCAGGACCCGTGCCGAGCTCGAGGCGATTTACCGTGACGAGGCGGGGCTGCGCCCCGAGGACGACGTCGTGGTCTACTGCCGCATCGGGGAGCGGTCGAGCCACACCTGGTTCGTGCTTCAGCACCTGCTCGGCTTCCCGAACGTGCGCAACTACGACGGGTCGTGGACCGAATGGGGGAACAGCGTGCGAGTTCCGATCACCCGCGGGGAGAACCCGTGAGCCCGGTCACGCTGCACCCCCGGCTGCAGGAGATCGTCGACGACTTCAACGCGATGCCGGACTCCCAGCGGCTGCAGCTGCTGCTTGAGTTCTCCCAGCAGCTGCCCGCGTTGCCCGCCCGCTACGCGGAGCACCGCGACCTGCTCGAACCCGTGCCCGAGTGCCAGTCGCCGCTGTTCCTGGCCGTCGAGGTGGAACCGGACGACACCGTCCGCCTCTTTTTCGAGGCCCCTGCTGAGGCACCGACGACGCGCGGCTTCGCCGCGATCCTGGCCGAGGGACTGGACGGCCTGGACGCTGACGAGGTGCTGGCCACGCCGGGCGAATTTACCAGCCAGCTCGGCCTGGCCGACCTGGTGAGCCCGCTGCGGCTGCGCGGGATGGCGGCGATGCTGGCCCGGATCAAACGCCAGATCCGGGACCAGCGCGGCTGAGGCTCAGCCGAGGCGGCGGGCCAGCTCGGCCTGCAGCTCCCAGAGCCGGGCGGGCAGGTGCTTGCCGAAGCCGCGGAAGAACTCGGGGATGTGCTCCGCCTCCAGCTTCCAGGCCTGCGTGTCCACTGTGAGCAGCAGGTCCAGGTCAGCCCAGCTGATGTCCAGGCCGTCCAGGTCGAGTGAGCCAGGCGCGGGCAGGTAGCCGATCGGGGTGGTCACGGCCTTGGCGTCACCGGTCAGCCGCTGGATGATCCACTTCAGCACGCGGCTGTTCTCGCCGAAGCCGGGCCAGACGAACTTGCCGCTGGCGTCCTTGCGGAACCAGTTGACGTAGAACAGCCGGGGGAGCTTGTCCGCCTCGGCGGTGCGGCCGATCTCCAGCCAGTGCGCGAAGTAGTCGCCCATGTTGTAACCGCAGAAGGGCAGCATCGCGAACGGGTCATGCCGTAGTTCGCCGAGCGTGCCCTCGGCCGCGGCGGTCTTCTCCGACGCGATGTTGGCGCCGAGAAACACGCCGTGATCCCAGTCGAAGGACTCGATCACCAGGGGCACGGTGCTGGCCCGCCTGCCGCCGAACAAGATGGCCGAGATCGGCACTCCCGCCTGGTCGTCCCACTCTGGTGCGATGATCGGGCACTGGCTGGCCGGAGTGGTGAACCGGGAGTTGGGGTGGGCCGCCGGCTCGGGGGAGTCCGGCGTCCAGTCCCGGCCCTTCCAGTCGGTCAGGTGCGCGGGCGGCTCCTCGGTCAGGCCTTCCCACCACACGTCGCCGTCGTCGGTCAGGGCCACGTTGGTGAAAATGCTGTTGGCCGACATGGTCGCGACCGCGTTGGCGTTGGTCTTCATGCCGGTGCCCGGCGCGACCCCGAAGAAGCCAGCCTCCGGATTGATCGCGTACAGCCTGCCGTCCTGGCCAAAGCGCATCCAGGCGATGTCGTCGCCGATGGCCTCGACCTTCCAGCCGGGCACGGTGGGCTGCAGCATGGCCAGGTTGGTCTTGCCGCACGCGGACGGGAACGCCGCCGCGATGTACTTCGCTTCTTTCCCCGGCGGGGTGAGCTTGAGGATGAGCATGTGCTCGGCCAGCCAGCCCTCGTCCCTGGCCATCACCGAAGCGATCCGCAGCGCGTAGCACTTCTTGCCGAGCAGCGCGTTCCCGCCGTAGCCGGAGCCGTATGACCAGATTTCCCTGGTCTCGGGGAAGTGCGAGATGTACTTGACCGAGTTGCACGGCCACGGCACGTCCGCCGCACCGGGCTCGAGCGGCGCGCCGACCGAGTGCACGGCCCGGACGAAGGACCCGGACTCCTCGATCGCGTGCAGCGCCGCCGTGCCCATCCGGGTCATGATCCGCATCGAGGTGACCACGTACGGCGAGTCGGTGATCTCCACGCCGAGCTGGGAGATGCTGCTGCCGATCGGGCCCATGCTAAACGGGACCACGTACATGGTGCGGCCGCGCATGCAGCCGTCGAAGATCTCCGCGAAGGTCTCGCGCATCTCACCAGGCGCGATCCAGTTGTTGGTCGGCCCCGCGTCGACTTCGCGCTCGGAGCAGATGAAGGTGCGGTCCTCGACCCGGGCCACGTCGCCGGGGTCCGAGGCGCAGTAGAAGCTGTTCGGCCGGAGCTGCGGGTTCAGCCGCGTGAACGTGCCGGTCTCGATGAGCAGGCTGGTCAGCCGCTCCCATTCGTCCTGTGAGCCGTCGCACCAGACCACCTCGTCCGGCTTGGTCAGCTGGGCGATATCGCGCACCCACTTGGCCAGCTCTTCCAGGCTCGTCTGTTTTTGGTCCTCAATAACGTCCGCGCTGAACATTGCCATCTCTCCTGCATTGGACTTACCCGGAGTAGTCCTGGCCGACAGTGGTTCCTATTAAAATGGTCTAGTCCACTATTGCCGGGTGGCAATGCGTCTAGAACAGGGCCGAAGGTCCCCGTATCGTAGGACCAAGGCGTTTCGCTCGGCGGCTTCACCTGCAGCGACGTACGCGTCGTCATGGATGGGCGGCAGCCAGGATCTTCAGGCCGCACTTTGCCTTTATCCGCCTCTGTCACGATCAGGTATATATACCTGAGAATACCGAGGGCAAGCCGGCAAAGTCCTGGCTCGGGGCTGTGATAATGGACACCCTCGGGCGGCGCGGTTAATTCAGCTGGTGACCGGACTACTCACGCGTCGCGGCGCCTGAGCAGGTAGGCGCCGACCGCGAGCAGCAACGCCGCCCATGCGCACAGCACGCCGAATCCCTGCCAGGGTGATAGCAGGTCACCGGAAACTTCCTGGGTGTGCGCGATCATCGTGCCGGCCTGCTCGGGCAGGTAGGCGTTGATGTGGGCGCCCCAGCTGCCCGGCAGCAGGCCGGACAGGATAGGCAGCACCAGGACGACGCCGATGACCGCGGCGATGGCGCCGGCGGAGTGCCGGATCAGCGTGCCGATAGCCAGCGCGAACAGCCCGAGCACGGTGAGGTACAGGCCGGCTCCCGCCACCGCCCGGGTCACGCCGGGGTCGCTCAGCGACACCGGGACGTGGGCGTGCAGGAGGGACGATCCGAGAAAGAACGAGCAGAACGCCACGATTTCGGTCACCACGAGGACGAGGATGGCCAGCACCGCCGCCTTGGCCGCCAGCATGGGTATCCGGCGCGGGACGGCCAGCAGCGAGGCGCGGACCACCCCGGTGGAGTATTCGGAGGTGATGACCAGCGCGCCGAGCACGCAGATGGCGAGCTGGCCGAGTCCGACCCCGGCCCCCACGATGAAGCCGACCGGGTCCGCCAGGATGCTGGCGTCCCTGGCGGACGCGTGCGGGCCGTTCCAGTGCGAGGCGGTCAGCCAGCTGAGCAGCGCGGTGATGCCGATGCTCACCACGACAAACGCGACCAGCGTCCAGACGGTGGACCGCACCGAGCGGATCTTCGTCCACTCGGCCTGCATCAGGTTCAAGAACCCGGCGTGGCCCGCGGCGGCCGGCCCCGACGGCCCCGACGGACCGCGAGCGGGAGCAACGGAGGTGGTCGTCATCGGTCCTGTCCCTTCCCGGCGCTGACCGGATCGGCGGCTTGAGCGCCGAATTCCAGGCTGCCGGACGTCAGCTCCATGAACGCCTCTTCCAGCGAGGCCATCGGGGTGAGTTCGTGCAGGACGACGCCTCCGGACGCGGCGAGCTCGCCGATCCGGGCGGCCGGCAGGCCGGTGACGGTGAGCAGGCCCACGCCGTTCGATACCGCCCCCGGCGCCGCCTTGCCGCCGGCGCTGGTGACCAGCTCGGCCAGCCTGGCCGCGTCCGGAGTGCGGACCCGCACCGACTGGTCCGCGCTGCGGGCGATCACGTCCTCGGTGCTGGCCTCGGTGATCAGCCGCCCCCGGCCGACGACGATCAGGTAGTCAGCGGTGACGGCCATCTCGTTCATCAGGTGGCTGGACACCAAGATGGTGCGGCCCTCGGCGGCGAGCTGCTTCATCAGGTTCCTGATCCACAGCACGCCCTCAGGATCGAGCCCGTTGACCGGTTCGTCGAGGAGCAGGATCTCCGGGTCGCCGAGCATGGCGGCGGCCACGCCTAGCCGCTGGCTCATCCCCAGCGAGAAGCCGCCTGCCCGTTTGTCGGCTACGGCCTGCAGGCCGACCAGCCCCAGCATCTCATCGACCCGGCGGGCCGGCAGGCCCTGGGTCTGCGCCAGGAACAGCAGGTGGTTGCGGGCGGTGCGGCCGGTGTGCACGGACTTGGCCTCAAGCAGCGCGCCGACGGTGCGCAGCGGGGTCGGCAGGTCACGGTAGGGCTTGCCGTTGATCAGCGCGGTGCCGCTGCGCGGCCGGTCCAGGCCGAGAATCAGCCGCATGGTGGTGGACTTGCCCGCGCCGTTCGGTCCGAGGAACCCGGTGACCCGGCCGGGTTCGACCGTAAAGCTCAGGTGGTCGACTGCCGCCTTGCCCCCGTAGAACTTGGTGAGGTCACGCACCTCGATCATGCCGCTGCTCCTTGCCCATGAGCCGGCCTGCGCCGGTCGCCGGTAGCCGCGCGAATGACGGATGGCCTACGGTACCGCTGTCAGCAGTCGGCCGCGAACCGTGGACGCCAGCGGGCATGCGCGGTGCGCGGGGTCCCGGCGCGGATCAGGTCCAGTCGTGGCCGCGGACCGTCGGTGCGGCCGCCCTGCGGCCGGCGCGCGCCCGGCGGCGAACGGGTCGGGCCAGCGGGCGCCCGGGCCCGCGTACCCCTGCTCGGCCGCGGCGTGCAGCGTCCACTGCGGGTCATACAGGTGGGTCCGGCCCAGGGCGCACAGATCAGCCCGCCCGGCCAGGATGAGGGAGTTCACGTCGTCGTAGGAGGAGATGGCGCCGACGGCGATCACCGCGACGCCGTACCTGCCGCCGATCTCGTTGCGTATCCGGTCGGCGAACGGCGTCTGGTAGCTGCGGCCGAAGGCGGGCTTCTCCTCGCTGACCACCTGCCCGGTCGACACGTCGATGCCGGCCGCGCCGTGCTCGGCGAACGCGCGGGCGATCTCGACGGCGTCGTCGAGATCCAGGCCGCCCTCGTACCAGTCGGTCGCCGAGATCCGGACCGTCATCGGCCGGTCCTGCGGCCAGGCCGCGCGGACCGCGTCGAAGACCTCGAGCGGGTAGCGGAGCCTGGCCGCCAGCGATCCGCCGTAGGCGTCGGACCGCCGGTTGGTCAGCGGGGACAGGAACGAGGACAGCAGGTAGCCGTGCGCGCAGTGCAGCTCGAGCAGGTCGAAGCCGGCCCGCGCGGCGGCCTGGGCCGCCGCCGTGAACTGGCCCCTGATCTCGTCGAGTCCGTCCCGGGTGAGCTCGCGCGGTGGCTGACTGTGGTCCGTGTACGGCAGCGGCGAGGGGCCGCACACCTCCCAGTTACCCTCCGGCAGCGGGGTGTCCATGCCGTCCCACATCAGCCGGGTCGAGCCCTTGCGGCCGGAGTGCCCGAGCTGGATGCCGATTTTCGCGCCGCTCTGGCCGTGCACGAAGGCGGTGATCCGGCGCCAGGATTCCTCCTGCTCCGCGGTGTAGATCCCGGTGCAGCCGGGGGTGATCCGGCCGGCCGGACAGACGCAGACCATCTCGGTCATCACCAGCCCGGCCCCGCCCAGGGCCTTGCTGCCCAGGTGCACCAGGTGGAAGTCGCCGGGCACGCCGTCGCGGGCCGAGTACATATCCATCGGGGACACGACCACGCGGTTGGCCAGGTCCAGGCCGCCCAGCCGGAACGGCTGGAACATCGGCGGCCGCACCTGCGCGGAGCCCGCGCTCGAGGCGAACCAGCGGTCCATCTCGGCGACGAACTCGGGATCGCGCAGCCGCAGGTTGTCGTAGGTGACCCGGCGGCTGCGGGTCACGATGTTAAACGCGAACTGGTGCGGGTCCTGGTGCGCGTACTGCCCGATGTTCTCGAACCACTCCAGGCTGGCCTGCGCGGCCCGCTGGGTGGAGGCGACCACCGGCTTGCGCTCGGCTTCGTAGGCGGCCAGCGCGGCGTCCAGGTCAGGCTGCTCGTGCAGGCAGGCGGCCAGGGCCAGCGCGTCCTCCATGGCGAGCTTGGTACCCGAGCCGATGGAAAAGTGCGCGGTGTGCGCCGCGTCGCCGAGCAGGACCACGTTCTGGTGCCGCCAGGTCTGGCAGCGCACGGTGCTGAAGGTGGTCCACCGCGAGTTGTTGGCGACCAGGCTGTGCTGGCCCGCACCGGGGGCGCCGAGCACGTCGGCGCACAGGTCGCGGATGAGCTCGATGGAGGCCTCGTCGCTGTGCCCCGGCGCGAGGCTGGCGGCGGCGCGGCCGGCGAACCCGGCCCGCCGCCAGACATCTTCGTGCATCTCCAGGATGAACGTGCTGGCCTTTTCGCTGTACGGGTACCCGTGCACCTGCATGATCCCGGCCGGGGTGGCCAGGATGTAGAACTTGAACGCGTCGAAGACCAGGTCGGTGCCGAGCCAGATGTACTTGCAGCGCCGTCGTTCCAGGCTGGGGACGTAGCTGGCGGCGTACGCGGCCCGGGTGGCCGAGTTCATCCCGTCCGCGGCGACCACCAGGTCGTGCCGGGCGGCCAGCGCCGCCGCCGTGGCCTCGGTGCGGTACCGGATCGGCACCCCGAGCTCGGCGCACCTGGCCTGCAAGATGCCGAGCAGGCGCTGGCGGCTCAGCGCGGCGAAACCGTGCCCGCCTGAGGTCAGCGTGCGGCCGCGGAAGTGCACGTCGATGTCGTCCCAGCGGGCGAACTCACGCTGCATGGCCGAGAAGATGCCGGCGTCGGCATGCTCGATGCCGCCGAGGGTCTCGTCGGAGAACACCACCCCGAAGCCAAAGGTGTCGGCGGCGGCGTTGCGCTCCCAGACGGTAACCTCGTGCCGGGCGTCCAGCTGCTTGACCAGGGCCGCGAAGTACAGGCCGCCGGGTCCGCCGCCCAGGACAGCGATGCGCATCGCGTTCGTCCTTTCTTCCCGGGCCACGATCGTATGCTGGAAGCTCAACGGTCGTCAATGGAACGCTATATCAGCCGTGGTGGCGGCCAGGGCGGCGAACTGACGTCACGCCACCTTGCCCGCGACGATGCCCAGCGGCACCCCCGCCACCATCCCGACCAGGATCACCGCGGTGGCCTGCCAGCTGACGACGGCCGCGACCTGACGGCGTACGAAGCCAAGGACCTTCAGCAGGCCGGCCTCGGCCCGGCGGCGGCTGACGCTGACCAGCAGCAGATGGACCAGGGTGGCCGCACCGAACAGCGACAGCGCCACCCGAATAGCAGCGGAAAGCTGACCGCCGCACCGAAGTTGGTCAGCTCCTTCCCGTCCGGCAACCTGGCCGGGTTTGTCTGACCAGCGTCCAGCCAGCCGGAACCTGCCCGCAAGGTAGGCACCACCACGATCAGGTCGTAGTAGCATCCCGGCCCCAACACTCATTAAGGTGCCGTCATGAGCCTGGAACGGATCAATCCCGCGGAATTCGGCCGGCCCTCTCGGTTTCTCGCACGCGGTGTCCGTGACCGCGGGCCGGATGGTGTTCCTGGCCGGCCAGGTCGGTACCGGCCCGGGCGGCAAGCTGGTGGCCGGCGACATGGTGGCGCAGTTCGAGCAGGCGCTGGCCAACCTGCTCACCGTGCTGGCCGCGGCCGGCGCCCGGCCCGCGGACCTGGTCAGCTTGACCATCTACCTCACCGACGTCGAGGATTACCAGGCGCGCGGCCGCCAGCTCGGCGCGGTCTGGCGGCAGCTGGCCGGGACCGAGTACCCGGCTATGGCCTGCGTGGGCGTGACGCGGCTGTGGGACCCAGCGGCGCTGGTGGAGATCCAGGGCATCGCGGCGGTCAGCCGATGACGATCCGCCGCACGTGGGCTCGCGCCGGTTCCTCGAGCAGGGCGCGCCAGGCGAAGAACTCCTCGGCGGCCTGGAGGCCGATCCAGTCGCCGGGCAGCAGTTCCGCGGGCAGGCCGGGGTCGAGATAGGGGAGCCGGCGCCAGTCGGTGAGCACTCGCAGGTAGTCGGCGAACGCCTGCTGCGGCAGGACCGGGGCGGCCAGGTCGCGGCGCTGCCAGCGCCGCAGGGCCGGCTCGTGCCTGGCGATGAAGGTCTCGTACCGCCGCTCGAGGGTGTCCAGATCCCACCAGCGGCGGATCCTGGCGGCGGGATCACCGAACGCGAGGTGGTCCGCGTGGAACAGGTCGGCGTAGGAGTCGAGTTCCAGCCGCCGCAGCGTCTCGGCGGTGGTGTCCTGCGGGTGGGCCGGGACGATCCAGACGCCGGGCGCGACCATACCGAACCCCAGCCGGGCCAGCTCGGATCGCAGCACGTGCCGCCGGTGGCGTTCGGTTTCCGGGACCGAGAAGACCGCGAGCAGCCAGCCGTCAGCCAGCGTCGCCCGGTGCCGCCGGAAAATCCTGGCGTCCCCCTCGCGCAAGATGGCCAGCGCGCCGGCCGAGAGCTGGTAGCCCGCCGAGCCTGCGTGCCGCTGCGCTTGCAAGATGCCCCGGCGTTTGAGCCGGGAGATGGCCGAGCGCACTGCGGGCTCGTCCACCTCCAGGTCGGCCAGCAGGCGGATCAACGTCGCGACCGAGAGCCAGCCGCTGTCCTCCCGCCCGTACAGCCCGTAAACCGTGACGATCAGGTGCCGTGGCTGGGCCCAGGAGGCTGGTGGACCCGGCCGGGCGGCCGGGCCCGCGTCCGGCTCGTCCGTTTCCGCCACGGTCGTCACGGGGTCACGATACCAAGGCGCCCGGGCCGGCCAGCCGGCCCGGGCGACGATGCGGCTAGCTCTTGACTTCGACCAGGCGTCCGGTTTCCACCTCGTAGATAAAGCCCCGGACCGAGTCCTTGACCGGGATGTACGGGCTCGCCTTGACCCGGGCGATGGACTGCCGGACATCGGCTTCGAGGTCAGGAAAGGCTTCGAGCGCGAACGGCGGCCGGATCCCGGTGTCCGCCTCGATCTGGGCCTTGACGTCGTCGTCGTGAAAGGTCAGCATCCCGCAGTCGGTGTGGTGGATGAGCACGATCTCGTTGGTGCCGAGGAGCCGCTGGGAGATGGTGAGGGACCGGATGACGTCATCGGTCACGACACCTCCGGCGTTGCGGATGACGTGCGCGTCGCCCTCGGCGAGCCCGAGCACGCCGTACACGTTGAGGCGGGCGTCCATGCACGCCACCACCGCGGCGTGTGACGCCGGAGAAAGCGGCAGAGCGCCCTGGCTGAAGCTGGCGGCGTAGCGGTCAGAGTTGGTGACGAAATTGTCGGTGCTGGTCACAAGTCCTCCCCGGACAAACGGATCTGGTTATCGGCGAGATCGTATCCACTCACACGTTAACCTAATCCTGACTTATCCGACCGTAAATATTAGTTTACGGTGCCTGGCCCGCCCTGCCAGCGTCCGCCCGGACGTGGCGTTTGTCAGCCCTGGCGTTTCAGCGTGCGCCAGCCTCCGGCCCGGTTGTTCGCGATGATCTGCCGGAACATGGTGCTGAGGGCGGCCGCGTTGATGGTTTCGCCCGGCCGGAAAGCCACGGTGCGGGCCGTCTGGTTTCCGTGCCCGGCGGTGATGATCCCGTCGGGATCCGGGACCATGGCACGGTCGTAGAGGAACACGTTGACGTGATCCTTCGCCGCCAGCAACGCACAGACGTTGCCTTGCAAGACGAAATACGGCTGGGTGGTGCGCTTGATGGTCTCGGCCACCTCGGGGTCCGCGGCATGGACGAGTTCGCGGACCTCACGGCAGATGGCCTGCTGCCAGTCAGGGAGGGCAGCGATGTAGGAGTCAACGCGCGGATCGGCGGTGTAGCTCACAGCGAATTGTCACTCGATCCGCGGTTCCCTGGCAATGGGCCCCGGCACAGTCCCGGGAGGCACCTTAGGTCTGTGCCGCCGTTGCTCCAGGGGAAAATTTTTTCCTTTGGGGAAACGGTGCGAGAAAGGGCAGGTGCCCTCGGTGCGCGGTGATTGCCAGCCAGGGCACGGGCCGGTTGGATGAGACGAGGTCGACCTCGGGGTGGAAGGGGAGGAACGGACATGACCGCACCGGTCGCTCGCAGGAGGAGCCAGTTCATCGATGGGGTGGTCGACGGATACGCCGCGGCGCATTCCACCCCGCCCGACGCCGACCAGCGTGAGCTGCAGCGCATCACGCAGCAGCAGACCGGCTCCGCCGCGGGCATGCAGATCGGCGATGACCAGGCGGTGCTGATGGAGATGCTGGTCCGGGCCATGGGGGCCACCCGTGCGGTGGAGGTCGGCACGTTCACGGGTTATTCGGCTCTGGCGGTGGCGCGGGGCCTGGGCCCGGGTGGGCGCCTGCTGTGCTGTGACATCAGCCGGGAATGGACGTCGATCGCGCGGGCGGCCTGGCAGCGGGCCGGGGTCGCCGACCGGATTGAGTTGCGCCTCGGGCCGGCCCTGGAAACCCTGCGCGCACTGCCGCGCGGCGAGCAGTTCGACTTCGCGTTCATCGACGCCGACAAGACGGGCTACCCCCAGTACTACGAGGAGGTGCTCACCCGGCTGCGGCCCGGTGGCCTGATGATCCTGGACAACACGCTGCAGGACGGCCGGGTGGTCGGCGATGTCGCGGGCGACGCGGACGTCGAGGCGATCCGTTCTGTCAACGACACGATCGCCGCCGACCCGCGCGTGCACGTGGTGCTGCTCCCCATCGGGGACGGGGTCACCTTTGTGCAAAAGCTTGGTGAACGCCATTAAGCCGTGGCCCGGCCAGGAGATACCATCGGATAGTGACCGGTTTTAACCCTTCCGCTACCCCTCCCGGCGGCCATCCTGACCCCGGTCCGCCGGACCTGATCGTGTCGTTCGCCAATACGCTGAGCCCCGAACCGGAAAAGACGGATCTCCTGCGCAGCCGGGAGGAAGCGGCAGGCTGGCTGCACGCAGCGGCCTTGCTGCCCGCCGAGGCAGGCCTGTCCAACTCAGAACACGCGGCCCTGCTCCGGCTGCGCACCTCGATCAGGGACGTACTGACCGCTCATACCGACGGTCGTGAGGACGCCGACGCCGCGGCCCGCCTGACCAAGGCGCTCGCCGACGGGCGCCTGGTCATCACCGTCGGTCCCGCGAGCACGGTCAAGCTGGCCAGCGCCGCCCGCGCCAGCTACCCCAGCCTGGTGGCGGCCGTCGCCGTCCTCGTCGCCGATTGTGCCGCGGCCGGCACCTGGCTCCGGCTCAAGTCCTGCGCCGTCCCGCGCTGCGGTCAGGCCTTCTGCGACTCCGCTGTCTCAGCCGGCACCCGGTGTCCGGCCCACGCCGCGACCTGATTGTCATACAGAGGCAATGCAGAAGGAGCGGTCACGATTTCTTCATGCTCAGCCAGCACAATGATCTAGTGATGCGCTCGCCGGTCATCCCTGACCGGATGGCACCGGCGCGTCGCGCCCTGGGCCTTCGGGCTGATCATCGCCCACGTAGTCCTGATCACGCTCGGCTATGCCCAGGCGGCGAAGGTCGGGGTGCTGCGCCAGCTGTGGGTGTTCGTCACCTCTTACCCCGACGTGCTGGCCGCGATGGCCGGCTTCGGCCTGCTGGTGGCCGGGATTACGTCGGTCAGGTACGTGCGGCGGCAGCTCAGGTACGAAACCTGGTGGGTTGTCCACCTCTACACCTACCTCGCGCTCGCCCTCGCGTTCGCGCACCAGATCGTCACCGGCGCCTCGTTCATCGGCCATCCGCTGACCCGCGCGGTCTGGATCGCGATCTGGGCGGGTACCGCGGGGCTGGTCATCGTCTTCCGGATCGTGCAGCCGATCTGGCGCAGCGTGCGGCATCAGCTGCGCGTGGTGGAGGTCTGCGACGAGGCGCCGGGGGTGGTCTCGGTCATCTGGGCGGCGCAGCAGGCCCTGAACGTGTTCCGCGGCCGCGGCATCCGCGGCGCGATCGTGAACGCCGCCGGAGACATCGCGAGCACCGGCGGCCTCGGACCAGGCGAGCCCTTCAGGATCGGCATCCCCGACCCTTTCTCGCCCCGGCGCACTGGCCACCGCGCTGGCTGTGGCCGGCTCACCCGGCCTGGACATGATCGAGGCCGTCCAGGGCTATGAAGGGCTCGTTATCGCCCTCGACGGCAGCCGCCACGGGACGAAGAACTTCCCGTTCGCCCCCCGTTAATGTCCAGTCCGGGCCGGGGAAAGGCCCAGCCGGCCGTAGTAGCTTGTGAGCATGTGGCTGATGGGATCCCGCTGATGCACGTCGTCGGCCTGGTGCTGCACCCCGAGCGTGATTGCGGCGGCGCGGTGAGCTCGGTCCTGCAGTGGGCGGCAGGCCGCCGCATCCAGGTGCTCGGCATCGACTCCGAAATCGGCAGGCTGAACTGCTCCGCCGAGCCGGTGACGGCGCAGGAGTTCCGGCGGCGCGCGGACCTGGTGGTCAGCCTGGGCGGTGACGGCACCATGCTGCGTGCGATGCGGCTCGCGGACCGGCTGACCAGCCCGGTCCTGGGGGTGAACCTCGGCAAGCTGGGTTTCCTGGCCGAGGTGGACGTGCCTGACCTGGCCAGTGCCCTGTCCGCGATCGATGCCCTCGAATTCACCACCGAGCCGCGGCTGGCCGTCGACGCCGTCATCGCGGACCAGGTCATCACGGCGTTCAACGACATCGCCTTCGTGCGGTCCCCGGGCCACAAGACCGCTTCGGTCGCGGTCCGGGCCGCCGGGGACAGGTTTGTCAGTTATGCCGCCGACGCGGTCGTGGTGGCGACCCCGACCGGCTCGACCGCTTACAGCTTCTCCGCGGGCGGCCCCATCGTCAGCCCAGGGGTGGAAGCCCTCCTGGTCACGCCGGTCGCGCCGCACTCGGCGTACAACCGCGGCCTGGTGATCTCGGTCAGTGACCAGCTGAGCCTGGAGATCCTGCCCGGCAGCGGACGGCTGGCGGTCGAAGCCGACGGCAACGTGGCCGGCTACGTCGAACCCGGTGACCTGGTTGAGCTGCGGTCGCGGCCAGGCGCCGCGCACGTCGTCCGTTTCGGCGGCACCACGTTTTACCAGCGGGCCCGGCGCAAGCTCCGGCTCACAGACTCCGCCGAGATCTCGGTCCCGCCGGGCTGAGCGTCAGCCTGCCTGGCTGTCCGGCGCCGCCACGCCCGGGTCGGTCTCGATGTGCACGAGTACCGGTCCGCCGGCCCACCGCCTGGCCTCGCCCAGCGCGTCCAGGAACTCCGCTATCGTGGCCGCCCGCAGCACCCGGACGCCCAGGCTCTGCGCGCTGGCGGCCAGGTCCACCGGCAGCACGTCGCCGTCCAGGCGGCCGCTGACCGGGTTGCGGTACCGGTAGCCGTGGTTCTCCGCCAGCACCACGATGAGCTTGATGCGCTCCTGCACCGCGGTGAGGAGTTCCTGCGCCATCATCAGGTACGAACCGTCACCCGCCAGGACGAACACCTCCCGGTCGGGGTCGGCCAGCTTGACGCCGAGGCCGGCCGCGATCTCGTACCCCGTGCAGGAGTAGCCGTACTCGACGTAGCAGCCCTTGACGTCGACGCAGCGCCACAGTTTGTGCAGGTCACCTGACATCGATCCGGCGGCGCACACGACTACGTCGGACGGGGCGGCGGCCTGGTTGACCGCGCCGATGACCTCGGACCGGGACGGCCGGGGCTGGTGCCCGAGCGTGTAGGCCCGCTCGACGGCCTGGTCCCACTCGGCCGCCCGCCGCCGGGCCTCGGCCCGGTAGGCGTCCGGGGTAGACCAGGTGCCCAGCGCGCGGCTCAGCTCGCGCAGGGCGATCTGCGCGTCGGCGACGAGCGGGCAGCCGGACAGCTTCGCGGCGTCCGGGGCGGAGATGTTGATGTTGACGAAGCGCGCCCCCGGGTGACCGAACGCCGTCCTGGAGGCGGTGCTGACGTCGCTGTACCTGGTGCCGATGCCGATGACGACATCGGCCTGGCGGGCCATCTGGTTGGCCGCGGCGGTGCCGGTGCTGCCGATGGCGCCCAGCGCGAGCGGGTGGTCGTACCGCAGCGCCCCCTGGCCGGCCTGGGTCTCGGCCACCGGGATGCCCGCCGCCTCGACCAGCCAGCGGAGCTCGTCGGTGGCCTCGGCGTAAATGACCCCGCCGCCGGCCACGATGAGCGGCCGGGACGCGCCGCGGATCAGCTGGACCGCGCGGATCAGCGCGACGGTCTCGGGCGGGGGCCGGGGGATACGCCAGACCCGGTCGGCGAACAGCTCGGCGGGCCAGTCCCAGGACTCGGCCTGGACATCGTGCGGCAGCGCCAGCGTCACCGCGCCGGTCTGAGCCGGGTCGGTCAGCGCCCGGGTCGCGGCCAGCAGCGCGGAGGGCAGCTGCCCGGGCCGCCCGACCCGGTCGAAGTACACCGAGACCGGCCGGAACGCGTCGTTGACCGGCACGTCACCGGCCCCGGTGTACTCCAGTTCCTGCCGCACCGGGGAGGCGGGCCTGGTGGCGAACGCGTCTGCTGGCAGCAGCAGGACGGGCAGCCGGCTGATGGTGGCCAGGGCCGCGCCGGTGACCATGTTGGTAGCCCCCGGCCCGATCGAGGAGGTGCACGCCCACGTCGAGAGCCGGTTCCGCATCCGGGCGAACCCGACCGCGGTGTGCACCATCGCCTGCTCGCTGCGAGCCTGGTGATAACGGAGCGTGCCGGGCCTGAGCAGTTCGGCCTCGAGCAGGGCCTGGTCCAGCCCGGCCACGTTGCCGGGACCGGAGATGCTGGCGCAGCCGGCGAAAAGCTGGTGCTCGATCCCGTCCCGCTCGGTGCGCTGCGCGGCCAGGAACCGGACGATCGCCTGCCCCACGGTCAGCCGCACCGTGCCCGAGGTTATCAACTCTGGACTCACAGGCACCGGACTCTACCCTTGACCGCCCCGTAGCCGGCAGGGAGTACGCTGCTTGCGGTCTTGACTACACCTCGTTCGGAGCCGTCCGCCCATGCTGAGCCGAGAAATCGTTGATTCGCTGTTTTCCCCCGACCTGCCAGAGCCGGGGCACTGGGAACAGCGTTACCCGCCGCGTGACCTCCCGCCGGGAGCCCAGGTCACCCGTTTCGCGCCGAGCCCGACCGGCTTCCTGCACATCGGCGGCGTGTACGCGGCGACCATCGACGTGGATGTGGCCAGGCATTCTGGCGGCGTGTACCTGGTCCGGCTGGAGGATACCGACCAGAGCAGGGTCGAGCCGGGTGCCGTCGCGCAGTTCGCGGAGGCGTTCGGCTATTTCTCCATCACTCCCGACGAGGACGACAGGACCGGCCGCTACGGGCCGTACTCGCAATCGGAGCGGGCGCAGACCTACCTGACCTACGTCCGCGAGCTGCTCCGCCGGGACCAGGCTTACCTGTGCTTCGCGACCAGGCAGGACCTGGCGGAGATCACCGCCAGGCAGCGGGCCGCGGGCGCGCTGCCCGGTTATTACGGCCCGTGGGCCAGCTGGCGCGATGCCGATTCCGAACGGGTGGCCGAACAGCTGGCGGCCGGCGAGCCGTACGTCGTCAGGTTCCGCTCGCCCGGGATCGCCGGGGTCAGGGTGAGTTTCACCGACGCGATCCGCGGCCAGCTGACCATGGACGACAACCGCAACGACGTCGTCATCCTCAAGAGCAGCGACAACGAGCCGCGGCTGCCCACCTACCACTTCGCGCACGCCGTCGATGATCACCTGATGCGGGTCAGCCTGGTCATCCGGGCCGAGGAGTGGCTTTCCTCGGTGCCGCTGCACCATCAGCTGTTCGACGCGCTCGGCTTCGGCCGGGTCCAGTACGCGCACATCGCCCAGCTGATGAAGCAGGACGGCGGCAGCCGCCG
The DNA here is from genome assembly GCA_963730825.1 of uncultured Actinomycetes bacterium. Lineage (GTDB taxonomy): Bacteria > Actinomycetota > Actinomycetes > Streptosporangiales > Streptosporangiaceae > Palsa-504. The sequence continues at coordinate 201,101 of CAVSTQ010000019.1, forward strand.
CAAGCTATCCAAGCGCCGGGACCCCGAGGCGACCGTCAGTTTCTTCATCGAGCAGGGTTTCCCGGCTCCGGCCGTGCAGTACTACCTGCGCGGCCTGGCTAACGGACGGCTCGCCGAGCTGCCGCTGGACGCCGCGCTGGCCGCCGCGATCCGGCTGTCCGAGTGCGGCACAGCGGGCCCGCTGGTCGACATGGTCAAGCTCGACGACATCTGCGCCGACTACATCGCCACCCTGTCCGGCCCGCAGATCCTCACCGAGGTGACCAGCTGGGCCGAACGCTACGCGCCCGAGCTGGCCCAGGTCCTGGCGGCCGAGCCGGACCTGGCGCTGCGGGCCCTGGCCATCGAGCGCGACGGGGTCGCCAACCCGCGCAAGGACCTGCGTAAATGGGCGGATTTCCAGGCCGTCTACGGCTATTTCTTCCCGCAGCTCTTCACCTGCGTCACCGATGCCGCCGATGCGCGCTTCGCCGGGCTCGAGCCGGACCTGGTGCGCGCGGTGGCCCAGGCCTTCGCCGACGGCTACTCACCGCCAGCGCCTGACCTGGACTGGTTCGACCAGATCCGCCGGCTCGCGGCCGACCTCGGTTTCGCTCCCAGCCAGAAGGTCTACAAACAAGACCCAGCCACGTATCACGGCTCGATCCGCGAAGCGTCCCAGGTCATCAGGGTCCTGCTGACCGGGTCGCAGCGCAGCCCGGACCTGGCCGCGGTGGCCGCCGCCCTGGGCGCCGAGGAGGTCCTGCGCCGGGTCCTGGCGGTAACGGCGGGCTAGGCTTGCGTCTGCGCCGCCGCCCTCGTCCGGCGCGTCGGCGTCGGTGTCAGGCGCGGGCGGCCAGCTGCGCAGCGGCGGCAGCTTGTACAGGCTGTCGATGTTCAGCTGCTGCGCGTCTTTCAGCACCACGTCCTGCTGTTCCTGCGCCTTCTCCGCGGTCTGCTTGGCCAGCTCGGACGCGAGGCCGCCCAGCTGCCGCACTCCGACGTCGTCGATGACGATGTGGCTGGTGGCGTAGATCACGATGCCTTCCACCCGCCGCTTGGCCTGCTCGGCCGGGGTCAGCGCGGCCGCGACCTTCGCGATCTCGAAGGGGTTCGCGGAGTGCGCGGTCATCTTGTTGCGCTCTTCGAGGATCCATTTGTGGAACTTCATGACCGCCCCGTGCAGGGGCAGCTTCTGCACGTCTTCCGTGGTCAGCCCGAAGCGCTTGCCCTTACTGAAGCACCGCGTGTAGGTGACCACCGCGGACGACCAGATCGCCAGCGGCAGCAGCGGGTCTCGTTCCTCCTCGGGCTTGGCCAGCTCGGCCAGCAGCCGTTTGCAGCCATCCATGACGAACTGAAGATCCTGGATGATCGCGGCCTGATCAGCGAGAATGTACGCCGACGGCACATCGAGGGCAACGGTAAGCATCGGCTTGTCCGGCGATGCGGCGTCCATCGTGGTGAACCACTCCTCGTTCCGTCGTGAGCTTAGCTGCCTCGATCTTGGCACCGGGGCCAGCCCGTTCCTGTCTCACATCTAGGCGGCCGGAGCCTGCGGGGTCTCCGGATCGGCGGCAGGCGCGGAGGTGGCCCAGCGGATGGCCTGCACCATGGCCCGGCCCGCCGGGCGGACCACGACCGCCTCGGTGACCGGCAGCCGGGGCAGGTGCAGCGGCAGGCGTGCCCAGCGGGGCAGCAGTGACACCGCGGCCGCCGCCAGCACGCCGTAAGGCGCCCGGGCAAGGGCCGGCAGCGGGGGACTGACCAGCAGGAACCGGGCGGCGTCGCGCGCCTCGGCGGTCGCGGTCAGCTCGGGCCGGTACTGACCGATGCGCTCGGTAAGCTCGGCTTCTGTGCGCGGCGGATCGGGCACGCCGAGCTTGAGCCCGATCCGGGCCATATCCGCGACGTAACCGTCGCGCCCGGCCTGATCCAGGGGCTGCGCGCCGAACCGGGTATGAGCGCGCAGGAAACTGTCCGCCTCGGCGATGTGCACCCAGGTCAGCAGGTGCGGGTCCGAGGCCGCGTACGGCCGCCCGTCCGAGGCGGTCCCGGTGACGTGCCGGTGCACGGCCTTGACGCGCGCGATCGCTTCCTCCGCGTCGGCGGCCTGGCCGAACGAGGTCACGGCGAGAAAGTAACTGGTCCGCTGCAACCTTCCCCAGGGGTCACCGCGGTAATCAGAGTGCTGGGCCACCGCGGCCATGGCCAGCGGATGCAGCGACTGGAGCAGCAGGGCGCTGATCCCGCCGACGAACATCGCCGAATCCCCGTGCACCAGGCGGACCGGGCGGTCCTCGGCAAACCAGCGCTCGCCCCCGGCCTGGGCGATCCGCCGACGGCGGGTCGGGCCCTGCGGTCCCGCGACGCGCTCGAAGATGGCCGCGCCGATCCGGCCGCGCAGCCGGTCAGCGGCACTTTGGTTTCCCACCTCCCCATTATCACCGCTGTGCCCATACCGGCTCCGGCCGGCATCTGTAGTTATATAGATATATTTGTTGTATGGCCACAACCATCGCCGCGTCATCTGGCCAGCTCACCGTCGGACGACGACGGCTCATCCTGGCCATCTGCTGCCTGAGCCTGCTGATCGTGGGCCTGGATTCCACCATCGTGAACGTCGCGCTCCCGTCCATCCAGCGGAGCCTGCAGGCGTCGGTCAGCGGTCTGCAGTGGACGATCGACGCCTATACGCTCGTCCTGGCCAGCCTGCTGATGCTCTCCGGCTCGACCGCGGACCGGTTCGGCCGGCGTCGGGTGTTCCAGCTCGGGTTGCTGCTGTTCACCATCGGCTCGCTGCTATGCAGCCTGGCCCCGGGGCTGGGCTGGCTGGTCGCCTTCCGGGTGGTGCAGGCCGTGGGCGGGTCCATGCTCAACCCGGTGGCCCTGTCGATTATTACCAACACCATCACCGACAAGCGCGAGCGGGCCCGGGCCCTCGGCATCTGGGGTGCGGTCTTCGGGCTGAGCCTGGCCCTGGGGCCGGTCCTCGGCGGGGTGCTGGTCAGCAGCATCGGCTGGCGGGCCATCTTCTGGATGAACCTCCCCGTCGGGATCGCCGCGATCATCCTGACCCAGTGCTTCGTGCCTGAGTCACGGGCGTCCCATGCCCGCCGGTTCGATCCGGCCGGCCAGGTGCTTGTCGTCGTCTTGCTGGCCACCCTCACCTACGCCCTGATCGAGGGCCCGCGGCGCGGCTGGGCGTCGGCACTGATCGTGAGCCTGTTCGTGGTCGCGGCGGCCGCGGCCGCCGCGCTGGTCTCGGTGGAGCACCGGCGCGTGCAGCCGCTGCTTGACGTGCGGTTCTTCCGGAGCGCCCCGTTCACCGGGGCGACCGTCATCGCGGTCGCCTCCTTCGCCGCCTTCGGCGGCTTCCTGTTCATGAACAGCCTGTACCTGCAGGACGTCCGCGGCTTCACCGCGCTGCACACGGGCCTGCTCACGTTGCCCATGGCCGCGATGATCGCGTTGTTCGCGCCCGTGTCGGGGCGACTGGTGGCGAGCCGGGGACCGCGCCTGCCCCTGGTCCTGGCCGGGCCGGCCATCGCCATCGGAGCGCTGCTGCTGGTACGGCTGGGCGCGCACACCTCCATCGGCTACCTGCTGCTGTCCTACCTGGTCTTCGGGATCGGCCTCGGCTTTGTCAACGCGCCGATCTCCAACACCGCCGTATCCGGCATGCCGATCGAGCAGGCCGGGGTGGCCGCGTCGGTCGCCTCGACCAGCCGCCAGGTCGGTGCCACCCTCGGCGTGGCCATCACCGGGTCGCTGGTGGCCGGCGGTACCGGCGCGAGCTTCACCGTCGCGAGCCACGCCGCCTGGGCCGTGCTGGCCGGCTGCGGCGTCGCGGTGCTCGTGCTCGGGTTCATCTCCACCGGCCGCTGGGCCGCGGGCACCGCGGAGCGGAGCCGTCGCAGCCTGGCCGCCGACGAGAGTCCGGCCAGCGCAGAGAGGGAGACACCACATGGCTCAGCCCCAGACAGTGACTCAGCCGCCCCAAGCGCAGCCCGATGACCTCGCCACCCGTGTCTGGGTGGCCTTGCAGGCATTCGTGCGCGCGCAGGACCGCCGCGAGGAACTGCGCGACACCCTGTGCCTTGGCCGCGGCACCGGCCGGGTCACTGCCCTGCTGAAGCTGACCGAGGGTCCGCTCACCCTGCGCGACATCGCCGAGCTCATCGGCGTGGACGCCCCCTACGCCACGCTGATCGTCGACCACCTGGAGGCCCGCGGGCTGGTCGAGCGGACCCTGCACCCCGGCGATCGGCGGCGTAAGCTGGTGACCTTGACCCCGGCCGGCCGCGAGGCTGCCGCTCTCGCCTCGCACATCCTGGACCAGCCGCCCGCCGGGTTCACCGAGCTCCCCGGCGACGAGCTTGCCGTCCTGGAAAAAATCCTCAGCCGGCTCGGATCCGGTCCCGGCCCGATGACCTAAAGGAGTGCGATGACCGCCCCCGCCACGTTTGACGACATCCGCACGGACCGGCTGATCATGCGCCGGTGGCAAGACAGCGACCGGGAGCCGTTCGCCGTGCTCAACGCCGACCCCGAGACCATGCGGTTCTTTCCCGCCACCTTGGACCGGGCCGCGAGCGATGCGCTGGTCGACCGGATCGAAGGGCTGTTTGACAAGCAGGGCTACGGGCTGTGGGCGCTGGAGATCGCCAGCACGGCCGAGTTCATCGGGTTCACCGGGCTCAACCCGATGCCAGATAACGTGCCGGGGGCCGGAGGCCTCGAGGTCGGCTGGCGGCTCTACCGGACGGCTTGGCATCACGGCTATGCCACCGAGGCCGCCACCGCTGCCCTCGGCGTGGCGTTCGATGGTCTCGGCCTGGACGAGATCTGGTCGATGACCGCCATCGTCAACCAGCCCTCCCAGGCGGTGATGCGCCGGCTTGGCCTCACCGAGCGGGCCAGGTTCGAGCATCCGAAGGTACCTCAGGGGAGCCCGGTGCGACCGCATGTGGTGTACTGGCGTGCGCGGTGGGAGGGGTAACGGTTGCCTCGTTCCGAGCCAGCTCCCCGGGAGCCGCTGGGTAGGGCGCCAGGGCGCGGGCGGTCGTACTGGCCGGAGTGTGGCCGCCCGGATAGCCGCCGCGTTCTCGAGCCGTTCTTCGCGCTGGGACCGCATCGGCTGGCCGAGTTCCATCGCGGCGAAGGCCGCCGGCCAGTCGTCCGGACTGTAACCGGCCCCCAGGTCGCAGTGATGCAGCTCGACCTCGACCAGCCTGCGGGTCAGCAGCTCCCGGGCCGGGAAGGGACCGGAGTCCAGGACCCGTACCGGGATCCGCCACGCCTCGTCTGGCAGCTGCCTGACCACGGTGCGAAAGGCCATCGCCGAGCCGGCCAGATCCGCCGTCAGGTCGCCGGATGTCCGTCTCGCGCCGGCCTCGATGTCGGCGTCCCGTGCCTCGGCGCTGGCGTAGCCGGGACGGCTGCGCCCGGTGCGCGCCTCGGTCAGCAGGTTGCGCATCGCGTCGGCCCCCCTGGCCAGGTGCGCGAGGACGTGAGCCCGGGTCCAGCCAGGCAGCAGCGACGGCGCTCGCAGGTCCGGCTCGGTGATGACGCGAGCCACGTCGATCAGGCGCTGCGTCGCCTGATCGATCTCGTCGCTCAGCTGGCGTTGTGCGGCGTCCACCGAATCACTGTAAGCACAGCCGTAACCCCGGCCGCCGGCCGGGGTGTCAGTCCGGCTGGTACGCCGCTGAGCTGGCCCGTGGCACGAGCTCGATGGGCAGTTCCTGGCGCAGCGGGTGAACCCGCTCGCCGCGGAGCAGCGCGCACAGCCGCCGCGCCCCCTCGGCACCACTAGTACCCAGTGGCTGCCGGATGGTGCTGAGGCGGACAAAGGCCGCGGACTCGATGTCGTCGAAGCCGACGACCGACAGCTGATCCGGCACCGCCAGGCCCAGCCGGTCCGCAGCGGCGAGCACGCCCACGGCCTGCGTATCAGAAGCCGCGAAGATCGCCGATGGCGGATCAGCCGACTTCAGCAGCTGGGCGGCATGCTCGGCCGCCGTCGCCGCGTCATGGGTGCCCCGGCGGATCAACCCGGCTTCCACCGCGATGCCCGCCGCGGCCAGGGCCTGCTTATAGCCGCGCAGCCGGCGGGCCGAGGAAACGAAACCCAGGCCGGCCGGAGGCTGGCCGAACGTCATATCGCCGATGAACCCGATCCTCCGGTGCCCCAGGCCGATCAGGTGCCTGGTTGCCAGAGAACCGCCCATGGCGTCATCGATGATCGTCTGCGGTACTCCCGGATTGGGCGCGTCCACGGTGACGAGCGCGACCCCGGCCCGGGAGAACTGGCCGAGCTGCTCCTGGGAGAACGGCAGGCAGATGGCCAGGACGCCGTCGGCCCGGTGGGTGGGCAGCAGGGACTCCAGGTGCCTGTCCCGTTCCAGCGGGGTGTCCACGTTGCAGACGATGGTGTCGTACCCCTGCTCTTCGAACACCGCCAGGGCGCTGGCCACCCGCACGACGGTGGACGGCCGGGTCAGGTGGGCGACGATCACCGCGATGGTCCGGGGCGTGCCGCGGACCAGGGCTGCCGCCGCGTGACTAGGCCGGTATCCCAGCCGCTCGATGGAGTCCTGCACCGCTCGCAGGGTAGCGGCGCGCACCTGGTCGCTCTGGTTGAGTACCCGGGACACCGTGCCCACGCCGACACCCGCATCCGCGGCCACGTCGGCAATCGTGACCCGGCGGCCCGCCGCGAGCTCTGCCCGGGGGAGCGGCGGCGTACCGGAAGAAAGCGCGCCACCGTGGAATCGCTTCCATCCCGCTGTGACACCAGTCTGATTCCGGATCGGCGGGACGTCAAGGGCCTGGTGCGGGCCGCCGGTGCTCTCGCCGATCCGCAGGATCGCCGGGACCACGTCGCCCGGGCGCTGATCTGGCCCGTGCTCGATCTGCCGCAGGGCCCGCGCGACTACCCGCCGGGCGATGTCATCGACGGGAATGGCCACGCTGGTCAGCCGCGGATGCATCAGGCCGGCCGCGATGCTTCCGTCAAAGCCGGTGACGGCGAGATCGAGGCCGATCCGCAGCCGCAGTTCCGCGGCCACGCTGTACACGACCGCGGCGAGACGGTCGCTGCTGGTCACGATCGCGTCGGGCCGGGCCTCCGGGCGAGCGGGACCGAGCAGGGACCGGACCTTCCTGCGGGCCCCGGCGTCATCCACCACCAGCATGGCGGTCCGGTCGACGTCGATCCCGTGCCGGGACAACCCGGCTTTGAACCCCGCCACCCGTTCGGCGTCCCAGTGGTTCCCGGACCGGTAGCCCAGGAACGCGAGCCGGCTGAATCCCCTGGCCAGGACGTGTTCTACGGCCGCCGTGGTGGCTGCGAGGTTGTCGATGTCGACCCAGTGCTGCGGTAGCGCGGGACCGATGTGGCCGAAGCAGGCGAACGGCATCCCGGCCTCGGCCAGCATGACCACGCGCGGATCGGCGGGCTGCAGCTCGGACAGCACGAACGCGTCCACGCTCCGGCTGGCGATCATGCGGCGCATGTCGTCGCGCGGGTCCCCGTCCGGGACGGCGATCACCGTGCTGTACCCGCCACGTGCGCTGGCCGCCGCCAGCGCCTGCAGGAACTGCTGCATGATGTAGTTATCGGGCAGCAGTTGCACCCGCGGCATGACGTAAGCGATCTGCCGCGTCCGGCGCGAGCGCAGGCTTCGCGCGCCCTGGTGGGGATGGTAACCCAGGGCGGTCACCGCCGCGAGCACCCGGGCCTTGGCCGCCTCGCCCACCCGGCCGCCGTTGTTGAGCACGTTCGAGACGGTCTGCCGGGAAACGCCGGCCGCCCGGGCTACGTCCTGGATCGTTACCTGCCGTGCGGTCACAGGCCTGGCCTGGCCTGGTCTGATCGAGACCCAGTCACCTCGTCACTGTACCGCTCGCACAATTCACCTCTTGACAGGTCGCAAACCGAGCGTTTCGATATGGTTGATCGTTCTATTAGTAACGAGTAGGGCGTGGAAAGAGAGTTGGAGGGAGAGTATGGAGAAGAAGGCGTGGGTAAGAGGAGCAGGGCTGAAGTAAGAGCGGGGGATGCGCTGAGGGGGATGATGAAAGCGGTGGGACTCGGGACCGCTGGCTGGCACTGCTGCCTGGTGGCGGGTGCTCTCCTCCTGGCGGGCGCACCGCTATCGTGCTGGAGGAAACCAAACTCGAGGTTGTCCCGTACTTCGACAGCCTGGTCGCGAAGTTCAACGCGAGCTAGAAGTCCGTCTCTGTGACGCACAACTCCACCTCCAGCCTCATCGCGGAGTTCGTGCGGGGTAATCCGCTCGACATCGACTGCGACAACTACAACCTGACGACGTCTATCTTCGTCGGCTGGGGGGTGCTGGCTGACTGTCCGACCTACCGCGGCAAGACCATGGACCGAGCATCCAGGCTCTCGTCACCAGTACGCCTCGTACAACGGGGAAACGAGCGTTCTGCTCTACTCGGTGGCCGCTGAGGGCATCATCTACAACCCGAGCTGTTCGACAAGGTCGGGATATCGTGTCCACCACCTGGACTGAGTTCCTGTCGGCCTGCGAGAAGTTCAAGTCCGCGAATATCACGCCGATCTTCCAGACCTACGGAGATACCTGGACCATCCAGCAGGGCCTGTTCGACTACACCACCGGGGGCATGATCGACGTCGCGGGGTTCTACAAGAAGCTCGCGGCCGAGGGTAACAATCTCGGTTCCAACTGGTCGGTGTCGTTCGAGCAGGATTTCACCGCGGCGTGTCACAAGATGCTCAGCCTGGCGCCGTATTTCAACGACAACGCCATCTCCAAGTACTACGCCGACGGCGACACCGCCTTCGCGGCCGGGAAGGCCGGGATGTACATGCAGGGGCTCTGGGCCGTCGGCCAGATCCTCTCGATCAATCCCAAGCTCAAGATGGGCACGTTTCCGATGCCGTCACCGACGACGCGTCGCAGACCAAATGCCGGGTCAACCTCGACCTGGCCATCTGGCTGCCGCGATCGCAAGGGGCCGCGGAGCGTTCGGCGGCTATAGATTTCCTCGATTATCTCATGCAGCTGAGCATCATGAATGCGTACAACCAGGCCAATCTGGCGTTCTCGCCGCTGGTGAACGCTCCGCCGCAGCCTAGCCTGCTCGTCTCCGGCCTGCAGAAGTACGTCAGCTCTGGCGCTTTCTACCAGGGCGCGGGAACCTACGTGCCGCTCACCATCCCGGTCGGGAACTTCATCCAGGAAATGATGCTGACCGGCAACGTTAGCGGATCACCTCGTCCATGGACGGCGCCTTCAAGCGCCTGGCCGTACGGACCTCGGCATGAACCGCTCGAGCACCCGAACCAGGAGGGATTCCATGACCGCGACCTCAGCGCCTGCGAGGGCGGCCCAAGAACCCGCTCGGCGTGCTGAGGAAAATCCTCTTCCGGGTGGCGCCGGCCTACCTGTTGATGGTCATCCCGGCGATCGTCCTGTTCACCTTCTTCATCATTTACCCGCGATGGACGGGATGTTGTACGGCTTCGCGAACTACGTCGGGTACGGAGCCTGGCATTCCATCGGGTTCGCTAACTACAAGGCCGCGTTGAGCGACCGACCATCCGGGACTCCTACGGGTTCACGCTGCTGTTCGCGGTGGTGGCGTGCATCTTGACCAACGTGGTCGCGCTGGCCCTGGCGATCGCGCTGAACGCCAAGATCAAATGGCGGTCCGGGCTGCGCACCATCTTCTTTATGCCGATGGTCTTGTCCGGCCTGGTCGTCTCCTACGTGTTCACCTTCATCATCTCCACGTCGTCCCTGTCATCGCCGGGGTGATCCATTTCGCCCCGCTGGAGAGCAACATCCTGGCCAACCAGCACACGGCCTGGCTCGGCGTCGTGCTCGTGGCGTCCTGGGTGGCCATCCCGGGCGCGATCATAATCTTCCTGGCCGGGCTGACCGGCATCCCGACGGAGGTGTACGAAGCGGCCTCGATCGACGGGGCGTCGCGTGGATGAAGTTCCGGCGCATGACGTTCCCGCTGCTTTGGGTTCCTGGTCATCAACACCATCTTGAGTTTCAAGAACTTCCTCAACGTGTACGACATCGTGGTCGGCCTGACCGGCGGCGGCCCGGGCACCGCGACGACCAGCGTGGCGCAAACGATCTTTAGCGGCTTCTTCAACGGCGACTACGCCTACCAGATGGCCAACGCGGTCATCTTCTTCCTGAGTCACGCTGCTCTTCGCGATCTTCCAGCTGAGCGTCATCCGGCGCCGAGGAGGGGGTCTGTAGTGGCCACCGAGGTACGCACCACTCCTGTCGTCGCCGCGCCGCGGGTCAGTACCCGCCGGTCGCGTCCGGTACCTGAGGGCGGCCGGGTCAACTGGGGGCTGACGATCATCGTCGCGATCGTCTCCCTGATCGTCATCCTCCCGCTGTACTTCGCCATCGCCATGGCGCTGAAATCGCAGGCCCAGACTGGCACGGGTTCCGGTTTCAACTTCCCTGGCCGATTCAGTGGGGATTTTACGGGCCGCCTGGGACCTGACCGATACCCGCTCGCCGCCTCGATGAGCCTGCTGATCACGGTGATCGCCGTGCTCGGGGAGATCCTGGTCAGTGCGCTGGCGGCGTGGGCGATCGTGCGCAACTGGGGCCACTGGCAGTTCCGCGCGACGTTCGGCTACCTGATGATCGCCCTGTTCATCCCGTTCCCTGTCGTCGCGCTGCCGCAGGTCAAGCTCATGTCCGCGATCGGCCTGGCGAACCCGTTCGGGGTCGCGATCTTGCACATCTTGTTCAACCTCGCGTTCAACGTGCTGCTCTTCTCGGCTTTCATCCGGGGCATCCGGTCGAGCTTGAGGAGAGCGCCGGCTGGACGGCTGTACGACCTGGCAGACCTTCCGCAAGGTCGTGCTGCCGCTGCTGGCGCCGATCAGCGCCACCGTGGGCATCTTCGCCTTCTTGCAGTCCTGGAACGACTTCATGATGCCGAACCTGATCACCGCGAACCCGAAGTTCCAGACCCTCCCGGTTGTCCAGTACCTGTTCCAGGACCAGTTCACCACGAACATCAACGTGGCCTTCGCGTCCTACCTCATGGCCCTGCTGCCGACCCTGGTCGCCTTCCTCATCGCGCAGCGGTGGGTGGTCAGCGGCATCATGCGAGGCTCGATCAAGTGACGGACGACTGGTGGCGGCAGGCGGTGGTCTACCAGATCTACCCGCGAAGCTTCGCTGACTCGACGGCGACGGCTCGGTGACCTGAAAGGGATCATCTGCGCGGATCCCGTACCTGGCCTCGCTCGGTGTCGATGCGGTGTGGCTCAGCCCGTTCTATCCGTCCGCGCTGGCCGACGGCGGGTACGACGTGGACGATTACCGCGATGTCGACCCGCAGCTCGGCACCCTGGCCGATTTCGACGAGATGACCGCCGGGCTGCACGCCAGGAAGATCAAGGTCATTGTCGACATCGTGCCCAATCACACCTCCAACCGGCACGCCTGGTTCACCGAGGCCCTGACCGCCCCGAAGGGAGCACCGGCCAGGCACCGGTACATCTTCCGCGACGGGCTCGGGCCCGGACGGGGCCGCAGCCGCCGTCGGACTGGGTCTCCGGTTTGGCGGCCCCGCCTGGGCCCAGGTCCGGACGGGCAGTGGTACCTGCACCTGTTCGCCGCCGAGCAGCCGGACCTGAACTGGGAGAACCGGGAGGTCAGAGACGACTTCTGACCACGTTGCGGTTTGGTCCGACCGCGGCGTGGACGGGTCCGCGTCGAGTCGCGCACGCCTGGCCAAGAACCTGGCCGAGCCGCTCGAGTCGCTGCCGCCGGGGACGTCGCCGACGGTTCCTGCCGCCCGGCACCCACCCCCTGTGGGACCGGGATGAGGTGCCGAGATCTACGCCGAATGGCGGCAGGTGTTCAACGAGTACTCACCGCCGCGCGCCGCCGATCGCCGAAGCCTGGGTGCACCCGTCCCGGCGGCCAGGTACGCCAGTCCGGACGGGCTGGCCAGGCCTTCAACTTCGACCTGCTGGAGGCGAACTGGAACGCCGGGGAGTTCCTGCGGACCATCACCGACAACCTGTCCGACGCCCAGCGGCAGGGATCCTCGACCACCTGGGTGCTGTCCAATCACGACGTGATCAGGCACGCCACCCGTTAGGGCTACCGCCTGAGGATCACCGCGGCAGCCAGAACCACAGAACCTGGCTGCTCAGCGACGGGATCACCCCCAAACTGGATCGCGGTCTGGGCCTGCGGCGGGCCCGGGCCGCGATCCTGCTCGTGCTGGCCCTGCCCGGCTCGGCCTATCTGTACCAAGGCGAGGAACTCGGCCTGGGGGAAGTCGGGGACATTCCCGCCGAGGTTCTCCAGGATCCCGCCTTTTTCCGGTCACACGGCACGGAGAAGGGCCGGGACGGCTGCCGGGTCCCGTTGCCGTGGACGGAGAACGGCCCGTCGTTCGGCTTCGGGGCCGGCCAGGCGCACCTGCCGCAGCGGCCTGGTTCGGGCCCTCAGCGTGAGACCCAGGAACGGGACCCGGCCTCCACCTTGCAGCTGTACCGGCAGGCGCTGGGCTGGCGCCGCAAGCTGCAGGCCGCAGAGAGCTGGAATGGATGCCGGCACCAACGGGCAGGTGCGCACCTGGGGGGGGGGGGTCGGTGACCAACTTCGGACCCGGGCTGGTAGCGTTGCCACCCGGACACACCATCCTCTCCAGCGTCCCGGTCGAGGGCAGCCAGCTGCCCGCGGACGCCACCGCCTGGATCTTGGCCGGCAGCTAGGCAGGCGAACGGCAGCTAACCGCCGGACCGTCGGGACAGGAGTTCCTCCGCGCCGGCTGAGTTGATCACGCGGTCCGCCGTGATGCCAAACTGCTCGGCCCGGACGGTGCCGTTGACCTGCCAGTCCAGCTGGCCGGGCGCGTGCGCGTCGGTGTCGATGGCGAAGACGCAGCCGGTCTCGGCGGCCAGTGCGAGCAGCCGGCCCGGCGGGTCCCGGCGCTCCGGGCGGCAGTTGATTTCCACCGCCACGCCTTCATCCCGGCAGGCGGTAAAGACCGCCTTGGCGTCGAAGACCGACTCCGGCCTGCGGCCGCGGCCGCCGAGCAGCCGTCCGGTGCAGTGGCCGAGCACGTCGACATGCTGATTGCGGACCGCGGCGAGCATCCGGTCGGTCATCGGCCGGGCCGGCATCCGCAGCTTGGAATGGACACTGGCCACTACCACGTCGAGCTGGCGGAGCAGGTCCTCGCGCTGGTCGAGGGAGCCGTCGTCGAGGATGTCGACCTCGATCCCGGTCAGGATGCGGAACGGGGCCAGCTCCTCGTTCAGCGCCCTGATCAAGTCGAGCTGGGCTTCAAGGCGCTCGGCGGACAGCCCGTTCGCCACGGTCAGCCGGGGTGAATGATCGGTCAGCGCGATCCACTCGTGGCCGAGCTCGCGGGCCGCCAGGGCCATGTCCCGGGGCGGGCTGCCGCCGTCGGACCAGTCCGAGTGCGTATGGCAGTCCCCGCGCAACGCCGCCCGCAGGCCGGTGCGCTCCGACGGCGGCTGCTCGCCCAGGAGCCTGGTCAGGTACGCGGGCCGCTGACCGCCGGCGGCCTCGGTCACGACCTGAGCGGTGGTCGCGCCGATGCCCTTCAGCGCCTCGAGGGTGCCCGCCTGGATCCGCCGGTCAAGCTCGCCCGCGGGCAGGCCGTCGAGCACCTCCGCGGCCCGGCGGAACGCCTGGACGCGATACGTCGGCGCCCCGCCCCGCTCCAGCTGGAATGCGATCTGCCGCAACGCCTCTACTGGATCCACCCGGTCTTCATACCCCAGATCACCCCAGGCGTGCAGGTGGGGTTTCCGGACAACGCAGATTATGCCGGGTGCGGCGCGGGTGCGGCTGGGGTGCGGCGCTGCGGGGCCCTGCGGCGTGACCGTCGCTGTGGATCTGCAGCCGGCCCGGTGGAACATTAGGCAGGCTGAGCGCTTGTCCGTGAGCTGGCGCGGGTATACCACCACCCGGTCTCGGGGTTCTGATGCGGCGTGGTTAGCGGACCTGCAGTTCGGCCCACACGACCTTGCCCGGCCAGCCGGGTACGGTCTGCCAGCTCCACCGGTCGCATACCGCTTCGACCAGGACAAGACCCCGGCCGCTCTCGTCCTCGGGGCCTGCCTGCTCGGTCACCGGTGCTCCCGGGATACCGTCCCAGACCTCGATCAGGAGCCGGATGCCGTCGGAGCCCAGCCGCACGACCACGACCGGCAACCCGGCTCCGTCGTACTTGGGCCGCCCGAACCGGTCGGTCGAGGCCCGGACCGCGTTGGTCACCAGCTCGCTGACGATGAGCTCGGCCGCTTCGGCCAGGCCGGAATAGCCCCACTCGGTCAGGACGGCGCGGGTATGCAGGCGGGCGCAGGGCGTCGCCGTGACCAGAGCGCCGAGCGGGAGGGAACTCGACAGCGGCCACGCCGTCAACCCGGACAACTCCGTGACAGTGTCCGGCCCGATCACCGCAGTGCCCTCGCTCATGGCCCGGCGTGTCCTCCCTTCGGCTGCATGCCCAGCGTAAGGCCCAGAAGGCTCGGGGGCCAGCATGAGGAGATGACTACCAGCCGGATACCGGTGGTGCACCTGAGTCACGAGATGCGCGGCACCTGCCCGAACACGCCGCTTAGCGGGCCCACCACGACCTCCTCGCCCTCGCCTGGCCGAGAACCGGCGGCAGAACTTTCCAGCGAAGGTAAAAGATCTCTGGGTGTCTGTCGACCACCCATCGACACGGCCTATGGTCTAGACATGACCACGAATGACACGCTGCGAGTAACCGACTCACGGACCGGCCGCAGCTACGAACTCCCTATCGTCGACGGCGCGATCCGCGCGATCGACCTACGGCAGATCAAGACCTCCGATGACGACTTCGGGCTCCTTTCCTACGACCCGGCCTTCCAGAACACCGCCAGCTGCCGCAGCGCCATCACTTTCATCGACGGAGATAAGGGCATCCTCCGTTACCGCGGCTACCCGATCGACGAGCTGGCGACCCAGTCCTCGTTCCTGGATGTGGCCTGGCTGCTGCTGAACGGCGAGCTGCCGGACAAGGCGGAATCGGCGGCATGGGTCCACCAGGTCTCGCACCACACTTTCGTGCACGAGAA
The DNA here is from genome assembly GCA_963730825.1 of uncultured Actinomycetes bacterium. GTDB lineage: Bacteria > Actinomycetota > Actinomycetes > Streptosporangiales > Streptosporangiaceae > Palsa-504. Next base: position 216,213 of record CAVSTQ010000019.1, read on the forward strand.
CGTCAAGAAGTTCATCGACGGCTTCCATCACGACGCGCACCCGATGGGCATCCTGGTCAGCACCCTGGCCGCGCTGTCCACGTTCTATCCCGAGGCCAAGAACGTGCACGACCGCGCCAACCGGGACAAGCAGGTGATCCGGCTCATCGCCAAGATGCCGACGCTCGCGGCCTTCGCCTACCGGCACGCCCGCGGCCTTCCGTACGCCTACCCCGACGACGAGCTTTCCTACGCGGGCAATCTGCTCAACATGATGGACAAGATGACCCAGCCCAGGTACAGCCCGGATCCGGTCCTCGAGCATGCCCTCGACGTGCTGTTCATCCTGCACGCCGACCACGAGCAGAACTGCTCCACCAACGCGATGCGGGGCGTCGCCAGCTCCGGGGTCGACCCCTACTCGGCCGCCGCCGCGGCCGCGGCCGCGCTGTACGGCCCGCTGCACGGCGGCGCGAACGAGCAGGTCCTGAAGATGCTCCGCGAGGTCGGTTCGGTCCAGAACGTGCCCGCCTACATCAAGCGGGTCAAGGAAGGCGAGCTGCGCCTGATGGGCTTCGGCCACCGGGTGTACAAGAACTTCGACCCGCGGGCCACGATCATCAAGGGCGTCGCCGAGAAGGTGTTCGAAGTGACCGGGCGCAACCCGCTGCTCGACATCGCACTCGAGCTTGAGCGGATCGCGCTTGAGGACGACTACTTCGTCAACCACAAGCTCTACCCGAACGTGGACTTCTACTCGGGCATCATTTACCAGGCCATGGGCTTCCCGGTGGCGATGTTCCCGGTGCTGTTCGCGATCGGCCGGATGCCCGGCTGGCTGGCCCAATGGCAGGAGAACTCCACCGACTCCGCAGCAGAAGATCGCCCGGCCGCGGCAGATCTACGTCGGTGAGTCGCTGCGCCACCTCAACGGGCAGGACGACTGACCGCCGCGGAAGGGTCCGGAGCAGACTGGTAATGACCTGGCTAGAGCTGCCGCCCGATTCGCTGTTCGGGCTGGCCAACCTGCCCTACGGCGTTTTCTCTGCTGGTGACGAGCCAGGTTCTGGGGCTCCTCGGGTCGGGGTCCGCATCGGTGACTCGGTGCTGGACCTCGCCCGGGTGCTGGCCGATCCGGTCTTCAGCGAACCGTCGATGAATGCGTTCCTGGCGCAGGGGCGAGCCCGGTGGAGCGAGGTGCGGGCCCGCCTCACCGGGCTGCTGACCGACGAACGGCACCGCGGTGCCGTCGAGGCCGCGCTGCACCCGCTGTCTGGCGTGCGACTGCACCTGCCGTTCACGCCGGGGGACTACGTGGACTTTTACGCCAACGAGTATCACGCGACCAACGCCGGCCTGCTGTTCCGGTCCGGCCTGGATCCGCTTCCGCCCAACTGGAAACACTTGCCCATCGGTTACCACGGACGGGCGGGCACCATCGTGGTATCCGGCACGCCGATCACCCGCCCGTGCGGTCAGCGCCTGGAGCAGCCGGACACCGCGCCGGCCTTCGGGCCGTCCCGGCGGATGGACTTCGAGGCCGAAGTGGGGTTCGTGGTCGGCGTGGGCTCGCCGCTGGGCACCCCGGTCGGCGTGGGCGAGTTCGCCGACCACGTGTTCGGGGCGTTCCTGCTCAACGACTGGTCCTCCCGCGATCTGCAAGCCTGGGAGTCCAGGCCGCTCGGCCCGTTCCTCGGCAAGTCGTTTGGCACCTCGATCTCACCGTGGATCGTCCCGCTCGACGCGCTGGAGCAGGCCCGGGTCGACCCGCCGCCGCGCGACCATGAGCTGCTGCCCTACCTGGCCGACACCCAGCCGTGGGGTCTCGACCTCGCGCTGGAGGTCCGGCTGAACGGGCAGGTGGTGTCACGTCCGCCCTTCGCCACCATGTACTGGACGCCGGCGCAGATGCTGGCTCACCTGACCGTGAACGGTGCCTCGACCCGCACGGGCGACATGTACGCCTCAGGTACCGTCAGCGGCCCGGATCGCGGCCAGCGCGGCTGCCTGCTTGAACTGAGCTGGGGCGGCGCGGAACCGCTGGTCGCTGCCCGACGGGTCCGTCCGGGCGTTCCTGCAGGACCACGACGAAGTGACGATAACCGCCACCGCCCCGGCGCGGCCGAGCGCGGATCGGCTTCGGCGAGGTCACCGGCCGGATCCTCCCGGCGGGGCTGGCTGAGGCGGGCGGCTGGCGGCTGGCTAAGGCGGGGCTGGCTAAGGCGGGGCTGGCGCGGCCGCCACCCACTGCCGCAGCTTCTTGCGGTCCAGCTTGCCCACGCTGGTCAGCGGAACCGCCGGAACGATGATGATCTCCCGCGGGTACTTGTGGGCGGCCAGGTGGCGCCGGGCGTGCTCGGTTAGCTCGGCGGCGGTGGCCGCCGCGTCCGGTCGCAGCGACACGTAGGCGACGATCTCCTCGCCCAGCCGCGGGTCGGGCAGGCCGACCACCCCGGCCTGCGCCACCGCGGGATGAGCGACCAGGACGTCTTCCACGTCGCGCGGGTACACGTTGAATCCGCCCCGGATGATCAGGTCTTTCTTCCTGTCGACCACGTACAGGTAGCCGTCGGCGTCCAGATGGCCGATGTCGCCGGTGTGCAGCCAGCCGCCTGCCAGCGCCCCGCCTGCCAGCCCTCCGCCCGCCGCGTCGGCGGTGTTCCAGTAGCCGGTCATCACGCCGGGGGAGCGGACGCAGATCTCGCCGTCCTGATCCGGCGGCAATAGCTGTCCCGCGTCGTCCTGGATGGTCACCTCGCAGCCAGGAACGGGTAGCCCGACGCTGCCCAGGCGGCGTGCGCCGAACGGGTTGGCCGAGATGAACGTGGCCGCCTCGGTGCAGCCGTACCCCTCGTAGATGACGGCGGTGGGCACCCGGGCCTCGAACTCCCGCCGGACGTCGGCGGCCAGCGGTGCCGCCCCGGAGGAGATCGTGATCAGCTCGGACAGGTCCGCCTGCTCCAGCGGCTGGGAAAGGAGCATCTGGATCATCGAGGGCACCAGCGCGCTGCCCTGGACCCGGTGCTGCCCGGCTAGCCTCAGCCAGCTGGCCGGATCGAACCAGCGCATGAGGATGGTCCTCGCCTGGTCGGTCCGGTGCATGCCGCCGCAAAGGACAAGCAGGCCGTAGGCGTGCGCCAGCGGGAGCGGCAGGATCGAGCTCATCACCTGGGAACGCACCGATGACGCGTGCGCGGCCGACCCGCACCAGAACAGGTTCGCGTGCGTGAGCGGGACACCCTTGGACCGGCCGGTCGTGCCGCCGGTGTAAAGCAAGGCGGCCAGGTCGGTGCCCGAGCGGTTGGCGGCCGGCCCGGCCGCGGCCGAGGCCACCTGCGCGAAGTCGAGCACCGCCACCGGGTCTTTCCCGGTTTCCGCGGTGGCCCCGGGGACGAGGACGAACCGGACTCCGGGCGCGCCCGCGACGGCGGCGGTCACCTTGGGCAAGAACTCCACCGTGGTGATGATGCCGACCGCGCCGGAGTCGACCAGCGCGTGCCTGAGCTCATCCTCGCTGACCAGGAAGATCAGCGGGGTTACCACCGCTCCGGCGCGCCACGCCGCCGTGTAGGTGATGAGCACCTCGGGACAGTTGGCCATCAGCACGAGCAACCGGTCGCCCGGCCGGACGCCGAGTGCGGCGAACCCGGTCGCCAGCCGGGCGGCCCGCTCGGCCAGCTGGCCGTTGGTGTACCACTGGCCCTCGTAGCACAAAGAGTCGTAGTCGCCTTGCCGCTCAAGTGCCAGCTCGGCCTGCGCCGCCAGATTCTCGTTCATGTCAGCTCAGGTCGATCTCGAAGTACGGGCCCTGGTCGTCGTGCACGATCCGGGCCGAACCGGACCAGCCGCTGAAGCCTCCGGTCCCGGTGCCCGGCACGATATGGCCGAACCAGGTGCCCGGGTCAGACTCCAGGCCGCCGTGCTGCACGGTCACCGAGCCCTCGGCGCCGTCCTCGGCCCGCCCGGTGATCCGCTCGGTGGCGACGTAGGACCGGGAGCCTTCCTCGATGCCGGCCGACATGAACACCGTGGTGGCATGCCCGATGATTCCTGAGCTGAAGGTCTTGGCGAAGGTCAGCAGGCCAAACCAGTCCGCGTCCAGGCCTGCCACCTGCCGCGGCTCGAAGCTGTCGACCTGAAACCGGGCGATCAACGTCACAATCTCCTCCTGCGTGGAACAAGTTCCTGACGATAACCCGAGCGGGCCGGCCGGTGCGAACGGTCCCGGCCATCCGGTCGCCGCGTTGACAAGTCTGCTGCGCCGCCCGTAGCGTTGGAACGCTCCAAACACACCGGGAGGGCAGGGTGGCATCCCCAGAGCGTCACGGCGGCCGGCCGACTCTGCAAACGGTGCGCGGCCCGGGCCGGGGTATCCAAGTCGCTGGTGTCGCTGGTCCTGCGCAACTCGCCGAAGGTCAGCCCGGCCAGCCGTGAGGCCGTCATGCGCGCCGTCGCGGAACTCAGCTACCGGCCGAACGCGGCCGCCCGATTCCTCGCCGAGCGCCGTTCGTGCACGATCGGGGTGCTGCTGAACGACATCCGCCAGCCCTGGTTCGCGGACATGCTCGACGGCATGACGCCGGAGCTGCACGCGGCAGGCAAGCACATCCTGCTCGGCGACGGCCGGATCGACCGGATGCTGGACGAGACCTTGAGCTGGTCGTTCCTCGACCTCGGCGTGGACGGGCTCGTGCTGGCCGGATCGATCCCCCTCTCGCCCGCCATCATCGACGTCGCCAGCAAGATCCCGACCGTCGCGGTGGGCGGCCGCGGCCTGGATCTCGACCTGCCGCACGTCGATGTCCTGGCCAACGACAACCACCTCGGCGGGACGCTCGCGGTCCGGCACCTGATCGAGTACGGGCACACCCGGATCGCCCACATTTCCGGCTTGCCGAGTGTGGCGGGGCGGCTGCGCATGCAGGCCTACCAGGACACCATGCACGCGGCCGGCCTGGGCGGGAACGTCCTGATCGAGGCGGGAGACATGAGCGAGGAGGGCGGTTACCGCGCCACGATCCAGCTGGTTCACCGGCCCGACCGGCCGACCGCCATCTTCGCCGCGAACGACCTGACCTGCGTCGGAGCCCTCTCCGCCGCGACGGCGCTGGGAATACGGGTCCCGCAGGAGCTGTCCCTGGTCGGCTTTGACAACTCCGTGTACGCCCGGCTGCGGGCCCTCTGGCTCACCAGCGTCGACGGCACCGCCTACGCGATGGGCCAGCAGGCCGCCCGCACGCTGCTCGAGCGCATCGAGCACCCCGACGCCCCCAGCCGGACCCAGCTGATGCCGCCCCGCCTGGAGGTCCGCGGCTCCAGCGGCCCGGCTCCGCGACAGCCGTTACTGGAGTTCGTAGATGTCGTAGGCGCTTAGCGCGGCAGGCCGGTGAGCACGGACCGGACGCCAGGGTTGTCCATGAGGTAGGGCAGCGCCAGCAGGACGCCGCCCGGGTCTGTCATCGCGCCGGTCATGGCCAGCCTCACCAGGTCGCCGAGAGGCACCTCGCCCGCGGTGACGAACTCGGCCGGGTCGAGCTGCTGCTCGTGCCGCCGCTCGCAGCCGGTGGCGAGGAAGTAGTGCCGCGACCCGCCGTAGTACGCGTCGTAACACATCTCGCCGAGGTAGGTCAGCTCCTGCGGCACGTAGCCCGTCTCTTCGGCGAGCTCGCGGGCGGCGCCGTCCGCGAGTGATTCGCCGGGCTCGACGGCGCCTCCCGGCAGTTCCCGCATCAGGCGCTCAGGCCCCGGCCGGTACTGCTCGGCCAGGACGGCCGTGTGCCGGGGAGTCAGCGCCACGCACGCTGCCGCGCGGCTCTCCGTGTCTGCCGTTATCGTGAACACGGCCTGAGATCCGTCCGGCATCCGGAAGGTCTTCGCGACGAGAGCCCGCCGCCCCGCATGGCCCTGACGCTCGGTGCTGACGAGTTCCCACGCACTGCTCACCCGGGGATACTACAAGCTCCTCAACTGACGCCGTCCCGCATCCGGCCGAGGCGCAGCGCGTTGATGGTCGATCCACGCTCGCGCCTGATCAGGGTGCGCAGCGTACTGGTGTTCTGGTAGCCCACGGCGGCGGCGATGGCGTCAGCCGTCAGGCTGGTGGTGCGCAGCAGGAAAGTCGCCTGATCGAGCCGGATCTCGTGCACAAAGTCGATGGGTGACATGCCAAGCACGGCCGAGGTGGTGCGCTGCAAGGTGCGTTCGCTGACTCCGATCTCCGCGGCGATGCGGCTGATCTGCAGAGGCTCGGCGATGTGGTCGCGGACCCATCGCTCGAAGGCGGTCATGGTGGGGTCGTTCCTGGCCAGCAGCGACGGGATCGCGAAAACGGCCTGGGACGGGCGGTCGCCGATCAGCAGGTGGCGGGCGACCATCTCGGCCAGCGCGGGGCTCTGCTGCTGCACGATCGACAAGGCCAGGTCGATGTGGGCGAAGGCGGCACCGGCCGTGGTGACCCGGTCGTCCTGGGTCAGGGTCCGGCTCTGCTCAAGTTTGACCGCCGTGTAGCGGCTCCGGAAGGCGGGCGCCAGCCACCAGCTGGTGGTAGCCAGCAGGCCGTCGAGGACGCCGGCCTCGGCCAGGAAGAACGTCCCGCTGCAGGCCGCCGCGAGCCCGCAGCCCGCTTCCCGCAAGGACAGCACCGCGGGCAGCGACGGGTGGTCGCGCACGTAGTCCACGACCTGCTGCGGGGACTTGAGCCCGACCGCCGGCATCACCAGCAGGTCGGGCACGGCTTCCAGGTCACCAAGCAGCGTGGTGGTGAGCTGTAGTCCGTGGCCGGTGCGTACCGAGGCCTGGGTCCCGACGACGGTGATGTCGAAAGGGGACGGTGACGTGGCGACCTCGCCGCCCAGGGCATTGGCGGCGGCCAGCACGTCGAGCACTACGCTCAGACCAGAGTCGAACATGCCTTCCACAGCCAGCACGGCGATGCGCATGTCGGAGACAGTATCAAACGCGGCGCATTCGCCACTGCCGGCGCCAGCGGGTTCTGCGTAGCGTAACCACGGACCGAAACACCGAGGAAAGGGATTGCTCGTGAGCGTTGACCGAGGACTGCTCGCCATCTTGGAAGCCAAGCCGGGCAAGGGGGAGGAACTGGCCGCATTCCTGGTTCAAGGCCGAGCCCTGGCCGCCCAGGAGCCGGGGACCGTCACCTGGTACGCCTTCAAACTCACTGACACCACCTACGGCATCTTCGACACGTTCAGTGACGAGGACGGGCGGCAGGCCCACCTGACCGGCCAGATCCCGGCCGCACTCGGCCAGGTTGGCCCTGACCTGCTGGCCAAAGACCCGGACATCCAGCTGACCGGCATCATCGCGGTGAAATAAGTCCCCGGGATCCGGTTATCCCTCGACGTCGATATAGATGGTGCCGTCCGTCACCTTGACCGGGTAGGTGCGGACGTCCACCAGCACGGGGGCGCCGAGAGCCTTGCCGCTGGTGTAGTCGAAGCGCCCGTTGTGCTTCGGGCACTCGATCGTGCCACCGTCGACCAGGCCGTCGCACAGCAGCGTCTTCTCGTGGGTGCAGTGACCGTCGGTGGCGAAGTACCCGTCGTCGGGCGACCGGTAGATAGCGTAGTCGCGGCCCCCGTACTCGAACGGGATGACGTCCTCGGGGTCGATGTCGTCCGCCCCGCAGGCGGTGATCCACTGGGTCATCGGGCGGTCCCTCAGGCTGCGGTCGCGGCGGCCAGCGGCAGCGCGCGCCCGTCGTTGATCGGTGCGGGCTCGTTGAACGGGGCGGCCCCCGGCCGCAGCTCGCGGCGCACGTAGTACTCCTGGTCCCGCAGCTGGCGCACGATGGCGGGGATGATTTCCCGGTAGGCCGCCCACAGCGAGGGGTAGGCCGGCGCGCAGTCGTGGGCGATCTCCGCGTGCAGCTCGGGCAGCCGGTAGTACGGGACCATCGGGAACATGTGGTGCTCGACGTGGTAGTTCATGTTCCAGTACAGGAACCGGTTGACCACGTTCATCTTCACCGTGCGGGTGTTGAGCCGGTGGTCGAGCACGTTCTCGCCGAGCCCGGCGTGCTGGGTGAAGCCGTAGATGTAGAACAGGCACGCGCCGTACAACCGCGGGCCGCCGATCAGCACCACCGGCAGCCAGCTGCGGAAGCCGAGGGCCAGGGCGATGGTGACCGCGTAGATGGCCAGGTGGATCCGGGCGGTGCGGTACACCTTGTGCCGTTCGGAGGCCGGCACGTAGTCGGCTTCGTCGGCCGTGAGCCGTCCGGACGCGTGCCGTGACATCAGCATGAAGGCCACCGGCACGTCCACCAGGCCGACCAGGTTCGCCAGCAGCTTGACCAGCCGGGCCGGGCGCATCACCGCGATCTCCGGGTCCCGCCCCACCACCAGGGTGTCGGTGTGATGCCGGGTGTGGCTCCACCGCCAGGTGGTCGGGTCCCGCATGATCATGAAGGACGCCAGCTGGTACAGGCCCTGGTCGAGCCAGCGGGTCTTGAACGCCGTGCCGTGGCCGGACTCGTGCCAGCGGGAGTCAGACGTGGAGCCGTACAAGATGCCATAGGCGAGCAAGAACGGGATCGCCCGCCAGCTGCCCCAGAACGCGATGCCGAGTCCGGCGAACAAGCCGATCAGGCCGAGCCAGATCACGGTGTCCCGGACGGCCGGGTAGTCCGATCGCCGCATCAGCTCCTTCATCCGCTTGCGCGGCACCGCGCTGCGGAACCAGGCGCCGCCCGCGAGCCCGGCCGCCACCGCGGCCTGGTTCTCGGGTCCGGTCAGGCTGTACCGTTCCAGCCGTTGCCTTCCCATGTCACGATCACCTCCGTGCTGCTCCAGCGTGAGGCCGACGGCATACCGTGCTATTGGAGCGCTCCAACCCTCCCTAATCGTGACTTCCGGCCCGATCGATGTCAAGAGGGTTCGTCCCGCTCCCGCCCCGCGAGCACGGCTCAATTAGTGAGAGCCAGTTCACTTACCGGGGTAACGGGGTCAGGCGCGATGCCCAGGCAGTCATGCGCCATCCCGGTCAGCAGCGCGGCGAGCCGGTCGTGAGCCAGCCCGCTGCGGAAGAAGAGCGTCGACTGGATCGCGCCGATCGCCGCGTGCACGGCCAGGCGTACCTCGCCGTCGGCCAGGTCGGGCCGCAGCGGGGCGAGCAGGTGCACCCACTCCTCGATGTAGTGCCGCTGCGCCCGGCTCAGCCTGCGGCGCTCGCCATCGGGCAGGGTGCGCACCTCGCGGTGGTAGACGGCGAGCGCGTCGCGGTCGGTCAGGGCCACCTCGACGTGGTCCCGTACCAGCCTGGACAGGCTCTGCCTGTCGCCGGGAGAGGAGGAGATGATCTCCGCCGCGCCCGTCATCAGCCGGTCCATCACCCGGTCGGCCATCGCGACCAGGATCGCGGTCTTGCTGGTGAAGTGCCGGTAGACGCCGGACCCGACGATCCCGGCCTCGGCGCCGATGTCAGCCATGGAGATCGCGTCGAATCCGCGCGCGGCCCCGAGCGCGGCGGCCGCGACCAGGATCCGCTCCTTGCGGTCCGGATCGCGCCGTCGGCGCACTGATCTTGGCGCGGTCACCTAGCCAGTGTCGCATCTAAGCGCTAAGGTCGCTAGTGAATGATGAGTCACATTAAGGAAGCTCCAGGAGGACCGGCGTGGACTTTGCCGAATCGGAGGAGCACCGCGCGCTGCGGGCCGCGGTCGCCCAGATAGCCGGGGATTTCGGGCCCCGCTACTACGCCGAGCACGCCGCCGGGCGGCTCCCGTGCGACGAGCTGTGGTCAGCCCTGGGCAAGGCGGGGTTCATCGGGGTGAACGTCCCGCAAGCCTACGGCGGGGGCGGCGGAGGGCTGACCGAGCTCGCCATCGTCTGCGAGGAGATCGCAGCCGCCGGCACGCCGCTGCTCCTGCTGCTGGTATCGGCGGCGATCTCGGCCGGGATGATCACCGAGTTCGGCACCGAGGAGCAGCGCACGGCGTGGCTGCCAGGACTGGCCGACGGCACCGCCAAGATGGTGTTCGCCATCACCGAGCCGGACGCGGGCTCCAACACCTTGCGGCTGTCCACCACCGCCGTCCAGGACGGCCAGGACTGGGTGCTGACCGGGACCAAGTATTACATCTCCGGGGTCGACGAGGCCGAGGCCCTGCTGGTCGTGGCGCGGACCGGGCAGGACGAGCGGGGCGCCAAGCTCTCGCTGTTCATCGTGCCGACCGACGCCCCCGGCCTGGACAAACATCTGCTCCCTGTCGACCTGCTGCTGCCCGAGCGGCAGTACACGCTGCACTTCGACGGCGTCCGGGTCGGCCCCGGCGCACTCGTCGGCCAGCCGGGTGAGGGTTTCAGGCAGGTATTCCACGGGTTGAACCCGGAACGGATCACCGGTGCCGCCCTCGGCGTCGGCATCGCCAGGCACGTGCTGGCCGCCGCGGCCAGGTACGCCACCGAGCGCACCGTGTGGTCCGAGCCGATCGGCGCTCACCAGGGCGTGTCCCACCCGCTGGCCAAGGCCAAGATCGAGACCGAGCTCGCGGCGCTGATGACCAGGCAGGCGGCCTGGCAGCACGATCACGGCCTGCCCGCGGGGGAGTCCTCCAACATGGCCAAGTACGCGGCCGCCGAAGCCGCGCTCGCCGCCCTGGACGCGGCCATCCAGACCCACGGCGGGAACGGCCTGGCCAGCGAGTACGGCCTGGTGCCCTACTGGGGCCTGGCCCGGCTGCTGCGCATCGCGCCGGTCAACCGGGAGATGATCCTCAACTACGTGGCCCAGCACAGCCTGGGTCTGCCCCGGTCCTACTAACAGGAGAGCTCGTGGACCTCGCGCGCAACCTCATCGGGCGGATCAACGTGGGCGACACCCTGACCCGCACCGCCGCGGCCCGGCCGGGCCAGCTCGCGGTCGTCGACGGCGACCGCCGGTTCAGCTACGCCGAGTTCAACGGTTACGTCAACCGGCTCGCCCACGGCCTGACCGGGCTCGGGTACCGGCGCGGCGACGCGCTCGCGCTGGCCTCGGGCAACAGCGCCGAGTTCCTGGCCGTCTACTACGCCTGCGCCAAGCTCGGCGTGGTCTGCGTGCCGGTCAACCTGGGCTGGCGCCCGGACGAGGTCGCCTATGTGCTCGGCCATTCGGCCGCCCGCGGCATCGTGGTCGAGACGCAGCTCATCCCGGCGATGCGGGACGCCATCGCCAAGGTCTCCGAGGTCGCCGACGTGATCGTCGCCCCGGGCACCGCAGCGCAGCGGCAGGACCATGAGCCGCCGGACCCTCAGGACCGGGCCTGGACCACGATCGAGGCGCTGACCGCGGGCACGACCACGCCGATCGAGCCGCAGTGCTTCGTCGATGACCGGGACGCGCTGAGCTACCTCTATACCTCGGGCACCACGTCGTTCCCCAAGGGCGTGGTCGGCTCGCACGTGGCGATTTACCTGGAGTCGATGTCCGGCGCGCTGGATTCCGGCTGGCGCGCCGGCGACCGGTTCGTGGCGATGATGCCGATGTTCCACACCGCGCAGCTCAACGCGTTCTGCACGCCGGCCGTCCTGGTCGGCGCGACGATCTACGCGATGCGCGGGTTCGACCCGGCGGCCCTGCTTGAGCTGATCGAGCGGGAGCGGATCACCCAGATCTTCGGGCTGCCGATGATGTACCGGGCCGCGCTGGACCACCCCTCGTTTACCGAGCACGACCTGTCCAGCCTGCGCCGCGCGGTCTACGCGATGGCGCCGATGCCCGATGACCTCATCCGCCGCTGCCTGGACGGGTTCGGCTGCGACTTCGCGCTGCTGTTCGGGCAGACCGAGATGAGCCCGATCACCACCTTGTTCCGGCCCGAACATCAGCTGTCTCACCTCGGCGCGGTCGGTACCCCGCTGATCGGGGTCCAGGTCGCGATCATGGGCCCGGACGGTGAGCTGCTGCCGCCCGGCCAGGCCGGCGAGATCGTCTACCGCGGGCCGAGCACGATGTCGGGCTACCTGGACAACGAAGAGGCCACGGACAAGGCCTTCGAGCACGGCTGGTTCCACTCAGGCGACGTGGGCCGGTTCGGCGACGACGGCGTGCTGTGGTTCACCGACCGCTCCAAGGACGTGATCAAGACCGGCGGAGAAAACGTCGCCTCGATCGAGGTCGAGAAGGCCGTCTACGCCGCCGACCCGCGGGTCGCCGAGGCCGTCGTGGTCGGGCTGCCGCACGAGCGGTGGAGCGAGGCGGTCACCGCCGTCGTGGTCCCCAGACCCGGCGAGCAGATCGACCCCGCCGAGCTGATCGCCGCGATGAAGACCAAACTGGACGGCTTCAAGGTGCCCAAGTCGGTGATCGTCACCGACCAGCTGCCCAAGACCTCCACCGGCAAGATCCAGAAAAACGTGCTGCGCGCCGAGCACGCCCGACACTACGAAGGCTGATCCGTGCCTGTCCTGTCCTCCCGCCTCGACCCGGCCGGCGAGACCTACCGCGCCAACCGCGCCGCGCAGCTGGCCGTGCTCGACGAGCTGGGTCAGCAGCTGGAGCTCGTGATCGCGGGCGGCGGCGAGCGCTATCAGCAGCGGCACCGCGACCGGGGCAGGCTCGGGGTCAGGGAACGCCTGGAGCTGCTCGTGGACCCGGACAGCCCGTTCCTGGAGCTGTCGCCGCTGGCCGCGTGGGGCACCGGGTTCACTGTCGGCGCCAGCGTGGTCACCGGGGTGGGGGTGATCTCCGGCGTCGAGTGCGTGATCATCGGGCACGACCCGACCGTGCGCGGCGGCGCGATGAACCCGTACTCGCTGCGCAAGACCCTGCGCGCCCTGGAGATCGCGCGCACCAGCCGGCTCCCGGTGATGAACCTGGTCGAGTCGGGCGGCGCCGACCTGCCGACGCAGGCCGACCTGTTCGTCCCGGCCGGCCGCATCTTCCACGAGCTGACCGAGCTGTCCGCGCACGCGGTGCCCACGGTGGCGCTGGTGTTCGGCAACTCCACCGCCGGCGGCGCGTACGTGCCGGGCATGTGCGACTACGCGGTCCTGGTGGACGCCCAGGCCAAGGTGTTCCTGGGCGGACCGCCGCTGGTCAAGATGGCCACCGGCGAGCAGGCCGACGACGAGTCGCTGGGCGGCGCGCAGATGCACTCCCGGATCTCCGGGCTGTCGGACTACTTCGCCGCCGACGAGCTCGACGCGATCAGGATCGGCCGCGACATCATGTCCCGGATCAACTGGCGCAAGCAGGGGCCGCCACCGGGTCCGGCCGCGCCGCCCCGCTACGATCCCGACGAGATCCTCGGCATCGTGTCCGCCGACGTCAAGGTGCCGTTCGACCCGCGCGAGATCCTGGCCCGGGTGGTGGACGGATCGGACTTCGACGAGTACAAGCCGCTGTACGGCACCTCGCTGGTGACCGGCTGGGCCCGGATCCACGGCTACCCGGTCGGGGTGCTGGCCAACCACCGGGGCGTGCTGTTCAGCGAGGAGGCCAAGAAGGCCAGCGAGTTCATCCTGCTGGCCAACTCCACCGACACCCCGCTGGTGTTCCTGCAGAACACGACCGGTTACATGGTCGGCACCAGCTACGAGCAGGGCGGCATCATCAAGGACGGCGCGAAGATGATCAACGCGGTGACCAACTCGGGCGTCCCGCACCTCACCGTCAACATGGCGTCCTCGTTCGGAGCGGGCAACTACGGCATGTCCGGCCGGGCCTACGACCCGCGTTTCATGTTCGCCTGGCCCGGCGCCAAGCTGGCCGTGATGGGCGCGGCCCAGCTGGCGGGGGTGATGTCCATCGTCGGCCGGGCCTCGGCGGCCGCGGCGGGGCGCCCGTTCGACGACGACGCCGACCGGGCCCGGAGCGCGCAGATCGAGGCGCAGATCGAGGCCGAGGCGCACTCCTTCTTCGTCAGCGCGCGCCTGTACGACGACGGCATCATCGACCCGCGCGACACCCGCACCGTGCTTGGCCTGACCCTGTCCGCCGTGCACTCGGGCCCGATCGCCGGGCGCCGCGGCTTCGGCGTGTTCCGGATGTGACAAAGGTGACAACCATCATGCCGAACGGATCCGTGGTACCAGCCCCAGCCCAGCCTGCGACCGGGCCGATCGGCAAGCTCCTGATCGCCAACCGCGGCGAGATCGCGAGCCGCATCATGCGCACGGCGCACGCGCTCGGGCTGGCCACCGTGGCGGTGTATGCCGACCCTGACGCCGGCGCCGAGTACGTGACGCTGGCCGACGAGGCGGTGCGGCTGCCCGGGTCGGCCCCCGCCGATACCTACCTGCGCGGCGAGGCGATCATCGCCGCGGCCCGGGCCACCGGTGCGGACGCGGTGCACCCGGGCTACGGATTCCTGTCCGAGAACGCGGCGTTCGCGCGGGCCTGCGGCGAGGCCGGCCTGATCTTCGCCGGCCCGGCCCCGGACACCATCGCCGCGATGGGGTCCAAGGTCGGGGCCAAGGCCATCATGGCCGCCGCGGGCGTCCCCGTGCTGCCCGGGGTGAGCGTCGCAGACGACGAGCCCGACCCCGCGGTCCTGGCGGCGCAGGCGGCTCAGATCGGGTTTCCGCTGCTGGTCAAGGCGGCCTTCGGCGGCGGCGGGCGCGGGATGCGGCTGGTCCGCGACCCAGCTGAGCTGGCCGGGGCGGTGCGGGCCGCACGCGGAGAGGCGGCGTCGGCGTTCGGCGACGGGACCGTGTTTCTGGAGCGGTTCGTCGAGGACCCGCGGCATGTCGAGGTGCAGATCCTCGGGGACTCCCGCGGCACCGTGATCCCGCTGTTCGAGCGCGAGTGCTCCATCCAGCGCCGCTACCAGAAGATCGTCGAGGAAGCCCCGTCACCGGCGGTGGACGCATCGCTGCGCGCCGCGCTCACCGCCGCGGCGGTGGCGGCCGGGAAGGCCATCGGCTACGTCGGCGCGGGCACCGTGGAGTTCGTCCTGGACCCGGGCGGCTCCTTTTACTTCCTCGAGGTCAACACCAGGCTCCAGGTCGAGCACCCGGTCACCGAGGCCGTGACCGGCCTGGACCTGGTCGAGCTGCAGCTGCGTATCGCCGCGGGCGAGCCGCTGCCGCCGGAGGCCTTCAACGCTCAGATCAGCGGCCACGCCATCGAGGTCCGGCTCTACGCCGAGGACGTCCCGGCCGGGTTCCTGCCGGTGACCGGCGTGCTGCATCGTTTTGCCATCCCAGCGCCGCCGGGGGTCAGGGTGGACGCCGGCTTCCGGGACGGGTCGGTGGTCAGCCCGCACTACGACGCGATGCTGGCCAAGGTGATCGCGCACGGCCGGACCCGCGCCGAGGCGGCCAGGCGGCTGGCCCGCGCGCTCGAGCGAGCCGAGATCCACGGCGTGACCACCAACCGCGACCTGCTGACAGCCATCTTGCGCGAGCCGGAGTTCCTGGCCGGGCGGACCGACACCGGCTACCTCACCCGGCACGATCCGGCCGTCCTGAGCGCGGCGGCCCGCAGCGCGGCGCCCGGCGCCACCGCGCTGCACGCGGTGGTCGCGGCGCTGGCCCGGCAGGCGGTGCACCGAGCCGAAGCACCGGTGCTGGCCACGCTGCCCTCGGGCTGGCGCAATGTCCGCTCCGCGGCGCAGCGCGTCACCTACCGCGTCGGCCACGACGAGCTCGCCGTCGCCTACCGGGTCACTGGTAACGCTGTGGCGGCCTCCGTTAACGGCGTGCCGCTGGGTGGCGCCCTGATCCTGCATGCGGCCGGGGAGGACCGGGTCGACCTGGAGGTTGACGGCCTGCGCCGTCATTACCGGGTGCACCAGGTGCAGGCGCAGACCTACGTCGACGCGAGCAACGGCTCGACCACGCTGACCGAGGTGCCGCGGTTTGGCCAGCCGGACGCGATGGCGCCGTCCGGGTCGCTGCTCGCTCCGATGCCCGGTCTGGTCCTGCGGGTGCTGGCCGAAGTCGGCGCGACCGTGGTCGCGGGCCAGCCGCTGATCGTGCTTGAGGCGATGAAGATGGAGCAGACGGTCGCCGCGCCCGCCGATGGCACCGTGGCCGAACTGCACGCCAAGACCGGGGACCAGGTCAGCACCGGCCAGGTGCTGGCCGTCGTCGCCAGCACGGAAGAAGAGTGAGGTCATGGCGGTAGACATGGCCGCGCTGGCCGCTGACCTGACCGCCGAGTCGGCTGTCACCCGCGCCCTGGTGGCCGGCCTGGACGCGGCCGGCTGGCACCTGGCCACACCCGCGGCCGGCTGGGACATTGCCGACCAGATCACCCATCTGGCCTATTTCGACGAGGTCACGGTCTCCTCCGCGGTGGCGCCCCAGGATTTCCTGGCGGCGCGGGCGGACTACGAAGCGGCCGGGGGAGTGTCCCCGGACGACATCGCCGCCCGGTTTCGCGACCTGGATCCGGCTGAGCTGCTGGCCTGGTTTGACACCGCCCGCGCCAGGCTCGTCGATACGTTCACCGGCCTGGACCCGGCGCTCAGGCTGCCGTGGTTCGGCCCGGCGATGAGCGCCGCGTCCGCGCTGACGGCCAGGATCATGGAGACCTGGGCGCACACCCAGGACATCGCCGATGCCCTCGGCGTCAGCCGGGAGCCGACCGGCCGGCTGCGGCACGTGGCGCACATCGGCGTCGGGGCCCGCGGCTACAGCTTCGCCGTCCGCGGCACGGCCGGTGCCGTCCGTCCCGGTACGGGTCGAGCTCATCCCGCCATCCGGGCCGGCCGGGCCATCCGGGCCGGCCTGGGCCTGGGGGCCGCCAGAGGCCGCGGACCGGATCACCGGGCCGGCGCTTGATTTCTGCCTGCTGGTCACCCAGCGGCGGCACCGCGATGATGTCGACCTGACGATCGAGGGCCAGGCCGCGCAGGAGTGGATGGCGATCGCCCAGGCCTTTGCCGGGGCGGCGGGCCCCGGCCGTCCGTCCGTCGGAGGGAAGATCAGATGACCCAGGTCAGCAGGCGGCACCAGGTCAGCAGCCGGCATCGCGTCCACCCGTGCGCATCGCGAACTGTTCCGGGTTCTACGGCGACAGGGTGCCCGCCGCCCGGGAGATGCTGGACGGGCCGATCGACGTGCTGACCGGCGACTACCTGGCCGAGCTGACCATGCTCATCTTGTGGAAGGCCCGCCGCAAGGACCCGAGCCGCGGCTACGCCGTCACGTTCCTGCAGCAGATGGAGGAGGTGCTCGGCACCTGCCTGGAACGCGGGGTCAAGGTCGTCGCCAACGCGGGCGGCCTCGATCCGGCCGGGCTGGCCGGCGAGCTCACCGAGCTCGCCGCCCGGCTCGGCCTGCCGGCTCGGGTCGCCTACATCACCGGCGACGATCTCGCCCCGGCCATCGGCGACCTGCAGGCGCGCCGGTCATGAGCTGACCAACCTTGACACCGGCCTGCCGCTGGCCAAGGCGGACCTGCCGGTGGTCACGGCCAACGCCTACCTGGGCGGCTGGGGGATCACGGCGGCGCTCGAGGCGGGCGCGGACATCGTCGTGTGCCCCCGGGTCACCGACGCAAGCCTGGTCACCGGGCCGGCCGCGTGGTGGCACGGGTGGCGCCGTGACGACTGGGACGCGCTGGCCGGCGCGGTGGTCGCCGGGCACATCATCGAGTGCGGGCCGCAGGCCACCGGCGGGAACTACAGCTTCGGCGAGGAGATCACCGAACGCCGCTACCCCGGCTTCCCGATCGCCGAGGTCGCCGCCGACGGCTGGCTGCGTCATCACCAAGCACGACGGCACCGGCGGCCTGGTCTCGGTCGGGACCGTCACCGCCCAGCTGCTCTACGAGATCGGCGCGCCCGCCTACCTCAACCCGGACGTCGTGGCCCACTTCGACACCACTCGTGTGTGCAGCAGGCGCCGGACCGGGTCGCGGTCTCCGGCACCAAGGGCAGCCCGCCCCCGGACACCCTGAAGGTCGCGCTTCAACATGCTCGGCGGCTACCGCAACACGATGACCATGGTCATCACCGGTCTCGACATCGAGGCCAAGGCCGAACAGGCCACGCACCTGCTCTTCGGCCTGCTCGGCGGCACCGAGCATTCGCCGAGGCCGACGTGCGCCTGCTTCGCTTCGATCAGTCCGGATGCGCCCGTACCAACGAGCAGGCCACCGCCCATCTGCGGATCACGGTCAAGGACCCCGACGAGCGCAAGGTCGGCCGGGCGTTCTCCGACGCTGCCTTCGCCCTCGCGCTCGGCGGCTACGCGGGCTTCCACACCACCACCCCGCCCACGCGGCCAGCGCGTTCGGCCTGTACTGGCCCGCTCTCGTCCGGCCGCCACGGCCGTCACCCAGCGCTGCACCTGCCCGACGGCAGCGTCCGCGAGATCCCGCACACCAGCGCTGTACCGGCGTCGTCGCCGTCCTCCCCGCTCGCCCACCCCGCCCGCCGCCAGCCGGCCGAGCCGCCCTCTCCGGCCGGGCTGCGCCGGCCCGCTGGTCGACATTCCCCTCGGCCGGCTGTGCGGGGCGCGGTCCGGCGACAAGGGCGGTAACGCCAACGTGGGGCTGTGGGCTACCAGCCCGGCCAGGTACGCCTGGCTGCGCGCAGCACCTGACGACGGACCGGTTCAAAGAGCTCCTGACCGAAGCGGCGGACCTGCGCGTCGACCGGTACGAGCTGCCGAACCTGCTGGCCCTCAACTTCGTCGTCCACGGCCTGCTCGCCCCCGGCGTGTCCGGCACGACCCGGCCCGACGCGCAGGCGAAGGGACTCGGTGAATACCTGCGTTCGCCGGGTGGTCACGGTCCCAGCGACCATGATCAGCATGTGAGAAAGCGCACGTCAGAACTGGAGACTCGCCGCTCGGCTGCTGCGAGATTTGTCGATTTATGTGACGTATGGTGCGTTCAGCGGTCGAGGTTGGCTAGTTTAGCCACCGTTAGACGGTTTCGCCTGCGAAGCGGAAATATCGCCTCGTAATAGTTGCGTGTCCGGCTTCGCCGTAGCTACCGCCAGCCGCGCGTTGAACGTAGGCTGCCGAGCTGTCAGGCGCTCCTGAAAACCGCGGGCCTGTTGCGCGGCTTTCCCGGGGAGCGCGCCCTGTTCGGAAAGGAGCCCTTTGGGCTGCCATAGGAAACTGAAACGTACCCAGATCGCCCGCCGGACGGCCGTGGCCGTGCCCGCGCTCGCCGGGGCCGCTGCCGTGCTCTGCATATCACCGCAGGCCATGGCGAGCACGCAGGTCTCGCACAGGCCACCGATCGCACCACGTCCGCGGACGGCCGACACCTCGCACGCCCGGGTCGGCCTGACGCCCGCCCAGCTGCTGTCCTCGGCGCGAAAGGCGGTCGCGACCGCCTCTGCCCGGTCTGCCACGTACACCGTCCGGGAGGGCGACTCGCTGTCCGCGATCGCCAGTCGCGTGTACCACGACCAGGCGGCGTGGCCGGCCATCTACTGGGCCAACCACAGCAAGATCCGCTGGGCCAACGACATCTCGGTCGGGCAGGTCCTGACGATCCCGGCCAAGCCGGCCCGGATCCCGGCCGCGCCGGGCCAGCTCGGGAACGCCGCGGTGGCTCCGGTCGCCGGGCTCGCCGCGCGCGGCCCCTCGCAGGTCGCCGAGCCCGGTGTCCGCGCCGGTGCAGGCGGCCAGCACCTACTCGGGCAACGGCGGGTTCACCTCGTGCGTGATCGCCCGGGAGTCGGGCGGCAACTCCCAGGTGATGAACTCCAGCGGGCATTACGGCCTGTATCAGTTCAGCGCCTCGACATGGGCGGCCTACGGCGGTTCACCCGCTGCCTTCGGCAACGCGAGCGTGGCCGAGCAGAACCAGGTGTTCAACAACGCGCTGGCCGCAGGCGGCCAGTCCAACTGGTCTGCCTACGACGGCTGCTGATGTAGCAGGCTTCGGGCCCCGCGGCGGTTCCGCCGCGGGGCCTAGCGGCGTCGGGCCTGCGCGCCAGGCAGCCATCGCAGCCACGTTCCGTGCCCGTCGGCGAAAGCCAGCGGCACCCGGCCGTCCCGGGCGAGCATGAACGGCCAGCCCTGGTATTCCGGGACAGGGATGCCGGGCAGCAGGCCGGGTGCCTCGTTGGACAGCCACACGGCCGGCAGGCTGCGGACGACGGCCGCGAATAGCTGGCGGTCCTCCGGCGTGACGTACGCGAGCACAGCTGAGTGGAACACGACCAGGGTCGCGTCGGCTGGAGCCTGGGCCGCCAGCGCGGGCAGGTCGGTGAGCAGGTCACCGCGATGCACCACGGGCGGATCGCGCCGGGCTGAGCTGATCGCGGCCGACAGCACCTGCTCGCGATCCCCTTCCCGGCGGCTCTGTTGCTTCGTTCGACCGTATTGCTTGG
>CAVSTQ010000020.1:0-183663 GCA_963730825.1 uncultured Actinomycetes bacterium
TACGCAGATGGTGAGCTAATCCCGGTAGTAAATCAAAGCCAGCCGGCTCACGGATATGCGCGCACTAGCGATGGCCGCGCAGGTCGTCCAGGAAGCTGCGGGCGGCGGAGACGGCGTCGGTGCCGCGGCGGAAGGCCTCCGCGGCGGCGCGGGCCGCGGTCCCGGTCAGGCCGGGCATGCCACATGGTGGCGTCGACCATCGGGTCGCCGGATTCCTCGACGACGCGGGTGCCGGGCGGGATGTGCGGGCGGAATCCGGCCGGGTCAGCGGTATCGCCGGGCTCCGCGGTGACGCCGTCCAGTTCCCACCATTCCGCGGGGGCGTCGCCGTCGTACGCGATCAGCCGGAGCAGGCAGCCCGTCTCCGCGTCCACGATCGCGTCGGCCGGGTAGAACATCGACGGTCCCGCGTGCGCCGCACCGTCGCCGCGGGTCACCCGCAGGTGGTAGCCGCGGCGGCCGTGGTAGGTGATCTCCACGCCGCCGGACAGCCGCTCGCCGAGCAGCCAGGACGAGCCGACCAAGCTCGCGATGGCGCCCGCCATCGGCCGCGCCGGCCCCACCCGGGCCCTGTTTTCGTGGATCCCCCAGTACTGCTCTCCGTCGCAGGCCATCACGAGCGGTCCGGGCCCGCCCTGCCAGGACGAGTAATCGAGGTAGTACAGCTCGGGGCCCCCGATACGCAGCTGGCCGGCCGACAGGGTCACCGTTTCCTTCCGGGCTACCGTGTCGAGGAGATAGCCGACGCCGCCATGTCCCGCCGCGCGGAACGTGCCGGGCACCTGGCCCCAAACCGCCTTCGTGTCGTTCCACCGCCGCACCGCAGCGCCGCGGACCTGAGGGTCGTCGCCGTCATACTGACCGCTGCGGTAGAGCAGGCCGAGCAGGTCATCGGAGGGCAGTGGCCCGTCTCCGGGATCGAGCGGGCCCGGTTCGGGAGACGGCATCGCGGCCAGGAAGCTGGCCTCAGCGGCCGGGCGGTGGCCGGGCAGGTGCGGTGCCAGCCGGAGCCAGGCCCCGAGGCCGCCCGCCGCCAGGCCGGCCGCGTTCGCCGCCACCTGCCAGCCGAGCCCGCTCCGCCCGGGGGCATCCTCCGGATCCCGGACGGGGCGGCTGCCCGCGGGCGGCGCGAACCGGGCCGGGTCATCCGCTTCCGGCGGGCTCATCGTCACGGTCGTCAGCTCGAAGAGGGTGAGCACCTGGCCCTCGAACGTCTCCTCGCGGCGGAGCAGGATGCCGGTCTCGGCGTCCACGATCAGCTCGACGCGGTCGCAGGCGGGAGGGCGCAGGCTCGTCCCGGACCCCACGGCACCGTGCCGGGGCACGGCCGTCACAGCGATCGCCTCGCGGCCGCAGGCGGTGACCGGGCCACCCACGTCCAGGGTGAACCCGACGAGCAGGCCAGCCGGGCGGAACAGGGCCGGAACCGGCAGCCCCGAGACGACCTCGAAGCCGAGCGGCGGGAGCGGCGGCGGGTCCGGCGGCCGGAGCGTCCAGGCCTGCTCGCCGTCAGATCCGTCGGCCTGTCCGCCATGGTCGCCCTCGTACTCCAGGCGGTACCGCCGGCCGGGCGCGATCAGCAGGGCCGCGTGCCACCGGTGATAGACGTCCCGCTCGGCGTCCGGCTCCTGCTCCACGTCTGGCATGCCGGGAGATCCGGGGCGGAACCCCATCCGCCGCATCGACTCCGCCCGGACCGCGTTTTCCCGGCGGCGGGCCAGGTCACCGTCCTGTTCGAAGCGCACCTCGGCGGACAGGGACAGGCGGGTCCAGTCGGCCCGGTAGAGCAACCCGATTACTTCTGGCAGGCCAGCCATGATGCACCATCCGAGGCGAGTCGGTGGCGGGAGGCGGGAACGCCAGCCCGTTTGGTCAAATTATGCCCTGTGCCGGCTCGGGACCCGCACGGCTTGTGGTGACGCACAGGGGGCGGGATTCACCGGTGCCGCCGAGGGTTTGCGGCCGAGGTAGGCGAGGAGCCGGTCGCTCCGGCTGGCATGGGCTGTGGGCGTGACTGGCGGGCTGAACAGGGGGTGCCGGCCGGTTTCCGGGATGAGCAGCGGGGCGATGGCCAGCAGGCTGGCAGCGAGCGTGTCCGGAATCGGCCTGTGCTCGCCGCACGCCTGGGATATGTCCCAGCCATGTACGGCGATCTCGATGGCTCCCGCGTATTCCATGGCGATGGCGGGGAGCGCGAGGTCCCCGATGCCGAGTGCCTGGCCCCGGCCCTCAGCAGCGGCCTGAGCGGCGAGGAGCCGCTCGGCCCGGTCCCGGAAGGTCTGGACGAGGTCCGCGGCCGCGGCACAGTCAGGTGCAGCCGGGATCAGGGCGATGTGCCTGCTGACGGTCCCGTCGTGGAGCGCGGCCAGGGACTCGCAGGCGTGCCTGAGCAGCATGTCTAGGTTCCAGCCGCGGCACGGGGTCGGGCGCGGCAAGAGCGCGGGCGTAACGTCGAGCACCGACCGCGCGGCGTAGGTGACCGCCCGCTCAAGCAGTCCGGTCCTGCCGGTCACGGGCGCGGTGCCGCGATACCGGCCGCGGCGGGCATGACGTCCGGTAGGCCGAAGGCCGGGAACAGCCCGGCCTGCTGAAACGTGACGATACGGGCGATCCCCGCGTCGGTGACGGTGAGCACCTGGATGGCGTGAGCGTGCCCGTGCAGATAACACCCGAAGCCGGGCTGGCCGTTGGCGGCGACGGGGACCATGGTGAAGGCGCCCGGCTGACGGAGCGGCACGCGACCGAGGAACCGGATGACCTGGTCACGCCCGGCGAACCAGACGGGGACCGGCGGCATCTCGAAGGTGGCCTCTTCCTGCAGCAGCCGGGAGAGGGCGGGCATGTCGGCGTTCTGGAAGGCGGCCGCGTACCGATCGAGCAGTGCGCGCTGGCTTGCTGCCGCGGGTTCGCGGATCTCCTCTTGGGTCAGCCCGGCCTGCCCGAGCCGGGCTCGGGCGCGCAGCAGCAGGCCGTTGACCGCGGTCGTCGTGATGCCGAGCAGGCCGGCCACCTCGGACGCCTGCAGTTGCAGGACGTCACGCAAGATCAGGACCGCGCGCTGCCGGGCGGGCAGGTACTGCAACGCGGCGATCAGGGCCAGCCGCAGGCTCGCCCGGGAAACCACGACCGATGCGGGATCGTTGGCCCCAGCCCGCACGAGGGCGTCGGGGATCGGTTCCAGCCACGAAACCTCGCCGGGCCCAGCGGCCAGCGGTTCATCCGGGTTACCAGGGGCGCCGAGGCCGGACGGCAGCGGCCGCCGGGCGCGGTTCTCCAGTGCTCGCAGGCACGTATTGGTGGCGATCTTGTACAGCCAGCTGCGCAGCGACGCGCGCCCCTCGAAGTCACCGTAGGACCGCCACGCCCGGATCAGGGTCTCCTGCACCTGGTCTTCGGCGTCGTGGACCGATCCGAGCATCCGGTAGCAGTGCGCCATCAGCTCCGGCCGGAACGGGTCGGTGAGCCGCGCGAACTCTGCCGTTTCCTTCATCAAGATGCCTTCCTGCCCAGCGGCACGTGCCGGTCCGGTGGCACATGCCCCTACCCGGACAGATCCGCGGCGCGGCGGAAAGTCACCGGGGGAGGCTCAGTTAATTTTGCTCGCCACCCGGATCTGTACCAGCGAATCCTCTCCCACCGTAAGGAGCCTCATGACAGGCCAGGAACTATCAGGAACGACGGCGATAGTCACCGGCGCCAGCCGCGGTTTCGGCCGTGGCATCGCAGCTGCCCTCATCAAGGCCGGCGCGCAGGTCGTCGGCGTCGCCCGCGACACCGCCGCGCTGGATGAGGTGCGCGAGCAACTTGGCGGCATGTTCACGGCGGTGACCGCCGATGCGGCCGACCCCGTGGTGGCCGGCCAGCTGATCGATGACTACGAGCCCCGCACGCTGGTGCTGAACGCCGGCGCCGCCCCGCTGGCGCGGCCGGTTCACCGCCACACCTGGCAGACCTTCAGCCGCAATTGGGAGGTGGACGTCCAGCACGCGTTCCACTGGACCCGCGAGGCGCTGCTGCGCCCGCTCGACCCGGGCAGCACGGTCATCGCGGTCTCAAGCGGGGCGGCACGGCACGGCTCGCCGATATCCGGCGGCTATGCCGGGGCCAAGGCGACCATCCGGTTCCTCACCGGCTACGCCGCCGAGGAAGCCCGCCGGGAAGGGCTCGGCATCAGGTTCATCTCGGTGCTTCCCGACCTGACCCCGGCCACCCGGCTGGGCCGGGGCGGGGTCGCCGCGTACGCAGCGCGGGCCGGCCTGGATGTCGCGACCTTCCTGAACAGCCGCGGGCCTGCCCTCACCCCTGAACAGGCCGGGGAGGAAATCGTCAGGCTCATCATCGGCCCTGGCCACGACGAGAGTGCCTACCTGCTCGGCGCCGCGGGACTGAGCCCAGCGCCCTGACACCCAGACAGCGAACAACACGGACGGAGAAACCCGACATGTACGACGCGCCTATCGCCAAGCCGGAGCAGAAATGAACGATCTACTCGACAGCGCCGTCGCCGCCCACGGCGGCCTGGACCGATGGAATCAGGTCACGTCGATCGCCTTCGACGCGTCTATTACCGGGGCCTTCTGGCACCTCAAGGGCCAAGGTGACGCGCTTAAGGACGTTCGCCTGGAGGTGGACACGACGCGGCAGCGCCTAGCCGTCGACTTCGCCGGCCAGGACAAGAGGTCGCTCTTCGAGCCTCACCGGGTCCTCGTGCAGCACCGCGACGGCGCGCTCATCGACGCACGCGAGGACCCGGAGAGGGCGTTTGACGGCCAGCGGCCCGAGACCCCGTGGGACGACGTTCATCTCGCCTATTTCGTCGGGGAGGCGCTGTGGACGTACCTGAACACGCCGTTCCTTTACACCCGGCCCGGGTTCGTCACCGAGGAGATCGCCCCCATCGAGGCCGACGGTGAAACGTGGCGGCGGCTGAAAGTGACATTCCCTGATCACATCAAGAGCCACACCCGCCAGCAGATCTCGTGCTTCGGCCCGGACGGGTTGCTCCGCCGCCACGACTTCACCATCGACATCCTCGGCGGGGCACCCTCCATGCTCTACGCCTCCGGTTACCGCGACGTCGATGGCGTCATCATCCCGGCCACGCGGCGAGGCTACGCCTGGCAGGGCGACTACCAGCTCGTCCCGGAGCCGTTGCTGGTCGCCATCGACATGGGCGAGATCGCCGTCAGGTGTAACGGATAACTCCCGGCGCGGACTATGCAGGACGATCCGTCTGCCCCTAAGGAGCACTCATGACCGCCTCGAGCCCGCGCTACGACGATCTGGCCGTGCTGTACATCAACGGCACCCTGAAGCCGTCACCCGAGCCCAGTAACACCCAGGGGCTGATCGAGGTAAGCGCCGGGATCATGCGCAAGCAGGGCGTCCGGGTAGAGACCGTCCGTGCCGCCGACCACGACATCGCGACCGGAGTGTGGCCGGACATGACCGAGCACGGCGCCGTCACCGACGCCTGGCCGAGGCTGTACGAGAAGGTCATGGCCGCCGACATCCTGGTCATCGCCGGCCCGATCTGGCTCGGCGACAACAGCTCGGTGACCAAACGCGTCATCGAACGGCTCTACGGTTGCTCGCATCTGCTCAACGAGGCCGGCCAGTACGCCTACTACGGCCGGGTGGGTGGTTGCCTGATCACCGGGAACGAGGACGGCGTCAAGCACTGCGCCATGAACGTGCTGTACAGCCTGCAGCACCTGGGGTACACGATTCCGCCGCAGGCCGACGCCGGCTGGATCGGCGAGGCCGGGCCTGGGCCTTCCTACCTGGACCCTGGCTCCGGCGGACCGGAGAACGACTTCACCAACCGCAATACCACGTTCATGACCTGGAATCTGCTGCACATGGCGCGGATGCTGAAGGACGCGGGCGGCATCCCGGCGTACGGCAACCAGCGGTCGGAATGGGACGCCGGCTGCCGTTTCGACTTCGA
The DNA here is from genome assembly GCA_963730825.1 of uncultured Actinomycetes bacterium. Taxonomy (GTDB): domain Bacteria; phylum Actinomycetota; class Actinomycetes; order Streptosporangiales; family Streptosporangiaceae; genus Palsa-504. Next base: position 5,951 of record CAVSTQ010000020.1, read on the forward strand.
GAACCCCGAGTACCGCTAACTCGGGACGGAAGCCCGCGGTCTCAGGATGAATAGAAATCCTCGGTGGCGGCAGGCCAGTCGGCGGAGGTCAGGTGCCATGGGTGGTCGCTGCCACCGGGAATGGCCGCCGCCGTCAGCGAACGGCCCTCGGCCAGGACGGCGTCGACAGCCCGCCTCAGCCGGGTGCACTCCAGCCAGGACGCCAGCGCATGCTGCTCCAGCATCCCGGTGCCGAAGTCGTCGTCCCGTTTGGTCTCGGCCATGGCGCGGAGCAGGTCTGGCGGCGGGACGATCCAGCCGAGCCGCATCGCCGGCGCGAGCGTGATGCTGATCGATCCGATCAGTATCGCCTGGGCTGGGCGCATCCCCTGCAGGCCGGGATACAGTCCCCTGGTCCGCGTCGTCTTCCGGGGCAGGACCGTGGTGCTGAACGCCTCCCAGATCGCCAACGCTACTGGCCGGGCGGACAAGGTCGTGGCCATCGGCCCGAGCCGCAGGACCGTGAGCTACCGCGAAACCGACGGCTGCTATGACAACGAGAGTGTTCACTACGCATCGTTCGACGCCTCCGACCCGGTGGCCGCGACCATCGAGGATGTGACCTACGCTCCCGATCTCGACGCGGCGCCCTCGCCTGGCTGCGCGGACGCCGCGGTCGTATCGGCGAGCTGCTCCCGTGAATCGCTCATCGTCTTGCAGGAGGTACCCGAGCCGGCGAGCCACTTCGACTACAGCCCGATGTGGGATGTGCATCTGGAGACGTGGACAGAGGCGGCCATAGTGGCCGGGCTCAATCTCCGGCAAACCGGCTTCTCGGCCGCTTTGCAGCAGGTCACCGACGGTAACGCCACCGGGTTCCCGGCTGGCAGCGCATTTGGTCCTAGCGGGTTCATCGTGAACTGCCCAGTCGTCAGCCTCGACGTCAACATCAGCCGCTAGCGCCACCCGAGACGCCCATATGCCATCATGTCAACGACAAAGGGGGGCAGACGAGAGGTCATGATGGCTGAGCACGACGAGCGGGAGCGGCGGGACAGGTGGAACGCGCTGGGTATCCGCACGGATATCGCGCATCCGGCCCGGGTCTACGACTACCTCCTCGGCGGCAGGGACAACTTCGCCGCCGACCGGGAGCTGGCCGAGGTGAACCTCCGGCTCATTCCGCAGACCCTCGACAGTGCGCGCGCTAACCGGAAGTTCCAGGTGCGGGCGGTGCGGTTCTTGCGCGAGCGCGGCATCCGCCAGTTCCTCGACGTCGGGACCGGGTTGCCGACCAGCCCCAATACGCACGAGATCGCCCAGTCGGACTGCCCGGATGCCCGCGTCGTCTACGTCGATAACGATCCGGTCGTCTTCCTGCACGCCGAGGCGCTGATGGCGGATAACCAGAGCACCACGGTGGTCCGGGAGGACCTGCGGGACGCCGGCGCGGTGCTGGCCAAGGCGGCGCAGTTCCTGGACTTCAGCCAGCCGGTCGGGTTGCTGCTGATCGCCTGCCTGCACAATATCCCGGACACCGACGACCCGGCCGGCATCGTCAGCCGCTACCTGGCGGCGGCGGCGCCAGGTAGCTACCTGGTCATCTCGCACGTCACCGGCGACTTCGCGCCGGAGAAGATGCAGCAGGTCACGGAGGAATCCGCGAAGCGAGGCAGCACGTTCGTCGGCCGCAGCAAGGAAGAGATCACGCGCTTGTTCAACGGCAAGGAGCTGGTCGATCCCGGGGTCGTGCTGCTGTCCTACTGGCGTCCGGAGGGCGGCCAGCCCGAGCACAACGCGGACCGCGTCTGGGGCTACGCCGGCGTCGCGCAAATCTGACCGGCGGCTACATCGTGCGAGCGGCATACGGTGCCGCGGCAGGCTCGTCCGCTGCGGGTCGGCGGTGCCGTATAACCACCATGGTGCCTGCGGTGGCTGCGATAAGAACGAGCAGCACGATGACGTAATAGTTACCCGCGATCAGCTCCAGGCCGCGCCAGGTGAACTCAAGGTTGCGGCCGCGGTTCGGCGCGAGCCGGAGCAGGCCGCGGGGAAGCAGCTGCGCCCTGGGATCGTAGCCGCCGTCGGGGCCGATGAGCACGGGCCAGAAACCGAACAGGCCCACGATAAACCCGACCCCGGCGAAGCGGTAGCTGAGCCGCCGCGGGCCGCACCCGGCGAGGGCCAGCGCGGGAATGACGTAGACGTAGTGGTGTGACCACGAGACCGGGGACACCAGCAGGCCGGTGGCGGCGCAGGTGACCAGGCCGAGCAGTTCATGGCCACGACGGCTGGCCACCGCCGACGTGCCCAGGCCCACCAGGGCGATGGCGAGCGCCGCCGCCAGCCAGTAGGCGTGCGCCTGATGCCCGTCGTGGGTGAGCCGCAAAATAGCGCCGTAAAGGGACTGGTTGAGCAGGTGGAACGGCGCGCTGCCCGGCTGCTCGAACTGCCCGCCCCAGAAGACCGCGGAGGCGTGCGGCAGCAGCGCGAAGCCCAGGCCGATGGTGGCGGCAAAGGTCAGCGCGCTGACCGCTGCGGCGCGCACTCTCCGGGTGACCAGCAGGTACGCAATGAAGATCAGCGGGGTCAGCTTGACCGCTGCCGCCAGGCCTATCCCGATGCCCTTGCCTCGAGCGCGGTCAGGCAACGCCAGGTCACCAACCACGAGCGCCAGCAGGACAAGATTGACCTGCCCGAAGAACAGTGTCATGGCGACCGGCTCGAGCCACAGGCTCACCGCCGCGATCGCCAATGCCCCCGCCGCCCTGGCCAGGCCCGGCGGCCGCCCGGCGATCCCGAGCGCCTGGTACGCCACCACAGGCAGCAACCCGATCGTCATGACCGCCAGCACGACCTGCCAGCCGGCGAAGGAAACCACGCTCGCCGCCGCGAACAACAGCGCGGCGAAAGGCGTGTAGGTGAACGGCTGGTGGGCTACACCAAGTCCCAGCGCATACAGCGCGGCGGGCTGGTGCCGCACCGCGAGGCCAGCGGCCCGGTACACCGACGCATCGGTCTGCTTCCAGTAGTCCTGGGGGAACGCGTGGACGAGCAGCGCGTAACCCGTCACGGCGAGCAGGAACAATGTGGCCGCCAGCGCGAGCCAGAGGGCCGGCCGGATCCGGGTCACCGTTCTAGCCTCCTCGACGGGTACGGTTCCACACCGCACCCATCTGTTGTTCCGATCGGCTTATCAGACTTTGGCCCACCTGAGTCTGCCTCTACCTGCGCTGCAGGCGCACGTCCAGCGAGTCGCGCAGCGCGTCCCCGATCAGGCTGAACGCGATGATCGTGATGATCAGGACAATGGCAGGCGGGTAGACCAGCCACCAGTAGCCGTTGAAGAGATCGTTCAGCCCGCTGGTCAGCATGGTTCCCCAGTCGGCATGCGGCGGCGGCAGCCCCAGCCCGAGAAAGCTGAGCGTGGACAGCGCGAGGATGGCGTCGGCGACGCTGAACGTCGCGCTGACCACGATCACTCCCAGCGCGTTCGGCACCAGGTGCCGGACCATGATCTGGCCGGTCGTGCTGCCCATGGTCTTCGCGGCCAGCACGAAGTCGCGGGTTCGCAGCGAGATCACCTCGCCGCGGACCAGCCGGGCCACGCCCAGCCAGGACAGCACCGACAGCAACGCGATGATCGTCCACAGGTTCGGCGGGAAGATGTTGACCATGATCAGCAGCAGCACCAGCCACGGGATGGCCAGGAACGTGTCCACGATCCGCATCATGACGCCGTCGACGATCCCGCCCGCGATGCCGGCCACCGCCCCGTAGGCCGTGCCGAAGAGCGTCGTGGCCAGGGCCACGGCGAAACCGAGTTCGAGCGACGACTGGCCCGCGATCATCAGCCGGCCCATCACGTCGTACCCGTTGTCGTCCGTGCCAAGCGGGTGGCTTCCGCTAGGCGCCAGATCCTTGAGGTTCAGGTTCACCGTGACCTGGTTGGTCCGGTAGAGCAGCGGCCCGGCGAAGCAGAACAGCACCAGCGCGGCCACCGCCACCAGGCCCGCCCGGGCCTGCCAGTTGCGGGTGAAGGCGGCCAGCAGGAACTCCCCTGGCCGCCGTTCCCCGGCGGAGCCCACGTCCGGCCCGGCTCCGCCGGGCAGCGCGCTCATCGCCGCGGACTGGCCGGGGCCCAGATCAGCTGCTGACATAGCGCACCCGCGGGTCCAGGATCCCGTAGGCGATGTCGGCGGCCAGGTTGCCCGCCACGGTGGCCACGCCGACGATCAGCGTGGAGCCCAGCAGGATCGGGAAATCGTGATGGGTCGCGGCGTCGTAGAACAGCAACCCCATCCCCTGGTAATTGAAGACATCCTCAACCACGATCGCCCCGGTGACCAGGCCGGGCAGGGACAGGCCTACGACCGTCACTACCGGCAGCAGCGAGTTGCGCACCACGTGACGAGCGAGCACCAGCCGCTCTGGCACGCCCTTGGCCCGGACCACCTGCAGGAACTCCTGGGCCAAGGTGTCGATCGCCGACGAGCGCATATACCGGCTGAAGCCCGCCACCTGGATCAGGGTTAGCGTCAGTACCGGTAGCGCGAGGGCCCGCGGCTGAGCCAGCATCGACCCGACCGAGCTGCCGGCCGGCGCCACGGGCAGCAGGAGGTGGGTCTGAACGGCAAAGACCGCGATCAGCATCACCGCGAGCCAGAAGGCGGGCATGCAGTACAGCGTGAACGACGCCGTCCCGAGGGTCATGTCCCCGAGCCCGCCGCGCCGCACCGCCTGATAGATGCCCATCGGCACCGAGATGAGCAACGCGAACACGGTCGAGCTGCCCAGCAGCAGCAGGTCCCGGGGGAGCCGCTGGGCGAACAGTGTGGAGACCGGCTGCTGGAGGTAGTACGAGGTTCCCAGGTTCCCGTGCACCACCTGGCCGAGGTAGGTGACGAACTGGCGGTACAGCGGCTGGTTCAGCCCGTAGGTCGAGTTGAAGATGGCGATCCGGCCGCTCGTGGCCCGGAGCCCCAGGACGCTCCGGGCCACGCTGCCGGGCTCCAGGTGGATCATGATGAACGTCAGGATAAGGACGCCGATGACGACCGCCACGGCCTGCCCGGCCCGTCGGATGAGATAGCCGGTCACAGCATCACTTGGTGAAGTACCAGTCTTCGGGGTTCTCGGCGCCGGAGAACGAGTTGAGCGGGGTGAAGCCGCCCAGGTTGCTCCGGTAGACCTCGAGACCCTCTCGCAGCGGGAGCCACAGCCAGGGCAGCTGGCGGGCCACGTAGTCCTCGTAGGCGAAAAAGGCCTGCTGGCCCGACCCCTGCAGGGTGGCCTGGATCAGGCTGTCCGCTGTGGGATCGGAATAGCCGCCGTTGTTGCTGGGACCACCGGTCACGAAGACGCCGTTGTCCGCCGGGTACAGCCCGTACGGGTCGTAGCCGAACTCGACGATCTGCCAGCCGCAGCCCTGCGCGTGGCTCTTCTGCGTGCACACGCCCGTGGTGCCGACCAGCGTGTTGAACGGTTCGGCCTTGAGGTTCAGCTTGATCCCGGCCTGCGCCTCGGAGGACTGGATGGCGGCGTTCTCCTCGTCCGTCGTCGCGGCCCCCTCGGAGTACGCGAGCTGGAACGCCAGCTGCTGGCCGGCCGCGATCCCGGCACCGCACTGCGAGGCGCCGGTGCCGGGGTGCTGGCAGGTGGAAACGCCGCCGGCACGACCTTCCAGCCGTGCGAGCGCAGCAGCGTGATCGCGGCCGAGGGCGAGTAGGGGTACGGGCCGCCGGACTTCTCTAGGGGGGACGCCCACGACGGGAACGCGAGCAATGGCACTGGCCCGTTGCCCGGGTCGGCGTACCCGTTGTAAACCTTCGAGACGAGCTGCGGCCGGTTGATCAGCTCCTCCATGGCCTGCCGGATGTACAGCTGCCGGAACACCGCCCCCACCTGTGCGTTCCAGAAGTTCGGCTGCATGCCGGACACGCCGGGGATGGCCCGGGTCGCCACCGCGTACCCCGACGCCTTGAGCTGCCCGACCTGGCTGACGTCGTCCAGCGGCAGCGGCGCCACCTGGACGGTGTTGCCGGAGCGCAGCGCGTCCACAGGGCGGTGGAGCTCGTGAACGACTGGTTCAGCACCTTAGCCAGGCGGGGCTGGTCCGTGCCGGAGTAATGCTTGTTCGGCACGTAACCGTACAAGGTGCCGTCGCTGTTGAAGGTGGACAGCGTCCACGGCCCGTCGACCACCTTCCACAGCGGGTTGGTGGTGAAGGTGGCGATCTGGCTGCCTTCCTTCTGCAGGAAGGCATAGACCGCCTTCGCCCCGGCGGGCGTCTCGTCGTAGTTGCCGACCGCGCCGGCCGTCGGACTCCTTGTCCCAGGCATGCTGCGGGACCAGTTGGACGTTGTTGAGCACGACGCCGGCGAACAGCGCCGGGCTGGTGGGCTGGGTCAGGCTGAGCACCACCGTGTGCGGGCCCTGGGCGGTCACGCTGCTCACGTCGGTGGGGAACTGGCCCGGAATGTAGAAGGCCCAGTTCTGGTAGTTCACCTTCAGCAGGTTGTAGACGAAGGTGAAGTCGCGGCTGGTGACGGGGGCGCCGTCGGACCACTTCCAGCTCTTGAGCACCATCGTCACGGTCTTGTCATCGTTGCCGAAGCGCAGGGAGCTGTACAGCGACTCCCGCGGGTTCACCGCCGCTGGCCGCCGTTGCCGTCGTAGCTGAGCTCCGGCCACAGGGGGGCGGTCAGGTTCTGGTTGTACCCGTCGGTGTTGGTGGCCGGCGGGAACGGGAAGATGAAGTTCGGCGCCGCGTCGTTCCAGGCGATGGTCACGGTCCCGCCGAGCTGCGGCTTGCCCGACGCGCCACCTCCCGAGCTGCTGCACGCCGCAGCGGTCATAGTGAACGCCAGTATCGCCGCTACCGCGGCCGGCCGAGCCATGCGCATGTATCGCCTCTTCGTCATCGAGCGTAAGCAGCCGGTCTCATAATAAATCCAATCAACCCGGTAGGTACCATAGGCAACCCGCCGCAAAGATGACACCGAACGGCCCCGGGCTCGTGCTCTGGCCGCAGCGGCTCCCACGCCAGGGTCCGCACTGTGCGCGCCATGCGTTCCTGCACAGGGCCGGGAGCTCGCCCTGGCGCCCATCTACGATGCAGACCGGCGATTTGTCTGCGCTTTCGGGTGCCGGGGCACCCGAAAGCGCAGACATATACGGCTATCAACTCACCCGCCGCAGCGATGCGCCCGTGCCCATGATGCCCTGGATGTTCCCGGGTCCTGTGGTGCTGGTGTGCGCGGGAGATCAGGGGCACGATGTCACTGTAGCCGGCTATCGCCGGCATAATGGGACTTCGTGCCCCCTGAGGGGTCCCTGACTGGAGGGCGCGGGCCCGGCCGGGTCTGGAGCTGAGGGGCGGGCGGGGTCAGGGAGCTGAGCGCGAAGGGGGTGTCGCGTTCTGGACGAGGAAGCCGTCTGCTCCGGCCAGGCCTGTCGCGTCCAGGCCCGTGTCGTGAACCGGGGACGCCTGTTTCGGCTTGACCTGCCTGATGAAATCGATCGCGTACCCGAACCTGGTGTAGAGCCCGAACTCGGGCACGAACAGCAGGTCCACGGGCGTGTGCGCCCGCGCGATCTGGCGGAACCACTGCGCCGTCACCGCCGGGCAGGCCCACAGCACCCGCATCGTAACCGCCGCCGCCGGGATCATGATCCTGGTCTTCGGCTCCTTCCTGCCGGGCGGCCATCATCTCCTCCAGGAGTTCGGCTTCGGGCTCGGGTTCTCCGTCCTCGTCGACGCGCTGCTCATCCGCAGCATGCTGCTCCCCGCAGTCATGCACCTGACCGGCCCGGCCAACTGGTACCTGCCCGCCCGCCTCTCCCGCGTCCTGCCCCGGCTTGACATCGAGGTCGCCGAGACCAGCAGTCCCGGCGAGACCGAAGTCAGCGTGCCCGGAGCTAGCGAAGCAGCTCGCTAGCTGCGTCTTGCCGACCGGATTCATTTCGTTACCCAAGGTGTCCACTCAGATACGGAGCGTGTCACAATAGTCGCTGAGGCCGCGCGCCTGGCTGTCTCGAAAGTCACCGTCAGGGTGACCGGGGAGGGGAACGCGATGATCTGGTTCTGGCTGAACGTCCCGTTGATGTTGTTGTTTCTTGGCTGCTGGGTCGGGATCCCGGCGTGGCATACCCTCGCCAGCTGGGACGCCGAGCTGAAGGCAAAGCACAAAGAGATCGCGGCCAGAGCCGCCGAGCCGGTTTTCGTGCCGGAGCAGCAGGTTAGCGACCTCTACGCTGCCGAGAACGAGCGGCTGGCGGGGGCAGCCGACTCAGACCCGGCGCGGAAGGCCCGCTGGTGCCCGGGGTCGCCAAACGGGGCATAGGTGGCTGACCTACAAGTCCCCAAGCCGAGGCTGGACTAGGCCGGCACGCCGCTAACGCTGCCTGCGGGTAGCTCACCGCTGGCGCTCGGCCTGCTCTCCCGCTCGCGCGCCGCCGCCGGGCTGCACGCGCTGTTCCAGCCGCGTCGATGCCCTTCCAGGCCGCCAGCCTCCGCGGCTTCGTGGTCCGTGCGGGGAAGATGGATACGGGTGCCGGACTATCTCCTGCCCGCCGGCCGCGTTCCCGCGATGAGTTCCGAGTGGCTGCGCCGTCGTAGTACGTGACGGGCTGGGTGATGGCTGAGTTGTTCAAGGACGTGAATACCGGGAGCGTGAGCCGTGAGCAAGGAAGCCGGTACGGTCGGCGGCCGTCGGCCCGCGGTGGCGGGCGCGGCGCTGGTGGTCGCGGCAGGCCTGATCGCTGGCTGCTCGGGAAGCAGCAGCGGCAGTAGCAGTAGCAGCCCGAGCACCCTGGCGTGCCCGTCTAAGCACGGCACGGCGGTCACCGGGACCGCCCCGGCGGCAACGGGCCGGCCTGCGGCGGGCTGGACCCTGCCGGACGCGGACCTGGCGAACACCCGCGACGTGGCCAGCGCGATCACCAGCGCGAACGTCTCGAAGCTCGGGGTGGCGTGGACCGTGCCGCTGACGATTTCCACCGCCCACACCGACGGGGCCTACGCGACCACGCCGGTGATCGTGAACGGGGTGGTGTACCTCCAGGACCTGGATTCCGACGTGTACGCGATCAGCCTGGCCACTGGCAAGGTCTTGTGGACGCACGACTACAACTCACCGAACGGCGGGCCGGACGGCGTCACCGTCGCCGGCGGGGTCGTGTACGCGGCTACCAACCATGCCGCGGTCGCCCTGAACGCTGCGACCGGGGCGCAGTTGTGGAGCCGGACGCTGACCGGCAACGACCACGAGGGCATCGACATGGCCCCGGGCTACGACCACGGCACCGTGTACGTGTCCACCGTGCCGGTCAACCCGCTCGTGGCTGAGTACGGCGGCGGCGGCAAGGGGATCTTGTGGGCGCTGAACGCGCAGACCGGCGCGCCGGAGTGGTCCTGGGACCAGGTGCAGAACCTGTGGGGGAACCCGGGCGTCAACTCCGGCGGCGGGCTGTGGTACCCGCCGTCGTTCGACGCCCAGGGCAACATCTACCTCGGCATCGGCAACCCCGCCCCGGTCTTCGGCACCACGAGCTACCCGCTGGGGAGTCAGCCGGCCCGGCCCGGACCTGTACACCGACTCGGTGGTGAAGCTCAGCCCGGCCGGGAAGCTGCTGTGGTACTACCAGCTCACCCCGCACGACCTGTACGACTGGGACCTGCAGGACCCGCCGGTACTCAGCACCGCGAACGGGCGGCCGGTGGTGATCGACGGCGGCAAGGCCGGCATCCTCATCGAACTGGACGCGCAGACCGGCAAGCTGCTGTGGCAGCGCCCGGTGGGCGCGCACGACGGGCACGACAACGACGGGCTGCTCACCGAGCACGCCACGCCTGCCTCGCGCGGCCTCCTGCCCGCGCACTACTGCCTCGAGCCAAGCACTTACGGCGGCATCGTGACCCAGCTGGCCAGCAACGGTTCCACCACCTTCGCCGCCGTCAACGACCTCGCGCTACCGACGACCCCGGGCGGCTACACCCTGCCGGAGGCCGCCATCTTCGGGGACATCGAGAAGGCCGCCGGCGAACTGGTCGCGGTCAACCAGGACACGGGTACCGTCGCGTGGGACACCCCGCTTCCGTCCTCGCCGTACGGCGCCGCGACGGTGACCAACGACGTCGTGCTCACCACCACCTTCCACGGCGACCTGTACGCGCTGGACGCGGCCACCGGCGCCATCTTGTTCAGGACGCCGATGTCCGCCGGGAGCAACGCGCCCGTCGCCGTCGACGGCGACTACGTCATCGCCGGTGCCGGCGCCGCGCTGCCCCCTGCGCAGCGGGACATGATCATCGCCTACAAGCTCGGGGCGACGGGCAAGCTCCCTGACACCGTGGGCTCATAACCCGACCCGGGCCAACACGGCACCCGACCGGTCCGCACCGTCCAGGCTGGTGATCGAGCCAGTCCTGGCCGGTCGCGCCGTCGATCTGCTCCCGGAGGATGTCGGCGTGGCCGGCGTGCCGGGCGTGCTCCCTGATGATGTGCACGTAGATCCAGCGCAGCGACACCTGGCCCAGCTGGTCACGCGGCACGGTCTGGTCCAGCGCGAAGCCCGCTGCGATCTGCGGGATGCCGCGCAGCGCTCTCGAACTCGGCGATCACCCCGCCGATGGTCTTGTCGGCTCCTACATCCCAGCTCGGGGCGTCGCCGCGGGCGTTCCCGCTGATCTCCTCGCGCGGCTTGCCGCCCAGGTGGTGCTGGAACCAGTTGCGCTCCACGGCGGCGGCGTGGCTGACCAGGCCGAGCATGGTGGTCGCCGAGGGCACCAGGCGCCGCCGGGCGTCCTCTTCGGACAGGCCCCGAAGCTTCCCGCTGAGCACCCTGCGGTGGTACTCGAGGAACCCCTCCAGGGTCTCCCGTTCCGAGGCTACGGCGACAAGGTCTTCTTCATCTGCCAGCGGCGGGGTATCTGTCACCGTAAAAGGCTACGACCTGCGAGCCGGCGCCTCCGGCTGAGATGCATCCAGCCGAAGCCCGTGGAGCGGCCACTATCCGCCCCAGCCCAGACCTTCTCGCCCCGCGAGCCCCTCAGCCCCCGTCCCGGCCACCCCGAGACGCCGGCCGCGGCGCCGGCACGAAGTCCCACCATGCCGGCCCGCGCCGGCACGACGGACCGTCGTCCAGGTAAGCCCGGGACACACCAGCACCACCCGTACGGCCAGCCACCGCACCACCACCGTGACCGGCGCCCGGGGCAAGGTCTCAGCCGCCCGCACCGCCAGCCCGCGGTGCGCCCCGGCCGGCGGGGCTGCTGTCAAAGCTCGTCTCGGTCGCCTCGATGGTGAGCCCTTCGTCCTGGACGGACATTTCTCAGGACGCTCCCCTATGGTTGCGGTAGGCGCAAACGCCGCAGCGTGCAGCAGGGAGGAGATCATCATGGTGGAGGGCACCCTGATAGCCGAGAGCCTTCGCGTCGGGACGGCCCTTGAGGACCTGAAGCTGACCATCCGCAAGATCAGCAGGTACCGGGCCCAGGGCACCACGTCCGATCAGCCGGGCATCTGGACTGTCCTGGACTTCGAAGCCGAGCAGGCCGGAGCAGGAAAGCTGGCACAGGTATTCGCCGATGCCCTCGACCAGCCTGGCTGGTACGTCGATTTCCACTCTCCAGCGGAGAGCTTCGTGGTGTTCCCAGGGCGGATTTTCCGCTACCCGCGCGGTGACAAGGCTGGCCGGGCCGAGGCCCAGGCTCACGGTCGGCAGCTCGCCATCCCGGAACCACAGCTGGACTGGACCGTCTGAGGAAAGCGGGTCTCCGCCGCACGGCATGGCACCACCCGGAAATCACTGCACATATCTCCCGGCTCCCGCGTCAGTTACGTCCTATCATCGGGTCATGTCGTCGACCGCTTACATAGCGCGGCGGCGGGACGCAGGTGCTTCTGACCGCGCGTCGACCGGGCCCGCGATGACAACCCTGAGGTCAGTGGTGGCCCAGAGCGCCGCTGTCATCCGCTGCATCGGGATCGCCTACATCCTGGTGCAGCTGGTCATCTGGCATTCGTTCTACCAAGCCGATCCGTGGCGCTTCGCGGGACCCGTGGCCGCCCTGGTGTGGGCGACCGCGGCCGTGGCCTACCTGCGGCGCTGCTGGCCGTCGTGGCCGCTTGTCTGCCTCGACTCCGGCGTTTACCTCGTGCTTGCGCTCAGCGCCGGGTTGGCTGTGCCGCCCGCGACCCGCGGCGGCGCCGCCAGCTGGCTGTTCATCTCGATGGCGAGCACGGTCATCGTCCCGGCCTGGTTCGTGCCCACCGCGGTGTCCGCACCACTGGCCCTCGCGTCGGCGGCGGCCTACTGGGCCGGCGCCGTCGCGACCCCGGGAGCCGGCGGTGCCGGCAGTTCCCCCGCCGCGGCCGCGTCTTTGCTGCTGGCCGTCGCCGCCGTGCACTGGTGCGGTCGCCAGATGCTGGACAGCCGGGCCGGACGGGCGGACGCCGCTCTGGAGCAGGCGGACCGGGACTCCCGCGAGCACTACGTCGTCCTGTCCAGGAACATCGAACGCCGCGAGCATGAGCGCCTGCTGCACGACACGGTGCTCAACACGCTCACCGCCCTCGCCCGTACGGGTCACGGCGACGCGGATGAGGTGGTAGGCCGGTGCCGGCACGACGTGGCGCTGATGGAGTATGTGCTCAGCGATCCCGGCGACGCGGACCAGGAGGACGGGCGGTTTTACGGCGGCCTGCTCGGCGGCATCGAGGCCGTCGCCGTCGAGATGCGCGCCCGGGGCCTGATTGTCCACCTCGAGGTCAGCGATTCCCGGGGCGGGGCGCTGGCGGTCCCGGTGCCCGTGGCGGCCGCGATCGCGCACGCGGTGCGCGAGGCGCTGGCGAACGTGGCCGCTCACGCCGGAACGGGTGAGGCCTGGGTCAAGGTCAACCTGGCCGCATCAGCCGGAGAAGGCCCCGCGCCTGGTGGCTTCCTGGTGACCGTCAGGGACCGGGGCGCGGGGTTCGACGCGGCCCGCCTCGATCCGGCCCGGCTGGGCCTGCGGCGATCCATCACCGAGCGGGTCGCCGACTGGGGCGGACGGGCGTCGATAGGATCGGCGCCTGGCGACGGCACCGTGGTGTGTCTTTGCTGGCCCGCATCGCCGCATCCTGGCCAGGCCGCCGCGGATCGCACCGCCGATCAGGCGGGCCTGGCCCGTTGAGCCGCGACGAGGTGATGCGGGACGCGGCGCAGTCCTGGATACCGTGCATGGTCGGGGCGGTGGCGGCCATCTTGCCGCTCACCCTGCTGATCCAGGTCCTGTTCCACCTGCACGACTACCGCCAGTACGCCGTGCCGGTCGCGGTGTGGCTCGGCATACTCGCGGCCGCGGTCTGGCTCGTGCCGCGCGCACGTACGGGCGGCATCACCGGAGTAGAGGCCGCGGTCGCGGTCGCGGTGTCCGTGGCGGCTGTCGTCCTGGTGGGCCTGGAACGCCGCGGCACGGCCGGGACCGTGGACTGGTCGATCCTGGGTACCACCTGGGCGCTCGCCCTCCTCGTTCTTAGCCGGCCCGCCTGGACGTGGGTTTCCGGGGCCCTGCTTGTCTTTGCCGCGCACGCTGTCTTTGTCATCCGCGTGCTGGGCGTGAGCCCGCTGAGCCTGGCGCGGCTCTCCGCCGCCGCCTACGTGGTGGCTATGCCGCTGGCCTTGTTCTCCGTCATGCGACCAGCGTTGCTGAGTCACGCCGGGATAGCCGCGCGCCGCGCCGCGCTGGCGAGCCGGGCCGCGGCGGAACGCGCCGCGGCGGCCGCCGTGCAGGCGGACCGCCGGGAGAGGCTCGCCCTGCTGGAAACGGAGGCGCTCCCCCTGTTGCGTGACATCGCCGACGGGAAGCTGGATCCGGCCGACAGCCAGGTACGGGAGCGATGCGCCCGGCACGCGGCCACGCTGCGGCATGCCCTCACGGACCGGACGCGCAGCGGTGGCGGCCTGCTGGCCGAGCTAGAACCCGCACTGGGAGCCGCCGAGGCACGGGGCCTGCTGGTCCAGGTCCAGGTGGTCGGCGACCCGGGGAATCCCGCACGGGAAGTGGCCGATGCGGCCCTCGCGGCCGTTGACGGCGTCATGAGCGCGCTGCCGCCGCACCCGGTAACGCTCACCGTCCTGGAAGCTGACGAGGAGGTGGAGCTGTACGTGACCTTCGACGGGCCGTTGCGCGCCAGCCTCGATATGGCCGAGCTGCGGCGGAAGGTGCCCGCGACGCAAAGCTGGCGGGCCGCGGTTAATGTCGACGAGGCGGGTGCGGGACACCTGGAGGTCCGATGGCGGAAGACGGTGCCGGCGTGACCGGCCTCTGGAAGGCGGTGCCGGGTGGCAGACGTCATTGACGTCGCGGCCGTAGATGACCATCCCATCATCTTGGACAGCGTCACCGGATGGGTCATGGTCGGCGAGAACGGCATCCGGGTGATCGGTACCGCGGCCACCGTCGACGCCCTGCTGGCCGGACCCGGACGCGACGCTCACGTGGTCCTGCTGGATCTCGACCTCGGCGACGGGACGACCGTCGAGCGCAACGTCGCCGCGATTCTCGCGGCAGGCCCAGCCGTCCTCGTGCTCGCCGCCTCCGACAAGCCGCTCTCCGTCCGGGCCGCCATGCGCGCCGGGGCTCTCGGCTACGCCCTCAAGAGCGAGGGGACCTCCCAGGTCCGGGCGGCCATCAAGGCGGTCGCCGCGGGAGAAGACTGGATCTCGCCTCGTCTCGCGTACATCTTCGCCACCGATGATGCCTCCGACAGGCCGGTCCTCAGCCCGCAAGAGGCGCGTGCGCTGCGGCTTTACGCTACCGGCATGCCGATGAAATCCGTCGCCCGGAGGATGGCCATCAGCGAAGAGACCACCAAGCAATATGTCGGCAGGGTCCGCGAAAAATATGCACGCGCCGGAAGGGCAGCGCCAACCAAATTGGAGCTGTATCATCGTGCCGTCGAGGACGGGCACCTCCCGCCAACTCCCTAGCCCCGATTCCTCCCCCTCGCGGTGAAGGAGCCAGGAGTTACCCGTCCTCGGCCTCATTATCTCGCGAAACAAACTATATGTGTGAACGTCCGCCGCGTCATGACCCCCGAGCAGGGGTCATGACGCAGTGTTAAGGTGCGGGCCGGTCGCGTCGTTTGCGCAGGCTGCGAGGTTCGCCGGAACGACACAGGCAGGATATGTCGGCATTTGGGGGCACAATATACACGCTGACATGAGCCCTGAAGTTTCGCCGTTCCGATGATCTTGCGGGCGGTACGCGGAAACGGCGCTGCCTTCGCCGCCTAATACCGGGGGAACCCTGGGCCGCGCCAGCACCTATCCATAGACGCTGAGCTGATATTTTCCTATGGGCCTAAGCCATCTCTCTGCGATAATCGCTAATCCGGCGGCCTGACAAGTCGATGACCGTTCCCTCCGCGGCCACGATAACCTGCGGGTCGGCCCGGAAGCGCGCGGCGAGCAGGTCCAGCGCCTGGTCGGTGCGCTCCGGCTTGTGATGGGCCAGAACGATCCGGCCGGCCTGGGCCCGGTGGCCCAGGCCGACGGCGTAGTCCGCCGCCGCGTGTCCCAGCATGGCCTGGGCGGCCACTTCCTCAGGAAGCAGGAACGCGTCGTGGATGAGCGCATCGGCCCCGGCCGCCAGGGCCAGCGCGGCCGGGTGGTACTCCCCCCAGCCCTGGGGCCCGGGCCCCAGGGCGGTGGGGCCATGATCGGGCAGGTAGGCCAGCACCGAATGCCCGTCGCTGACCCGGTACCCGAAGGTCCGGCCGCCCTTGTGCGGGATCTCGGCCGCCTCCACCGCGAAACCCTCCGCCTTGGCCTCGCCCGGCGCCAGGAAACCAAAGGACCACTGGCCCCGCAGCTCGCCCGGCGTGATCGGGAAGTGCGGCGGCGACATGCCCCGGGCCAGCACGTCCTCGGCGCTCGGGGCCCCGTCCTGTCCTGTTCGGGAAGCAGCAGCCGGACCCGGGCGTCGGGCCGGTCCCCGGCCGCGAAGAACGGCAGCCCGTGGACGTGGTCCCAGTGCAGGTGGGTGAGCAGGATCGTGCCGGTGAACGGCTCGCCGCGCAGCAGCGTGCTGACCCGGCGCAGGCCCGTGCCCGCGTCCAGGATGAGCCGCGGCGGGCCGCCGTCGTCGTGGCCGACGGCCACGCACGAGGTGTGGCCGCCGTACCGCAGGAAGTCCCGGCCCGGCGCCGGGGTCGAGCCGCGCACGCCGCACAGGTGAACGCGCACCCCTAGGCCCCGACGGTGTCTTCGCGGCGGTGCCCGGCGGCCAGTTCGGCCAGCGCCGACGGGTCGAACTGGACCGCGGGGACCGACGCGACCCGGCACGGCGTGGCCGCCGTCAGCGTCGATGTCCGGATGCCCCCCTCGAGCTGGGCGCGCTCCCCCAGCATGGCCCCGGGCCCGTACTCAGCCAGCCGGTTCCCGTCCCGCTCGACCCGGATCACCCCGTCCAGGATCAGGAAGATGTCGTCACCCGGCTCACCCTGGCGGACCAGGGCATCGCCGGCCGCCACGGTCCGGATCCGCGGCTTGGCCGCGCCGTGCATGAGCTGGCGGGACAGCTGATGTTCCAGCGCCGTCTCGACCGCGGTGACCAGGGCGGGGGACTCCTCGTCGCCCCACGGGGTGTGGCGGCCGAACGACACGCCCCACCACTGCGCGAAGTCGGTCAGGCCGGACTTAAGGGCCAGCCGCCCGGCCGCGTCGTAGATCCAGTGCCGGGGGAACCGGCTCGCTCCCTCGACCGCGTGCTCGGTCCGGCCGTCCGCGTACAGGGTGAGCGACAGCGTGGTCCACACCAGCGGCGCCTGCCACTGCACGAACGGCCGGTGCCGCACCCGCCGGGGCGCGGGCAGCCCGGTCCGGCCTCCGGTGGTCTGCACGAACCGCATCCACCCCTCGCCGCGCTCCGGCTCGCGCCGCAGGTCCGGCAGGGCAGCGGCCTGGAACACGCGGCTCAGGCCGCCGAGCCGGACGATGGTGCTGCCCATCAGCCCGCCGCCGCCATAGCCGCCGGCCGTGATCCGGCCGTCGTCGTCGACCTCGATCCAGGCCCGCAGCACATTCGCGAAGCGGAACCTGTCAGCGGCCCGCAGCTCCTCGATGTCGTCGAACTCCGCGGGCGGCGGGTCGTCATAGTGGGTGAAGCCCTTGTCGAACGCGGCCCGGCTGAGCCCGGTGATGGCTTCGGAAGGGATCCAGGACAGTGAGGTAACGCAGCTTTCGTATCGCATGTCCCGATCGTGCGCGCCGCGGCCCGGGCCGGGACCAGGATGGTGCCCGGCCGTTACCGCGGATGCTGGCCGCGCCGCGCCGTCGTGCTACCACCACCGCACGCTGGCATGTCTGCTCTCTGGCGGTGCCCCGGCACATCTGCGACAACTGTCTACATGGATCACAACAGCGGCCCGATCAGCGTTTTCCTGGCGGATGACAACCTGATCGTGCGCGAGGGCGTCCGGGCGCTCATCAACGCCCGCCGCGACCTTCAGGTGGTCGGGGTGGCCGCCGATTACGACGAGCTCGTCAGCGGCGCCGACGCCGCCCAGCCCCAGGTCATCGTGACCGACATCCGGATGCCGCCGACGTTCAGCCGCGAGGGCATCGACGCGGCCCGGGAGGTGCGCAAGCGCCATCCCGGCACCGGGGTGGTGGTGCTGTCCCAGTACGAGGAGCCCGAGTACGCGGTCGCGCTGCTGGCGCAGGGTTCGGCCGGATACGGCTACCTGCTCAAAGACCACGTCGCCGAGGGCAGCCAGCTGGTCGACGCCATCCGCACGGTGGCCACCGGCGGCACCGCGCTGGACCCGGCCATCGTCGAGGCGCTGGTCGCCCCGGTGGTCCCGGCCGGGAACCTGTCACCCGCCGAAGAGGACCTGCTCGGGCTGGTCGCGGAAGGCAAGACGATCAAGGCGATCGCGGCCGATCCGCCGGATCCCGCCGGAGGCGGTCGCGGCCGAGGTGGACGCGGTCTTCGTCACGCTGTCCCAGAGCGTGTCGGCCGGCAGCCAGAGCGCGCTGCGGCGGCTGCGCCTGCTGCACCAGGCCATCGTGGACCGGGAGGAGCAGGGCGAGACCCTGTCCCGGCTGCTGCCGAGCGGCCTGGCCGCCAAGCTCCGCCAGGAACACCGGGGCATCGGCGAGACCGAGCAGGTCGAGGTGACCGTCCTGATGAGCGACATCAGGTCGTACTCGACCATCGCCGAGCACGCCGACCCGAGCCAGCTCGCCGGGCAGCTCAACACCCACCGGGCCGCGATGAACCAGGCCATCCTGGGCCAGGCCGGCACGGTCATGCAGTTCGTCGGCGACGCGGTCATGGCGGTCTTCGGGGCGCCGTTCCCGCAGCCCGATCACGCCGACCGGGCCGTGGTCGCGGCGCTGGCCATGCACGCGGCCCAGTCCGAGATCAACATCCGCTGGCAGGCCGACGGCCTGCCGCCGTTCGGCCTCGGGCTGGGCCTGTCCACCGGCGAGGCGGCCGCGGCGCTGCTCGGATCGGCCGAACGCCTGGAGTACACGCTGGTCGGGGACACGGTGAATCTGTCCCAGCGGTTGCAGCAGCTGGCCGCGCCCGGAGAG
This sequence comes from uncultured Actinomycetes bacterium, assembly GCA_963730825.1. Taxonomy (GTDB): domain Bacteria; phylum Actinomycetota; class Actinomycetes; order Streptosporangiales; family Streptosporangiaceae; genus Palsa-504. The sequence continues at coordinate 24,518 of CAVSTQ010000020.1, forward strand.
ACTGTTATGTCCGAAGCCACCTTCAAGGCGCTGCGCTCCGACGTGCCGGCGATCGCGCTGGACGCGCAGCACGTCAAGGGACGCGAAGCTCCGGTCTTCGCCTACAAGATCATGGGGGGACGATGAGCGAGAACGACCCGGCGCTGGTCGTGCGCGGCGTGCGCAAGACCTTCGAGGCCGAGAACGCGCCGGTCCGCGCGCTGCGCGGCGTGAACCTGACCCTGGAGCCCGGCGAGTTCGTCGCCTTGATGGGCCCCTCGGGCTGCGGCAAGTCCACCCTGCTGAACCTGGTGGCCGGGCTCGAGACGCCCGACGAAGGCGAGATCGCGGTCGGCGGGCGAGCCGGTCACCGGCCGGACCGAGGACGAGCTGGCCCGGATGCGCCGCCATCACATCGGCCTGGTCTTCCAGTTCTTCAACCTGCTCGAGGGCATGACCGTGCTGGAGAACGTCGCGCTGCCCGCCATCATCGCGGGCCGCAAGCGCAAGATGGCCGAGACCCGGGCCCGGGACCTGCTCGACCTGCTCGGCATCGGCGACAAGGCCCTGGCCGTTCCCGGCGTGCTGTCCGGCGGCCAGCGCCAGCGCCTGGCCATCGCCCGGGCCCTGGCCAACGATCCCACCCTGCTGCTGGCCGACGAGCCGACCGGGGCGCTGGACTCCGCGGGCGGGGCCGAGGTCATCGAGCTGATGCGCCGCCTGCACCGCGGCGGCCAGACCATCGTGCTGGTCACCCACGCCGCCGAGGTGGCCGCGGCGGCCGAGCGCGTGATCCGGATGCGCGACGGCCGGATCACCGAACCCGAACCGGCGGACGGCGACACCGCCGTCGCCGTGGCCGGCTGACCATGGACCCGGCGGCCGTCCGACCCGGGCCCGCGGCCGGTACGGTGTCCGCCACCTGGTGCCCCGGCTGCTGGCGCCGCTGGCCGCGGTGGCCGTGGCCGCGATCGGCCTGCGGGTGCCCGGCGGCTGGCCCGCCGCCGACGCGGCCGCCTTCGTGCTGGCCGTCGCCTGGGCCCTGGCCGGGATCGCGAGCCCGGTAGCGGCCCACGCACCGTGCCCTGGGGCAGCTGACCCTGGGCCTGCTGGCCGCCCTGGGCGCGCTGGTCGCCGCGACCGCCCTGACCGCGGCCCGCATCGCGGCCCAGGACGGCACCGCGGATCAGCACCAGACCGCCCGGGCGGTCGCCACGCTGGCCGCGCCGCTGGTCATCGCGGTCAGCTTCCACTTCCTGCTCGCGCTGCCCGACGGACGCCTGGTCCAGTCCGGGCGGCGGACCCTGGCCGTCCTGGGCTACGCCAGCGCCGTCGGCACCGGCGCCGGGCTGGCCGTCGCGCGCCAGCCGTTCGGCATCATGGCGGGCGCGTTCGTCTGGCCGCTCGCGCTGCTGTGCGCCCTGCCGGCCGTGCGGATGCGCTACGTCCGCACGGCCGGGCACGACCGGGAGCGGATGCAGTGGCTGGCCACCGGCCTGCTCGTCGCGGCCGAGGTGGCCCTGCTCAGCCGCGGTGCTCCATCTCCTGATCGGCTGGCCACGGCCCGGCCGGCGCGGTGGCGGCCGGCGCGGCCGTGGCCGTCCCGCTCGCTCTGATTTTGGCCGAACGGCCCGTCCTGGCGCTCTTTCGGCGGACGGATCTGTGTGCACGCCCTGACGGCCGCGGGCAGCAGCGCCATCGTCGCCGCCATCTACCTGGTCATCGTGCTCGGCTTCGGCCAGGCGCCGGACGACCAGGCCGCCCGCGACACCCTCGGGCTGTCCGTGCTCGCGGCCGCGGTCGCGGCCCTGGCCTTCGGCCGGCCCGGGCCCGGCTGACCGCCTTCGCCACCCGGTTCGTGTACGGCACGCGGGAGGCGCCGGACGAGGTCCTGCGCAGCGTTCGGCAGCCGGATGACCCGGGCCGTGGCCATGGACGAGCTGCTGCTGCAGCTGGCCGAGTCGCTGCGTAAGACCATGGGCCTGACCCGGGCCGAGATCTACACCGGCACCGGCGACGTGCTCGAGCGCGCCGTGTCCGTGCCCGACGCCGACCGCGCCTCGATCGTGCTGACCGACCGCGAGCGGCCCATCGTGGCCCGGGCCGGGGTGTCGGGCCACGCCTGGGCCGCGATCTGGCTGCCCGGGCTGCTCGCGGGCCGGGAGCATGCCCAGCTGCGGGTCGCCCCGGTCAGCCACGCGGGCGAGCTGCTCGGCCTGATCGTGGTGGAGCGGCCCGAGCGCGCGGACGCCTTCACCGACGAGGACGACCGGGTGCTGGCCGAGCTGGCCCGCCAGGCCGGCCTGGCCTTTCACAACGCCCGGCTGGACACGGCCCTGCAGACCACGCTGGACGCGCTCCGGCACCAGGCCGAGGAGCTGCGCGAGTCCCGGGCCCGGATCGTGGCCAGCGGCGACGCCGAACGCCGCCGGGTGGAACGCAACCTGCACGACGGTGCCCAGCAGCACCTGGTGGCGCTGGCCATCAACCTGCGGCTGACCAGGGACATCGCGGCCGAGGACCCGGCGGCCACGGGCGAGATGCTGGCTCAGATGGCCGAGGACGTGCAGGCCACCATCAAGGAGCTGCGCGAGCTGGCGCACGGGATCTACCCGCCGCTGCTGGCCGAGGGCGGGCTGGGCGACGCGCTGCGCTCCGCGGCCGGCCGCAGCCCGCTGACGGTCTACGTCACGGTGGCGGAGGAGGTGGGCCGGTATCCCGCCGAGGTGGAGGCGGCCGTGTACTTCTCCTGCACCGAAGCGCTGCAGAACGCGGCCAAGCACGCCGAGGGCGCGACCGTGCGGCTGCGGCTGTGGACCGAGGCCGGCGGCCTGCTGTTCTCGGTGTCCGACGACGGCCCTGGCTTCGACGCCGCGGCTGGCGCGGCGCGGGCACGGCTACGTGAACATGGCCGACCGGCTGGGCGCCATCGGCGGGACCGTCCGCTGGGACTCCCAGCCCGGGCACGGCGCCGTGGTCAGCGGTTCGGTCCCGCTGCTGCCCTGAAACCGGCTCCGGAATCGCGGTCCTGCCACAGCCGCCGCAGCGCGTCGGCGCCGAAGTGCTCCTTGTTCAGGTAGCCGCGCGGCCCCGCTGGCCGCCACGCCGGGCGGCAGGTCGGCGACGTCGTAGGTCGAGCACAGGAACACCACCACCTCGGGGTGGGCCGCCACGATCTGCCGGGTCGCCTCGATGCCGCTCATCCCGGGCATGTTGATGTCCATCAGCACCAGGTCGGGATGCAGCTCCTCCACCAGGCGCGATGGCCTCTGCGCCGCTGCGCGGCCTCGCCGGCCAGCTCGAAGCCGTCCAGGCGGCGCAGCACGGCCTTGGCCGCGAAGCGGAAAGGTGCCTGGTCATCGACGACGAGGACAGGGTGCGGACCGGTCATAGCCATCAGCTTGGCACGGGCCGCGGACGCGGCGGCAGGGTGGTGCCACCCCCGCCATGGGGGGGTCAGCCTCCCGCGCCGCCCTGGCCCGCCCAGGAACAGCAGCACCGCCTTGACCCGGCGGTTCACGTCCTGCTCCTCGCTCAGGCCCAGCTTGGCGAAGATCGAGTTGGTGTGCTTTTCCACCGCCCGTTCGGACACCGACACGGCGGTGGCGATGGCGGCGTTGTTCTTGCCCTGGGCCATCTCGGCCAGGATCTGCGTCTCCCGCGGGGTCAGCGTGTCCAGCTGCGAGGCGGCCGGGTGCGAGCGCGACCGGACCAGCTCGTCCACCACCAGCGGATCGATCACCGAGCCGCCGCCCGCCACCGTGTGCACCGCGCGGACCAGCTCGTCCACGCTGGCCACCCGTTCCTTCAGCAGGTAGGCGCGGCCCGCCGAGCCGTGCTCGAGCAGGGCCACGGCGTAGCTGGGCGTGGTGTACTGGCTCAGCACCACCACGCCGACCTCCGGCCGGTGCTCGCGCAGCCAGGCGGCGGCCTGGATACCCTCGTCGCGGCCGGTGGGCGGCATCCGGATGTCGGTGATGACCACGTCCGGCGCGCAGCGCTCGATCACGCCGAGCAGCTCGGGCAGGTCCCCGGCCACCCCGACCAGCTCGAGGCCGGAATCGGCCGCGACCAGGCGGGACACGCCCTCCCGCAGGAGGACGTTGTCCTCGGCCAGCGCGACCCTGATGACGCTTCCCATTTGAGCCACGATCGTAGCGTGACGCGGGCCGCGAGCGGCCTCGGCCGCGGCGCTCGTGCGGTACCCGGCGCGGTTACTCGGTGCGCAGGATCTCCGCGGTCCGCAGCCGGGCCGCGCGGTGGCCGGGCCAGCCCGCCAGCAGGTTGGCCACCACCAGGGCCACCGGCGCGATCAGCACCAGCGCCCACAGCGCCGACGGCGTGTGGTAGGCAGACGGCGCCATGCCGGCCGCGGCCCGCCACAGGGTCCGGCCCGCTGCGACGCCTAGCGGGATGCCGAAGGCCAGCCCGATGACGGCGAGCAGGGTGGCCTGGGTGACCATGACCAGCCGGGACTGCCCCCGGGTCAGCCCCAGCGCGCGCAGCACGGCCAGCTCGTGCCGGCGCCGGCGCACCGCGAGCGACAGCGCGTACCCGATGGCCGCCACGGCCAGCAGGGCCAGGAAGGCGGCCAGCGCGAGCGGCAGCACGGCCACGTCCTTGATCTCCGCGATGCGGCGGCGGGGCCGAGCTGAACCCGATGGCCTGGCCGCCCTTGAACCTGGCGGCGATGGCGGTCAGCCGCTGGGCCGCGGCCGACGTTCGCGCCCGGCCGCAGCGACACGGTGGCTACGTGGAACTTGAACGCGGGCTGCGCGCCGTGGAAGAGCCGGGCAAATCCGGCCGGGGTCAGCCAGGCGCCGTCGTCGTAGGTATTGTGCGGCCCGGTCGGCACGAAGCCGGTGCCGGTCACGGTGAAGGTTCGCAGCACCGGGCCGCCGGTCAGCCGGACGGTGCTGCCGATGGCCACGTGCATGGCCTTGGCCGTGGTCGGGCCGAGCACGATCTCGCTGGCCGAGGCCGGCATCCGGCCGCCGGTCAGGACGGCCGGGACCTGCTTGCCGTCCACCGCGTCGTAGGTGAAGCTCTCCACCGACACCTGGCCGGACTGCGCGGCGCCGATCAGCGCGTCGTCCACGCCGGTGACATCCGGGTCGGCGGCCACGGCCCGCAGCACCGGCTGGTGGCCGGGCTGAAGTCCTGCCCGCCTTCGCCGAGGAAGGTGTCCAGCTGCCAGGTCTGGCCGAACCGGGCCGGGTTGGCGGAGGCGTCGGACACCCCGGCGGAGAAGGTGAAGGCGGCCAGCACTCCCAGCACGCCCACGATCACGCCGACCAGGGCGGGCCGGACCGGCACCGCCGTCCGGCCGCGCCCGGCTCCAGCGCGAACCGGGCGCCCACCACCAACGGCACGGGCAGCCCGGCCGCGGCGGCGGCGGCGGCCACGCCGGACCGGCGCGGGGTGGCCTGGCGCCGCTGGGCGGCCAGGGTCAGCGCCGCCGCGGCGGCGGCCCCGCCGTCACCAGGGCCAGGGCCAGGGCCCAGCCGGCCCCGAGGATCTGCCAGTCCGCGTTGATGCCCGGATGCGGCTCGTAGTAGGACGCCGCGCCGATCGGCATCCAGCGCGAGGCCACGATGGCCCCGGCCACGCCGAGCGTGGCCCCGGCCGCTGCGGCCAGCAACGGCGCCGCCGCGGCGGCCGCGACGACCTGGCGCGACGTCATGCCGACCGCCTGCAGGACCGGCAGGTCGGCCATGGTGGCCGAGGTGTACCTGGCCACCGACTGGCCGACCAGGAACAGCGCGGCCACCAGCGCGGCCAGCCCGAACGCGAGCACGCAGGCCGACTCGTACTCGATGAGCCGGCGTATCGGGTCGACCCAGTGGACCCGGGTGTCGACACGTCGATGTCGACCGGCCGGTCACCCGGGCCAGGTCGGCGCGGAACGCGGGAATGGCCGCCGTCGCCGCCCTTCAGCCGGATCAGCGCGTTGATGTAGAGCCTGCCCGTTGTCGCCGGTCATGTTGGCCGGGTAATGCGCGTACAGGCCGGGCGAGGCGATGATGGTGCCGTGCTGGCCGGGCCCGTCGCCTGTGACGGTGTCCCAGGATTCTTGCCCACGCCGACGATGCGGCCTGCACGTGGGGTCCGCGCGGCGGTCCCGTGGCTCCCGTCGAACATCTGGTCGATCTGCTTCGGGGTGGCCAGGTCCAGGGTCAGCGTGTCGCCCAGCCGCTTGTGGCAGGCGGCCAGGAACTGCGGCGTGACCACCACCTCGTCGGCCCGGGCTCGGGTCGAACAGGCGGCCGGCGATGATCACCGGGCGCTCGATCGTCGTGCCGTAGCTCGGGTCCATCATGGCGAAGTCGGTGCTGGCGCCCTGGCAGCACGTCCGCCACGAAGTTGAACGTGACCGGGAACCTGGTGAGCGCGGCCACCTCGGGCAGCGCCTTGACCTTGTTCCAGTCGAAGCCCGGCTGGTTGGCCAGCACGGCCACGGTGGCGGGCAGCGTCTGCGCCTCACAGCCGGTCCAGCGCGGTGGACCCACGGCGAGCCCCCGCCGTCGCCGTGAGCACGGTGGCGGCGGACACCGCCACCAGCAGCGCCAGCACCAGCCAGCGACACCCAGCGCCGCCGCACCTCCAAGCGCAGCCAGGTCAGCACGATACGCACGCCCGCCCCCACCCTCCCCAGCAGCGCGCACGCACCTGGCCGGCGGGAGTTTCCCGGTTGATCGTTGTACCAGTAGACGGCCCGTGAGGAAGAGACGCAAGAGTGCTAGCGTGACTCGCTTCGGGGAAGCTGGCTTCCCCTCCCCCGGCGTGTTGTCACCGCCTGCGACCACCCGCCGGCCGGTCTGTCATGAGTCGGCGATGCTGCTGAGCAGGGCCGTGGCGCGGGCGATGACCGCGCGGTCTTCGGCGCTGAGGGCCCGTAGCCGCTGGTCGAGCCAGGCGTTGCGCTGGGCCCGGGCGGCGCTGGCGAGCTCGTCGCCTTCGGCGGTGGCGCTGAAGAGTACCTTGCGGCGGTCGTCCGGGTCGCGGGTGCGGACGGCGTAGCCGGCTGAGGTGAGACGGTTCACGGTCTGGCTCATGGAGGCGGGGGAGACCCGGTCGTGCTCGCTGAGCTCGGTCAGGGTCTGCGGCCCGTGCTTGTGGAGGCGGGTGAGCACGGCGAGCGCCGCGTCCCCGAGGCTGCCTTCCGGGCGCTCGCTGCGGAACCGGCGGTAGAGGCGTCCGACCGCGGAGCGTACCTGGCCGCCGAGGTCGGCCGCCTCGACCTCGGCGGGCTGGCTCTTCAGTTGCACGCTTCTCCATAATTCATTAGTATACCTAACAAGTCTTTCGTATACCTAAACAATAGTGCGGGTTCCGCGCCGCCGCGCAGTACCCGTGCCGCGAGGCACGGGGCGAGCCGGAGAAGTGATGAGCAGTCAGCCGAGCAGACCGCCGCGGACCGCGAGGCTCCGCACCCGGAGGCCGACCGGTACCGGTGGGTGGCGCTGACGAACACGACGATGGCCGTGTTCATGTCGAGCCTGGACGGGTCGATCATCCTGATCGCCCTGCCGGCGATCTTCAACGGCATTCACCTGGATCCGCTGGCGCCGGCGAACATCGCCTACCTGCTGTGGATGATCATGGGCTACCGGCTGGTGCAGGCGGTGTTCGTGGTGAACCTCGGCCGGCTGGGAGACATCCTGGGCCGGGTCAGGATCTACAACCTGGGCTTCGTGGTGTTCACGGTCGCCTCGATCCTGCTGTCGCTGGATCCCTTCACCGGCTCGCGCGCGGCGCTGTGGCTGATCGGCTGGCGCTTCCTGCAGGCGTTCGGCGGCTCGATGCTCTCGGCGAACTCGGCCGCGATCCTGACCGACGCCTTCCCGCCGGAGCGGCGCGGCTTCGCCCTGGGCGTGAACCAGGTCGCGGGGATCGCCGGGCAGTTCCTCGGGCTGACCGCCGGGGGGCTGCTCGCGGCGTGGGACTGGCGGGCGGTGTTCTGGGTGAACGTGCCGGTCGGCATCGCGGGGACCTTGTGGGCGTACTTCCGGCTGCGGGACAACGGGGCGCGGCACCCGGCGCGGATCGACTGGTGGGGCAACGCCACCTTCGCGATCGGCCTGAGCGCGATCCTCGTCGCGGTCACCTACGGGGTCCAGTCCTACGACGGCCACACGATGGGCTGGTCGGACCCGGCGGTGATCGCGGGGCTCGCCGGCGGCGCGGCCCTGCTGGCCGTGTTCGCGGCGATCGAGCGGAGGGTCGCAGAGCCGCTGTTCCAGCTGCGCCTGTTCAGGATCAGGGCGTTCACGGCCGGCAACCTCACCGGGTTCACCGCCCGGCTCGCGCAGGGCGGCCTGCAGTTCGTGCTGATCATCTGGCTGCAGGGCATCTGGCTGCCGCTGCACGGCTACGACTACAGCCAGACGCCGTTCTGGGCGGGCATCTTCGTGCTGCCGCTGACGGCCGGGTTCTTCATCGCGGGCCCGCTGTCCGGCGCCCTGTCCGACCGGTTCGGGGCGCGCTGGTTCGCCTCCGGCGGCATGCTCCTGTTCGCGCTGAGCTTCGTCGGCCTCCTGGTGCTGCCGGTGAACTTCCCGTACCGTGGCGTTCGCCCTGCTGATCGCCCTGAACGGGGTGGGCATCGGGATGTACAGCTCGCCGAACTCCTCCTCGATCATGTCGAGCGTGCCGGCCGAGTACCGCGGCGTCGCCTCCGGGATGCGGTCCACCTTCCAGAACTCCGGCACCTCGCTGTCGATCGGGGTGTTCTTCTCCCTGATGATCGCGGGCCTGGCCAGCGCCCTGCCGCGCACCCTCACCGGCGGTCTGGCCCAGCACGGCGTCACCCATCAGGTCGCCGCGCAGATCGGCGCCCTCCCGCCGGTCTCGTCCCTGTTCGCGGCCATGCTCGGCGTGAACCCCGTGCACTACCTGCTGTCGCAGCACGGGGCGCTGTCGTCGCTGACGCCGGCCAACCGGGCCCTGCTCACCGGGCGGGAGTTCTTCCCGAACCTCATCTCCGGCCCGTTCCACGACGGCCTGGTCCTCGTCTTCGCCGTCTCCGCGGCCCTCGGCGTGATCGCCGCGATCGTCTCCCTCATGCGCGGCAGCAGCAAGCCGTCCGCCACGCTCGATCCCGCCGCCCGCCCCAGCTCGCCACTCAGCCGGCCAGAGCCGGTCGGCAGGCTGAACCACGGGCCCAGGAACCGCTTCAATGACGTGCTGCCGGCGGGCGCGGTCAGGCGCCTGGTGCCACAGCGGGTGCAGGCCATCGTCGGCGTTGGCCCGGGGCTGGTGGCGGCGGATGGCATCGCCCAGCGCGACCCGCGCGGCGTCAGCCCGTATCGTTGCCGCCCGGTAGCGCAGGACCCCGGCGAAAAGGTCCGGCTTGCCGATGGCCTGCATGCTGAAGATGCCGTTCCTGGTGCTCCGGCTGAGCAGGAACATGGTGGCGATGCGTTCGTCCCACGGGGTGTGCAGCAGGTTCACGGCCTGCCAGCCGTCCACGAAGGCGCGGCCCGCCGGCTCGCTGGCCATCCCGTAGACCTCGCTCCGGTCACCGGGATCGGTGCCGGTGATCCATGCGCTGTACCGGCCCTGGTAGCAGACGAGGTAGCAGGCGTGCACGCCCCAGCGGCGGGAATGCACGGCATGTTCTTGCGGGTCGATGGCAGGCGGGCGGGCCAGCGGAGCCAGCCGGTCCGGGCCGGCCTGCACGGCCCGCCGGGCGGTGCTGTACTGCTCACCGGTAGCAGCCATCCGGGCCCGGGCGGCCTTCTTCGCCGAACGATCGGAGGTCATGGCGTCATCCGTTCACGGCACCGGAAACCCGCGCTCCCCGGGCCGTGGATCGTCATGACCGTGCTCGAGACAACGCGAGTCGGTGACCCTTGTCCTCGTAACGTCGCGGCGGCGTGGGCGGCTACGGCTCGGAGACGGGCAGGCGCTACTGCCTTGCAGTCGCGTCGGCGCGCCGGGCTTGACCGGCAGGGCTTGCCTGCCGGCGCGCAGGCTGGGTCACCCTGAGCCTGGCGGTTCCGGCCGGGTCTGGGCGGTGCCGGTCCCGAGCGTGAGCGCTCGGCTGAAGGCGGCCTGGCTCTCGTCGGCCAGGGTGCGGGGGTTGTTGCCGAGGCTTCTGGCGGTCTGGTAGCAGGCGATGGCGATCTGCGCGGCGAAGCGGGCGGTGGCCTCGTCGGATTCCGCGGTGGATGAGGAGCTCGGCAAACCTGGCCGGACCAGCATCTCCCGCCAGCCTCGTTCGTCCCGCCAGCCCCGTACGTCCCGCCAGCCCCGTTCGTCCCGCCAGCCCCTTAGCCCGCACCCCGGCCAGCCTCCCCGCCCGGCCGCCAACCGGCCCGAATGTTCCACCGGGCCGGTCCAGGCCGGCCCGATGTTCCACCGGGCCAGCCAGGCCAGGACACACCAGCACCCCGGCCGCACCACCAGCCGCACGCATCACCCGCGACCGGACTGCTCCCCGGCGGAACCGCTCAGCCAGGGCCACCACCGCGCTGCCCTTATCATCGGCACCAGGACCCCGACACTTTGGGCCGGACCTCCGTGCCCGGGGTGTCCGCCGCCGGCGACATGGCCAGATGCGGCGATGCGGACCGGCAGCACCGTGTTCCGGTCGCCGCGGCCGCGGGCGTGACCGCCGCGGTGGCCGTCGGACCAGGAGCTACTCGATACCGCGTTCTACGGGCCACCCGTAAATACCTGACACGCAAAACGGCGAATGGGCGCAAGGGAAACGAAGGTTGTTTCTGCGGGAGGCGGTGGGCCGAGCCGGGTGGCCTGACGGCCGGTCGTGCTGCCGAAAGCCCGGGGCGCACCGTAGGTTCTTGCTGCCGTTTCCTGAGCGGAACTATTTTCCGCTCAGGAAACGGCTCTAAAAAGGGCACATGGTCGCGAGACGGTCGCGCGGAAGCAGGCCGGAACCCAGGACTCCACCCCGGCCGCCGCTCGAGGGCGTTCCCAAAGGTTCGCGGAGCCGCTCATCGGTCACCGCGCTAGACCAGCGCGGTTCCGATCAGGCCGTTCCTGGTCACCAGCGCGGTCAGTTCCTCCGCGGCCAGCTCGCCCGTCCCGGCCGGGCGCCGCGGCAGCACCATGTAGCGGGCCGCCGATGTGGAGTCCCAGACCGAGACCTTGATCGGGTCCGGCAGCGTCACGCCAAACTCGGCCAGCACGGCCCGTGGCTCCCTGACCGTCCGCGACCGGTAGGCAAAGCTCTTGTACCAGCCCGGTGAGGGTCCGAGCAGCGACACCGGGTAGCAGGAGCAGAGGGTGCAGACGATGACGTTGTGCGTGTTCTCGTCGTTGGCGACGACCCGCAGCTGGTAGCTCAGCGGGCCAAAGCCCAGCTCGGCCGCCGCGGCGTTGCCGTCGCCGAGCAGCAGGTCACGATAGCCCGGGTCGGTCCACGCCCGGGCGGCCATCCGGGCGCCGTTCACCGGCGACGCGCCGGCGGACAGCCCGGTCAGGAACTCGTCGATCTCCTCGTCGCTGGTCAGCCCGGCGTTGACCAGCCGCTCTTCGAGCCGGCGCGTCCGCGCTGCGGTGGACTGAGCCGCATGGTCGTCATGGCCGGTCAAGGTAGGACTCCCACAGGTCGACGGTCACGGTGTGCTCGCCACTCCCCCACAGGTCCGCGGCGGGGAAACGGACCGCGTAGCACGCTTCGGTCCGGGGCGGCGCGATGCCGCGGGCGCTGTCGTCGGGCAGCGGCCAGTGGCCAAGGACCGCGACCACCTCCCCGGTGTGCCCCCGCAGGTAGCGCGGCACCCTGGTGTGATGGTCCGGATCCCCCGCCCGCACGCGGACCCGGCTGCCCGGCTCGTAGCTCACGGCACGCCCTTTTCCGCGACGAGCAGCTCCAGGGCAGCGAGCCAGCGCTCGTAGTACGAGGCCGCCAGGTACTGCTGCGGCGGCAGCCGCTCGATCGCGTCCCGCAGCTCGTCATCGTTGATCACGCCGCGCCGCCGCAGCATCGTGGCCAGCGCGTAGACGTGCGCCTCCCAGTCCGCGGCGAACGGCACGTCGTCGTCTTCGCCCACCGGCACCGGCCCGAAGCCGTCCTGCCCGCCCATGTCATGAACACGGCTCACGTTCGCGACCCTAACAGCTGCGGCCTGCCGGCGGGAGCCGCCATCATGGCTGGATGCACAAGACAGCAGGACGGCGCGATCCGGCCGCAGCGTTTCCCCTGCCGACCACCCGCGATGACGCGCAAGAACGCCGGGAAGCGAACCGCGCCGTGGCGGTCAGCGCGGCCGGGCTCGCCGTCACCGGCCTCGCCGAACTGCTGGTCGCGATCCTGACCGGCTCCGTCGGCCTGCTGGGCGACGCGATCCACAACCTGTCCGACGTCTCCACCAGCGCCGTGGTCTTCCTGGGCTTCCGGCTCTCGCGCAAGCCGCCGACCGAAAAGTATCCCTATGGCCTGGAACGAGCCGAGGACCTGGCTGGCGTCGGGATCGCCGTCGTCATCTGGGCCAGCGCGGCCTTCGCCGGGTACGAAAGCATCCGCAAGCTGCTGGAGCACGGCCGCACCGGCCACGTCGCCCTGGGCATCGCCGGGGCGGCTCTGGGTATCGTCGGGAACCAGGTCGTGGCCCGTTACAAGCTCGTCATCGGCCGCCGCATCAACTCCGCCACGCTCGTCGCGGACGCCCGGCACTCCTGGCTCGATGCCCTGTCCTCCCTGGGTGCGCTCGTCGGGCTGGTCGCGGTCACGCTCGGCTTCCGCTGGGGTGACCCGATCGCGGGGATCGCGGTGACCTTGTTCATCTGCCATGTCGGGTGGGAAGTCAGCACGGACGTCGCCCGCCGCCTCGCCGACGGCATCGACCCAGCCATCATCACCGCCGCCGAGACCGCCGCCGGGGCCGTGGAGGGCGTGGTGCACGCCCACGCCCGGGCCCGCTGGACCGGGCGGACCCTGCGGGTCGAAATGAGGGCTGGACCGACCCGGACCTCACCGTCAGCCAGGCCGACACACTCGGCGGGCAGGTCGCGCTGGCGGTCGCCCGGGATGTCCCCGACATGCGCAGCTTCAGCTGGACCCCCGGGCCGCCTGACGGCCAGACCACCTCGCCGCGGACGGGTCGGGGTGTTAGGAATAGCTCTATGACAGCGAACAGCGGACTGCGCAGCGCACAGTGGTTCGGGCAGACGGGCCGGCCTGGGATGGTGTACCGGTCCTGGATGCGCAGCCAGGGGTTCACCCCCGAGGTCTTCGACGGACGGCCGGTGATCGGCATCGCGACCACCTGGTCGGAGCTGGCACCGTGCAACGTCCACCTGCACCGGGTCGCCGAGTCGGTCAAGCGCGGGGTCTGGCAGGCGGGCGGGTTCCCGCTGGAGTTCCCGGCCATGGCGCTGGGTGAGACGCTGCTGCGGCCGACCGCCATGCTGTACCGGAACCTGCTGGCGATGGAGGCCGAGGAGCTGATGCGGGCCAACCCGCTGGACGGGGTGGTGCTGCTGTCCGGGTGCGACAAGACCACGCCCGGGCTGCTGATGGCCGCGGCCAGCGTGGACCTGCCCGCGGTGATGGTCACCGGCGGCCCGATGCTCAGCGGCAAGTACCGGGGCACGGACGTCGGCTCGGGGACAGCGGTCTGGCGGTTTGAGGAAGACCTGCTGGCCGGGCGGATGACCCAGGAGGAATGCGCGTTCGCCGAGGGCTGCATGGCCAGGTCCAACGGGCACTGCATGACGATGGGCACGGCGTCCACGATGGCCTCGATGGCCGAAGCCCTGGGCATGCAGCTGCCGTACTCGGCGACCTGGCCCGCCGTGGACGCGCGCAGGTACGAAACCGCGCAGCGGGCCGGCCAGGTGGTCGTCGGCCTGGTGCGGGAGGACCTGCGCCCGTCCGCCATCATGACCCGGGCCGCGTTCGAGAACGCGATCCGGGTCAACGCGGCCATCGGCGGCTCGACGAACGCGGTCATCCACCTGCTCGCTCTGGCCGGGCGGCTGGGCGTGCCGCTGTCGCTCGACGACTTCGACACGCTGGCCCGGGATGTGCCCACGCTGGTGAACCTGCAGCCCAGCGGCGAATACCTGATGGAGGACTTCTGCTACGCCGGCGGGCTGCCCGCGGTCATGCGCGAACTGGATGAGGCGGGCCTGCTGAACGGCGACGCGGTCACGGTGACCGGATCAGGCGCGAGCGCGAACGTGGCGGCCGCGCCGTGCTGGAACCGTGAGGTCATCAAGGCCTGGGCCGAGCCATTTCTCACCGGCTGGCACCGGAACCGCGGTGCTGCGCGGTAACCTCGCCCCGGACGGCGCCGTGATCAAGCAGTCCGCCTCCTCGCCGCACCTGCTGAAGCACCGCGGCCAGGCCCTGGTCTTCGATTCGCCCTCGGCGTACTACGCCGTATCCGACGATCCCGACCTGGAGGTCGACGAGAACACCGTGATCGTCGTCCGCTACTGCGGTCCGCGTGGCTACCCGGGCATGCCGGAGGTGTCCAATGTGGCCTTGCCGAAGAAGCTTCTGCTGCGCGGCATCCGCGACATCGTGCGGATCTGCGACGGCCGCATGTCGGGCACCGCGTACGGCACCGTCGTCCTGCACGTCGCCCCCGAGGCGGCCAGCGGCGGCCCGCTGGCGCTGGTCCGTACCGGCGACTGGATTCACCTGGACGTCCCGGCCCGGAGCCTGACCCTGGAGGTCAGCGATGAGGAGCTGGCCCGCCGCCGCGCCGGGTGGCAGCCGCCCGAGCCGCACGCCAGCCGGGGCTGGACCCGGCTGTACACCGAGCATGTGCTGCAGGCCGACTCGGGCGCCGACCTGGATTTCCTCGTCGGCGCCAGCGGGCATGAGGTCCCCCGGGACTCCCATTAGCCCCGCCGTCGCACCCAGCGGGCAACCTACGGCGTGTTTACTCCCGGTGCGGTCCGCACACCTCGTGACCAGGTATTGTGCGACAGTGCCCCCTTCGGCGAGCGTCAGGCAGAAGCACGTGGAAAGCGTCGTCCTTCTCGATGAGACCGGTTACGCCAGCGGCACCGCGGCCAAGGCTGTCGTGCATCACGCTCAGACGCCGTTGCACCTGGCGTTTTCCTGCTACCTGTTCAACGGGGAGGGCCAGTTCCTGCTGACCAGGCGGGCCGAGTCCAAACGCACTTGGCCCGGGGTGTGGACCAATACGTGCTGCGGTCACCCGCAGCCCGGTGAGCCCATCTCCGGCAGCGTGCAGCGACGGCTGCAGCAGGAGCTCGGGATCGGCACCGCGAAGCTCACGCTCATCTTGCCCAGGTTCCGCTACCAGGCCAGGATGGACAACGGGGTGCTGGAAAACGAGGTGTGCCCGGTCTACGCGGCGTACTCCGATGACCGGCCCGAGCCCGATCCGGCTGAGGTCGCCGAGGTCAGGTGGGTCGACTGGGCCGAGTTCTGCGCGGCGGTCCGGGACGGCAGGCAGCCCATCTCGCCGTGGTGCGCCATGCAGCTGGCCGAGCTCACCACGCTCGGCTCCAGACCGCTGGCGTGGGCTCCGGCCGACGCCGCCGGCCTCCCGCCCGCGGCCATGCCGTAGCCAGATCCAGGCGAGCCGGCCAGGGGTTTCCCCAGCAGGACAGCGTCGTCCCCACGATGTCCACAGAGTTATCCACAATCCGTGCGTTTAGCCGCCTGGCTCGGCGGATGGCGGGGGCAGCCCCCGCCGCAGCACTTCCAGGATGTCGTCGAGCACGTCCTCAGGCACGCGGCCGCCAGCTGTCCACTCGGCCCAGCGCATGCCGACGAAGTTGCCGATACCGGTGTAGGCGAAGGCGATGACCTCCGGATCGTACCTGGCGTCAACCTCGCGGGCTAGCTGAGCGGCCCGGACGCCGCGCGCATACCCCCGGGTCAGGTTTTCGTAGTACTCGCGGAACAACGCCGGGTCGATGAACTCCGACTCGCGCACGATGCGATCGATCCAGGGGCGCTTGGACAGCATGTCGAAGTACGCCCGGAACGATGCGCGCTCCTTGGCCCGCTGGCCGCCCCCAGCATGCTCCAGAGCCGCCTTCATCGTCCCTCTCAGGTCGGTGTTGATGGCCCGGACCACGGCGGCGAAGATCTCCGCCTTGGACCCGAAGTAGGAGTAGAAGCTGCCGGTGGCCATCCCGGCCCGGGCGCAAATGCCGGCCACCGTCGTCTGGTGGTAGCTGCGCTCGCCGAACAGCTCCTCCGCCGCCCGCAGCAAGCGGGCCTGGGCGCCCTCGGCTCCCCGGTCACGGGGGGATCGCCCGCCCCCTCGTGACCGAGGGGGCGGGCTGGCGTCACCGGTCGCCATATCGGTTGATCCGTGCCTGCTGGTCAGGGTGAGGGAATGCCACTTGCTGGCGCCTGCTGCTCGGTTCCCGTGTAGGTGGTGATGGCACCTGAGGTCGAGGTGTCCGTGACCAGGACCGGTCCTTGCTGCGTCACGACACCATTCTTGATGATGCCGATGTAGGCGCCGGTGGCGCCCGCGTGGTCACTCGCGGAGTAGGCGAACGGGGAGATCATCGGCCCCTGCGGAAGGCTTCCCTGGATCGCCGACACCAGGCTCGCCCGGGTCGGGTTCCGGCCCGCTTTGAGCATCGCCTGCACGAACGTGTAGGCCACCGCCATGCCGAAGAACACGTTGCCGTCCAGCGGCGCCTTGGCGTCATACTGGTCGTGCACCTTCTTGAACAGGGTGTACCAGCTGTCGCTGCTGGACAGGGCCGGCAGGTACTCGTCGGTGATCATCCCGTTGGTGAGCGCGTTGCCGTTCACGGTCGCGCCACCCTGCTTGGCGAACGACTCGAGCAGCCCGGACAAGGTGATCGGGTCGGAGCCGACGTCGCTGACCACCAGCGTCGGGTTGAACCCGAGCTTGAGGGTGTTCAGCTTGAGCAGCGCGGTGAAGGCCGGGATGGAGAACGAGACAACGACCTGGGCGCCTGAGGCGCGCAGGGCGGCTACCTGCGGGGCGATGTTCACGTTGGTGTCGACGTAGCTCTGCTTGGTGGCGATCATCGAGGCCGGGATTTCGTCGTCAAGACCCTTGACCCCGTCCAGGCCGAACTCGTCGTTCTGGTAAAAGAAAGCAACTTTCTTGCCGGCGAAGTGCTGCTTGACGTACTGGCCGAGGATCTTTCCCTCGCGCACGTAGTCGATCTGCCAGCCGAACGTCTCCGGCGCCGTGGACGGGGCGTTCCAGCACTCGCACCCGGACGCGACGAACACGTCGGGAACCTTCTCCGAATTCAGGAACTGGAGCGCGGCCAGGTGGGTGGGCGTGCCGAGGCCGTCGAACATGGCGTACACGTTGTCCTGCAGGACGAGCTGGCGGACGACGGAGGCCGTGGTGGTCGGGTCGTAGCCGTCGTTGAGGTACTTGTAGGAGATCTTGCGTCCGTAGACGCCGCCGTTCGCGTTGACATAGCTGAAGTACGCGGCGGAGGCGGGGGCGATCTCGTCGTAACCGGGTGCGGCGGGCCCGGTCAGCGGCTGGTGGCTGCCGATGGTGATCTGGGTGGAGGTGATCCCGGGCGCGGAGGCGGTCAGGGCCGCGGTGGAACTGCCGGTGGCCGGGGTCGAGCCGGAACTCGAACTCGATGAGCACGCGGCGACGGTGAGCGCGGTCACGGTCATGATGGCCGCGGCCTGCCAGCGAAGCCGGGTAGGTCTGATCATGAAATGCCTTCCTTGTCGGTCCGGGGTCTGACGGGCTTCGTGATTTTCGGGTCAGGCCCTGTGAACAGGGCGAGAATCCGGCGCAGCCCGCCTTGGATCCCTTGCGGGAAGACGAGCATGACCAAGATGAGGACCACGCCGTAGGCGGCGACCGGGATATTGGATCCCACCGAGCTGGACAGGCCGTGACTGGTGGCGACGTCCGTGACGTAGGTGGGCACCAGGACGATCACCAGGCTCCCCCACAGCGCCCCGGGCAAGCTGCCGAGACCGCCGATCACGGCCGCGGTCAGCAGCGCGATGGACAGCGTGATCGTGAAGGCACCGGGCGCGACCAGCCCGGTGACGATGGCGAGCAGGGCGCCGGCCAGCCCGGCGCAGGTCGCGCTGACCACGAAGGCCAGGATGCGGGACACGGCGACGTTTATCCCGTCGAGTGCGGCCGCCACCTCGTCGTCGCGCACGGCGCGCCAGTTGCGGCCGATCCGGCTGTAGTACAGGTTGGCCAGCAGGACCAGGGTAATCAGCGCCACCGCGGCACTGACCCAGGCTTGCCACCTGGTCAGCGGGAAGGTCGCGCCGAGGAAACCGGGAGCGGTGAAGGCCACGTTCAGGCCCTGATCCCCGCCGAGGAGCCCCGGGTAGGCGTACGCCAGCGACGGCAGCGCGACGCCCAGCATGAGGGTGGCGCCGGCCAGATAGGGGCCGCGCAGCCGGGCCGCGGCCGCGCCCACGATCGCGCCCGCGGCCGCGGCCACCGCCCCGGCCAGCACCAGCACGACGACGAAGGGCCAGGACAGATGCATGAGCAGCAGCGCCGCGGTGTAACCGCCGATGGCCATGAAGGCGCCGTGCCCCAGGGAGATCTGACCGCTGAGCCCGGTCAGCAAGGTGAGGCCCGCCACGGCCGTGACCTCGACCGCGATCTCCGCTATCTGGTAATCGCGGAAGGTGTCCAGCTTGATGGACAAGAAAGCGACGATGACCGCCACGATGACGGCGAGGGCGAGCCTGCGCGGCAGCGTCCGCATCGTCAGACCTGCCGCATCCGCGCGGCGGAGAACAACCCGCCTGGCCGGATCATCAGCACCACGACCAGGATGCCCAGCGCGACCAGCGAAGTCAGGTCGGAGCCCTTGGAGCCCAGGTCAGCCGGCCACGTAACTGAGCACGACACCGAGCAGCAGGCCGCCGGTCACCGCGCCCGCCGGACTGTCCAGGCCGCCGATCACGGCCGCGGTGAAGCCGAACACGAAGATCGTGTCCATGCTGTTCGGGTAGAGGAACGTGGACGGCGAGACCAGCACGCCGGCCAGCGCGCCGATCAGGCCCGCCAGCGCCCAGCCGACGGTGAGCACCCGCGCGACGCGGATGCCGGACAGCCGGGCGATGGTCGTGTTGAACGCCGCCGCGCGCATCCGCAGCCCGGCGTTGGTGTACTTGAACGCCGCCGCCAGCACCAGGGTGGTCACCAGCACCGCCGCGGCGACGAACACGTCGAACCGCGAGACGCCCAGCGGCGTCGTGCCGACTTTCAGCCCGGTGATCGAGAACGCCGCGGGAAAGGACCGGTACTGCCCGCCGTAGAAGATGCCGGCCAGGCCTTCGAGCAAGGTGAGCAGCCCGATCGTGACGATGACCGCGTTGAGCGGCGGCTTGTTCATGGTCGGCCGGATGACGGTGAGCTGGCAGGCGGCGCCGAGCACGGCGCCGGCCGCGATCGCGACCGCGAACCCGGCCCAGTAGGAGCCGGTGTGGTGGATGACCTCGATCGCCACGTAGGTGGTGAACATGGCCATCCCGCCCTGGGCGTAGTTCAGCAGCCGGGTGCCCCGCCAGATCAGCACGAGGGACAGCGCCACCGCTGCGTAGATCATCCCGAAGACGATCCCGCTAAGCGTGAACTGAAGGAACTCGACCACTGGCATGCTCCTATGAGTAGCTAGAACCCGAGGTAGTGATGGCGTAGGGCGACGTCGGCGGCGAGCGTCCTGGCATCGGCGGAGGCGACGACCCGGCCCAGGTTCAGCACCACACCGTGGTCGGCGATCGCCAGCGCGCCGCGGGCGTTCTGCTCGACCAGCACGATGGTGAGCCCGTTTTCCTGGCTGAGCTGGACCACCAGGTCCATCACCTGCGTCATGATCCTGGGCGCGAGGCCCAGCGACGGCTCGTCGAGCAGCAGCACGCGCGGTCGCGCGAGCAGGGCGCGCGCGATGACCAGCATCTGCCGCTCACCACCGGACAGGGTCGAGGCCAGCTTGCGCCTGCGGTCGGCGAGCGGCCGGAAGCGTTCGTAGGCTTCGTCGAGCGCGGCCGCCCGGGACTGCCCGCGCCCGCCCGCCCCTCCGCTCCCCCGCCGTGCGCCGCGGTCCGCCGGGCCAGCTCATCATGCCGACGCGCAGGTTCTCCTCGACGGTGAGCTCCGCGATCACCCCCTGCCCTTCGGGCACGTGCGCGACGCCGGCCCGGACCATCTGCTCGGGATTACGGCCTGCCAGGTCGGTGCCGCCGACCATGACACGCCCCCGGCGGGGCCTGACCATCCCGCTGATCGCGCGCAGCAGCGTGGTCTTGCCCGCCCCGTTCGCGCCGAGCACCGCCGTGATCGCGGCCGTGCCCGCCGAGATGCTGACGCCGTCCAGCGCCGTCACCCCGCCGTATCCGGCGACGAGTTCCTCAATGGCCAGCGCAGCCCCGGGGGGACGGGCCGCGGTGCTACTCACCGGCGGGCGCCTGACCGCTGCTCGCGCCGAGATACGCGGCCGTCACGGCGGGATTGTCCTGGACCTGCCGCGGCGTGCCGGTGGCGATCACCTTCCCGAAGTCCAGGACCGTGATCGAGTCGCAGACGGCCATCATCAGGTCCATATGGTGCTCCACCACCACCACGGATCCCTCGGTGGCCAGGTCGCGGATGAGGGCGCCGAGCTCGGCCAGTTCGGCCTCGTCCAGGCCGCTGGCCGGCTCGTCGAGCAAGATCAGGCTGGGCTTGGCCACCAGCGCCCGGGCCAGCGCGACCCTTTTCCGCATGCCGTAGGAAAGCTCGCCGGGCCTGGCGTCCGCCACGTCGGCGGCGCCGACCCGGGCCAGCGCCTGCCGGGCCGCCTCACCCAGCGTCCGCTCGTCCCGCCCGGCCCGGGGCAGCGTGAGCAGCGCGGACCAGAATCCGGCCTTGGCCCGGCAGGTCGCGCCGACCATGACGTTCTCCAGCGCGGAAAGCCCGGCGTACAAGCCGACGCCCTGCAGGGTCCGGGCCACGCCGAGGGTGGCGAGCCGGTGCGGCTTGACGTTGTGCTGGCGGCCGCCAAACATGACCTGGCCGGCGTCTGGCTGGGTGAAGCCGCACAGGACATTGAGCAGCGTGGTCTTACCAGCGCCGTTCGGCCCGATGACCCCCATGACGTGACGAGGCGGGACGGCGAGGGACACGGCATCGAGCGCCGTCAGGCCGCCAAAACGGACCGTCACGCTCTCGACTTCGAGTACTGAACCGGTATTCATAACGGCTTTACCTCGCCATAGGGAGCGGCATGTTCCGGTATGAACACTCATTCAAAACTGGTCCTGGATGGCGGGCAAGCCCGGAACAAAGTTGGCATCGTTTCGTAACGCAACCGCAACACGCGTTTCCGGCTACGGCTAATGTGGTGTACTGCCCCGAGGCCCGGAGTACCCCGTGACCGCTCTGACGTACGCCGAGGCCCAGCAGCGCGCCCGGATCATTGACGTATCCGGGTACCACGTCGACCTCGATGTCACCGGCGGCGAGGAGGTATTCGGGTCGGCCACCGTGGTCAGGTTCGGCTGCCGGACGCCTGGTGCGAGCACCTTCGCCGAGATCAAGTCGGCCCGGCTGCGCCGGGTGGTGCTCAACGGCCAGGACCTTGATCCGCTGACCCTGGACGGGAACCGGCTGCCGCTGCCTGGGCTGCAGGCCGCCAACGAGCTGCGGGTCGAGGCGGACATGCCGTACTCCCGGACCGGGGCGGGCCTGCACCGCTTCACCGATGACGCCGACGGCGAGACCTACCTCGCCGTGCACGGCGGACTGGACGACGCGCAGCGGGTGTTCGCGGCCTTCGACCAGCCAGATCTGAAGGCGGGCATCGCCACGACGGTCAGGGCACCCGCGCACTGGACCGTCGTCGGCAACGGCCGGGCGCGGCCGGTCCGGCCGGGCTGGTGGGAGCTGCCCGCCACCCCGCCCATGTCCACCTACCTGTCCACGGTCCTGGCCGGGCCGTTCTACAGCATGTACGCCGAGCACCGCGGCATCCCGTTCGGCCTGCACGCCAGGAAGTCGCTGGCCGGGCACCTGCGCCGCGATGCCGAGGAGATCTTCGCCATCACCTGGGCCTGTTTCGACCGGTACACCGAGATTTTCGCCGAACCCTACCCGTATGACTCTTATGACCAGGCGTTTGTCCCCGAACTCGAAGCCGGGGCGATGGAGAACCCCGGCTGTGTCACCTTCCGGGACGAGTTCCTCTTCCCGGCCGCGGTGACCCGGGCCGAGCGGCAGATGCGCGGCGTGGTGATCGCGCACGAGATGGCGCATATGTGGTTCGGCGACCTGGTCACCATGCGCTGGTGGAACGACGTGTGGCTGAGCGAGTCGTTTGCCGAGTACATGGGCTTCCAGGTCCTGTCCGAGGCCACCGCGTTCCGTACGACGTGGACCGACTTCGCCCTGGCCCGCAAGCCCCGCGGCTATGACGCGGACCAGCGGCCGTCCACTCACCCGGTGGCGCCCGAGCCGCGGCAGGTGCCGGACACCGATGCGGCGCGCTCGGCCTACGACGACATCTCCTACGCCAAGGGCGCTTCGGCCCTGCGCCAGCTGGTCACCTGGCTGGGACGGCCGGCCTTCCTGGCCGGCATCAACGACTTCCTCGCGCGCTACCGCTTCGGCTGCGCCGACCTGGCGGACCTGCTTGACTGCCTGAGCCGGGCGTCCGGCACGGACGTGCGGGATTGGGCCGGGCGCTGGCTGGGCTCGGCCGGCGTGGACACGCTCAGGGTCAGCCGCCCGGGACCGGACGGCCGCGGCTGGTCGGTCGCTCACCTCGGTGGCCGGCCGCACCGCATCTGGCTTGGGGTGTACGACGCGGACCGGACCGGCGCGCTCGCCTTGCGCACCAGCGTCCCGGTCCTGGTGCCGGCCGGCGCGAAGGAGGTCACGCTGCCCTCGGCCGCCATCTGGCCCGAGCCCGCGCTGGTCCTGCCAAACGACGGTGACGCCGGTTACTGCAAGATACGGCTCGACCCGGCGTCCCTGGCCACGCTGACCGCCTCGCTCGGGCGCCTGGCCGACCCGCTGAACCGGGCGGTGGCCTGGAACTGCGTCCGCGATCTGGTCCGCGACTCCGAACTACCGCCGCGGGAGTATCTCGCGCTCGCGGTCAGGCACCTGGCCGCCGAGACCGACCCCTCGATCGCCGGGCAGGTACTGGCCTACGCTCGCTGGACGGTCGCCGACCGCTACCTGACGCCGGGCTGCCGCGAGCCCGCGCTAGCGGACCTGATCGGCCTGTGCCAGGGGCTGCTCGCCCGGACGGCCGGCCAGGATCCCGCCGGGCTACGGCTGATCGCGGCCCGGACGCTGATCGACAGCGCCTCCCGTCCCGGTGACGTCGCCGCCCTGTGGTCCTGGCTGGAGGCCGGCCAGCTGCCGGGCGGCCCGGACCTGGATTCCCGGCTCCGCTGGCAGATCTTGCTGCGGCTGACCGTGCTCGGCGCCCTGGAGGCTGCCCGGCTGGACGCAGAGGCCAATGCGGACGGGACCGCGGACGGCCGGCTCAGCGCGGCGCGGTGCCGGGCCGCGCGGCTCGACGGGACCGCCAAGCAGGCGGCCTGGACGGCCATGTTCGGCGACCGGGCCGGCACCGGGTCCGGCTATCAGCTGGCCGCGACCGCGCAGGGCTTCTGGCACGCCGATCAGGCCAGGCTGCTGGCCGGTTACGTGCCGCGCTACTTCCCCGCGCTCGCCCGGGTAGCCGGCCGCGGCGACCCGGACCTGGCCCGGGTGCTGTGCCAGCACGGGTTCCCCCATCACGCCGTGGACGCCAGCTTTCTGCGGGCTGGCCAGCAGTGCCTGGCGGCCGGCCAGCTGACTGGGTCGCTGGGCCGCCTGGCCGCCGATCAGCTCGCCGACCTGCGCCGCTCACTCGCGGTGCGGTCGCTGTCTGGAGATGCCGTGGCCGGGAACGACCGCTGATCCCCTGGGTCAGGGACAGGAAGATTTTGTCGCCGTCAGCCGGGTAGGGCTCATGTCGTGCTGGCGGTGCTGATCATTATCGTGGTCATGGGGATCGGCCTGCCCGTGGCCCTGGGGCTGATCGCCCGGTGGCGAAAATCCGTCCCGGCGAAGCCGCACCGGGTCTACGGCGAGGTCAGCAAGTGGCTGCTCAGCGAGTACGGCCTCGGCACACGCGACCGGTCTGCGGTCCAGCAAGCGGTGCTCGGGCGGTACGCCGCCGTCACCGTCCTTGATCAGTCACCGGGCTGGCCGGCCGCACAGGCGCCCTCCTCCTTGCGACCGGAACTGCAGGACGCGGCCCACGGACTCGCGGCTCGGCTGGCGGCGGACAGGTTCCGCGGGCTGCGCGTGGCCCGCCGACTCGGCTGGATGCAGCTAGCAATGGCTGCCCTCGCCGCTGTTTACGGGGTCTTGGCGCTGGCCGGCGGCTGGGGAAGCAATCCGTTTCTCGGTGGGTACGCCGTGCTAGAGGCGGCCCTTTTCGCCCCGGCCGGGACATACAACGCGCTGATCATCCCGCGGCGCAGGCGCCGCGCCGCCCGGAACTACCTGGCGGCGGCCGCCCCGGCGCGCCCGGGGTCACCGCCGGCATCGGCCAGCCGCCCGGACCAGCACGGGGCACCTGCAAACGGGGTAGAGCACGGGCCGGCCCGGTGACCGGGTGATCCGGTTCACGCCGGCGGCGGTGTCTGCGCCGTGACCGTTTCGTCGGGCGGCACCACAGGTGTGGTGCGAGTGCCGTCCCTGGTCGCGAAGTCCAGGTCCTGGGAGGGCCGGTGCAGGATCTCGTGGGCTCTGAACGCGTACCCTCCGGCCAGCAGCAAGCCGTATCGCTCGGACACCGGCAGACCATCTAGCAGCACCCGCAGGTGAGCGGGAGGCAGCCCGTCCAGGCTCACCGGGGAGTCGGCGTGATGAGCCGCCGCTCCCACTCCCGCCGGGCGTGCGGCCCCAGCAGTCGCCGCAGCCGGGGCCACATGCTGACCAGCGACTCGCGGTGCACGAACCGCTCGAGGATCCCCCGCTGTGTATACCCGTCGTCCTGACCAGGCCAGGGCAGCGGCAGCTCGACTTCACCCGTAGCAGGCCCTCTCAGGTCTTCCAGAGACGACGGCAGGCGGCGCGCATACGTACCCCAGCGCGGCGGCAGGCCACCAGTCTCCATGCGGACAATTATCCCCGTTCCGCATGCCGCGAGCAGCAGGCACGCCACGCGCGTCACTCGCTACGGACCTCCGGCGCGCGGAAAGGTCAGAGGAAGAGCCCGAACAAGTCTAGCGGTGCCCGGGCCTGCTGCGGGCTCAGGTGGTGCGGGTGGAGGTAACTTCGCTGGCGGGTACCCATTCCTGCCGGTGGTTGTAGTTGATGGCATACCACGTCTTGCCCGAAACCGAGACGTTCCATGGGGACAGGTACGCGGATCCGCTCGGGGTGGAGCCGATGACGTTGCCGGAGGTGCCGCCGGGCTGGCCGTACACGCTGAGGCTCTTGCCGCCTTTGGCCGATAGCGTGACGACGGTGCCGTACCCCTGCTGGGCGGCTCCCGCCGGTACAGCGATCCATGCCTGGGTGCCGGTGGCTGTCCAACTGGACGACGACAGGGTCGCGCCATACCAGATCTTGTACATGATGTCGCCGGTGCCGGCCGCATCTGGCTGCTGGGCGAGGACGTCGTAGCTGATCATCGTCTCGATGTTGTTGCTCTCGTCGGTGATGTCGCCGGGGCTGCCTTTGGACGGCAGGGTCGCGGATGCCGTCGACGGCTGGGTGTACAGGGTGAAGAAGTTGAAGTTGGATGTGGTCTCGGTGCCGCCCGAACCGTCTGGCTGCTGGCCGGAGGAGGGGTTGAACTCCATGACGCCAGAGGGGGTGTTCCCGGTGCTGAACGGCACGCCCTGCTGGTTGATCAGGCCCAGGTAGTAGTCCCAGAGCCAGTACGGGCCGGGATCGACGTGGTTGGGTGAGGTGCCCAGGCTGGGTGCCGGGGTGGTGCCGTGGGACATGACGTGCTCGTGGTCGAGCGGGATGCCGTACTTGGTGAGCAGGTAGGCGGCCAGTTTCGCGGAGCCGAGGTACTCGGTGGCGTTGTACCACTGGTAGCCGGTGGCGTCGACGCCGACGTCCTCGATGCCGATGGTCCGCTGGTTGTACCAGAAGTTCCCGTTCTGGAAGGCGACGTCCTTCTCGTGCAGGCACTGGTAGACCGTGCCATCGGTATCCACCACGTAGTGGACGCTGACGCCCTTGCTCTGGTTCCAGAAGATGGCAATAGTATTGTCCAGCGTCTCCTCGGTGTCGTGCACAGTGATGGCGAGCAGCGGCAGGTCGCTCGGGCGGTTGGCGGTGTCGTAGGTGACTCCGGCGTAGCTGGCGGGCACGATGCAGTTGTAGGCCGGCCCGTAGTCCGTCCCGGGATTGCTGGTGCAGTTAGCCGGCAGGGCCGGCGCCGTCGTGGCGACGTTGCTGGCGGTTGCCGTGTCCGGTGTGACCGCGGTGGGCGCGATCTGCACGACCTCGCCGGTCGGCGCTGTCGCGGTGAGCCCGTTGCGGAGGATCCGGTAGATTTGGCCGGCGTACGTGACCGCGATATCGTGCCGGGCGCCGCTGTAGTCGGCGATGGCGCCGTACCAGCCGCTGAGCGTGGCTGGCACCTGATGGCCGCTAGACAGCGAGATGGCGTCGGCGCGCAGCACCGCGGCCGCGCCGGCGATATCCAGCGCCTGGCTGGCGCGGATCGCGGTGACCGGCACGCCCAGCAGCTGCGCTGCCTGGTCCAGGGTGTCGAGGTGGCTGTTACGGGCCAGGTCCATGCACCCGTATCCGCCCTCGGAGCTGGGCGCGCCGCCGTGGCCGGACAGGTGGCCCTCCAGATAGCAGATAGCCTCCAGCAGCGGAGCCGGCACCCCGAACCGCTGCTGGGCAGCCATGGCCGCCCCTGCGATCGTGGTATCCGCTGCGCGCGCCGGAACGGCCAGGCCAGCCAGGCCAGCCGCCGCGGCCAGCACACCGGCCGCAGCAATCACCCCGGCGCGCCAGCGCCGCGCGCCAGGCTCCCGGACCGCAACTTCACGCGTATCCACATGCATGAGACCCCTCCCTGGCGCGGGCACTGCCGCGGCACGGCGGCACCCCTGGCTCGGCGCGGCGGCAGTTACGGACCGGTACCACCCCCAACGGACAGCAACCACTGCGAAAATAACATGGCGGGACCATCTCGGGAAGCGGCCAAGCATCCCGGATCGGCCAGCTGCCGCAAGATAGGACCAAAGTCCTTTCAGCACGCCGCGGGAATCCCCGAACCGCGTGGCTCTTGCGGGACAGGACCCGTCGTGCCGCCCAACCCGATGTTCAGCGACGCCGGCAGCCGCGGGTATTGCACGGCCGGAGAGTCCGCGGGTTCACCGCCTCCGGGTCGGCTGACTTTGCCGGATCGGGGTGTCGTGCTACGTCGTGGTGGTGGCGGACCAAGCCGGAACGCGCTTGATCGGGAACACCTCCTCAAGCAGGCCGATGTACCGTAGCGCCGTGGCCTGCGATACCCCGGCCTGATTGCCCACGCTGCTGGCCACGAGGAGCTGGCCGCTTCGCGCAGCCAGCAGCCGGATGAGTGCCCTCATCTGTGCGGTGCGCTCGATATCGGAGAGTTGCATCACATCCCGGGCAACCAGGTCAGGGTGCCGCCGCAACCGGGGCCATAGGGAGATCAGCGACTCGCGGTGCACGAACCGCTCAAGTTCCTCCCGCGGCGCCTCCGCGAGGAGCAGCGCATACAGGACCAGGCGCTGATCCTCCCGGCCCACGTCGTACACCCGGCGTCCCGACCAGGCCACGTGCAGCGGCAGCTCAACCACGCCTGCAGCAGGCCCTTCCAGGTCTTCCAGAGACGACGGCAGGCGGCGCGCGTAGGCATCCTAGCGCGACGGCAAGCTACTAGTCTCCATGCAGACAATTATCCCTGTTCTGCACGCCAGGAGCGGCAGGCACGCCACACACCATCGCTCGCCAGGCCCTCCAGCGCGCCGCAAAGTCTCAGGGTATTAGCGCATGGACGTTGTTTTCGCAGCTCAGGGCCAATAGCTGCCAGTGCGGAAACAGTCCATCGTGCCAGCGATA
Source organism: uncultured Actinomycetes bacterium (assembly GCA_963730825.1). Classification (GTDB taxonomy): domain Bacteria; phylum Actinomycetota; class Actinomycetes; order Streptosporangiales; family Streptosporangiaceae; genus Palsa-504. Next base: position 52,504 of record CAVSTQ010000020.1, read on the forward strand.
ACGACACAGGTCCCTGCCGCCGGTTCGGGTTATCCAGCCCTGAAAGACGGTGAGCTCGTCGCGCATGTCCAGGACCGGAACCCCCTGCTCTGGCGGGAGCGCTAGCACGACGCGGACTCCTACCCGGCTAGGAAAACATCGGATTTCCAGATAGGGGCCTCGTCGTAGACAGGCTCGCTGGTTACTTCCAGCAGGCCAACCCAATGCGATGCCCGGTCAGGTAGCACAGCAGATAATCCCCGTGCTTGATCTTCTGAACTGTCTTCCAGCGCTTCTCGCGGAAGCCAGTGACATCGCCTCTATGGTCGAGAAATTCTTGCCAGGTCTCGACAGTGAACAGGTCGAGCCAGGACGTCTGGGGCATGTCGATAGTCTGCCAGCGCACGAGCCCGAACTGGCTGAATGCCGCGTGGCCGGGCGTCAGCTCCCTGCGTGCTTGCCCCTGACGCACGCCCACGGTAGCCAGCGGTAGCCGCGGGCCGGTACGGCGTTGCCTGCCGCCCTGCGGCGCATGCGATCGATACCATTGCTGGTGTGGAGATGCAGGCGTTTGAGACGGTTGACCGGGCCGCCGGCAGCGCCATCGTCATGCTCGCCGACGGCGAGCGGCTGAGCAGCCTCTGGCGCTACGTCTTCGTCCAGATGCTGGACGACTACACGAGCGTCCTGCACCACGCGGGAGTCCCGGCCGCCGCGCGGATGTGGGCAAGCGCCCCCCGGAGCACCGGAGACATCCGCGTCGATGCCGCGTTCGCGGCCATGGCCGAGTACCTGGCCCGCCGGGACGGATGGGAGGTTCCGTCCTGGGCCCGGCTGCCCGGACGGGAGGCCTGGCCCTGGTGGTTCGTCACCGACCTGCGAGGCCTCCACCCGCGCGCCCTGGTCGAGTCGCCGTCCTCGTTCCGCCGCCGCGGCGTCTTCATCACCAGCGGGGCACTTGACCGCGCATGAGCACCGGCCTCGGGCGGGAGGAGATCCGCGCGCTTCTCGACGACCTTTCCGCGGAACTGGCTGCACGCGGGGCGAGAGCCGAGCTCTTCCTTGTCGGAGGTGCCGCCCTGGCCGTGGCCTATGACGCCACGAGGGCAACGCGCGATCTCGATGCGGGGTTCATCCCCACCGGCATAGTCCGGCAAGCGGCGACAGCGGTAGCGGAACACCGGGGCCTCACCGAAGATTGGCTGAACGACGCGGTGAAAGGATTCCTGCCCGGCCCCGGCCCGGACGCGCAGCGCTTTTACTCAAGCGACTCGCTGATCGTCGACGTCACATCCCCAAGGTGGGGGGGGTGGGTTTTGGTGGGTGGTGGGTTGTGGTTGAGGGTTGGGGGGGGTGAGTGTGGTGTGTGTGAGGGGGGTGTGTGTGCGGGGTGGTCGGTTTTGGGTGGTGGTTGTGTGTGCGGGGGGGTGGGGTGGGGTGGGCGGGGGGTGGAGGTGGGGGTGAGCCCGGTGTTCTTGCGCAACCGCGCGAGTTGATAGCCACGCTGCTCAGCACGGCCGCGCTCGCGCGGTGCCCTCCGCTCGGCGGCGTCCCAATCCGGGTTCAGGTCCCGGACCTTCCGCTTGGTGTCCTCGCACCGGACCGCCTTTACCCTCTACGGCAGGGCCGCGAAGTGGACCATGAGGTTCTTTTCTGATAGGGATCTGGCTATGAGCGCGGCCGCGAATGACTTGACGATCCGGCCGTCGGCTTACCGTAAGGATCCGCATCCGTTCTTGACACAGAGCCGGATGCCGCGCTCGTCACGCCGAAGCTTCCAGCCGCATAGCCAAGAATCCCCGCCTGCCACTTTCAGCCCGGCCCCCGGTGGCCGCGTCGTCGCGCGGAAGCCTTAATGACACCGCAAGCTGATCCGTCCGTATCGGTATTCACCACCTCCATGGGCAGCTTGCCCCGCCCGGAGCCCCTCTTGGCCCTGCTCGCCGCCCGGGAAAGCGGCGAGCCCGTGGATGAGCGGCAATTCGCCGAGATCGAGCGGGCCGCGGTGTTCGAGGCCGTCGAACGGCAGGAGAAGCTGGGCATCGACGTCCCCTCCAGCGGCGAGATGGGACGGCCCGGCTTCTTTCACTACATCAAGGACCGCTTCACCGGTTTCGCCGGGCCGGACTCGGGGTGGATGGCCCGTGACCTCGCCGCCCACCTGGACCTGGGCAGCAGCCTCTACGCCCGGATCCGGGTGCCGATGGTCCATCCTGCCTGCACGGGCGAGGTCACCGTGGCCGATCCCGATGCTGTCCACCGCGACGTTGAGCTTTTCCGGGACGCGCTGAATGCCTGCGGCCACGCCGGCGCGGCGGTCATGACCGTGCCCGGTCCCGGCGTAGTGGTCATGAACATCGCGAACCTTCACTATCAGGATGACAGGGCGTTCATGGCGGCGGTGGCCGGGGCGCTGGCGCATGAGTACCGCGCCACCGTGGAGGCCGGTTTCACTTTGCAGGTGGACTGCCCCGACCTCTTCCTGGCCCGTAACGTGGCGCTGCCGGGCTCGCGGTATGACAATCCCCGTTACCGCACGCCCGAGCAGTACCTGGCGCACGTCGATCTGAGTGTGGCGGCGGTTGCCGAGGCACTGGACGGCCTGCCCGCGGAGCGGATCCGGGTCCACGCGTGCAACGGCAACCATCCCGGCACCCACGAGTTCGACGTACACGCCGGCGAGATCCTGGACCGGCTGCTGTCCCTGCCCGTCTCAGCGCTGTGCCTGGAGAACGCCAACCCGCAGCATCAGCTGGACCACGAGCCAATCTTCGCGATGATGGCGCAGGGACGGTGGCCGCCGGAACGTGCCGTGATACCGGGCGTCATCGACACCAAGAGCCCGGTCCTCGAGCCCCCGGAACTGCTGGACCAGCGGATTACACGGTGGCTAGAGCACATCACCTGGCGTCCTCTCGGGCTGTCCGCCGATTGCGGCCTGAGCACCTACGCGGGTTACCCGCATCTGTCCGCCTCGGTGGCGTGGAGCAAGCTGCGGCGCCTGGCGGAGACGGGGCGGGAGATCAACGCCCGCTCCGCGGCCCAGGCCGAGAGCACATGACCCCGGCCTGCTGGGAAAGCTCCGCTGGATGGGAGCGCACCGCCGGGAGACCGGCCGGCGTGATAGGGACCGGGCCGTCTGCGAGCGCGCGGACCAGAGATATCGAGGACGGGACCATGAAACCAACCCAGCCCGATCACAGAAGGAAGGCAGGAGAACCATGACTTCCACTGAGACGGACATGGTGACTTGGCGCCCCTCATACAGCCAAGACCCGCACCCGTTCTTCGCCGACCGGCGAGTCGCGGCGCCGGTGTCACAGACGATCCTGGAAGGGGTGCCGGTCTGGCTGGTGACCCGCTATGAGGATGTCCGGCGGCTGCTCGCCGACCCATCAGTCAGCAACGACGTACGCAACGCCGGGGCCGCCGCGCGGCCGGTCCCTGGGTCCACGGGGACAGCAGGCAAGCGATTGCCCGTCACATGCTCCGGCTGGACCCCCCGGAACACACGCGCCTGCGCAAGCTGGTGACCAAGGCGTTCACCGCGCGGCGGGTCGAGGCGCTGCGGCCACGCGTCCAGCAGATCACCGGCCACCTGGTGGCCAAGATCCTGCCCCTCGGCCAGGCGGATCTGATGCGTGACTTCGCGTTGCCGCTCCCGGTCACCGTCATCAGCGAGTTGCTCGGGGTCCCCGAAGACGGGCGCCAGGAATTCCTCTACTGGTCCAATCTCTATGCCGGCCTGAGCGATGGTGACGTAAGCCGCCGCGAGCAGGCGCGAGACCACATGCAGGACTACCTCGCCAAGCTCATCGACGCCAAGAGCAGGCACCCAGCGGGCGGGCCCCAGGAGGGCAGCCTGCTCGATGAGCTGATCACGATCCGCAGCGAAGGCGAGCGCCTGTCCCGCGACGAACTGCTGTCCATGGCATTCTTGCTGATGATCGCCGGGTACGAGACCACGGCGAGCCTGATCGGCAACGGCATGCTCGCCTTGCTCCACCATCCGTCCCAGCTCGCCGCGCTGCGAGCCGACCCGGCCAGGATCGGTGCGGCGATCGAGGAGCTCCTCCGCTACGACGGCCCATTCAAGATAGCGCCCATGCTGCGGTTCACCACCGCTGACGTCTGTGTCGCGGACACCGTGATACCAGCAGGTGAGACATTGGCGCTGTTCCTGGCGGCGGCCAATCACGACCCGCTCCGGTTCACCGTCCCCGCAGCGCTGGACGTCAGCCGTGATGCCCTCGGCCACGTGGGGTTCGGGCACGGCGTCCACTACTGCCTGGGCGCTCCGCTAGCCCGGATAGAGGCGGAATCAGCCTTCACCGCGCTGCTCACCAGGTTCTCCAACCTCGCCCTCGGACCGGGTGGCCCGGTGTGGCGCCATTCATTCCAGCTCCACAGCCTGAGAAACCTGCCCGTCACCTTTACCCCCGGGCCCGAACCAAGAACGTCCGCCGGAGAAGCGACTTAGCGCTCGCGCGAATAGGCGGGCTCTCGCGATCGCCGAGCGGGTCGTTCGTCCCAGTGGTGCGTGGTCCATGCTGACGCGGCCCAGATGCCGTAGCCGTCGGCCATGCTGGAGCGTTTCATGTTCTGTTTCCCCGGCCGACCGGGCCGCGGCCGGCGCACTTGCCGCACCCGGCGCCTTGCCGGTGCGGCCGTCCACGATGATGTCCTGGCGTACCAGGGCCGACGATGCGGTCATGAACCGCCTGCTGGTGACCGATGGCGGCGTCGACGAGCTGGCAGGGAGATGAATCCCGGGGCAGCGGAGCGCTGGGTGGCCAAAGCCATAAGAAGCCCCAGCGGCTCGCTAGAGCGCCGCCGGTCTCGCCTCATGCCCGCTGCGAGCTGATGGGCTCAGCCGCCTACATCGGATTCCCGCCCGCCAGCGCCTGGAAGGGCGACGTGTTCACGATCGCCGACCCCTCCCCGGACGCTCTCGGCGGCGCGACCACCGAGCAGTTCGCGGCAGCCGCCAACCCGGGCGCGATAGTGCTCACGGCAGGTCCGATCGCCGGATTGCTCGCGGCTAACGCGGTCCTGGACTGGGTCCCGGTGGCCGGCGAGGTGGTAATGGCGGCCACGGCCTTGTACTTCGTCGGCGACCTGATTTACCAGAATCGAGGGGCGATCGACCACGCGCTGTCCTGGACTGGGCATGAGATCGTGCACGTGGCAAGCGATGTAGCCAGCGGCCTGGCCAGCGGCGTCTCCCACGCCTGGAATTCAATCTTCGGAAAGAAGGCAGCCCTATGGAGACGACCGCATGGTTGATCAGCTGCTGGCGGTCGGCAGCGTGGAGCTCGCCCGCCTCACTGAGGAAGAGATGGCGAGCGTCAACGCCGACGAGGACACCCCGTTCCGCCCTGCCGAACCTCCCGGACTGCTGCGTTCTCTTACCGCGGACGTCCGCGCCGCGGTCCTCCGTACCGCCCTGCGCAGCCTGGTCGCCCGTGGCCTTATCCAGGCTCCTGGCGGCGATGCACGGGTTTCGGGACGAACGTTCCGGCGGCTTCCTGGAGGAGCGCATCGACCGGCGCGGCCTTTACTACTTCACCCTGCGGACGGCCGGCAAGCGGTCGAGACCGTGGCCAGGCTGGCCGATCCGGACCGCCAGGCACCCTCGGCAAGCCCGGCACTCGGCGAGCCGCCCCGCTGGTACGCGTCGGGTCCAAGTGTCCATCCTCGTCAGGCCGGGTACCGCATGCGTCGTCATGACGGTATTCGGCGTCACGCCGGACAAACCTCAGTTGTTCGAGGTGAACGGGGAAGGATTGCGACACGTAGTCCGCGACGCCCTCTGCGATCCCGGCGGAGATCCCAGGAGTGACGTGACCAGGGAGGCAGGGCCGCCTTACCGGTGCCCGGTGTGCGGGTATCTCGGACTGTTCGAGCCGCCGCGTACCGAAGAGGCGGGGGGCATCGTACGAGATCTGTCCCTCGTGCGGCTTTGAGTTCGGGTTACCGACGACGACCGCGGCATCAGCTATGAGCAGTGGCGCCGCGAGTGGATCGCGGGCGGGATGAAATGGTGGAGCCGGAGACTGCGGCCTGCGGGGTGGGATCCGCGGGCCCAGCTGCGCGGACTCGAGGATCCGGGCACTGAATGGAGTAGCCGCCCGATATGCCCGCTTATCTGCCCGTCCGGCAGCCTGCGCTCGCGGGGGAAAAGGGTCTCACGGAAGAAAAGGCGCCTCTGGTTCAGTGGGTCGCCGCAACGGTGCTGGCTGATGCCCCTTCCTCATCAACGATGGCGCCTGCTGCCGCCGTGTTCAGGACCGGCCTTCCCAGGCCAGCAAAAATATATGCCAATGCAACCATAATCCACCATGCAAGCCATTGGTCGCGGCTGGGCGCAGCGTCGTAGCCTCGTTGCCCGGTGTCCCGAAGCAGAACCCTTGAGCACCGGCAGATGCCTGGTACTCGACCCTAAGGTTCTGGCAGAACGGGTTGCCGGCGGCGCTGCCGGTAACGCGTCCCGTCGCGGCGCCGGCGTTGGCGGTGGTCAGCGCCGTCGTCATCCCCGAGCGCGTTATGGGGACAGGGTGACCGGCCTGCCGTGGATCTCGCCAAATGCGTCCTGCTCCCGCTCACGGGCGAAATGATGTAAGCGCGAATTCCTGCCTGGGCTGCGCTCCTCGTTGTAGATACGCCAGCGATTGCCTGGTTTGCACTACCCTGTTTCGTGGTGCCGAGAGGAAAAGGGTCGCCGTGCCGCAGGATGGTGAGGAGCGCGAGATGCCGGGTTTCGACGTGAAAGTGCCGACCCCGGCGCGGGTGTGGAACTACTGGGTCGGCGGTAAGGACAACTTCGCCGCTGACCGGGCAGGCGGGAGAACAGATCCTGGAAGCCATGCCGACGCTGCGGGCGATCGCGCAGATGTCGCGGCGGTTCCTGATCGACGTGGTGCATGATCTGGCGGCGGAGCACGGTATCCGGCAGTTCCTGGACATCGGCACCGGGCTGCCCACAGCGGACAACACCCACGACGTGGCGCAGCGTGCCGCGCCCGGAGCGCGGATCGTGTACGCGGACTACGATCCGGTGGTCCTCACGCACGCCAAGGCGCTGCTGACCAGCACCCCCGAGGGGAAGACTGACTATATTCAGGCGGACGCGCGGGACCCGGACGCGATCCTGTCAGCGGCCCGGCAGACACTTGACTTCACCGCGCCGGTAGCGGTGATCCTTCTCTTTGTCATGCACTTCGTCCCGGATGCCGAACGTCCCTACGATGTCGTGCGGAGGCTGATGGAACCTCTGCCGCCGGGCAGCTATCTCGTCATGGGTCACGCCGCCAGCGACATCGCGGCGGACTTCATGGCAGCGGGTGCCGACGCTTACAACGATCGCGTTTCGGCGCAGATCACGCCGCGGGACCGTGCAGGGGTCAGTCGTTTCTTCGACGGGCTAGAGATGATCGGCCCCGGCGTGGTGCCACTGGCTCAATGGTTTGGTGCCTCCGGCGACCGCGGGCTGCAGGCCTACTGCGGCGTCGGCAGGAAGCTGTAGGGGCCGGCCAGCAAGACCGCGGAACGGGCCACTGGCGTCCGCGAGCTTCCGACGGTCAGGGAAGACCGGACCGCCGTACCGGGGCAGGCAGTCTGGCGCGAGCAAGCTGATGCATGATGTGCAGTCATGAGGTACAAGCGCGCCGTCGAGGAGCTGAGGATCCTCGCCGAGACGTGTGAGCGGGTGAAGATGTTCTGGTCCCGGATGGAGCGGCTCCTGAAGGCCGTGTATGCCTTCGGCGAGGTGGTGGACGGAACTGACCCGCTGGATGCCCTTCAGGTCGCGGTCGCGATCAACCTGTCCGCGAAGGAAGTCCCGTGGGGGTCCACCCCGAAGGCACTGACTGGCTGGCGAACGAGTTGCGACTCAGCCGGGGCGGCTTCATGTACTTCTGGCGGTCGTACCTGGACCTGGCCTGGAATCACTACATCCGCGGCTCGGTGCGCATCTGGTCTGCCGATGACGGTCCCCACGAGCGGCCGCCCACGGCGCTGAAGCCAGAGACTTCGGGTCGCTGGAACGGCTGATCCCGGAGCCCGCCGATGAGCGGCTGCATCTCCAGGAAGACCTGGGCGCGGCGGTGGCTCATCTGCGCGAGGTCCGCGACAAGTACTGGGATCCTGGCTGGCGGCGCGAGCACCGTGGCTACGGCCGTTACCCACGACGCCCGAGCCGCCGCCGGTGACCTCAAGACCACGCGACCATCCTGTAGCGTGCATGTAGAAAGTGCTCCTCGAACTGGACTGATAGAGGCCTCGATAACCCTTATCGTCCCAGGTCAGGAGCACTTTTCCATTCAGGCGCGCCGCTCAGCCGCCAAACCCCCGTGAAAAGCCAGGGTTAGAAGGAGCCAGGCTCATGGACCAGGACAACGGCGGCCGGTTTCCCGACGACAGCCCGGTGAAGATCCGCTACCCGCTCACCAGGCGCGAGGAGCATGGGCGTCGATACAGCCTGGGCCTCGCCGAGTTGGCACGCTCCTGGACCGCGGACGCCTCATGATGATCGAGTGGAGCGGTGCCTGGTGCGCAGACTATGAAGCTGGCCTGCCCGTCCAGTGCAGGCCAGCATCATGGCGGCCCGGGTTACTGCGAAGCGGAGGCAGAGGCTATCTCGGTGCCGCTGCTGTTATAGACATATACGTCGGCGGTGGTGGTATTCGTCCCGTCAGTCATGTCGGAAAAAATCCACAGATTCCCGCCGTAACTGGTGCCCGAGCAGCTTTCCTGTAGTAGCCCAGCATTGTTGTCCGGCCCGTATACCGGATAGCACATGTACTCAAAATCACCACGGCTGTCTGTCGTGGAAATATCAACGATGATGGAGTCGTGGGCGCTGAGACCGGCCGAGGTGAGCTGTGCCCGGCCCCAGTTGGCCTTGCAGTTGCCTGGCGTAGCGGTTCTGCAGGGTGGCGACCTGGGTACCATTGACTTTCGCTGCGGCCGACACCGTGGAGGACGCTGAGCAGCCATACACAGTCGGGTCGTGCCCGTGGCAGGACCAGCCGCTGCAGGTAGCCGCGAAGGCGGCCGAGGAAGACGCGATTAAAGCGCCGCATCCAAGGATGAGCGCAGTGGAGAAGGCCGCGATGATGCGGCGGGTATGATGCATGAGAACTCCTACTGGTTGTGGACATTCGATGATGTGCGGGATCCATTTGCCGATGGGCCGGACGCGGACTTCGACCCTGGGATGACGTGCTCACGTCATACTGGCTCGGCGCTCCTCCTTTCTGATGCCCCGAGCGCCATGCAGGAATTCACCGCAGGTGCCCCGCTGCCGCAGCTGCCCGGTGCCTTCCTACATTCCGCTGGCCCTGTTTCATTGACTGGGAGCGGCGGGGTTAGCGGCTCCCGCTGTCCGCACCCCGAAGATCATGATGAATCATTCGCCTGCAAAACCTGGTAGAGGTCGAGATTGCCGGATTCCTCGATGTTGGCGTGGCCGGGTTGGGGGGATGTTGAGAAAATGTTGGAGACGGTCCCATTGGCGGCTTTGTGAGAGACTTGTTTAGCTGGAGAGGGGCGCTGGGGCGTGAGCGACGGGATGATGCAGGGCGGGACCCCGGTGCGGTTCGGAGTGCTCGGCCCGGTGGAGGCGTGGATCGCGGACCGGCGCGCAGAGCTGGGACATGCTAAGCAGAAGTCGGTTCTGGCGGTCCTGCTCGCCGACGCTGCCCGCGTGTTCCGGTGGATAAGCTCGTCGACCGTGTGTGGGGAGGTGACCCGCCGCGCAGCGTCCTGAATGTCGTATCTGGGGATGTCACCCGGCTCAGACGGGCGCTGGCGGCCGCCGGGGCTGGCGGCATCCCGGTGCGGCATGTGTCCGGGGGGTACATCGCCGAGGTCGATCCGGACGTGGTCGATCTGCATCTGTTCCGGCGCTTGGTGGCCGCTGGACGAGCTGCCGGGTGGACGAGGAGGCCGCCGGGTTACTATGCCAGGCGCTTGCGCTGTGGCGGGGGCCCGCGTTCTGCGGACTTCCGAGCCCGTGGCTGCGCAGGCTCGGCGAGACAGTTGACGACGAGATGTGGAATGCCAGGCTCGATGCGGTGGAGGTCGGGCTCCGGCAGGGCCGTCACGCCAGGCTGCTAGGTGAACTCGGCATCTGGGCATCCGAACGCCCGCTGGATGAGCGGCTGACCGGCCAGCTCATGCTCGCCGCCTGCAGGCACGGCCAGCCTGCCGCGGCGCTTGACCACTATCACCGGCTGCGGTGGCGGCTGGCCGATGAGCTCGGCGTCGACCCTGGCGCCAGCCTGCAGGATCTCTACCAGCAGATCCTGCGCAATGGCCCGGCTGTGGCCGCGTCGGCCGTGATTAGCCGACCGCCCCCCCGGCCGGTCCCCTCTAACTTCCCCACGATGTACGCGGCTTCACTGGCCGCCAGGCGCAGCTCGCGCGGCTGCGAGCCATCCTCGCCGCCCGGGCAGCCGGGCCCGGCGGCGCGATCGTAATGATCGACGGGGCCGCCGGAGTCGGCAAGACCGCGCTGGCGCTCCGCTTCTCCCACGAGGCCGCGAGCCGGTTCCCCGACGGCCAGCTCTACCTCAACCTGCGCGGCTTCGACCCCCGCCAGGCTCCGCTGCCGACGCACGACGCGCTCGGACACCTGCTCCGCGGCCTGGGAGCCGAACCGCAGCTGATTCCTCCCGACGCCGAAGACCAGGCGGGAATGTACCGGACCCTGACCTCAGGCAAGCGCATGCTCATCGTCCTGGACAACGCCGCAACCGCGCGACAGGTACGTCCGCTGCTGCCCGGCAGCGAGTCCTGCCTGACTCTGCTCACCAGCCGTAATCGGCTGGGCGGCCTGGTTTCCATCGACGGCGCGCACCAGATCACCCTCGGGATGCTCAGCCGGGAGGAGGCCGTGGCCCTGCTGGCCCGGATTGCGGGTATCAGCAGAGTCGACGCTGAGCCGGACGCCGCCGCCGACGTCTGCCGCCTGTGCGGCTACCTGCCGCTCGCGCTGCGCATCGCCGCCGCGCGGATCGCCGCCCGTCCCCATCTCAGGCTCCATGAGCTGGCCGGTGAGCTCGCCCCCGCGGCCGCGCGCCTCGATATGGCCAGCGACGATGAGCTCACCTCGGTGCGGGGCGTGTTCTCCTGGTCCTACCGTGTTATCCCCCCGCGGGCCGGCCACTTCTTCCGGCTCCTTAGCTTGCACGCGGGATCCGATATCAGCGCGCCTTGCGCCGCCGCACTCACCGGCACCGGCACCGCCGGCGCCCAGCGGCTCCTGCAGGCCCTCGCGGACGCTCACCTCCTGGAAGAAACTGGCAACGACCGCTACTGCACCCATGACCTGCTGCGCCTGTACGCCGCCGAACGCGCCAGCCATGAGCCTGCCCGCCAGCGCGCTGACGCTGTCCAGCGAGTCCTCGCCTGGTATCTGTACACCGCAGCCGCGGGCAGCCGCATCCTCGCCCCCCGCAAGCCCTTCCCGCTCGTCGCCCTGCCGCCAGGTGTCACGCCACTGCACTTCCCTGGCCAGAGCCAGGCACTCGTGTGGTTCGAAGCCGAGCGGGCCAACATCGTGGCGGCAACCCGTCAGGCAGCCGATAGCCAGCACCACGACATCGCCTGGCAGCTGCCAGCCGTGAGCTGGGACTTCTTCTACCGGCGCAGGCACCTGGCCGACTGGATCACCATCAGCACCATCGGCCTGGCCAGCGCGCGGCGCATCGGCGACCGTCACGGCGAGGCCTGGAGCCTGCACAGCCTCGGCGATGCCGTCAGGGATTCCGGGCGCCCCGATGAGGCCATCGGCCACCACCGGCGGGCGCTGGCGATCCGCCGGGAGATCGGTGACCGGCAAGGCGAGGGCTGGACACTGGGGAATCTCGGCCTGTGCTATGAAGACCAGCGGCATTTCACCCGGGCCCTGACCTGCTACCGGCAAGCCGCCGCAGCCGAGCGCGACGCCGGCGACAGCTGGGGGCTGGGCGTCAGCCTGACCAACATCGGCGAGGCCAGCCAGAATCTCGGCCGGTTTGAGGAGGGCCTCGCCGCCTGCCAGGAAGCGCTGCCCCTGCACCGCCAGATCGGCGACCAGCACAGCGAGGCCTGGACCATGAACAACCTCGCGAGCATCTACAAGCATCTCCACCGCTGGCACGACGCCATCGATCACTGCCACCAGGCACTGGCGATCCAGCGCGACATCGACGACCGGTGGGGTCAAAGCCGTACCCTGAGCAACCTCGCCATAATCCACGAAGCCACCAGGCAATACACCCAGGCCATCGACAGCTACCAGCAAGCCCTCACCCTTCAGCGCGGCCTCGGCGACCGGCACGGCCAGACCACCACCCTCAGCCACCTCGCCCGCCTGTACGAAAAAACCGGCCAGCTCAGCGCTACCCGGGAGTACCCGCGCCAAGCCGAGGAAATCGATGCTGAAACGGACAAGCCATAATAGGAGGACATTTGTATCGATTCGCCGCTATGCCGGCATCATCACCGGTGCAAGCAGGCCCAGGGCTGGCGGCTCGAGCAACCCGCACCAGGCGTCCTGACCTGGCACACCCCGGGTGGCCGGACCTACACCACCACCCCACCGAATACTCCCACTAGAACACCGGGGCGTTCGCAGACCGGTCGTCATGAGGGACACCATCTTTCGCAGGTCCCACGGTAACCCCGGACAGCATCTTGCCGGTGGCGGCCTGGCTGTGGCAGCGTCGGCGGCGTGAAGCCGTACCCTGTCGTCCGCGAGGGCGATCTGCTGTGGACGCCGCAGCCTGACCGGATCGCCCGGGCTAACGTCACGGCGTTCCGCCACTGGCTCGCCACCGAGCGCGGACGCACGTTCGGCGACTATGACGCGCTCTGGCGCTGGTCGGTGACCGACCTCGATGGCTTCTGGCAGGCGGTCTGGGACTACTGCGGTATTGAGGCCTCGGCCCAGCCGACGGCGGTTCTCGGCGCCAGGGACATGCCGGGGGCTGACTGGTTTCCCGGCGCCCGGCTGAACTACGCCCAGCACGTGCTGCGGCACGAGCGCCCCGGGCAGGACGCCCTGTACTTCCAGTCGGAAACCACGCCGCTCACCGGCCTGCCCTGGCCCGCCTTCGCGAACCAGGTGCGCGTGCTGGCGACCCGGCTGCGGGCCATGGATGTCCGGCCCGGTGACCGGGTCGCCTCCTGCCTGCCCAACATCCCGCAGACGGTCATCGCGATGCTGGCCACGACCAGCATCGGCGCGATCTGGGCCGGCTGCTCCCCGACTTCGGCTGGCGCGGGGTCAGCGACAGGTTCGGGCAGCTGGCGCCCAAGGTCCTGTTCTGCGTGGACAGCTACCGCTACGGCGGCCAGGACTTCGACCGCCGCGACGACGTCGGGCAGATCATCGCGAGCCTGCCCAGCCTGGCGCACGTGATCCAGGTGCCGGGCCAGCCGGCCGGCCGGTACGGTTCCCGGCCGCCCTGAGCCGGTCTCCTGGGCGCAGGTCATGGCACACCCGCCGGTGCCGGCCGCCGGGTTCCGGTTCGAGCAGGTGCCGTTTGGTCATCCGCTGTGGATCTTGTTTTCCTCCGGCACCACCGGGCTGCCCAAGGCGCTCGCGCACAGTCACGGCGGCATCCTCATCGAACAGCTGAAGCTGCAGACCTTCCACATGGACCTGCGCGCGGGGATGCGGATGTTCTTCTACACCACCAGCGGCTGGATGATGTGGAACTTCCTGGTCAGCTCGCTGCTGCTGGGCGTGCGCCCGCTGCTGTACGACGGGCATCCCGGGTACCCGCGGCCGGACGTGCTGTGGCAGCTGGCGCAGGACGCGGGCGTGACGTTCTTTGGCGCGAGCCCGGCGTATGCCGACCTGATGGACAAGGCGGGCCTGGTGCCCGGGGACAGCTACGACCTGTCCGCGCTGACCGCCGTCATGCTGGCCGGTTCCCCGGTGTCGGCGGAGTGCGGGGCCTGGTTCTACCGGAACGTCAAGCGCGAGCTGTGGCTGTGCACCGGCAGCGGCGGCACGGACATCTGCAGCGGCTTCGCCGGCGGCCTGCCCACGTTGCCGGTGTACGCCGGCGAAATCCAGGCCCGCCACCTGGGCGTGTCCGCCTACGCGTTCGACCAGCGCGGCGAGCCCGTCACCGGCGAGATCGGCGAGATGGTGATCACCCAGCCGATGCCGTCCATGCCGGTTTTTCTATGGAACGACGCTGGCGGCGAGCGCTACCGGCGGACGTATTTCGCCGACTTCCCCGGCGTCTGGCGGCAGGGCGACTTCTTCAAGGTCAACGAGCGCGGCGGCTGCTTCGTCCTCGGCCGCAGCGATGCGACCCTGAACCGGCACGGCATCCGGATCGGCACCGCGGAGATCTACGCGGCCCTGCGGAGTATCGGGGAGATCGCGGACGCGCTCATCGTCAACCTTGACCTGCCCGACGGCGGGTTCTTCATGCCGTTGTTCGTCACGCTGGCCGCCGGGGCCGTCCTGGACGACGCGCTGGAGCGCACGATCACCGAACGGCTCCGCGCCCAGTACACCGCGCGGCACGTGCCCGACCGGATCATCGCGGTGGAGGCCATCCCGGTGACCCTGACCGGCAAGAAGATGGAGGTCCCGGTGCGCCGGATCCTGCTGGGCGCGCCGCCGGACGAAGCCGCCGACCGCAACGCGATGGCGAACCCGCACGCGCTCGACGCCTTCGCCGAGTACGCCAGGACCCAGCGGGATTACCGGCCCGCGGAGCTCCGGGCGGCCGCGGGCCGGTTAATCGTCGGGGTACTGCCGCCCCGGCTTGACGTAGCCGAAGAACGACCGGCGCTTGATGAGCGCGGCCACGGCCTCGGGGACCATGGTCTCCCAGGAGTCGTCGTTCGCCGCGATCCTGCGCAGCACGTCCCGGCTGAAGATGGGCAGGTACTCAGGGCAGTAGTTGTCGAGGTTGACGAAGCTGCCCCGCCCGGCCAGGTAGTCATAGAGCGGCTGGATCTCGGGCTGGACCTTGATGTCGTCCACGGTCTTCAGCTCGTCATCCGGTCCCGGTTGCAGCGGGTAGACGTAGAGCTTCAGGCCGTTCTTGAACAGCCGCCCGAAGCTTTCCAGGATGCCGCCGGGCAGCTGCGCGTGATTCTTCTCGTCGAACAGGTCGATCAGGCTCGGCACCCCCATCACGATGCCGATCCGCTCCGTCGTGCGCTCGCCGATGTAGGCGGACAGCCGGTAGTAGTCGAAGTAGTCGGTGATCAGCACCGTCTCGCCGCAGGCGGCGAGCAGTTCGGCCCGGGCCAGGAAATCCCGCCGGTCGACTTCCGCCGCCCCGCCCGCGAGCAGGTTGCGCATGGTGATCTCGGTGAGCGCCAGGATCGGCTTGCCCGCCACCGCCGGGTCCTCGGCGAACTTGGCCTTGGCCGTCTCGAGCATGTCCAGGTTCACGTGCGTCGGCGGCCGGAAGCTGCCCCGCTCCACCAGGACCGCCTTCTTGCGCAGCACCTCGCTGGGCTGCAGCACCTCGCGGTCCGGACCGAACATGGCCACCCCGCTCAGCCCCAGCTGGACGAGCTTGAGCGCCATCAGCCGGTTGTCCACGCCGCGGAACTCGATACCGCGGAACTGGATCATGTCGATCTCGATCCGGCCGACGGTCAGCCGGTCCAGCAGGCTCTCGATCAGCCGTTCCGGCTCGTGGTGCTCGAAGAACGCGCCGTAGAGCAGGTTCACCCCGACGATGCCGAGCGCCTCCTGCTGCAGCCAGGCCTCGACATCGAGCATCCGGACATGCATCACGATCTGGCTGGGCTCGTCGTGCGCCTGCGCCTGGAACTTCACGCCCATCCAGCCGTGGCACTCGTTGCCGCCCCGGTAGCTGCGCGCCACCACCGTGTCGGCGAACGCGAAGAACGAGGTGGAATCGCCGCGCTCATCGCCGAGCCGGTCGACGTTGAGCTGGAACTCCTTGTCGAGCATGCCCTGCAGCCGCCCGACCGAGACGTACCGGTCCGCCTTGCCGTAGACGGCGTCGCTGACCGCCATGTCGTAAGCCGAAATCGACTTGGCGACGGTGCCCGCCGCGCCTCCGACCCGGAAGAACCAGCGAACGACCTCCTGGCCCGCCCCGATCTCGGCGATCGTGCCGTACCAGCGCGGATCGAGGTTGATGCGCAGGGCCTTCTGGTGCGTGTCGGTTTGATGGGCGCCTGCCATAAGCTCGCTCACTGCGTCTCCCTAGCTGCTCGCCTGCCGCCGTCGCGTCTGCGGCAGGTCCAGGGCGGCGGCGGCCCAGCACTACCACCAAACGCCTGGGATTCTACTAATGTCCCGTATCCCCCGCTAGCCAGCCCCGGCTGGGGCCAGTCAGTGACAGCATGGACTCGTGAGCAATCTGGATCCGGCCCGGGTGGGGCCGGGCGTGATGCGCGCGGTCGACGTGGTGGAGGCCCGCAAGACCGCCATCGGCGATGGCACCGAAGTGCGCCGGCTGCTTCCGCAGCGGACCCTGCGCACCGTGGGCGCCTGGTGTTTCCTGGACCATTACGGGCCCGAGGAAGTCAACGGGGGCCCCGGCATGCAGGTTCCCCCGCATCCGCACATCGGCCTGCAGACCGTCAGCTGGCTGTTCCAGGGCCTGGTGCTGCACCGGGACAGCCTGGGTACCCGGCAGCTGGTCAGGCCGGGCGAGCTGAACCTGATGACGGCGGGCCGGGGCATCGCGCACTCGGAGGAATCAGCGTCCGGACGGCCGCCCCTGCTGCACGGCCTGCAGCTGTGGATCGCGCTGCCGGATTCGGCGCGGCACGCCGAACCGTCGTTCGCGCACCACGCCGACCTCCCGGTGGTGCGCGAGGCCGCGGCCAGCGTGACCGTGGTGATCGGGGAATACCGGGGGAAGCGCTCCCCGGCCGAGGTGTTCAGCCCGCTGGCCGGGTTCGAGGTCGCGGTGCCCGGCGGGGATGATTTCGCGCTGCCGGTGCGGGAGGACTTCGAGTACGGGGTGGTCGCGGTCGACGGCTCGGCGCTGGTAGCGGGCGCGCTGGTCACGCCCGGGCTGCTCGCGTACCTCCCGGCCGGCCGGTCCCAGATCCAGTTGTCCCCGGCCGGCGGCCGCAGGCTGGCCAGGTTCTTCGTGCTCGGCGGCGTCCCGTTCGGCGAGCGCCTGCTGATGTGGTGGAACTTCGTCGCGCGCACCGGCCAGGAGATCGCGCAGGCCCGCGCGGACTGGGCCGCCGGCGTCTTGGGCGAGGTCCGCGGCTACCCCGGTGATCCGCTGGCCGCGCCGCCGCTGCCCGGTGTCCGCCTCAAGGCCCGCTGATGGACCTGCTCGTCCTGGCGGACCAGTCGCCGGCGGGGCCTGGCCGACGCCGCCCGCCACCGACGGTTCGGTGACCGCGCCTTGATCGCCCGGCCCGGCCTCATCGTCGGCCCGCACGATCCCACCGAACGACTTCGCCGTACGGCTAACGTGGCGGATCTGCGGGCGGCGGTCAGTGCGCGCTACCAGGCGGCGCGGTCATGAGCGTGATGATCCAGGGGAATCGCCGCGCCTGGCCAGTGCACGGGTGCCACCGCGGGCTGGGGGAACGTGACCGGGAACGCCACCTGCTCGCGCGATGCTCGCGGTGAAGAGCAGCGA
Organism: uncultured Actinomycetes bacterium; assembly: GCA_963730825.1. Lineage (GTDB taxonomy): Bacteria > Actinomycetota > Actinomycetes > Streptosporangiales > Streptosporangiaceae > Palsa-504. The sequence goes on from CAVSTQ010000020.1 coordinate 70,092, forward strand.
CGCCGGCAGTCCCGCGCCAGCCGCGGCGGGTAGGCCACGGGGTCACGCAGCTCCCGGCGCGACGCCCGACGGACGGTCATCGACGACCCGAGGCGTGAGAGCTTCGTGGATCCGCGGGCCGATACTCTCCGCAAATACCACGGTTCGTTCGGCGAGGATAAAAGGATCAGGCCGGGTGGCCGACGGCTTCGATGACGACGGTTACCATCCGGCCGACCATGCCTTTCTTCCTGGTGACCCCGAAACTGGTCCGGTCCAGGCGGGCGGTGGCCTGGAACCTGACGGACCCGGCGGCCTCCTCGCCGGGTCGCACGGCGAGGATCGTGACCTGAGCAGGGACCGGTGTCCCGTGCGCGGTCACCGAACCGGTCAGCACCCAGCCCGCGCCGTCGGGGCGGGCGCCCCGGCCGGTAAAGATGACGTCGGGAAAGCCCCGGGCGTCGAGCAGGCCGGGTGAGCGGACGTCGGCGTCCCTTTTCGCGTTCCCCGAGACGTAGCTGGCCGCGTCGAGGGTGGCTCGCACGCTGCAGTCGCCTGGCTCCGCGGCGATGATCACTTGGCCACTCGCCAGCCGGAACGTGCCGTGCACGGTAAACAGGCCGAACATGGCCTTGACGTCGGCGCGGACGGTAGTCCGCACCGGATCGAGCGCGTAGCGGCCGGGCGGCGGCGCAGCGGGCGGGACGGTTTCCCCGGCGGTCTGGGTCATGACGTGTTTCTCCCCCTGATGATGCGGCGGCAAGCCGTTACGCTCGGTTTGATGGTGACGGGTTCGCGGGCCTTTCCGCTGGCCATAGGCTCGCGCAGCTCAGTGCGACAACTCGGTAACGTCGCTTGACACCCCTCCGCGGCTGTGTGAGCATTCGAACGCTAAACGTTTTAGGTGCGTTTATCCTGCACTCTCAGCTGGGGGATAAGTGGGTCGGTAGACCTCCTCGGCACCGCCGCCCGGGAGCCTTTCGGGCCGCCGTGATCCACTTCGGGACAGGGAAGCTTTCAGGAGGCAATAGTGAGGTTGTCCTATCGATTTGCGGTCGCCGGAGTCGCGGCCGCCGCCTTGCTCGCGGCCGGATGCTCGTCGAGTGCCAAATCGGGCTCATCCGGCGGGGTCAACTGGGCGAACGAGACCTCCGCGTCCGGCGGAGGCGGCATGGCCGCCTTGGTCAAGGCGGCCAAGGCGGAGGGCACGCTCAACGTCATCGCGCTCCCGCCGACATGGGCGAACTACGGCGCGATCATCTCGGACTTCACCAAGACCTACGGCATCAAGGTGAACTCCGCCCTTCCCGACGGCACCAGCCAGCAGGAAGTCGACGCGGTGAAGACCGAGAACGGCACGGCCAAGGCGCCCGACGTGCTGGACATCGGCATGTCGGTGGCGCTGGCCAACACGAGCCTGTTCGCGCCGTACCAGGTCAGCACCTGGGGTTCCATCCCGACGGCGCAGAAGGAGTCCACCGGCCTGTGGGTCCAGGACTACGGCGGCTACATGGCGGTGGGCTACTCGAGCAAGTTCGGCACGATCACCTCGCTGAACGACCTGCTCAGCCCGAAGTTCAAGAACGCGGTCGCGCTGAACGGCAACCCGACCTCGGCTAACGCGGCCCTGAACGGCGTCATGATGGCCAGCATGGCCGAGGGCGGCTCGGCCGCCAGCATCGCCGCCGGGGTGTCCTTCTTCCACAAGCTCAAGGCCGCGGGCAACTTCTCCCCCGTGTCGGCGACCGGCGCCACCATCAAGGCGGGCACGACCCCGGTCGTGTTCAACTGGGATTATCTCAACCTGTCGAGCTACGTGGGCGTGTCGAACTGGAAGGTGTTCATCCCGTCGAACGCCGTACTCGGCGGGTACTACGCGCAGGCCGTCAACAAGAACGCGCCGCACCCCGCCGCCGCCAGGCTGTGGGAGGAGTTCCTCTACTCGCAGGCCAAGACGGGCGGGCAGAACCTCTGGCTGCAGGGAGGCGCCCGGCCGGTCGAGCAGACGGCGATGGCCTCCAACGGCAGCATCAACACCAGCGCGGCCGCCCTGCTCCCCGCGGTCACTGGGTCCCCCACGTTCCTGACCCCCTCCCAGGCTACCGACGCCGCGACTTACCTGGCGACGAACTGGGCAAAGGCCGTCAGCTAGCGAGGGAACGTGGCTGTCGCTGCGACAACTGAGACCGGCGCCCGGCCGTCACGGGCCGGGCGCCGGCTTTCCGCCCCCTCCTGGGTCGGTACCGTCCCTTTCCTGGCCTACGTCGCGATCTTCCTGCTGCTGCCGACGGGGATCGTGATCGTCGATGCGCTCAAGAACCCGCAGGGCGCGTGGGCGTTCTCCAACGTCACCGCGCTCGGCAACTCGCTGGTCCGGGGTTACTTCATCGGCTCGTTCAAGCTCTGCCTGATCTCGTCGGTGGCCGGGGCCGTGCTGGGCGCGATCCTGGCTTACGCCATCGCCTCGGGAGACCCGGACGGCGCGGTGCGCAGGCTCTACCTGGCCGCCTCGGGCGTGCTGGCCCAGTTCGGCGGGGTCACGCTGGCCTTCGCGTTCCAGGTGCTCATCGGCCCGTCGGTCGGGTTGCTCTTCCACGCCGGCTGGTACTACAACTTCCCGTGGGGCATCGCGCTGATTTACACCTACTTCCAGATCCCGCTGATGGTGCTGGTCTTCTTGCCCGCGATCGACGGGGTGAAGGTCCAGTGGCGGGAGGCGTCGGAGAACCTGGGCGCCTCCGCCTGGCAGTACTGGCGCTACGTCGGCGGGCCGCTGCTGATGCCGGCCTTCCTCGGCGGCCTGCTGCTGCTGTTCGCCAACGCGCTGTCGGCCTTCGCCACCATCCAGGCCTGGGAAAACCAGATCGCCTACATCGTGCCGCAGCAGATCAGCACCGCGCTGTCCAGTGAGGTCGGGCTGAGCAACGTCAACGTGGCCGACCTGCTCGCCCTGGGCATGGTGGTCATGGTGGCCATCGTCATGACCGGGTACGCGCTGCTGCAGCGAAGGGCGGCGCGATGGCTCCGGTAACCGCGCTCAACGAAACCCCCGCGGCCGCGCCGGCCGGGCGGCCCAGCGGCATGCAGGTCCGGCGGCGGCGCCGGCTGAACCTGTTCCGCTACGTGGTGTTCACGGTGTTCGGCCTGTTCTTCGCGCTGCCGCTGCTGGCCCTCGGCCGGTTCTCCCTGGAGGGGGCCAAGCTCGGTACCTGGTCGCTGATGGCCTGGCGCCAGATCGCCTCCTACCAGGGGTCGGGCATTCCGCCGCTGCTGAGCGCGATCGAGATCACCCTGGAACTAGCGGTCATCACCTGCGTGGTCACCATGGCGCTGCTGCTGCCGACCATGATCTGGATCCGGCTGCGGGTCCGGTGGCTGACCCGCACCATGGAGATCCTCTGCCTGCTGCCCCTGACCATCCCGGCCATCGTGCTCGTGGTCGGCCTGGGCCCGGTCTACAACCGGATTCAGCATTACGAATTGTCCTCGCTCATGCTGTTCTGGGCCTACGTGATCCTGGCGCTGCCGTACGCCTACCGGGCGCTGGCGGCCGGGCTGAACGCGGTCGACGTGGAGACCATCTCCGAGGCCGCGCGCAGCCTGGGAGCGAGCTGGTTCACCGTGATTTTCCGGGTCATCGTGCCGAACATGCGGCAGGCCATCCTGAACGCCCTGCTGCTCACCTGGGCCCTGGTCCTCGGCGAGTTCACCATCGCCTACCTGCTGCTGTACTCGAACCTGCAGGTCGAGCTGTACTCGATCAGCCGGAACACGCCTAACGCCGGGGTGCTCTTCTCCACCTCGTTCGCCGCGCTGCTTTTTGCTTTCATCCTGCTGCTGATCCTGTCCTTTGTCGGCCGCCGCCGCGGCCGGGGATGAGGTACCGCTCGTGACTTCTTCGCCAGAAACCAGAACGCGGGACGGCGCGGCCAGGGACGCCGTCGAAGTGCGGATGGAGGGACTGAGCCGGCATTACGGTCCCGTCGTCGCGCTGGACCGGCTCGACCTGACCCTGCAGCCCGGCGAGCTGATCGCGCTGCTCGGGCCGTCGGGCTGCGGCAAGACCACCACCCTGCGGCTGCTCGCGGGGCTGGAGGACGCCGACAGCGGTCACATCACCGTCGGCGGCAAGGACCTCACGCACGTCTCGGCGGCCAAGCGCGACATGGGGATGGTGTTCCAGGCGTACTCGCTGTTCCCGCACATGACCGTGCGGCAGAACGTGGCCTTCGGGCTGCGGCTGCGCCGGGTCGACGCGGGCAAGCGGGACCGGCGCGCCCTGGAGATGCTGGACCTGGTCGGGCTGTCCACCCAGGCGGACCGGTATCCGCACCAGCTTTCCGGCGGCCAGCAGCAGCGGGTCGCGCTGGCCCGCGCCCTGGCCATCGAGCCGCAGGTGCTGCTGCTCGACGAGCCGCTTTCCGCCCTTGACGCGAAGGTGCGCGCCCAGCTGCGGGACGAGATCCGCCGGATCCAGCTGGAGGTGGGCATCACCACCTTGTTCGTCACCCACGACCAGGAGGAGGCGCTGGCCATCGCGGACCGGGTGGGCGTCATGCGGGAAGGCCACCTGGAGCAGCTCGCGCCGCCCATCGAGGTCTACTCGCGGCCGGCCACCTCGTTCGTGGCCGAGTTCGTCGGCCTGTCCAACCGGCTGGCCGGCGTGGTCAGGTCGGGCGACGTGGTCGTGCGCGGCTGCACGCTACCGCTGGTGGAACGGGACACGCCGGACGGCGAGGCGGTGGCGCTGGTCCGGCCGGAAGCGGTCACCCTGGCCTCCCGCACCCCGGCCGAGTCGGGCCCGCTGGTCGGCACGGTGATCGCGGTCACCTTCCTCGGCGCGACCAGCCGGGTGACGGTCGATCTCGGCGACACCTCGGTGATGGCTCAGCTGTCGACCTCGGACGCTACCGAGCTGTCGGCGGGCAGCCGGGTGGCGCTGACGATCCGCCCCGACCCGGTCCTGGTAGCGGCGGGCCCGGCGGCGGCTCGGCGGCGGACGACGAGGCGTGAGCGGTCCTCAGGTGAGCCTGGCCCGCAGGCGGGACAGGTCGCCGGGGCCGAACCCGTGCTCAGCCAGCCACCCGGTGACCCCGCCGTAGCGGGCTTCCATCTGCTCCAGGAACGCCGCCATCGTCTCCGGCCGGACCCGGTAGGAGTCCGCGGGTTTGCTGTCGATGTCCCGGGCGTAGGTCCGGGACCTGCGCAACCGGGCCACGATAGCCTCGGCGCGGTCCCCGGACGCGGCGTAATCCTGCACCACCGCCTGCGGGCTGACCCCGGCGACGACGAGCGCGAGGGCCACCACCACGCCGGTCCTGTCCTTGCCGGCCGCGCAGTGCACGAGCGCCGCGCCTTCGGCGTGCGCGATGCTGCGCAGCGCGGCCACCACCTGGTCCGGACGGTCGGCCAGGTAACCCAGGTAGTGCCCGCACACCGGATCGTCCGGGTACCGCGACTGATCGCGCCGGGCCTGGCTCAGCAGGGCGTCGGCGATCACGTCGGTGCGGGAGCCCAGTTCAGCCAGCACCGGGTGATGGGCGTGACGGACGCCCGGCACGGTGTCCAGCGGAGCCGGGCCCTCCAGCTTCACCTCCTGGGAACTGCGCAGGTCCACCACGGTGGTCACGCCGATGTCGCGGACCAGCTTCGTGACGTCGCCTGGTGACAGCTCCTGCAGGTTGTCCGCGCGCAGCAGCCGGGCCGCGGCGGTCAGCCGGCCATCAGAAGTGGGCAGGCCGCCTAGGTCTCGCACGTTGACCGCACCGTCGAGCTCAATCCACGCCATGGCTCCACCTTCGCAGATCCGGACGTGAGGCAGGCCCGGGGGCCTGGCGTGCGGCGGAGACAGAATTGGTGCGGCGGGTCGAGTTGCGGGATAGCCAAAGTGGGGCATACTTAGGGCAACTACGACGCCGCCCAGACTCCGCGGCCCGCCGCTTAGTCGATGCTGGCCCCGCACTTTCCCGGATTACGGCAGGAAGAGGCCCTCTGACAGCATCCGGCTGAACCTTCAGCCGCCGCTGCTGAACGGGAGTCACACCATGTGGCCAGATACCCTCCACCGTCCTCATATCCTGCTTCGTTCCGTGCCGAGCCTGCTTGTTCGCCAGCGCCCGCGGGCTACGGCGGAGCGGATCGAGATCACGGTGGACGCCGCCCCGGGGACGACCACGGTCTTTATCGGCGGCCAGCTGGACATGGTGACGATGCCGTCCCTGTCCGAGCGCCTGGTCCAGGTGCTTGCACGCCAGCCCGGGCGGCTGGTGTTCGACCTGACCAGGACGGAATTCCTCGACTGCGGCTCGGCCCGGGTGATCGCGGCGACCGGCCGGTCCTTGCCGCCCGGCCAGCGTCCGGTCATCCGGCGCCCCTCCCCTGGTGTCCGCAGGGTCTTCGAGCTCACCGGTCTTGACGCCAACTGCGAGATTGAGAGGTGACTCGCGGGTAAGATCCGGACCGGTGCCCGCGCAGGCCAAGGACCTTTTCCGGGAGTAGCTAGATGAGCGTCTCGATGCAGGATGTACGCCAGGCGTTGAACGAGCTTGGCCGACTGCGCTTCGGCGAAATGCGAGTCGAAGAGGCCATGCATCAGGTCGTGCACACCACCCACGCGATCTTCGCCGTGGACGGCGCGGGCCTGATGCTCGCCGACGCCGAGCACCATCTGCTGAACGCGGCGGTGTCGGACGACCGCATGAAACACCTGGAGGAGCTGCAGATCCGCTTTCACGAAGGCCCGTGCATCGCGGCCTTTGAGGACAAGCAGCTGGTGCGCTCCGAGGACCTGGCGGAGGAGATCCGCTGGCCGTCGTTCAGCCCGCATGCCGTCGCTCGCGGGGTGGGGGCCGTGCTCGCCAGTCCCATCCCGTACAACCAGGACGCGGTGGGTGTCGTCGCGGTGATGTCAGAACAGCGCCGTCCCTGGTCGGCCGAGGCCGAGCTCGCGCTGCTGGCCTTCACCGATCTCGCCGCGCTGCTGATCGCCACGATGATGATGGGCGAGCAGCAGACCGAGCTCGCCTCGCAATTGCAGTCGGCGCTGAACTCGCGGGCCATCATCGAGCAAGCCAAGGGTGTCCTCATCGAGCGCCAGGGCCTGTCCGCGCATGCCGCCTACCAGCAACTGCGGGCTCAGGCCCGGTCCGAGCGGCGCAAGCTGGCCGTGGTCTCCGCCGAGCTTGTCCGCAGCGCCGTCCGGCAAGCGGACACGACCGGATAGGTTTGCCTCGGTTTATCTGCGGGATAGAACATAGTGCAGTACCAAGGCCGCCCAGAGCCCCGCGGTTGCCAACGAAGCCGATGCTTGTCATCGCCTCACGGCCTTGAGCCGCCAGGCCCCCTGACCGCATCGGCGGGAGGTGAAGGCCCGCGCTAAGCGGCTAGGAGAAATCATGATCATACTGGGCATCATTCTGCTGATCATCGGCTTCGTCGCCAAGATCGCCATCATCTGGACGATCGGGATCGTCGTGCTCGTGCTTGGCCTGATCGCCATCCTGCTCGGCTCGCTCGGTCACGCCGTCGGAGGCCGCAGGCACTACTGGTAACAGGCCGGATGAGGCGCGCGCGGCGCCCCGGGCCGGGTGCGCCGCGGCGCGTCCCGGCCCGGGGGCCCGCGGCACCCGGCTCAGTCGCCCCAGACGCTGCGGGCGGTCTCGACGATCAGGCGCAGCTTGGCGACCTGCTGGTCATAGGTCAGCGCGTTGCCCTCCACCGTGGAGGAGAAGCCGCACTGCCCGGACAGGCAGAGCTGGTCCAGCGGCAGGTACTTGGCGGCCTCGTCGATGCGCCGCTTGAGGTCATCGGCGGACTCGAGCTCCGGACGCTTGGTGGTGACCAGGCCGAGCACGACCATCTTGCCCTTGGGGACGAACCGCAGCGGCTCGAAACCCCCGGACCGCTCGTCGTCGTACTCGAGGAAGAACCCGTCCACGTCCAGGTCGGAAAACAGTGCCTCGGCCACGAAGTCGTACCCGCCGGCGGCCGCCCACGAGGACCGGAAGTTACCCCGGCACAGGTGCGTGGTGATGGCCATCCCGGCCGGCTTGTCCTTGACCGCCGCGTTGATCTGCTTGATGTACCGCAGGTGCATGTGCTCGGCATCCTCGCCGCGCTCGCTGATCTCCGCCCGCTGGGCCGGATCGTTCAGGTACGCCAGGCTGGTGTCGTCGAACTGCAGGTAGGCGCAGCCCAGGTCGCCCAGCCGCCGCACTTCCTCCGCGTAGGCCGCGGCCAGGTCCGTCCAGAACTCGTCGAGGTCGGGGTAGACGGCGGGATCGAGCATGGCGGGGCCGCCACGGTAGTGCACCATGTTCGGCGACGGAATCGTCTGCTTGGGCACCGCCGTGGTGACCTGGGACTTCAGGAACGAGAAGTCCGGACCGAAGATGGTCTGCTCCAGCCCCACCTTGCCGCCGACGTGCAGCGCGGCCGGGGTCCACTCGATGGTGCCCGAGGGGTTCATGAACTTCACCGACAGGTTACCCGGCGCCTTGGAGATCCCGCCGAGTGAGTAGATGAAGTCCATGTGCCATGACGCCCGGCGGAACTCCCCGTCGGTGGCGGACTGCAGGCCGACCTCCTCCTGCATCCGTACCGCCGCGGTGATCTCCTCGTCCTCGACCGTCCTCAGCTCACCGGCGGTGATCCGGCCGCCGGCGAAATCGTCGCGCGCGGTCAGGAGCCGCTGCGGGCGCAGCAGGCTGCCGACATGGTCGGCCCGGAACGGCGGGCTAGTTCTGCGGGGCATGGACTGACCTCTCTTCCTCGAGTGTCTAACACTTAGCAGGGCGTTCGTCAGCGGCGGCGATGACGTCTACCGGGCGCGGGTACCGAGCCGGGCGAATCGCCGTTCGGTATCTTCCTCCGGGCTGCGCCGCCCCGGAACCGAGGAGGGACCGGGTCAGCGCGTGGCGTTCTGCGTTCATCTCGCGCCAGGACCTCGGCGAGATGAGAGGCGCGCAGGACCGGCGGACGCTCCCGGCGCGCAGCGACACCAGGACGGTCCGCCTGATCATCTCCTTGATGAAGGACGCGGTCACGCCCTCCGTGCCCGCCACGACCCCGGCCAGGTCAGCGTCTAGGACGAGGTCGCGCGCGTAGAGCCGGAGCAGGCGCTCCCGGCACTGCGCGTCGGGCCGGGGAATCTCGACCGCCAGGTCGATCCGGCCCGGGCGGTCGGCCAGGGCGACCTCGAGGAGGTCGGCCCGGTTGGTGGTGAGCACGAAGGTGACGTCGGCATCGGCGCCGATGCCGTCCATCGCTTCGAGCAGCGAGAACAGCAGCGGCTGGCCGCCCGGAGAGTAGTCGCGGTCCAGGGCGACGAGATCGACGTCTTCCAGCACCACGAGGGAGGGCTGCAGGCGGCGGGCCAGGGCCGCGGCTTGGTCGATGAACCTGATGGACAGGCCGGTCAGCAGGATGACCGTGCAGTCGGCCAGGCGTCCGGTCAGGTAGCGGACGGTGTGCGTCTTGCCTGTTCCTGGCGGCCCGTGCAGGAGCAGGCCGCGCTTGAGGTGCTGGCCGGCCTCGAGCAATTCCTGCGACCAGTCCGCGACGCCGATGATGTGCTGCTCGATATGCTCGAGCATGCCCTCAGGCAGGACCACGTCCTCGGCGGTGACGGCCGGACGCGGCAGGAACGAGACAAGCTCGTTGCCGTGGTGCTCGCTGACGGTGAAGCTGAGCACCTGACCGCGGAACACGTCGTGGGCGCGGATCAGGCGGCCGATCTCGTCCCGGGTCGCGGTCGGCCGTCCGCTGGTCCGCCGCGAGCACTTCGAGGTTGCAGATGCGGCGGCCCGAACTGGAGCTCGTTACGGACGCCTATCACCACCGGGGTGCCGTCCGGTGCCGTCGACGTCACCAGGCCGAACGTCACGACCTCGGCGCTGCGGTCCGGGCCGATCGCCGCCGTGCCGTAGCTCGCGGCGCCGGGCCGCACGCTGCCGGGCGGCGCCGGCATGTTGATCAGCCCCAGCATGTCCTCGCGCGGGCGGTGGCCGAGCCCTGAGCCCCGAACCAGGCGCCGCTGCGGCGCGAGGCGAGGTAGGCGTCGACTCCTCGCTGGATGTTCACGTGCTCCCAGGACGGGAACCGCTCGGCCACCGGGACCACGGCCGTCAGCTCGCAGCCGAGATGGCCGGTGACCTGCTAGCGCGAGCGGAGGGAGCCGCCTCCTCGGTCAGCGTCCTGGCGCTAGCTCGAAGAGCTCACGCAGGCCGCGCGCCAGCCCGCGGAGATCTCGGCTGTCGGGTCCGGACGGAACCTCGGGGCTGCTCACCTGTCCACCATGCCCGAGGACGGGCGGAGCTGCCAAGGCGGTTATCCGCCATGAAGCGCCGTTTGGGGCCAGCCGGCACCTGGCTCGCTCCTGCCCTGTCCCGATTTGTTGCGTCACGCAACTATCAATGGCAGTCTTCGGTAGATGATCCCTGTCTTCGCGAAAAGAAGAGCGCCTGCGGTGGCTCTGCTCGCCATAGCATGCACCGGCCTAGCTGCGGCGGGATGCAGCAGCAGCTCGTCAAGTCCGGCCTCGACCTCGACCTCGAGTTCGCCCGCCGCCAGCTCGGGTTCGAGCGCTCCCGCGGCGTCCGGCACCGTCAACGTCGCCTACGCGTCCTCGCTTCAGTTCCTCAACGAGAAGGTCGTCAAGCCGGCGTTCACCGCGGCCGATGGCTACACTTCTCGGGGCGCGGCGACGCTTCCGGCACCCTGGAGTCCGATATCGCCTCAGGCGAGATCACCCCGAACGTCTTCGAGAGCGTGGGCGGTGACAACGTCACCCCGCTCGAGCCCAAGTTCACCAACTGGTACATCCAGTACGCCGGCACCGCGATCGTCCTCGCGTACAACCCCAAGAGCAAGTACGCCAGCCAGTTCAAGGCGATCGCCGACGGCAGCGATGCCGGTGAGCAAGCTGTTCAGCCTGCTGCAGACGGCGGGCCTCAAACTCGGCCGCACCGACCCCAACACCGACCCGCAGGGCCGCGACTTCATCGAGATGCTCGAACTCGCTCAGGCCTACTACCACCTGCCGTCCGACACCGTGGCGAAGATCCTGGGCACGTCGACCTTCGGCTCGGCCTCGTCATCGGAGATCTACGCCGAGTCCTCGCTTGACTCGACGCTGGAGTCCGGCCAGCTCGACGCGGCCAGCGCGTTCGTCACCCAGGCGATCGAGCTGCACCTGGACTACATCCCGCTGCCGACCGCCATCAACCTGGGCAGCGCGGCCGACGCGACCGCGTACAAGAAGGCGGCGGTGACGATCAAGAGCGGCACCAAGCACGGGTCGCCGCAGGTCATCGACATCACCATCATCGGCAAGCCGACGGCGGCCGCGATCGCGTTCGTCAAGTACACGCTGTCGCCGGCAGGCCTGGCGCAGTACAAGCAAGGCGGGTTCTCGCTGCCCGCCCCGACGGTCTTCGGTTCGGCTAGCTCGGTGCCGTCAGCGATCTCGAGTGAGCTGGGCGGCTAGCCCCGCGGCCGCGGTGAGCGGCGCGGTCCAGGGGGGCGACCCCTCAGGACCGCGCCGTCCGGCGGGACGGGGGCGCAGGACAGGAGTTCCACGGCTCCGTTCGGCGTCAGCGATCGTGTCGGTAGCCGGGGCTGGCATCATCTGGATCGCCCTGCTCGGGCCGGTGATCACCCTGCTCACGCACCTGTCGGGCGGCGCCATCGCCAGTTCCCTGACTGCTCAGGGCGGCCTGGACCCGCTCGTCGTCTCGGTGGAATCCGGGCTCGTGACGCTGGGCGTGCTGCTGGTGATCTGCACTCCGCTGGCCTGGATGCTGGCCCGCGGGAAGCTGCCGTTCCCGCGGCTGTGGGAAGCCGGCGTGCTGTGCAGCATGCTGCTGCCGCCGCTGGTCATCGGCTTGCTGCTGGTGTTCATGGTCGGCCCGTACACGCCGATCGGCGAACTGCTCGGCCATCTGCACCAGTCCGCCACCAACACCTTCCTGGCCCTGGTCATCGCGGAGGTCTACGAGTCGGCGCCCTATTACGTGCTCGGCGCGCAGGCCGCTTTCTCCAGCGTCGAGCCGGGCCTGGAACAGCAGGCCGCGCTGCTCGGCGACCGGCCGTGGCGGGTGTTCAGGCGGGTCACGCTGCCGCTGGCCGCGCCCGGGCTGGCCATGTCGCTGTCCATCGCCTGGGCCAGGGCGATGGGCGCGTTCGGGGCGGTGATCATCATCGCCTACCATCCAGCCGGGATACCGTTGCAGATATACACCACGCTGCAGGAGACCGGCCTGCCCACCGCGCTGCCATACGCTCTGGTCCTGCTGGTGGTCGCCCTGCCGCTGCCGCTTGCCGCCTACATCTGGAGCGCCCGTGCTGGACGCCGACGTCGAGGTTGACCGCCGGGACTTCACCGTGCGTGTCTACTTGCGGGTGGCATCCGGTGAGCGGCTGGCGCTGTTCGGGCCGTCGGGCGCCGGGAAGACCACCTACCTCGAGGCCATCGCCGGGCTGGTCCAGCCGCACCGCGGCCGGGTCGAACTCGGCGGCCGCGTGCTCACCTCGACCGATCCGCCGGGACAGGCCGTGCCACCCTGGCAGCGCCGGGTCGGGCTGCTGCGGCAGAACCCGGGCCTGTTCCCCCATCTGTCGGTGCGGGACAACCTGTGCTACGCGCCGAGCGCGACGCCGTCCGGGGCGGAGCTGGCCTCGCTCGCCGCGGTGCTCGGGATCGACACCTTGCTGACCGCGATGCCTGCCCGCCTGTCCGGCGGCCAGGCGCACCGGGTGGCCCTCGGCCGGCTGCTCCTGGCCCGGTGTGACACGCTGCTCCTCGACGAGCCCTACACCGGGTTGGACACCAGCCTGCGCCGCACGCTCACCGACCTGGTGGGCACGCTGGTGGCGGACCGGTCCATCCCCGCCATCCTGGTCACCCACGAGCTCGGCGACGCCCAGGCTTTCGCCGACCGGCTGGCCGTGCTCGACCGCGGCGAGCTGCTGCAGGTCGGCGCGCCGCACGAGGTGGTACTGCGGCCGGCCTCGCGGCGGGTGGCGGAACTGGTCGGCTACCTCGGCTTCGTCGCCGCCGGGAACACGGTCGCCGGAGTCCATCCGGAGCGGGTCATCGCCGGAGCGTTCGGCGATCGAGGGCTCGTGCTCACCGGCGTGGTGGCGGCCTGCCGGCCCGCCAGCGCCGGCTGGGAAGCCGACCTGCGGGTCGGGTCCACCGGCATCACCTGCCGCCTGCCCGGCTCCAGGCCGGACACCGGCGGCGAGCTCACCGTCACGGTCCTCGACCCGCCCCGCTTCGCCGCTGACGGCAGTGCCGTCGGCAGCGCCACGGCCCAGGCGAGCGCGGGCAGGCCTGGTTACAGGAGTTGAACGGCTGAGGTCAGTGGCTTGCGGAGCCGATGGTGCAGCGGCCAGGAAAAGTTCGTGGTGGATCGGGGCTCCGCGGTGGATCCGGTGTATTCCCGTGCCTTATGCCGAGTGTGAACACATCCCGGCCGCGCGGCGGCTCACGATCGAAGCGACGATCACACTCTGAGGGCCCGAAGCGCCGCACCCCAGTCGCCACCCCCGCCGCTCCTCGCCCCCGCAACCCGCCCGTCACTATCACCGAAAAAGATCGTGGAATATTTGGCTTACGTGGAAACTTTGGTACCCCCTGATTACCCAAATACTCCGTACAAGCCCAATCTTCCGCGCAAACCGGACGGCGGGCCCGCAGCACGCCCGGCCGGACCAGACACGGCGCACATCCCGCATCACCACGCCCAGCAGCCACCGCGCCACCAGCAAGGCCACGAAGGATCCGGGCTCCGCGGCCTGTCCGGCGCGACCCCGTGCATCCGATCCACCATCAAGCCCCGATCCACCGCGGAAAAGCCGGCCAGGCCGCCGGGAACGGCCGACGGCGGCCCTTGCCGGTCATAACACCGCAGCGTCAGGCAATCCCGTCGAAGTCGCCGAGCTTGACGCCAGCCAGGAAATCACGCCATTCCTCTGTGCTGAACTCATGGACCGGCGCCGCCGGATTATTCGTGTTGCCCATGATGACAACATCTCCCCGCCGGGCCACCCCGACGCACGCGCCACCATCACAGGCGCGCGAAGTATGCCAGTCAATATCTACTGAGGCCAAGTCTTGGCTACCCATAATATCCTCTCATGTGACTATTCGCAGCGCAGCGGTAAGATTTTTATTTGCTCTCGTTAGCCTTCTTGAGCTCAGCGATAAGGGATAGTGAGTCCCGTGGGCTGAGGGCGGCATCGCGCAGGTACTCGACGGCCTCGCGGTAGCGGGTTATGTCGGCCGCACGTTCAAGGTACTGGTTGCCTGCCAGGCCTTCAATAAATATCACAGGCGATAGCTGAGAATCTTCGAACTCTAGGAGTACAAAATACCCATCCGCCGCCAAATAGGCGCCAGCGTCGAACGTGATGACCTGGATTACCACCTTGCCGTCGTGGGCAGCTCCGAGCAGCTTACCGAGCTGGGTTGCCATTATCTTCTGACTGCCGACGCGACGCCTGAGGACCGCTTCATCCAAGAGCACGCGATAACGAGGCCGGCTGGCGTCATCAAGCCTTCGCTGACGGTGCATCCGGGCTTCCACGCGCTGCTGATGAACAGCTAGATCCATCTTCGGGGCAATAGCCCTGATGATAGTCTGGGCGTAATCTTCGGTTTGCAGCAATCCGGGCATGTAATACGTCGAGTAACAGGTGATAGCGGTGGCTTCCTGTTCCAGCCCGATGTACGGGTCCAGGTTGAGGTCTTCGTACTGAGTCCACCAGGCCTGCTCGCGCGCACCGCGGGCCAGGCTCATGAAATCGGCCGAGGTGGACTCGTCCAGTTCGTAGAGAGCACACAGGTCGCGGACATCTCGCAGGCTCGGGCGGCGCACCCCGGTCTCGAGCGGCTGATCTTGGTGGCCGAGCACAGGAGCCTGGCCGCGGCGTCTTCGACGGTGAGACCGCGGTCGTTACGCAACTCCCGCAGCCGCTTGCCGAGCTCCCGCTGCCGAACCGTGGGACTCGACCCGGTCACGATGCTGGCTCCTCCGCGAGACCGGCTCCATGCTGACGGAGCCCGAGGTCTGGTTCCCTCGAGATGACGGCAGATATGCGCGGGCCAAGGGTCTTGGCCAATGGCATGTGCCAACGATAGGGGCTGCCCCGGCCGTCCGCAAACACCGGCAATGACAGTGACTGCCATCCCTGCTATGATCATGACAGTTACTGACATCGAGATGCCCCTGACGCGTCCTGCGCCGGGACATCAGGCCTCTGGAGGGTTCTTCATGCGCGTATTCGTCACCGGTGCATCCGGCTGGATCGGCTCTGCCGTGGTACCCGAACTTATCGAGGCGGGCCATCAGGTCACCGGGCTGGCCCGCTCGGACGCCGCGGCCGCCGCGCTGACCGAGGCCGGGGTGCAGGTCCATCGCGGCACTCTTGACGACCTCGACGGCCTGCGGAGCGCCGCGGCCGCCTCCGACGGCGTGATCCACCTCGCGTTCAAGCACGACATCGCCTTCGCGGGCGACTTCCAGGGCGCTGCCGACGCCGACCGCCGCGCCGTCGAGACGTTCGGCGAGGCGCTGGCGGGCTCTGGCCGGCCGTTCCTTATCGCCTCCGGGACGCTCGGGGTCGCACCGGGGCGGCTGGCGACCGAGCGGGACGGGCACGGTTCCGACGCGGGCACCGCGGTCTGGGGCAGCGGCCCGGAGACCCGGCGGGGCACCGCCGAGCTGGCCCTCGTCGTTCGCCTGCCGCGGCGTCCGCTCGTCCGTCGTGCGGCTTCCCCCGACCAATCACGGCGACGGAGATAACGGCTTCATGGCGACCCTGGTCGCCATCGCCCGTGACAAGGGGGTCTCCGGCTACCTCGGCGACGGGTCCAACCGCTGGCCCGCGGTGCACCGGCTCGACTCCGCGCACCTGTTCCGGCTGGCGCTCGAGCACGGCCCCGGCGGGATCGACGCTGCACGCGGTCGCCGACGAGGGCGTGCCCATCCGCGCCGTGGCCGAGGTGATCGGACGGCATCTCGACCTCCCCGTGGTCTCCATTGCCGCCGAGGACGCCGCCGCTCACTTCACCTGGCTGGCGGGCTTCATCGGTGCCGACAGCCCGGCCTCGAGCGCGCTGACCCGCGAGCTGCTCGGCTGGCACCCGACCCAGCCCGGCCTCATCGACGACCTGGACAAGGGCCACTACTTCCGTAACGTGTCCGCATAACGTCCGGTTCCGGCCGGCGGTGCCGCTGGACCGGCGCGAAGCCAGGCGGCATGGTAGCTCTGTGACCACTTCCCCTGGCAGCCTCCCGTCGTGGTACGCCCATCCCGGGGCCCGGACCTGGACCTGCGCTCCGGCGCCGGCCGAAGTCCGGGTCTTCCACGCCGGGCTGGCCGGGTACGCGCCCACCCCGCTGACGGAGGTTCCGGCCATCGCGGCCGGGCTCGGCGTCGGCCGGGCGTTCGTCAAGGACGAATCCGCCCGGATGGGCCTGGCCGCGTTCAAGGTGCTCGGCGCGTCCTGGGCGATCCGCCAGGTCCTGGCGCGCCGGCCGGCCGGGGACCAGGTGCTGCTCGTCACCGCCTCTGACGGCAATCACGGCCGCGCTGTCGCCCGGATGGCGCGGGTGCTCGGGCAGCGGGCGCACGTCTTTGTGCCCAGCGGGGTGCACCCGGTGGCGGTGGCGGCCATCGCGGCGGAGGGGGCACGGGTCACGCAGATCAGCGGAACGTATGACGAGGCGGTGCGGCAGGCCGAGCAGGCCGCCGGCCAGCCGGCGGCCGTGCTCGTGCAGGACACCGCGTGGACCGGCTACGAGCAGGTACCCGGCTGGATCGCCGAAGGTTATTCCACCTTGTTCACCGAGATCGACGCGCAGCTGACACAGGCGCGGGCATCCGGGCCCGGGCTGGTGGTGATACCGGCCGGAGTGGGCTCGCTAGCTCAGGCCGCCGTCACTCACTACCGCAGCCGCCCGGCCAGCGGCGGCCCGCCCGGATCAGCTGCCGCCCTGCTCTGCGTCGAGCCTGAGTCGGCCGCCTGCGTCCTGGCCAGCCTGGTCCGGGACGAGCTGGTCAGCGTGCCGACCGGGACCACGGTCATGGCCGGGCCTCAACTGCGGCACCCCGTCCTTGCTCGGCTGGCCGTACCTGCGCGACGGCCTGGACGCGGCGGTGGCGATCACCGACGCCGACGGCGTGGCCGCGGCTTACCACCTGGCCGCCAGCGGGATTCCCGCCGGTCCCTGCGGCGGGGCCGCGCTGGCGGGCGCACGCCACGCGCTGACCGGGGACGAGGCCGCCGCCAGGCGGTCCGTGCTTGGCCTGAGCGCGGAGTCGACGGTGGTCTTGCTGAGCACGGAAGGCGCGGCGGCCAACCCGCTGCCCGGTTAGCCGGACTGCCCGGCCAGCCGGGTCCGGTCGAAGGCGCCTTCTGTGGCGCCGGGTCCGGGCACGGCGGTGACCGCGCGGGCGTCGAGCGTCTCACCGCAGTGCGAACAGGCGGGCACGGCCGTGGCGACATGGCCGCAGGCGGTGTGCCTGGTCTGGACCGGGGGCCCGTCCGGGGACGCCCACCGGTCACCCCATTGCCGCATGGCCGTCACGACATGCCACAGGTCACGGCCCTTGGCGGTGAGCCGGTAGTCGGATCGGGGCGGGTGCTCGGAATAGGCGACCCGGCGGAGAACGCCGGCCTCGACGAGATGATTCAGGCGCTGGGTCAAGATGTTGCGGGAGATCCCCAGCCGGGCCTGGAAATCGTCGAATCGCGTCACGCCGAGGAAAGCGTCCCGGACGATGAGCAGGCTCCACCACTCCCCCACCACATCGAGGCAGCGGGCAACCGAGCAGGTCATGCCCTCGAAACTGGTCCGTTGCACGGATCAACACTATAGGGTTGCTTAATAGAACGCACTACCCCTAGATTGAGTTCCGTGATGAAACTTAGCCAGCTCGCGGGGAGATGGGCATCATGGCGGGGCGCATCCCGCCGCCGCCTATCGCGGTCCTGTCCGGGATGAGCATCCTGGCGGTCGAACCCGGCCAGGCCACCTTCGGGCTCGATGTGGGCGAGCACCTGTACAACCTCATCGGATCGGTCCACGGCGGGGTTTCTGCACCCTGCTGGACTCGGCCATGGGCTGTGCCGTGCACGCCTCACTGGACCGCGGGCAGGCGTACACCACGATCGAGCTGAAGGTGAACCTGGTCAAGGCGCTCACCCTCAGCACGCCGAGCGTCGTAGCCACCGGGCAGGTGATCAGCGCGGGCCGGCGGGTGATCACGGCCGCTGGCCAGATCACCGGGCCGGACGGGACCCTGTACGCGCACGCCACGACGACGTGTCTCGTCCTGGCGCCCCAGCTCGCCCGGGAGCAGAAGGGGAACGGCCATGGACACTAAGGCCAGCCCGGCGCAGGCCAGGATCGTCACGAGCGCGAGCGCTGACCCCGGCTCGCTGGCGGAGGCGGGTGCCTTCCTGCGGGCGGCCGGCCTCGTCGTGGATCAGGTCACCGCCGTCCGCGTCACCGGTCACCTGGAGCTCAGCGCGGAGCACCACACACCGTGGGGCATCGTGCACGGCGGGGTCTACGCGACCGCGATCGAGAGTGCGGCGAGCATCGGGGCCAGCACCGCGGTACGCGATCAGGGCCAGGTCGCGGTCGGGCTGACCAACACCACCCACTTCCTGCGGCCGATGACCGCAGGCCGGGTGGAGGTCGTGGCGGTGGCGCTCAACCAGGGCCGCACCCAGCAGCTATGGCAGGTCGACATCACCGACGGATCCGGCCGCCTCGTCGCGCACGGCGAGCTGCGCCTGCAGAACGTCCTGGCCCGGTGACGTGATCTCGGCCCGGCCGCCCGGACGGATCAGGAGTTCAGGATCCGGGGGTGGCCCGCCTCGGGGATGGCGCGACGGCTCAGGTCGTCGCGCACGTGCCGGCCGAGCTTCCTGGTTTCCCTGCCGTTGAGGATGGCGCCCGCGGCGGCCCCGGTGAGCAGCGGGCCCAGCGAGAACGCGCTGCGGCCGGCCCGGGCAGCGAGACGCCGGCGAAGCAGCCGGGTCAGCGGCGACCCGGCCGCGAAGATGACCCCGCCGGGAATCGGCGAGACCCCCCGGCGATGAGCCCAGGCCGCGAGGTAGGCGCCCATCCGCTCCGGGAGCTTGCCCGGAGCCGGCATCCCGTACGCCTCGTGCAGTTCCGCCACCAGCTTGATCTCGATGCCCACCACGACCAGGGTCTCGGCCACTACTTCGGCCGGGAAGGCGGGCAGCACGGGCAGCGCGGACACCACGCCCGCCGCCCCGCCGGCCGCGGCTGACGCCCGGGCCGCGCCTTCGATGAGGGCATCGGCGATTTCCTCCGCGGACTTACCCGGGAACTGCGCCTGGAGCGCCGGCAGGTCGCGTACCCGCAGGCGCGGGGCCATCGCGACCACCTGGCCGACCAGATAGCCGCTGCCCGTCTCGGCGCGCTGCCTGGCTATCCGTGTTCCCGATCCCGCCCCGTTGCGGACCGCCCGGGTGCCGCGGCCGACCACCCGGGCGCCTGAGCCCGCGGCCTTGGTGAACGCACGGACCAGCCGGTGCCGCTCCTGCGGACGATCTTCCTCGCTGATGTCGGCGACCACCTGGGCGGCCCGGAGCGACATGTCGGTTTCTGGTTCAGCCATGGCGTTCCCCTACCCGTGATTGCCGCCGACCCACCTGCCCGGCGTGACCAGCATGTCTCAGTTGGGGTTGTACGGCGTGTTCCGCAGGTCCGGGACGGGCCGGGAGGTCGTGGTGCGCAGCATGGACGTCTCCCGCGACAGCAAAGTCCGCTGGAGGTTCAGCCGCTGCCCGGTGTCGGACTCGGCCAGCATGGCCTGCCGGTCCGGCAGGTCGATGATCATCGCGGCGGCCACGATGAACGAAAGCAGCCTGGGCTCGTCCGGCAGCTGCTCGATTCTGACCGTGGCGCCGCCCGTTTCTGTCAGCGCGTCCAGGTAGGTGCGAAACGCGGTCTGCACGGTGCGCACCAGCGGCTCCGCCACGGCCAGGTCGGTGTCCTGGTCGTCCAGCACCTCGACCTCGCCTTGCAGGTAAGGACGTGTCTCGTCCAGGCTGAGCAGCCTGAACCTGTGCGTGCCGACGGTGACGATGTCGTACCGGCCATCCTCGTGCTCATCGACGCGGCGCAAGGTCGCGGTGCAGCCGATCTCGTACAGCGAATGCACTCCGTCGATGCCGGTCTCGCGGCCCTTGCGGATCGCGATGACACCGAACCTGCGGGGGTCGGAGCCGTCAAGCAGGTCGCGCACGAGCTGACGGTACCGTTCCTCAAAAATGTGCAGCGGCAGGAGCATGCCCGGGTAAAGCACCGCGCCGAGCGGAAACAGCGGCATCATCTCGCTCATCGGCCATGCTCCTGCGGCTCGCTCATAATCTGACATTACGCGCCCGTCGGCGGCGGGCATCCGACGCCCGTCCCGTTACAGGGTCAGGACCACCTTGCCCCGGACATGGCCCTGCGCCAGGTGGCGGTACGCGTCCTGGACCTCGCTGAGCGGAAAGGCCCGGTCGATCGGCACCTCCAGCTGGCCCGCCGTGATCAGCCCGGCGAGCTCGGCCAGCACGCTCGCGCTGGCGCCGGCCGCGTTGCCCTCGGCCTTGACCCCGTACTTGGCGGGCGCGTCGAACCGGACGATGGTGTCGATGCGGGCAGGCTCGACGCCGAGCTTGAGGGCCAGCTCGATATAGTCCGCCCCGATCGTGTCGATGAACGCGTCGACCTGGGCCGCCGCCTGCCTGATGCGCTCGTCCACCCCGTCGCCGTAGGCCACCGGAATCACCCCGTGGCCGGCCAGCCAGTCATGGTGCGCCGCGCTGGCCAGCCCGATGACGGTAGCGCCGGCCCGCCTGGCCAGCTGGACCGCGATCGAGCCGACTCCGCCGGCCGCCCCCGCGACCACCACGGTGTCGCCTTCGGTCAGCGCGACCGCCCGCACCGCGGCGTAGGCGGTGGCCCCGGCCACGAACAGCGATCCCGCGACCTCCCAGGGCAGGCCGGCCGGCTTGGCCGTCAGGTTCTGCTCCGCCACCAGGACGAGCTCGGCCTGGCTGGCGCGGTCGTCGGTGTAGCCGATCACCTCGTCACCGGCCGTGACGCTCGTCACCCCCGGACCCGTCCGCGCCACGATCCCGGCCAGGTCGCTGCCCTGCCCGGACGGAAATGTGGCCGGCCACATGGCGTGCAGCAGCCCTTCGCGGATCTTGGCTTCGCCCGGGTTGATCCCGGCCGCCTTGACCTGGACAAGCACCTGCCCGGGGCCTGGCTCCGGCGGCGGCACGTCCTCGACCTTCAGGACGTCGACCTCGCCGTACTCATCGAAACGTACTGCTTTCACCGCGTGTCTCCGTTTCTCCAAAGTTGCGATAGCAGTCAACCGCGCGGGACCGCCAGGTATGCCCCCGGGGACAACGGTCAAGGCGGAGGTCGACTGGCTCGTCGAGGCAGCACGGTCGGGCGATCCCGCCGGGGTGCTGCCGTTACCAGGCGACCCCGTACTTCCAGGCCTGGTTTGACTACGCCCGGGAAGATGCGTGGCTGGACGGGCGCACCTGCTTCGGCACGTTATGGCAAACTTCGGGGGTGCTGATCGTCGTGGCCGGGCTGCCGGGATCCGGGAAGAGCACGATGGCTGCCGATCTCGGGCGAGCGCTCACTGCGCCGTGCTCGGAGTGGATCAGGCTGAAGCGGCGATGTGGCGCGCAGGAGTCAGCCAGGCCGCGCCGACACACCACGCTGCGTACCTTGTCGTGGCGGCCCTGGCCGCTGAGCAGCTCGCTCTTGGGCACGACGTCATTGCCGATGCCGTTACCGGACCAGAGCCTGCCCGGGCCCAGTGGCGGGATCTCGCCCGGCAACTCGATGCCGAGCTGAAGTTCATCGTGGTCGAGTGCGGCGACGACCGCATCTTCCGGGACCGGCTGGAGCACAGGTCCAGGAAGATCGAGGGCTTCCCTGAGCCTGACTGGGAAGGTGTCCTGCGGCGCCGGGCTGAGTTCCCGCCGTGGACCGACGAGCGGCTGACGATCGACTCGGTGAACTCGCGCGCGGCGAATCTGCGGGCCGCGCTCGAATATCTGTCGGCCGCCAGCGCCGCGCTGAACCCTGAGATCGGATGTCGCGGCGCCCGTCTTGACTCTCACCTTGGGGGAGCCCGCACACTCATTTTGCCGGGCCGGATCGGCCCGGCGACGAGGGAGTCAGCGTGAAAGAGATCAGCATCGGAGAGTTCGCGCGACGGTCCCGCCTGTCGCTGAAGGCGCTGCGCCTCTACGACGAGCGCGGGGTGCTGGTGCCTTCGCGCGTCGATCAGGAGTCTGGCTATCGCTACTACGGCACAGCCCAGCTGGAGGAGGCACGCCTGGTCGTGATGCTGCGCCAGTTGCAGTTGCCGCTCGCGGCGATCAAGGAGCTGCTCGCGTGCGATCCGGCCGATGCGGCGACGCGCATCGCCGAGCACTGGCGCCACGCCGAAGCGGCCCACGACGCGCAGCGCGGCCTCGCCGACCACCTCGTCAGCCGGCTGAGCGGAAAGAAGTCCGTCATGTACGAAGTCGCCACCCGCGAGATACCCGAGCGGAGCCTGCTCTGTCTCAAGCGCAACGTGGACGAGCAGGAGATGTGGGCGTTCGGCAAGGAGTTCATCGCGATCTTGCGCGAGCGCCCGCTCCCGAAGATCGAAGGACGAGAAGGCGCGATGCTCTGCATCTGGTGGGGTCTGGTGAACGCCGACGGCGATGGCCCGATCGAATGGTGTGCGCCAGTCCCTGTCGCGCAAGCGGAATCTCTCGCGTCGCACTATCCCGAGCTGACGTTGCGAGCCGAGCCGGCGCACATAGAGGCGTTCGTCGCGCTACCGGATGAGGGGGACGAGGCGGTGCACTGGCAGCTCGCTGCCGGGTCACTGGAGGCTTGGGCGGAGGACCCGGAGCAGGAGCAGGGGCACGAGGGTGACCGTCTTGCCCTCACGCCCGCAGACCTCGGCCTGCGCATCACCTATCTCGCCAGCGCACTGGGCACCGAGGAGCCCTACCGCGACATGGCCCTCCCGTTCGCCGTAGAGCGATGATCGAAGCCCGCGGCCTGGTCAAGCGCTACGGCTCCACCATGGCCGTCAACGACCTGTCTTTCTCCATCCGGCCCGGCCTGGTCACCGGCTTCCTCGGCCCGAACGGCGCCGGGAAGACCACCACCATGCGGATGATCCTGGGCCTGGACGCGCCGACGCAGGGCTCGGTCACCGTCGACGGCCGCAGCTACCGCGACCTGCCGGCGCCCATGCGCGAGGTGGGCGCCCTCCTCGACGCCAAGGCGCTGCACGGCGGCCGCCGGGCCCGCGACCACCTGCTGTGCCTGGCCCGCAGTAACGGCATCCCCCGCAGCCGGGTGGAGGAGGTGCTCCGCATCGTCGGTCTGGAGGGCGTGGCCAGGCGCCGGGCGAAGGGCTTCTCGATGGGCATGGGCCAGCGGCTCGGCATCGCCTCGGCGCTGCTGGGGGACCCGGCCGTGCTCATCTTCGACGAACCGGTGAACGGCCTGGACCCCGACGGCATCCACTGGGTCCGGACCCTCATGCGGGCGCAGGCCGCCGAGGGCCGCACCGTGCTGGTCTCCAGCCACCTGATGAGCGAGATGGCCCTGACCGCCGACCACCTGCTGGTGATCGGCAAGGGCCGGCTGATCGCCGATACCAGCGTGGATGAGTTCGTGCGGTCCAGCTCCCAGCAGTCGGTCCACGTCCGCAGCCCCCAGGCGGCCGAGCTGGCCGCCCGCTGCCGGGAGGCCGGCGCCAGGCCGTCCGGACGCCGGGACCGGCCCCGACGTCATCGAGATCACCGGGATGGACAGCGCCGAGGCGGGAAGGCTGGCCGCCGCCCACGGCATCGTCCTGTCCGAGCTCATCCCCGTCCGGGCTTCGCTGGAGGAGGCGTTCATGGAACTGACCCGAGACAGCGTGGAGTACCAGGCGGCCGGGGCGACCCGATGACCGGCGCCACGATCGCCCCCGCCGGCCCGGACCACCGGGCGGCCTTCCGTGCAGCCACCTTCGGCGACGTGCTGCGCTCGGAGTGGACCAAGCTCCGTTCGGTCCGGTCGACGTTCTGGGCGCTGACCGTGACCGTCGTGCTCGGCATCGGCCTGGGGGCCGTCATCAGCGCGGCGGCCGCCCACGGCTACGCCAAGTTCAGCGTCTCCCAAAAGCTGAGCTGGGACCCGACGGGGGTCAGCGGGGCGGGGATGGCCATCGCGCAGCTGGCCATCGCCGTGCTCGGGGTGCTGTGCATCAGCTCCGAGTACTCCTCCGGGATGATCCGCCCCAGCCTGATCGCCGTTCCGAGGCGAGGCCGGGTACTGGCAGCCAAGTCGCTGGTCTTCGCCGGGGTGGCGTTCGTCGTGGGCGAAGTCACGACCTTCGCGGCGTTCTTCGTGGGCCAGGCCCTCATCAGCGGCCATGCCCCCCACGCGGCGCTCGGCGATCCCGGGGTAGCCCGGGCGGTGGCGGGAGCAGGGCTGTACCTGGCCGCCCTGGCGGTGCTGAGCGTCGCGGCGGGGGCCTTGCTCCGGCACCCGGCCGCCGCCATCGCCGCCATGATGGCCGTCGTGCTCGTCCTCCCCCTGATCGCCCAGGCGCTGCCGGACTCGTGGCGGAACCCGGTCACCGAGTTCTGGCCGACCCAGGCCGGAAACCAGATCACGAGCGTCTACCACTCCGCCCACACTCTCCAGCCCTGGCCCGGCTTCGGCGTGATGTGCCTGTTCGTCGCCATCGTGTACGCCATCGCCTGGACGCTGCTGGACCGCCGGGACGCATGATGGCAGTCAGCGCTTCATAACCACTACAGGGGCTTGGCACAACGGACCACCGGGCCTGCCAGCCCCCGGACCCACCAGCACAACCCGCATCGCCAGCCACACCCGCCACCCCCGCGACCTAGGGCTACGTCCACCCGAGCCCGGGACTTGGCTTGCCGCGGGCCTGCGGTGAATGCTTGCCGCGGGCCTGCGGTGAATGTCGGCGAGACCGGTTAGGGTGCGACGGTGGCGGAAGACTGGGATCGCGCGAGGGTGCTCATGCTGGTACCCGACGCGCCGTCGCAGCGGACCGCGCAGGCGCTGGCGTCGGCCGACTCGTGGCCGCTGACCGGGGCCAGGGAGCCTGATGCGCTCTGGGGTGAATGCCGCGGCAGCGCCGCCACCCCCTACCGCACCGCGGTCGACCTGTCCGGCCCGGCCTACCAGTGCTCGTGCCCGAGCCGGAAGTTCCCGTGCAAGCACGCGCTCGCCCTGCTCCTGCTCTGGACCGGCGGCGCCGTCCAGGCCACCTCCGCCGATCCGCCGCCTTGGGCCGCGACCTGGTTCGAGACCCGATCAGGCCGCACGAGAGCGAGCGAGCCAGCGGACCCGAAGACCGACCCGGTGGCCGCGGCCCGCCGCGCGGCGCAACGCGACCACAGAGTTACCTCGGGCCTGGCCGAACTCGACCGGTGGCTGTGCGATCAGGTGCGTCAGGGCCTGGCGGCCAGCCAGCGGGCCGGGTACCGGCACTGGGACGACATCGCCGCCCGGATGGTCGACGCGCAGGCACCCGGCCTGGCCGAACGCCTGCGCGGGCTGGCCGCGGTCCCGCACTCGGGCGCGGGCTGGGACGGCCGGCTGCTGGCGGAATACGCGCTGCTCCGGCTGCTCATCCTCGCCTACGGCCGGCAGGCCGGACTGGCGCCGCCGCTGCGGGAGACGGTCCGGTCCCGGATCGGGTTCACCGTCCGCCAGGCCGACGTGCTGGCCAGCGGCGAGCGCGTCAGGGACCGCTGGCAGGTACTGGCCCGGCGGGACCGGGACCAGGACCGGCTGCGGAGCCGCCGGACGTGGCTGCGCGGACGGACGAGCGGGCGGTACGCGCTGGTGCTGAGCTTCGCCGCGGCCGGCCAGTCGCTGGACGACTCTCTGTCCGTCGGCACCGAGGTGGACGCGGAGCTGGCCTTTTACCCCGCCGCGGTCCCGCTGCGCGCCCTGGTCGCGGTCACGCACGACCAGGTGCGGGCGAGCGCCCCGGCCGGCGGCACGGTGGCGGAGCTGCTGGCCTCGTGGGCGAACGCCCTTGGCGCGGACCCCTGGCTGGACACCTGGCCCGCCGTCCTGACCGCGACCCCGGCGGCCCTGGCCCGGTCTGGCCGCCCGTGCCTGCTCGACGGACGCGGCGACGCCCTGCCGCTGCACCCGGGCGCGGGTGAGTGCTGGCCGCTGTACGCCCTGTCCGGCGGCGGCCCGCTGACGGTGGCCGGCGAGTGGTCCCCGCGCGGCCTGTGGCCGCTGACCGCCTGGGACCAGACCGGGGCGGTACCGCTGTGAGCACCTGGCAGGACCTGGTCACCGCGAGCCTTATTGGTACCGAACGAGCCGTGGTTCCCGTAGTCCGAGATCCCTGGCTGCCCCGGCTTGGACGACGCCGCGGCGGGATCCGCGCCGCCGGACCCGGCGGAGGCCTTGCTCGACCGGGCCGCGCTGCTGACCGCCGCGCGCCGGGCGGGCCGGATGCCGGAGCACGCGGAGCCGCCGCCGGCCGCCGGGCCCGACCCGAGACCCGCCGTGAGCCAGGCGGCCGGCCGCCGCCTGGCCCGGATGCTCGGTGGCGAGCACCTCACACTGCTCGACGAGTGGCTCACCGTCGCCGTGGCCCGCGGGCTGCGCCCTCCGGAGCAGCTGCTGCCCGCGCTGCTCGAGATGGGACGGCGGACCAGGGCCGCGGATGCCGAGCGGCGGCATCTGCTGGTGACGGCCGGCGGGCCACGGGCCCGGTGGCTGGCCGGCCTCAACCCGGACTGGGCGTTCGTGGCCGAAACGCCACCTCAGGCCATCCCCGGGGACGACGCATGGCGGCTTGGCGACACGGGTCAGCGGCGCGGCTACCTGACCGCCCTGCGCGCCGCCGACCCGGATGCCGCCCGGGAGCTGGTGACCGCGAGCTGGCCGGCAGGCCGGCGCGGGTGAGCGGGTGATGTTCCTGTCGGTCCTGGCCGCGGGTCCGAAGACGCTGGCGCCGGCCGATGAGCCGCTGCTCGAGGCCGCGCTCGACGACCGCGCGGACGACGTCCGCCGCTGGGCCGCCTCCTTGCTGGCCGCGCTGCCCGGATCCGCGCTCGGGCAGCGGATGGCCGGGCGGGCGCTGCGCTGCCTGCGGATCGAACGAGGTCCCCGGGGCGCGCGCCTGGTCGCCAGTCCGCCGGCCGGATCCGACGCCGCCATGCACCGCGACGGGATCGCCCCCGGGCCGGTCGCGGGCCGGTCCCAGCTGGCCGAATCGGCCCGCCTCATGCTCGAGGTGATGGCCCGGACCCCGCTGCGCACCTGGACGGAGGCGTTCGCGATGCCTCCGGCGATCATCGTCACCATAGGATCGGGTGACTGGGCGCCGGTCCTGTACACCGGCTGGACCCGGGCGGCGATCGCCCAGCGTGACCAGGAGTGGATGACCGCCCTGATCGTGGTGGCGGTCACCGGCCGGCCGCCAGGGTCACCGGTTGAGAACGAGGCGTGAGAAAGCTGGCGGAGCGGGCCGACCCAGCCCTGGGTGCCCCGGGCGTGCTGACCGCAGGCGCCGGGCCGGAGCCGGGCACGCCGCCTGCGGTCAGGGACGCGCTCGGGGTCCTGCGGTTCCGTTACGACATGAGCAAGGAGCTGGGCGTTGACGACAGCGGCGGCTGAGGACCTCGGGGAGCTGCGGGGTCCGGGTGAGGAAACGGCCCTGCGTCCGCACGCGGAGCAGGAATACGCGGCCGAACTGGCCGCGCTGGCCGCCGCCGATGACCGGGTCAGGCCCCCGGGCTGGCGGCTGTCGCCGTGGGCGGTGACCACCTACCTGCTGGGCGGGACGGCCGCCGACGGCACCGAGATC
This sequence comes from uncultured Actinomycetes bacterium, assembly GCA_963730825.1. Classification (GTDB taxonomy): domain Bacteria; phylum Actinomycetota; class Actinomycetes; order Streptosporangiales; family Streptosporangiaceae; genus Palsa-504. The sequence goes on from CAVSTQ010000020.1 coordinate 98,007, forward strand.
ACGCCGAAGTACGTGGGGTCCAGGCGCCTCATCGAGGTCGCCGTGGCCACGCTGGCCACGGACCGGGCCCTGCTGCTGCTCGGCGTGCCGGGAACGGCGAAAACGTGGCTGTCCGAGCATCTGGCCGCGGCGATCTCGGCGGAGTCCACCTTGATGGTGCAGGGCACCGCGGGGACCGCGGAGGAGGCGGTCAGGTACGGCTGGAACTACGCGCGGCTGATCGCCGAGGGACCCTCCCGCGCGGCGATGGTGCCGAGCCCGGTGATGCGGGCGATGGCGGGCGGTCAGATCGCCCGGGTCGAGGAGCTGACCCGGATGCCCTCGGACGTGCAGGACGCGCTGATCACCATCTTGTCCGAGAAGACGCTGCCCATCCCCGAGCTCGGCGGCGAGCTGCAGGCGGTCAGGGGCTTCAACGTCATCGCCACCGCCAACGACAGGGACCGCGGCGTGAACGAGCTGTCCAGCGCGCTGCGCAGGCGGTTCAACACCGTCGTGCTGCCGGTGCCCGCCACCGCCGAGCAGGAGGTGGACATCGTCACCCGGCGGGTCGCGCAGCTCGGCCGCTCGATCGGGCTGCCGGACACGCCGCACGGAGCCGACGAGATCAAGCGGGTGGTCACGATCTTCCGTGAGCTGCGCCAGGGCGTCACAGAAGACGGCCGGGCCAAGGTCAAGTCGCCGAGCGCGACCCTGTCCACCGCCGAGGCGATCTCGGTGATCACCAGCGGTCGCGCCCTGGCCGCGCACTTCGGCGACGGGGTGCTGCGTCCCGCCGACATCGCGGGCGGCATCACCGGCGCCGTCGTGCAGGACCCCGTCTCTGACCGGGCGATCTGGCAGGAATACCTGGAGGCCGTGGTCCGGGAGCGGGCGGACTGGAGCGAGTTCTACCGGGCCTGCCGCGAGGTCGCCGGGTGAAGGCGGACAGGGCGCGAGCACCACAGTCCGTTCGGGATATTGATCGTGATTGAGCTGTACGGGGTGCGGCATCACGGGCCGGGGTCGGCGCGGTCGGTGCGCGCGGCGCTGACCGCGCAGCAGCCGGACGTGGTACTGATCGAGGGGCCGCCGGAGGCGGACCAGCTGGTGGCGCTGGCGGCGGATGCGGAGATGGTCCCGCCGGTGGCGCTGCTCGGGTACGTGGCCGGGGAGCCGAAGACCGCGGCGTTCTGGCCGTTCGCGGTGTTCTCGCCGGAGTGGCAGGCGATGCGGTACGCGGCCGGGCCGGGATCGAGGTCCGGTTCTGCGACCTGCCGGCCGCGCATCAGCTGGCGATGACCGAGCGCGCTTCCGGCCGGGCGCGAACTGATCCGGTCGGCGAGCTGGCCACGGCGGCCGGGTACGACGATCCCGAGCGCTGGTGGGAGGACGTGGTCGAGCACGTCCCCGCACCCGCGGTGTTCGCCGCCCTGGCCGAAGCCATCGGGATCCTCCGCGCCCAGGAACGGGAGCCTGACCCGCGGGACGCGGTCCGCGAGGCGCACATGCGCAAGGTGCTGCGCAGGACGGTCAAGGACGGCTACCAGCGGATCGCGGTGGTCTGCGGCGCCTGGCACGTGCCCGCCCTGGCCGACCTGCCGCCCGCGGCCGCGGACGACCGGCTGCTGCGCGGGCTGCCGAAGGTGAAAGCCAGCCTGACCTGGGTGCCGTGGACCTACGGCCGGCTGTCCTACGCCTCGGGTTACGGCGCGGGGATCCGCTCGCCCGGCTGGTATGACCACCTGTTCTCCGCCCCCGGGCAGCCCGTCGAGCGATGGCTGGGCCGGGCCGCCGCGGTGCTGCGCGACGAGGGCATCGCCGTGTCGATCGGCGCACGTGATCGAATCCGTCCGGCTGGCCGACGCGCTCGCCGCGCTGCGCGGTCGTCCGCTGGCCGGCCTGGACGAGGTGACCGAGGCGGCCCGCGCCGTGTTGTGCGAGGGCAGCGACCTGCTCACCGAGCTGATCCAGCGCCGGCTCGTCGTCGGTGAGCGGCTCGGCTCCGTGCCGGCCGCGACCCCCATGGTGCCGCTGCAGCAGGATCTGCGCGACCAGCAGCGCCGCCTCCGGCTGCGGCCCGAGGCCTCGCCCCGCGAGGTTGACCTGGACCTGCGCAAGCCCAGCGACCTGGCCCGCAGTCACCTGCTGCACCGGCTGGCCCTGCTCGGCGTGGACTGGGGGCGGCCGCAGCGGGGACGGAGCAGGAACACCGGGACGTTCCGGGAGACCTGGCAGCTGACCTGGCGGCCCGAGCTTGACCTGGCCCTGATCGAGGCGAGCATGTGGGGCAGCACGGTGGCGGCCGCCGCCGGGCAGCGGGCCAGGTCGCTGGCCGCGGACGCGACCGCGCTTGAGGAACTGACCGCGCTGGTGGAACGGTGCCTGCTGGCCGATCTCGGTGACGCCTTGCCCTCGGTCCTGGCCGGGGTCAGGGACCGCGCCGCGCTCGAGGGCGACGTGACCCGGCTGATGGCGGCGCTGCCCGCCCTGGTCCGGGCGGCCAGGTACGGTGACGTGCGCGGCACCGACCCGGCCCGGCTCGGGGACGTGGCCATCGAGATGATCACCCGGATCTGCGCCGGCCTGCCCGCCGCGGTGGCATCCCTGGACGCCAGTGCCGAACGTGTGCTGCGGGACCGCATCGACGCCGTGCACGGGGCCACCGGCCTGCTCGCCGACGGCCCGAGCCGGGACCGCTGGCTGGACACGCTGACGCGGCTGATCCCGCGCTGCCCGGCGCTTATCTCCGGGCGGCTGACCCGGCTGCTGCTCGACGCCGAGCGGATCACCGGGGCCGACGCGGGCACCCGGATGTCCCGCGAGCTGTCCGCGGCCGCGCCCGCCGCGGCCGCCGCGAGCTGGGCCGAAGGTTTCCTGGCCGGGAGCGGCCTGCTGCTCGTGCACGACCGCAGGCTGCTCGGCCTGACCGACAGCTGGCTCGCCGGGCTGACCGACGACGCCTTCGCCGCGGTGCTGCCCGCGCTGCGGCGGACCTTCGGCGGGTTCGCGCCGCCCGAGCGGCGGGCGATCGGCGAGCAGGCGCGGCACCTGGACGGCAGCGGCCGGGTGCCCGACGCGGCGGCGGGCCGCGACGAGCTGGACGCGGACCGGGCGGCCCTGGCCGTCCGGGCGGTGGCGGCCATCCTCGGCGGCGCCGGCTCCGGCGATGAGCGCCGGGCCGCAGGAGAGGATGCGCCGCTGGCGGCTCGTGCTCGGCGGCGCCGACGACGGCACGGGCGCCGCGCTGGCCGGGGACGACGCGCGCGTCGACGCGTCGCTCAGCGCGCTGTACGACTCCGACGAGGCCGGTGATGCCGGCGCCCGGGGAAGCGGCGCGGGTCCGGGCTGGGCGCCTCGGCCCCGCGGGTGGCCAGGTGGCTGGCCGATATCCGCACGTTTTTCCCGGTCAGCGTGGTCCAGGTGATGCAGTCCGACGCGATAGAACGGCTCGGCCTGACCCGGCTGCTGCTCGAACCGGAGATGCTCGAGGCGATCGAGCCCGATGTGCACCTGGTCGGGACGCTGCTGTCGCTGAGCCGGGTGATACCTGAGCAGGCGCGCGAGTCGGCCCGGGCGGTGGTACGCGCCGTGACCAGGGACCTGGAGCGGCGGCTGGCGCAGCGAACTCGTTCGGCGGTGACCGGGGCGCTGAACCGGGCCAGCCGGACGAGCAGGCCGCGACGTCCCGCCGACATCGACTGGGACCGGACGATCCGCGCGAACCTGCGGAACTACCAGCCCAGCCACCGCACGGTCGTGCCCGAACGGCTGGTCGGCTACGCCAGGAAACAGCAGGCGGTGGCGCGTGACGTCATCCTCTGCCTGGACCAGAGCGGCTCGATGGCTTCCTCGGTGGTCTATGCCGGGGTGTTCGGCGCGGTGCTGGCTTCCATCTCCTCGCTGCGCACGTCGGTGGTCGCCTTCGACACCGCGGTCGCCGACCTGACCGGCCTGCTCAGCGACCCGGTCGACGTGCTGTTCGGCACCCAGCTCGGCGGCGGCACCGACATCAACCGGGCCGTCGGCTACTGCCAGCAGCTCATCACGCGGCCCGCCAGCACGATCTTCATCCTGGTCAGTGACCTGTACGAAGGCGGCGACGAGGACGAGATGCTGCGCCGGATCGCGGACATGACCGCGGCGGGCACCCGGGTCATCGCCCTGCTCGCGCTGTCCGACGACGGCGCGCCCAGCTACGACCACGACAACGCGGCCGCCCTGGCCGCCTGGGCGTGCCCGCGTTCGCCTGCACCCCCGATTCCTTTCCCGAGCTGATGGGCCGCCGCCATCGAGGGCCGCGACCTGGCCGAGTGGGCCCGCCGTCACGCGGAAACCGGCTGGCATCCCGAGAAACGTAGACCCAGATACGAGGACGGCGCGGGCAGAATGGCGACGAGGTCCAGTTTCGCATTTTCCTACGAGTTCGCTTCCTACGGACGGGACGGAATCGGCTACCGTGTCCTGGGGGCCGGACCGCAAGCTGGTCTACCCTGCCCGGCGGCCCGGGACGAGCCGCGGACTACCTGGGTGACCTGCGGAGGCTTGGACGGATCACGGCAGCTGATCTTGATGGGACCGCGCGGCGTCGGGCTGTCCGCCGATCCGGCGATCCGGCGACGTTCCAGCAGGCAGGCTCATCGGCGACGTCGAGGCGCTGCGCGGCCCGCTGGGCCTGGGACCGGATGGACCTGCTCGCGCACTCCGCAGGCTCGATCGCCTGGCGACGTTGTACGCGGCGGCGTTTCCGGCTCGTCTTTCTGCGCTGATCCTGGTCACGCCGGGCCTGGCCACGGCAGGCCTGGAGGGCAGCGAAGAACAGTTCCGCGCCGCCGTGGCCGCCGGGCGGCCGAGACCCTGGTTACGCCAGGGCGCGCTGGCCGCCTGGAGAAGAGATGATAGCCGGGGACCCTGTGGATGGAGGCCTTGGGCGGGATTCCGCCGTATGTGTTGCGGGCGGCTGGGACGAGGCCGCGGCGGGCGCACGCGACCACGGGGTGGCCAGGGCGCAGGCGAGCCGCGCGCGAGGGCTTTTTCTCCGGCGCCAGCTGGACGGCCCGCGATCAGGGCCGCCCTGGCAGCGCTTACCGCGCCGGTCCTGTTGTACACGGGGGCCCTGGACCCGGCAGTGACACCCCGCCAGCTGATTGCGGGAGGCAGCGCCGCTGTTCGGCGACGCGACCGAGTCATCATCCAGCCCGGGGGCGGGCAAGTCCCATGGGTGGGATGATCCCGCGGCTTTGCCACCGCCATCGGCTTGTTCCTGAAAAACGGGCGCTGACCCGTCGGAGACCCGGCCGCCCAGGCGACTATGAGGGTGTGACGCACCCGCAGATCCAGCCCGACCCCGCGTTCGGGCTGCTCAAGCTGTATGACGACGCGCTGCCGCACGTCTACGGCTACCTGCTGGCCCGGTGCGGCGACACCGGCCTGGCCGAGGATCTGACGGCCGAGTCGTTCCTGGCCGCCGTGCACGCGGTCCGTAAGCCGGACGCGCCCGAGCCGTCGATCCCGTGGCTGATCGGGGTGGCCAGGCACAAGCTCGCCGACCACTGGCGGCAGGCCGAGCGGGAGCAGCGCGGGCTGCGGCGGCTGGACGGCGAGCCGGCCCGCGTCGAGGACCCGTGGGAGACGGTCGTGGACCGGATCCGGGCCCGCGAGGTGCTCGGCCGGCTCGGCGCGCACCACCGGGCCGCGCTCACGCTGCGCTACCTCGACGGGCTGCCGGTGCCTGAGGTGGCCCGGCACCTGGACCGCACCGTGCATGCCACCGAGGCGCTGCTGGTGCGGGCCCGCGCCGCGTTCCGCCGGATATACGAGGGGCAGGAGGGCTCGCGATGACCGATCCGTTCGAGGTTTTGCGCGAGCCCTTCAGGCCGGTCGATCCCGACCCCGAGTTCGCCGGGCGGCTGCGACTGCGGCTGACCCGGGAGGTTGTCACGCCCACAGGAGGAACCATGTCCCAGCAGACCGTCGCGAGCGTGAGCCCGTCCGGTCCCCGGCTTTGACCCCTTCCATCGTCGTGTCCGACGCCCGGCGCGCCATGGACTGGTACGTGGAGGTGTTCGGCGCGCAGCGCCGCGGCGAGCCGCACGTCAACGCGGACGGCACCATCGGTCACGCCGAGGTCGGTATCGGCGACGGGGTGCTGATGTTCGCCGAGGCCTCCGGCCTGTGGCCCGACGTGCCGGTACGCGCGCCCGACTCCCCCGCGACGTTCAGCCATACCCTTCACCTGGAGGTCGCCGACGTCGACGCGAGCACCGAGCGGGCCAGGCGCCGCGGGGCCATGGTGGAGCGGAGCCGGCCGACCAGTTCTACGGCCGCGGCGCGGTGATCGTCGACCCGTTCGGGCACCGCTGGATGCTGCTGCGGCCGCCGGCCCCGGCCGCCGAGCCGCGGCACGGCGACATCGCGAACGTGACGATGGTGGCGCGGGACGCGCACCGGGCCAAGGAGTTCTACCAGGCCGTGCTGCAGGTGCCGTTCTCCTCCGGTCACCCCGGTGCGTGGCGTACCGAGGTGACCAAGCCGCCGCTGGGCATCCAGTCGTCGCCGGGCGCCGAGCCTGGGGTGCAGCTGTCCTACCGGGTCGATGACATCGCCGCCGCGGTCGAGCGGGTGCTGGCGGCAGGCGGCCGCGCGGGCGAGCCCGGCCGCAAGCCGTACGGGCTGCTCGCCGAGTGCGTGGACGACCAGGGCACGGCGTTCCGCCTCTGGCAGCCGGGTTTGAAGGGGTGACGATGGGTAGTCGGTAAGACAGAGGCCTGAGCCGAACCAGCTCGTCAGGCAGCCACAGCGATAGTCACGTGGTCACATGTCACTGGGAACGGACATGATGATGGCCCGCCGCACCGGCTCCGACGGCACGAACGAACTGCCGCTGCACCGACCGCACCATCGGACCCCGCGCCACAGACGCTCACGCGACATGCCCAAAGCAGGATGGCTCGCCATCCTGAAGCGCTCGGTCCGGGAGTTCAAGCACGACGACATCACCGACCGCGCCGCCGCGCTGACCTACTACGGCGTGCTCGCCCTGTTCCCGGCCGTGCTTGTGCTTGTCTCGATCCTCGGGCTGCTGGGCAAGTCGACGACCCAGCAGGTGCTCAGCAACCTCGGCCAGGTCGCCCCCGGCGGGGTGCACACCTTCCTGACGAGCGTCGTCACCCAGGTTCAGGGCAAGGCGGCGCGGCCGGCATCGCGGGGATCATCGGCATCGTGCTCGCGCTGTGGTCCGCGTCCGGCTACGTCGCGGCGTTCATGCGCGCCTCGAACGCCATCTACGACGTCGACGAAGGCCGCCCGATCTGGAAGACCGGCCCGCTCCGGCTGCTCACCACGCTCGCGCTTGTCGTCATGCTCGTCATCGCCGCCGCGATCGTGGTGCTGACCGGGCCGATCGCGAACCAGGTCGGCACGGCGTTCGGCATCGGCCACGCCACGGTGCTGATCTGGGACATCGCGAAATGGCCGGTGCTGGTGGTCATCGTCAGCGTGATGTTCTCGCTGCTCTACAAGGTCAGCCCCAACGTCAGGCAGCCCGCCTTCCGGTGGATCTCGGCGCGGCGGCGTGCTCGCCGTCATCGTCTGGCTGGTCGCCTCCGGGCTGTTCGCCGTCTACGTCAGCTTCTCCGGTTCCTACAACAAGACCTACGGATCGCTGGCCACCGTGATCATCTTCCTGGTCTGGTTGTGGATCTCCAATATCGCGATCCTGCTCGGGGCGGAGTTCAACGCCGAGACCCAGCGCGAGCGCGCCATCCGGGCCGGGCTGCCCGACGACGTCGAGCCCTTCGCCGAGCTGCGCGACACCCGCAAGCTCAGCGACCCGGAGAAACGCCGGGTCGAGCAAGCCCAGCGCACCCGGGACCGGACCATGGAGCCGGAAAGCTAAAAAGGCGGCCTGTCGCCTTCGCCGCTGAGCACCGCGGCCTGGCATGATGGCGGGATGATGCGCACCGCCGGCCGCGAGCTCGCGATTGAGGTGCGCCTGCCCGCTGACCGGGGCGGGTAGGGGCATGCTGGCCTCACTGCGCTCTGAGCTGCTGGTGCTGCGCAAGTCCAAGGTGGCCTGGGCGCTGGTGCTGACCACGCCGCTGCTGACGCTGATCACGATCTACCTGTTCTGGTTCCTGGAGTACCTGGGAGATACCCCGGCGCTGTACGCGCAGGAGGGCAGCCCGGAGCAGGCCCTGGAGGGCCTGCTGCCCAGCCAGTTCAACATCCAGGCCATCGAGCAGGTCGCCATCACCGCGCCGTTCATCGTGCTCGGCGCGGTCATCGCCGGCAGCGACTGGGGACGGGGCACGATCAGGACCGCGCTGCTGGCCGGCCCGGGCCGGGCCCGCACGTTCGCCGGGCAGGCGGTCGCCATCTTGATCGCCTGCGCCCTCAGCGTGCTGCTGAGCTTCGCGGCGGCCGCCGCGGCCAGCGTGGCGATCCGCGCCTACACCGGGCCGCTGGCACCAGGCGCGGCCGTCCAGGACGCGTTCCCGCCCGGGATCGTGATCGCCGAATCGGTGGGGGCGGGCCTGCTCATCGCCGTCACGTACGGGTCGCTGGCATCGCGCTCGGCACCCTGTGCCGCAGCGCCGCCGGCGGCGTCGCCGCCGCGCTGGCCTGGTACTTCCTGATCGACGTCGATCTGTCCGACCTGAGCGTCGACGCCGGGCCTGTGATCCAGCACATCTACAACGCCTTCCCCGAGGCCAGCGTCACCACGCTGTATTTCATGTTCGGGTCCGCCGGCGGCGGGGCCAGCTCCGCCACCTACCAGCCGGTCGCCCATCATGCCGCGGTCGCGATCATGCTTGGCTACACCGCGGTCTTCCTGTCCCTGTCCGTGGCCCTGGTGCGGCGCCGCGAGATCGTCACCGTCAGCACTGCCCGGCTGCCCTGGCCGCTGTCCCCGCGGCGGCACGCCCGCGACGACGGGCAGCGGACCGCCCGGGGCAGTGGCCGCGGCGCCGGCGTGCTGACCTCGACCCGGCCGAACTGCTGGTCATGTGCCGGTGCGCCGGCCATGCGCGCCCTGGTCCTGGTCATGCCCGCCCTCACCCTGTTCGACGGCTATCTCGAGCCGTACGCTTTGTACCGGGCTGGCACGAGCTCGGTGTACGGGATCTCGCCGTCGCAGGTGCTGCCGGTCATCCTGCCCGGCCAGTACCTCCCGACCGTGCTCAACAGCATCGGATTCGACTACACCCTGCCCGGCACGGCCGCGTTCTTCCTCATCGGCGCGCTGGCCGCCGGCACCACCTGGGCCGGCCGGACCATCAAGACCTCTCTGCTGCAAGCCCCCGCCAGGACCGGTACCGCCCTCGGCCAGGCGCTGGCCGTCACTACCGCCCTGGTGACCAGCGTGATCGCGACCTTTGCGGCCGCCGGCCTGGCCACCCTGCTGATCGCCCTGACCGCCGGGTCGGCCGCCGGGTCGGCCGACCTGGCGACGAGCCCGCTACCCGGCCCGGGCAGCTCGCCGCCGCGCTCGGCATCGCAACCCTCGTCAGCCTGGCCTGGGGCGCCCTCGGCTGGACCACTGGCACCGTGCTCAACAGCGCCGCCGGCGCCTTCGCCGCCCTCCTGCTCTGGACCACCATCGTCCAAGGGCAACTGGACTACTACGCCACCTTGATGCCAAAAGCGGCCCGCGCCGTCTACGACCTGCTGCCTGACGCCGCCACCAACACCCTGACGCTGGTGTTCGGGCAGATCAGCTATAACGGCCTTCAGTACTTCGGCCAGGTTACGCCGCTGCTGGCCGCCGTCACCCTCAGCGCCTACGCCCTGGCCTTCTTTACGCTCCCGGTCATCTTGACCCGCAGACGCGACATCCTCTACGCCGGCCCCCCGGGCGGGGCACCCGACCTCCCCGGCCGCGGCTCTAGCTGTGGCGCCGGGCTAGCAGCTGGCGCTTCAGGCCGGACTCATGGTCATCCAGGAGGGTGAAATCCGGCGGCAGGAGTGACGCGGGTTCGCCTGGGGCCAGGCACCACTCCGGGCGCAGGCCGGGCCGCGACTGCCGGGCCTCGGCGGTGAAGGCCTCCCAGGCCACCAGGCCGCAGGCCGCGACCGCGCGGACCGCCGCGGCGAACACCTCCGCCGCCCAGAAGCCGGTGCACAGGACGAGCGCGTAGGACCGGGCCGCTGGCGGCCAGGCGGCCAGATCCGCCGGGACCAAGGTGATCAGCTGGTCAAGCCCGCGCTGTCGGGCCCGGTCGCCGAGCAGGCCGAGCGCGACATCGGACACGTCCACCGCCGTGACCCGGCGGCCATTCGCCGCGGCCAGCAGGGCGGCCCCAGAAGGTCCGCAAGCCAGCTCGGCCACGGGACCGTCGGGCAGGTCCATCGACAGCGCGCGCACCGCCAGCGGATGCGGGTGAAAGGACGGCGCGAACTCGCCGCTGTACTTGGCGTTCCACCTCAGCCGATCCGGGTGCGCATCCGGCCCGGATCCGGCACGGTCCGACCACATGTACCTGGATGTTACGGGCTGCGCACAGCGAACTCGTCCGTTAACAGGCGTTCCCAGTCCGACTAGCCAATTACGGCACCCAGTGTCAAAATAGGTGGCGGGAACCTGCCTGCAGCGCTGGCATCCGCCCGGAGCGCGAGGCATCCGGCCGAGGGAGACCGATGGCAAGCACACGCGAGTGGTTCGAGACCGTCGAGGAGGCGCGCAGAAGAGCCCGGCGGCGGCTGCCCCGCTCGGTCTACCTGGCCCTGGTGGCCGGCGCGGAAAAGGGGATCACGCTGCGGGACAACACCGCGGCGTTCAGCGAGCTGCGGTTCGCGCCGCCGCATGTCGCGGATCTGCCCGCCACCAGGGAGATGGCCACGTCGGTGTTCGGCCAGGAGATCGCCCTGCCGGTGATCGCGTCGCCGACCGGCGTGCAGGCCGTGCACCCGGACGGCGAGGTAGGGGTGGCCCGCGGCTCGGCCGAAGCGGGGACGGCGATGGGCCTGTCCTCGTTTGGCAGCATGCCGGTGGAGGCGGTGGCGGAAGTCAACCCGAAGCTGTTCTTCCAGATCTACTGGTCCGGCAGCCGGGACACGATCCTCCAGCGGGCCGAACGAGCCCGCCAGGCTGGCGCCAAGGGCCTGATCGCCACTCTGGACTGGTCGTTTTCCAACGGCCGGGACTGGGGCAGCCCGGCCATCCCGGAGAAGATAGACCTGCGGACCCTCATCCGGCTGGCCCCGGAGGGCGTCACCCGGCTGGGCTATGTGCGCCAGTGGCTCGCCCACGGCGGCCTGCCCGATCTCACCGTGCCCAACATGGCCGCCCCCGGCGGGCCGGCCCCGACCTTCTTCGAGGTCTACGGCGAGTGGCTGCAGACCCCGCCGCCTACCTGGGACGACCTGGCCTGGCTGCGCGAGCAGTGGGGTGGCCCGTTCATGATCAAGGGCATCATGCGTCCCGACGACGCCCGCCGCGCGATCGACATTGGCGCCACCGCCCTGTCGGTGTCCAACCACGGCGGTAACAACCTGGACGGCACGCCCGCCTCGATCAGGGCGCTGCCCGCGGTCAGCGGAGCCGTCGGCGGCCAGCTCGAGGTCCTGCTTGACGGCGGGATCAGGCGCGGCAGCGACGTGGTCAAGGCGGTGGCCCTCGGCGCCCGGGCGGTCATGATCGGCCGCGCCTACCTGTGGGGGCTAGCCGCCAACGGATCCGCGGGCGTACGGAACGTCTTTGACGTGCTCCGCGGCGGCATCGACTCGACCCTGCTCGCGCTGGGCCGCTCGTCCATTCACGACTTGTCGCCAGAGGACATCATCGTCCCGGCCGAGTTCAGCCGCGGGCTGTCCAAGTGACGGCCGCTGAGCAGGGGTAGCAGCGGGCGCGCGGTCCGGCGCCGCGCGCAGCCCCGCCAGACCCCCAGGCTGTACCCGATATCGTCGAGCAGCCGGGCGGCGACGTAACGCGCCGGGTCCAGCGGCGGCCGCCGGTCCAGCCAGTCGAGCAGCGGCGGTGCGAGCACCAGCGCGGCCAGCGGCAGCCGCAGCCGCCGCACCGCCACCGCGGCCGGCAGCGCGACCGGCCACCAGGTCCGGGAAATAGCGCTGCCCAGCGGCCTGGCCACCGCGAGGGTCCCGCCGGCCGACTGCTGCGCGGCCAGCCGCCACGCGGTGGTGGCGGGCGGCCACGGCCACGGTTCACCGGTGGTCCTGGCCAGCCGCCGGGCCAGCAGCGCGGTGCCGGTGCCGGTGACGACGACTCCCGCGCCCGGACGGCCGAGCGCCGCGGCCAGCCAGGCCGCCGCGGTCCACAGCGACGCGTACAGCGGGCGCACCGCACCGGGATGGCGCAGTTCGAGGGAGGCGGCGGAGGTTCCGTAGTCCTGGCGCCTGGCCAGCCACTCGCGCAGTCGCACCCGGTGCTGGTGGCCCATCGTGGCGGCCGGCTCGTACCTGGTCCGCCAGCCCGCCGCGGCCAGCCGCCAGATGAAGTCCACGTCCTCGCCCACGATCATGTCGGCGGCGAAACCTGTTCCCGCGGCGGCCTTGCGCACCACCAGGGCGGCCCCCGGGACGTAGGGAACCCGCGATCCGGGCCGCACCACGCTGGGCCGCTCCCCCATGTCGAGGGTGGAACTCGCGCCCTCGTAGCGGGCCAGCCAGGTCCGCCCGGTCTCGTGCGGGACGATCCGCGGCGCGACCGCGCCGACCGCGGGATCGGCGAAGTGCGGCAGCAGCGGATCCAGCCAGGCCGGGCGGGGCACGCAATCGGAGTCGAGAAAGGCGACCAGCGGCGTATCCGCGGCGGCCAGGCCCGTGTTCCTGGCCGCCGCCGGGCCGCCGTTCACCGGCCGCCGCAGCACCTCGGCGCCGGCGGCGGCGGCCACCTGCGCCACCGCGTCCGGGTCAGCGGAGCCGTCGTCGACCACGATCACCCGCGCCGTCGCGGTCAGTCCGGCCAGGCAGCGGGCCAGCTCGGCGTGCCGGTCACGGACCGGGATCACGATCGTGACCGGCTGGCCCGGCGCCCCGGCTGACCCCGGTCCGGCCGGGGAAGCCCCCTCGAGCACGGGATGAGCGATCCCGGTATCGAGCAGGCGGCGAGCCAGAGCCCGGGCCTTGGGATTGTCCGGTACCGGCGTCCCTGACCACCAGGCTCGCACCTGCCGCGCGCCCGCCGGGGTCAGCCGCAGGACCCGGGCGGGATAGCCGCCAGCCAGGATCGTTCCGTCCGCGAGCAGGCGGGAACGGGGGTCGGCGCGCAGCTGAAATCCGGCCGGGACCAGCTCGCAGGCCGGTGCAGGTCCGGCCGCGGCGAGCTGAACGGCCGGTTTGCGGGCCGGGGTCACCTTTGGCACCGGCCAAGACTATTACGGGCCGTGACGTCGTGTTCCGGGGGTCGCCCGTCAGGCGGCCCTCGGCCGGCGGCCGGGAGCTGGCGGCCGCGCCCCCGGCCATCGCGTCGCGGAGCTTGCCCAGCCCGTCCCTGATCCTGGCTTTGACCGTGCCGAGCGGCACCTGGAGCAGGTCAGCGACCTGGAGATAGGTATGGCCGTCATAGAAGGCGAGCACGATGGCTTCCCGCTGCACGGTGCTCAGCCGAGCCAGGCACCGGCGCACCTGCTCGCTCTCCAGGGCGGCCTCGACGAGTTCGCTGACCTGGTCCGGGTATGTCACCGCGGCGGTTCGCCGCTCCCGGGTGGCGGCGGCCGTCACCGACCGGACCCGGTCGATGGCCCGGCGGCGGGCCACGGTCAGCACCCACGCGGTCGGGCCGCCCTTGCCGGGGTCGTAACGGCGGGCCAGTTGCCATACTTCCAGGAGAACCTCCTGGGCCACCTCCTCGGCCTGCGCCGAATCACGGAGTACCGCGCGGATCACGCTGAAGACCGGGGGATACATCTGCCCGTAGAGCTGACCGAACGCGTCAGCATCGCCTTGAGCCGTCGCCTGGAGCAGGCTGGCCAGCTCGGTCTCGCATAGCACGTTCGGCGCCCCCCCAGGTACCAGCCGCGGCCGATCGGGGTCAAGCCAACCATCGCGTGGTCTGGGCGCGGGCGTCCGATCATCACCACCGTAACAGCCTGGGGACCAAAAAGGCCAGGTAGAGAGCTTGATCACAGCCGGGCGTGCGGGCGGTCAGCGGCAACGGCGTGCTTGGCGATCCGGCCGGGGCCACCGCGGCCGAGGGCGAGCAGTTGCTCGCACGCCTGGCCGACGGACTGGGCCAGACGGCGCACCGGCTCCTAGAGACCTTTTAGTGACGACGGCGCGCTAGGTTGTGGCAGTCCCTACTTTGGCTGGTCCCTGGCCGCCCTGGAGGTAGCCAGCGCGGAGGATACTCATGACCGAGACAATCTCAGCACCCGATACGAACACTCCGGGATCACCGGTCCTGCCCCGGCCGGAAACCGACGCCGCCGCCGTCCGGGCCATCGACGAGGCCACGGCGCATATCCACGAACGCGCCCAGCAGATCAGGCAAGCGCCGCAGGATCACAAGCCCAGGCTCGTGCTGTCCAAGCACGTCCGCGGCACCAGCATCCTGGACAAGATCGCCGACGCGGTCAACACCTTCTGCGGCTCCATGTACGTGTTCGTCTTCATCACCGTCGGCGTGGTGGCCTGGCTTTTCCTTGGCAACGTGGTCGGGTTCGACAAGACGCCCTGGCCGCTGCTGCTCACCATCTTGAACCTGCCGCAGCTGTCCATCATGATCTCGCTGCAGGTCAGCGCCAACCGGGCCCAGGCCGCCAGCGACCGCCGGGCCATCGCCGACCACGAGACCCTGATCGCGCTGCACGAGATGTCCAAGCAGCAGCTCGATATCCTGAACGGCCAGAACCGGGTGCTGGCGATGCTGGACAACTTCGCCAGCAAGGACATGCCGGGCACCCAGCGCGAGATCCGGGACTGCGTAAACCAGATCCTGGTCAAGGTCGGCCGGCCGGCCCGCGGTCGGCTGAGCCGGGGACGCCAGTGGAACGTACGAGGCTCGAAGCTTTCAGCGACGGCGTCTTCGCGGTCGCCATCACCTTGCTCGCCCTCAACCTCACCGTTGCCGGGCCCGGTCACGGCGCGCTGACCCATCAGCTGTGGACCCGCTGGCCGTCCTTCGTGGCCTACCTGATCAGCTTCTTCATGATCGGCATCGTCTGGGTCAACCACCATGTGCTGGTCCGGGGGATCGCGGTGGTGAACCGGACGCTGCTGTTCCTGAACCTGGTGCTGCTGCTGTTCGTGGTGATGATCCCGTTCGCCACCGCCACCGTGGCGGACTACCTGGCCGTCCACGGCCCGCAGGCCCACCGGGACACGCAGGTCGCGATGATGCTGTACGGCGGGGTGTTCCTCGGCATGTCGGCCGGCTTCGGCGCGATCTTCGAGTGGACCCTGCACGGCGAGCGTACCTACCACCGGCTGCCCGCGGCCATGCACTGGCCGGCCCGGGCGCGGTTCGTCGGCGGCGGCGGCGTGTACGTGATTGCCATCGTGCTCGGGAACTTCTACGCGATCCCCGCGTTCGTGATCATCGCGCTGGTGGCGGTCTACTACATCGTGGAGCGCACGCCCGATGCCTATAGCGCTCGCGGAGACGCCGACCCCCCGGGCGGCTCGCCGACGAGCGAAACAAGTTTTAGAAGCTAACAGTTGCCACCAAGCAAGTGAGTCGCTGTAGACTTGGTGAACGTGCGGCAAAGCAGTGTCTCAAGCCAGGTGAACGGTCACTCCCCGGACCCGGAAGGGCGCCCGGACAGGTACCGGTGGATCGCCCTGTCCAACACCACGCTGAGCATGACGATGGCGACGATCGACGCGTCGATCGTCATCGTCGCGATGCCGGCCATCTTCCGCGGCATCGGGCTGAACCCGCTCACCGCGGGCAACGTGACGTACCTGCTCTGGATGATCATCGGCTACCTGCTCGTCCAGTCGGTGCTGGTGGTGACCCTGGGCAGGCTGGGCGACATGTTCGGCCGGGTGAAGATCTACAACCTGGGTTTCGTGGTCTTCACGCTGGCCTCGATCGCGCTGTCGCTGGACCCGCTGACCGGCACGCACGGGGCGATGTGGCTGATCGGCTGGCGGTTCGGGCAGGCCTTCGGCGGCGCGATGCTGATGGCGAACTCCGCCGCGATCTTGACCGACGCGTTCCCGGCCAACAAGCGCGGCATGGCGCTCGGCATCAACCAGATCGCCGGGATCTCCGGCCAGTTCGTCGGGCTGCTGCTCGGCGGGCTGCTGGCCGCGGTGGACTGGCGCCTGGTGTTCTGGGTGAACGTGCCCATCGGGCTGTTCGGCACGATCTGGGCGTACAAGAGCCTGCGGGAGATCTCCACCACCAAGCGGGCGAAGATCGACTGGGTCGGCAACGTCATGTTCGCGGTCGGCCTGGGCTCGCTGCTGGTCGCCATCACCTACGGGATCCGGCCCTACGGCGGGCACGCGACCGGCTGGACCAGCCCCTGGATCATCACCGGGCTGATCGGCGGCACGGTCATCCTGATCGCGTTCTGCGTCTTCGAGACCAAGATCGCCGAGCCGATGTTCCAGATGAGCCTGTTTAAGATCAGGGCGTTCGCGGCGGGCAACGCGGCCAGCCTGCTCGGCGCCATCGCCCGCGGCGGCCTGCAGTTCATGCTGGTCATCTGGCTGGCCGGCATCTGGCTGCCGCTGCACGGCTACGATTTCACCGTGACGCCGCTGTGGGCCGGCATCTACATGCTGCCGCTCACCGCCGGGTTCCTGATCGCCGGGCCGATCTCGGGCACCTTGTCGGACAGGTACGGGCCGCGGCTGTTCGCCACCTCCGGCCTGCTGCTGGCCACGGTGTGCTTCGTCGGGCTGATGCTGCTCCCTGTGGTCTTCCCCTACTGGCTGTTCGCGCTGCTGATCTTTGGCAACGGCGTCGGCTCGGGCCTGTTCGCCTCGCCCAACACCTCCGCGATCATGAGCGCCGTGCCGGCCAGGCACCGGGGCTCCGCCTCCGGCATGCGGTCCACCTTCCAGAACTCCGGCATGTCGCTGTCCATCGGCATCTTCTTCTCGCTGATGATCGCCGGGCTGGCCTCAAGCCTGCCCCGCACCCTCACCGCCGGGCTGACCGCCCAGCGGGTGCCGCTCTCGGTCGCGACCCAGGTCAGCCATCTGCCCCCGGTCAGCACGATGTTCGCCGCGCTGCTTGGCTATAACCCGGTGCGGAACCTGCTCACGCCCTCCGGGGTGCTGTCCCGGCTGCCCGCGCACAACGTCGCGGTGCTGACCGGCAGGCAGTTCTTCCCGCACCTGATCTCCGCGCCGTTCCATCACGGCCTCGTCATCGTGTTCACCGCCGCCGCGATCATGTCGGCCACCGGGGCGATGGTCTCGCTGCTGCGCGGCAAGCAGTTCTATTACGACGACACGGCGGCCGGCGCCTCTGGGGCTCTGTGGTGCCTCCCGAGAGCCCATGATGCCGAACGGACATGCCCTCTCCCCCCAGACCGGTGACTCCCCCGCCGTGGCGGACGACTCCCGGGCGGTAGCCGGGCGTGATGGCATCTCCCCGCGCCGTGGCCGCGGGGCGTAGACTGTCAGCCGTGCCCCGATATGAGTACCGCTGCCGTGCCTGTGGCGACACGTTCGAGCTGACCCGCCCGATGACTGAGTCGTCCGCCCCGGGCACCTGCCCGCAGGGCCACGACGACACGGTGAAGCTGCTGTCCGCGGTGTCGGTGTCGGGGCTGGCCTCGGGCCGGGACCGTCCGGCCGGCGGTGGCGGTTCCGGGGGCTGCTGCGGCGGAGGGTGCGGCTGCGGCTAGCCGCGGGGCGCCGCGGGTGATCGCGTCAGCGGCCGGCTGAGTCCTGGGCCTGGCTGAGCCTGGCGGCGGTCGACTTCGCCCATGTCGTCGTGCAGATCAGGCCGAGCAGCAGCACCATGTAGCCGCACCCGGCCAGGATCCACCAGCCCGCGTGGCTGGCCTGCACGAAGCCCGACCGCATCGACCCGCGCATGCTGGCCGCCAGGACCGAGCCGACGATCGCCACGCCGAGTGACTGGCCGAGCTGGCGGCTGGAGGAATTCATCCCCGAGGCCATGCCCGCCTGGGTTTTCGGCACCCCGGACATGACCCCGTTGGTGATCGGCGAGCTCACCATGCCGGCTCCGATCCCGAACAGGCCGTAGGCGATCACCAGGTGGGTGGCCGACGTCGTCATGTTCAGCTGCGACAGGGCCGCGCTGCTGAGGGTGAGCGCCGCGCCCGCGATGACCAGCGGGACCCGCGGGCCGCGCTTGGCTACGATCCGGCCTGCCAGCGGCGCGCACAGGGCCATGACCACCGGCATCGGCAAGATGGACAGGCCGGCCTGCAGCGCCGACAGGCCGCGTACGTCCTGCAGGTACAAGGTGGACAGGAACAGGAACCCGGCCATCGCGGCGATCGCGCAGACGGCGCTGAGGTTGGCGCCCGCGAACGGCACGCTGCGGAAGAACTTCAAGTCGATCATGGGTTCGGCGTGGCGGGGCTCGTAGGCGAGCAGCACCGCGAGCGCGGCCACCGACAGCGCGAAGAAGCCGAATATCTCCGGTGAGTACCAGCCGTGGGTAGGGCCTTCGATGATGGCGTAGGCGAGCGAGCCGAGCATGACGATGAGGAGGATCTGGCCCAGCGGGTCGGCGCGGCGCGCCCGGGGAGCCTTGGAGTCGGGCACGAACAGCGCGGTCAGCGAGATGGCGGCCAGGCCCACCGGGATGTTCGCCCAGAAGATCCCGCGCCAGCCGACGGCCCCGACCAGCATGCCGCCGGTCACCGGGCCCAGCGCCATGGACAGGCCGAAGACACCGTCCCAGATGCCGATGGCGCGGGCCCGCTCGGCCCGGCCGGTGAAGGTGTTGGTGATGATGCCGAGCGCGGCGGGGTTGAGCATCGATCCGCCGACGCCCTGCAGGACGCGGAAGGCGATCAGAGTGCCGAGGCTGGGGGCCAGGCTGCACAGCCAGGAGCCGAGGGTGAACAGTGACAGGCCGACCTGGAAGATGGTCCGGCGGCCGATCCGGTCCGCGATCGCGCCGGAGAACATCAGCAGCGCGGCCAGCACGATCGTGTAGCCGGCCACCGTCCACTGCAGACCGGAGACGTCGGCGTGCAGGTCGGCGCCGATGGACGGCAGCCCGACGTTCACGATCGTGTTGTCCAGGCCGACCATGAACAAGCTCATGCAGCACACGGCCAGCATCAGCGTACGGCGTCCGCGCGTGGGCAGCCCCGCGTCGGCGGCCGCGCCCGGGCTGGCGATCAATGTCTGTTCTGGTAGCCGTCCAGGCACGTACAGTGATCGCCCGTACGCGTTCTTTACTGGTGCCTGCATCGCGCAACCCCTCGGGTCGTACTCGCCGCGGACGAGTACCGGCTACTTATGACACGTACGGCACCGGGCCGTGGTTCGGGTTCACCGGCCGCTGTGTAGTCAGCCGCTGTGCAGTCGACGACGGCAGCCCAAGATCGGACACAAGGTTCATAACAGATATGACGCTACACCGAAACGCGCAGTAGTCAAGTAGTCACGTTTAGCCGTTTTAGCCTGCACGGCGGGCTTAACCAGTCTAGATTTGCTAGCTAAGTGGGCTGATATCTGAGGTAGCTATCGCGCCGAAGGGGGGAATCATGAGCCGCAGACTGCTACAGCTGGTCATCCCGGTTACTCCGGACCGGAGAATGTTCCGGATCCATGACCCGTCCGTCGATCCCGACGCCCCGGGCGGTCCGCTGCCCCCTGTGGGCGCCTTGATCAGCACCAACCGCGAGCAACTGTGGGTCGGCAGCCTGCAGGAGGACATCGGCGTCCGGCTGGTCCTCGAAGAGTGGGACGAGGCTCCGCCGCCCTGCGGCGATGCCTGGGACGAGGAGGCCAAGGGCTCCATCTACCTGCGCGGGCAACTGAGCATCAACATGGGGCTGGCTGGCACCGCGGTGCGCGGGCTCCGGCTCGGCGGCGGGGTAGGCGACTACTCGGTGCGCGTCTACGCCGGAAACCGCGACCAGGTGACCCGGCGGTACGCCGAGCTGTTCGACCGCCACCGCAATCCGCTCAGCGACGAGTTCCAGCAGGAGAAGAAAACGCTCGAGGGACTGGAGCGTTATCTGGTCCAGTTGTGGCGTGAGTCTTAAGCGGCAGCAGTCTTAAGCGGCGGCGTCCGGCTAGGGTCCGGCCGCGGTCCGCGCCTCCTGGCCAGCGGCCTGACTGCTGAGACCACCGGTGTTCGCCGGGCTGGCGCTGAAGCCGGCCGAGGGGGCTCCGGTACTCGCATGGACAGCAGGCGACGTCGGCGTGCGCGCGATGTGGGTGCGGAACGGGATCATCGCGTAGACCATCAGCGAGACCATCGTGACCAGCAGGACCGTGAACAGCGAGCCGACGATGCGCGCCCGGGGCGAGCGCAGCACGGTGGCGGGGCCAGGGCGCCGGAACGACGTCAGGGAAGTAGCCAGCCCGGGATCGTCGGCCGCGAGCCGCCGCTCGATCTCGGCGAGCACTCGCTGCTCGTCCATCGACAGCGCCATCCGGCCACCTCCGCATCGTGCCTCGCGTGATAACACTCTCACTATCCCTCAGGGGAAGCCTTTATCCAATCGTTCTGGCTTCGTACTTTGCCTGTTTTTCGCGCCGGATGGCAAGAGCGCAGTCGATCACCCGGGTCCGAGCCGGGGCAACGGCCTGACGTTTCCTCCCGCGCCGAGAACAGCTAGTCAGTTAAATACTGAACGCGATGGCGTGCGTGTTACGCTTGCACCAGTCGAAAAATCGTTCTAGGGTTTTTCTTATGCGCTGGGACCACCTACGGCTGGACGATGCGGGGCCGGCTGACCTGGACGCCGTCCCTCCCGCCGGGCGACCCCCCGTGGTGCTCCCGCTTATCGAGCGGGGCGCGGTGGCCCGGACGTTCGACACCCCGGGCTTTCGCGGCATGACCTTTTTCGAGGTTCAAGCCAAGTCCATCGTCAACCGCGTGCCCGAGGCATCCCGGATGCCGTTCCGTTGGACCATCAACCCCTATCGCGGCTGCCAGCACGCATGCGCCTACTGCCTCTCGGGTGAGACACCGATCCTGATGGCGGACGGCCGGACGAAGCCGCTGGCCGACGTGCGCACCGGAGACAAGATCTACGGGACGGTCCGGCACGGGCACTACCGCCGCTACGCGACCACCACGGTGCTAGCGCACTGGTCTACGGTCAAGGACGCCTACCGGGTCAGCCTGGCCGATGGCACCCGGCTTATCTGCAGCGGCGATCACCGTTTCCTGACCGAGCGTGGCTGGAAACATGTCACAGGAACCGAGCAGGGCCCGCTGCAACGCCCGCACTTGACCGCCAGCAACAAGCTCATGGGAGTCGGCGGATTCGCGGAGCCGCCGAAGGAGAGCGACGCCTACCAGCGCGGCTACCTATGCGGCATGATCCGCGGAGACGGAACCATCGGGCACTACCCCGATTCCCGGCCGTCTCGCCTGGGTTGTTACTTTCACCACTTCCGGCTGGCCCTGGCCGATCCGGACGGGCTGACCAGAACCGCGGATTACCTCGCACGCGCAGGTATCCACTGCACCGAGATCGAGTGGCTTATCGGCTGGCCGGAGGACCCATCGCCAGAGTGGCGCAAGGGATTCCTGGCCGGCATCTTCGACGCCGAGGGCAGCTACAGCCAGGGCATCTTGCGGATCTCTAACCCAAATCGCGACATCATCGACCGGACGGCCGCCTCGCTACGGTGGCTCGGCTTCGATGTCGTACTCGAGCCAACGTCCAAGGACAACGGGCTAATAGTCATCCGGGTCCGTGGCGGGCTCAAAGAAGCGCTGAGATTTTTCCACACAGTCGACCCGGCTATCACCCGGAAGCGCTCGATCGACGGCGTGGCGATCAAGAGCGACGCCAGGCTCCGGGTGGTTTCGATCGAACCGATCGGACTGGCCGTGCCCATGTACGACATCACCACCGGCACCGGCGACTTCATCGCCAACGGCGTAGTCAGCCATAACTGCTTTGCCCGGAACACCCATACGTACCTGGACCTCGACGCGGGCGCGGACTTCAACACCAAGGTGGTGGTCAAGGTCAACGCGCCCGAGCTTGTGCGCAAGAAGATGGCTTCCCGTACCTGGTCGGGTGAGCACATCGCGATGGGCACGAACGTGGACTGCTATCAGCGGGCCGAGGGCCGGTACCAGCTGATGCCCGGCATCATCAGCGCGCTCACTTCGGCCGCCAACCCGTTCTCCATCTTGACCAAGGGCACTTTGATCCTGCGCGACATGGAACTGCTCGCCGCGGCCGCGGAGATCACCGAGGTGGGCCTGAACGTCTCGGTCGGGTTTGTCGACAACGAGCTATGGCGATCTGTCGAGCCGGGCACCCCCGCGCCCGAGCGGCGCCTGGAGGCCTGCGCCACGCTGAACGAGCGCGGGCTTCGCTGCGGCGTGCTCATGGGCCCGGTGGTGCCGTTCCTTTCCGACTCCCCGGCTCAGCTCGACGCGGCCGTCGGCCAGATCGCGGCGGCCGGCGCCACGCACGTCATGCCCATCGTGCTGCACCTGCGGCCGGGCACACGGGACTGGTTCCTGGGCTGGCTGCAAGCCGAGCATCCCGGGCTCGTGGACAAGTACCTCGAGCTGTACGGGCGCAGCGCCTACGCGCCCAAGGCGTACCAGGCCAGGATCGCCGGCCAGGTGCGGGAGCTCGCGGTCAAGCACGGCATCGGGCGGCCTCGCCCTGGTTTCGGCCACGGCACCTTGCGCCCGCGTGGCGGCCCGGGCCTGGACCGCCCGGCGATGCCCGCAGCCGAACTGTTCGGAGCCGGCGAGTTCCCGGAAGCGGCCGGGGGCCTCGAGATCCCGCGCGCCCGCAGCGTGGCTCCCGCGCCACCGGAGCAACTCACCTTGCTCTGAGCTACGGCCGGGCATCGACCAGATGGCGGAGGGTGGCCTGCCGCTGCCGCACGCCAGCCGGCGGTCCGGTACTTCCGTACATGAACGGCCGGTGACACGTTCGCGATATAACTTGACAGTTCGGTGAATGCGATACATCGTATTCTCGTGCAGTCCATCAGACCCTTCCTGAGGAGGGCGGCGTGACCAGGCTGATCGCGATGATCTGCGGCCGGCGGTCCAAGTACCTGGTGGTCGCGTTCTGGGTCCTGAGCGGTTTCGGCGCGGCTGACGAGCTCAAGATCATCAAGGGCATCGGCTCCTCCTGGCTGTACGCCACCTTGGCCGTGGTCATCGTGCTGCTGTTGCTGACCTACCGGAGCCCGGTGCTCTGGCTGCTGCCCCTCATGTCGGCGGCCGTGGCGCTGAGCGCCGCGGAGGCCGTCGTCTACCTGCTGACCCAGCACGCGAACCTGACCGTCAGCGGGCAGAGCGAGGACATCCTGGTCGTCCTGGTGATCGGCGCGAGCACCGACTACGCGCTGCTGCTTATCGCCAGGTACCGGGAGGAGTTGCGCAGGCACGCCGACCGTCATGAGGCCATGGCCGTGGCCCTGCGCCGGGCCGGCCCGGCCATCATCGCCAGCGGCCTGACCGTCGTGGCGGGCATGCTAGGCCTGCTCGCAGCCAAGTCCAGCGACATCTCCGGGCTGGCCCCGGTCGCCGCGGCCGGCATCGGCGTGAGCCTGATCGCCACGGTCACTTTGCTGCCCGCGCTGCTCGTGGTGTTCGGCCGGTGGATCTTCTGGCTGGCCCGGCCAGCGGTCAGGCCGGTGCCCGTGACCGCGCTGACCTCGGATATCGGCCGGCCCACCTGGTGGCCGAGCACGCTAGCGAACCCGGAAAGCAGTTCAGTGATGGACGGCACTTAGAATATGGGTTCGTGGCGGGTGATCAGGTGACACGACCGGCAGCGTGCAGGTGCTGAGGGGTCAGGAGAGTGGGCGGCTCAGCGTCCGGACAATAGCTATCCCCGACCCAGGGGATCTTCTCGGACAACTCCCCCAGCCGGACGTCCTGGCCTGGGTGCATCACGGCGCCGGGCTGGTCGGCTGGGGCGAGGCGGTTAGGGTGACGCTGCCCGCGGGGGAAGACAGGTTCACCGCGGGCGAGAAATGGCTCCGGTCGATCTTCGACGCCGCGGACGTTGACGACCAGGTCCGGGTGCGCGGGTCCGGACCGATCGCGTTCGGCAGCTTTACCTTCGACGCGTCATCGGACGGCTCGGTGCTGATCGTCCCGCGCACGGTTCTCGGCCGGGATGGCCGCGGCCGGGCCTGGATTAGTGTGTGCTCCCGGGGGGACGATCCCCCCCAGACCCTCCCTGATCACGGGGGGCCTCTCCGGGGCCCGCTCCGGGATGGCCTGCGGGCCACTCTGCAGTGGCGGGAGGGGAGCTTGCCGGGGCCTCAGTGGGAGGAAGCCGTGGCGGAGGCGGTGGTGGCGATCAGGGCAGGCGGGCTGCGCAAGGTGGTGCTCGCCCGGGACCTGTTCGCGTCCGCGGCCGAACCCGTCGACGCACGGGCCGTGCTGCGCAGGCTCGCGCGGCGCTATCCTGACTGCTTCACCTTTGCCTGTGACGGGCTGGTCGGCGCGACCCCGGAACTGCTGGTCCGGCGGGCTGGCCGCCAGGTGAGGGCGCTGGTGCTCGGCGGCACGGCACCGCGTGGCGGCGACCCGGCGCAGGACGAGACGCTGGGCTCGGAGTTGCTGGCTTCGGCCAAAAACACCGAAGAACACGCGTACGCGGTCGCCTCGATCCGCGACGCGCTCCGGCCCCTGTGCGACGTGCTCGACGTCGATGCGCGGCCAGCCCTGCTGAAGTTGCCGAACCTGCAGCACCTGGGCACCCAGGTGCGCGGAACGCTGACGGCCAGCGGAGCGCCGAAATCGGCGCTCGCCCTGGCCGCGGCCGTGCACCCGCCCGCAGCGGTCTGCGGGACCCCGCCCGGTGCCGCGCTTGAGCTGATCCACGAGCTCGAGCAGATGGACAGGGAGCGCTACGCCGGACCCGTCGGCTGGGTCGACGCCGAGGGGAACGGCGAATGGGGTATCGCGCTGCGCTGCGCGCAACTGTCCGGTCGCACCGCCAGGCTGTTCGCCGGGTGCGGCATCGTGGCCGGGCTCGGATCCGGCCGCCGAACTGGCCGAGACCATGGTCAAATTCCAGCCGATGCGCGACGCGCTGGAAGCTGAGGACTAAACGCCACATGCTGATCCGGGACGCGACGCTTGACGACTGGCCGCGTATCTGGCCGTTCATGCGGCAGATCATCGCCGCCGGGGAGACCTACTCCTGGGACCCTGGTATCGCCGAGGACGACGCCAGGGACAGGTGGTTCCGGTGGCGGCAGGACGAGCGCGGGACCACGGTGGTGGCCGTCGCGGACAACGGGGCCGTCATGGGCACCGCGGAGACGGGCCCGAACCACGGCGGTCCTGCCGCCCATGTGGCCGGCGCGAGCTTCATGGTCGACCCAGGTTGCGCCCGGCGAGGGGTCGGCCGGGCCCTCGGCCAGCACGTGCTGGAGCAGGCCCGGGTGCGCGGTTTCCGCGCGATGGTGTTCAACGCCGTCGTGCAGACCAACGTCGCCGCGGTCACCTTGTGGCAGGCGCTGGGCTTCGAGGTGCTGGCCACCATCCCGGAAGGCTTCCTGCATCCGGTGCAGGGTTACGTGGGCCTGCACATCATGTACCGGCGTCTTTAGCCGCCGATAAGAGAAGCCTTAATCCGGGTTGGCCCGCTTCGCCGGGGAGAGCATAGTCTCAGGCTCAGGTAAGCGTGCCTGGCGAGGGGAGACATAGCCAGATGAGCGGCAACACCGACGATGCCCTCGACGTGCTCCGCGGCGTGTGGAGCGCCCAGGGCCAAAGCGCCGAGGACGTCGAGGAGGCCTGCGGCACCACCAAGTCCTGCAAGCGGATGGCCGACGTGGGCTTCGACGGGCTAGCCGAGGAAACCGACGGCGACCTGCGGCTCGCCTGGCGGACCCAGCTGGCCCGCGAGGGCAAGCTGGACCCGGCCGCGGGTAGCGTGCGGGACCTGGTCATGCCTCCGGCCGAGGTCATTAACTGACCAGCGATGCCGCGATTCCGGCGGCGAGGAGCACCTGACCATGGAGTCCCCGGAGACCGTCGGCGGGCTGACCGAGCTCCTGCGGCAGGGCGGGTACCTGGCTGACCGCGGGCTGGCCACGGCCTTGTTCGTCGGGCTGTCGCTGCACCGGCCCATCTTGCTCGAGGGTGAGGTCGGGGTGGGCAAGACCGAGGTCGCCAAGGTCATGGCCTCGGTGTTCGGCCGGCGGCTGATCCGGCTGCAGTGTTACGAGGGCATCGACACCAACCAGGCCCTGTACGAGTGGGATTACGCCCGTCAGATGCTGCACATCCGGGCGCTGTCCGCGCACCAGGCCAGCGACGAAGCCGCGGTGGACAAGCTGTTCGGTCCCAAGTTCTTGCTGGAGCGGCCGCTGCTCGATGCGGTCCGGGCCGGAGACCAGGCGGTCCTGCTCATCGACGAGATCGACCGGGCCGATGACGAGTTCGAGGCCTTCCTGCTGGAGATCCTGTCCGACTTTCAGATCAGCATCCCCGAGATCGGTACCGTCAAGGCAGAACGGCCGCCGCTCGTGGTGCTCACCTCCAACCGGACCAGGGAGCTGCACGACGCGCTGAAGCGACGCTGCCTGTACCACTGGATCGGCTACCCGGCGGCCGAGCGTGAGGTCGAGATCGTGCTGATCAAGGAGCCCGGTATCCCGGCGACGCTGGCCCGCAAGGTGGTCAGCGCCGTCCAGCGGCTGCGCGAGCTCGACCTGGCCAAGCCGCCGGGAGTAGCCGAGACCATCGACTGGGCCCGCACCCTGGATTTCCTCGGCGAGACGGACCTGGACGCCCGCACGGCGCAGGACACGCTCGGCGCCGTGGTCAAGGACCGGGACGATCTCGACGTCGTCCGGGACAACCTGGAGGAGATCACCTCAGGTGTCCGGGGTGCCTGACCCGGACGGCGTACCGTTCGTCGGCCTGCTGGCGAACTTCGCCGGCGAACTGCGCGCGGCTGGGCTCGCGGTGGGTTCCGGGGACGTGCTGGTCTACTGCTCGGCGCTGGCTCAGCTGGATCCGGCCGACCTGGTGGACCTGTACTGGGCGGGCCGGACCACGCTGATCCGCCGGCCGGACGACATCGCCATCTACGACCGGGTGTTCCGCCGTTTCTTCCTGGCGGTCCCGGGGCCTGCGGAGGACATACGCACGCTCATGCTGCCCGCGTCGGCGCAAGCGCAGGCCGCCCTGGCCCTCCCGGCCACCGAGCCGGGCGAGGACGAGCACGAAGACGAGGCCATGCTTGGCTGGATGGCCTCCGACGTCGACGCGCTCAAGCACAAGTCGTTCGCGGTCTGCACGCCGGAAGAACTCGCGGCCCTGCGCCGGATCATGGCCAGGATCAAGCTCACCCCGCCGCGCCGCCGGACCCGGCGCAGCGCCCCGGCGCGGGCCGGGTCTCGTCCGGATCCGCGCCGGACCGTTCGGGCCTCCATGCGCACGCACGGCGAGCCGGCCCAGCTGTACTGGCGGCGGCGCAAGGTACGGGTGCGGCCGCTGATCCTCATCCTGGACATCTCCGGGTCCATGGCTGATTACTCGCGCAGCCTGCTGCAGTTCGCCTACTCGGCGAAGCGATCAGCCGGACGCGTCGAGGTTTTCTGCTTTGGCACCCGGCTGACCCGGGTGACCGGAGCGATGGACTGCCGCCGCCCGGACGAGGCACTCGAGCGGGCCGCGCGGGCCGCGTTCGACTGGGACGGCGGCACCAAGATCGGCGACTGCCTGGACGCGTTCGTCCGCGGCTGGGCCCGCCGCGGACTGTGCCGTGGCGGTGTGGTCGTCATCTGCTCCGACGGGCTGGACCGGGGGGATCCGGAGGTCCTGGCCGCGGCGATGGAACGGCTGTCCAGGCTGAGCCACCGGCTGGTGTGGCTGAACCCGCACAAGGGCGACGACCGGAGTTTCCGGCCGAGCACGCTCGGCATGATGATCGCCGCCCCGCACATCGACCTGCTGCTCTCCGGCCACGATCTGAACAGCCTGGAGAAACTCGCGGCCCTGCTGCCAGGGCTGAACTGAAGCCGTGAAGGAGTGAGCCGGTGAGGTGGAGCGTGGGGGTCGAGGCCGAGGGCGACCAGGTGATGTCCCGCGAGCAAGTTGTCGAACTGGCCGACGCCGTGGCCATGGCCGGCGGCATCGCCACCGGGATCGGCACGAACCGGTACGGCGCCCAGCTGATCGTGGAGGCTGACAGCCGCGAAGAGGCGATCGCTAAGGCCTCGCAGGAGTTCAGCCGGGCCGCCGCCAAAGCGGGCCTGCCGGCCGCCCCGGTGGTGCGGACCGAGGCGATCAGCGAGGACGAGGACGGATGATCCGGCTCGGATCGCTGGCCGGCTACCCGTTCGAGGGGCCTCGGCTGCTGGCCGGCTGGACGCCGCCGGCCGCGGCGGCCGTGTACGTGATCGCGTACAAGCCGGACCCGGACACCAAGCCGGACCGGTATGCCATCATCTACGCCGGCCATTCCGGGGATCTGTCAGCGGAGCGGTTCCCCTTCCAGCACCCGCGCGCGCACTGCTGGATCCGGCGGGCCGGATCCAGGTACAAGGTCTACATCTGCACCTACGAGGTGCCCGGCGGCGGCGCGGCGCACCGCGAGCAGATCGCCAGGGAGCTGACCGCGATCTACCGCCCCCGCTGCAACGAGCAGCAGTACGACCAGGCATGGAAGGACGAGTGGATCGGCAGCTCGACCACGTCGTCCCCCAGCCTGGCCAAGGACCCGGCAGGCCCCCGGGTGCCCGGCCGCCCGGACTACCCAGGCCACCCCGCAACCCCGGCGGCCCCGCAACCCCGGCGGCCCCGGCGCGGCCCGGCGGCCCGTGCGACCCCAGCGACCCCGGCGGGCAGGCTGGGCCGGGGCCCGCGGGCTGAGCATGTGGGCTCAGGGCTCGGAGCGGAAGCCCACCGCGTCGAGGAGGCGGGAGCGCCGCGTCCCGGAGGCGGGGCGGGCGGGTGCGGGCACCGCGGGCGCCTCGGGGCGGGGGGTCACGCCGGCCACGATGCCTTCGGCCATGTCGTACAGCAGCGGCAGCGCGCCCGCGACGACACCGCCGGTCTCGTTGATGTGGCCGACGCCGGGCCCGATGAGCTCGGCGTGACCCACGATGGTCCGGACGATCTCCGCGCACTCCTCGAGGTTCCCGGCGATCCGGGTCAGCAAGCTGCCCACCCAGAACAGGTAGACCGCCAGGCCGGCGATGAGCAGGACGACATCGATGACCGTGAAGACGACCAGGCCCGTCATGACTTCACCTTTCCGAGCACCCGGCCGAGGAACAGGTGGTGCTGGAGTCCTTCCGCGAGGACCGCCTCGACGCCGGTGGCTACCTGCGGGATCAGCGCGGCGTCCGCGGTGTTGGCCGCGGCCGCCTTGAGCGTGTCCCTGACCGTGACGACCCGGCGGTCGATGATCTTCACCAGGTAGATGAGCAGGCTGAGCAGGGCCGCGACGGCGACCACCACGACCAGGCCGAGGATATTCGCGATCGTCCACAGGTGGTGCTCGGTGGACGGCATGGCCAGCGAGTGCATCGTTATCCCCCCAGCCTGGCACGGCCGCGCTGCAAGCCGCCGATGATGATGGTGGCGTGCTCGATGGTGGTACGCAGCGCGGCCAGCGGCGCGGTGTGATCGACCGCGTCGGCCAGCGCGTCGTTGATCTTCGGTGCCTCGTGGCCGATCGAGCGGGCGAGCAGCAGGATCGGCACCACGAGGGCCACCACCACCAAGACGACGACGATGCCGATCGTGTAGCCCACCACCCATCCGGTGGTCGACGTCCCTGCGGCTAGGACATGCGATTCCATCTAACGGCTCCTTCGGGTCAGACCGTTTCGCAGAAGTCGCGGACCGGCTTCAGGTTGGCGTTTACCGAGGTCAGCCGGGCCGGGACGGTGCTGGTCAGCTGCGCGACGGCCTGCACTCCCCCGGTGGTGGCGACCAGCGTCCGGCGCACGGCCCGCAGGTGGAAGATGACCCTCAGCAGGCCCACCGCGGTCACCGCGATGATCAGCGCGGCGATAACGATGGTCACCCAGGCGGCTGCTGGCATGTCGTACTCCTCTCTGTTGTGGGAACGCTCTAGCCGAGCAGCTTCGCGACGGAGCCCGCGTACCTGACCGCGCCGACCGAGACGTCCCTGATCGTGGTGTCGGTGACGGCCAGGGCCTCCGGCACGCCGTCGAGCTCGCCGACCAGGGCCACCCCGCCGGCCAGGACGGCATCGGCGGCGGCGCGGATGCGTTCCACCGCGGCGAGCACGCGGTTCAGCAGGAAGATGACCACCGGCAGTACCACCAGCAGCAAGATCGCGTTACCGATCCACCACAAGACCATGACTGGTTCTCCTCAGCTCGCGGGCTGGTAGGGAAGGAAAAAGCGGCGGAAGACCCGGCTCAGGGCCATCAGGGTGGCCCGCACACCCAGGGTGAAGCCCCTGGCCGGCGAGGCGCTGGCGGCCGCGAGCTGCTCGGCCGACTCGCCGCGCTCGATCCGCCCGATCCGGTCCTGCATGTTCGCGGCGAAGTCCCGCATGAGTACCGATGAGACGTCGGAGATCATGCCGCGGCCGTACTGGGCCGCCGCGCCCGACAGCTGCAGGTCCTGGGCCACGCCGACCTTGGTGCCACGGCCCGCCCGGGTCAGCGTCGCCGTCACCACCATGGCCGCCTGGCCGCGGCCCCGCTCGTCGGCGCCGGCCGCGTGCACCACGACGCGCTTGGCCGCCTCGTCGCGCTCGGTGATGTCCGCGGTCCCGGTGAACTGCAGCCGGACCGGTCCCATCCGGATGGCGACCTTGCCCTTGTACTTTTCGCCACCGAGATCCTCGGTCAGCTCCGCACCGGGCAGGCACGTGGCCACCTGGGGGATGTTCTCGAAGAACTGCCAGACCTTCTCGACCGGCTCAGCGACCTCGAACTCATTCTTGATCAGCATCGGGTCTCTCTTCTCAGGTAAGCACCGGGATCGTTCTCGAACGCATGGCGGCAGCCCGGACAGCAGAAGTAGTAGTCCGTGCCGTCGTGGCGCAGCGCGCGGCCGGGCGCCCCGGCGGGCACCGTCATCCCGCAGACCGGGTCGACCGCCGTCTCCTGGGCGCGGGCGGCCGGCGGCCCCCGGCCGCGGGCCGAGCCGCCAGGGCGCGAGCCGCCAGGGCGCCGGAAGCACGCAGCTGAACGAGCTCGGCCAGGATGGCGACCGCGATTTCCTGGTGCGTCGTCTTGCCGAGGTCAAGCCCGGCCGGCACCCGGACCCGGTCCAGCTGCTCCTGCGGTACGCCGCGCTCGGCCAGGTAACCCAGGACGCCGGCGCCCCGCCGGCGCGACCCGACCAGGCCCAGGTAAGCGGGCCTGGCGGCGGCCGCCAGCTCCAGCACGTCCTCGTCGTCATGACCCTGGGTGGCCACCACGACCAGGGACCGCTCGTCCGCGCCCGCGGTGGCAAAGTCCTGGCCGCTGACCAGGTCGGCCCGCCAGCCCAGGGCGCCGGCCAGGCTGGCCAGCGTGTGCGCCATCGGGGACGTGCCCACGATCACCAGGTGCGGGGGCGGCAGCACGGGCTCGATGTAGACCTCGAGCGCGCCTTCGCTCTGGCAGGAGATCGGGACCACGGTCATCCCGTCCGGCACGGCCGCGCCGAACTGCTCGGGGGTGCCGAGCAGCAGCAGCTTGGCCGTGCCCTCCGCCATCACCCGCTGCGCCTCGCGGATCACCACCGGCTCGGCGCAGGCGCCGCCGATCCAGCCGTGCAGCTCGCCCTCGGCGGTGATGATCGCGCGCGAACCCGGCTGGCTCGACGACGGACCCTGACGCCAGACCACCGTCGCCAGCGCGAACGGCTGCCCGCGGCGGGTCAGCTCGCCCATCTCCTGGAGCACCCCTAGGCCTTCCATCAGCCGCTCAGCTCACTCATCCGTCTTCACCGGGGGGGCGCCGGAGACGTCGCGGTGATAGGTGATCGCCTCCCAGACCCGGTCCGGCAGCAGCGGCATGTCGATGTTGCGGACGCCGCTGCCCGACAGGGCGTCGATGACCGCGTTGACGAAGGCCGCCGGGCCGCCGACCGCGGCGCACTCGCCGATGCCCTTGGCGCCGATCGGGTGATGCGGGCACGGGGTGACGACCTCGCTGTGCAGCTCGAAGCCGGGCGTCTCCCAGGCGGTGGGCAGCAGGTAGTCCATGTAGTTCGAGCCGACGCAGTTACCCTCGGCGTCGAAGGTGATGAACTGCATGTTGGCCATCGCGTAGGCCTCGGTCAGGCCGCCCATGATCTGCCCCTCGACGATCATCGGGTTGATCCTGACCCCGCAGTCGTCCACCGCGACCACGTTCAGTACATCCCAGACGCCGGTCTCGGGGTCGACCTCCACCGTGGCGATGTACACGGCGAACGGCCAGGTGAGGTTGGGCGGATCGTAGTAGGCCGTGTTCTCGAGGCCGGGCTCCATGCCGTCGGGCATGTTGCTGTACGCGGCCATCGCGCATTCCTGGATGGTCACGCCGCGGTCGGGGGCACTGCGGACATAGAACCGGCCAAGCTCCCACTCGACGTCTTCTTCCGACACCTCGAGCAGGTGCGCCGCCAGCTTGCGGGCCTTGGCCCGGATCTTGCGGGACACCATCGAGAT
The DNA here is from genome assembly GCA_963730825.1 of uncultured Actinomycetes bacterium. Taxonomy (GTDB): domain Bacteria; phylum Actinomycetota; class Actinomycetes; order Streptosporangiales; family Streptosporangiaceae; genus Palsa-504. Next base: position 130,652 of record CAVSTQ010000020.1, read on the forward strand.
CGCCGCCCCGGCCACCGGCGTGCTGCGGGAGGCGTAGGTGCCCATGCCGAACGGCGCGGTATCGGTGTCGCCCTCCTCCACCACGATGTCGTCGGCCGGGATCCCGAGCTCGTGCGCCACGATCTGGGCCCAGGTCGTCTCGTGCCCCTGGCCCTGGCCGCGGGCGCCGGTCCTGACGATGGCCTTGCCGGTCATGTGGATCTTGAGCTCGGCGGAGTCGAACATCTTGATGCCGAGAATGTCGTACTCACGGCTGTTGCCCGCGCCGAGCGGCTCGGTCATGGTGGAGATGCCCAGGCCGAGCAGTTTGCCCCTGGCCCTGGCCTCGAGCTGCCTCTGCCGGAAATCGGTGTAGCCGACGGCCTTGAGCCCGACGTCGAGGCACTTGGCGTACTGCCCCGAGTCGGTCAGGAAGCCGAACGGGGTGCGGTGCGGGAAGTCGTCGTCCCGCACGAAGTTCATCCGCCGGAACTCCGCCTGGTCCATACCGAGGTCATCCGCCGCGGCCTGGACCATTCTCTCCTGGAAGAACATCGCCTCGGTGACCCGGAACGAGCACCGGTACGCCACCCCGCCCGGCGCCTTGTTGGTATAGGTGCCGCGCGCGGTCAGGTGCGCGACCGGGACGTCATAGGCGGCGAACGCGGAGTGCATCAGCCCGATCTTGAACTTGCTCGGCTGGGCGTCGGCGAAGAACGCGCCGTGGTCGGCGTCGGTGTGCATGCGGATGGCCAGGATCTTGCCGTCCCGGCGCAGCGCCATCTCGCCGTCCAGGTACACGTCCCTGGCGAAGCCGGTGGAGATGAGGTTGCCCGTCTTGTCCTCGATCCACTTCACCGGCCGTTCGAGCAGGATCGAGGCCAGGATCGACATGACGTAGCCGGGATAGACCGGGACCTTGTTGCCGAAGCCGCCGCCGATGTCCGGGGAAATGATCCGGATCATGTGCTCGGGCAGTTCGGCCACCATCGCGACCGCCGCCCGGATGATGTGCGGCGCCTGCGTGGTCATGTACACGGTCAGCTTGGAGCTGGCCCGGTTGAAGTCCGCGATCGAACCGCAGCACTCGATCGGCGACGGATGCGAGCGCGGGTAATGCAGCTTCAGCTTGGAGACCACGTCCGCCTGGGCGAAGGCCCGGTCGGTACCGGCCGCGTCGCCGACTTCCCAGTCGTAGATGACGTTGCCCAGCTGGCCTTCCTTGTCATCGCGGATGACGGGCGCGCCGTCGGCGACCGCCTGCACCGGGTTGACGATGACGGGCAGCGGCTCGTAGTCCACGACGATGGCCTCGCACGCGTCCTTGGCGATGTAAGGGTCATCGGCGATCACGCAGGCCACTTCCTGGCCCTGGAACCGCACCTTGTCGGTGGCCAGCACCGCCTGGGTGTCATAGGACAGGGTCGGCATCCAGGCCAGGTTCCTCGTCGCCATCATCTCGCCGGTGAGAACCAGGTGGACGCCGGGAATGTCCCAGGCCTTGCTCGTGTCGATTGACCTGATCCGGGCGTGCGCCAGCGGGCTGCGCAGGATCTCCAGGTGCAGCATGCCGGGCAGCGTGATGTCGTCGGTGTAGTTGCCCTGGCCGCGGGTGAAACGGTTGTCCTCGACCCGCTTGCGGCTCGCGCCCAGCCCGCCGAGCTTGATCTCGTCCAGTGCCTGCGACACGTCCTGCCCTCCTAAGACCTAAGCTTCTCGGCCGCCCACAACACCGATTTCACGATGTTCTGGTAGCCGGTGCAGCGGCAGAGATTGCCCGACAGCGCCCACCGCACCTCTTCCTCGGTCGGGTCGGGGTTGGCGTCCAGCAGCGCCTTGGCCGCCATCATCATGCCCGGCGTGCAGAACCCGCACTGCAAGCCGTGCTCCTCCTTGAAGCCTTCCTGCAGCGGGTGCAGCTCGCTGGAGGTCGCCATGCCCTCGACGGTGCTGATCTCGTGCCCGTCGACCTGCACGGCCAGCATCGTGCAGGACTTCACGGCCTGGCCGTCGACCAGCACTGTGCAGGCGCCGCAGTTCGTCGTGTCGCAGCCCATGTGCGTGCCGGTCAGGCCGAGCCCGCGGCGGATCAGGTGGGCCAGCAGCAGCCGCGGCTCCACTTCGGCGATCTTCTTCTCGCCGTTGACCGTGAACCTGATCCTGCGCACCGGGATCTCGGCCCCGGCGGCCTCGCCGTCGTGATCGTCGTAGACAACCGTCATGTCAGGCCGCCCTTTCCGCTGCCGCGTCCTGCCGGCTCAAGATGCGCAGCACGAAGGTCCGCACCATGTGCCGCTTGTAGTCGGCGCTGCCCCGGTGGTCGGTTCTGGGCCGCGCGGCCTCGGCCGCTAGTTCGGCGGCCTGCCCGATGCTGTCCGGTGTCAGCGGCCGCCCGGCCAGCGCGTCGGCCGCCGCGGTGGCGGCGATGGTCGAGCCGCCGACCCCGGTCAGGGCGATACCCGCCCGGGTGACGTTGCCGCCGGCCGTCTCCACCGCCACCGCGACCCCCACGGTCGCGAAGTCGCCGACCCGGCGCTCCAGCTTGAGGTAGCCGCCGGAACGGGCTCCCCGCGCCGCCGGGATCACGGCCTCGACCGCGATCTCGTCCGGGTCCAGGATGTTCTGGAAGGGCCCGGTGACGAAATCGGCGAGCGGGATCGTGCGCTGGCCGCGGGGTCCTTGCGCCACCACCGAGCCGCCGAGCGCCAGCACGACCGAGGCCCAGTCACCTTGCGGGTCGGCGTGACACAGCGAGCCGACGAGCGTGCCCCGGTTGCGGACGATGGGATCGGCGATCACCGGCGCCGCCGCGGCCATGGTGGGCTGCGTGGTCTTCAGCAGGTCGGACCGCTCCAGGTCGGCGTGCCGGCACAGGGCGCCGATGCGCAAGCTGCCGTCCGCCTCCGTCCGGTGGTAGCCGAGGCCTGCGATGTTGTTGATGTCCACGATGAGCTCGGGCGACGCGAAGCGCAGCTTCATCAGCGGCACCAGGCTCTGGCCGCCGGCCAGCACCTTCGCGTAGTCACCGCCGTCATGCAGCAGGCCGATCGCCGCACCGAGCGAACGCGGCGCCTCATAGCGGAACCGCGACGGATACATAGGCTCCTCCTGGTGTCGGAGAGGGGTTCCTGACCGGAGGAAACTCTAGTGTTCGGGTGCGGACTGTGAACCCAGGTCAGGTACCGGGTCGCCCGGCGAGTCAGGCGGCCGCGACTCAGGGTCGGCCACGGCCACCGGGAGCGAGTCTTCCTCGGGATCCGGTCGCGGCTGCTGGTGCGGCGGCCACGGCCCGGCCACCGGCTGCCCGGCGACCTTGAGGTAGTCGATCAGCTGGGGCCAGGCCCAGACGGTCGGGCTCTTCCCGGTCTTCGGAGCGTGCTCGATCAGCTCGTACAGCCGCGGGTTGCCACGGCTGTGCCCGTCAGATTCAATTCGCATGCCGCATGCTCCTGCTCTGGACAAGCGCCATCGCCTGTTAACGCGTCACATAATCCGCTGACCCATGCCGACTCGCAATACACGAATAAGTGCTTACTTAAGGCATAACAAGCAGCGATTATATCATTTTGCGCCGGATTAGCTCCAGATAGTGACGTAAACCGGAGGCCGGAAGCGCGAAGGCGGGACCCCTCCGGCCGGCGAGCGCATCAGGCGCATCGCCTCCGGCGTGCCCAGGTAACGGCGGAACGAGCTGGCCGCGATGCTCTGGTGCTGCCGTTCGAGCAGCGTGACGAACCAGCACGCGTCCATCCGGCAGCCGGGCAAGTCTACGCGGGAAAGCTCGCCGCGGCGCAGCTGCTGGGCGACAAGGTGCTCGACCGCGGGGGCCACGCCCGTGCCGTCGGCCGCCGCCGCCCAGGCGGCGGTCTGGCTCTGGAAGACCCGGACCTGGTCCTCGGGGATGCCCAGGCCGGTCAGCAGCTGACCGGTCTCGCTGCCGGGATCAGTCCCCGAGGGCCCGACGAACCACAGCCACTGGCGCGGGTGGCCGCGCAGCCGGGGCTGGCCCGCTGTCACCACGACGAGCCGGTACCTGAAAATCGGCTCGGTCGCCAGCGCGAGGGCCGCGTCGTCGGGCAGGGCGGGCGCGATCGCGACGTCCGCGAGCCTGTTAGCCACCAGGACGTTCATTTCCTTCGTCACCGCGACCCCGGCCGAGACGTCGACCGTGCCGGGGAAACGCTTGCTGAAGGCTTCCGTCAGCGGGTTGATCACGAACTCCGCGATCATCGACGTGGACACCACGCGCAATTGCTCAGGGGCCCCCTGCGCGGCCCGCACCGCCGCGTGCGCCTCGGCACCGAGCACGACGATCTGGGACGCGGTGGATAGCAGCCGGGAGCCGCCCGCGGTCAGCGACATGCCGGCCGGCCCGCGGGTGACGAGCTGATCGCCGAGGTGCAGCCGCAGCGCCGACAGGGCCTGCGAAACGGCCGACTCGCTGACGCCGAGCGCGTTGGCCGCGGCGGTCACCGAGCCGAGCCGGGCCACCAGGACAAACGCGTTGAGCTGGGTAAGCGTCATAACATTTGCCATTATGCCCGCTGGCCGGACAGAGGTGACCGGCTGTCCGGTCGAACCCGATCTGCCCCTATCCGGGACCTGCGACCGGGCTGGCGATGACCGGGATGCCTGCCACCCGCTCATGATGTCACGAGCTGCCGATGGCCCGCGCCGCCGCCTCTCGCAGGCTGACCCGCAGCGCCGCGCCCGCGGCTCGGTCGGTCCGCGCCTCGACCATCCGCAAGCCCGTGCCCGGCAGCGCCTTCGGCAGGTCGCCGGGGTGCTCGAGCCGCTGATAGGGCAGGCCGAAGGCCGCCGCCAGGTGCTGCAGGCCGGCCCCGTGCGGGGTGCCGAAGATCCGCTCGAACGAGCCGGGGAAGGCGGCCTGTTCCAGCGTCGAGAAGATGCCCCCGCCGTCGTTGTTGACCACGACCAGGCACAGGTCCGGCTGCGGCTCGCCCGGGCCAAGGGCCAGGCCGGGCGCATCGTGCAGCAACGTCAGATCGCCGAGCAGGGCAAACGCCGGCCCGCCGTGGGCCAGCGCCGCCCCGATGGCCGCCGATGTGGTGCCGTCGATGCCGCTGGCGCCCCGGTTGGCCAGAATCCGCAGATCGTCTCGCGGGATGAGATGACAGTCAATATCCCGAACGGGCAGGCTTGATCCGGTCCACAGCAGGGATCCTGCTGGCACGTGGCCGCCCAGATCCCGGGCCAGCCGGGGCTCGGTCAGGGTGTCGTCGTCGTCGAGGATGGCGTTCACCGCCCGCCTGGCCATCTCATCCGCCCGCCGCCAGTCCGCGAGCCAGCCGCTCGCTCCAGCGGAGGCGGGCGGGCCGGCCAGCCTGATGGCGGGCACGACGTCGGTCGCGGCCCGCTGCGGGTCGGCCCAGCGTCCGGGGCCCTGGGCGATGACCACGTGCCTGGCCTGCCCCGGCCCGAGCAGGGCGGACTGCGGGCGGGAAAGCCCGGGCCGGCCCGCCGACACGATCAGGTCAGGGGCGTGGGCCGCCATGAAATCACGCGTGCCCAGTACGTACTGGTAGGCGGACAGCGCGTTCGGCCCGTATCTGGCGCCGGACGAGGGCTCCGCGAGCACCGGCCAGCCGGCCCGGCCGGCCAGCTCGACCAGGGCGGCGGCGTCATAGTCGCCGTCCCCGCAGACCACCACGCCGCGCGCGGTCCAGGGCAGGTCGAGTTTGTCCCGGCCGGGGCGCCCCGGGGCGAAGCTCGTCCACGGCCTGCCGTCCGGACGCCCGTCGTCCAGGGTCTGCGGGCCGTCCGGCTGGCCCGCCTCATCCGGGACCAGCGGCTCGCGGAAGGACAGGTTGAGGTGGACCGGGCCCGCCAGGCCGCCGGCCTGGCCGGACGCATGCGCCCAGGCCTGGCAGGCCAGCGACCGCCAGTATCCGGGCATCGGCGGCTGCGTCTGCGGCGCCCCGCTCTCGCCGAACCAGCGCACCGCCGTTCCGTACAACTTGACCTGATCGATCACCTGGTTGGCACCGGTCCCCCGCATCTCGGCAGGCCGGTCGGCGGTCAGGACGAGCAGCGGGACGGCGGACTCGTCCGCCTCGATCACGGCCGGGTGGAAGTTGGCCGCCGCCGTGCCCGAGGTACACAGCACCGCGACCGGCAGGCGGCTGGCCTTGGCCAGCCCGAGCGCGGTGAACGACGCGGACCGCTCGTCGATCCGGACGTGCAGCCGGATCCGTCCGCGGCGGTGTGCCTCGGCGAACGCCATGGCCAGCGGGGTGCTGCGCGAGCCGGGCGCCAGGACCACCTCGCGCAGCCCGCACCTGGCCAGCTCGTCGGCGAAGCAGATCCCGAACGCGGTGGACGGGTTCACAGGTCCCACGCTTCCGCGGCGTCCGGCAGGTACCTCGCCGCCGCCTGCGCCCGCTCCCGCCACGGCCCCGGGTCGGTTTCCCAGCGGGCCAGCTCGGCCTCATCGACGGGCGGCCGGCGGACCGGCAGCTCGCCCGCCTCGGGCGCCAGCGGGTCGGCGGTGACGTCCCCGGCCAGCAGCGACATCGTGCCCAGGCCGCAGGCGTAGGGCAGCTCGGGCAGCGCCGCCGCCAGGGCCACCCCGGCGGCGAGCCCGACCGAGGTGTCCACCGCGCTTGACACCACGACGGGCAGGCCGCAAGCCTGCGCTACCCGCAGCGCGGCCCGGACCCCGCCGAGCGGCTGCACCTTCAGCATGACGATGTCGGCCGCGCCCGCGGCCCGGACCCGCAGCGGGTCCTCGGCCCGGCGGATGGACTCATCGGCCGCCACCGGGATGTCGATCCGCCGCCGCAGGCTGGCGAGTTCCTCCAGGGTGGCACAGGGCTGCTCGGCGTACTCGAGCCCGAACCTGGCCAGCTGCCTGAGCACGCGCACGGCCTGCTCCACCGGCCAGCCGCCGTTGGCGTCGACCCTGATCTTGCCGTCCGGCCCGAGCGCCTCCCGGACCGCCTCGACCCGCTCGATATCGTCGGCCTCGGACTGGCCGCGTTCGGCCACCTTGACCTTCGCCGTCCGGCAACCCGAGGCGGCCACGATCGCGGCCGCCTGCCCGGGTCCGACCGCCGGGACGGTCACGTTGACCGGGATCCGGTCCCTGACCGGAGCCGGCCAGCCCTGGGTCGCGGATTCGATCGCGCTGGCCAGCCACCGGGCGCTCTCCTTCGGGCCGTACTCGGCGAACGGCGAGAACTCCCCCCACCCGCTGGGCCCCTGGATCAGCGCCCCCTCGCGCACCGTGATCCCGCGGAACTTCACCGGCATCGGGATGGCGAACGCCCTCATCGGCCGCCGCCAGCGGTGAGAATGGTCACACCCGGGGCGGACCGCTGCCATCGGGCCACTCGTCACCTCCCTGCATCACGGCCCTAACCTTAACGATCGTGACCCCGCCTTCCCTGCACGCGGTCCTGGTCGAGCGCCCGGGCTCCCGGCTGGTGGAGCTGCTCGCGGCCGCGCTTGACGGCCGCGGGCCCGCGCTGCTGCCACTGGACGCCCGGCTGCCGCCGCCCCGGCTGGCCGACCTGATCAGCGCCTTCGCCCCGGACACGATCGAGGATGCGGACGGTGTCAGGACGGTTCGTTCGGGCCGGAAAGTGCCGGTCGCCGAAGGTACGGCGGTCATCGTCGGCACCTCGGGTTCCACCGGCGTCCCCAAGGGGGTCCAGCTCAGCGCGGCCGCGCTGCTGCACTCGGCGCGGGCCTCGCTGGCCCGGCTCGGAGCCCGGCCGGGCCAGCGCTGGCTGTGCTGCCTGCCCGCCACGCATATCGCCGGGATCGGAGTGCTCGTCCGTTCCCTGGCGGGCGGCACCGAACCGGTGCTGGCCGAGGGCGCCGACGCCGAGACCATCGCCGGGTCCGGCTGCGCGCACGTCTCGCTGGTGCCGACCCAGCTGCGGCGGCTGCTGGCCGGCCGGGACGGGCAGGCCGCTCCCGCGACGCCGCTCGCCGGGTTCTCCTCGGTCCTGCTCGGCGGAGCCGCCGCGCCGCGGCGGCTGCTCGAGGACGCGCGAGCGGCGGGCGTCCCGGTGGTGACCACCTACGGCATGACCGAGACCTGCGGCGGCTGCGTGTACGACGGGCAGCCGCTGGACGGCGTCCGGGTGGCGATCGGCAGCGAGACTGACCCGCACCGCGCCGACGGCGGCCGTATCTGGATCGCCGGCCCGGTGCTGTTTTCCGGGTATCGCGGCGAGCCGTCTCCGGACGGCTGGTTCCGGACGGGCGACCTGGGTCAGCTCGATGCCTCCGGGCGGCTGACCGTCCGCGGCCGGGCCGACGACGTGATCAACACCGGCGGCTACAAGGTGGTCCCCGGCGAGGTGGCGGCCGCCTTGGAGACCTGCCCGGGGGTCCGGGACGTGGCGGTCGTCGGGCAGCCCGACCCCGAATGGGGCGAACGGGTCGTCGCGGTGGTAGCCCCCGCCGATCCGGCGGATCCGCCCGGGCTGGAATTGCTTCGACTCCATGTGCGCGAGCGGCTGCCGCGTTACGCTGCTCCCAGCAGTGTCGTCATGGTGGATGCCCTGCCGATGCTCGCGAGCGGAAAGCCCGACATCGCACGGCTCAAGCTAGAGCTGCTACGGCGGGAACAAACTGAGGCGTAGAACGTTAGTTAATAGTGCCCGGACAATGTCTCCCGCTGATGAATGCGCGGGGCGGCGGAGGGTACTTGGTGGAAGCCCATATGAACGACGTCTGTATTGCGTGCGTTGTTACTAGGAGGAGGGAGGTGTCTCATGCCGCGGACCGCCATGGCGACGTCAACCGCTGAGCGCATCGACGCAGATGACGAGGCGAGCACAACCCGTGTGGATGACCTCATCCAGCGCGGGCGAAGCCAGGGTCACCTGTCTCTAGCGGAGCTGAGGACCGCCTTTGACCAGGCAGGTCTCACCCCGGCCGAGGGACGGTCCATTCTGCGCGAGCTGAGCGAGGCAGGGGTACGGCTGGCCAACGAGCTAGCCGAGGACCCGAAGCCGCCGAAGGCTCGTGCGTCCCGCTCGACCGCCGCCGCCACGCGCGGCGCCAAGAGCGCGGCCAAGACGGAGACGGCCGCCGGGACGGCGGACGACGCCGAGGTAGACCTGGCTGACGCCGACGTGGTGAACCTCGAGGCCGAGGCGGCCGCGCTCGGTGACTCCGACCGGCTCATCGAGGTGGATCTGGACGACCAGACCCCCGCCATGGGCGACTCGGTGCACACCTACCTGAAGTCCATCGGCCGGACCAGCCTGCTGACCGCCGAGCAGGAAGTGGACCTGGCCAAGCGGATCGAGGCCGGCCTGTTCGCCGAGCACAAGCTTGAGAGCGCTGCTGGGCTGGACGAGGCGTACCGGCGTGAGCTCGAGCTCGTCGCCGAGGACGGGCGGCGCGCTAAGTCGCACATGCTCGAGGCCAACCTGCGCCTGGTCGTGTCGGTCGCCAAGAAGTACAGCGACCGGGGCCTGTCCCTGCTCGACGTGGTGCAGGAAGGCAACCTGGGCCTGATCCGGGCAGTCGAGAAGTTCGACTACACCAAGGGCTACAAGTTCTCCACCTACGCCATGTGGTGGATCCGGCAGGCCATCCAGCGCGGTTTCGCCGACTCGGCCCGGACCATCCGGCTGCCGGTGCACGTGCTCGAGATGCTCAGCAAGCTGAGCCGGGTCGAGCGCGACATGCACCAGAAGCTCGGCCGGGAGCCCACGCCCGAGGAACTCGCCGTCGAGCTTGACCGCACCCCGGACCAGATCGAGGAACTGCTGCGCACGTCGCGGCAGCCGATCTCGCTCGACTCGACCATCGGCGAGGACGGCGAGACGTCCATCGGCGACCTGATCGAGGACGTCGACGCGCCCGAGGCCTCCGAGCTTGTCGACCGCCAGCTGATGGCGGAGCAGCTGCGTTCGGCCCTGGACGCGCTGACACCGCGCGAGGCGACGATCATGGCCATGCGGTTCGGGCTCTACGACGGTAACCCGCACACGCTGGACGAGATCGGCCGCGCGCTCGGCCTGACCCGCGAGCGGATCAGGCAGCTCGAGAAGCAGTCGCTGTCCAAGCTGCGCCACCCGAGCCGCGCCCAGCCGCTGCTCGACTTCGCGGTCTAGTACTTCGCGGGCTAGTTCCGCCTTCCGGCCCCATCTGCCGGGCCCGACCTCCCGCCGGGCCCGGCATTCGGCTGTCCGGGCCGAGCGCCCGCGTACCCTTCGGTGTATGAGCACAACCACGGCCAGGCGGCGGGTGCTGCGGATCGGCGCCTCGGGCGTGCCGGAACACCGGGCCGACTTGCTGGCGGTCGAGGAGCCGCTCGAGATCCGGGTGGACGGCGAGCCGCTGACGGTGACGATGCGTACCCCGGGGGACGACATCGACCTGGCCGCCGGGTTCTTGTTCACCGAGGGCCTGCTGACCCGGCTCGAGGACGTGCACGAGATCCGCATGTGCGACGAGAACGTGGCCGCGGTCACCATCCGGCGACAGCGGTACCCTGCTCAGGGCGAAGACCGCGGCCAGGAACTTCCTCACCACCAGCGCGTGCGGGGTGTGCGGCAAGGACAGCATCGCGGCGATCCGGGTCCGGTCCGCCTACGACGTGGCGGCTGATCAGGTGCGGGTCTCCCCCGCCCTGCTGGCTCGCCTGCCCGACCAGCTCAGGGACGCGCAGCGGGTGTTCAGCCGCACCGGCGGCCTGCACGCGGCCGGCCTGTTCCGCTCCGACGGCACGCTGCTGGTCCTGCGCGAGGACGTCGGCCGGCACAACGCGGTCGACAAGGTGGCCGGCTGGGCGCTGCGCTCCGGCCTGGTCCCGCTGGCCGGCCATGTCTTGCTGGTCAGCGGGCGGGCCTCGTTCGAACTCGCGCAGAAGTCGCTCATGCTCGGGATCCCGGTCCTGGCGGCCGTGTCCGCGCCGTCCTCGCTGGCCGTCTCGCTGGCCGAGGAAGGCGGCATGACCCTGATCGGCTTCCTGCGCGGCGCGACGATGAACGTCTACGCCGGCCCGCAGCGGGTGGTCACCGAGGACGCCGCCGTGACCCTGGGCTAGGCGCCCGGCCTGGCCACCTGGTAGACGTCGGCCCCCGCGGCCGAGGTCTCCCGGCTGAGCTGACCGCGGATCGTGAGGACCTCCAGGTGCGCGGCGGTCTCGTTGACCGCCAGGATCTGGCTGAACAGGTCGAGCTCACCGAACAGGCGTTCCCGCCTCGTCCACTTGATCGCCTTCGCCGCCTCGTACGGGGTGGCGTGGCCGGCCTGCACGGCGCGGAGGGTTTCCGCCAGCCTGAGGTCGTGATGGGCGAGGAGCTCGTGCACCCGCTCATGGGTGCTGGCGGTGACCGGGCCGTGGGCCGGGAGCAGCCGGGCGTCGGGCAGGGCGAGCGTCTTGGCCAGCGAGCTGAGGTACTCGCGCAGCGCCATCCGGTCGCCCGCGGCCTCGAAGCCGATCGACGGCGTGATCTGCGGGAGCACATGGTCGCCGGCAAACATGATCTGGGCCGCGGCGTCGTGGAAGACGAGGTGGCCGCGGGTGTGGCCCGGGGTGTGCACCGCCCGCAGCGTGCGCGTCCGCAGGTCCAGGTCGGCCCCGTCCGGCACCCAGTGGTCCGGGTCCTCCCAGTCGACCACCGCCGGAGCGCGGCGGTCGGCCGCGGCCAGGCCGGCGGTCAGCTCCGACGCGCCCAGCCGGGCCAGGCTGTCGAAACCGAAGAACCTCTCGGTGTTGCCGTGGCCGTTCATGAGTTCCCGGATGGCGATCAGGTTCACGCGTTCGCCCTCGCCGAGCGAGATCACGTTGCGGAAGGTGCGCCGCAGCTCGACCGCGAGCGAATAGTGGTCGATGTGAATGTGGGTGACGAAGAAGTTGCGGATGTCGCCGAGCTCGTAGCCGAGCTGCCGCAGCCCCGCGGTGAGCCGTTCCCGGGCCGGGCCCAGCGCGATCCCGGCGTCGATCAGGTCGACTCCGCCGGAGTCGGTGATCGCGTAGACGTTGACCGCCTTCAGCCCGTCCATCGGCAGCGGCAGCGGGATCCGGTACACGCCTCCGCCGAGATCCTCGACGGCAGGCTCGATCCAGGCATACCTATCCGCCGCGGCGTGACTCATCGTGTCGCTAACCCTTCCGTTCCCGCCGGACCTGAGACCCGCAGGTCCCGGCGATATGCGTCAGGTAACCCTATCGGAGAGCCCATTACCCGCCGTAGCCTGCCTGCCCGCAGCGGGCCGGCGCACGGGAGAACATAAGCGGTGGAGTGGCGGCTGCGGCCGCGCTTATGATGGAACCATGAAGGTCAGCTTCTACCTGCGCGGCCGCGCGAGCTATCAGCTCGCCGGTAGCCGCTGCCTGACCGCATCACCCCCAGCACGCTGGCGACCGGGAATGGTTCGCCGGTGCGTGACCTGGAGCTGCCGTCACAGCCATGCCTGCGATCCCTTTCTGGTCCCGTGACCAGAAAGGACCTACGCCATGAACGTGACCGAGACCATCCGCACGTTCCTCGAGTTCTTCGGGGAGCGTGGCCATCAGGTGCTGCCGGGCAGCTCGCTGCTGCCCCCCGACGGCGACCAGGTACTGTTCACCACCGCCGGGATGCATCCGCTGACCCGGTACCTGGAGGGGTTGCCGCACCCTCAGGGCCGGCGGCTGGCCGGCCTGCAGCGCTGTCTGCGCACGACCGATCTTGACGAGGTCGGCGACAACCGTCACCTGACCGTGTTCCAGATGCTCGGCTCCTGGTCTCTGGGCGACTACCAGGGCCAGCAGAGCCTGCGCTGGGGTTACCAGCTGCTGACCGACGGCTTGGGTATCGGCAGGGAGCGGTTGCACGCGACCGTGTTCGGCGGTGACGACCAGGTGGGTCCCGATACCCAGCGCGGCAGACCTGGACCGAGCTCGGCCTGCCGGTCGAGCTGACCACCAGCGACAACTGGTGGTCCAACGGCCCGACCGGTCCGTGCGGCCCCGACTCGGAGATTTTCGCGTGGATCGGTGACGGCGTACCGCAGGGTACGCCGGCACCGACGAGCGCTGGATGGAGCTGTGGAATCACGTGACGATGCGGTACCGGCGGCACGCCGACGGCCGTCTGGAGCCGCTGCCGCAACCCAGCGTGGACACCGGGATGGGCCTGGAGCGGCTGCTCATGGTCATGCAGGGCCAGCCTTCGGTGTTCGGCACGGACGTCTTCCAGCCGTGGATGAGCACGCTGGGCCCGCTTGTGGCAGCCGGACCAGCGGTCGCTGCGCCTGCTCGCTGACCATCTGCGTGCCAGCATGGTCATCATCGGTGACGGCGTCCGGCCGTCCAGCACCGGCCGGGGCTACGTGCTGCGGCGGCTGCTCCGGCGTGCCCTCACCGTGCTGTGGCGTGACGACAGCACCAGGACGCTGGACGACCTGCCGGACTCGCTGCTCGAGCACACGCTGGCGCAGTTCGGGCAGACCACGGGCCGTGCGCCCGTCCGCGACGTGCTCCGCACCGAGGAGCAGCGGTTCGCCGGGCTGCTCACCCGCGGGCGTAAGGTGCTGGCCCAGTTCGGCTCGGGCCGGCCGCTGACGGCGGAGGACCTGGAGTACCTTCACCAGACGCACGGCCTGCCCCCGAGCTCGTCACCGAACTGCTGGCCTAGCGCCCTCCGTGGTTCGCGTGTGCCGTGACAGCATCTGCGGGCCCGTGGTGCGGCGGCGGCCGCTCACGATCGAACGGCGCGGAGAAGGTCTCCACCCCGTCAGGTCCGCGAGGAAGTCCACGGCGGGATCGACAACCGCCGGCTCGAACAGGTGCGGCCACTTAGCCTCATACGTTGCCGCTATCCGCTCATCGAAGTAGTTCTCCATGTGCCACTGTGCCCTGGGAAGGCTGGTGAACCGCGACTCATTATCAGTCCGAGAAGCTGCCGGCCCTTCCGCCCGTACCGCACAAATCCCAGCCACGTATGAACGGGCGGGCCCGGTCCGCCGGGCGACGATTGAAGCGACGATTCACCTCTGACTTACCGCTGAGGGTAACGGCCGTACGAACCAGGCTCGCGCGGGACGATGCGGGAGATGTGTCCTTCGGGCGCTGTTTCCTTTGGGCGCCGCCCGATCCGGTATGCGATGCTTGGGTACGTGCAGACTTGGTCTCTGTCCCCTCTTGGCCGCGCCGTGCTGGTGCACGAGCATGCTGCCGGAGGCGGCCCGGCCATTGTGCTGTGCCACCCCGCGCCCGGGTCGGGAGCCTTGGATCCCGGGCCTGGCCGCCACCTGGTCCAGGAATGTCACCTTGCTCGCGGTCGACCGGCCCGGCTACGGCGGGTCGGATCCGATGCGAGCTGGCGCGTGGGCGACCGTCGTCTCGGCGGCCGAGGACCTGAGACACGTGCTGGCAGAGCGCGGTGAGACCCAGGTGGGCCTGGTCGGGTGGGGCGAGGGCGGGTGGTCAGCGCTGGCCCTGGCGGCGCAGGTTCCCGGGCTCGTCCATCGTCTGGTCCTTATCGGCACGCCGGCCCCCGACGAGAGCCTGCCGTACCTGTCCCTCGGCACGCGTGAGCTGATCGCCCGGTCGCGCGCGGCGTTTCGGCGGCGGAGGCACGGGCCAGGTTCGCGGCGCATGTCTCCGCCTGGGCCGCCGCCCGCCCTGCCGCCGACGAGGCTCTGGAGTGCTTGCAAGCCGGACCCGGGGATGACGAGGTGCTGCGCCTGCCAGGAGCACGACAGCGGCTCGCGGACATGCTAGCGGCCGCGTTCGCGCAGGACACGACCGGCCTAGCCGCCGACCTGGCGGGTTCGCTGCTCCAGCCGTGGGGCTTCGACCCGGCCGGGGTCCAGGCCAAGACCTTGCTGCTTTACGGCCAGCGAGACCCGCTGGCCTCGGGGCGCCACGCCAGATGGTGGCTCACCACTTGCCGCAGGCGCGGATGGAGATCTCACCGGCTGCCGGCCATCTGCGATCCTGGACCGGTGGGAGCGCACGCTGTCGCACCTCGCGCCGCGCAGCCGCCGGCCCTGAGGCCTCCCGGGGCGGCTACCCGGCCTGCCCGTGCCCCGCCCGGGACGGCCGGGCTCCCGGCGGCAGGCGGCGCATAAGCACCCGGCGGCCCGCGGCCGGTGCAGCGGCCGTGAAGCCGGCGTCGCTGAACATGGCCACGGTCCCGGAGGAAAGCTGAGTCCTGCGGCCCTCGCTGGCGTCGACCACCGGATAGGCCTCGATGACCGACGCCCCGTGCTGGCCGGCGCACCGACGGGCAGCCCGGACAAGCCTGCGGCCCGCGCCCATGCCACGCGCACCACGTGCAACGTAGACGCAGGTAATCGACCACACCGAAGGATCATCAGGGTGCTCAAGCCCGAGCCCGCGGGTGTGGAACAGCCGCCAGAAACCGGGCCGGGGCGCGACCTGACACCAGCCCGCCGGTGGCCGTCCTGATAGAGCAGCAAGCCGACCGGCTGCCCGGCGGCGATCATCTCCCGCAGCGCAGCCCGGTTGCCGCTGGCCGTCTTGGTGTGGATCTCCTGGTTGTCAAGGCGCCAGAACATGCACCAGCAGCCGCTGTAGCCGCCGTTCTCGCCCAGCACCTCGGCCACGTCATCCCATCGGCCGGGTGACACAGGCCGTATCTCCGTCCTCATGACTCACCCCCGCAGGCTAGGTGCCCCCCAGTAGCCGGGGCAGCCTGGCGAGCTGACCCGCCCGCCAGGAAGGGTACGGTCCCGGGGACCATTTTGCCGCCCGGGAGCCACGACGAAACCGCGTCGTCCGGGGCCGCCGTCAGCGCTCAGCCCGGACCGCGCAAAACCGCAGCTAAGGGCTGCTCAAGCCAGCGCGGGCATAGCGTCCTTCTAACGGGCACTGCGCGGATGTGGTGCACTCCCGTGCCGCATGTTGAGGGTGGTGGCATCCGGCCTGTGCGGTGGCTGACCATCGAGGCCACGATGAAGGTGAGTGGCACGGCGCCCGGCCCGGCGACGCGGCCCCGGCCGGACCCGCATCTCCCGCCTGCTCCTTTCGTCCCGTCAGCCCCTCAGCCTGCACCCCCGGCCAGCCTCCCGCCCGGCCGCCAGCCGGCCCAATGTTCCACCGGGCCGGTCCCAGCCTGGCCATGTTCCACCGGGCCTGCGAGGCCAGGACACACCAGCACCCCGGCCGCACCACCAGCCGCACGCATCACCCGCGACCGGACTACTCCCCCGCGGCGGGCGCTCCGCCCGGCACCACCCAGTCATAACCACCACCGTCATCATCACACCGCCCGCCTACCACTACCGCGACTAGCGACTCATCCGTCACGACAGCCCGCCGCCCACCACTGGATACCAACTCACCACAGGATCCGCACCGGTGGTCCCTAGGTACTTTCCCCGTACACCGATCCACCACCAAGCCCGATCCGCCACACGCAAACCCGGCTAGGGCGCCGGACGCGGTCCAGCGGACGGGACCAGGACGGGCGGGACCAGGAGAGGCGGGACGAGGAGGGCGGATGAGGAGGGGCGGGACTAGGAGGGGCGGGGTGGCCAGGGCAGGCGGTCGCTGATCGCCACGACGGCGATCAGGGCGGCGGCGCAGGCGGCCAGGGCCAGCGACAGGAACGGACTCGGCCGCGAAGCGAGCAGGGCCAGCACCGCGATCCCGGCCAGCCGGGGCCAGGACACGTAGCGCCACACCACGTACTTGAACGCGGCGTGGCCGAGCCAGGAACAGCGCGGGCCGCCCAGGACCATCCAGGCCGTGGTGGCCGCGGGTGGCGTCCGGGATGGCCAGGACAGCTCGTCGGCCGCCGCGGTGACGATGATGCCGGCCACCATCACCGGGTGGATCAGGTGGTAGGCCGAACGGCCCAGCCGGCCCGGGTCGTCGGACCGGGCGATCTTCTCCGCGGCGGCCTCGGCGCTTGGTCGAAGTACAGCCACCACAGCGTCGACCGAGGCGATGAACGCGACCACGAACCCGGTCAGCGTTGGCCGGCGGTGGCCGACTGCCTGCCGGCCAGCGTGGTGCCGATGATGACGATCGACTCGCCCAGCGCGATCAGGATGAACGCCTGGCACCGCTCGGCGAAGTGGCCGCCCTCGATGGTCCAGTCCGAGGTGCGGGAGCGGCCGAGCCCGGGGGTCGCGAAGCCGGCCAGGCCGCCGGCCACGTCGACGCACACCGAGCCCAGCCACAGCAGTTCCCTGGGCAGGCCGTGCGCCAAGCCGCCGGCCACGGCCAGCGCGCTGCTGACCACGCACCAGACCAGGATCCGCTGGAAGTTGGCCTGCAGCGGGTGCGCCGCGCAGCGCGAGCACCATGAACACCGTCCGGCCGATCTGCTGGACCGCGTAGCCGCCGCCCACCCACAGCCCCAGGTCGTGAACGCCCGGGGCAGCGACGCCGACATGGCCAGGCTGACCAGCATGAGCACGACGAGCAGCAGCCGGACCGCCATCTGCTCCGGGTCCAGCCAGTTGGTCACCCAGGTCGTGTAGGACCAGACCAGCCAGACCATGGCCAGCAGCAGCGCCGGTCTGCAGCGCGCCGCCGACCGTGGGCTTGGCCAGCAGGTGGTGGGACAGCTGGGTGACCGCGTACACGTACACCAGGTCGAAGAACAGCTCGATGTTCGTGACCCGCTGCGTGCCGCCCGAGCGGTCCCGCAGCAGGCGGGGCCGGCCCGGCGCCACCGTGTCGCTCACGGCCGCGCTCTACCAGGCGTAGTGCTCCGGGGCGGTCTGGTAGCCGGGGAACAGGTCGTCGAGCCGCTTCGAGGACGTCTCGTCGAGCGTCAGCGTCACCGCGCGCTGCGCGTCGTCGAGGTGGGCCATGGTGCGCGGCCCGATGATCGGCGCGGTCACGCCCTCCTGGTGCAGCAGCCAGGCCAGCGCCACGTTGGCCGGCTCCTCGCCGAGCTCGTCGCACAGGTCCTCGTACGCCTCGATCTGCGCCGGTTCTGCTCGACCCGCTCCTTGGCCCGGCCCGCGCGGCGGCGGCGGCCTTCGCGCTCCTTCTTCAGCACGCCGCCGAGCAGGCCGCCGTCCAGCGGGGACCACGGGATGACGCCGACGCCGTACTCGACGCGCCGCGGGCAGCACCTCGAGCTCGATCTCGCGGGTCAGCAGGTTGTAGATGGACTGCTCGCTGACCAGGCCGAAGAAGCCGCGCGCGGCGGCGGTGTCGTTGGCCTGCGCGATGTGCCAGCCGGCGAAGTTGGACGAGCCGACGTACAGGATCTTGCCCTGGGCGACCAGCACCTCCATCGCCTGCCAGATCTCCTCCCACGGCGTGTCCCGGTCGACGTGGTGCATCTGGTACAGGTCGATGTAGTCGGTCTGCAGCCGGCGCAGCGACGCGTCGCAGGCGCGCCGGATGTTCAGCGCGGACAGCTTGCCGTCGTTGGGCCAGTCGCTCATCGCGCCGTACAGCTTGGTGGCCAGCACGGTGCGTTCCCGGCGGCCGCCGCTGGCCGCGAACCACTCGCCGATGATCTCCTCGGTCCAGCCGGGGTGCGCCTGGTCGTGCGGCGCGACCTGCCCGGGCGGGCTCTGCGGCCGCCGTAGCGGTTGGCGGTGTCGAAGAAGTTGATGCCGAGCTCGTGCGCGTGGTCCATGATCGCGTGCGCGTCCGCCGGGCGTGCGTCAGCGGTCCGAAGTTCATCGTGCCGAGGCACAGGCGGCTGACGCTGCAGGCCGGAACGGCCCAGATGGGTGTACTCCATGGCCCTAGTTTTTCACGCGGCCGGGCCGCCGGCGGTGGGCGGCGACCCGCTCGCGGGTGCCGCAGCCGGGCGAGCAGTAGCGCCGCGGGCACTCCCCCGGCCCGCGTTCACGAACGGCCGGCCGCACGCCGGCGACGCGCAGAGCCCGGCCGGGGGCGCCTGCCGTTCGGCCAGCAGCACGGCCAGCGCCAGGCAGGACGAGGTGAGGAACCACTCCGCCCACGGGGCGTCGTCGTCGCCGTCCACGTGCAGGTGCCAGCCGTACCCGGCGTGGCTGGTCAGCCGGGGCGGGTGAGCGTGCGCGGCGAGCAGGGCGTTGATCCGGTCCGCGGCCCGCGCCACGTCGACCGGCGGCGAACACCTCGCGCAGCGCGGGCGCGGCCTGGCGCAGGGCCGCCAGGTCGGCCGCGGAGATCTCGACGGGTCCGGGCTCCCCGTGCGCCCGCAGCACCGCGATCAGCTCGGCCCGTTCGTCCCACGGCCCGGCCGCGCTGCCGGGCCGCCTCGTCCCGGCTGCCCGGCCGCGGCATCAGCACGTCGATCACGTCCGCCGCGCGCTGGGCCGCGCCGGGCGGCTGTCGTGCGGGCGTGGGGGCCGAGGGCACCCTGCTCGTCACTGTCCACCGGCACAGTGTAACGTATAAATATGGAAAGCCGTTACCTGGCTCGCTGGGCGTCGGGGCCTACCTGGGCGGTGCGGCCGCGGCCCGGGCTGGTGACGAGATGTCGGGCCCGGCGCTGCTGCTGCTGGGTTTCGCCGCGACCGGCCGGCCGTCGGCCGGCTCGGAGCTGCTGGCCGGCCTGACCATCGCCGCGGCGGCCGGCGGCCCGGTGTTCGGCGCGCTGCTTGACCGCAGCCCGGCGGCCGGACCGGCTGCTGGCCGCCACCCTGGCCGCCTACGCGATCGGCCTCGTCGCGCTCGCGGCCGCGGTCGGCCGACTGCCGTTCGTGGTCGCGGTGCTGGTCGCGCTGGCCGCCGGGCTGTTCAGCCCGGCGGTGGCGGGCGGCTGGACCGCGCAGCTACCGCGCCTGGTGGCCGGGGCCGAGCTGGCCCGCGGCTCCGCGCTCGACGCGATGACCTACAGCGCGGCCAGCCTGGCCGGGCCGGGGCTCGCGGCGCTGGTGGCGGCGTGGTCTCGGCGCCAGGCCCGCGGTGCTGACCGCCGCCGCGCTGGTCGCCCTGGCCGGTCCGGCCGCCCTGTCGCTGTCGCCGGTACCCGCCGTCGCCGCGCGGCCGGGTACCCGCGCCGACCGGCAGGTGGCCGCGGGTTTCGCGGCCATCGTACCCGGCGCAGGCTGCGGCGGGCCACGGCGACCTCGGTCGATCTCCTTCGTCGGGGTCGGCATGCTCGTGGTCTGCTGCCCGGTGCTGGGCGCGCAGCGGCTCGGCGGCTGCGGCCCGCGGCGCGCTGCTCATCGCCGCGATGGCCGCGGCGTCGCTGATCGCCAACGCGGTGCTGGCCCGCCGCCGGTGGCGCGGCCAGCCGGACATGCGGGTGCTGGCCAGCACGCTCCTGCTGGGGGCGGGCCTGGCGGCGGTGGCGGTCGCCCCGGGCTGGCTAACCCTGGCCGCGGCGGCGATCGGCGGGGCTGGGCGAGGGACCGCAGCTGACCGCGCTGTTCGTGGTCCGGCACCGGGAGTCTCCCGAGCACATGCGCGGGCAGATTTACACCACCGCGGCGAGCCTGAAGATCGCCGGGATGGCGGCGGGCGCGGCGCTGGCCGGACCGCTGGCCGCCTGGTCGGTGACCGGCTGCCTGCTCCTCGCGGCCGGGGCCGAACTGTGCGCGGCGGCCGCGTACCTGCTCGTGCTGAGCCAGCGCGCACGGCCGGGCGCCGGTCCGGCGCCGGGCGGACCGGCGGGGCGCGGGCCGGTGTGCGGCGGGCTGGAAACGGTTCGTTCAGATAATGGTTATGCTTGATCGGCATGCGATGCGTATCTGGTGCTGCGTGGTGGGCCGCCGGATAGGGCGGTCATACGTAGCATCCGTATCGAGGCCGTCCGGGAGGGCGGCCTTTTTCGCGCCCGCGACGGCCCGGACCCTCACCGATTGAGGGAGAACCATGGAGTTCATCGAGAAGTCGCGGGTGCTGACCGGCGACCGGCCGACCGGGGCGCTGCACCTGGGTCATTACTTCGGCACCCTGCGGAACCGGGTCCGGCTAGCCGACCTTGGCGCGGAGGTCTTCGTGATGATCGCCGACTACCAGGTGCTGACCGACCGGGACACCGCCGATCACCTGGACGCCTACGTGACCGGGCTGGTCCTTGACTACCTGGCCATCGGCATCGACCCGGCCCGCAGCGTGATCTTCGCGCACAGCGCGGTGCCCGCGCTCAACCAGCTGCTGCTGCCGTTCCTGAGTCTGGTCTCGGTGCCGGAACTGCAGCGCAACCCCACCGTCAAGGACGAGATCGCGCACTCCCGGCAGTCCTCGGTCAGCGGCCTGATGCTCACCTACCCGGTGCACCAGGCGGCGGACATCTTGTTCTGCAAGGCGAACCTGGTGCCGGTCGGCCAGGACCAGCTGCCGCACGTCGAGATGACCCGGCTGATCGCCCGCCGCTTCAACGACCGGTTCGGCGTCCCGGTGTTCCCGGTGCCCGAGGCGCTGCTGTCCGCCGCGCCGCTGCTGCTCGGCACCGACGGCACCAAGATGAGCAAGAGCCGTGGCAATACCATCTCGCTGGCGGCCAGCGCGGACGAGACCGCCCGGCTGCTGCGCGGTGCCAAGACCGACGCGGACCCGGCGATCACTTATGACCCGGCGGCCAGGCCCGAGGTGTCGAGCCTGGTGCTGCTCGGGGCGTTGTGCCTGGACGCCGATCCGCACGAGTTCGCCACGGGCATCGGGGGGGCGGGGCCTCCGCGCTCAAGGCCGCCGTCACCGACGCGGTCAACGACACCCTGGCCCCGGTCCGGGCCCGACGGGCCCAGTACGCGCGGGATCTCGGGTACGTGCGCCAGGTGCTGCGGGACGGCAACCAGCGGGCGAACGAGATCGCCGAGGTGACGCTGACCGAGGTGCGTTCGGCGATGGGAATGAGCTACTGAGGGCCGCGACCCAGGCGAGCGACGAAATCCTCGCGGCGCTGGCTGACCTCCCCGGCGGCCTTGTTGTACGCGAGGTGACCGAACTCGGCGTCCAGCACCGATTCCAGGCTGGCGCCGATCCCGTTGCGCACGATGGCCTTGGATACGGCCACGGTGCGGGCCGGGCTCGCGGCCAGCTGGGTGGCCAGCTCGCGGGCCCGGGCCAGGGCGGCGCCGTTCTCGGTGACGTCGGTGACCAGGCCGTAGGCCGCGGCCTGGCCGGCCTGCAGGCGGCCGTCGAACCACAGCAGCCGGGCCGTCTGGTAGCGGCCCAGGCGCTGCTCCAGGAACCAGGCCACCCCGGCATCCGGGACCAGGCCGCGGGAGACGAACGGGGGCTCGAAGTAGGCCCCGGCCCCGGCCACCACCACGTCGCAGGCCAGGGCCACGGCCCAGGCCGCGCCGACACAGCAGCCCTCCACGGCGGCCAGCACCGGCTTGGCGCAGCGGTAGGTGTCCACGACCGTCCGGTGCATGACGGGCAGCAGGGTTCCCTCGGTGCGGCCCGCGTTCCAGCGCAGGTCCGCTCCGGCCGAGAAGTAGCCGCCGGCTCCGGTCAAGATGACGGCGCGCACGGCCGGGTCCTGACCGCACTGCCGGACCAGGTCTCCGATGCGCTGGCAGTCGGCCGGGCGCATAGCGTTGCGCTTCTCCGGCCGGGTGAGGCTGACAACGGCGATGCCGCCAGCCAGCTCGAAGTCGACCGCGGGCTGGTCGGTCACGGCCTCTCCCCCACCGCGGCCAGGACGATCCGGCGCATGCTCATGATGTGCCGGTAGAACCGGTGCGGGTCCGCCTCCCAGGTGTAGCCGATGCCGCCGTGGACCTGCACGCTCTGCTCGGCCACGAGCAGGCAGTGCTCCAGCGCGGCGTGCAGGGCCCGGTCCGCGGCCGCTGGCTCGGCGCAGGCCCAGGCCAGGGTGCTGGCCGCCAGCTCGACGTTGCAGTGCATGTTGGCCAGCCGGTGCTTGACGGCCTGGAAGGCCCCGATGGGCTGGCCGAACTGCTCGCGCACCTTGGCGTAGGCGACGGCCCGCTCCAGCGTGGCCGTGGCGGCGCCGACCGCCTCGGCGGCGGCCAGGATGGCGCCGTCGGCCCGCACCGAGCCGGGGCCGGCCCGGTGACCGCGTCCAGTCGCGCGATGGGGGCGGAGAGGGCCCAGTCGTCCGACCCGGCCGGGGCCGGGGCCGGGGTCAGGCCGTCCGTGGTCAGCAGCTGGTCCGCCTGGCCGCCCCGGGCGCCAGCGCGGCGCCGGGCCCGGCGCCGGGCCCGGCGCTGGGCTCGGCCAGCAGGTAGCTGAGGCGGGACCGCGGCCCGGGCGGCGTGCTGAGGGAGCGTCGCACCGCGAGCGTCTCGATGAACGGCAGCGGGACCAGGTAGCGTCCCCAGACCTGCGCGAACGCGGTCAGGTCATAGAGCGAGAACTCGCTGTCCGGCGGGTCGGCGATCACCGTCCAGCCGTCGCGGGCCAGTTCGTCCCACAGCGGGCTCCAGTCCCGCGCGAAGTAGTCATCGCCCAGGGTGCCTGCGGCCCGGCCCTTGAGCAGGTCGGCGAAACCGGCCACGGCCTCGGCACACAGGCCGGTGGTAATCAGCTGCGCTGGCATGATCCGTCCTTCACCTCGGCAGCCCGAGGACTCGCTCGCTGATGATGTTGCGCTGGATCTCCGCCGATCCGGAGGCGATCGTGTTGGACCGGGCGTCGAGCTCCAGGTAGCGCCACTGGCCCAGATGGTCCGGGCAGGCCATCTCGAACCCGGCCCGGACCGTGTCCTGGGTCAGCTCGCTGGTGACCAGCCGCATGATCATCCGGGAGGGCAGCGAGTTGCGGTCCGCCGCGGTGCTCTCCAGCGCCCGCATGACGTGCCAGCGGGTGACCTCCACCCGGTCGCGCAGCCGGCTGGCTTCGGCCTGGGCCCACGGCCGTCCGCGGGCGCAGTGGTCGAGCAGCTTGACCATCTCGGACAGCTCGTTCAGGGTCAGGGCCGCGAACCCGCCGCCGCGTTCGGCGGTCAGGATCGTCATCGCCACCCGCCAGCCGTCGCCCTCGGCGCCGATCCGGCAGTCCAGCGGGACCTCGGCGTCGTCGTAGAACACCTCGTTGAACTCGCAGTCGCCGCTGATCTGCCTGATGCGCCGCGGCTTCACGCCGGGCTGGTGCATGGGCATCGCGAACATGGTCAGCCCGCGATGCCGGTTCTCCTCGCTGGCGGTCCGGGCGATGAGCAGGCACCAGTCGGCGTAGTGGCCAAAGCTGGTCCAGGTCTTCTGGCCGTTGACCCGGTAGCTGTCACCGTCGCGGCGGGCACTGGCCTGCACCCCGGCCAGGTCCGAGCCGGCGTTGGGCTCGGAGAAGCCCTGGCACCAGATGTCCTGCTGGTTCAAGATCCGCGGCAGGAAGCGGGCCTTCTGCTCCTCGGTACCGTGTCCCATGAAGGCGGGGGCGGCCAGCAGCCGGCCGACCCGGCCCAGTCCTTCGGGGGCTCCGGCCGCAGCGCACTCCTCGGCGAACACGAACTCCTCGATGACGCCCAGGCCCCGGCCGCCATAGGCTTCCGGCCAGGATAGGCAGTTATAGCGGGCCCGGACGATCTCGTCCTCCCAGGCCCGGCGCAGGGCTATGTCAGGCTGCTGGCCAAAGCTGACCCGCTCGGCGTATGCGGGCGCGACCTGGGCCAGCCATTCCCGCAGCTCGGCCCGGAATGCGGTCACCGACGGGTCGCCGAAGCTGGCCGCGGGCACCGGGCTCACCATCCGATCCAGTTCAGGATGGCCTGGCCCATGACCTTCTCCAGGTCGGCGCCGGACAGGAAGTCCAGGTGCTCGGTGAACATGGTGATGGCCTCGCCGTACCGGTCCGGTCGCCGGGTCATGTCGCTGCCCCAGAACATCCGGTCGGGCCCGAAGGCGTCGAAGACCTCGCGCAGCGGCTGGTACAGGTCCCGGTGCGGGAAGGGCTCGGCCGAGTGGTTCTGCAGCGCGCTGGCCTTGACCGCGACGTTGGGCTGGGCGGCCAGCGGCAGCAGCTGCTTGACCACCCCGCTGACCACCTCGGTCCCCTTGTCCGCCACGAACAAGCCGAGATGATCGACGATGATCCTCAGGTCCGGATACCTGGCCGCGACCTGGCCCACGTCGGCCAGCTGCTCGGGCGCCCAGACCATCAGCGGGATCTGCAGCTCCTGAGCCACCGGCCAGTACCAGTCGGCCGTCCCGTCCCGTAGCCAGGACGGGTCGCGGAACGGCGGGAAGCTGAGCCGGGCCCCGGTGTAGCCCAGCTATTTCCACTGCCGGGCGGTCTCGCGGGCCTCGGGCTTGTTCAGCCCGGGGATGCCCATCACCTTGAACCTGTCCGGCCAGCGGGGGGCGGCGTCCAGGCACTCCTGATTGCCCGCTGACCCGGCCGGCACCAGGTAGGCACGGCTCACGCCGATTGGTCCATCGCCGCGACCACCGCCTCGACGTCGACGATCTCCTGGCCGACCCGTCTGGCATGCTCTTGCGCGTTTGGTCCGAACAGATGGATCTGCGCGTCTGCGATCAGCACTTGCGACGACTTCCTTTCGCTTTTATTTCCGGACCAGCAGCACGTCGGCGACCTTGGGACCGGCGCTGGTGAGGATGACCGGGTTGAGCTCGACGGTGGCGTAACCGGCCAGGCGGCCGGCGGTGAACTCGGCGGCCAGCTGCCCGATCAGCCGGCCGGTGGCGGCCACCGCGGCCGGCGGCAGGCCGTCAGGCCTAGCCCGGTCAGCGCGGCCTCGGCCCCCGGCGGCAGGTCGAGCAGCACCGGGCGCTGCTCTTCGACGTTCACTCCGCCCCGGGCCAGCGCCACGTACGGGCCGTACCAGTCGTCGCGGCTAAAGCCGACCAGCAGTTCGGGCCCGAAGGCCATCTCCTCCACGAGCAGGCCCTCCACCTGCCCGGCGGGGAAACCGGCCGGGGCCAGGTTGGCCAGGATGGTGTCCCGGGCCGCGGTCACCCCCGCGTCGTCGCGGCAGCCGACGACGACCGCGCCCAGCCTGGCCCGGTGGGCCAGGCCGGGGACCACCGCCTTGACCACGCACGGGTAGCTGACGTCCGGGATCTCGGTGAACGGCGGCGTCCAGAGCACGCCGCCGGCCAGCGGCACGTCCAGTTCGCCCAGGATCTGGCGCCCTTCGGCCTCGCCCACGACGGTGCCGGGCAGCACCGTCGCGGCCGCGGGCCCGGTCCCGCCGGGATACAGGTGGGCCAGCGCCGCGATGGTGGACTGCAGCCCCTGGACGATCAGCATCTCGGGATGCTCGCGCTGGTAGTCGCGCATCCACGGGGTCCAGCGCTCCAGGTTGGCCGTGCACAGCAAGGTGGGCGTGCCGGTCAGCCGGGTGAGCGCGCAGTACCGGTCCAGCGTCACCTCGTGCAGTTCCCGGCCGTCGTTCCCGGCCGGGAAGGTCAGCGACCACGGGACTAGCACGAGGGCGACGTCCGGGTCGCGATAGACCTGCTCGTAGGCCTGGTCGATGGCACCTGGCGGCTTCGGCGAGGCGGTCAGGTCCACCGGGTTCTCCACGTAGGCCCCGGGCGGCGCGGTGTCCCGCAGCAGGGTGAGCGTGTCCGCCGAGAACTCGGCCAGCCGGGCCCCGCCCGTCTGCAGGTTGTCCGTGACGACGGCCGCGGTCCCGCCGGACCCTTCAAGCACCCCCAGGCCGCCCGTCTTGGCCCGGTAGGACTGCAGGTGGTTCAGGACGGTGACGGTACGAATCAGCTCTTCGGCGCTGCGGACCCGGATGACACCGTGCGCGCGCAGCAGCTCGTCCATGACCCGGTCCGTGCCGGCCACCGAGGCGGTGTGGGACAGCGCGATCTTGGCGCTGCGCTCCGAGCCGCCCGCTTTGAGCAGCACGATCCGCTTACCCGCATCCCGGGCCGCGGCCAGCGCGGCCTCCACCCGCTCGCGGCTGGCCGGGCCGAAGCTCTCCACGTAGCCGCAAATGATCGTGGTGGTCTCCCGGGTCACCAGGTACTCAAGCGCGTCGGTGACGTGGAAGGCGGCCCCGTTGCCGATGGACACGCCCCAGTCGGCGCCCACGCCGTCGCAGATCAGGCCCCCGGTGATGGAGGAGAGCAGCGAGCCGCTCTGGGAGACGATCGAGACGCTGCCCACCGGCAGGTCCAGGGGCAGCGGCACCGAGAGCGGGCACAGGCCGGACCTGAAGTCGGCGAAACCGAGGCCGTTCGGTCCGTAGAGGCGGACCGGGGTGCCCGCCACCACCCCGGCCAGCTCCTCCTGCAGCGCCAGGCCCTCGGCCGTGCCGCGCTCGGCGAAGCCGTCGGCGATGGCCACGATGTGCTCGATCCCCATCTCGACCGAGGTGCGGGCCAGCTCGATGGTCTCCCGGGCCCCGGTGGCCAGCACCACGGCGTCGGGCCGGTCCGGCAGCTC
Source organism: uncultured Actinomycetes bacterium (assembly GCA_963730825.1). Classification (GTDB taxonomy): domain Bacteria; phylum Actinomycetota; class Actinomycetes; order Streptosporangiales; family Streptosporangiaceae; genus Palsa-504. Next base: position 157,812 of record CAVSTQ010000020.1, read on the forward strand.
CGCCAGGGACGGGAAGGACTTCAGGCCCGCGACCTCCGGGCGCGACCGGCTGACCGGCCAGATCGCGCCGGGGTAACCCCAGCCGCCGATATTGGCCTAAGCAGGTTGGTCCACAAGCTGCCGGGCCGGGCCCCGACCAGGGCCACTCCGGTTCCGTTCACCTCCGCTCACCGGCCCTTCCTGGCGTCCAGCGCGGCCGGAGCGTGTCCCGGGCCTCCTGTGTCTCGCCCAGCCTCAGCGTGAACATCTGCTCATAGGCGTAGCCCGCGCTCAGCGGGAGTTCCTCGCATCCGTTCAGCGCCTCCTTGGCCAGCCGCAGGGCCTGGGGCCCCTTGGCCGCGATGACCCCGGCCAGGTCCATGGCCGCCTGGGCAGGTCCCCGGCGGCAGCAGCCGGTTGTAGACGCCGAGCCGCAGTGCGTCCTCCGCGGCCAGCGGCTGCCCGGTGAAGTACATCTCCCGGACGATCCCCTGGGGCAGCAGCCGCATCCAGTGCCGGGCGCCGCCGCAGCGGCCCACGTTGATCTCGGGCAGCACGATCGCCGCCCGCGTCGGTGCCGAGCCTGATGTCGCAGACGGAGATCAGGGCCGCCCCGGCCCCGATGGCCGGGCCGTTGACCGCGGCGATCGTCACCTGGGGCAGCCCGTAGATGGCGTCCAGCATCTGCCGGGCGATCCGCTGCCTGGTGACGTCCGAGAGCTGGCCCCGGCCTTCGGCGATGGCCCGGAGCTCGTTCAGGTCGGCCCCGGCGCTGAAGACCCGTTCGGAGTCGGAGCGCAGCACCACGACCCGGATGTCAGGGCGGGCGGCCAGGGCGGTGAACGCGTCCCTGACCTGCTGGTACGCGACGGTACTGAGCGCGTTGACCGGCGGCCGGGTCAGGCTGACAGTAGCGATGCCAGGGCCGGCGTCGGCCGTGGCGACCGCGATGTCGGGGATCCCCATCCGGTGCTCAGCCCTCCCTTTCCTTGAATTCCTGGATCGCGCCCTTGAGGCCCTTGCCCCGGATGAGCTCGGACAGCTCGGTGACGGCCGGGCTGAAGTGCAGCAGCGCGTCGGTCTCGGCCCCCATCGACATGGCGCTGCGGAAGCCCTGGATCTCGGCCACCCGGTTGATGGCGTACTTCTTCATCCGCAGGATCTCCAGCGGCACCTTGGAGATGTCCTTGGCCAGGGCGGTGACGTTGTCCCAGAGCTCGTCCTCGGGCACCGCGTAGTTGGCCCAGCCCCACTCGGACGAGGTGGTGCCGGACATCTGGCTGCCCGCCACGAAGGACATCTGCTTGGCCCGCTTGGGTCCGACCAGGAACGACCACATAGGCGAGATAGGCCGCCGCCGATCGGGATCGACGGCCAGCCGATCTTCGCGTTCTCGGCCACCACGGTGATGTCGCAGAAAATGCACAGCTGGGTCGCTCCGGCCAGGCAGTAGCCGTGCACGGCGGCGATCACCGGCTTGGGCAGGTCCCACAGCTGCTCGAACAGCTTGATGTGGCTGAGGATGCGGTCGTAGTCCTGGACCGGGGTGCGTTCCCCGGCGATCTCCGACTCGTCCCGATTGATGTCATAGCCGGCCGAGAAGGCCCGCCCGGCGCCGCGGATGACCAGGACGCGGACGCTGCTCATCCGCGCCGAGGTCGTCGATGACCTCACCGAGCCGGTGCAGCAGGGCGGTGTTCATCGCGTTCAGCTGGTCCGGGCGGTTGAGCGTGATCCAGGCGATGCCGCCGTCCCGCTCGACCAGCACCTCGTTGTGGTTGTCCGCCATCAGGTTCCTCCACCTTGTTCGTCGTGGCCCGGCCGGGCGGCCGGCCGTTCGTCGTTCACGCCGAGCCCGAGGAATCGGCGCAGGGTTTCCGGTGCGTTCCGCAGCGCGCTGGACGGCTCCGGGCCACCACCCGGCCGTTCTCGAAGACGATGGCGCGGCTGGAGATGTCCAGGGCGAAGGCCAGGTTCGATTCGGCCATGACCACCGAGACGCCGAACTTGCCAGGCAGCTGGCTGATCTGCTCGCTGAGACTGTCCATGATCACCGGGGCCAGGCCCTCGGTCGGCTCGTCAAGCAGCAGCACCCTGGGCCGGGAAGCCAGGCCGCGGCCGATGGCCACCACCTGCTGCTGGCCCCCGCTGAGCTCCTTGCCGTAGCGGCGCCGCAGGCCGGCCAGCATGGGGAAGGCCTCGAAGATCTCCTCGGCCCGGGCGGCTAGCTCGCGCCGGGACGCGCGGATGCCGAGCCGGATGTTCTCCTCCACCGACAGGTTGGCGAAGATCCGCCGGTCATCGGGCACCCAGGACAGGCCGCGCCGGAACCGCCGGTAGGCCGGCTGGCCGCCCAGGTCCTGGCCGTCCAGGACGACCGAACCGCGGGCCCGGCAGATGACGCCGGCGCAGGAGCGCAGGGCGGTCGTCTTGCCTGCCCCGTTGCGGCCCAGCAGGGCGATGATCTCGTGCTCGTCGACGTCGAACCCCACACCAAACAGGGCCTGCGCGGTCCCGTACCAGGCGGGCAGGTCCCGGGCTTCAAACCGCATCGCTCACCAGTCCTCCACCGACGAGTGCGAGGCGTACCGCTGACCCAGGTAGGCGGCCTGGGCCTGCGGGCTGTCCCGGATCTCGTCCGGCGTCCCGGTCAGGACCAGGCGGCCGTCGACCATCAGGGCCACCGTGTCGGCCAGGCCGAAGACCACGCTCATGTCGTGCGCGGTAAACACGATGCTCAGCTCGGGGTCCTCGCGGTGGATCTCGGCCAGCGTCCGGGTCGCGGCCACCACGTCCTCGGGTCCCATCCCGGCCGTGGGCTCGTCCAGCAGCAGCAGGGTCGGCCGCTGGACCAGGGCCATGCCGATGTCCAGGCGCTTACGCTCGCCCTGGGACAAGGTGCCGGCGCAGCTGACCGCCCAGGGCGGACAGGCCGAGCCGGTCGGCCACCGGCCTGACCCGGAGCGCGGCCCGGTCACCGTCGCGGACCTGCCGGGTCCAGCGCAGGGCCATTCCCTCGGCGGCCGACGCGGCCAGGGTGAGGTTCTCACGCACGGTCAGCCGCTCCATGACCTGCGCCACCTGGAAGGTGCGGCTCAGGCCGACGCGGGCCCGGCGGGCGACCGACAGCGGCCGATGGCGCGGCCGTCCAGCTCGATGCGGCCGCCGTCGGAACGCAGGTCACCGGAGATGAGGCCGAACAGCGTGGTCTTACCCGCGCCGTTGGGGCCGATGACGGCCAGGATCTCCCCCGCCCGGCAGCTCAGCTCCACGTCATCCACGGCCTTGACCCCGCCGTAGGACTTGTGCACCCCGTGACCTGCAGCCGGGCGGGCCGCGCGCTCACCGCGGTCACGACGGATCACCCCTCCGGCGGGCCAGCGGGTAGGTCGCAGCGAGGTTTTCGGCCGGTGAGCCTGGAACCAGGCGGAATCGCGGACCAGGCTGACCACCCCGGCGATGCCGCCCGGGAAGATCAGGACGACCAGGAGCAGGACGATCCCAGGTAGAGGTTGGCGTTGGCCGATCCGGCGAACCCGGCGGTGGTCAGCCAGGTGTACAGGGCGGCGCCGACCACCGGGCCCCAGAAGCTGTACATCCCGCCCACCAGGCACATGACCACCACGTCGCCGGAGAAGGACCAGTTCAGCAGGGAAGCGGAGACGGTGGTCTGCTGCTGGGCGAACAGAGCGCCCGCGATGCCCGCGAAGCAGCCGGCCACGCTGAAGGCCACCGTGGATCCGGCCACCGGGATGCCCAGGGAGCCGGAGCGGCGGGAGTTGTCCCGTACCCCGGCCATGCTCAGCCCCATGTAAGAGGACCGCAGCCAGCTCAGCGCGACCACACACAGCCCGACCACAACCACGGTGTAGAAGGCGAACGTGCGGTAGCTGGCGGCCACGTTGACCGACCCGATGGGCCCCGGGTTCACGCCGTACTGCCCGTCTCGCCGCCCAGGGAGTTGGTCAGGTCGACCACCTCATACAAGACCTGCCCCACGACCAGGGTCAAGATGGCGAAGGCCAGCCCGCTGCTGCGCCGGGTGACGAGGCTGACGGCCAGTGCCGCCACCCGGCCAGCAGGCGCCGCCAGTACGGCCAGCGGCGCGGGCCAGGACTTCTCCGGGCTGAAGCTGACGAAGTAGGCGCCGATCGCCGAAGAAGGCAGCCTGGCCGAACGAAGCCCGGCCAGTCCAGCCGAACAGCACGTTGGTGCTCAGGGCGAACAGCCCGTAAATCCAGATCAGCGACCAGGTGAACAGGTTCTCACGGCTGAGCAGGAAGGTGCCGGCCGCGCCGACCACCACCACGAGGATCAGCGCCCGCCACGGCGAGGTCTGGTTAAGCCGTTCGGCGGCCAGGCCGCGGGGCTCACGGGGGTGTCACCGTCCGCGGCCGGCGATGCCCGGTTGAACAGGGGCGCTCGTACCAGCTGCATTGCTTCCCCTTCATCAGGCCAGCGCGGTCCGCCGGGCCGTGGCCCCGAAGATCCCGTAGGGGCGGACCAGCATGACGGCGCCGATCGCGATGTACACGCCGTAGTCGAGGACCCGGGTGCGGCGTAGACGAGGATGGCGTCGACCAGGCTGATGAACAGCGCACCCACGATCGCGCCCTCGACCGAGCCCAGGCCGCCGATGATGATGGCGCCGAAGCTCTGGATGATGAAGGTCAGGGCCAGGTTGGGGTCGACCGAGACGGTCGGGGCCAGCAGGCTGCCCGCCAGCCCGGCCAGCACCCCCCGACGGCGAATACGCCGAGGGCGACCCGGCTGACGTTGATGCCCATGGCCTCGGCCATGACCCGGTCCTCGGCGGTGGCCTTGATGGCCGCGCCGGCCCGGGTCCAGCGCAGGACGGCGGCCAGGGCCAGCCGATGACCGCCGCCACCACGATGAGCACCAGGTTGTAGCTGGCCACCTGGTTGCCGAAGATCCGGACCACGCCGCCCAGGCCGTGGGCCTGGGCCTGGGTGCGCGGGTCCGAACCCCAGATGAGCTGCACGAGCCCGTTCAGGATCAGCAGCAGGGCGAACGAGGCGAGCAGCCCGACGACCTCGGGCGAGCCGTACAGGCGGCGGAAAACGACGCGCTCGGTGATGACCGACATCACCGCCACGGCCAGCCCCACGACCAGCACGGCACCCGCGAACACGCGGCATCGGCGACCCAGTGCCCGGACAGCAGCGACACGACCAGGAACGCCCCGATCATGAAGAGTGCGCCGTGGGCGAAGTTCAGCACCCGCATCACGCTGAAGATCAGCGTGAGCCCGCTCGCGATCAGGAACAGCGGCAGCCCGGTGGCGAGCGCGGCCAGGATGACCGGAACGACGTCGTTCATCGAAGTTCTCCCCCGCCTCGGGCCTAGGACCCGGATTGGCTCATCTGGCCGCTCTGCGGGTTGACCAGGTCCCACTTGAGCAGCTTCAGCTTGGTGTCAGAGGTGGCGTCGCCGGTGGTCTGGAAGACCAGCACCGTGTGGTCGACTGGTGCGGGACGGCGTCGAACTTCACCGTGCCGAGCGGGCCGGTGAAGGTGATCTGGTCCATGGCCGTCGCGACCGCGGCCGGGTCGGCGGACTTGGCCGTGCTGGATCGCCTTGGCGTAGGCCAGCACGCTCATGTAGGTGTCGTAGGACCAGTCGTTCGGGAACCCGTCGGCCGGCTTGAGTGCGTCGTACTGCTGCACGAACTGGCTGTTCACCGCGGTGTTCCGGACACGGTCGGGTAGTGCTCGTAGGCGTCCCAGACCGGCGGGGCGCTGCCGTTCAGGGCCTGGCCCCGCTTGACCACGTAACCGCCGTTGGTGAACACGACCTCGTACTTGCTGGGTCAGGTGGTACGGGGCCGCCTGCTTGAGAAAGGCGGTCGTGCCCGCGCCGTAGGTGACAAGGAACAGCGCCCGGCCCTTGCTCGGCCCGCTCAGGCTCTGGGTCAGGGCACCGATCTGGGAGCTGTAGGTCTCCGAGGCCAGCGGGACGAAGTAGCTCTTGCGGACCGTCTCGCCTTCAGCCCGTCGCTCTTCATGTCGTTGACGCACTCGGTGGCGATCTCATGACCGGTGATGTAGTCGTAGCCGAACAGGTCGATGGTCTTCAGGTCCGGGATACTGTTGCCGTCAATGACCTTGGCCAGCGCGGCGCACGAGACCGTGGTTGGTCACGGCCAGGCTCCAGTAGTTCTTGGCCGCCCGGTTCGGGCCGACCAGCGGGTCGGAGGAGCAGACCGAGCCGATCGTGTCCCCGCCCAGGTTCTGTACCACCGGCGCTACCGCCAGGCAGATGGCGCTGTCCAGCATGCCGAGGATGAGCTTGACGCCCGAGTTGGCCAGGTCCCTGGCGTCGGACGCGCCGGTGGCCGGGGTCAGCTGGTCGTCCTTGGTGACCAGCTGGAGCTTCTTTCCGCCGTCGACGCCGCCGGCTGCGTTGACCTGCGCCACGGCCACCTTAGCGCCGTCGAGCATGTCGTCGCCGATCTGGGCCAGCGGCCGGACATGGTGCCGATGAAGCCGAGCTTCACCACCCCGCCCGAGCTTCCGGCGGTGGAGCTGCCGCTGCCGCCGGAGCTGCCGCCGCCGGAACTGCCGCAGGCGGCCAAGAGCGCCGTCACCGCGAGCAGTGCCACCCACGGCAGTCGCCGTCGCCAGCTGGGCCGGGACCGTCTTGCTGAGCTCGTCATGCTGTGCCTCCATTCCCGTCATTGGGGCCGGCCGCGGCCGCGGCGGCGATGATGCCCTGGCAGCTCTGGGTGAATTCGGGCACGCCGCCATGAGAGGTGGGCTCCAGGACCAGCTCGTCGATGCCCATGCCCTCGAGCTCCTGCTCCAGGGCGCCGATCTTCTCGGCCACCTGCCGGGCCGTGCCGGTCAGGCAGATTTCCTCGGTCATGGCCTCGGGCACCAGCCGGGCCAGGTCGTCCCAGGGGGTCGGGTACCCGGCCGCGCGGAACGCCTCGCGCAGCTTGACCCCGGCCTCTTCCCAGCGCGTGCCCTCCAGCGGCGTCGCGTAGCTCGGCGTGGAAAAGTAGAACGCCAAGATGGTGGCGGCGCGGTGCCGGGCGGTCTCCGGGTCGTCGTGGACGGAGCAGATGTACCACAGGGCCGTCGGCAGCTTCGTGCTCCGCTGGGCCCGTTCCGAGCGACTGCAGGGCGGGCAGGGTCACGTTGTCGAAGTACGGCCGGATGCCGGCCAGGGGGTGCAGGGCCACGCCGTCGCAGTGCTGGGCGGTCGTCGCCAGGATGATCCGGTTGACCCCGGAACCGTAGATCTGGATCCCCCGCCGCACTTCCTGGCTCGCGTGGAAGTGCAGCGACGGCGCCTTGGCCTGGTAGAAACGCCCGTCGAACTCATAGCCGCCCGAGCTGTGCAGGGCGCCACGCACCAGCCGCACGTATTCGGCGAACCGGGGCGCGGGATGGTCTTCCTCGATGCCGTAGCGGCGGCGGATCCCCTTGGTCCCGGCGCCCAGGCCAAAGGTAAACCGGCCGCCCAGGGCGTCGGCCACCTCGGCCACGGCCGCGGCCGCGTGCAGCGGCAGCCGGGGGAAGGTGTAGGCGATCCCGGTGCCGATCTTGATCCGGGAGGTGGCCAGGCCGATAGCCATGGCGCGGAGCAGTCCGTCGGAGCCGAGGCTTTCCGTGGTCCACAGCCGGTAGAGCCCGGCCTGGTCGGCCGCCACGGCCAGCTCACGCTGCACCGCGATGGGACCGCCGCCGGCGAACACCATGCTGAGCTTCACTGTCATCCCTCCGTGCGCGGCGCGACCCCGGCCTTGCGGCCGTCGGCGTCGTACAGGTAGAAGCCGCGGCCGCTCTTGCGGCCGAGATGGCCCGCGCTCACCAGGTCGAGAAGGATCTGCGGCGGGCGGTAACGCTCGTCGTCCAGGGCCGGGTACAGGGCGTTGAGGTTGTTCAGCCGGGCGTCCAGCCCGACCAGGTCAGCCAGTTCCAGCGGCCCCATCGGGTGGTTGTAGCCCAGCCGCATGGCCACGTCGATGGCGTCTGGGGCGGCCACCCGGGAGGAGACCAGCCGCATCGCCTCGTTGCCGAGGAGCAGGCCGAGCCGGCTGGTGATGAATCCCGGCGAGTCCCTGACCACGACGGCGGTCTTGCCCAGGGCCTCGGCCAGGCCGGTGGCCTGGGCAACGAAGCGGCCGGGCACGCCCTCGGCGACGACCACCTCCACCAGCCGCATCTTCTCGGCCGGGTTGAAGAAGTGCATGCCGACCAGGCGTCCTTCGCAGCCGCTGGCCGCGGCCAGGCGGGCGACGGAGAACGTCGAGGTATTGGTGGCCAGCAGCGTGCCCGGCCCGGCGAACCTGGCACCTCACGCAGCACCGTGACCTTGGCGGGCTCGGATTCCACCACCGTCTCGATGACCGCTTCCACCCCGTCCAGGGCGTCCGCGACGAAGCCGGCGACGACCAGGGCTCCCGCCGTGGCCGCGGCGTCCGGGGCGGCGGCCACCTGCCGCACGGCGTCCACATTGACGTCAAAGATCGCCACGCCGAAGCCGTGCTTTAGCGCAACCCGCGCTATTCCACGACCCATTGTTCCAGCGCCAATGACGGCAATAGTTCCTGGCGGCAACCGGCTCATCCTTTACGTCGTTGCTTAGATGCGCCGTCTCGGCTACGTGTGGCAGTCGGGGCGAGCTCACACTTAGTAGCGGCCTTGCGCCCGGGGGATGGAGGCGTCAATGCCGGATTCCGATATGATCGCCGCTCCCGTTCCGGTCAACCCTTCCCGGCGGGCGGCTGGTTGGGTAACATCGAATCATACGAGCGATCGTTCGTCAATAGACCGGGACACCACTATTGACCTGCGACGTGCCGATCCGGACGTAGGAGATCAGGTTGGAGAGCACCCGAAGTCAGACCTTGCGAACCAAGATCGCCAGCCGCCATCCGGAGCCTCCCGGAGTCCCCGGAGTCCCTCGGGTCCGCGGCGGGATCTCACGATGAGATCGGGCCGGTGACAGAGCGTGTCCGGACCGAGCGTCGGGAAGCCGCGGCGGATTCGCGGCAAGAGAACGCCAGCGCACCTGGATAAGCTAGCGGAAATAAAGAAAGAAGCGGCCAATTGCTTTTACGACCAAGGATATGCCGCGACCGATGTGCGGACCATTGCCGACCGCGTCGGACTGCAGGTCTCAACTCTTTATAATTATATATCGGGGAAAAGAGGAGCTGCTTTACCTGATCATGCACGACGGCATGGTCGACATCGCCGCGAGCCTGGACGCGGCCATTGACGGGCTCACCGATCCACGCGACCGGCTGCGGGCCGCGGCGCGATCGCATGTCCTGCATCACGCGCACCGCCAGTTCCGTGCTTGGGTGGGTCACGTCGAGGTCAGGTCCCTGACCGGCCCGCACCTGGAGGAGATCTTGGGCCAGCGGCGGGAGTACGAGCGGCGCTGGATCGCCATCCTGGAAGACGGCATCAAGGCCGGGGTCTTCAGCCCCGCGGACCCCCGGCTCACCATGTACGGCATCCTGGCCATCGGCCAGAGCGTCTCCCGCTGGTACAAACCGGACGGGCAGTACGACGCGGAGAAGATCGCCGACGCCATGGCCGATCTCGTGCTGGACGGAGTGGTCACACGGTGACGCCGGATAACGGGTCCTCCCCGGCCGACTGGACGGTGCCCGGAGCGTTCGGGGTAGCGCCGGGAGTGCACCGGATCCCGCTGCCGCTGCCGAACGACGCGCTGCGGGCCGTGAACGTGTACGCCATCGCGGATCCGGACGGGCTGATACTGATCGACTCGGGCTGGGCCCTGGCGCTGGCCAGGGAACGGCTGGAGAGCGCCCTGGCGAGCCTGGGGCACACCCTCGGCGGGATCACCAGGTTCCTGATGACCCACGTGCACCGCGATCATTACACCCAGGCCGTGCTGCTGCGCCGCGAGTTCGGCTCCCGGGTGGCGCTGGGCATCGGCGAGCGCCCCAGCCTGGACCTGTGGGTCAGCGGGGATGAGCTGCGGCTGATCCCGCAGCTGCGCAGGCTGCGCCGGTGCGGGGCCGGCGAGATCGCCACCCAGGTAGCGGCGATCGCGTCCCGCCGGGCCGCGCAGACACCCTGGGAACTGCCGGACGAATGGCTTGTGCCCGGGGACATCGCCCTGGCCGGCCGGACGCTGCAGGCCATCGCCACCCCCGGCCACACCCGGGGCCATCTGTGCTACCGGGACGAGGCCAGCGCCCTGCTGTTCTCCGGCGACCATGTGCTGCCGCACATCACCCCGTCGATCGGCTTCGAGCCCGCGCCCGCGGTCCTGCCGCTCGGGGATTACCTGCAGTCGCTGCGGCTGATCAGGCAGCAGCCCGACGCCGCGCTGCTGCCCGCGCACGGACCGCCCGCGGCCAGCGTGCACGCGCGGGTGGACGAGCTGCTGGCTCATCATGCCGTCAGGCTGGCGGCATCGCAGCGGGCAGTCGGCCCGGACGCGGCCACCGCGCACGAGGTCGCCGTACAGCTGACCTGGACCCGCCGCGAGCGTAAGCTGCCCGACCTGGACCCGTTCAACCAGATGCTCGCCGTCCTGGAGACCGCGGCGCACCTGGACGTCCTGGTCATGCAGAGCCGGCTGCGGGCCACGGTCAGCGACGGCGTGACCTGGTACGCGCCCCGGTGAGCGCGGGACCGCTGGACGGACTGACCGTCCTGGAAGTGTCGAGCTTCGTGGCCGCCCCGCTGGGCGGCCTGACCCTGGCCCAGCTCGGCGCCGACGTGATCCGGGTCGACCCGGTCGGCGGTGCCGCGGACCAGGGCCGGTGGCCCCTGGCGCCGTCCGGCACCAGCCTGTTCTGGACCGGGCTGAATAAGGGCAAGCGTTCGGTGACGGTCAACTTCCGCCAGCCCGAGGGGCGGCAGATCGTCGCGGACCTGGTCCGCGCGTCCGGCCCGGGCGGCGGCATCGTGCTGACCAACGCGGTCGGCCAGGCCCTGGCTGGGCTACCCCGAGCTGGCCAGGCTCCGCCCGGACCTGATCCACCTGCAGATCCTTGGCCACCGGGACGGCCGCGCCGCCGTCGACTACACCGTCAACGCCGAGACTGGATTTCCCCTGGTCACCGGGCCTGACATGCTGGCGGGGCCGGTGAACCACGTGCTGCCGGCCTGGGATGTGGCCTGCGGGCTGTACGCCGCGGTCGGGCTGCTGGCGGCCGAACGGCGCCGGGCCAGGACCGGCGAGGGAAGCCAGCTCACGCTGGCACTGGCCGACGTGGCGATGGCCGTGGCCGGGAACCTGGGTTTCCTGGCCGAGGCCCAGCTGGGCCAGGACCGGCCGCGGATCGGGAACCACCTGTACGGCGGGCTGGCACGCGATTTTCTTACCGCGGACGGCCACCGGATCATGCTGGTCGCCCTGACCCGGCGGCACTTCGCCGACCTGGCCAAGGTCACCGGCCTGACCGATACCTTCGCCGAGCTGGAACGGCTGCTCGGGGCGGACTTCAGCACCGACGGCGACAGGTACCGGCATCGCGAGGTGATCGCGACCCTGCTGGAGCGGTGGATCGCCGCCCGCCCGCTAGCCGGCCTTGAGCGGGAGTTCGCGGGCACGTCGGTGCTGTGGTCGCGGTACCAGAAGTTCACCGAGATCGACCTGACCGCAAACCCGCTGCTGGCCCGGATCAGCCAGCCCGGGGTCGGGTCACTGCTCGCGCCGGCCTCGCCGCTCGTGGTCGCCGGGGCCGGCGACGTCCGGGCCGCCCCGGCCCTGGGCGCGGACACCGTACCGGTCCTGACTCACCTGCTGGGGCTGACCGAAGCCGACGTCCGGGCGCTGGCCGAGCGCGGCATCGTCGGCACCGGCGTTTCCTGCTAGCTCAGTAGTCGTTACCAGCCTCAGGGCCAACGGCATACGTGGCAAAGTGGGTCCATGGCTAGTGCGTCGGCGTCAGCCCGGTGAAGGGGCCGGATGCGGGCCTGGTAACGTCCTTGCGCCAGGCCGGGGTGAACCGGGGCGATCTCGTCGGGCTGGTCTTCTCCCCGGCCCAGGGCCTCGGGCTGGCCACATCGGAGCGCGCCTGGCCCGTCGCCGGGGGCGCGGGCCTGACGGCTGAGGTCGGCCGCGCTGATGAGATGCTCAGGCCGCGGTGGGTGGTGTGGTCGGCGCAGACCGCGGCGCACCTGGCGGCGGCCGGGGTGCGGCTGGCCACGTGCTGGGACATCACCGCGGCGCACCGGTTGCTGTTCGGCGGCTGGCGGGCCGACCCGGGCTGGGCCTGGGCCCGGCTGCGCGGCCTGGCCACCGATACGATGCCGGCCGCCGGGCCGCCTGACCTGTTCGGCATGGACGGAGGCGACGCCGACGACCCGGTGGCGCCGGAGGGGTACCTGCGGTCCGAGTGGGTCGGCGGCGGCTGGGCGGATACCCAGGACCGGATGGCCAGCTGGGCCGGGCTGGCGCGTGGCGGCCGCCGAGCTGCAGCGTGAAGCGCTGGCCGCGCTGCCAGGCCGGCCGATGGCCGTGGCCACGGCCCACTGCGAGTCCACCGCCGAGCTGCTGTGCGCCGAGCTGTCGGTGGACGGGCTGCCCATGGACCGGGCGGTCACCGAGCAGGTCCTGGCCTCCCTCATCGGGCCCAGGCCGCGCGACGAGGCGGACGCCGCGGCGCGGCGCAGCGCCCGCGACGCCGAGGTGCTGCGGCACGCCCCGGCCGGGGCCGCCGCCGACCTGCGCAGCCCGGCCCAGGTGCGGGCCCTGCTCGGCCGGGTCGGGGTGGACGTGCCCGATACCCGGGCGTGGCGGCTGCGCCTGCTGCGGGACGCGCACCCGCTGGTCGGCGCGCTGCTCGAGTGGCGCAAGGCGGAGCGGATCGCCACCACGTACGGCTACGCCTGGCTGGATCAGCACCTCGGCGCCGACGGCCGGCTGCGCGGGGCGTGGACGGGCTCCGACGGCGCGGCGGGCCGGATGACCGCTTCGGCGGGACTGCACAACATGCCGGCCGCGCTGCGCCCCGGCGGTGGTGGCCGCGGACGGGCACGTGTTCGTCCGGGCCGACCTCGGCCAGATCGAGCCGCGGGTGCTGGCCGCGGTGTCCGGGACCAGGCGCTGATCGCCGCGACCCGCGCCGACGACCTGTACGCGCCGGTCGCGGCGCAACTTGGCGTGGACCGGCCGACCGCCAAGGTCGCGGTCCTCGGCGCGATGTACGGGCAGACCACCGGCCATGGCGCCCAGGCGCTGCGCCGGCTGAACGCGGCCTACCCGGTGGCCATGGCCTACCTGGACGCCGCCGACCGCGCCGGCCGGGCCGGCCGTGACCTGCGCACCTACGGCGGCCGCCTGATCCAGCTGGCCAGCGCGGAAGCGCGGAGCAGCAGCCAGGCCGCGGCCCACGGTCGTTACGCGCGCAACGCGATGATCCAGGGCGCCGCGGCGGAGCTGTTCAAGATGTGGGCGGTCACCGTCCGGGCCCGGGGCGGGCCGCTCGGTGCCCGGATCGTGCTCTGCCTGCACGACGAGCTGCTCGTGCACTGCCCCCTGCGAGCAGGCCGAGACGGTCTCCGGACTGGTCGACGAGTGCCTGCGCGAAGCCGCGGCCCGCTGGGCCCCAGGCGGCGGAGTCCGGTTCATCGCCGATACCGCCGTCATCCGGCACTGGTCAGACGCCAAGACCGCGGCCAAGGCCTAGCGGCTGCGGTCCTTGGTCAGCCAGCCTGGACGCGGCGATGATCGCCGAAGCGAACATATCCGGGCACTCAAGCGGCACGAAATGACCGACGCCGTCGAGCGGGGTCAGCGTGGCCGCGGCGAAGAACTCCTCGATCCGGTCGGACCAGGCGCGGGGGAACAGCGGGTCGTGCGATGGCCACAGCACCGTCGATCGGTACAGCGATCCGCTGGTCAGGGGCGGGGGCCTGCTCGGCGAGCGAGGTCGCCACCGCACCCGCGCCCGCCCGGTACCAGGCGATCGAGGCGGCGAAGGCACCCGGTGCCCCGTATACCGACACTAGGTGATCAAGGTCAGCGCTCGGCAGGCTGGTACTCCGGCCCAGACCAGTGGGACCAGAAGTGCCGCAAATAGGCTCGGACCGCGTCCGGCTTACCGTCGATCAGCTCCAGGCACAGGCCGAGCCGGTGAAACGTCTGGTACCAGAACTCCCGCTGAGCCTGCGAGCCGAGGATCCGGTCACCGATGCCTGGCAGCGGCGGGCTGATGACCAGGGCGCGGATCAGGTCGGGCCGCTGCCTGCCGATGGCCTGCGCGATCCGGCTGCCGACGTCATAGCCGGCCACGACCGGCCGCCGCAGCCCGAGTTCCTCGATCAGCCCGACGATGCTGCGGGCCTGGGCGGCGGCGTTGTACTGCTGCGCCGGATCGGCCTCGTGCTTGTCGGACTCGCCGAACCCCCGCAGGTCGGGCACGATCACGTCGGCCGCGGCGGCCACCAGCGGCGCGACGGCCCGGTAGTCGGTCCGGTCGCCCGGCCAGCCGTGCAGCAGGACCACCGCGGGACTCTGCGGCCCCTGACCGGTCCGGTCGTAGGCCAGCCGGAAACCGTCGACCGCTCTGATCTTGGCGCATGCTGGCTATTATCTACGGCACCACGATGAACGATTGCATCATGTCGTTGTCCTCGTGCTCGACGATGTGGCAGTGGTACACGTACGCCTGCGGCGCCCGCACGCCGGTGGGCAGCTCGATCCTGGCCCGGACGATCGTGTAGTAGCCGGGGTTGACCTTGCTGGTGTCCTTGAAGCCGCGCTCGTCCGGGGTCGGCGGCAGCATCGGGCCGGTCGCGAACGGGGCCGGGTCGATACCGCCGGGGACCCCGTTCGGTCCGCCATAGGCCTTGTCGTAAGCTTCCTGCGTCGAACGGCACCCGGCCGATCACCTGGTGGGTGAACAGGTGGGTGTGCATCGGGTGGGTGTCGCCGGTCAGGTTGATGAAGACCCAGTCCTCCACGGTCCCGGCCCGGGGGTGCTCGGGGGCCAGGCCGAAGTGCGCGGCGTTCAGGTTCAGCCACCATCCCGCCGTCTCGGGCGCGATCTCGTTGAGGGTGATGAACCGGGTCACGTCCGGGCGGGGCAGGTCCGCCCGCTGGCCGGGCAGGTGGCGCGGGATGTCACGCGGTCCGCGGTGGGTGACGGTCCGGCCCACCCGGATCTGCATGACCGTCGGCAACGGGGGCGCCGGAGTCGACACAGGCGCGGCGGGCGTCGAGTTGTGCACGACGAGCGTCTGCCCCTGGTGACCACGGAAGTCGACGATGATGTCAGCGCGTTCGGCCGGGGTGAGCACGAGCTGGCTCATCCGGACCGGGCGGTCCCACATGCCGCCCTCGGCTCCGATCTGCCACATCGGGGCGCCCCCCAGATCCAGGCTCATGATGCGCGCGTTGCACCCGTTCAGGATGCGGAACCTGTAGAGCCGTGGCTCGACCTCCAGATAGGGCCAGACCTTGCCGTTGACCAGCATGTGATCGCCGAAGTACTCGCCGATCCAGGTGATGCCCGGGATCGTGCTGACCGGATAGTGGAAGGTGCCGTCCGGGTTGAACTGACGATCCTGGATCACCAGCGGGATCTCGTACTGCCCGCCGGGGATCCCGATCGGGTTCGGCTCGGCGCCGGTGTCGTGCTCGTCCCGCAGGATGTAGGCACCGGCCAGGCCCGCGAACACGTTCAGCCGGGTGGCCCCCATGGCGTGGTCATGAAACCACATGAGCCTGGCGGACTGCTGCGGTGCCTGGTTCGGGTACACGACGGTCTGGGTCTCCCCCGGGCCGAACCCGTCGGGGGTCACCGTCGGATTCCCGTCGTCGGCGGCCGCGACGAAGCCGCCGTGCAGGTGCGCCATCATCCGGACCTGGCGGCCGAGCGGCGTGAGCCTGGTGTCGACCGGTATCCAGGACGGATACCTCGCGGGGAGTCCGTGGGTGTAGCTGACGTGGACCGGCGTGCCGGTCTGCGCCGCTATGGCCATGCCAAACGATCCGGCCTGGCCGCCCAGGCCGGACCCGTCGTCGTAGGCGAAAATGGGCGTCGCGGGCAGTTGCGGGTGCAGGCGGCGGCTGATCTGCCTGAGCGTGAAGTGGTACCGGTTAGGGGCGACCGGCGACGCCACCACGATCCCGGATCCCGGGACGGGGAGCGGCTCGGCGAAGGGGCGCAGGCTGACCGCCCGGCCACTCAGCCGCGACGCGGCCGCCGCCGCGGTACCTGGCCGGGTCGCGGTGACACCCAGCGCTGCCCCTGTGGCCAGGCCGTACTGGAGAAAGTGCCGACGGGTAGTACCGGTCATAACGTCCCGCTTTCATGAGAAATACTGATTTCTCATGATTTACTCTGAATCGCTGCTGACTAGTAATGGCTTAAGTCCTCAAAGCTTGGTCCCGGCCTACTCATCACCGGTTCCAGCGACCCTGCCGCTGCCGCTGGTCCCTGATGGAGGCTAGCCTGTGCTGCGAAAGGTGGCAGGAATGCAATCAGGGCAATCGCCGCAGTGGCGCCCGCTCAAGCGTCATGACAGTCATATGGCCGAGCAGATGGTGACGCGGGCCGCGGAGCTGGCCAGGGATTCCCATGCGCGCACCCGGCACGCCGCGGTCCTGGTCAAAGACGGCAGCCTCATCGCCTGGGGCACCAACGGGGTGCCATTCCCTGGGGAAGACCACTGCTACTGCAAGGTCAGCGACAGCGGCGATCATGATCAGTGCCGGACGCACGCGGAACAGCGGGCGATCACGCTGGCCCGGGACGGCGACGGCTGGCGGATGCTGCAGAACTCCAAGCTTATTTACGTGCGGCTCGAGGCCGACGACTCGGTCCGGCTGGCGGAACCGCATTTTTGCGCTCGCTGCAGCCGCCTGGCGATGTCCCTGGGCGTAGCCGAGTGGATCTTCGCCTTGTCGGAGGGCCTAGTCGGCTACTCCGCGGCGGAATACGACCGGATCGCCCAGCTGAGGTGGTAGCGGCCGGGTGACACGGGCCCGTGTCACCCGGCAGCTGGACGTGAGGTTAGCGTGGCCAGGAGGCGGGCAGCAGCGGTATGGCGTTGGCCCGTACCACGTTGGAGTAGAAACGGGCACTTGCCTTGGGGATACGGCGCTGGGTGCCGAAATCGACGAAGACAATCCCGAACCGCTTGGAGTAGCCCCAGCCCCATTCGAAGTTGTCCATCAGCGACCAGACAAAGTACCCGGCCAGGTTGGCGCCGTCCTTGATGGCCCGCGCGGCCGCCTCCAGATGGGTGTGCAGGTACTTGACCCGCTCGATGTCGTTCACCTCGCCTTCGGGGGTCACGTAGTCCTCGGCCGCACGGCCGTTCTCCGTGACGTACAGCGGCAGGCCCGGGGCCTGCTCGGAGATGTCCACCAGGATCTGGTGCAGCCCGCTCGGATCGACGAGCCAGCCCATGTTCGTCCGCTCGAGCTCGTCCGGGAGGTACTCGACCACACCCGGCACGTGACAGCGGGCCGGGTTTTCGTTGCGCCTGAGGTCGGCGGGGTCACCGGCCCGCAGGAAGATCGGCGAGTAGTAGTTCACGCCCAGGAAGTCCAGCGGCTGCCTGATCGTCTCCAGGTCACCATCGGCAATGAGCGAGGACGGCGGGAGCAGGTCCGCCGGGGCGTGCTCCGGGTACCGGCCGTGCAGCACCGGCTCGAGGTACAGGCCGTTCGCCGCCGCGTCGGTGACCAGCCGGGCCTGCTCCAGGGCCGCGGAACCGCCGTCGCCCAGCACCCGGACCGGGTGCACGTCCAGGGTGATGCCGACCTCGGTCGCGCCCAGGCTGCGCAGGGCCTGAGCCGCCAGCCCGTGGCCGAGCAGCAGGTGATGGTTGACGGCCGCCGCGGCCTCGGCGTCGCGCAGGCCGGGGGCGTGGTCGCCGGTACGGTAGCCGTTGTTCGCCACGACCTGCGGCTCGTTCAGGGTGATCCAGCGGACCACCCGGTCGCCGAGGGCCTCCGCGGTCAGCGCCGCGTACTCGGCGAACCGCTCAGCCGTGCTGCGCACCGTCCAGCCGCCCTCGTCCTGGAGCTCCTGAGGCAGGTCCCAGTGGTAGAGGGTGGCGGTGGCCGCGATGCCGTTCTCGGCCAGCTCGTCGAGCAGCCTGCGATAGTAATCCAGGCCCCGGGCGTTCGCGGGCCCGCGGCCGCCCGGCTGGACCCGCGGCCAGGAGATGGAGAACCGGTAGGAACTGATCCCGAGCGAGGCGATCAGGGCGACATCCTCGCGGTAGCGGTGGTAAGAATCGCAGGCGATGTCGCCGGTGTCGCCGCCACGGACCTTGCCCGGCGTGTGGCTGAAGGTGTCCCATATCGACGGGCCCTTGCCGTCGGTGGCCGGGGCTCCCTCGATCTGGTAGGCGGCCGTCGATGCTCCCCAGATGAACCCCGCAGGGAAGTTCAGGGCGCCGTCAGCATCTGTTGCCGTTCCCGTCATCAGGCTCTCCTTTTGTATGGCTATGGACCCTTGACGGCCCCTGTGCTGAGGGTTAGTGTAAGCGCTTAGATTTCAGTTGTAAACGCTTACATGTCGGTTAAATGACAGCACGATGTCCAGCTCGTAGACCTGGTATTTCAAGGGACGCAGCCATGCAGCTGACCGGAGACCTGTGGTAACCCTCTACGACGTCGCCCACCTGGCCGGCGTCTCCACCGCGACCGTCTCGCGGGTGGTGCACGGCCAGGACCGGGTTCGCGCTGCCACCAGGATCCGGGTGCAGCAGGCCATCGAGGAACTCGGTTACGTACCCGACGGCGCCGCCCAGAGCCTGTCCCGCCGCCGCAAGGACGTCATCGGCCTGGTCTGCGTGGAACGCCCGGCGCGGCAGTACGACATCGAGAACATGAACCTGCTGTTCTATGACGAGGTGCTGCGCGGCGTCGAGGCGCGCATCCGCGATCACGAGTGGTCGCTGCTCATCACCTTCCTGCAGGGCGCTCACGATCCCGCGTTCCCCCGGCTGGAGTCGTTCACCGGCAAGGCGGACGGCATCTTGATCGGCGAGGGCATCGTGCCCTCCCCTTTTATCGAACGGCTCGCGGCCCGGGTGCCCGTGGTGATCTTCGCCGGCACCCCGGACGAGAAGGCCGCCGACGTGGTGACGGCGGACAACCTGTCCGGCTCGGCGGCCGTCGTTACCCACCTCATCCGTGATCACGGCAGGCAGCGGCTGTTCTGGGTGCACGGTCCCGCGGATTCTCCTGACTCCAGGGAACGGCGGCTCGGCCTGGACCACGTGCTCCGGTCCAACCCGCAAGCCCGCCTGGTCGGTTTCTTCCAGGGCTACTACAGCGTCCAGAGCGGCGAGCACGCCGGCGAGGCGCTGCTGGCCATGGGCCGGGAGAACCTGCCGGACGCGGTGGTGTCGGCCAACGACCAGATGGCCATCGGCGTGCTCAAGGCGCTGGCCCGGGCCGGCGTCCGGGTCCCGCAGGACGTGGCCGTGGCCGGCTTCGACGACATCTTCCCCGGCAGCTTGTGTGACCCTCCGCTCACCACCGTTCATCAGCCGATGCGCATGCTGGGCGAGCGGGCCTGCGCCCGGCTGCTCGATCGCATCGCCAACCCGGCGTTGCCGACCACGGTCGAACTGCTGGCCACCGAGCTGGTGCTGCGGTCAAGCTGCGGCTGCCCGCCGGGCACCGTCACCCGCCAGCCCGTGCCTGGCGCTCGGCCTGCCGCGCCCGGAGCCGGTCGCGATGACGCCCCTGACCACACGCCGGCCGGGCACCAAGTCCGCCCGCCGGCCTGTCCGGCAAGCCGCGAAGGCTTAGGAGCCGCCATGTCCTTTATTCTCCGCCGCCTGGTGTTCTACGTCGTGGCCGCCTGGGTCGCGCTCACCGTCAACTTCTTCATCCCGCGCGCCATGCCGGGAAACGCCGTCCAGTCCATCATGGCGAAGTTCCCCAACCTGCAGCCGTCGGCCTACAGCGCTCTGGAGGCGATGCTCGGGGTGGGGCACCCAGGCTCGATCTGGCATCAGTACGGGTCGTACCTGGACGACGTCTTCCACCTCAACTTTGGCACCGACGTCACGCAGTACCCCGCCCCGGTCTCCACGCTGCTCGCCGAGACCATCCCGTGGACGCTCACCCTGGTCGGAACGGCGACGGTCATCGCCTTCGTGGTGGGCACCGGGCTCGGCATCGTGGCCGGCTGGCGGCACGGCGGCGCGCTGGACCGGGTGCTGCCTGGGCTGATGTTCCTGCAGGCGATCCCCTACTTCTTCTTCGCGCTGATCCTGCTCGAGCTGTTCGCCGCCAAGCTGCACGTGTTCCCGCTCGGCCAGGGGTACGCGCAGGGCCTGATACCGGGATGGCATGCGGACTTCATCGGCAGCGCCATCTATCACTCCCTGCTCCCGGCCCTGACCATCGTGCTCACCTCGATCGCCGGCTGGATGCTGCAGATGCGCAACGTCATGATCACCACGGTGGGCGAGGACTACGTGATCGCGGCTCAGGCCAAGGGCCTGCCCCGGCGCCGGGTCATCTTCACCTACGCGGCGCGCAACGCGCTGCTGCCCCAGCTGCAGGGCTTCGCCCTCGCGCTCGGCTTTGTCGTCTCCGGCGCCCTGATCATGGAGATCGTCTTCTCCTACCCGGGCATCGGGCTGCTGCTGCTGACCGCGGTCAGCTCAAGCGACTACCCGCTGATGCAGGCGATCTTCCTGGTCATCACCTTCGCCGTGCTCATCGCCAACCTGGTGGTTGACGTGATCATCGTGCTGTCCGATCCTCGTGCCCGAGCCAGGGAGGCCACGCGATGACCGCCGTCCTGCCGATGAGTGCCGACGCTACCTCGCTGCCCAAGGAAGACGTCCAGCCCGGCCGCTGGCGGCGGATGCCGCCCAAGGCCAAGGTCGGCGCCATGCTGCTCGGCGTCTTCGTGCTCGCCGCCATCATCGGGCCCCTGGTCGCGCCATACGACCCCGGATACCAGGACCCCTCGCCCGCTTTGTCGCTGCACGCGCCGTATGGGGCGCACCTGCTCGGCACTACCCAGAGCGGGCAGGACGTCCTGTCCCAGCTGCTTGTGGGAATCCGGCTCACCCTCGAGCTCGCCTTGATCGTCGGGGTGGTCGCCACGGCCCTGTCGGTGATCGTCGGGGTGACCTCCGCGTTCCTCGGCGGGGCGTGGGACGAGGTGCTGTCGCTGATCTCCAACGTATTCCTGGTCATCCCGGCCCTGCCGCTGCTCATCGTGCTGCTCGGCTCCCTGCAGACCAAGGGGCAGACGGCGACCATCATCGTGCTCAGCGGGCTGGGCTGGCCGTGGGGGGCCCGGGTGATCCGCGCGCAGACGCTGGCCATCCGCAACCGCGACTTCATCGCGGCCGCGCGGGAAACCGGGGAGAAGACCTGGCGGATCATCGCTTCGGAGATCGTGCCGAACGAGGTGAGCCTGATCGCGGCGAGCTTCGTGAACACCGTCTTGTACGCGATCGGCGCGTCGGTCGCCCTGGCCTTCATCGGCGTGGCCAACCTGAACTCCTGGAGCCTGGGCACGATGCTCTACTGGGCGCAGAGCCAGCAGGCGCTCGAGCTCGGGGCCTGGTGGTGGTTCGTGCCGCCCGGCCTGGCCGTGGCCCTCATCGGGACCGGTCTGGTGCTGCTCAACACCGGGATCGACGAGCTGGGCAACCCGCGGCTGCGCGACGCGACCAGTGCCAGCCGGATCGCCGGGTACTGGCTGCCTCCGGCCGACCCGACGCCGGTGCTGGCCGAGGTCGTGCAGCACCGCGGCAAGCTGGCCGGGTTCGCGCACTCCTTCTCCCGCAGTTCCTTGCTCGACGACGCTGAGAAGGGCGGGCACCGATGAGCGCGTATCCAGAGCGGGCCCCGGCCGCCGCTTCCCTGGCCGCCCGGCCGGATACGGTGCTGGAGATCCGGGACCTGTCAGTCGTCTACCGGACCGGGGGCGGTGACGTCCGGGCCGTGGACAAGGTGAACCTCGACCTGGCGGCCGGTGAGGTCATCGGCCTGGCGGGCGAGAGCGGCTCGGGCAAGTCCACCCTGGTCTACGGCGCCTCGCCGGCTGCTGCGGGCCCCGGCCCTGATCACCAGCGGCAGCGTCCGCTACGCCGGCCGGCGGGTGACCGAGCCGGTCGATGTGCTCACGATGAAGCCGGACGAACTCAGGCGGCTGCGCTGGCGCGAGGTCGCGATCGTCTTCCAGAGCGCGATGAACGCGCTGAACCCGGTGCTGTCCGTCCGCAGCCAGCTGCTCGACGTCATGCACGCCCACCTGC
Source organism: uncultured Actinomycetes bacterium (assembly GCA_963730825.1). Lineage (GTDB taxonomy): Bacteria > Actinomycetota > Actinomycetes > Streptosporangiales > Streptosporangiaceae > Palsa-504. The sequence continues at coordinate 180,008 of CAVSTQ010000020.1, forward strand.
GGATTCCCCGGGAAGAAGCGCGGGAGCGGGCGGCCTCGCTGCTCGACCTGGTGGGCATACCGCGGGCCCGCCTGCGCAGTTACCCGCACGAGCTGTCCGGCGGCATGCGCCAGCGGGTGATGATCGCGATGGCGCTGGCCACCGACCCCGAGGTCGTCATCATGGACGAGCCGACCACCGCGCTCGACGTGGTGGTCCAGCGGGACATCCTGGCCCAGATCGTGGAGCTCAAGGAGCGTCTCGGCTTTTCCATCTTGTTCATCACCCACGACCTGTCCCTGCTGCTCGAGCTGGCCGACCGGATCGCGGTGATGTACGCCGGGCAGCTGCTGGAGATCGGCACGGCGGAGGAGATTCAGCACGAGCCGTCCCACCCCTACACCCGGGGGTTGCTCAACTCGTTTCCCTCGCTCCGCGGTCCGCGCCGTGAGCTGGCCGGCATCCCCGGTTCACCGCCTGACCTGCGGAACCCGCCGCCCGGCTGCCCGTTCCTGCCGCGCTGCGGCTTTGGCACCGCGGCCTGCCGCGAGGTCGACATGCACCTTCTTCCCGTGACCAGTTCCAAGGACCCCGATCACGTGACGGCATGCCCGTTCGTGCTGCCGCAGACACCGATGCCGCCGAGACCCGCCGAAGCCGCAGCGCCGCAGGCCGCGCAGGAAACCGCCGGGGAGGTAGGGGCATGAGCGAGCAGGCAAACCCGCAGCCGGTGATGTCCGCGGCCGCGGCCCGCGGGCCGCTCGCCATGGAGGCGGTCTCGGTCAGCAAGGACTTTCGCATCGGCCGCCACCAGATGCTGCACGCGGTGCGTGACGTCTCCTTCAACCTCTACCGCGGGGCGGTCGTGGCGCTGGTCGGCGAAAGCGGTTCGGGCAAGTCCACCGCCGCCCGGCTGCTGGCCGGCCAGGAACGCCTCACCTCCGGCGTCATCCAGCTGGACGGCAAGCGGATCGAGCGTGGCCAGCCGCGGGGACTTCCGCCGCTACAAGAGCCAGGTCCAGATGGTCTTCCAGGATCCGTTCTCGTCGCTGAACCCGGTGCACACCGTGCGCTATCACCTGGAGCGCCCGGTGAAGCTGCACCAGGGCAAGGACGTCGACGTCGACACCGAGGTGGGCGCCCTGATGGAACAGGTGCGGCTCACCCCGGCCAAGCAGTTCCTGCCCAAGTACCCGCATGAGCTCTCCGGCGGCCAGCGCCAGCGGGTCTCCTTCGCCCGGGCGCTGGCGGCTCGCCCGAGCGTCCTGCTGGCCGACGAGCCGGTCTCCATGCTGGACGTCTCGATCAGGCTCGAGATGCTGGCCCTGCTCGACGACCTGCGCCAGCGGTTCAAGCTGGCCATGCTGTACATCACCCACGACATCGCCTCCGCGCGCTACTTCGCCGACGAAGTGCTCGTCATGTACGCCGGCGAGATCGTGGAGCGCGGTCCGGCCGAAGAGGTGACCCAGCAGCCGGCCCATCCGTACACCCAGCTGCTCGTCGCCTCGGCCCCGGACCCGGACAACCTCGGCAGCACCCTGCGCAGCAAGGCCCACAGAACCAGCGCCACGCGACACCTCGGGGCGGCAGGCTGCCGGGGGCGCCCAGAAAACGGGAAGCGCGGCGGAGGCCGGCTGTCCGTTCAGCCCCAGGTGCCCGCTCGCCGACGACCACTGCCGCGCCGAGGACCCGGTCCTCATCCCGATCTCAGCCACCCGGGGGGCCGCCTGCTGGCACCTCGACCTGGCCGCGCCGGAACTCATCGCCAGAGTGCCGGGCAACGGACATACCCACCCATCGACCCCCATCAGAAACGAAAGCGCGAACTGACCCCGTATCCACCACGAGAGAAAGACGAAAAATGATGAGGAGATCGCACAGCTATAAACGGCTCTGCGCGATAGCGGCGGCCGGCGTGCTCACGGGCGGGATCGCCGCCTGTTCGTCGAGTCCGAGCTCGAGCTCAGGGTCGGGGTCGGGCAATACCGGCACGACCACCGGAAAGACCCTGGTCATGGAGAGCTCCCCGGAGACCGCCATCACCCAGGCGTTCAACCCGTTCGTCACCACCGGTGCCGCCTGGGGCATGGGCGCGACGGGGCTCATCTACGAGCCGCTGATCCAGTTCGACCTCGCCGCGCCGCCGAAGTACTACCCGTGGCTGGCCACGTCCTACGCGTGGTCTAACGGCGGGAAGACGATCGCCTTCACGATCCGCTCGGGCGTGAAGTGGAATGACGGCACGGCGTTCACCCCGGCGGACGTGGCCTACACCTTCAACCTGGTGAAGACCAACGCGACGGTCAACATCGACGGCCTGAAGATCAACAGTGTGAGCACGTCGGGCAGCACCGTCACGCTTACGTTCCCGACCGCCCAGTACACCAACCTGGAGGAGATCGCAGGCACCGCGATCGTGCCGCAGGCGATCTGGAGCAAGGCGGGCAGCCCGGCGACCTTCGCGGACGCGACCCCGGTCGGCACCGGCCCGTACAAGCTGGGCAGCTTCACGCCGCAGGGCTTCACCCTGGTGAAGAACCCCGACTACTGGCAGGCCTCCCTGGTCAAGGTGCCCAAGGTCTACTTCCCGGTCTACACCTCCAACACCGGCGCGCTCAGCGCGCTGTTCTCCGGGCAGATCGACTGGACCGGGAACTTCATCCCCGGGCTGCAGAAGAGCTTCGTGGACCCCTCGCCCAGCACCCATCACTTCTGGGAGGCGCCCGGTGGCACCAACAGCCTCATGCCTAACCTGAACAAGTGGCCGACCAACCAGCTCGCCGTCCGGCAGGCCATCAGCCTGGCCATCAACCGCAACCTGCTCGCCTCGGAGGGCGAGGCTGGCCTGGAGGACCCGGTCCTCAACGCCACCGGCCTGACCCTGCCGACCTTCAGCGCCTGGAGCGGGCCGGTCGCGAACATGACCGTCTCCGCCACGGCCAACCCGGCCGCGGCCAAGCAGGTCCTGCAGAAGGCCGGTTTCACCCTGGGCAGCAACGGCTTCTTCTCCAAGGGCGGTAAGAGCGTCACGATCGCGATTACCAACCCGTCCGCGTACACGGACTACGCCCAGGTCGACGCCCTCGTCGCGCAGGAACTGCGGGCCGCGGGCATCGACGCGTCGTTCGTGGGTCAGTCGACAGACGCCTGGAACAGCGACGTGGCCGACGGCAACTTCCAGCTGACCTCGCACTGGTCCAACGGCGGGCTCACCCCGTACAACATGTACGACGGCTGGCTGGACAGCACGCTGGCCACAGGAAACTCCGCGACGGGCGACTACGAACGGCTGAAGGACCCGGCCATCAACGCCGACCTCGCGACCCTGGCCGGGGCGGCGACCACCGCGGCGCAGTCCGCGGCGCTGGCCCCGATCGCGAAGTACGTGGCCGACAACCTGCCGATCATCCCGACCACCACCGCCTCAGAGTGGTTTGAGTACAACTCGCAGAACTACGGCGGCTGGCCGACCCAGCAGAACCCCTACGAGACCGGGCAGCCGTCCGGCACGAACAACGGTCCGGGCTCCGGTACCGACGAAGTGGTCATCCTGCACCTGACCCCGAACAGCTAGACTCTCCCAACGGGTGCCTTAAAAGCTGGCCCGCCCCCGGTAACCCCCCCACCGGGGGCGGGCCTCCCCGCCCGTCCCAGCCATCAAGGACCGCATGTCG